>CAWJDY010000013.1:0-152989 GCA_963841705.1 uncultured Alphaproteobacteria bacterium
CTGATCTCGATGTATTGCTGCCGATTAGATCCAATGGAAGCTTACAACCTCTATTCTGCATCCACCCTGCCGCAGGATTAAGTTGGTCCTACTCAAGATTCATTGGCCATATCCCATCAGGCTATCCGATCTACGGATTACAAGCGCGCAATCTCATTCAACGAGAAATGATTCCTCACAATATTAAGCGCATGGCTGCGGATTATATGGAAATCATTCGGGAGGTTCAGCCCACTGGACCCTACAACCTCCTCGGCCGGTCGTTTGGCGGCCTCGTGGCTCACGCAATGGCCACTCAGCTGCAATCCATGGGCGAAGAGGTTTCGCTCCTCGCCCTTCTCGACAGTTACCCGCCCGACCGAGAGCATCTGTTGAATGGCCATGACAAGGAGCGCGAAAGAGAGGTTTTATCTGCAATGACTGACGACACGTTGCGGGGAATGTTGGAGGGTTTCGGAAACGCGGGGCATGTCCTTTCGCCACTCACCGAGCAGGATTACGAGGCCGTGAAGAATGCCTGTGAGAGCAACATGCGTATCGTAAACACGTTCTCGCCGGAACAATTTAAGGGCGACGTCTTGCTTTTCGTGGCTGCGAATAGCCATGCTGAGCCTCCGATTAAATCCTGGAAGCCCTATGTCGATGGGCGCATTCGGGTTCATGAGATCGATTGCACCCACGATTCAATAATGGATGCGCTGCCAGCCGACAAAATCGGCAAGGTGCTTGCGATAGAGCTCGACAAACAGCAAACGACCAAGCAACTGATAGTTCTATGGAGGACAAAGTGACAAATCCATTCGACGGCACGAATCCATTCGACGACAAAAACGGTATCTTTCACGTTCTGATAAACGATGAAGGCCAACATTCCCTATGGCCAAGCTTCATCGACGTTCCCAAAGGCTGGATCATAATACACAAATCAGACAACCACGCCGCTTGCCTTGAGTTCATAGATAAAAATTGGACCGATATGCGGCCAAACAGCCTGATTAAACGTATGAAGAAAACTAAACATATGAAGCAAAGCGGGTAATCAGTAGACTTGCAAGAAGGTGCCAAGAAGCACAACGGCGGCCACGTTCGACCGCAAATTAAACAGGGGTTGATCGAGATCAAACAGATTTTGTATTTTTAACTGTGACGAAACGGCCGACCAATGTTTCATCTCGAGGGGGGAAAGGAGAGAAAAAAATGACCTGCAGAGTCGGCTTCACAAACAGCGCGGTGAGGCGGCTGTGCTGGCATGGGCGGCCAGGACTCTCCGTTGCGGTGCTCGAAGCCGTGGAAGCTTGTCGAAATCGAGCCCCCTGATCGTGAAGGGCGCCGCGCTAGCAATCGCATGCACGAGCGCTTCGGGCGTTGCAGTTCTTGATTCAGAGTTACGAACCCGCGCGGACATCTGCCTACTCGCGACCTTCTGCTCGGCGACGAAAACTTCGACATCCTGGCGCAAGGCACCTTATTGCCCCTACTCGCGTGATACCTATTGCTCATGTTGCCACTAACAAGGTATGTGATAGAATATGTTCGCCCATCCTTCACGGCGTCAGATTCTGCGCAGCGGCCTCGTTTCGAGCGGGCTTGGGCTCGCCATCGGGTATCCTGCTTTGGCCTTCGCGCAAAGCGCAGCTCCCACTCCGCAATGTCACGATGCTGACGAAGTAACTATCCGACAGACGGAGGGGCCATATTTCAAACCGAGTTCGCCGCAACGCGCTGATCTCGTTGAGCCTGACACCAAGGCTCGGCTGGTCGAGATCAACGGTCAGGTACTGACCCGCTCATGCCGTCCAGTCGAGCGAGCGCTCGTCGACCTATGGCATGCCGATGAGCGCGGCGAATACGACAATGCCGCCTTCCGCTATCGCGGACACCTCTTTACCGACGGTGAGGGTCGTTATCGCTTCCGCACCATCCTGCCCGGGCTCTATCCAGGCCGCACCCGTCACTATCACATCAAAGTGCAGGCTCCGGAGCGGCCGGTGCTCACTACCCAGCTCTATTTCCCCGACGAGCCCGCCAACCAGCGCGACGGCTTATTCCGCCACGATTTAGCGATGCGCATAGCGGAAAACCCGGACAGGCTCGCAGCTCGCTTCGATTTTGTCCTAGACATGCGCTAACGGCGGGTCGGCTTCGTGCCGACACACAGGAGTATTATAATAAGTGGTGTACGCGCCCAGAAGCCGTCGCAGGTGCGCTTCGCCCAGAACGACAACATAGTCGAGGCATTCCCGTCGGATCGATCCGATCAATCTTTCCTAAAAGCGGCGAGCCCGGCGCAATGGGCTTGTCGCGGAGGCCCATGGCTCGTAATCGGCGCGTGACGACAGCACCATAGATCCGATCCCGATCGCAGATCAGGTAGCGGGGGGCCTCGTTCCAGGGGAATGCTTCAGTAATTTGCCGCGCGATCCATGAATGCGCGGCGCGCCTCAAAGCACATTTTCAACGCTCATCCGCCGGATCAATGCCTGCAATTCCGCACTGATTTGCGTGCGGCCTCCCAGGTTCCGAGATTTCCGACGCCAGTAGCGGCGAAAACCGACACGACGCCAGCGCGCCAGGGTCTCGGGCCGGATGATGGTGACGACGGTAACCGATCAGCCGTTTTCCGCGAACGCCTAAAAACCGCCCTACCTCGAGCTCGCCGACAGTCGTACGTCACGAGGGTGAAGTCGACCACCACGTCTCCCGGATGGCGAGCCCGTAACGCGGTTGCGCCTGCGGCCGGCCAAACACCTCCCAATATGCGAGCCAATGGGACGGCTTGTACCAATGCGGCACCCAATAGCGGCCGCTGCGGATGACCCGGTCGAGCGCTTTGCATGCGGAGATCAAGGCCGGGCGGCTGTCGGCCGCGATCACCTTCTCGACCAGCGCATCGACCACCGGATCGGATATTCCCCCTACATTCTGTGATCCCTTCATGGTCGCGGCGCGGGAGGTGAAGAAAATCCGCAGAGAATCTCCCGGCGTGCCGGCGAAGCCGAACCGCTGCACGACAATATCGAAGTCGAAATCGTCCACGCGCTTGCGATACTGCACGGGGTCGACCACCCGAACGCTGGCGTCGATGCCGAGGATCCCGAGATTCTTGATGAAGGCGTTGTGATGCGGCAACGAAACGGGATCGTCGATCAGAAATTCGACGACGAAGGCTTCGCCCTGCGGCGTCGTGCGCTTGCCGTCCTTGATGACGTATCCGGCATCCTGCAACAGCATGCTCGCCTTGCGCAGCAACGCGCGATCCTGGCCGGAGCCGTCCGACACCGGCGGCACAAACGGCTCTCCGAACACCTCGTCCGGGACTTTGCCGCGGAAAGGCTCGAGGATGGCCAGCTCGTCCGGTCCCGGCCGGCCTACCGCCTTCATGTCGGACTTCTCGAAGTAGGACTGGGTCCTCTGGTAGGCCCCGTACATGATGGTCGCGTTGGCCCATTCGAAATCGAATGCGTCGATGAAAGCCTCGCGCACGCGCTTGTCCTTGAATTTCTCCAGTCGCGTGTTGAAGTACCAGCCTTGTGCCGCGTCCGACGTATGGTCGGGCACGACATCCCGCTTGACGCGTCCATCGCGGATGGCCGGGAAGTCGTAGCGCGTAGCCCAGACCCGCGAGACCAGCTCCTCCCGGAACAGATAGCCCTTGCTGGTGAACCCCTCGAAGGCGGCGTCGCGATCGCGATAGTACTCATAGCGAACGGTGTCGAAATTGTTCTGCCCGCGCGCAATCGGCAACTCGGCACCCCACCAATTCTTGACCCGCTCGTATTCGATGAAATGACCGGCCTCGAAGCGCGCCACCTTGTAGGGGCCGCTGCCCAGCGGCGGCTCGAGCGACGTCTCCTCGAAGGGATACTGCGTGTAAAAGCGCTGCGAGAAGATCGGCAGCCAGGCTATGAACATCGGCAGGTCACGGGCGTGGCGCGCAGCAAGACTCACGACAACCGCGGTGTCGGCGGGCGCCTGCGCGCCGACGAAATCGTGCAGGAGGTGCTGAATGATCGGATGCCCCTTTGCCTTCAGCAGCTGCAACGAAAACACCACATCCTGGGCGGTAAGGGGACTGCCGTCGTGGAAGGTGATGCCGGGCCGGATCAAAAAACGGTAGGTGAGCCGGTCGGGAGAGATTTGCACGCCGCGCGCGGCAAGACCGTACATGGCATCCGGCTCGTCCTCGGCGCGCGCCATCAAGCTTGCAAAGGTGAATTCCATCCCCTGGGCGGCATCGCCCTTGAGAATAAAGCTATTGAGCGAATTGAACGTCAGCAGGCCCTGATTGAAGATCCGAGTCGGTGCGACCTGAGAAAAAGCTCCGCCTTTCGGCGCGTTCGGGTTGACATATTCCAGGTGCTTGAAGTCGGGCGGATATTTGAGATCGCCGAACGCCGAGATGCCATGCGTTTCGGGACTTTCCTCGGCTTTCGCCATGGGTCCCAGAGCGGATGCCAGCGCCGCGCCACCGATCGCGAGCGTGTCGCGCCGGGTGAAGCCGGAGCGCATTATTGATTGCCCCCCGGTCCCATTACGCCGAACAGAGCCTGTCATTGGGTTTCCTCCCAGGGCCGAAGGTTCCAAATCCATATAAGCACCGCTTTCGACAGCGCTTGCTCATCCCTTACGCGGCGTAGAGAAGGCGGTTGATCGCACTGCCATGCGCCTCGGCTTCCGCCTTCTGTACAAAATTGGGTGCTACAAGCAATGCAGCAATGCCGTTCTGGCGACCTGATCATGTGCAAAGGTCCTGGCTATTAGAAGTCGGCGGAGTTGATGCGGAGGTGAAAGCTATCATGTCGGCGCCTTGGTTTGCTTCCAGGCCTATAACTTTGCGGAAATTGTCGTCTATGAGCGCTGCGCGAATCCGGCGGCACAGAAACCAAGCCGAGCGATACGAGCCGAGACCGATTGTGCGATGTACTTGGGCGATAGTCACGCCTCTTTTGCTGACCATCATGTGGATCGTGCGAAACCAGTCCCTGAGGGGGATTTTTGTGTTCTCGAATACTGTCCCGACCAGGACCGAGAACCGGTAGCCCTTCGGATTGCAAGCGTGGCACTGCCAGCCAAAGCCAGCGAGATGGCAGACCTTCGGGTTATCGCAGCGAGGGCAGCGGACCTCACCGGGCCAACGGTCGCTTGCCAATACGCTTTACAAGCGTCGTCGTCTGGGAACATCGCCTCAAGCTCCAGATCAGTCATTCGCTGAAGGCCGGCCATCTTTGTTCTCGTGCACCGGAAGTTGCTGGTTTGCCTACTGGAAATTTAATCGCACATTCTGGGTCTCAAGGAAATCAGCATAAGGGACCGCCGCCACGAACGCAGAGATAGTCCGCTTAGCCATCCCGCCTCGGACTCTGGCGAGGTCCTCATGCCACCACGAAGCGGGTAGCGCCTACTGACCGGCATTGGGGGGCGCCACCGACCGACTTGACTTCGTCGGCGATCACCTTGAAGCCCGCGAGCGTGCACGGTCCGAAGGACGTCACGATGGCGACGTCGGTGGCATCGCGGCCGCGCGCCATCAGGATGCGGCCGATCCTCGGCTTGTTGTGCCGTGCATCGAACGTGTACCAGCGGCCGCCGAGATAGGCTTCGAACCAGGCGCTGAAATCCATCGGTAAATCGTCGAGCGGCACGCCGATGTCGCCGAGATAACCGGTGCAATAACGCGCCGGAATGTTCATGCAGCGGCACAGCGTGACCGCGAGGTGGGCGAAGTCCCGGCACACACCCCGCTTCTCCGTATAAGCGTCAAACGCGGTCTTGGTCGGGCTGGCATGGGCGTAGCCGAAGGTGATGCGATCGTGGACATGATCGCAGATCGCCTCCACCAGCGGCCAACCCTTCGGACCTTGTCCGAAAAGGGACCACGCCGTATTCGATAGGCGATCGGTCTCGCAGTAGCGGCTGCCGAGGAGATAGATCAAGACCTCCACTGGCAGGTCTTCTAGTGCATGCTGCTCCGCCTGAGGGGCCATCGCGTCCGGCTCGCCCTTGTCCTGCATCAGGAAGTCCGTGGACATGGTCACCCGGCCCGCGGGGGCGCGGATCACGTGGCAGAAATTGCCGAAACTGTCGTGATAGGTGGTGGCGGGGATGGGCGGATCGAGTCGCATGTGATCTGGGGTCAGCAAGTCAGGAACGCGTGACGGATGGATGCTCAGCATCAGGATCATGGGCGTCGGCTGTGGGCAGTCATAGGAAATCTCGTAGCCCGCACGTATTTTCATCGAAAAAATCTCCGGCCCGCGCCGCGTAAGCGGACGCCTGGGGCAAGCATCACCTGCATTTTCTGCGGCAGTTCTCGGAATTCCATCACGGCATTCCCTGCGAACGCTGGCTGCGTAGCCTCATGAACCGGATCGATCCGGCCTTGTTTGGCCGCTGCTTCAAGAGCTGGGTCGCGTCGCTGTGGCCGGGGCGGCACGATTTCATCACCATCAACGGCAAGACGGCGCGCCGAACCCATGACCGCCGCAAGGGGCTCAAGGCCCTGCACACGTTGAGCGCTTACGCCACCACCGCTCGGCTGGTACTGGCGCAGACCTGCGTCCCCGAGAAAACCAACGAGATCACCGCCATCCCCGATCTGCTCGATGAGCTCGCCGAAACCGGCCAGCTTGAAGGGGCGCTGGTCACCATCGATGCGATGGGCTGCCAAGTCGAGATTGCCGACAAGATCGTCGCCCACAAGGCCGATTATCTACTCGCCCTCAAGGGCAACCAGCCGACGCTGGAAACCGATGTCGAGGACTATTTCCGCACCGCTACTGCCACCAAGCTCGTCAGCAAAACGACCCTTGAAAAGGGGCACGGTCGAATCGAGACGCGCGTCTATACCGCCTCCGCCGAAGTTGATTGGATTACCTCTGAACGCAGCTATCCAGGGGCACCCCGCTTCACCAGCATCAAGACCCTGCTCAAGGTCTGCTCGCGCACCGAATATGCCGATCGCTGCAGCTTTGATACCCGTTTCTATATCTCCTCGGCGCCTCTCAACATCGAGCGCATCGCCGGCGCGGCACGGGGCCATTGGGGGGTCGAGAGCATGCACTGGCTCCTCGATGTCGAGTTCAAGGATGATCTGTCGCGCTACCGTGCCGGCCATGGCGCCAAAAACATGGCTGTCGTCCGGCGCTTCGCACTCAATCTCGTGCGCGCCAATAAGACCAAAGGAAGCATCAAAACCCGTCGCAAGCGCGCGGGTTGGAGCCCCGAATTCCTGCTAGAAATCCTTCAGCTCAGATGAGCGTTAACCTGGATTCCGTGCCGTGGCACCAGGTCCCCGGCGAATTGTCCACGCGTGCGATCCGTGTGATAACGCTGCGAGTTTGTTCAACCCGCATCAGCATCCGCAGGTCCTCAAAATGAAGGTCGACTACGAGAGCTACAAGTTCCTCAAGATCATACGCCCCGCGCCACGTATCCTTGAGGTCGTAATGAGCAATCCGGGAAAGCTCAACGCCCTTGACCGGCGCGGGCACGCAGAGCTTGCCGAAATTTGGCGCGACGTTGACGCCGACCCCGATGTGTCGTGTGTTCTGCTGCGCGGCGACGGTGGTAACTATTCGGCAGGCGGCGAGTTGGGATTGGTCGAAGAGATGGTTGCCGATTGGGATGTACGTATTCGCGGTTGGCGGGAGGCCCGCGATATCGTCTACAATGTGATCAATTGCTCGAAGCCGATTGTCGCGGCGATCGAAGGACCAGCTGTTGGCGCGGGCTTATCGGCGGCGATGGTGTCGGATATCGTCATCGTCGGCCGAACAGCACGCATCATCGATGGGCACACGCGTCTCGGCGTCGCGGCCGGAGACCACTCCGCCATCGTCTGGCCGCTCCTGTGCGGGATGGCAAAAGCCAAATACTATCTACTCCTGTGCGAGACGGTTACCGGCGAAGAGGCCGAACGCATTGGTCTCGCGAGCGTCTGCGTCGACGACGACAAGGTGATCGAATTCGCCCGAGGCGTGTGCGAGCGGCTGGCGCGGTTGCCGCCGACGGCGGTACGCTGGACCAAATATGCGCTCAATAATTGGCTGCGAGCGGCGGGGCCCACCTTCGATGCCTCGCTCGCGCTCGAATTCATGGGCTTTTCCGGACCAGACATCGGCGAGGGCGTGGCGGCTTTGCGTGACAAGCGCCGGCCGAGCTTCAAACCGCAATCGCCGTACTGAGAAGACCCGTGCAATTCGCGATTTGTCATGGCCTCAGGGGCAGCCTGCCATCGGCGGTCATCTGCAACTCTGTTGCGGCTGATAGTCGCCGGCTAAAGGCTGGCAATGACACACGCTGAGCGGTCATTGACCCTCCTTTCTGCCCGTGGGATATCTTTTTGCAAGGGCCCGAATTTGGGAAAAGCATGGGCGATTTCTTGGGTCGCGCCGCCTTTGTTACCGGGGGAAGCCGAGGTGTGGGTCGTGCCATTGCACTCGAATTCGCCGGGCGCGGCGCGAACGTCGCCATCGTGTACAAGTCGAGTCGCGAGAGCGCCGATCGGGTCGCGGCCGAAATCGCATCGCACGGTGCCAGCAGCCTCGCCCTGCAGGCCGACGTCGGCGATTGCGATGCCATAACCAGGGCATTCGCTCACGCTCTCGATGCTTTCGGCAGCATCGATATTCTCGCCCATTCCGCCGGCGCGCCGGTCGAATGGAAGAACGTTCGCGATCAGGATCCAAAGACGTGGGCGGCCTTCATGCGCAATGACCTTGTCGGCGCGTTCAATATTATTCATGCGGCAGTCCATCACATGCATGACCGCCGGCGTGGGGTCATCGTCGCGATCTCGTCGATTGCGGCGCAGATGTGCCAATCGCGCAATTCGCAGGGGGCCGCGGCCAAGGCCGGGGTCGAGGCGCTGATCCGCGTGGTGGCGCGCGAAGAGGGTCGCTACGGCATCCGCGCCAACGTGATTTCCATCGGTTTAACCGACACTGATCAGGCGCGCGCAGCCTTTGAAAGCTGGGGCGAGGCGGCATCCCGGAAGGTGATCGACGGCATTCCGCTCAGGCGGATCGGCAGGCCAGAGGAGATCGCGCGCATGGTCGCATACCTCGCCAGCGAAGACGGTTCCTATATCACGGGAAAGGTCATACAAATCGATGGAGGCCAGTTGATCGGCGGCTGACCGCAAACAGGATGAAGCCGCCTTCAGCATCAGAACAATCGGGAGGAAACGATGACAGAATCGACCCAGACGAGGCTTAGCCGTAGGACCCTGCTTCGGACAGCGAGCGGCACGGCTGCAATACTTGCATCGCCTGCGTTGCTGCGCGTTGCCGCGGCGGCGACACCGATCAGGATCGGCATTCCCACCGTCATCACCGGCGGCTACGCTGTCCTCGGCTCGCACGTAATGCGCACGTGCAAGCTGGTCGGGAAGATGATGGGCGGCAAGGGTGTGCTCGGGCGGCCGATTGAGTTCCTCTACCGCGACACACAGGGCAACCCGGCCGATTGCGTGCGCAAAAGCCAGGAACTGGTCGAGCGTGACGATTGCCACCTCATTACGGGGGTCGTCGTCTCTTCGGAGGCACGGGCCATCATGCCGAAACTGGCGGAGTGGAAAGCGTTTTTCGTCTCTCACGGCTGCGGCGACGGCCTGCTGACGACGAAGGAGTTCCTGGTCCCGAACTTCTTCCGCGCCAACACGTCGGCCCCGATGGGCGCGCGAACGCTCGCCCTCTACCTGAAGGACGCGCCGGAGGAAAACTTCATCGCGCTTGGCTCCGATTATGCGTGGGGCCGTTCGAGCGCGGGCGCGTTCGAGGAGCAGATCAAGGCGGTGGGAAAGAAGCTGGTCGACAAGGTCTTCACGCCGGTCGGCAACAAGGACTATTCGACCTATATTACCAAGCTCATCCAATCGGGCGCCCAGGGCTGCTATCTCGCGCTCCAGGGTGACGAGGCGCGCTCATTTTTCCTGCAGGCCACTCAGTACGAGCTGACCAAGCGCGTCCAGCTCTTCACGGAGATCGTCGCCCAGGCCGACATCCGGACGTTCGGCAAGGATGCAATCGGGATGGTCGGATCCTCGCGCTACGCGTTCACCTACAACGTGCCGGAGAACAAGAAGTTCACGGAAGCGTTCCTCGCCGAATACAAGGAAATCCCCGATTGGACCGATGGCGAGATGTATCAAGCCCTGCACATCCTCTTCGCGGCGATCGAGAAGGCGGATTCGATCGAGGCCGACAAACTGGTGCCCGCGATGGAAAACCTGGAGGTGAGCAGCGTGAAAGGCCCGATTTTGATGCGACAGTGTGATCATCAGGGTGAGAACCAGGGCTTTGTCGTCAAGGTGGCGGCATCGAGCAAGTATCCCGAGCCGATTCCGGAAATCGTCAAAATCTATCCACGCGAGATGATCACGCCCGATTGTCTGTCGACCAGCTACAAGACGAACGGATAGCCATGGCCGGACGCAAGCCGTAAGAGTTCACCGCTGCATCTGTCCTTCCGAGGCCGCGATTGGTTCGCTAGAGCGAAATGAATGTTGCAGGGTTCCTGGTCGCAGAGAGCCTGAACGCGCTCTCGCAGGCAGCGATTCTGTTCTTCATCGCCTGCGGGCTTACACTCATCTTTGGCATCATGCGCATCATCAATTTCGCGCATGGTGGCCTGTTCATGCTGGGGGCGTACGTCGGCTACAGCACGGTCGCATGGACCGGCTCGTTCTGGCCGTCGCTGATTACTGCTCCGCTCGTTGTCGGCGTGATCGGCGGGATCTTTGAAAAACTCCTCCTGGCGAGGCTCTACGCCCGCCAAGATGGCGGCGCCTATCTGATGGTGACGTTCGGCCTTGCCATCATCCTGGCCGAAACAATTCGATTAACCTGGGGACCCCAGCCGCTCAGCGTCCCCATCCCCGACCAGCTGCGCGGCATCGTTCTCATCATCAACCAGCCTTTCCCGATCTACCGGCTGTTTCTGATCGGAATGGGCAGCGCTGCCGCGGTGCTCACCTGGCAGTTTCTCGAGCAAACCCGCGCCGGCCTGCTCGTGCGCGCGGTCTCGCAGAACGCCGAGATGGTGCATGCGCTCGGTACCGACGTGAATGCGGTGCGCACGGGGGTTTTCGCGCTCGGCTGCGCCATGGCGGCGCTCGGCGGCGTCCTTTCCGCGCCGCTGCTGACTGCCTTCCTCGGCATGGGAACCAACGTGATCATCGATGCCTTCGTCATCGTCATCATCGGCGGGATGGGAAGCTTTCTCGGATCCATCATCAGCAGCGTGCTCATTGCGTTCGTTCAGGTCTTCGGCTCCTACTATTTCGAGGATCTGGCGCTGGCCATGATGTACCTGCTGATGCTCGCAATCCTGATCGTCCGTCCGGGCGGCATGCTCGGCAAGGAAGAGTGAGATGCACGGCCGCATCGTCCTCGCCGTCAGCGCGGTGGTGATGTGTGCGACAGCGCCCATCCTGGCGGCGTTTACGCTCACCTTGCTTACCGAGGCGCTCATCTTCGGCCTTTTTGCCATGAGCCTCGACCTCATGGTGGGCTACACGCGCCTCTACTCCTTCGGCCATGCCGCGGCTTACGGCCTTGGTGCCTATTCTACAGCCTTGCTGCTGATTCATTTCGGCTTGCCGCTGCCGATCGGCATCCTTGCCGGCGTTGCCGTGTCGGTCGTGATTGCAGTTCCGATCGCCTGGGTGTGCACCAGGTCGACCGGGGTGTCGTTCGCGATGCTGACGCTTGCGTTCGCCCAACTCGGCTACGCCATGCTCTACCGGTTCAAGGAATTCACCGGCGGCTCGGATGGAATCGGCGGAATCCCCCGCCCGGCAGGTCCGTTCGGGCTCGACTTCTTTCAGGGCAAGATCGGCTATTTCTACGTCGTCGTGTTCTGCCTGACTGCGTCGTTTTTTCTCTGCACCGTGCTCATCACTTCGCCGTTCGGCGCCGTGCTGGCCGGCATCCGCGAAAACGAGACCAAAATGCGCGCGCTCGGCTACAACACGCGCGCATACAAGATTGCCGTGGTCGTTGTTGCCTACGGTCTGGGATCGCTGGCGGGTGCGCTCTATACGCCTTTCGCCGGATTCGTTGCGCCCGAGCTGTTCTTCTGGCTGGTTTCCGGCCGCGTCCTGATCATGGTGGTGGTGGGCGGCGCCGGGACGCTGATCGGGCCGATAATCGGCGGCGTGTTCTTTGTCATACTGGAGCACCAGTTATCGGAGGTGACCGAACTCTGGCCCCTTGCCTTCGGCGCGATCTTTATTGCGTTCGTGATGCTGGCGCCCGAGGGGATCTGGGGATTGTTGACGCGATACGTCGAAGCGATGCTGCCGGTGCCCCGCGGCGATGCGGGACAGGAGGCGAGCAGTGCCGCTTCTTGAATGCCGTGGGTTGTGCCGCCGGTTCGGCGGCCTTGCCGCCGTTGATCAGGTCGACCTGGCGGTCGAACCGGGCGAAGTGCGCGCCCTCATCGGGCCGAACGGAGCTGGCAAGTCGACGCTGTTCAATGTCATCACAGGTGTGCTGCCGCCGACGGACGGGCAGATCTTCTTCAATGGCGAGAGAATTACCGGACTGCCGATACATCGGATCATTCAGAAGGGCGTCGCGCGCACCTTTCAGCGTACCCACCTGTTCCCAACATTGACGACGCGCGAGAACGTCCGGATCGCCGCGCAGGCGCATCGCGTCGACCGGTGGCGCCCGATCGCGGGCGGCCGGGTCTTTGCGGCTACGCGCAGGATCGCCGACGCCGCGCTCGAACAGATGCAGCTGTCGCGCTGCGCCGATGTCAAAGCCGGGATGCTGTCGCACGGCAATCAGCGGCTCCTCGAAGTCGCCATGGCGATCGCGCAAGAACCTCGCCTGCTTTTGCTCGACGAACCGACCCAGGGACTGTCGGTCGAGGAGACAGCTCACGCTATCCAGATCCTGCGCGGCATGCTGGCGCAAGGCGGTCTGACGATGATTCTGGTCGAACACGACATGGAGGTCGTCTTTGGTCTGGCCGACAAGATCGT
The DNA here is from genome assembly GCA_963841705.1 of uncultured Alphaproteobacteria bacterium. Lineage (GTDB taxonomy): Bacteria > Pseudomonadota > Alphaproteobacteria > Rhizobiales > Xanthobacteraceae > VAZQ01. Next base: position 12,992 of record CAWJDY010000013.1, read on the forward strand.
CGTTCTGCACCGCGGCCGCGTCATCGCCAATGGCCTGCCCGCAGAGGTCAAGGCCAACGAGGAAGTGCAGAGAGCCTACCTCGGGGGACTGGACTGATGCTGCGGGTAGAAGGGTTGCATGCCTTCTATGGCCCCAGCCACATCCTGCACGGCGTCAATCTCGATATTCCGAAAGCCAAGATCAGCGCGGTACTGGGCCGCAACGGAGTCGGTAAGACCACTACCGTCAGGGCAATCATGGGCCTTGTGCAGTTACGGGCGGGCCGCATCTGGTTGGCTGAGCAAGACATTCTCGACTGGCCGCCTCACAGAATTGCCCGCGCCGGCGTCGCCTATGTGCCCGAGGGGCGTCTGATCTTTCCCGACCTGACCGTGATCGAGAATATCCGTGTGGCCGAACGCATCCCCGCAAGGCAATGGACGCTGCACCGGCTGTTCGATTTGTTCCCGAGCCTGGCCGCTCGTTCGCGCCATATCGGATCGCAGCTCTCGGGAGGCGAGCAGCAGATGCTTGCGGTTGCGCGCGCATTGGCGACCGACCCAAAGGTCATGCTGCTCGATGAGCCGAGCCAGGGACTTGCGCCGCTTGTCGTGCGTGAACTTGCCCGCGTGATAGGTCAACTGCGCGATGAAGGGGTCACTGTATTGCTCGTCGAACAAAACCTGAAGTTCGCCGAAGCCATTGCCGACCAGGTCTTCATGTTGGTCAAAGGCCAAACGGTCTATCAGGCCCCGCTACGGACGTTCCAATCCGAGCGGGATATGATCAAGGCCCGGTACCTGACGCTGTGATGGCGACCGTTTCCCGCGCCCATCATTGTTCACTTCCAGCACGCGCATCATCGGAGGAGTCGCACAGCCGCTTCCCCGCCGCCCTGTCGCGCGCTTCGATCTCTTTCTGCAGCAGAAAGCGTTGAATCTTCCCTGTCGGGGTGAAGGGCAGCTCGGTGAAAATTTCAAGCCTCTCCGGCAGCTTGTAGGTCGCGACCTGGCCGCGCAGGAACTCGTTGAATTCCTCCAAGGTCACCGGCACGCCGCCCTTGGGCACGAGGCACAGGCAGTTGCGCTCCCCGAGGCGGGCATCCGCCACACCGACCATGGCGACGTGCAGGACCTTCGGATGCGTGTACAGGATCTCCTCGATCTCGCGCGGAAAGAACTTCTTTCCACCTCGATTGATGATCTCTTTCGATCGCCCGACGATGCGGACGTTTCCCGCATCGTCGGCAATCACGCCGAGATCGCCAGTGCGGAACCAGCCGTCGGCGGTAAACGCCTCGGCATTGGCCTGAGGATTGTTGTAGTAGCCGAGATGGACGCTTGGTCCATCGCAGGCAATCTCTCCCTGTTCGTGGGGCGGGACATCGTTCCCGGCAGGGTCAAGCAAACGCAGACCCATCCCTTCGACGCAGCGCCCAATCGTGCCGTTGACCTTTTCCGGATCGTCGGTCAGGCGCGTGTAGGCATGGTAGCCCGTTTCCAGCATTCCGTAGAGCTCGATCAAGTGGCCCGACATTCGTCGTTGGAAATCACGCAGCGTTTCCACTGGACAGGATGCGCCGCCGGTGATGACCACCCGCAGCGAGGATAGATCGAATCGTTCGAGGTCAGGCTCGTTGAGCATGGTAATGATCGACGCCGGCGCACTGCAGACGAACGTCACCCTTTCCCGTTCGATGAGGTCGAGCGCAGCACGCCCTGAGAAGCGATCGAGCAGTACGAGCCGAGCACCGAGGATAAGCGCCTGGACGAGCAGCAGATAGCCCCAGTTCAAGCCGACCGGCAGGTAGACCAGGAAGACGTCCCCAGCGGTTACATCCATATCGCGCGTAAGCGCTCGGCAGGCCGGCAGCGTCGTATTGAACGAGTGCAGGACGCATTTCGGGTTGCCCGTGGTGCCCGAAGTGAAGGCCATGCGAAACACTTCATTGGCGCCCATCGCTACCCGTTCGCTCGGTGGAAGCGGCGCAGTATTGTCATGGGCGGCGGCCAGCGACACCGTGTGCGCCTCGCCGGCACCAGCGCCATCGACGACGCAAATAAATCGCAGATGCGGCAGGTCCGGCATCAGGGTGCGGACCATGCCGGGGTAGTCGAAGCCTTTAAAGCTTTGCGCGCACACGTAGCCTCAACTCCTCGAGAAACGCAGGATGTACCCCACTTCCCGGCTGCGAAAATCCGGGCTGATCTTGTTGGCAACCGCGCCGAGCAATTCGAGCGCGAAGAACACGAAGGCGAACTCAATCCAGTTCGGAAGCTGAATGGTCACCACGTCGCCGCGTCCGATGCCCTGCGCCTTGAGAAAGGCGGCAGTGCGATCTATCCCGTCCTTTAGCTCCCGATACGTTATGCGTCGCCTGACATCGAGGATCGCCTCGCGATTGGGATGCTCGGCAACGCGCGCACTGAGGAGCCCATAGACGGTTTCAGTGCCCCACCAGCCGCTGATTACGTAGCGGTCGATCATTCGCGACGTGAGTCGTGTTTCGAATGTCATTGCGCAGACCTCATCCGATCGACCTCGCCTTGCGTCGCGGACTGGTCAACCAGGTTGGGTTTCAAGCCCAACAGCACCAACGGAAGCACAATCAAAGGCAACCCATGCTTTCGATAGAGCAAGAAATCGGAAGCCAGCATCAGACCGATGTAGCGGATCCTGTTGGCTTCGGACAACCGTCACATTGGCTCGGGGCTGCAATGTGCACACGAGCCGACATCGCGCGCTTATCTTGCAAGAGGCCGCCAACTAAGGCGGCCTCCCGTGGTTCCGTAGCTGCTTCGCAAAAGCTGCTTCGCAAAGCCGCCGGTTTCACTTGAGAGCGGCTACTCCAGCCTGCGAGATCGTGTCGTCTTGTGATCCGGTACCGCCGCTCACGCCAATCGCGCCAATATGCTAATCCGCAGGTCCCTCCTCCTGCATGAGACTCGTGCGCTTATCAAAGTACTTTAGCACGAGTGCAATGTTTTCCTTGAACTGAATGGGCTTTGTGTCCTTGTGCGCGGGCTCAAGCTGCGCCAAGTCCTCTCTCTTTTGCACCTCCGGGACGGATTTGTCCGCCTTAATCGCGGCAATTCGGCACTGAAGCGCATAGCCAGCAGTCATATCGGCGATTTATCCGACCTGATCGACGTAGGAGTGAACGCCGACTATCCGAGACGTGATGGCTCGGGTGCAGTATCCATCTGATCCGCGCCCTGGCATCAGTCCCAGAACATCCACATCGAGCGGGCTCTCGACGGCGGAGATCATTCCGGTGGCGACGTGCGTATAGCGCGTCGTGGTGTCTGTTTTAGTGTGACCCAACAGCGCCTGGATGGTTCTGATATGGGTTTGGCGTTCGAGTAGATGGGTGGCGAAGCTGTGGCGCAACGTATGCAGCGTCACGCCCTTCTTGATCCCCGCAGCGTCGGCAGCTTCATGGAATAACCGATTGAGATGGCGGGTGCTGATCGGCCTGTCAGCAGACTTTCTGCTGGGAAACAGCCAACGTTCCTGTAGCGGTATTCCCGCATCGTGACGCGAGGGACGCACCCTCCACCATTGCCGCAGCAAGCCGAGCATCTCCTGCGGCAGCATCACGTTGCGGTCCTTGCGGCCCTTCGACTGCTCGATGCGAATGATGCTCTGTGCTTTGTCGATATGCTTGACCTTGAGCCGCACGATCTCGCTCGCCCGTAATCCGCAGCCATAGCCGAGGCTGAGCAGAACACGCGTTTTGAGGCTTGAGGCTACCGCCAGCAATCGCTTCATCTCGTCGACGCTCATCACCAGCGGAAGCTTCTCCGGTTCACGAATGTGATAGACCTCTTCGGCCAGATCCAATCGCCGCAGCGTCACCCGGAACAAGAACCGCAGCCCAGTCATGATGCAGTTGCGCGTGCAGATGCTCACGCCTGTGTCGGCCAGGTGCAGCTGGAAGCGGCGGATATCCTCAAGGGTCGCTGTATCAGGGGATCGCTTCAGAAATGCCGCGAACCGCTTGCAGCTGCGGATGTGGCCTCGCTGCGTGCCCGCGCAGAGCTTGCGCGCATTCATATCTTCAATCATACGCTGACGCAGCGGGGTGATAGCTTGGGTTGTCATAGGCAACTCCTGTCTTGATGAGGTTGTTCACACCTCCATCCTCAAGACAGGGCGCTTCCCCCGCTACCCACGATCTCGTCCCTGGGGAGAAGCACTCAGGTCGAGCCGCACCTCGCAGCTATCGCGTAGCGATTTAGTGCTTTGGCACGAAGCTGCCGAAGCCAACGCCAGAGCCATGTCCGCAGCCGGCGGAAGCCGACATTAGGTCGCTGGACGGCAATTCGCGTTTTGACCCCAACCGGACTCTGGCGTGCTTCGGTCAGCGTTCGAGCGTGCGAACCTCAACGAGTGCCCGATACGCCTTGATGCGCGCTGTGCCTCTGGCGTAGCCTGACGCAATCCTCACAGCTCGGGGGAGATTTCATGCGCCGTAGGGAGGTCATCAAGCTGCTTGGCGGTGCGACGGTGTCGTGGCCGCTCGGGGCGCACGCGCAGCTACCGGCGATGCCGGTCGTTGGATTTCTTCATAGCGCATCGCCTGGCCCGTTCGCGAGCGCTGTTGAGGCGTTCCGTAGGGGCCTGAACGAAACCGGCTACATCGAGGGCCAGAACGTGGCGATCGAATATCGCTGGGCGGAAGGTCAATACGATCGACTGCCAGCGCTCGCGGCCGATCTCGTCCGCCGTCAGGTGTCGATCATCGTCGCGATGGCTGGTAATGGTCCGGCGCAGGCCGCCAAGGCCGCAACCGCCAACATTCCTATTGTCTTCGTCAGCGGCGGCGATCCGGTTTCAGGGGGACTGGTTGCAAGCATCAACCGGCCGGGCGGAAACGTAACCGGGGTGAGCTGGATTGCAACAGCACTGGTTCCCAAACAACTGGAATTGCTGCGTGAGTTAACTCGCAACCCAGCGCTGATTGGAGCACTGGTGAACCCGAGCTATCCGGATCATGATCTTCAGCTGCGCGAGCTTCAGGAGGGAGGAGCTGCGATCGGGAAAGAGATCAATATCGTGCGGGCCGCCACGGCGCCTGACCTCGACACGGCATTTGCGTCACTTGCCCAAAAGCGCACCGATGCGCTGATCGTCGCCAACGATCCATTCTTCGTTAGTCGCCGCGATCAGATCGTGGCGCTTGCAGCCCGTCATAGGATCCCGGCCATGTACTTCTCGCGTGAATTCACAGAGGCAGGTGGCCTGCTGAGCTACGGCGCCAGTCTGATCGACGCTGCTCGTCAAGGTGGCGTCTACGCCGGCAAAGTCCTCCACGGCGAAAAGCCCGCCGACTTGCCAGTCATGCAGTCCATAAAATTCGAATTTGTCATCAATCTCAAGACTGCCAAGGCCCTCGGCCTCGAAATTCCGCCGACGATGCTCGCGCTCGCCGACGCGGTGATCGAATGACGCGGTTTGCTGCGGTGCATGAGTACGGAAGTGGCACTTCTCGCCCATAAGCTCATGCGGCCGTATGTCATCAGCTGGCGAAGCTGACATGCGACTGCAAGAGAGGGATTTGGGGTTTGACCCATCTGAGACATGGGCGGCTCAAGACTTTCGCAGCGCAAAAACATTGTTTGTTCCTTCGCTAAAGCGCGATATCGTCCCCTCACCATTCTATGGGGGTGGGGGGAGGCGGGTGGGGAGTGTCTGTGGTCTCAACTTTGACATAAACTTAAAGTCTCGCTTGGGGTACTCTCTCGTTTTTGGTGGTCATCACTGCAGGCCGCTCCCTTTAATTTATGCGACCGTCCCCTGAGCCCATTTGTTATTCACAGCTTAAACAGTGTAGGAGGTCTGCATGATCGCTCTCAAAACTCCACGCGGTCTAAGCGTTAAGGTGCCGGAGTTGCCGCAAGAGGATCCCTCACCCAAATTCAATGCGGACGACCGACGATCCATTAAGACATATTACGATGCCAATGGCTATGTCATCGTGAAATCGTTGTTCGAGGCTGATGCTTGCGATCAGATCCGTCGACTATGGGATACGGAGATCAAGCCGAGCCGTCATTTCATCTACCGGCAAGCCACGGCTAGGGCTGAAAAGCACGTCTTCAATGCTCAGCATTGGGTCATGAACCCCATTCTAAACTTGCAGAGCGTAGATCCCAAGCTTTACCCTCGCTTTCGGTCCTTTGCGACCGAGAATATCCTGACGGCCAAAGCGTTGGGGGAGACGTTCCGCACTTTGTTTGGTGGTGAAAACCCTAAGATAGTCCAGTCGATGTATTTTCAAGGCAACTCGGCTACCTGGGAGCACCAGGACAGCTATTACCTCGACTCCGAAAAGCTGGGAGCGATGGCCGCGGCCTGGATCGCCCTGGAGGACATAGTTGCCAGTGCCGGGCGCTTCTTCGTATGTCCGAGGTCGCACCAGCTCGACCTCGGCAAGCAAAAAGTGGGGAACAACATCGCGGATAATCACGAGGTCTACATTCAATCGGTAGTCGCCAAGATTTGCGAAAAAGGATTAGAGATTCGCGCGCCACTGCTCAACAAGGGCGATGTGCTGTTCTGGAACGCATGGACGATCCACGGCTCTCTCGATAGCCAGGATCTCGAGCATTCCAGGTCCTCGATAACATGCCACGCTATTCCCGATTCACATCGCTTTCTTCAGCTCCAGACCCGGATTTTGCCGCTAGATCTCGATGTTGTGAACGGCATAGGCACAGGCCAAAGGACCTAGCCCGCCTAAGCAACCGCGCGATCTTCCTCGTAGAGACCAATTTTCCATCAATGTTTTACGCAGTCAAAAAAACCATGATCAAGGCAATGTTGAGTCTTCGTGCATTCCGCGAATGGAGCCATGGACGGGCCTGACCTGGTCCGGGACGTCCACCGGTCACTCTGAATTTATGGGTTCACGCCCTAGTTCCCTGATGGCGCGCAACTGCCGATAACGCCGACCCGCGGTTCAACGGGAACGCACGGCAATCCAGTCGAGCGAAGCTTCCCGCTCGAGATCTTGCAGACGATCGAACATCTGACCCATGTCGTCTGCCGTGCACTGGCGGGTCAGCAGCAGGAATTTGTCCCGCATTTCCGCTTCCTCGAGCGGGCGCTGCGGTGTGCCTTTGAAATCGGCGACCGAGCGCGTGAGCACGCGTCCGTCATGCAGGGTCACGGTGACCACTGCGGCAAGGGGAGTGGGCGGATTATCCGCCACGGTGATCTTCACACGTGAAGCGATTGTTCTGATCTGCGGATCGTGCAACGCCGTCTCATCGAATGAGCGCGGATCGCGAGGGTCGCGCACATGCGCGAGCGCGACGCAGAATGGAATGCTGTATTGCGCCATCATGATGTCGGCGGGCGAGGGGATGTTGTTGACCCCGGCCATTTTCTCGTTGCCGGCAATGTGGATCGAGCTCACCTCAGCCGGGCCATAGCCATGCTCGGCGCGCAGATCCAGGATCGCCTGCACCGAGGTGTGTGCGGTGATATGGCAGGGGAACCGCTTGAGCGTGATGACGCGGGTCGCGTAGCTTTGGCCAAGCTCGCGAGTGAGCTCCGCGGCATCAGATTCGCCGCCGCAATACACCCGCAGGAACCCAAGCTCGCCTTCGAGCACGCTTGCAGGGCCCGTGAACCCATCGGCCGCCAGGCTCGCCGCGAGCACGCCGCTTTCAGCGGCACGCCCGAGATGGAGACGCTTCACCATGGCTCCGGTGCCGGAGCGTGCGAACTCCATAAGCCCGCATGCCAAGGAGCCGGCGATGCCGAGCGCATTGCGCATGCGGGAGCCATCAAGTTTCAGGAGGCGCCCGCATGCAGTCGCGGCGCCGAAAGGCCCGGTAGTGCCCGGCGCGTGAAAGCCGCGGCTCTCGTTCTTGTGCCGGGTCGCACGGCCGATGCGGATCATCACCTCGGCACCGGCGACCACCGCCGCAAGAAGCTCGCGCCCGCTGTTGCCCCGCTCCTGCGCGACCGCCAGCCCCGGCGCGAGCAACGTCGCCCCGGGATGCACCCCGGTATTGGGCCAGGTGAGATTATCCATCTCGAATGCGTGGGCGAACGCGCCGTTGGCGAGCGCCGCCGCGGGCGCATGCACGCGCTCACCGCCGGGCGCCAGGATGCGGCTGTTGCCGCCGGGCGCATTCGCTTGCGCAAACTGCGCGATCATCCGGCTCCAGGGCAGCTCGGATCCGAAGATGATGGTGGCGATCGTATCGGCGATGCACTGCTTGGCGCGCTCGATCACGTCAGGCGGGATGTCCTCGTAGCGCAGGGTTGCCGCATAGTCTGCCAGGATCTCCGTTTCTTTCGCCATGCTGCTTGCTATGCCGCCTTGAGCCCAAGCATCTGACGAGCGTCGGAGGGGGTAGCGATGCTGTCGCCCAGAACATCAATGATCTTGCCAGCCTTTTCGACCAGCGCCGCATTGCTGGGAGCGAGCTTGCCCTTCTCGAGATAAAGGTTGTCCTCAAGCCCGACGCGGGGATGCCCCCCTAGCAGCACAGCCTGCGCCGCCATCGGAAATTGATGCAGCGAGATGCCGAAGGCGAACCAGGGCGAGTTCGCTGGCAGGAGAGCTCGCATGTAGCTCATGGCCTCGGGGGTTGCCGGCTGGCCCCACGCAATGCCGAGACAGATCTGGAACATGCCTGGCGGCTTGATATGACCGCTCTCGATCATGCGCTTGGCCAGGAGGAGGTGCCCGGTCTCGAATACTTCCAGCTCCGGCAGCACGCCCGCATCCCGGATCGCCACTGCCATCGCTTCGAGATGCGAGGGCGTATTGATGAAGACGTGGAGGCCCATGTTGAGGCTGCCCATGTCCAGGCTGCAGATGTCGGGCTTGAGCTCGACCACATGCCGCACGCGCTCGCCCGGCGGCTTGAGCGTGGTCCCTGGTCCCGGTTTCTCCGGATCCTCTTTGCCGGGAACGAAGCGCGCTCCCGGACCCGTGGTGAGATTGATCAGGACGTCGGTCCCGCTGTCCCGAATCCGCTCCACCACCTCCCGATAGAGCGCAAGCTCCATGCTGGGGCGGGTGGTCTGGGGGTCGCGCACGTGGATGTGAACAATGGCGGCCCCGGCCTTGGCGGCGTCGATCGCCGACTGGGCGATCTGTGGCGGAGTGACGGGCACCGCGGGATTTCGGCCGGGCGTATCCGCCGAGCCAGACACCGCACACGAGATCATGACCTTGCGCTGCATGAGTCCCTCCAGCCGGACGGTTCGAGAGTAGCCAACCGCGCGTCGCTCGTCATCGGTGCGAGGGCCGTAAACGGTCGCGCCGTGCCTTGCTACTCCTCGTGGCCTGGGGTAAGGCAGGCTTATTCCCGTCCTTGCCGTGGGACATTCCGTCCTGACAGGGCGTTTCCGAGTGCCTGCCGTCCGGCGGCAAGTCGCGACCCGCGAACCTGTCCATGGGGCAAAGGGTTTCGGAGACGGCCCATGAATGAGCTTCTGCAGGATTACCTGCCGCTCGTCATTTTCATCGGCGTTGCGCTCGTCATCAGCCTGGGACTTCTCATCGTTCCATTCCTCATCGCCTACAAACAGCCGGACCCGGAGAAGCTCTCCGCCTATGAGTGCGGGTTCAATGCTTTCGATGACGCGCGCATGAAGTTCGACGTGCGTTACTATCTTGTCGCAATTCTGTTCATCATCTTCGATCTGGAAGTGAGCTTTCTGTTTCCGTGGGCGATTGTATTGGGCGACATCGGCTTCTACGGCTATTGCTCGATGATGATATTTCTTGGCGTTCTGACCGTCGGGTTCATATATGAATGGCGAAAAGGAGCGCTGGAATGGGATTAGGCACAACGGCTGCCGCCTCTGCCGGCAACACGCTTCTGGTGCCCGGTACGGGTAAGCTTGCCCGCGCCGAGGACCCCTTTTTCACGGGGGTGAACGATCAGCTCGCGGACAAGGGCTTCCTGGTCACCAGCGTGGACGATCTCATCATCTGGGCGCGCACGGGCTCGCTGATGTGGATGACGTTCGGGCTTGCCTGCTGCGCCATTGAAATGATGCAGATGTCGATGCCGCGCTACGACTGCGAGCGCTTCGGCTTTGCCCCGCGTGCATCCCCGCGCCAGTCCGACGTCATGATCGTCGCCGGAACGCTCACCAACAAGATGGCGCCAGCGCTGCGCAAGGTCTACGATCAGATGCCGGAGCCGCGCTATGTGATCTCAATGGGCTCGTGCGCCAACGGCGGCGGCTACTATCATTATTCCTACTCGGTGGTGCGCGGTTGCGACCGCATCGTGCCGGTCGACATCTATGTACCGGGCTGTCCTCCGACGGCGGAAGCGCTGCTTTACGGCGTGCTGTTGCTGCAGAAGAAGATCCGCCGGGTCGGCACCATCGAGCGCTGACGGATTTACCTGATGGATAACAGCCTCGACACACTCGGCGGGATGATTGCGGACGCGCTGGCGGGTTGCGTGCAGGGGCATCACATCTCCCACGGAGAGCTTACGGTGGCAGCCACTGCTGGCGACATCGTCAAGGTCGTGAAATTCTTGCGCGATGACGAGCGCTGCCAATTCTGGTGCGTTATCGACATCACCGCAGTCGATTGGCCGGAGCGCGAGCGCCGATTCGACGTAGTGTATCATTTCCTCTCGCCCAAGCAGAACCAGCGCATTCGGGTGAAGGTCGAAGTGGATGAGGGGACCTCTGTGCCTTCGATCATCGAAGTCTTTCCGGGCGCCAACTGGTTTGAGCGCGAAACCTACGATCTCTACGGCATTGTATTTACCGGCCATCCGGATATGCGGCGCCTGCTCACCGATTACGGTTTCGAAGGCCATCCCTTGCGCAAGGACTTTCCCCTGACCGGATTTGTCGAGGTCCGCTACGACGACGAGCAGAAGCGTGTCATCTATGAGCCTGTGCGGCTCACGCAGGAGTTCCGCAGCTTCGACTTTCTCTCTCCGTGGGAGGGTCCCGGATATCCGTTGCCGGGCGACGAGAAGGCACCCGGTGCGAAGGAGCCTTCGCAATGAAGCGCACACGACGGAATGGACGCAATCGGCGAAGGGCGTCGCCAGCGTTTCGTAGTGGCGTGGGACAAGTTCAACGCGCGCCTCGATGATAAGCGGGCGCGAATAGCAGTGGCCAACAGGTAAGCCGATGGCGGAGCCGGAGCTGCGCACTTTCACCATGAACTTCGGGCCGCAGCATCCGGCGGCCCACGGTGTGCTGCGGCTTGTGCTCGACCTTGACGGCGAAGTGGTCGAGCGCGTCGATCCTCATATCGGGCTCCTGCATCGCGGCACCGAGAAGCTGATCGAAGCCAAGACCTACCTGCAAGCCATACCCTATTTCGACCGGCTCGATTACGTCGCGCCCATAAACCAGGAGCATGCGTTCTGCTTGGCGACCGAGAAGCTTCTCCAGGTCACGATCCCCAGACGCGCCCAGCTCATCCGCGTGCTGTATTGTGAGATCGGGCGGCTGCTCTCGCATCTCCTCAATGTCACGACCCAAGCCTTGGATGTCGGCGCGCTCACGCCGCCGCTCTGGGGCTTCGAGGAACGCGAGAAGCTGATGGTCTTCTATGAGCGCGCCTCAGGGAGCCGGATGCATGCCAACTATTTTCGAGTCGGCGGCGTGCACGGGGACTTGCCGGCAAAGCTCATCGACGACATCGGGGCCTTCTGCGATCCGTTCCTCAAGGTGTGCGATGATCTCGAGGATCTCCTGACCGAGAACCGCATCTTCAAGCAACGCAATGTCGATATCGGTGTGGTGAGGCTGACGGATGCCTGGGCGTGGGGGTTCTCCGGCGTCATGGTGCGCGGTTCGGGCGCCGCCTGGGATTTGCGCAAGGCGCAGCCCTATGAATGCTACTCCGAGCTCGAGTTCGACATTCCGGTCGGCAAGAACGGCGACAATTACGACCGCTACTGCATTCGCATGGAAGAGATGCGCCAGTCCGTGCGCATCATGAAGCAATGTCTGGAGCGGCTGCGCTCGGCCGAGGGGCAGGGGCCGGTAGCGATTATGGACAACAAGATCGTGCCTCCCAAGCGGGGGGAGATGAAGCGCTCCATGGAGGCGCTCATCCATCACTTCAAGCTGTACACGGAAGGCTTCCACGTGCCCGCCGGCGAGGTTTACGCGGCAGTCGAAGCGCCCAAGGGGGAGTTCGGCGTCTATCTCGTCGCGGACGGCAGCAACAAACCGTACAAATGCAAGATTCGCGCCCCGGGCTTTGCCCATCTACAAGCCATGGATTTTCTGTCTCGCGGCTACATGCTTGCCGACGTGGCGGCGATCCTGGGCTCCATGGACATCGTGTTCGGGGAGGTGGATCGATGATCGTTGGGCTTCGCTGATGGCCGTACGCCGCCTCGCCGATCCGGCAATCCAGCCCGAAAGCTTTGCCTTCACCGAGGAGAATCGCGTCTGGGCCGAGCGGGAAATGACCAAATATCCGCCCGGACGGCAGCACTCTGCCATCCTCCCGCTCCTGTGGCGTGCCCAGGAGCAGGCCGGAGGCTGGCTGCCGCAGAAGGCGATCGAGCATGTCGCGCATCTTCTCGACATGCCCAAGATACGAGCGCTTGAAGTTGCAACCTTCTACACGATGTTCAATCTGACGCCGGTCGGGAGATTTCACGTTCAGCTGTGTGGCACCACGCCCTGCGTTCTGAGGGGAGCGGACAAGCTCATAAAGCTTTGCCAGGAGCGGATCGGCGAGCAGCAGCACGTGACCGCCGACGGCAAGCTTTCGTGGATCGAGGTCGAATGCCTTGGCGCCTGCGTGAACGCGCCGGTGGCGCAGATCAACTATGACTATTACGAGGACCTGACCACGGCGAGTCTCAGTCGGCTCCTTGATGATCTCGCGGCCGGCCGCACCGTCAAGCCGGGCCCGCAGGTCGAGCGCCAGTTCTCGGCACCCGTCGGTGGGCCGACCACGCTCACCGACCCGGCTCTCTTCTCCGGCCGTGATGGAGGGGAACAGCAGAAGGATGGCGTCAGCGATGCCGACGCCAACAAACCTGGCACCGCCGCGAATGTGCGGGACGCGGCAGTCCCCAAACCTCCCATCGCGGACTCATCCGCGCCCGGATAAATGCGATGCTCAGCGATAAGGACCGCATCTTCAAGAACCTGTACGGCCAGCACGATTGGGGACTGGCGGGAGCGCGCGAACGCGGAGCGTGGGATCGCACCAAGGCCATTCTCGACAAGGGCACAGACTGGATCATCAATGAAGTGAAGGCTTCTGGTCTGCGCGGACGCGGAGGCGCCGGGTTCCCGACCGGCCTGAAGTGGTCCTTCATGCCCAAGCAATTCGATGGCCGCCCCCATTATCTCGTTGTCAATGCCGACGAATCCGAGCCCGGCACCTGCAAGGATCGCGAGATCATGCGCCACGACCCGCATCTTTTGGTCGAGGGCTGCCTGATCGCATCCTTCGCGATGCAGGCGAATACCTGTTACATCTATATTCGCGGTGAGTTCGTGCGCGAGCGGGAGCGTTTGCAAGCCGCCGTGGATCAGGCCTACGAGGCAAGGCTCATCGGCAAGGACAACATCCACGGCTTTCCCTTCGATCTTTATGTGCATCACGGCGCCGGCGCCTATATCTGCGGCGAGGAGACGGCGCTGTTGGAGAGCCTCGAGGGAAAAAAAGGGATGCCGCGCCTGAAGCCGCCGTTCCCGGCCAACATGGGCCTCTACGGCTGCCCGACCACGGTCAACAACGTAGAATCGATTGCGGCGGTTCCGGATATCGTCAGGCGCGGGGCTGCGTGGTTTGGAAGCATAGGGAGGCCGAACAATACCGGCACGAAGCTCTTTTGCATTTCAGGCCACGTGGAGAAGCCCTGCAACGTGGAAGAAGCGATGGGGATCCCCCTGCGAGAATTGCTGGATACTCATGCCGGCGGGGTGCGGGGCGGATGGGACAACCTGCTCGCCGTCATTCCGGGCGGTTCATCCATGCCGCTCATTCCTGCGCACGAATGTGATCGGCTGCTCATGGATTTCGACGGATGCCGTGAACTCAAATCGGCGTTCGGCACGGCAGGCGTCATCGTCATGGACAAGTCGACCGATATCATCGCGGCCATGGCGCGGATCTCGTATTTCTACAAGCATGAGAGCTGCGGCCAATGCACCCCTTGCCGCGAGGGCATGGGCTGGATGTGGCGCGTGCTGATGCGCATGGCCGAAGGGCGGGCTCACAAGCGCGAGATCGACATGCTGATGGAAGTGACGACCCAGATCGAGGGCCACACCATCTGCGCCTTCGGCGATGGCGCGGCCTGGCCGGTGCAGGGCCTCCTCCGCCATTTCCGCCCCGAGATCGAGCGCCGCATCGATGCCTATACCGCGAACCCCCATCCCGAGCCGGTGCGGGTGGCGGCGGAGTAGTTCTGCATGACCAAGCTGATCGTCGACCACAAGGAGATCGAGGTCCCGCCGGAGTACACGCTGCTCCAGGCGTGCGAGGCCGCAGGCGCTGAGATTCCCCGTTTCTGCTACCACGAGCGGCTCACGATAGCCGGGAATTGCCGCATGTGCCTGGTCGAGCTCAAGGGCTCACCCAAGCCGGTGGCCTCCTGCGCCTGGGCGGTGCGGGATTGCCGACCCGGTCCGAAAGGCGAATTGCCGGAGGTGAGCACGAGGTCACCGATGGTGCGCAAGGCGCGCGAGGGGGTGATGGAGTTCCTGCTCATCAATCACCCGCTCGACTGCCCGATCTGCGATCAAGGCGGGGAATGCGACCTCCAGGACCAGGCAATGGCCTATGGGGTCGATGCCAGCCGCTACCGCGAGAATAAACGGGCGGTCGAGGACAAATATGTCGGCCTCCTGGTGAAGACCATCATGAACCGGTGCATCCATTGCACCCGGTGCGTGCGGTTCATGACCGAGGTCGCCGGCGTGCCCGAGCTCGGCGCCATTGGGCGCGGCGAGGACATGGAGATCACAACCTACCTCGAGCAGGCAATGACCTCGGAGCTGCAAGGCAACGTAGTCGATCTCTGTCCGGTCGGCGCTCTGACCTCCAAGCCCTACGCTTTTGCGGCACGGCCGTGGGAGCTGGGCAAAACCGAATCCATCGACGTCATGGATGCCGTGGGCTCCGCCATCCGCATCGACACGCGCGGCCGTGAGGTCATGCGCATTCTCCCGCGCGTGAACGATGAGGTGAACGAGGAGTGGATTTCCGACAAGACCCGTCACGTGGTCGATGGCTTGCGCTCCCAGCGGCTGGATCAGCCTTACATTCGCGAGGGGGGTCGCCTGCGCCCGGCATCCTGGCGGGATGCTTTTGATGCCATTGCCGCCCGGATCGCGTCTGCTTCGCCGCAAAGACTAGGAGCAATCGTCGGCGATCTTGCGGCGGTCGAGGAGATATACGCCCTTCGCGATCTGCTCATCAGGCTCGACGTCAACAATCGCGATTGCCGTCAGGACGGCGCTGCGCTTGATCCGAGGCAGGGGCGGGCAACCTACCTGTTCAACGCCGGGATAGCTGGAATCGAGCAGGCGGATGCGCTTCTGCTTGTCGGCTCGAACCCGCGGCGCGAAGCCGCCGTTCTCAACGCTCGGCTGCGCAAGCGATGGCTCAGGGGAAATTTTCCCATCGGGCTGATCGGGCAAAAAGCGGATCTCACCTACCCCTACCAACATCTCGGCGCGGGAGCGCAAACGCTTGCCGATGTTGCAGCGGGGCAGCACGAGTTTGCACAGGCGCTCAGAAAGGCGCAGCACCCGTTGGTGATTGTCGGCATGGGGGCGCTCGCGCGGCCGGATGGACCAGCGGTCGCCTCGGTTGCCGCTCAGGTTGCGATCGGCTTCGGTGCCGAAAGCTGGAACGGTTACTGCGTGCTGCACACCGCTGCCTCGCGCGTAGGGGCGCTCGATGTGGATTTCACTCCGGGTCCCGGCGGGCGGACAGCGCGGGAGATGGCAGAACCGGGTGCGCTCGACGCAATCTTTCTGCTCGGAGCCGACGAGATCGAGATCGCCCCGGGAGCGTTTGTCATCTACATCGGCACCCAGGGCGACCAGGGTGCCCATCGCGCCGATGTCATTCTGCCGGGGGCTGCCTATCCGGAGAAATCGGGCATCTTTGTCAACACCGAAGGCCGCGCGCAGATGGCCGGGCGCGCCGCGTTCCCGCCCGGCGAAGCGCGTGAGGACTGGGCGATCATTCGCGCGCTCTCGGACGTGCTGGGACGAAGGTTGCCATACGATTCCCTACCTGCATTGCGTCAAGCCATGTTCAAGGTGCACCCGCACCTCCAACGCATGGATCAAATCGTCCCCGGACTGCGCGCAGATGTGGCGGCTCTGGCGGCGCGTGGCGGGACGCCGGACAAGGCCCCGTTTGTCTCGCCGGTAGAGGATTTCTATCTGACCAATGCGATCGCGCGATCCTCGCCCATCATGGCGGAGTGCTCCGCGCTTGCGGAGAGCCGCGGCGCGCTGCGCGCCGCGGAGTAGCTAACAGATCATGGCTGAGCTCTGGACCGATTACATCTGGCCGGTGGTCGTCATCGTGGCACAGAGCGTGCTGTTGCTCGTGCTCTTGCTGATTGTCACCGCCTACGTCCTCTACGCCGACCGCAAGATCTGGGCCGCCGTGCAGATCCGCAGAGGCCCCAATGTGGTCGGCCCCTGGGGTTTGTTGCAGTCCTTTGCCGATCTGTTCAAGTTCGTGTTCAAGGAGCCGGTTATTCCCTCCGGCGCCAACAAAGGCGTGTTTCTTCTCGCTCCCCTTGTCACGGCGGCACTTGCTCTTTCCGCCTGGGCGGTGATCCCGGTCAGCGCCGAGTGGGAGGTCGCCGATATCAATGTCGGCATTCTCTACATCTTCGCGATCTCTTCGCTGATGGTCTACGGCGTGATCATGGCCGGTTGGTCGTCCAACTCGAAATACCCATTCCTTTCCGCCTTGCGCTCGGCGGCGCAGATGGTCTCCTACGAAGTCTCGATCGGCTTTGTGCTGATCACGGTGCTCATCTGCGCCGGTTCGCTCAATCTGTCCGCAATCGTCGAAGCCCAGGCGAGCCCATGGGGATTGCTCGGATGGTATTGGCTCAGACTGCTGCCCATGTTCGTCGTATTCTTCGTTTCCGGGCTGGCAGAGACGAACCGACCGCCGTTCGATCTGGTGGAGGCGGAATCCGAGCTGGTCGCCGGTTATGCGGTGGAATATTCGTCCACGCCTTTCCTGCTGTTCTTTCTTGGCGAGTACATTGCCATCCTTACGATCTGCGCCATGGCGACCGTCCTCTTCCTCGGCGGCTGGTTGCCGCCGTTTCCGACCGCTCCGTTCACCTGGATACCCGGGGTGATCTGGTTCGTTCTCAAATGTTCGTTCATGTTCTTTCTGTTCTCCATGGCGAAGGCGATAGTTCCGCGTTATCGCTACGATCAGTTGATGCGGTTGGGATGGAAGGTGTTTCTGCCGCTCTCGCTTGCGATGGTGGCAATCGTTGCCGGGATCGCGCAGGTCTGGGACTATGCGGGCCTGGGCACTCAATGAGGCTGGAGCGGCATGATTGACATCTCCTTCGCCGGCCTCATTGGAGCGTTCATCGGCACGGTAATTGCCGCACTGGCCTACGCTCCCCTGGTCTCGTCAATCGAACGTCACCTGCGCGCGCGCGCCGCCGGCGCAGGCACAGCGGAGAATGCTGTTGATAACGGCATCATGCGGCAGGAGATTTCGCTTCTGCGCCGGGGGGTGTTTGCGGCTGATATCATTGTGTTCGCAGGGCTCGGCTACTGGCTTGCTGCGAGGTTGGCAAACTGATGAGAACGGCAGGCCATTTGCGCGACACTGACAAGGACATAAGGTCATGAGGCTCGATCGCGCTGCACGCTCGGTGTTCTTGGGGGAGTTCATTGTGGCATTCGTCCTGGCAATTCGGTATTTCTTCAAGCCGAAAGCGACCTTGAACTATCCGTTCGAGAAGGGACCGGTCTCCCCGCGCTTTCGCGGAGAGCATGCGTTGCGCCGTTACCCCAACGGGGAGGAGCGCTGCATTGCCTGCAAGCTGTGCGAGGCGATTTGCCCGGCCCAGGCGATCACCATAGAGGCTGGTCCGCGCCGTAACGACGGCACCCGCCGCGCGACCCGTTATGACATCGACATGGTCAAGTGCATTTATTGCGGGCTTTGTCAGGAAGCATGCCCGGTCGATGCCATCGTCGAGGGGCCGAATTTCGAGTTTGCGACGGAGACACGCGAGGAGCTCCTGTTCGACAAGGAGCGGCTGATCGCCAACGGTGACCGCTGGGAGCGCGAGATCGCCAAGAACATCGCGCTGGACGCCCCTTATCGGTGACGGCCGGTGCTGATTCCCGCAATCTTCTTTTATCTGTTTGGCGCGATGTGCGTTGCTGCGGCCTTCATGGTTATCGCGTCGCGCAATCCCGTTCACTCGGTCCTGTTTCTGATTCTCGCCTTCGTCAACGCCGCCGGGTTGTTCGTGCTTCTGGGCGCCGAGTTCCTGGCGATGATCCTCATCATCGTCTATGTCGGCGCGGTGCTGGTCCTCTTCCTGTTCGTGGTGATGATGCTCGACGTCGACTTTTCCCGGTTGCGTCAGGGCTTCCTGCAATACCTGCCGGTCGGGGTACTGGTGGGGATTATCCTGCTGATCGAGCTTCTGCTGGTTCTGTTCACATGGTCGATCGGAGCGAATGTGCGCCAGGCGATTACGACGCCCATTCCCCCTCTGGCAAATGTTCCGAACACGCAAGCGCTCGGGCACGTGCTCTACACCAACTACATCTATTTCTTTCAGGCAGCCGGCGTGGTGCTGCTCGTGGCCATGATCGGCGCCATTGTGCTCACGCTGCACCATAAGCCCAGGGTCAAGCGACAGAGTATCGCCGCACAGGTCACCCGCACAAAAGCGACCTCGATCGAGGTCGTGAAGGTCCGCTCGGGCCAGGGACTTTAGGACTCTGCGATATGACGATTGGACTTGGCCACTACCTCACGGTCGCTGCCATCATCTTCACCATCGGGGTAGTTGGCATCTTCATCAACCGCAAGAACGTGATCATCATTCTCATGTCGATCGAGCTGATCCTGCTGGCGGTGAATATCAATCTGGTAGCCTTCTCGAGCTTTCTCGGCGACCTCGTCGGGCAGGTCTATGCGCTTCTGGTGCTCACCGTTGCCGCCGCGGAGTCGGCCATCGGGCTTGCCATTCTCGTGGCGTATTACCGCAATCGCGGCTCGATTGCCGTCGAGGACATCAATCTGATGAAGGGCTGAAGGTTCAAGAGGCATGTATCAGGCCATCGTTTTCCTGCCGCTCCTGGGGGCGGTCATTGCAGCCCTGATTACCCTTGCGGGAGCGCATGCCCGTCATCCCGGCGGCACCCCTGCCTCCGGCGCGGAGGATCACGCGCATGGGCCGGTCGACGAAAGTCACCCTCATGGCGCTCCATCGCCGCAGGGGGCGCATGCTGCTGGCCTGCCGCATACGTCGATCGAACCGGCCGCGCATCAACCCGCAGCCGGTGGCTCTCGATCCGCGGAGCTGGTGACCACCGTACTGCTGTTCGCCTCCATGCTGCTGTCGTGGGTGGCCTTCGCGGATGTCGGCTTTGCTCACCACGATGCACGGGTGACGCTGTTTCCCTGGATTGCCTCGGGCGATCTCAAGCTCGATTGGGCCTTGCGCATCGATAGCCTCACCGCAGTCATGCTGGTCGTGGTCGGAACGATCTCGGCTTTCGTGCACCTCTACTCCATCGGGTACATGGAGGAGGATGCGCACCGCCCGCGTTTCTTCGCGTATCTTTCCCTGTTCACCTTCGCGATGCTGATGCTAGTGACCGCGGACAACCTGGTTCAGTTGTTCTTCGGCTGGGAGGGCGTGGGGCTGATGAGCTATCTGCTCATCGGGTTCTGGTATCACAAACCGGAAGCGAATGCGGCCGCGATCAAGGCGTTCATTGTCAACCGCATCGGGGATTTTGGTTTTTCCCTCGGTATTTTTGCGGTGTTCGCGCTCACCGGAGCGATCGACCTCGATACCATATTCGCGCAGGCGCCGGCGCTGACGGGCAAGACCATTTACTTCCTGGGCGCGAATGTCGATGCCCTCACCCTGATCTGCCTGCTTCTGTTCATGGGCGCGATGGGCAAGTCGGCGCAGTTCCTGTTGCACACCTGGTTGCCGGACGCGATGGAAGGACCCACCCCCGTATCGGCGCTCATCCATGCCGCGACCATGGTGACAGCCGGGGTGTTCATGGTGGCGCAACTCTCGCCGCTGTTCGATCTTGCCCCCGCGGCGCAGACCTTCGTTACGTTCATCGGAGCGACCACCGCGTTCTTTGCCGCCACGATTGCCCTCGTTCAGAACGACATCAAGCGGATCATCGCCTATTCGACCTGCTCCCAGCTCGGCTACATGTTCGTTGCCATGGGCACCGGCGCCTATTCGATAGGCATGTTCCACCTTTTCACCCATGCCTTTTTCAAGGCGCTTCTGTTCCTCGGTTCCGGCTCGGTGATCATCGCGATGCATCATGAGCAGGACATCAGGCATATGGGCGGCCTCAAGGACCGGCTTCCATTCACCTACTGGACCATGGTGGTCGGCACGCTTGCGCTTACCGGGTTTCCGCTTACGGCCGGATACTTCTCCAAGGATGCGATAATCGAGGCCGCCTATGCGGCCCATAATCCGATGGCGCTATATGCTTTCTGGGCGACCGTGATCGCGGCGGCGCTCACCGCTTTTTATTCCTGGCGTCTCATCCTTCTTACCTTTCACGGCAGCCCGCACGATTATCACCACTACGAGCAGGCGCGTGAAAGCCCGTTGGTCATGACCATCCCGCTCGGGGTGCTCGCGGTCGGGTCGATCTTCTCCGGCTTTCCCTTCCGGGAGGTGTTCGTCGGACAGGGGGTGACGGAGTTCTTCCGGGACTCGTTGAAATTTACCCACGACAATGGGGTTCTCGAAACTATGGACCATGTGCCCTATCTGGTCACGGTGCTCCCGACGGTGATGATGGCGGTTGGCTTCTTGATCGCGTGGGAATTCTACATGCGCCGGCCGCAGCTGCCGGCCGAGCTCGCGCGCCAGCACCAGGCGCTCTATCGTTTCCTGCTCAACAAATGGTACTTCGACGAGATCTATGACGCCATCATTGTCCGCCCGACCCTCTGGCTCGCGCGCGTGTTGTGGAAGGGCGGCGATGGCTGGCTGATCGACGGCTTCGGGCCGGACGGCATCTCCGCCCGGGTCCTCGATATCACGCAAGGGGCCATTCGGCTGCAGACCGGCTACCTCTATCACTACGCCTTTGCCATGTTGATCGGGGTGGCGGCTTTCATCACCTGGTTCATGTTCGGCGGTCGGATCGGTTGAAATGAGCTGGCCCATCCTGTCCGTTACCACGTTTCTCCCGCTCCTTGGCGCGCTCCTCATCACGGTCCTGCCGAGCGAGGGGAAAGCGGAGCAGCGCAACGCGCGCTGGATCGCGCTGTGGACCACGCTGGTCACGTTCGCCATCTCCCTGATTCTGCTCTACCACTTCGATCCGACCTCATCCGAGTTTCAGTTCGTCGAGAAGCAGCCCTGGCTCGGCGGAGCCATCACCTACCATATGGGCGTCGATGGCATCTCGCTGCCTTTCATCGTCCTTACCACCGGGCTGATGCCGGTTTGCATCATTGCGAGCTGGAATCCCATCCAGCGGCGCGTCAAAGAGTACATGGTGGCTTTTCTGGTGCTGGAGACCTTGATGGTCGGCACTTTCGCCGCGCTCGATCTCGTGCTGTTCTATCTGTTCTTCGAGGGCGGGCTCATTCCGATGTTCCTTATCATCGGCATCTGGGGCGGTCCGCGCCGCGTCTATGCGAGCTTCAAATTCTTCCTCTATACCTTTCTTGGCTCGGTGCTGATGCTGCTTGCCATCATGGCCATGTACTGGGACGCCGGCACGACCGACATTGCCGTGCTGCAGCACCACGGCTTCCCACGCGGCCTGCAGACCTGGGCATGGCTCGCGTTCCTCGCTTCCTTCGCCGTGAAGCTGCCGATGTGGCCGGTGCACACTTGGCTGCCTGACGCTCATGTTGAAGCGCCGACCGCGGGATCGGTGATCCTCGCCGCCATTCTCCTGAAGATGGGCGGCTACGGCTTTCTTCGCTTCTCGTTGCCGATGTTTCCGGCGGCTTCCCACGATCTGGCCCCGCTCATCTTCGCGCTGTCGGTAGTGGCGGTGATCTACACCTCGCTCGTGGCGCTGGCACAGGAGGACATGAAGAAGCTGATTGCCTATTCCTCCGTGGCGCATATGGGTTTCGTCACGATGGGAATCTTCGCGGCGACTACGCAGGGCGTTGCCGGGGGCATTTTTCAGATGATCTCCCACGGTCTGATCTCGGCAGCATTATTCCTGAGCGTAGGGGTGGTCTACGACCGCATGCACACGCGCGAGATTGCGGCCTATGGCGGCCTGATCGATCGCATGCCGCTTTATGCGGCCGCTTTCATGGTGTTCACGCTCGCGAATATCGGGCTGCCCGGCACGACGGGTTTTATTGGTGAGTTTCTCAGCCTCATCGGCACGTTCCGAGTGAATACTCTGGTCGCAACCTTGGCCACGATCGGCACCATTCTTTCGGCAGCCTACGCATTGTGGCTCTACCGCAAGGTCATCTTCGGGCCGCTGACCAAGCAGAGTCTTGCCGCCATCAAGGACCTCGACTACCGCGAGATGATTACGCTTGGACCGCTGGTCGCGCTGACGCTCCTGTTCGGGATCTATCCCAAGCCGGTGCTCGACATGTCGGCGGCCTCGGTGGCGCAGCTGCTCGACAGCTACAACCATGCGCTCGGAGCAACCAGCACGGCAGCTTTGCGGGGGCAGCCATGATGCAGACCGGCGCGCTCCCTGACCTGCTGCCGGCATTGCCCGAGCTCGTGCTTCTGCTCGGCGCGATGGTGTTGCTGCTCGCCGGAGTTTTCCGCGGACGCGAGACGTTGGGTGGCATCGAGAGCGCAGCAATCCTGTTGCTGATCGTCACCGGAGCCATTGTGGTGTGGCTTCCATCGGGAACGCTTGTCACCTTCGGCGGCAGCTTCGTGCTCGATGACTTTGCCCGCTTCCTCAAGCTGCTGGCGCTGACGGGCTCGGCTGCGGCGATCCTCATGTCGTTCGATTACCTGATCCGCGAGAATCAGCAGCGGTTCGAATTTCCGGTTCTGATCCTGCTCTCGACCGCAGGCATGATGATCCTGATCTCAGCCGGCGACCTGATCGCTCTCTATCTTGGGCTCGAGCTCATGAGCCTTGCGCTCTATGTGGTGGCGGCAATCAATCGCGATTCCGTCCGCTCGACCGAAGCGGGGCTCAAATATTTCGTGCTTGGAGCGCTCTCCTCCGGGATGCTGCTGTACGGCGCGTCCCTGGTCTATGGCTTTACCGGCACTGTGTCGTTTGGCGGCATCGCCAAGGCTGTGCGGGAGCCGAGTCTCGGGCTCGTTTTCGGCCTGGTATTCCTGCTCGCCGGGTTCTGCTTCAAGATCTCCGCCGTGCCATTCCACATGTGGACGCCCGACGTGTACGAGGGCGCGCCCACCCCGGTGACGGCCTTCTTTGCCGCCGCCCCCAAGATCGCGGGCATCGCCATGTTCGTGCGCCCGACTATCGTGGCATTTCCCGGTGTGCTGGAGCAGTGGCAGCAGATCGTGGCGTTCGTCTCGATCGCATCGATGGCGCTTGGATCCTTTGCCGCCATCGGGCAGCGGAACTTCAAGCGGCTGATGGCGTATTCCTCGATCGGCCATATGGGGTTTGCGCTCATCGGGCTCGCCGCCGGTACGCCTGAAGGCGTGCAGGGAGTTCTCGTCTATGTCGCAATTTATCTCGCCATGACGCTTGGAACATTTGCCTGCATTCTCGCCATGCGCCGCGAAGGGGGAATGGTGGAGGACATCCGGGATCTCTCCGGGCTTGCGCGCACCCAGCCCACCATGGCGTTCTTTCTCGCCATGCTCCTGTTTTCTTTGGCCGGGATTCCCCCGCTCGCAGGCTTCTTCGCCAAGTTCTATGTGTTTCTCGCCGCTATCAAAGCCGGCCTTTTCGCTCTGGCCGTCATCGGCGTCGTCACCAGCGTGGTAGGGGCGTACTACTATCTCTCCATCGTCAAGATCATGTATTTCGACGAGCCTGCCCCGCGTTTCGAACCGATGCCGCGCGAGCTCGGGGCCGTGCTCGCGATCACCGGGTTGTTCAACTTGTTGTTCTTCATCTATCCTGCGCCTTTGGTGGAAGCCGCGAACACTGCCGCGCGCTCGCTATTCTAGCTGCGATGAAGCTTCATCCCAGGGTGGCCGCGGCCGGCGTACGCCTTCTCGCGCATGCGGAGCTTGGCTCGACCAACGCGGAAGCGTTGCATCTTGCGCGGCGCGGAGAGCACGGGCCGCTCTGGGTGACTGCGGCGCGGCAGAATGCGGGCCGCGGGCGGCGCGGCCGGCGCTGGGTGTCGCCACCCGGAAATCTGTATGCGAGCCTCCTGCTCACCGCGCCGGCGCCGCCGGCCGTCTGGTCTCAGCTTTCGCTCGTCGCGGCGCTCGCGGTGCATGACGCGATCAGGGAATGCGCGAGGACACTGGAGCCGGCGCTCGTCATCAAGTGGCCGAACGATGTTTTGCTTGGGCGCGGCAAGCTCGCCGGCATTCTGATCGAAGGGGAAACCGGCGATGCTCCCGCCCTGGCAATCGGCGTCGGAGTGAACTGCGTCTCGCATCCCATGGACACGGACTATCCCGCGACCGACCTTGCGGCCGCGGGCACTGCGGTTACCCCCGCCGCGCTGTTCGCCGAGCTCTCGGTCAAGATGATGCAACGGCTGGCGCAATGGGCTGCCGGAGAGGGATTTTCGACTTTGCGCGCCGACTGGATTGCCCGCGCAGCCAGTCTCGGCGAGGACATATGCCTACGTCTCGCAGATCGTGAATTGTCGGGCCGTTTCGAGACCCTTGACGCCGATGGCAACCTGATCTTGCGCCTGCCGGATGGCCGCGCTGCCACCGTCACCGCCGGCGACACGCTATGCGCAGATATGCTCTCTGTACGTGAACCCATCGGACTCCATTCCGGTGAAGTGGATGCGTGACCGGTCGCTGATCGCAACTCACCGGAACCCGGCGCAGCTGATCGGATGACGATCATGCCCGGGCCCACCGACGAGCTCGTGTTCGCGCCGCTCGGCGGAGTGGGCGAGATCGGAATGAATCTCGCCCTTTATGGCTTCGGCCCGGAGCAGCACCGCAGCTGGATTGTGGTCGATATGGGGGTCGCTTTCGCCGGGGATGAGCTGCCCGGTATCGAAGTCATTCTTCCCGACATCCGTTATCTCGTGGAGGAGCGGCGCAATCTCCTGGGTCTCGTGCTCACCCATGCGCATGAGGACCATGTTGGCGCGCTCCTTGATCTGTGGCCGCAGCTGAAGATCCCGGTCCATGCAACGCCTTTCACAGCCGCGCTGCTCGCCGCCAAGAGGGCAGGGGAGCCGGGTGCGCCCGACATTCCAGTCAACATCATTCCGCTCGGCGCCCGCTTTGCCCTGGGCCCGTTCGACATCGAGCTCGTCTCCATGGCGCATTCGATACCGGAATCGAACGGGCTTATCATCCGCACGCCTCTCGGCACGGTATTGCATACCGGTGACTGGAAGATCGATCTCAGCCCTGTCATCTCGCCTCAAACCGACGAAGCAAAGCTGCGGGCGCTCGGTGACGAAGGCTGCCTTGCGCTGATTGGCGATTCTACCAATGCAATCCGGGAGGGCCGCTCCCCCTCGGAGGCGGATGTGGCAAAATGCCTTGCCGAGCTCATCCGCGCTGCGCCGCGCCGGGTCGCGGTTACGACCTTCGCCTCCAATGTCGCCCGCATGCGCGCGGTGGCGCTGGCTGCGGCATCATGCGGGCGCGAAGTGGTTCTGGTCGGGCGTGCCATGGACCGCATCGCCCAGGTCGCCCGCGAGACCGGGTACCTTGAAGGCATCAGCGAGTTTCGTTCCGTCGATATCTACGGCCATCTGCCGCCCGACAAGGTGGTGGCGCTGTGCACCGGCAGCCAGGGCGAGCCGCGCGCGGCGCTGTCGCGCATTGCCCAGGACGAGCATCCCGACGTGGCATTTTCGCGCGGCGATCGCGTCATCTTTTCCTCGCGCGCCATTCCCGGCAACGAAAAGGCGGTGATGCGGGTGATCAACGGCCTGGTCGCGCAAGGGGTGGAGATCATCACCGATCGCACCCATCTCGTGCATGCTTCCGGCCATCCCCGCATGGACGAGCTCAGAGACATGATCTCCTGGGTGCGCCCGCAGATGCTGCTTCCCGTCCACGGCGAGCCGCTGCACATGGCGGAGCACGCCCGGCTTGCCCGCTCCGTTGGCGTCAAGACCGTGCTTGTCTGCCGGGACGGCGAGCTCATCCGGCTTGCTCCGGGGCGCCCGGACAAGATCGACGAGGTGCCGGCCGGGCGCGTCTATCGGGACGGCTCGCTCCTCGTCAGCGCGGAAGAGCGCACCGTCGCAGATCGACGCCGATTGGGCTTCGCCGGCATCGTCTCAATGGCGCTCGTACTCTCCAACCGGGGCGAGCTGCTTGGCGATCCCACGGTCACGCTTACCGGCATCCCGGCTACGGATATGCAGGGACGCAGCACAGCGGATATGACCCTCGATGCAGCCATGGAGGCGTTCGACAGCTTGCCGCGATCGCATCGGCGTGATCCCGAAGCCGTGGCGGAGGCGATCCGGCGGGCCATTCGCGCGGCCCTGAGCGCCGCCTGGAACAAGAAGCCTACTTGCCATGTGCATGTGATCGAAGTCTAAGCGTCCGGACACAGCGCCGGGATTAAGCCTGCGGTGCCGGCCGGCGATCTTTGTTGGAGCAAGCATGATCGGACGTCTCAACCACGTTGCCATTGCGGTCAGCGACATCGGCA
Organism: uncultured Alphaproteobacteria bacterium; assembly: GCA_963841705.1. Taxonomy (GTDB): domain Bacteria; phylum Pseudomonadota; class Alphaproteobacteria; order Rhizobiales; family Xanthobacteraceae; genus VAZQ01. The sequence continues at coordinate 39,951 of CAWJDY010000013.1, forward strand.
AGGCCGCAGAGGTATACCGACGCGTGCTCGGAGCCGAAGTTTCGCAGCCGGCAGCGCAGCCCACTCACGGGGTTACGACCGTATTCATCACCCTCCCTAACACCAAGATCGAGCTGATCGCGCCGCTTGGCGACCAATCGCCCATTGCCAGGTTCCTCGAGCGCAATCCGGATGGCGGAATTCACCACGTCTGCTATGAGGTCGATGACGTGCGCGCCGCGCGCGACAAGCTCAAGCAGGAAGGGGCGCGGGTCCTCGGCGACGGGGAGCCGAAGCTTGGGGCGCACGGCAGGCCGGTGCTGTTCCTGCACCCCAAGGATTTTTGCGGAACGCTGATAGAGATCGAGGAGGCGTGAAATTGAGGAGGCTGTTACGAATAACATCAATCGGCGTTTTGCGATATGGATCTGTGAATTCGAATTGCTCTTTACCATTAGTTGTCGGTCCTCTCCCTGGTTTGGTAACGAATTGATGTCTCTTACGACCGCCATTGCGATCTATTTCATCATCTGGTGGACCGTCCTGTTTGCCGTGCTGCCGTGGGGCGTGCGCAGTCAGGAGGAAAGCGGCACGATGACGAAAGGCACCGACCCCGGCGCCCCCGCGGTTCCTCATCTCAAGCGCAAGCTTCTGTGGAACACGGTCGTCTCCGCGATCGTGTTCATGCTCTGGTACCTCATCTATACCTACCGCCTGGTCTCGATCCAGGATCTCGCCGCGTTGCTCGGCATGCCGCGCTAAAGCGGTTCCCGGCCGTGTTGAATCGACTGTCATTGCCGTCCCCGGACTTGATCCGGGGATTGACCCGGCAATCCATCCTTTTCGCAAGAAGATGGATGCGCGGGTCAAGCCCCGTGTGCGCTAGCTTAAGGAAGTCATCAGCCCGTCGGTCGTCATCGTCCGCGTATGCGGACGATCCAGTAATCACCGAACGTCGGATTTGGGACGCCTTCGGCTCAAACCGCCGATCGGGATTACTGGATGCCCCGCTTGAAGCGGGGCATGACAACCGAGAGATTGGCGATGGAGGCTTAAGTTAGCGCAGATGGGGTCAAGCCCGCCCCATGTGCTTTCCGCCGCTCCCATTTTTGCGCGACATGGCACTTGTGTTGCCCCCCGTATTTTACCAAACTCCATGAACTGGAGCCTGGGGAGACCATCATGCGCAAAGCACGACCGAGCTGGCGTCGCAGCTATGTGGAGCGAGTCACGACGCCCTGGGGATGTTTTTTCATTTGCATGGTTCAGCTCACGGCTGCCGGGGGTGCGTTCGCGCAAAACGCCAGGACGCCGGTCCCTCATTCGGGAGCGACATCAGCATACGTTGTTGATGGCCTTGCGCTGGGCGCTCGGGTCGACGCTGGGGGGCCGGCATATCGGGGGTATCAATGCAGCCCGAGCGAGCTGTTCCCCGACTTCACGCGCTGCCAGCGCACGCAAAGACAGCAAGAGGGGGTGACCCGCCGCGTTTTCGAAGCAACCAGCTCGACCCTCCATGGTCGGGACGGGAAGGCGGTTTACATCAATCGCTATATCGCCCCCTGGAGCTTTGATCGCAACGCGTTTCAAGATGAGATCAAGCGGCTTTCGAGCAGGTTCGGTGGGAGCGCTCGCGAGATGCGACTGCCCCCGCGTGAAGGGGTCCAGGCTGCGATGATTGCCGTGTGGGGCAAAATACAGTTGACGGAACTGGATGCTGACGCGATCTCGATCCTCGCCTCGGGAGAAAGCCCGCGCAAGGGGCTGTTGATCGACTATCTGGGCAACCTCAGGCGGTCGGCGCAGCAAGGGCTTCCGATCTACAGTCTCAGCGGGGGGGCAGGCTATATCTGGTCGGCCAGCGTTGGCCGCAACAATGTCGGTCATATCCGAGTCTTGACGGTTGACCCTTCCGCCTTATCGCCCGCAGCAGCTCCATCCCCGGCACCAGCCGCAGAGGCTGCGCCGGGCGATGTTGCGCAGATCGAAACCGCAGCAGCCGAGAAGCCAAACGCGGCTGTCGAACCTCCTCCCGTGGAGCCTGAGAGCACGAGCGTTGATGCGGGGGTTGCAAAAAATGAAATCGCAGACGCGACAGCGCCGGAAGGAGACAAGATCGCCCCCTTGCCGGCGCGGCTTGAAACGGATCTAGCGGCGGCCGAAGCTAACAGTCGCGCGATGCAAAAGCTGGCCTATGGGGCAGTCGGTGGACTGATCGTTCTCCTCATGATTGCGGCTTCCCTGTTGCTGGTATGGCGCAAAAGGACAGATGCAACAAAAGCTCAGGTTGAGGCCGCGCCACAGCCGGCAAGCCAAGCCGTGCCGGAGCAAAAATTAGCCGCGGTAATCGATAAAAACAATGAAAGTGCGCGACCAGCTTCGGCGAGCGTGACCTCCTGCCGGCAGTGTAATCGCGAGATCTCCGTTGGCGACAAATTCTGCCCGCATTGCGGCGCATCGGTCGCCCCCAAGCATCCGGCTGCGACAACGCAGCTTTGCTCATCCTGTCGCCAGGAAATCGGCACCTCAGACCGGTTTTGCCGTCATTGCGGAGCGAGCTCGATGTCTGTCGTGGCTCCGAGCATGACTTTGAACGCTGAGAGCGCGTGACGGGCCGGTGGACCATCGTGAGCATCGGGCATCGTCCAGAGCGCAAAACAGCAGACTATCGTGCGCCCCGGCCCGCTCGTAGTTTGGGTGAAGACTGTGTCGCGTCGGCCGATCCTTTGAGCTCTGCCGGCGTCACCTTGCAATCGCCATTCCTGTCATAACGCGCAAACAACGGATTGGGCTTGCTCACAAACTCTTCACGGCTGACCCGCCCATCTCGGTTGTCGTCGAAATAGGTGAGCTCTGCTTCTTTGAAAACGGGAGTCGCCTGCTGGATCGTCTTGAATTCCGAAGCATCGACGTAGCCGTCATGATTACGGTCAGCCAGGTTGAAGATCCGATTGGCGTACTGCTTCCACTCATCGCAAGTATAGATGCCGTTGTGGTCCAGATCCCATAGCTGCGCCGATGAAACCAGAGGATCGGCTTCGGGGGCATTCTGCGCGGCAGCGGGCGCGATGGCGCCGCAAATAAGCAATATCGAGGCAAGCTTTTTTCGCAGGCGTTTCATCAGACCCTCTTCTCGCGAGAGACGCTACTGGCTCATTTCACTCTTTGCTCGTGAACCTATTTTAGGACTTTAGGACGGCTGCTTGGCAGCGCGCAGCATAAATTTATCGTAGCGCTCACGGCTGCGGTACCATTGTAGTGCCAGCGCAAGGAAAAGGCTCCGAGCGCTCCGAAACAAGCCAAGAAACCGCAAGATAAAAAGCAAAAAAGGTGCTGCAGCAGAAAAGTTTGATCTCTGGCTTCTGTAACATTGCATCGCGAAATATCGAGCACTGCGTGCGTGTTGCCGGTATCAGGCGCCGGCGTCATTTTGCCGTAAACAGGAAGAAAGCAGCCGCGTATCTAACAGAACTTTAATTTGCAACAGCGCTGGTTTTGTTCTGTATTGCATGCGTCCGTGTGGGCGTGCATGGAGGGGAACATGGGGAATTTATCACTTCTGAATCAGCTGCGGTTACGGTTGCGGGTACATCAGCCGTGCAGTCGCAATATGAGTGTCGCCTCAATCGGTCGGCTGAAGAAGCTTCTGCTTGCAGGCGCAGGCATCATTGCGCTGCTGACGGAGCCGGTTGGCGCGGCCGATCTTGCACGGCCTGCCCCGGTTTACGCTCCGCCACCGCCTCCGATCGTTGCGGTGTTTACTTGGACCGGCTGCTACGTCGGAGGTAACGTCGGTGGCATCTGGGCCAGTAGCGACTGGCAGGATACGGTTCTCGGAGATTTCGGAAGCAACAGCGCAAGCGGCGTACTGGGCGGGGCGCAGATTGGCTGCAATTACCAGGTAGCGTCCTGGGTATTCGGAATCCAGGGCGACTATGGCTGGACAAATGCCAACAGCAACACTCCCAATACGATCATTCCGGCCTTTGTCGGTGGCCCGGTGGTGGGGCTGACGGATTCGACGCAGCACAACTCGCTGGCATCGTTGACCGGACGTGTCGGCTATGCCTGGGATCGCTGGCTCGGTTACGTGAAGGCCGGTGGCGCTTGGTTGAACAGCAGCTACGCTTTCCAGGTTAACGGAGTTAACGTCGCCTCCGACAGTGCGACGCAAACCGGTTGGACGGTCGGGGTTGGCGCCGAATATGCTTTTTTGAATTGGCTCACCGGCTTCGTCGAATATGACTACTATGGCTTCAGCTCCGCCTCTCCCGGCGGGTTGGTGTGCGCGATCGGGGCGCCGTGCGGTTTTGTAACCAACAGCGTCGGCATCACAAACAACGTCAACGTCGTAAAGGTAGGCATCAACTTCAAGTTCGGTCCTGGAGGTTTTTGAGCACCGAAAATCAAGGGCGGACGTCAGGGCGACAGCTCCTCGAGCACTCGCCCCTTGGTTTCTGTCGCGAACAGCATTGTAGCGAGCCCACCGAGGAGCGCGACCGCTGCGAGCTGCCGTGAACACGTAGCGGATACCGAAGCCGCCGAGGGATCTAGGCGCGTCTCGGTTCTACGGTGACAATACCGCGCAACAGGCGACCGAGAAGATCGGAGCCCGTAATGATCCGTTTCTCGGCGCCCCAGACCAAGATAAGATCGTGCTCGATGACGTCGTCCCCGGGCCGCTCCGGCACAACTTTCATGCGGCCGATGACGTCGCCCAGCCGCGCTCGCATGTCCCGAATGACGATCGGCCGATGCCAATAGGCCGTCGGATCGCTCAATAGCTCGTCGAACAGAGCGTCCCGGAGAAAATGATGAGCATCGAGAACGAAAACCGGCTCGTCGCTGTGATCGGTGATGATCACCCACTTTTTCCCCGAGGCATCGACTTTTCGCAGAAAAGGATCGTCGGGCGAGCGCTCGAATTGAGGCATCACGCATCTCTGCTTCACCACCGGTAGCTTCAAGATGCTTTTCTCGTCGAGAATCTCTCCTTCATCACAGACCGAAACGTCATCAAGGTCGAGGAAATTCTGCGCGCCAGTAGCTTCGAGTCGACCAATCTCCCCGCCGCTGGCGCCGTGTCGGGCAATCAAGAGCCGGACGTCGCGTTCGCGAAGATAGGCGATACCTTCCGCTCCAAGCCACCAATCGAGCAGCATGGCGGTCGGCTTGGCCAGCGGAAAAAGGACAACCTGATATAAACGAAGGAAGGGCAGGAATCGCGCGCTCATCTGGAGCGCGTTGCGCGCGAAATACGCTTGCGGAAAGATCTCGCCGAGCAATGTGATCATGAATGCCGAGAACAAAAAAGCACTGATTGCGCTCAAGACGGAATCGGACAGCAATGTCAGCAGGACATTGGTAGAGACATTGCCCCAGATCACGGTCGCCAGCACCTGATTGGCGTTCTTGCGCAGCTGGAGCACTTTGCCAGCGCTGACATTTCCGCCGTCGGCCTCGATTTGCAGTCGCAGTAAACTGAGGCTGAAAATCGCCAGAGTGAGGCCGGAGAACAGCGCGGATTGGATGGTGCAGGCAACTATGCCGATCCAAGCTCCGTAGCTTGCGATTAAAGCCATGGATTGTGCTCGCGATTGTTCTTGGAAGACCTTGAACAGCCAAATCACTTTAGCCGATTATCCCGGCCAACCCAGATTGAGTTGGTCATCAATCTCAAAACCGCCAAGGCACTCGGCCTGGATATCTCGCCGACGCTGCTTGCTCGCGCCAATGAGCTCATCGCACGCTAAGGTTGCGCCCGCCAACCGCGCGCGCCGGTGTCCTCTACTCTTGTCGAAACACCCGAGTTCCGCAACCATTTACGGTTGGGGCGCAAAGCACCATCGACTGCCTTCATCCTCTTCGGAGGCACCCAACCACGGAGGTCATAATGAGATCGAAGGGCGTCGCAGCACTCGCAGGTGCTTTCGTGGCAGCAGCGGCTTATTGCGTCCCCACTGCTCATTCCCAGCAGTCCCAGACGCCGGAAGCACGCCTGGTCGTGATCGGGGAAGGCACTGTCAGGGTGGCGCCCGACTATGCCCGGATCGTTGCTGGCGTCACCACGCGAGCAAAGACTGTCAAGGAGGCGTCCGACACGAATTCCAGAATCATGGCCGCGGCCACTTCTACGCTGCTTCAATCCGGCATTGCGCAACGCGATATCCAGACCTCGCGATTTTCAGTCCAGCCGGTTTATGCGCCCCAGGAGCCTCCCACCGAGCCAAAGCTGACCGGCTACAGCGTTTCCAACCAGGTCACCATCGCCATTCGTGATCTCAACAAGGTCGGCGACATTCTTGACCGCCTGATCACAGCCGGGGTGACGAGCGTCGGAAGCATATCTTTTCTCGTATCGGATCAATCGAAGGCGCTCGATCAGGGCCGCGCGGCAGCCATCGCCGACGCTCGGCGGAAGGCTGAAATCTACGCACAGGCTTCGCAGTTAAGACTAGGCGACGTTGCCTGGGTGACCGAGGATTCGGGCTTTGCGCCTCCGGTTGCGATGCGCGGACTAGCGGCACCGGCTGCAATGGCGACTTCGGTTCCGATCGCGCCCGGCGAAGACACATTGCGCGTGAGGGTCACAGTTGGTTTCGCTGTTGTGCATTGATGAGAGGAATACCGCGCGTGCGTGTTTTTTTCGCCTCCGCGGCCGTGCCCGCCACCAACGACGTCGCTACTCTAGCCGGAGCCGATTGACCATGCAGGATCTCGTCAGAAAAGCGGAGCGAGCAGCTGCAATATTGCAGCAACGGCGTGCGACCGTGGTTGTTGCCGAGTCCTCGACCGGCGGGCTCATATCGGCAGCGCTGCTGGCAGTGCCGGGGGCGTCGTCCTATTTCCTTGGCGGCGCGGTGGTGTACACACGATTGGCGCGGGCAAGCCTTCTGGACATCCCCAACTCGGCCATGACCGGCATGCGGGCGGCGACCGAGGCCTACGCCCTGCTCCTGGCGCGCAACGCGCGGCAGCGCTTCGCCGCTACCTGGGCGCTGGCGGAGAGCGGCGCGACCGGCCCGACCGGAAACCGCTATGGCGACCCGCCCGGCCACACCTGTGTTGCCGTCGTCGGCGCGAGCGAGCGCGCGATCACGCTCGAAACCGGCAGTGCTGACCGGCTGTCCAACATGTATGCATTCAGCGCCGCCGCGCTCGATCTGCTTGCAACAGCCGCCGAGTAACTGCAAAACTCCGCCCTGGTCCTGCAGGAGCGCTCCGAGCAAGGCTCGATTACCGGCCGCCCGCGAAGCGAAAGAGGAATGATCAGCAAAAAGAAAGCGCCACTGGCCAAGCCCAAGAAGCCACGCAGCGAGCAACTGCTTGACCGGATCGACAAGGACCCGAACGATCGGGACGCGTGGAATGAGCTCGCGCGTGGATCGCCGGCAAAAGTGAAAAAAGCGAGAAAGCCGCGTAGGGCGGGTTACGATTAGCCACCGTAGGGGCGAGTCGGGGTCCCCAAAAATGCAAGGCATTTTTTGGGGTGCCCCGCATGCCTCGCCCGTACGAAGGGTGGTATGGCGTGAGCTATCAGACGCTTCGCAGTGATCTGGTGGCACGAGATCGGTGGCACCTGAGTGCCCAAGTCGGCTATATAAAGAGCCCATGCGCCGCGCCCTGCTCGTCTTTCTGCTGCTTCTCCCGCTCCATGCCGCCCGTGGTGAGCCGCTGTGGCAGAGCCTGCCGCCGACTCCTGGACCTGTTCCCGGCGAGCACACCGGCCACGCCAAGGTCAACGGCATCAGCCTCTATTACGCGACCATCGGCCACGGCTCGTCGGTCGTCCTTCTGCATGGTGGTCTCGCCAACTCGGACTATTGGGGCAATCAGATCAAGGCTCTCGCTCCCCGCCACACCGTCATCGTCGTGGACAGCCGCGGCCATGGCCGCAGCACGCGCGACGCCCGCCCCTACGGCTACGACCTCATGGCCGACGACGTCGTCGCCTTGCTCGACACGCTGCACATCGCCAAGGCCGACGTGGTGGGCTGGAGCGACGGCGCCATCCTTGGCCTTGACCTCGCCATTCGCCATCCAGACCGCGTCGGCAAGGTGTTCGCATTCGCGGCGAACACCGTGACGTCGGGCGTGCAGGAGGGCGTGGAGAAGAACCCCACCTTCGCCGCCTTCATCGAGCGCGCCGGGCATGAATACGCCAAGTTGTCCGCGATGCCGAAGGATTACGACGCCTTTGTCGCGCAGATCACCAAGATGTGGGAGACCGAGCCGAGCTGGACAGACGCCCAGCTGCAGTCGATCAAAGCGCCGGTGCTGGTGGTGGATGGCGATCACGACGAGGCGATCAAGCGGCCGCACACCGAATACATCGCCGCCACCATCCCGGGCGCCGGACTGCTGATCCTGCCCAACACCAGCCACTTCGCCTTCCTGCAGGACCCTGCCTTCTTCAACGCGGCGCTGCTGCATTTCCTCGGCGACCGCTAGTAGTGCGTTTTCGAGATTCGAATCATAACGCCGCATCAATCAACCTCGTCCTGAGGAGCGCGCTTGCGCGCGTCTGGAAGGACGGCCACAAGCGAGTCCGTGCAAGCGGCCATCCTTCGAGGCTCGCGTGCAAGCACCCGAGCGCCTCAGGATGAGGTCTAGAGCTAGAAGCGGTCGTTTCCTGCGGCGCGCAGAAATCGTCTGCTGTCCAGGTGGTGCATTGTTGGAGGCGGCCGGCACCCGCCTGCTTCCGGTAGCGGCTCGCGTGGCGCTTCCCGCACGCCCCTCGCAGCAATCGAGACCATCTCTGCTGGCCGTGGTGGGATCAGGCATGTCCTGATAAAATGCAAAAAAAGCTTATCGGTGTTCACGGGTAGCCGGGAGGATCCACAGTGACGGCAGAGGTGAAAGTGCCCCCAGGCGCTGGCGCTGGGCGTGCGGACGAGGGAGTGTTGGTGCGCATCGCGATCGGCTTCACCATGTGGGCCGAACGCTGGTTTCCCGACGCCTTTATCTTCGTGGCCATCGCGGTAGTCGTGGTATCGCTCGCGGCGCTCGCCAACGGCGCTACGCCGCTTGCCGTCAGCCGTGCGTTCGGTGACGGTTTTTGGAGCCTGATCCCCTTCACCATGCAGATGACGTTCGTGGTCATCGGCGGCTATGTGGTGGCGACGTCGGCACCAGCCCAGCTCCTCATCCGCAGCTTTGCCGCCATTCCCCGCAATGGCATCAGTGCGGTCGGACTTGTGGCGGCGGTCAGCATGCTGGCGTCACTGCTCAACTGGGGTCTCAGCCTGATCTTTGGTGGCCTTCTGGTGCGCACGCTCGCGGAACGGCGCGAACTAAGGATGGACTACCGGGCCGCGGCGGCCGCTGCGTATCTCGGGCTCGGCGCAACCTGGGCAATGGGACTGTCGTCGTCGGCAGCACAATTGCAGGCCAATGCGGCAAGCCTGCCGAAACCGCTTTTGCCGATCACGGGCGTCATTCCGTTTTCCGAGACGATTTTTCTCTGGCAGTCGATGGTTATAACCGCGGTTCTGCTGGTCATCTCCGTCGTCATTGCGATGTGGTCCGCGCCCGGCCCGGCAACCGCGGTGACAGCAGAGGCCATGGGCATCGAGGCCTCGAGCGATGATGCCATCAAGGTCCCGCCGCCGACAAAGCCCGGCGAGTGGCTCGAACATTCGCCGGTTCTGACGATCCTGCTGGTCCTGCTCGCGGCAGGATGGATCGCTTACGAGTTCTCCCGCCAGGACGCGGTGATCGCAATCTCGAATCTGAACACCTATAATTTTATTTTCATCATGGCGGGCCTGCTGCTGCATTGGCGGCCCAAGCGGTTTCTGGCCGCGGTCGGCAAGGCGGTACCGGCCACCGCGGGTGTGCTCATCCAGTTTCCGCTCTATGGCGCGATCGCGATGATTATTACACAGGCGAAAAACGGCGCCGGGGTGACAGTGTCCGACCAGATCGTCCAGGCCTTCGTCAGCGTGGCGACACAGCACACGTATCCCCTGCTGATCGGCGTCTACTCGGCCATTTTGGGTTTCTTCATCCCGTCGGGCGGCGGCAAGTGGCTTTTGGAAGCGCCCTACGTCATGCAGGCGGCGAACGATTTGAAGGTGCATCTCGGCTGGGCGGTGCAGATCTATAATGCCGCCGAAGCGCTTCCCAACCTGATCAACCCATTCTGGATGCTGCCGCTCTTGGGCGTGCTGGGCCTGCGCGCGCGCGAAGTCGTGGGATTCACCTTCCTGCAGCTGCTTGTGCACCTGCCGGTCGTGCTGTTGCTGCTTTGGGCGCTGGCCTACACACTTCAATATCATCCCCCAATCGTGCCGTGAGGTGGCGCCCAGATAACCAGCTGACCAACTCAGTTCGGCTTGATGTCGGCCGCCCGGATCACCTTGCCCCATTTCTCGGTTTCGTCGGCAATGAGCTTGCCGAACTCGGCGGGCGAGAGTGCGAGCGGCGTGTCGCCCAGATCAGCTAACCGCGCCTTCAGCTTGGGATCGGCAAGGCTCGCGTTGATCTCCTGGTTGATCTTGTCGATGACCTCGGCAGGCGTGCCCCTTGGCGCGCCCACGCCAAACCAGGCGCTCATCTCGTAGCCGGGGAGAAACTCGCCTATGGCCGGAAGATCGGGCAGTGCTTCCGAGCGCACTGCGCTGGTTACTCCTAGTCCGCGCAGCTTGCCGGTTCTGATGTATTCGATGGACGAGGGAGGAGAGGGAAACTGAACCTCCACTTGTCCGCCGAGCACGGCCGTAAGTGCAGGTCCGTTGCCGCGATAAGGAACATGGACCAGGTCGACCCCAGCCAGCATCTTAAACAGCTCCCCGGCGAGATGGCTGGCGCTCCCAATCCCGGCCGAGGCCATGTTGACCTTGCGTGGATTGGTTTTCACGTAAGCGATGAACTCGGGAAGCGTTTTGGCCGGAAACGATGGATTGACGACCATGACATTGGGCGCGCGCACGATGGTGGCAATGGGCGCGATGTCGTGGATGAAATTGAAATTGAGCTTGTTGTAGAGGGACGCGTTGATCGCGTTCGGAAGACCAACGAGGAGAAGGGTATAGCCATCAGGAGGCGCACGTGATCGGGAGCGCGGCGGCGACCGCCGTCAGGTGCAAGAGTTTACGGCGGGCAAGTTTCATGGCGTTCCCTCTGGTCTTCGCAATGTGCGCGCGCAATGGCGCGCGTCACGCGATGCGAGCAGACGGCGAAATTGAACGTCCAAGTGAGAAGTGAAATGCCGGCCGACAGCATCGCCGCTGCCGCTACAAAATTAGGATCTCGGCACGTCCTGCTCGGCAGCTCTGTGGTAAGCCTACATCACTTTCGCAAACGCGGGGAAGGGGGCGCTTATGCCGGTCAGTCCGCTTACCCTCAAAACTCTCGGTGAATGCCCGCATCCCTGCGGGTATCACGTGGGGTCGCGAAAAGGACTGGTTTTCAACCTACCAAAACCGAAATCGGTGATTTTGCTGCGCGCCTTGCCCCCCGGGCTTGGGCGTGACGCTATTTCGCTCGCGTTCATCCCCGGTTGGCACGATGAGCAGCGCTCACATTCGCCTATGGAAATAACGCGCCTGAAAGCACGGATCGGCGGCCTTGCGTGGCGCATCATCCTTCTGCTTGCACTCTCGCTGCTTGCGCCCAATGTTGCGGCGGCGCAGGACTTGGGCAATGTCAATCCCGAGCCGCTGCCCCCGCTGGCAAACCCTAACAGTCCGGCGACACCGGCCAAGGAGCTGTTCGGCCGCAAGACGACGCCGGCAGCGCTGGCGACGCACACCATCGGCTTTTATTCCAAAGGTTGCATCGCCGGCGCCAAAGCGTTGCCCCTCGACGGCGAGACCTGGCAGGTGATGCGCCAGTCGCGCAACCGCAATTGGGGGCATCCAAACCTGCTGCGGTTTCTCGAACGTCTCGCCAATCAGGCACCGAAGATCGGTTGGCGCGGCCTCCTGGTCGGCGACATGGCGCAGCCACGCAGCGGCCCGATGCGCACCGGACATTTCAGCCACCAGGTCGGCCTGGACGCCGCCATCTGGCTCACGCCAATGCCGGACCGAAGATTAACCCGCCAAGAGCGCGAAGAGATGTTGTCGACGGTGGTGGTTGCGGAGGATGGCAAGGACGTGGACCCCAATGTGTGGACGCCGGCGCACGCGGCCATCATCAAAGCGGCCGCGAAAGACCCGCAGGTCTCGCGTATCTTCGTCAACCCCGCAATCAAAAAGGCGCTATGCCGAGGCGCCGGCCGCGACCGCGCGTGGCTCAGCAAAGTGCGGCCGTGGTATGGGCACGATTATCACTTCCATGTGCGGATTGTCTGTCCGGCGGACAGTCCCGCCTGCGCGTCCGAGCCTCCTATCGTGACGGTCGACGGCTGTAGCGGCAGGGAGCTCGATCACTGGTTCACCGATGCCGTGCTGCATCCGAAGCCGCCGCCCACTCCGCCCAAGGAGAAGCCTCCGCTGAGGATGGCGGACCTCCCTGCCGCCTGCCGTCAGGTGCTGTTGGCACCATAGCGCCTCTTGGGGCAACGGCGGGTTCACACCCGGAAGGATCTAGGCTCATGCCTGTCATCGAAGCTCGGTTCAAGCTGGAGAAGGAGACCAAGGGCGCTCTGCGCTACCAAGAGGTCGATGAGAAAGGCGAGCTCATCGAGCAGGCCTGGGCCAGGATCGGCACGCTCTATCTGCGAAAAAGCGCGTTCGAGCGTGGCGCTGCATTCCCGCAGTTCCTGCGCGTGACGGTCGACGCTGGTGGGCCGTAAATAACGGTAGCCATCCTCGCCTGAGCGCCTGATCGATTCTGGCAGGCCATTGCACTAAGGCCCGATCTGTCGATCACAGCCTCATCGATGGGCGGTTTGTCTGAAGACGAGGCGAGGACAAGTCGCGCCTGCGTGACGCGCTGGCTCGGGCCGGCCTACCGCGATAACCCGTATGCCATTCTCCCGCCCCCAGACCGCTTGATCCATGGACTCGCACCAAATACGGTACCCCCGCGCTGATATCGGAGTCCAGTAACGCGCCTCAATCGTCTACGTGCTGCGAGCAGGAACATGTCGCGATCCAGCCCACGACTGTCTTTCGGGCTGGGGATGATCCTGTATTACGCAGTCGCGGTCCTGGCGGTCGCCGTCGCTGTGGTCGCGGGTTTGCTGATCGACCACATTCTGCAAGCCGCACCGTACGTCTTAATGTTTCTTTGCGCCATCCTGCTCGCCGCCTGGCTTGGCGGCGCCGGCCCGGGTCTGCTGGCAGCCGGGCTCTCCATTCTAGCTTTCGACTACTATTTCATTCCTCCGCTGTATTCTTTTGCAGTGGCGTCTCAGGAGTGGCCGCGCGTCGTCCTGTTTGCGGTGACCGCTCTTTTCGTAGTTTGGGTTTGTGCGGCGCAAAGACGCACTGCGGCATCGCTGCGCCGCGCGCGCGATGATTTGCAGGCGACTGTTCAAGAGCTCGAGAAGCTCAACAAGGCTCTGCAAATCGAAAACGCCGAACGATTGCGGGCAGAACAAAGCATACGGCAAGCACAACGAGAGCTTCAGGTCACGATTGACACCATCCCGGCAATTGCCGCCAGGTATCGCCGCGATGGCTCACTCGACTTCGTCAATCAGACTTGGCGGACCTATACCGGTCTCTCACAGGACAGCTTGCGGGGACACCGCTGGGGAGCTGCAATTCATCCCGATGACCTGCCGCGGGTCGAAGCTGCATGGCACGCTCACCTGCCAATGGGCGAGCCGTTCGAGCTGGAGCAGCGCATGCGGCGCGCCGACGGCGAATATCGTTGGCACTTCGTGCGCCGCGTGCCGCATCGGAACGAGAAAGGTGAGGTGACCGGATGGTATGGCGTTGCCCACGAGATCGAGGATCAAAAACGCGCCGAGGAAGCTCTACGTCGTAGTGAAAGGGAACTTCGAGATCTGATCGAAACAATGCCGGCGATGGCGGTAGCTGCTCTACCTGATGGCTCGCCCACATTCGTGAATAGACGCTGGACGGAATACACCGGGCTTTCCGCCGAGGACACCCTAGGCTCGGGCTGGAAGACTGCAATACACCCCGAAGACTTTGAGCGATGGTTGAGATTGTGGCGTGCCTGCTTGGCTACCGGCCAGCCATTTGAGGACGAGGCGCGTTTCCGCCGAGCTGCTGATGGGGAATATCGCTGGTTTTGGACTCGCGGTGTGCCACTGCGGAACCAGCAGGGCAACATCGCCGGGTGGTACGGCCTCGGCATGGACATACAGGATCGCAAATACGCAGAGCAAGAGCGCGAGAGAGTGCGCCAGCTAGAGCGGCAAGCCGAACGAGAGCTTCGGGTAACGATCGACACTATCCCGGCAATCGTGGCGCGATATCGGCGCGATGGCTCACCCGATTTTGTCAATCAAACCTGGCGAACTTATACCGGCCTCTCAAGTGACAGCTTGCGGGGACAACGCTGGGCGGTCGCGGTCCATCCTGATGACGTCCCGAGGCTCGAAGCCGCCTGGTGCGCTCATTTGCCGAAGGGAGAACCGTTCGAGATGGAGCAGCGGGTCCGCAGAGCTGACGGCGAATACCGTTGGTTCTTCTTCCGCCGCGTGCCGTTGCGCGATGAGAACGGAGAGGTGATCAGATGGTATGCGGCGGCTCACGACATCGACGATCAGAAGCGGGCCGAGCGAGCGCTGCAAACCGCCCAGGCCGAGCTCGCCCACGTTACGCGCGTGACCACGCTCGGAGAGATGAGCGCCTCGATCGCCCATGAAGTGAACCAACCGCTCGCCGCGATTGCTACCAACGCAGAAGCGAGTTTGCGGTGGCTGGGCCGCGATGTTCCGGAGCTCGACGAGGCCCGCGCTGCCATTGGTCAAATTGTCAAGAACGCGCATCGCGCCGGCGAGGTGATCCGCCGGATTCGCGACTTCTCGAAGAAGGCCGACCCGCAGATGACGCGACTCGACATCAACGAAGTCGTCGAGGAGGCGGTGACGCTGGTCCAGTACGAGGCGCGTCGGCATGGAGTCGCTATACGGTTCGAGCTCGCGCCGGGGCTGCCTCCAGCGCGCGGGGATCGAATCCAGCTGCAGCAAGTCATCGTCAACCTCGCTGTCAATGGCATGGAGGCCATGACGTCGGTCCAGGACCGCGAGCGCGTGCTCATCGTCCGCACGCAACGACATCAATCCAACCGGGTCTTGGTAGCGGTCGAGGACGCCGGCGTTGGCATTGCGCACGAGAATCTCAACCGCGTATTCAGCGCATTCCACACGACCAAACCAAATGGCTTGGGCATGGGGCTTTCAATCTGTAGATCGATCATCGAGGCACACGGCGGACAGCTGTGGGCTTCTCCGAATGCAGGGCCTGGGATGACGTTTCAGTTCATGATTTCCGGATAGAAGCCACAGGACGGTTTACCGCATTTCTAGACTTAGAGCACATTCCGCTCGAGTGGATACGTAGGGTGGGTTACGCCAGCCCAAGTCGGCTATAGCCGACTTGGGCAATCTTTGTTTGCCGATCTCGGGTAAACCCGAGATCGGTTGCCGGCTCCAGCCGGCTCGATGGCGTAACCCACCGATACCCGCCGGCGTTCCCATGCGTTTGACGGTGGGTTACGCCGTCCAAGTCGGCTGTTCCCAGCCGACTTGCACGGCTAACCCACCTACGCAGCGCAGCGATCGTGATTCAACTTCATCGAAACGTGCTCTAATGACCGCTATTGATCCATCTGAGACATCGGACCGTGAAAATTTGCTGCGATGCACAAACAACGCTGCCCTGCCTGTAAATCCCTGTAAAGGGGGGCGGGGCGACAGCCAAAACCTGAAAAAAAGTGAGTACCAGCAAGGACATCCGCCGAAATGGCAGGATCCGGAACAGGGAAAAACAGGAAATAACAGGGAAAATCAGCGATTCATGGACGCAACGTCGCGATCACGCAAAACAGGGGCTCGTTCTATGCGTGGGCAGGAGCGGTTCCAGGCACAGCCGAAGGGCCGCGATATTGCCGGCCTTGGCCATCGCGATGGCCAAACAAAAAGCCCGGCGCGGGAGTCCGGGCCGGGCTTCTCTCACAGCTTTCGAAGATTAGCGACTCATAGCAGAAGTTTGTTACAATGTCAAGATATCAAGCAAAATTTGTGTATCAAGCAAAATATCAAGCAAAATATCAAGCAAAATTCAAGCAAAATTGTATATCAAGCAAAATATCAAGCAAAATTTTGTATCAAGCAAAATGTGTGCCGGGAGCACACGAGTTGCTGGACCGACGGCCACAATGTGCGGATCGATTATCGCTTTGCCGCAGGTGATTGAATAGATCCGCCGTTTGCTGCAGTGCACGAGTCCGGTTGTGTGCTGTGGCACTCAGCCGCCCATAGCAAATGCGGCGTCACGTTCGCAGCCGGCGAAAGGTGACATCTGACCGCAAGGGCCGCCCGCGCCGGCTCGACAACGGATGATGCCAGCCGGTGACGCCTGCGGCGCCCTCAGGTGCTCCCGCAGTCGTGTGCCGCATCGGGATGCGCGAGACATTCGATGGAGGGCGGCTTTCTCGGCTGGTCGACGCTGGCCTGCGGGTGTCAGAACTTATCGCGCGGTGTGGCAGAAGCAGCGCCGCAGGCGCTTCCTATTCCCTCAGCCCGGCGGCTTTGGCGGCGGCCGCCCATGTGACCATTCCGCTCGCAATCGTTTGAGCAAACTCCTCGGGCGTGCCGTCGAGCGGCTCGAAGCCTGACGCCGCGAGCTTGTTGCCCACATCCTCCGACTTGACCGCGGCGTTAGCGGCGGTGGCGAGCTTCTCGATCACGGCGCGAGGCGTGCCCGCGGGTGCCATCAGGCCGAACCAGACGGTGCACTCGAACCCGGGTAACAGGACTTCGGAGATGGTCGGGATATTCGGCGCAATGCGCGGGCGTTTGGCCGAGCCCGAGGCGAGAGCAACGAGGCGGCCCGCTTCGACCTGCGGCATGACAGTCGAAGCCACGGCCAATGCCATCGACAGGCGATTGGCGACCAGATCGGCGATCTGCGGCGGGCTGCCGGGGTAGGGCACGTGAACGAGCTTGATGTTTTTGCGCACGCTGATCAGCTCGATGGCGAGATGCGCCACCGACCCCGGCCCGACCGAGCCGTAGGTGAGCTCGCCCGGCCTGGATTTTGCAAGCGCGATGAGATCATCGACACTCGAAACGCCGAGGGACGGATGTACCGCGAGGATGAGCGGCAGGCCGGCGAGCAGCGCGACCGGCGCAAGATCCTTGGCGAAGTCAAAGTGCAGATTGGAGCTGGTAACGGCGTTGGTCACGTTGGACAAGCTGCTGATGAACAAGGTGTAGCCGTCCGCCGGGGAACGCGCGACGAATTCGGCGGCGATGCTCGAGCCGGCGCCCGGCCTCGCTTCCACCACCACTTGTTGCCCGAGCGTCCTGCTCATGGCGTCGCCAACCAGCCGTCCAGTGATGTCGGCCGCCGAGCCCGGCGGGAAACCGACGATCAGTCGAATGGGCCGCGACGGATAGTTGTCGGCGTTTCCCTTCGGCACGGCGGCAACAGCGGTCATCGTCAGGGTCAGGGCGAACAAGGCAATACGGTGCACGGCAGTCCTCCGTCGGATGCGGCTTGGTGTTGTCCAACAAACCGGTTGCCGCAAACCAGCTGCGTTCGTTTGGCCAGCGGCTACGATCGTAATCGACCACCGGCCTGAATGCGATGCCGCCTTTGGCACTGGCCTGCACTTACAAAGCTTGCCTCATCCTCCGGGTGAGCCCGAGGTGCCGACCCAAAGCGCATAGAGCGACCGGCTTGCCACCATGAAGAGGCGGCTCCTGCGGTAGCCGCCGAAGCAGACATTGGCGCAACGCTCCGGCAGGTCGATGCGTCCGATGAGCTCCCCGCCCTTGTTGAAAACCATACGCCGTCGAGCCCCTCGCCACCGGCCCAGCCGCACCACAGATTGCCGTCAACGTCGACGCGCAAGCCATCACCGCCGCCCTTCTCCGCGCGGATGAAGACGCGCCCGTTGGCAAGCCGCAGGCCGTCACCGGCTACGTCAAAGGCGCGGATGGCGGGCGGCGTCGAGCCATCCTCGACAATGTAGAGCGTCTTCTCGTCAGGCGAAAAGGCAAGACCGTCCGGCCGGTTGATGTCGTCCGCCACCACGGTAAGCCTGCCGGTCTTATCGAGCCGATAAACATTCATCGGCAACTCCCGCTCGGCGAGGCTGCCGTTGTAATTGTTGAGAATGCCGTAGGGCGGATCAGTGAACCAGATCGAGTTGTCGGACTTCACCACCACGTCGTTGGGTGAATTGAGCCGCTTGCCCTCAAATTTGTCCGCCAGCACCGTGATCTGGCCGTCATATTCCGTTCGGGTGACGCATCGCGTGCGGTGCTCGCAGGTGATCAGGCGCCCCTGACGGTCTCGCGTGTTACCGTTTGCCTGGTTTGATGGACTGCGAAACACGCCGACCGTCCCAGTCGCCTCGTCCCAACGCATGATGCGGTTGTTGGGGATGTCACTCCACAACAGATAGCGCCCGTCTCCGAACCAGACCGGGCCTTCGCTCCACGTCATGCCGGTGGCGAGCCGCTCGACTCCAAGGATGTTGGGCCGGTATTTGAGGAAGCTTGGATCGAGCACCTTGATGGTTGGGTCTGGATAGCGAGCGCTCGGTGCCCAGTCGGCAAGGGCGACTCTGGTCAAGGTCGTTCCCGCAGCAGCGCCGGCGAGCATCGTGCGTCTCGTGATCTGCATGAACCATTCTCCCATGGTTGCAAACGGAACGGATGTTAAACTCGTCGCCCGGCAGGGTCACCCACCGGCCGTGGACGCAGCTTTGGGGCCGTCCATGACTAGAAGAGGATCATCCACCAATTTGCGCCGCGGGTGGTTGTTTGTGTCCGGCCTGGCCATGCTGTGGAACGCGATGCAGGCGCACGTTCAGTAGAAGGTATCGGTGGACCCAGCCTCATCTGTCCGCCTTGGAACGGCGACCCTTTTGGCGGCCGGCAAGCGCATAGTCTGCTACTCGCAGACGCGACATGGGAAGCGCACCGCGTAGGCGTGGCCAAACGAACCCGAGAGGAGGGGAAGCGCCGACGGTACGAACGAACCCGAGCGACCTGTCGCGTTGCGCGCGCGTCAAAGATGCTCCTCCGTGCGCAGCGAAAGCTCCACCATCCGCTCCAGCAGGTGATCCGCCGGCAACCCTGCGAAATTGTGCAGGACGAGCTCCTTGGCGTAGAGACGCACGAGATAGCGCAGCTTCAGCGACTTGGTACGCGAGGCATAGACGAAATCGCGATGCCCGTTGTTGATCACGATGACGTTGCGCTTGCCATCGAGCTTGGAGCGCCAGGATTCCCCCGGCGCACGCTCGAAGGTGTAGCCGGGAAGCCCGCGCGCCGGCGTGGTTGCGGGATTGATCTGCGATAGGAGCTCGTGCGTCACCGTAATCAATGCCTCGCTCGCGCAAACGATGTCGCGCTGGCGGACGGTGACCTTGATCCGCGTCAGCCCGGGCTCCTCCGCCGCAAGGAATGTTGCCACCTGGTTGTGCGCGTGGCTCAACGTTCCGAGGCCATCGATGATTTGCCAATCGAACTGCAAATCGTCCTCGACGCGGCGGCGTGAGCGGTCGCGCGGCAGCGCCCGCAGCTCCTTGGTCGTGCCCACGCGCACCATGCTCGATGCGGGCGAGATTGCGACGCTGAACAGGGGCCCGGGGAACTCGAAGAACTGACGCTGCTCTGCCCCGCCGGGCTCGGGCTGCACCCCCAACGGCGCCTCCTCGAATCCGTTCGATGGCGCTTGCAGCGCGGTGTCGCCTGGCCGCGCGGCAGCGGTCTGATGCCGGTGTGCGCCGATGTCGAACCAGTCGTATTCTTCGGCCGGAAGGGTGAGCAGGGCTTCACGGAAGGCGCGCTGGATGGTGCGCAATTGCTCCCGGCTTGCTTTTTCCTCCTCGGCCCTGCGCTGCGCTTCGATGATCTCGATCAGTTTCGTCTCGAGCGGCTGCAGCGCCAGGCACAGTGCCGTGTAGGTCGAATCGCGGATGATCCCGGCGCGCGTGCCTGGGGTGAGCTCGAGAAACGGTGCGTCGAGATGCCCCTGGAGCCAGCGCGAATTCCACGGCGGATGCGCCAATTCATCGAGCAGCGTGAGGTCATCGATCACCCGCGTGCCGCGCCGGTACAGCGCCACGCGATTGCTCTCCTGCGGCTCATGCAGGTAAAGCTCGACGTAAACATCCCCAAGGGGCGTTTGCAGCGGCGGCAATTGGTGCAGCAGACGCCCCTCATATTGCCGAGGCTCGACCGCGTACTGCTTGCGCGCAAGCCGATCGATGATGGTAATGCGCACGCCCGTATGGCGGATGCGGTCACGCAGCTCGGCAGCGAGATACCATTGGATCTTCTCGCCCGAGAGCGTGCGGACGCCGTCGAGCAGCGCGGCGATCCGCACCTCGGTGCCAACTTCGCCGAACAAGCTCCGTTTCGGCCCGACCGCATAGCCCGGATCGCCCTTGCGCATGACCATCTGATAAGGCCGCCGGTCGGTGCCGGTCGATGTCATGGTCAGCTCTTCGCCAAGCGTCCAAAAGCTCAGCAGGCCGATGCCGAACTCTCCCTGCAGCCCGGCGGTCCCATCAGCTTTCAATCGCCGCTTTACCGAATCGCAAATGTGGGTCGCGACATAGCGAAAGTCCGGCCTGCCCTCGCGGTCGCGCGGCACCCCTTCGCCGTCATCACGGATCGCGAGAAAATATCGGCCATGCTCGCGGCCGCGCGTGATCGTGACCGTATGCGCCTTGGCATCAATGCTGTTCTCGACCAGCTCCGCGATAGCCTTCAACGGGCTGCTCTGCGAGAGCGCGATGATGGTGATGGCGTTCCAGTCATCGCCAATCCGCAGCCTGCCGCGCCGCCGGGTCGGCTCGCCTGCATCCGCTCGGATTGCGTCCGTCAACGCACTCATCCCGATCCGCTATCGCTTGCCGGCCCAGCCTCGTCTCGCGATTGCATTGATTTCCTCGATCGAGAAAGGCCGGCGCCTGTCCCCTTTGAATATGTCGAAAACGTCCGAAATCTTGCCGGTCGGCCGCGCGGCCTTTACCTCGATCCGGCCATCGGGAAGCTTATTCACGGTGATTTTCTCGCCCGGCTGCACGCCGAGATGCGTCAGCAGTTCCTTCGCCAAAGTGAGCTGGCCTTTCCTGGTGAGCCTGAGCAGTCTCATGGCGCCCGTCGTGTCGCCCATGAAATGGGGGACCCCCTCGAAGAATGGTGTAGTTTTTGCGTGTTTATACGCTATTTCCCGAATCCTCCAGCTGTTCCTTCTTGCGCCAGCGGGCGCTGCGGCCAGGCCCGCACAGCCGGACGATCCGCGAGAGGGCTCGTTCATGCGAGCCGGCGGGCCGCGCCAGGCTCCTTGGTCGCGCGCTGTTTCCGAAGCTTCTCGGCTGCGAGAACGCTTACCTCGGCCGGAACCAATCCAGGAATGATCGGCGTGCTCGCCTCACGTGCCTGCGCTCTTGTTGCGCAGCGGGCTGATCGGTTGCCACCGCGGATTGAGTGCTGCCAGTTGGGGAGCCTTGTTCGATCGCGGGGCGAAGCGAGGCTTCGGACGCGGACTCTTCCGGCTTCTTGACGGCGAGCAGCAGGTTCAATTCGTTTGACCGCCAGCGGTAGCCTATGCCGAAATCGATGGGACGGCTGTTCCGGAAGAGGACGGCATAGTTTGACTGGTACCGCCCGGGGAACACGCCGATAGGGCCGAGATAGCGCCCAAACGGATGGAGATCCCATTTCTTCGGGTCATAGTAGCGCAGAGGGATGCCGGAATCGTCCTGAACCATCGCCGCGCAGTGGTCGATCAGGAAATCGCGCACCTTGGAGAAGCCGCCCGAGTGCAGCAGATACGAGGCGCTCTTCACCAAGCCGTCCCCGGGCGCCAGCGTCCCCAGGAACTGCAGGAATTTGCTGTTCTTGACGCCGTCGTCGGCAAGATTGGTGCTGAAATAATAGAGCGTCCGCGGCTCGTCGTCGCTGCCGGTGAACACGATCTTCACGCCGCGCGCGGCACCGCCGCGAGCGCCTCCGACATCCGGCTGCACCGCACCCTGCTCGTCAATCCGCACCAACGTGGTCTCGCGCACGGTCTTGCCCGAGCGCGCCAGGAATACGTAGAGAATTGGCAGCGTGCCGTTGACCCGGCCGACGTTCAGATCCGATCGCATGCGGTGGGTGATGAAGAACGTGTGCGATAGGAGCGTGCTGATCGAGCCATGCAGGTGATAAAGGTTCGGCGCGAGCGACCCGCGCAATGTGGTGAGGTCAGGAACCGTGCCGACCGGCTCGAGCCCCGCGAGCACGTAGGTCTTGGCATTGGGATAGAAGGCGTTTGCATAGAGGAAGTCCGGACCGCTGAACATGTAGAACACGGTCGGCGGCGGTGCGGTGATATTCTTCTCGGACCAGGCGCGAATGCGCGCGAGCTGGCCCTGGTCGAGGTGGCCGAAGGCGGAGTCGAAGCTGCGGGCATGCTGTTGCCAGGCACCGTCCTTGGTCAATGGCGCGAGCGGCGAGTCCGCGGCAACCGACATGCCGGCGAGAAACCGCGCCGTGTCGCCCGGGGATGCGGTCTCGGCGGCACGCAGCGGCGCCACTGCCACCAAAAGCAAGCCCGCGGCGGCGGCGGCAATGATCGTCCTGCGCTCAAGCATCTGTGCGGCCTCAGGTTGGCGACGCAAGGCCCGGAAACAGCCGGGTCTGCGACAGGTAATAAACGGCGAGACCCGAAGCCATCATCAGCACGCCAATCAACGACTGTACCGGACGCTGGGTCACGAGATAGTACATCATGAAAGCGGTTACTGCGAGGAAGACGAGCGGCGTAACCGGGTAGCCCCATGCGCGGTAAGGCCGCGGCAAATCAGGCCGAGTGATGCGAAGCTTGATCACGCCCAGCACGGTGAGGAAGGAGCAGGCGAGCAGGCTGAACTGAATGAAGTCGAGCACCGCCTCGAAGCTTTGCGTCAGCAGCATCAGGGTCGCGACCACGAGCTGAAACAGGACCGCGGCGGTGGGGACCCCGTTTAGCGATCGCCGGGCGAAAATGCGCAGCATCGGGATGTCCTCGCCCATCGCGGTCGTCACCCTTGGGCCGATCCACATCATCGCACTGATCGAGGACACAAGACCGATGCAGATCAGCGCGCCCACGATCCGTCCGCCGAGATCGCCGAATATGTGCTTGCCCGCTATGACCGCGACGTCGATTTGCCCCGCGAGCTGACCGATCGGCGTGGTGTAGAGAAAGAGCGCATTGAGCGCGACGTACAGGACGATGACGATCGACGTCCCAACCAGAAGGGAGCGCGGCAGGCTGCGTTGCGGATCTTGCATCTCGCCGACGATATAGGTCGCGGCATTCCAGCCGGAATACGAATACATCACGAACACGAGGCTGATCGCGAAAGGCGCGCTGATCACGAGGGAGGCATCGGCAGGGGACGGGGCGAACGATATCGGCTGCGGTTTTCCGAGAGCCACCCCTGCGAGCAGGAATGCGAGGATGAGACACACCTTCAGAACGGTCCAGAGCATCTGGAATGCGCTGCTCTGGCGGATGCCGCGTAGTCCCACCAGCGACACGATCCAAACGACGCACAGTCCGAGCGCGAGCGGCGGAATACCCGGAAGGATCGCCTTCCCGTACTCGCCGAAAGCCATGGCCGCGAGCGCAACCGGGGCTGCGAAGCCAACCGTGGCCGACAGCCAGCCCGCCAGGAAGCCGAGGGCCGGATGGTATGTCTGGCGCAAAAGATTGTACTCGCCGCTCGAGCGGGGAAACATGGCGGTGAGCTCGCCGTAAGAGAACACCCCGCACAGCGCAACGCCGCCGCCGACCACCCACAGAAGCAGCAGGGAAAAGCCGGACGGGATCGCCTGAACCTGGAAGCCGAGGCTGGTAAACACGCCGACGCCGACCATGTCCGCCACCACGATGGCGGTGGCGGTGAGCATGGACACCGTCAGGCGAATCTGCGGAAGCCCGGCCAATCGAGGCGGGTTTCCAACCTCGACAATGGCCATGCGCTATTTTCCCTGAGTTACACCGACGATCGAAGCTCGGTATAGAGCATATGGATTGGTACACAAAGAAGGTCGCTTAGCGTTAACGATCAGTAAATTTATAAGCGTAATAAAAACATCACAGATCGGGCGGTGGGGTCCTCCAGAATGGGATGGTCGGTTTTCGGATGCGGGGAATGCGCGAGCTTCCCCCCTTCGCGACCCACCGCAGAGCGCCTCACAATGCCGACATAATCAAGTGTTTTCATCAACGTGGGAAGGTTGGGGGAGTTCCGACAAAAGACGTGGGGGTAGTGTCTGCGGGCTGCCCGCAGGCACAGCCGTCTGGCTCGGGACTGTGTGGGGATGGTGTCAGCGGGATCCGGAATCCCGAATATCAGCCATAGATGTGATCTCCCGGGGACGCCCGCGACAAGCTGGTGGCGGCGCTGGGTGACCATCTCATCGGCGCTGGCCGTGCTGCCGTGCCTGCTTTCGGGCTGCGGCAACTCCGAGACCAAGGCGCTCGCGACGCGGGAGCCGACAATGCCGAACCCCGCCTCCAGTAAGGGCGATATTCTTCTGCCGTCTGCCTACCGAACCGCCGAGGCGCCGCAGCCGACCGTCCAGGATACGTTCGCGGATCGCTATGCCATGGATTCATTCTCCGACCGGTACTCTGCGGCGTATGGTTCCCGGCCCGTGCGCGCGGTCGCCAGCAATCGCTTCAATCCGTTGCCGCCGGGCTCCTACAAGGTGGCATCGCTGTCTCCGGAGGTTCCCTACGCCAGTCTCCCCGCCATCAAGCAGGCGCAGACCAATTTGATCGGATTCGAAAACTCCGCCTTCCCCTATTTCGGCAAGAACCCGCGCAGCAGCAGCGGAGCGTATGCTCAGGGCACCCGCTATGGCGACAACCGTGTCCTCGTTCACGTGCCGGCGGGATTCGACGTGCGCAAGTCGGGTGTCATCGTGGTGTTCTTCCACGGCCACGGCGCCACGCTGGAGCGCGACGTGCGCGACCGACAGCTCCTTCCCAGGCAGATATCCGAATCCGGCGTGAACGCCGTGCTCGTCGCCCCGCAGCTCGCCTATGACGCGGCCAACTCCAGCGCCGGCAAGTTCTGGGAACGCGGCGGGCTGAAGCGGTTCCTGGCGGAAGCGGCCGACCAGTTCGCCCGCGTGTATGGGGATCCGCGTGCGTCCGAGGCCTTCGCAAAAATGCCGGTGGTGCTCGTCGGCTATAGCGGCGGCTTTGTATCCACCGCCTATAGCCTGCAAGTGGGCGGAGTTGGGAGCCGGATCGTCGGCGTGGTCCTGCTGGACGCACTGTACGGCGAGATGGACAAGTTCTCGTCCTGGATCATCAAGAACCGCACCGCGTTCTTCGTCAGCGCCTATACACAGGGCACCAAGCGTCACGACGACGAGCTGGCGCGCATCCTGCGCGACAAAGGGATTCCGGTGGTCGACGAGCTTAATGGGCCGCTCAAGCCGGGCACCGTTGCGTTCCTGGCAACCGGCGAGGGCATTCGGCACCGCGATTACGTCACGCTCGCCTGGACCCAGCACCCGGTAAAAGACATCCTGGTAAGGATGCGGCCGCGTCTCAGTAGCGTGGTTGCGGCGCGGCAAGAGACCGGATCGCTACAATCAAACTGACGCGCGCTCGCCGGTCCGCGGCGGTGATTGTTCAACGCGATTCGCTCAGCCGGCGGTGACATCCACGATGACGCTGCCGCCAAGCGTTTCAGTCGGTCGTTGCTTTCGGAAAGGCCGCTGCCTCGGCGACGGCAAGGGTGATGCCGATGCGTGTGCCAGCCGCGGAGAACGAGCTTGCTTCTGGTGCGGGCAGGCGCAGCAGCACCCGTCCCGATACCGCTTCCGTCACCTCGACGTAAAGATCGACGTGGCCGCCCTGATAGATCTGCGTCGAGACACTGCCGTGGAACGCGATGGCGTCACCATCCCGGGCCACCCGTAGGTCCTCCGGCCGAAGGAACAGGTCCACCGTCCCGCCTGGCTCTGTCGTCTTCAGCGGCCCGGCCGGTACCGGCAGCCGCGCCGCACCCAGCGCTACGGTGGCAGTCGCGCCGTCATTGCGCTCGACCCGTGCGGAGAGCACGTTGACGTCACCGATGAACGAAGCGACGAAACGGTCGGCCGGCCGTCGATAGATCTCGCCCGGTGCGCCGAGCTGGCGAATACGGCCGTCTGCGATCACCGCGATGCGGTCGGACAGGCTGAGCGCCTCGCTTTGGTCGTGGGTGACGAAAATCGTCGTGACGCCGAGCTTGCGCTGAATGTCCTTGAGTTCGACCTGCATCGCTCCGCGCAGGTTGCGGTCGAGCGCCGAGAACGGCTCGTCCAGGAGCAGCACCTTGGGATGGATGATGAGCGCGCGCGCGAGCGCAACGCGCTGCTGCTGGCCGCCCGAGAGTTGCCGCGGCTTGCGATCGTTCACGCCTTCGAGCTTGACGAGGGCGAGCGCGTCCGCCACCCGGCGCGCGATCTCAGGCTTGGGGAGGCGGCGCATCCGCAGACCGTAGCCGACGTTTTCCGCAACGTTCATGTGCGGAAATAGCGCGTAGCTCTGGAACATGATTCCGATCTCGCGGCGGTAGGTCGGAATATCCGTCACCTGCAGGCCATCGATCGCGATCTCGCCGCTCTCGGGCAAGAGAAAGCCGGCGACAAGGTTGAGCAACGTGGTCTTGCCGCAGCCCGACGGTCCGAGCAGCGTCATCAGCTCGCCGCGCCGGACTGCCAACGAGACCTGATCAATTGCCGTGAGCTCGCCGAAGCGTTTGGTCACGCGGTCAAGCGCGACCGCGATTGTCTCCGACGCCCCTCGGGATGTAGCGCTCCCCGGGGAGCTGCAGGTTGCGCCCTCAACGGGAATGCTCAACGTTCAGCACCTTTCCAAGGCCGAGGAACGCATTGGCAAAGATCAGCAACAGGGCAGTCGCGACAATGTAGATGACCGAGATCGCCGCCATCGATGGGTCGGCGAATTCGCGCACGTAATTATACATGGCGACGGGCAAGGTCTGCGTACGCTGCGCCGTGACGAACAGCGAGGCGGTGAATTCGTTGAATGAAAGGATCGCCGCAAACAGCCATCCGCTGAGCAGGCCTGGAACGAGCAGCGGCAGGGTGATGGTGGTGAGGACGCGATGCGGCGGCGCGCCCAGGCTTGCTGCCGCAAGCTCCAGGCGGGGATCGAGATTGCGCAGCGAGATGTAGACGCTACGCAACACGAACGGCAGCACGAGCACGATGTGGCAGGCGACGACCACGGCGTAGCCGCGCGCGAAGCCGAGCTGCGCTGCGAGGATCAGGAAGCCGAGCCCTATGGTGAAGTGCGGGATGACCAGCGGCGAGAGCAGCACCAATTCGAGGATGCGCTTGAAACGAAACTGGTAGCGTTCGAGTGCCAATGCGAATGCGGCGCCTACCATGAGCGCAATGGAGGAGGCCCAGCCGGTCACAATCAGTCCGTTACGCAGCCCCGCCCGAAAGTCCGGGTACGCGATCGCCTTGACAAACCAGCGCCACGACCACGTCTCCGGCGGGAACGACAGGATGGCTTTGCCGTTGAACGCAGCCAGCGTGACGACAAATGCCGGCAGGATCAAAAAACCGAGGATGGCGGTGACTGTGGTTGCCCCGAGAAGCCGCAACAATGGGTGCGCGGATCCCTCCCGCATCTTTCAATGCGCTCCGATCCGTTCGAATCGAGCGGCTGCGGCGCGCATCAACGCGAGCACAGCGAATGTGAGGACAAGGCCTGCTACCGAGAGGCTCGCTGCGAACGGAAAATTGAAGCTTGCGAATCCTAGCTGATATACCAGGTTTGCAACCATGTTCACCTGGCCGCCGCCGATCAGCTGCGGCGTTGCGAAGGCGCTGAAAGTCCATGCAAACGCCGTCGTCACGCCGGCGATGATGCCGGGCATCGAGAGCGGAAGCGTCACCGTGACGAAAGCGCGGATCGGTCCGGCGCCTAGGCTCGCGGCAGCACGCTCATAAACAGGATCGATGTGCGACAGCGCCGCCGCCAGCATGATCACCATGATCGGCAAGGTGACGTGGACGAGCGCAGCGACGACGCCGAACCTGGTGAACATGAGCTGGACGGGCGCGTCGATCAGCCCGATCTTGAGCAGCGTCGCATTGAGAAACCCGTTGTTGCCGAGCACGACGATCCAGGAGTAGGTCCGCACCACCTCGCCGAGAAACAGCGGAGTAATCGTGATCACCAGGATGACCGACTTGAGCGCTACGTGTCTTGCATGCACAAGCGCATAGGCGAGGGGATAGCCGAAAATCAGCGCAAAGAACGCGGTGAGAAAGCAGATCCAGATCGTATCGACAAAGACACGAGCATAGAGCGGCTTCATCAGGGCCGCAAAATTATCGAGCGTGAGCGCCCCGGGCTCGAGCGAACCCGGCACATAGGCGCGCAGGCTGTACTGCATCACGGCCGCGAGCGCAGCCGCGAAAGCGAGCGCGCACAGCACGGCAGGCGACACGAGCAGACGCAGAAACGGCCGGGACTCCCCGCCCCGCAATCGGGTTCTCGATCCTGTCATTCCCGGGGCCGCGAGCACTCGGATCGGCGCTATGCGCCGTCCGAGCACAACTGGCGGGACTGGGCGCTCAGTTCATGATGTTCTCGGCGAACCACTTGCGCCACTCCGCCGTCTTCTCCGCGCGCAGCTTGTGGTCGATGATAATGGCCTGCTTGCTCCACTGCTCGGGTGTCGTGAACACGCCGGGCAGCTTGGCCACGGCGGGATCGATCTTGGCATTGCTGACGACGGGGCTCCCCTTCTTGAACTTCGCGATCGCGGCCTGCACCTGCGGATCGAGCGTGATGTTGATGAATTTGTAGGCGAGCTCCGCTTTCTTCGATCCTTTCATGATGGCAACGGTATCGATGCCGAGGACCGCGCCTTCCTTCGGTATGACGAGCTGGATGGGCACACCCTGGTCGGCCATGTAGTGGGCGTTCATGGACAGGATCACCTGGACCGGCGTCTCCCCGTTGGCAATGAGCTGCTGGCTGTTGGCATCGTTGGTGTAGAACGCCTTGAAGCTTGGCTTGAGCTCCTTGAGCTTGGCCTCGCCCTTTTCCCAATGGGCAGCGTCACCGCCCGACAAGATGGCTGATACAACAATCAGATGGCTCGGGTCGAAGTCGGGGGCGGCGAGCTTGCCTTTGATCTCGGGCTTCCAGAGATCGGCCCAGCTCGCGAAAGACACCCCTTTGAGAAGATCGGGCCGATAGCCGATGGTGTACACATAGGCCCAGGTGCCGATGTGATAGGGGCTGATCTTGGCCTGCTCGACCAGATTTCCGGCGTTCGGCACCTTGCTGAGATCAAGCTGCTCGTAGAGGCCGTCGTTGGCGTAGAGCCAGCCCACATGCGAGGTGGTGAAGGTGATGTCGCTTTCCGGATTGCCTTTGGCGAGCTTCTCCTTGTTGAGCCGATCAATGGTGCCCCCGGTGATGTACTCGACCGGCACGCCCGTTTCGGCGGTAAACTTCTTGCCGATGATATCGGCAACCATGTCGCGCCAGCTCCCGCCCCAGATGCTCACCACGAGCTTGTCCTGGGCCGAGGCCACCGCTGGCACCAGCAGGAGAGCCAACGTGCCGAGTGCGATGTAAAACCGCTTCATGCTCCTACCTCTCTCTTTTTCTGACGATCTACCTGGCGGGTGGCACCGGGGAATCCAGCACCATCGATGTTCGGCTTGCAATTATTCGTGTAGATCGTGGACCTTGTCCAGCGCCGCCGCCGCGTACGGGCGGGTTTGAGCCCATGCGGACGCCAGCGAATGACTCAATCCATCTCCGGGAGTGCATGCGATGAAATCTGGCGTACAGGCAAGCAGGCGGCCGAATGCGCAGGAGCTCGGCAATGTTGCCGAGGCGTACCTAGCGCTATTGGCGGATCGTGGCGTCGAGTATCTGTTTGGCAATGCAGGCACCGACTTTGCCCCGCTCATAGAGGCGTATGCGCGGGCGACGCAGACGGGTGTTTCCGTGCCGCGCCCCATCCTCGCCGCCCACGAGAATCTCGCGGTCGCCATGGCGCATGGCTACGGGATGGTGTCTCGAAGGATACCCGCCGTCATGGCCCATGTCAGCGTCGGTACCGCCAACATGGTCTGCGCGGCCATGAACGCGGCGCGCGAGAACGTTGCCATCCTTCTTACCGCCGGCCGCTCACCGTTGACCGAGACCGGCCTGTTAGGATCACGCGACGGTTACATCCATTGGGCGCAGGAAATGTATGACCAGGCCGGCATGCTGCGCGAGATCGTCAAATGGGATTATGAGCTGAGAAATGCCGAGCAGCTCGCGACCGTGGTGGATCGCGCGCTCGCGATTGCGGGGAGCGAACCGCGCGGCCCCGTGTATCTCTCCTTGCCGCGGGAGGTCATCGCGGCGCCGTGTTCCGGCATGGAGGAGGCGCGAGAATCCCAGTTTCATCCCGCTGCTCCAGCTGCCCCCGACGCAAACGCGATCGGCCAGGCTGCCGCAATCCTCAAGGACGCGAAGCGGCCGCTGATCGTAACGGCGAACGCCGCAAGAGACGCGGCTGCCTTCAGCGCGCTCGCGCAATTCAGCGAGCGCTTTGCGATCCCCGTCGTTCAGCATCGGCCGCGCTACCTCTCGCTCGCCTCCTCGCATCCCATGCATCTCGGCTTTGATCCCACGCAATTCGTGCCGCGCGCGGACGCAATCCTGGTGATCGAGAGCGATGTCCCTTGGCTTCCAAACAAGACTGCACCGCAGCGCGACTGCAAGGTCATTCATTGCGGGCTTGACCCGTTGTTCACGCGCTACCCGGTCCGCGGTTTTCCCTGCGATCTCGCCGTCACCGCAGGTGCTGTGGCTTCTCTTGCGGCGCTCACCGCGGCGCTGGACGGCAAGATCGATGCGCAGACGATTGCGCTGCGCCGGCGCTCGGTCGAGGAGGAGCGCGCCGGCCTCGTTGCCGGCTGGAAGGCTGCGGTCGATGCCGGCGCGCGCACGAATCCTCCCGATCCGGCCTGGGTGAGCCATTGCATCGGACGCGCCAAGGAGCCGGATTGCATCGTCATCAACGAGTACACGCTGTTCCCGGAGCACTGCAGCTTCGAAGCGCCTGATCTCTATTTCGGGTCGAGCTCTGCGTCGGGTCTCGGCTGGGGTGCCGGAGCGGCACTGGGCGCTAAGCTGGCCCGACCGGAGAGCCCGGTCATCGCCGTCCTCGGCGACGGCGCCTACATGTTCAGCAATCCGGTCGCCGCCCACCATGCGTCGGCGCTGCACGACTTGCCTGTTCTCTTCGTGGTCATGAACAACGGCATGTGGGGGGCGGTGGAGCGCAGCACGCGGGCGATGTACCCGGATGGGCTTGCGTCGAGGAGCAACGATCCTCCTTTCGTACACCTGCGAAAGCTTCCCGCATTCGAGCGCATCTGCGAGGCCGCCGGCGGGCACGGCGAGCGGGTGGAGGATGGTGCGGCGTTGCCCGCCGCGCTCGACCGCGCGCTCTCGGTCGTGCAAAACGAGCGCCGGCAGGCTCTGTTGAATGTCATCTGCGGTCCCGGAGGAACGGCATGAACGGGAGCGGTAGTTGGTCGTTGATAGGGCGGGTAGCATGCCAAGTTGGCTCAAGAAGCTCGCATAGCCTGCCGCGCGCGGCAGATTACGCTCGCTAATCCGCCCTTCGACGTTGGCTATGCAGCCGCTGCAGCCCGGCTAATCGCGACTGCCTGCCCACCGGCGGGCCGCAAAAACGCCCCATTGACCGTGGAACTTGCCATGGGGCGGGGGAGTACAAGTTCAAGTCTACAAGCGGTCAATAACCTCTTCCGCGTCGCCTGGGCTCGAATAAGCGAGCGCAGGTGTGAGTGGCCGACGTGTAACAGTGGGGGCGGCACAATGCTGAAGCGGAATAAAGCTGTTTTTGATGAGGGCGGGCTGGAAGCTCTGGCGCGGCTGCGCGAGCAGGACGACAAGTTCTGTCAAACGCTCCGGTCAGCCATTGAAAATGGCACAGAGCGCTGCCCGACCGGGGTGAGCAGGACCCCGTGCACGCAACGTCCGATCCTCAATTACACCCGTCCGGACGCCTGAAACAGCGAGGGGCCGCGCGGCCTCGATTGGCGAATCGAGAGAGAACCTTGAGCGTCCGTGTAGGATGCTCAGGTCGGCGTCACCTCGTTTGCGGCGATGGCGTATTTGAAATGATCGGGGTCGAGGCTGTCGCGCCGCGAGCCGGCGACCTCGGCCTGCAGGTACATGAGCAATTCAACCGGCGGGCCGCTTGATCACCCCGCATTCCTTTCCGTGAAAATGCGGTCACCCTGCAAATCAATGATCTGCTTTGCCTTCGAGATGGCAAAGGCGATGGCGTCTTCCCTGCTGTGATGTGTATCCGCCCGGATGAAGCGATGCTCCTTCACCCCGTCGGGAGCATCCTTCTCGATCGTTCCCGCGGTCTGATAGAGCGAGTTCGTTCGGAACGGCGTTGGGCGGATCCGATATCCCTTGTATTCGACCGGAGGCACCGCCGGCCCGGCGGCTTCGTTCGGCTGGCGCCCAGCGGTAAGCCGGCTCCAGATCTCCTTGAGCTTCGACAGCATGGGCTTAGCTCTCCCGCCTATGGCACATATTTTTGGATCTTTGCGAGCAATTGTCGCGGGCTGAACGGCTTCGGCACGAAGTCATCGCAACCCGCGGCGCGTGCCTTTTCCTCATCCCCGCTCAATGCGTAGGACGTCACCGCTATGATCGGAATGGCGCGCAGCGCAGGATCCGCCTTGATCCGGCGTGTCGCTTCATAGCCGTCCATCACCGGCAGCTGGATGTCCATCAGGATAAGGTCCGGGGGCTGCTTGGCGATCGCCGCCAGCGCCTCCTCGCCGTTCTCGGCTTCAATCACCTCATAGTCGGTGCTCATGAGCAGGTCACGCACGATCTGGCGATTGTCTTCCTGGTCCTCGACCACAAGGATGCGCCTGCTCATTCCAGTCTCACCTGTTGTTTAGCTCCATGCCGGAACAATGGAAGACGTCAGGCCTTGATCGGCCACAAAAGGTTTAAATGTGGTGGCCCCGCTTGTGCAACTCCTCGGTCATGCGATTTCGCTCCGAGCCGCTGATCGCGAGAACACCGTGGTCGCAGGGGCACTGACCTGCGCGAGCTTCGTCGTCACGCCAGTATTACCGCGCGCACCGGGGAAGCCTCGGCCCCCACGAGCTTGAGAGGGAGCGCGACCAGCGTCACCCGTTGCTCCGGGATGCGGTCGAGATTGTTGAGATAGGGGAGGGTGACGATGCCCGCTTCGCTCAACGTGCGCGACGCGTTGAACACCCGCGGTGCACCCGGCTCATCCACCCCGTGATAGAAGTCGTAGCCGACGAGGACGACGCCCTTCTCGATGCACCAGTGCGTCGCATCCGAGCGCAGGTAGGGTGCCCGTTTCGCCCAGTCGTTCAGCATGTATGTCTTGTTGATATCGGTGCGCAGGAGGAGACGGTCGCCGCGCCGAATGACGGCTCCTGCGGCTTTCTCCAGCTCCTCGGCCGTGATCGCCTTTCCGGGAACGAGATGCCGCAAATCGGCAACGACGGCATCGCCGGTGAACGTCTCCAAGGGCAAATCTTGGACCTGCTTGCCGCCCTTGACGTTGTGCTCGGGAGCGTCGATGTGGCTGCCGGCGTGCAGCCGCATGTGCACCCCGCGCACGATCTGCCCCGCTCCCTCGGGAGCATCATGCTCCTTTAGCACCTCCAGCTGGAACTGCATGTCCTTCTTAAATCCGGGAGGCGTTCGCATGCTGAATTTCGAGTCGTCGAGCTCCAGGCTGATGTCGATGATCTGGTTGATTGGCAACGGCATGACGCCCCTTATTGCGGTTTCGCGGCCGACTTACCAGCGGGAATGATCCGGTTTACAGCCCGGCTGCGTCGGTTCGCCATGCTATGGGCGGTGTCGCACGGAAGGAAGCGATGTTAATTCCGATCGTGGCGAACGGTACTCAGTGGAGGTAGGAGGTGAACTTTAGCCCGGAAATTTTGTTGGGACTCAACAATTATGTGAATTTTACCGGGCGAGCTACGCGCTCAGAGTTCCGGTACTGGCTCTCGCTCGCGGAGCCTGATTTGCTCAAGGAGTCTGAACCTTTACCTCGCTGAGCATATTGGCTGTTTTCGCAAGGTTCTGATCGAAACTCACGAATGCTTCGCAGCCTGCTGCCCTCGCAAGGTGAAGGGCGTCGGCAAAGTCCATGCCCTTCTCCATCCAATCCAGCGCCGTTGCAGTCAAAGCTGCGTCTTCCAGCTTGACGCGCGCTAATCCGGCGAAGGCAGCAAGCGCCTTGGCCAGCGGAGCGGGGGGCATAACCATAAACGCTGCGCAGAACCCACTCGGTCTCAAGAAGGACCGTCGTGCCGACAAAGACATCATTGCCGTCGATTAGCGATCTTGCCTTCCCTGATTGTCTGGGGTGGTCGCTCGTCAAGTATCGGACGATCAGATTAGTATCGATTGCGAGCATGCCGTCGCCTTGCTTCGTGAGCGATGCCTTCTTGCATCTGCTCCAGCGTTTTTGGTGGTCCAGAATGCCCGAGCATGCCGAAGACTTCGCTCGGACGGGTGGGAGCAAAGAGCGGCGCGGCTTTCAGCAACACGCCGTTCTCGGTATCCTCGACCATGAGTCGTGTCCCGGGCTGCCAACGCCGTTGCTGCCGGATGGCCTTGGGCAGAATGATCTGCCCTTTGGTCGATACGGTCGTGGTCAGTTTTTTTTCTGTTGCCATGGCCCACCTGCAGCTCAGTAAGACACCGGTAAGATGGAGTCTTCCGCCTTCGCGCGCAAGGCACGTCGGCCCGATTGTCTTTATCTCGGCAAGCACTGTCAGCCGGCAGTTCCGACGCCGCTGGTGGTTCTGATCCCGAGGTAGATTTCCTGCACCTGCGCATTCTGCTCGAGATCGGCGGCCTTGCCTTCCAGCACCGTGCGCCCGGTCTGCAAGACATAGGCGTAGTCGGCGATATCCAGCGCCAGGGAGATCGACTGTTCCGCCAGCAGAATGGTGAGCCCTTCCATGTGCAGCCGGTGCAAGGTCTCATACAGGTTCTCCACCACCCCCGGCGCGAGCCCGAGGCTAGGCTCGTCGAGCATCAACAGGCGCGGGTCGCTCATGAGCGCGCGGCCGAGCGCCAGCATCTGTCGTTCGCCGCCCGAGAGGGTGCCCGCGCGCTGCAGGCGACGCTCGGCCAGCCGCGGGAACAGCGCGTATACCCGCTCGAACAGCGCCGTAATGCGCGCTTTGTCGGCAAGCACCGCCGCGCCCAAGCGCAAGTTCTGCTCGACGCTCTGAGACAGGAACAGCCGCCAACCTTCCGGCGACAGCGCCAGTCCCTTGGCAACGACCAAATACGCCGGCAGGCGCGTGATCGTC
The DNA here is from genome assembly GCA_963841705.1 of uncultured Alphaproteobacteria bacterium. GTDB lineage: Bacteria > Pseudomonadota > Alphaproteobacteria > Rhizobiales > Xanthobacteraceae > VAZQ01. The sequence goes on from CAWJDY010000013.1 coordinate 75,448, forward strand.
TCGTTGCGCCATATGATCGATCCGCCGCTCGGCTGCACCAGGCCGGCAATGGCGTTGAGCGTGGTCGTCTTGCCCGAGCCATTGGAGCCAAGCAGTGCGACGATGCTTCCCTTTGCGACCTCGAGCGATACGTCCGCAACCCCGATCAGATCACCGTAGTGCACTTGCAGGTGCGAGACCCGCAGCTCGCTCACGGCGTCGCCCTGCGCCTGCGGTGGCCGCGGCCGAGATAAGCCTCGATCACCGCTTCGTTGCGCACGATCTCGTCCGGCTTGCCCTGGGCGATCACGTGACCTTCATTGAACACCAGGACGCGCTGGGCAAGCGTCAAGATCACCTCCATGATGTGCTCGACGATGACGAGGGTAACACCGAGCTCATGTATGCGGCGGACCAGGGCGATCGCTTGCTGCAGCTCGGCCGGGGTGAGGCCCGCAAGCGCTTCGTCGAGCAGCATCAGGCGCGGCTCGGTCGCGAGCACTCGCGCAATCTCGAGGCGCTTGCGTCCTGGCGTGCCCAGCGATTTCGCCGGCTGCGACGCTTGCGTCCCAAGCCCCGTCAGCTCGACGATGTGCAGCGCATGCTCGCGCGCATCGCGACGATGGTGATGGCGCAGAAATGCGCCGACCATCACGTTTTCAAGAACGGTCATATCCTCGAAGGTGATGGGCACCTGAAAGGTCCGTCCAACCCCCGCCTGTGCGTGCGCCTCTGCCGAGGCGCGGGTAACATCGACGCCGTCGAGCAGTACACGGCCTGCGCTCGGCACCGTGTCGCCGGCAAGACAATTGAAGAAGGTGGACTTGCCTGCGCCGTTTGGCCCGATCAGGCCAATGATCTCTCCTTGGGAAACCGCGAGATCCGCCCCTCGCACGGCGAGAAAGCCGCCGAATGCCTTGGAGATATTCTCTGCCTTAAGCAGCATGCGAACGTCTCAGCACCCGGGGCGCAAGGCGATACCACAGCTCGTGCAGGCCGCCCGGCTCGAAGCGGGCGAGCAGGAGAATGATGCCGCCATAGAGAATATAGGTCAGTCCCGAGCCGCCGCCGCCGAAGAAGGTATTAGTGGCCGTCTGCAGCGGGACGAGAATGAGGGCGCCGAGCAAAGGGCCAAAGAGCGTTCCGGCACCGCCGAGCGCGGCGATGATCACCATCTGCACCGAGACGAGAATGCCAAAACCGCTGTCCGGGTCGATGAAGCCGGTCTTGATCGCATAGAGCGAGCCCGCAACCGAGGTGAAGGTTGCGCTCAGCATCAGCGCTTTGAGTTTGGTCTGCCGCACCGGCACGCCTAGGCTGCGGGCGGCACGCTCGCCCGCCTTTATTGCCCGCAGATAGTATCCGAAACGGCTGCGTGCGAGCTCGTAAGTGACGTAGAGCACCACTGCTAAGACGGCAAGAAAGATGTAGTAATACGGCAGCTCGCTGCGAAAGGTCAGATCCCACCACGCGCGTCCCACAGCAGGCCCCTGCAGGCCGATCGCCGCGCCGACGAGGTTCCAGGTGCCGACAAAAATCCGGATCAGCTCGGCGATTGCGATGGTCGCCATGCTGAAATAATGGCCTTGCAGCCGGAACGTTGGCAGACCGATTCCCACCGCCAGAACCAGACTGACGATGATCCCGGCGGGGACGCCGGCAACCGGCGGCCAGCCCCATAGCTGATAAAACAGCAACGGCACATAGGCGCCGATACCGAAGAACATGCTGTGTCCGACCGATACCTGGCCGGCATAACCGCCGACAATATTCCACGCCGAGGCCGAGATTGCGGCGAGCAGAAACGTGACGCCAACGTCCCAATAGAACGGCCCGGTGAGGATAAAGGGATAGAGGAGCAGCGCGGATGCGAGGGCGAGCACACCCCATCTCACGACGCGATCTCGGTCATGCTTTGCCCATCAGGCCCTGCGGGCGCAACCACAAAAGCGCGGCAAACAACGCGTAAACGACGATGTCCTTGTAGATCGGACCCAGCCAGTAGGCGGACAGCGCCTGGACCAATCCGATGATAAGGCCGGCGTACATCGCCCCGGGCACGCTGCCGAAGCCGCCCAGCGTGACCACCACGAACGCCGTAAGCCCGAAGGTCTCTCCCACCGAGGGCGACCACGGGTAGGACATCGCCATCAGCGCGCCGGCAATCCCGGCGCTCGCTCCCGCGAGCCCCCAGGCGATCGCCTGCATGCGATCGGGGCGAATGCCCATGAGCATTGCGGCGCTGCGGTCCTCGGCAACGGCAAGTAGCTGGCTGCCGATGGTCGTGCGTGTAAGCAGGAGGTGGAGCGCAATGGTCAGGGCCGCCGCGGCCACACCCGCCACGAGTTGCGGTACAGGAAGCAGAATACCGGCCAGGTTGAGCGTGCCGGAAAAGGAAGTTTGCGGCAGCGAAACGAAATTCGCCGAGAAGATCCAAAAAGCGGTGTAGCGCAACAGCAGCGCCAGCCCGAAGGTGGAGAGAATCTGAGCGATCATGGGCCCGCGCATGACATGCCGGATGAGCGAGAGATACACGCACACCCCGAGCGCGAACAGCGCAACGGCCGCCGCAAGTCCGAAAGCTTCAGGTCCGCCGCCGATCCAGACCACGACCAGCAGGGCCACGTACATTCCGAGCATGACGAATTCGCCGTGGGCAAAATTGATCACGTTCATCATACCCCAGATCAAGGTGAGCCCGGAGGAGAACAGGGCATAGATGGCCCCCAGAAGGAGGCCACCGACCACCACCTGCAACAGCAGCATTGACTACTGCTTCCAGCCTTTCATCGGCCAATCGAGGCTCGCGATAGCGGCCTTCGGCGGCCACACCAGCTGATATTGCTTGCCCTTGAGCTGAATGAGATAGGTGGAAGCCAGGACATTTTGGCCGGTCTGATCGAACTTCACTCCGTTGTAGCCCATCATGAGCTGATCGGGCTTGAGGTCGGTCCTGGTCAGCGCCTCGCGGATCTTTTCCGGCTCGGTCGAGCCGGCGCGGTTAATCGCCTCGGCGAGCGCGAGGAAGCCCTGCATGTTACGCCCGCTGGTATCGTCGAGGTCGCGCCCGGTCTTGGCCTTGTACATCTCGTTGATCTTGTACGTCGTCGTGCCGGGCTTGCCGATGTCCCAGGCGCTGCGGTTCATCGCACCCTGTGCAATGTCGGCCACGGCAGGGATGAAGGACGGATCCGAGAAGCCGGTATCGTCGCCGATGACCATGGGCGGGACGTAGTCCAGGTTCTTCATGCCCCTCATGTAAAGGATCGAGTCCGATGTGTAGCTGATGAAGATTATTACATCGGGCTGCTTTTCCTTGAGTTGAAGCACCTGAGCGGAAACGTCGGTCGAGCTTGCGCTGTAAGGTATTCGTATCGCGACCGGCATGTTGCCCGCCTTAGCGGCGGCTTCGATCGAATCGCCGACGGATGTACCATAGTCGGTATTCTCGTTGATCACCGCGATGGAGGCGATCTTCTTTCCTTGCTTCTTCATGTCGTCAAAGAATCGCATGTAGGTTGCGGCGTAGTCGCTCGCGATCGGGGTTGTGCGGAACACCCATTTGAACCCGCGCCCGGTGATGTTCAGCGCTGACGAGTCGCCGACCAGGAAGGGGATGCCGTAGCGCTCCGCAACTGCCGTGGCGGTGAAGCTGCACGAGGATTGATAGGCACCGAGGAGGGCCTGCACCTTGTCCTGGGTGATCAGGCGGGTCGCCAGTTGCTGCGCGAGCGACGGGTTGCCCTGATGGTCGACGAATACCAGCTCGATCTTGGCGCTGCCCAGATTTGGCAAGCCGTCGGTCGCGGCGAGCGGCAGATTGCCGAGCTCGGGATGCTTGTTATTGACGATCTCGGCTGCGATTTCGATCGCCGCCTTGGATGCCTGCCCGGCTGCCGCGGCATTGCCGGTAAGCGGCATGAGCACCCCAATCTTGACCGCCTCCGCGGCCCGTAGCGGCGCCACGGACAGCAGGGCGGCTGCCGCCGCGGCCGCCACCGTCGCGCATAATTTGCTCAACCTGTCCTTCTTTCGCTCGCTCACGCTCATGATTTATTTCCTCCAGCCTGCCATCGGCCATTGCAACTTGCCGGTTGCGCGGTTTTCCGGCCATACCGACTTGTACTCCTTGCCCTGGAGCTGGATGAGATAGGTCGCCGACAAGGTGTTCTGGCCGGTCGCATCGAACTTGACCCCGCGATAGCCGATCATGAGCTGCTCCGGCTTCAGGTCCGTCTCCCGCAGCGCCTGCTGGATCTTCGCAGGATCGGTCGAGCCGGCACGATTGATGGCATCCGCCAGAACCAGAAAGCCCTGCATCCAGCGTGCGCTGGTATCATCGAGATCGCGGCCGTACTTGGCCTTGAACATTGCGTTGATCTTGTAGCTGTTGCTGCCCGGACTGCCGGTATCCCAGGCGCTGCGATTAATGGCGCCCTGCGCGAGATCGCCGACATTTGGGATGAACGCCGGATCGGAGAAGCCGGCATCATCGCCGATGATGAGCGGGGGCAGGTAGTCGAGGCTCTTCAGGGTTTTGAAATAAAGGATGGTATCCGCGGTATAGCTGACGAAGATGACCGTGTCGGGCTGTAATTGCTTGAGCTGAAGGACTTGTCCGGAGACGTCGGTGGTGCTGGCGCTGTAGGGGATTTGCGCAGCGACAGTGATGCCGGCGCGCTTGGCGGCCTCGTTGATCGATGCCGCCACGGACGTGCCGTACTCGGTATTCTCGTTGACGATGGCGATGGTGTTGATTGGGCGGCCGGCCTTTTTCAGATCGTTGAGGAACTGGGTGTAGGCGATGGCAAAGTCGGAAGCGATAGGTCCGGTGCGGAAGACCCATTTGAAGCTGCGCCCGGTGATGTTCAGCGCCACCGAATCCGAGACGAGGAATGGAATTCCCTGGCGTTCCGCGACGGCAGTGGCGACCAGCGCGACCGAGGAATGATAGGCGCCGAGCATGGCGGCGACCTTGTCCTGCGTGATCAGACGCAAAGTTTGGTTCTGGCCGACTTGCGGATTGCCCTGGTGGTCGGCACTGATGAGCTCGATTTTTGCGCCGCCCAGATTCGGCAAGCCGGCGCTTGCAGCAAGCGGAAGTCTCGGCAGCTCGGGATGCGCGTTGTTGACGATCTCAGCTCCGAGCTCGACCGCGTCCTTGGCCGAGGCGCCGGCACTCGCGGCATTGCCAGTCAGGGGATAAATCACGCCGATCTTTACCGCATCGGCGGCGTGCGCGGGGCTTACGATGGTTAAGCCAAACAGGCCCGCCGATAACAGCAATGTCAGGGACATTTTCTTCATGCCATCCTCCCGGTCCAGGCGTCGTCAGTATGCCGCTTTGTTTTCGACGATATTAGCCGATCAAGCAGTCCGCGCCAGCCGGGTGCGGCGGTAAGTATGAGAGGTTTCATGTTCACGCTGCCCGAGCTCGAAAGCGTGATACCCATCGTGCGCGCGAGCGTCCCGCCGACGCCGCAGTATGCGTGGCCGCTGTTGCGGGTGCGCACCGGCGTCGAGGTGATCGTCAAGCACGAGAACCATACTCCCGTCGGCGCGTTCAAGGTGCGCGGCGGCCTTGTCCATCTCGATCGCGCCAAGCGCGCGCGGCCGCAGCTGCGCGGGATCATCAGCGCCACCCGGGGCAATCACGGCCAGTCCCTGGCGTTTGCGGGCTTGCGCACGGGATTGTCCGTGACCATCGTCGTACCGCGCGGCAACTCGACCGAGAAGAACGCCGCCATGCGCGCGCTCGGCGCCGAATTGATCGAGCATGGCGATGATTTCGACGAGGCGAGGGAGCATGCAACGGATCTCGCGACCGAACGCGGTCTGGAGTTCGCTCCCTCGTTCCACCGGGATCTCGTGCTGGGGGTCGCGACCTATGCCTACGAGCTTTTCAGCGCGGTCGAGCCCCTCGATACGGTCTACGTTCCCATTGGGCTGGGCTCCGGCATCTGCGGACTGATCGGCGCGCGGAATCTCCTTTCTCCGCGCACCCGAATAGTCGGAGTGGTCTCCGAACGAGCGAATGCCTACAAGCTGTCGCTCGCGGCCGGCGCCGTCATGCGGACCAATAGCGCGCGCACCTTTGCCGACGGCATGGCGGTGCGCGTGCCGGATGCGAGCGCATTCGAGATCATTCGCGGCGGCGCCGAGCGCCTCGTTGAGGTGTCGGATGACGAGATCGCAGAAGCGATCCGCATCCTGTTCAGCGCCACGCACAATTGTGCCGAGGGTGCCGGAGCCGCGTCTCTCGCCGCGCTGATCAAGGAGCGCGAGCGGCTCCGGGGCCGGCGCGTCGCTGTAATCCTGACTGGTCAGAACATCGATAGCCCCTGGATGGCGACCGTCCTTGCTGGGGCCACGCCGTGCGTGTGAATAATTGCGGGCGGCGATGGCCTATCGGGCACGCATGGATCGCTGACCTCTCGCTAAACGCATGCTTCACTGTAGTCCGGTCCATGATAAGCCGCGTTGCCTGTTTGCAACAGCGCCGATCTATTCGCGTCGGATATTCGGTAAACCATTGTCCGGACATCAACTATCGGAGAGTGTTCCGCAGCCATCCAGCCGTGTTCGGAGCCATGTCATGCATGGAGCATTGCGGTCGCTGATTATTCCGTGCCTCTTTACTGCGATAGCGCTCGCGGGGGCTTCATCTGTTCAGGCGCAGGACAGCCAAGTCGCCGAGCCATCCGCGCAGGTGCAGGAGCAGCCGGCTCCGGCAGTGCCGGAGCAAGCGAAAGAACAGGAACAGGGGCATGTAGCGACCCAGGGCGAAGCAGCGCCGGAGCAGAGCCAGCCACAGCCGTCCGAACCCAGAGAGCAACAGACCTCGCACGCCGGGCCCGAGCAGAGCCCGCCACAACCGTCTGAGCCCAAGGAGCAGCGGGCCTCGCACGCCGGGCCCGAGCAGAGCCCGCCACAACCGTCTGAGCCCAAGGAGCAGCAGGCCTCGCACGCCGCGCCGGAGCAATCAGCGCTGCAGACGCCAGAGCCCGAGGCTAAAGTCGATCTCTCCAGCTATGCGCCTGGCACGATTGTGGTCGAGACCTCGGAGCGCAAGCTCCATCTCGTGCTCGGCAACGGCGAAGTGCTGACCTACCCTGTGGGGGTCGGCAAGAAAGGAAAAAATTGGGCGGGTACCGGTGCCATCAGCGGGAAGTTCCTGAGACCGGCGTGGTCGCCGCCGCGGGCGCTCAAGCGCGAGAAGCCATGGACTCCCGATTACATCCCCGGCGGCAGCCCAAGAAATCCCATGGGCGCAGCGGCGATGACCCTCAATGTCGATCAATACGCCATCCACGGCACCAACGACGACGGCTCGATCGGCGGCTTCGTATCCTTCGGCTGCATCCGCATGCATAATCAAGACATCCTTGATCTCTACAGACGAGTGCACGTTGGCACCCGTGTCGTCGTGTTGCACTGATCCGGGCGGTCGCATCGAAGTCGCCGCACTCATCTCATGGTCCCGCGCCTCTAACGCGTCTTGGAGAACCCGATGCAGCGCCCGTTCGAAGGCATCCGGGTGATCGACGCCACGCACGTGCTGGCGGGCCCGTTTGCTACCTACCAGTTGGCCGTGCTTGGTGCCGACGTGATCAAGGTCGAGCACCCGCAGGAACCCGATCAGAGCCGCGGCACCGGCACCGACAAGGCGCTAAACCGCATCAACATGGGGACCTCGTTCCTGACCCAAGCCTCCAACAAGCGCTCCATCACCTTGGACCTGAAGACGGAAAGCGACCGCGAGATCCTCAAAAAGCTTGTCGCTACGGCCGATGCTTTTGTCGAGAATTACCGGCCGGGTGCATTCGAGGCGCTCGGGCTCGGTTATGACGTGCTGAGCGCGGTCAACCCGCGACTGATCTATGCCTCTTTCTCCGCGTTCGGACAGCATGGTCCGCGCAGCCGGCACACTGCTTACGATCACGTCATCCAGGCGACTTCCGGCATCATGGCCATGACCGGAACTGAGGACGTGCATCCCGTGAAATTCGGCTCTCCTGCCATCGACTATGCCACCGGGCTGACCGGCGCCTTTGCCCTCGCTTCAGCGTTGTTCCAGCGCGAGCGGACCGGGCGCGGGCAGCGCATCGATATGGCCATGCTGGACGTGGCCATGATCCTGATGAGCTCGCATCTCACGGGGTATCTGCGCAACGGCATTCATCCCAAGCCGCACGGCAACAAGCACCCGCATGCCACCAACAGCGCCTACGCCACGAAGGCCGGACTGCTGATGCTCGGCGCCAGCAATCTGCGCCAGCAAAGACGCCTGTGGACGGTCCTCGATCAACCGGACATGATCAAGCGCAGCAACGAGGAGCGTGACCAGGATCACGACCGCGAAGCCGCGGTGCTGGCCGAGATCCTCCAGACCCGCACTGCGGAGGAGTGGGAAGAATTCCTGCAGGCCCGCCATGTCCCGGCGGCGCGGGTGCGCAGCATGGGAGAAGCGCTCGCGGACTCCCACTTGGCAAAGCGACGCGTCATACACCGCCATGATCGTGTCCACGGCATCGAAGGCGGCATTGGCGTGCCGCTTGCCGCTTTCACGTTTGCCCATGGCGGGCCGCAAATCGATACCCCGCCACCCACGCTTGGTCAGCACAACGAGGAAGTTCTGGCGGAGCTCGGCTGCTCAAGAGAAAACGCGCTGCAAGCGCGAAAATAAACCCGACTTGCTTATGCCTTCTGGCGCTCCGGCGGCCGAACCGCGTGGGCAAATCGGGTCGAGAGCATGCGCCTGTGGCGAGGCCGGTGAACGCGATTTGCCCACCCTACGAGCTGGGAGAAGGTTTCAGCTTCAGCAGAGTGTCTGCATTGGCATGCGTTAGCTTGGCCATGTCCGCCGGCGAAAGCGGAAGCTCGCTAAGAAAGGCACGACCCTTTGCGTTGGAGGAGTAGGGGTAGTCCACCGAAAACATGATCCGATCGATGCCGAACGTCAGCAGTGCCGCGACAAGCGGCGGCCAGCTGAAGATGCCGCTGGTCGTGAGCCAGACCTGGTCGAGGATGGCGCGGCTGACCGGCCGCTTCAGGTGCTCGGTGTCAAGCCTGGAGACCTCGTCGATGCGCACCAGCATCACCGGGAGCATCTCACCCATGTGGCCGACGATAAGCTTGAGCCTTGGATGCCGGTCCAGCGTCCCGGCCATCACGATGCGTAGCAGATGGATCGCGGTCTCCGAATGCCATCCCCAGGCGGCGGTGGCGAGCACGCGGGCTGCGCCCGCCGGCAGATCGGAGTAGTAGGTCTGCCGCACCGGCTCCGGCGGAAGGTGCGGATGGATGTAGATCGGCACGTCGAGCTCCGCAGCCGCCGCGAGCAGACCATCATAGCTCGGATGGTCGAGGAACCGCCCATTCGTGGTGCCGTTGATCAGCGCGCCTACGAAACCGAGCTCTTTGACCGAGCGCAGCAGCTCCGCCGCGCAAGCCTCGGGGCTGCACATCGGCAGCACCGCGAAACCGGCAAAGCGGTCGGGCTGGCGGGCAACGGCTGTGGCCAGATAATCGTTCATCTCGCGAGCGAAGGCGATGCCGTCGGCCCCAGGCACGAGGTCGGGGCCGGGGCCGCTGTTCGAGAGCACCTGCACCGAAATACCGGCCTCGTCCATCGCCTTTAGCCGCTGCTCGCCGATCTCGGGCAGAAGCTCGAGCGGGCTGGGCCCATGTGCCGGTGCCTTCCTCGGCTGAAAGCCGCGGCGGGTTATGGCGTCTGGATCAATTCGGCGAACCAGGGCCGGGACCGAGAAGTGCTCTTCGAGCGCGACAACCCGCATGGGCGATTTCCTTCCTTCGTCTGTGGAGCTGTGCCGATGATATCTGAGGCGACGATCTTTGATCGTGCAGAAAGCGTCCGGCTTCGGTCAATCAAGTACAGCAGCAGGCGCTGGCATATCAGCACCAAGGCTTTTATTCGACGATCCGGCTGACGACATCGCTGGCGCTGCCTCCGGCAAACGGGATGATCGCTGTGAGGGCACGCGATGGATAGCTCTGCGCGACAGCCATGCTGCCGCTGCACGCCAACGCCAAAGCGAGGCCTGCACTCGGCACGCGACGTCTTGAAAGCAGCGTCATCAACTTCATGCCCTTGCTCATCCAGGAAGCCCGAGATCCTTCTTCACGCCGCTCAAGAACTCCGTCATGGCCACCTGAAAGAGGAATGGTGCCCCCTGAATCATGATGAAGCCCATGCCGGCATCATGGAGCCGCTTCACGCGCTGGCGCATCTCGGCCATGGTATAGGCATAGCTGGTGTTGGCGCCGATCACGATGCCGCGTTCCTTGCCTTTCTTTACGGCGTGTTCGACAAACTGCCAGAGCTTCGGGCTGTCCCAGTCCGGCTTCTTGGAATTCGCCAGGACCTTGCTCAGGTCGGTCATCCCGAAGAAGAACATCTTCAGGCCAGGCAGGTCCATGGTCTCGTCGAGCTTCTCGACCGAGCCGAGACTTTCGGCGTGCGGAATGATGTAGGCGCCCTCGTGCATGGCATCGATCCTGCGGTCCCATTCGGCTCGGCTGCGAAACGGATGCACCCACAGCGCACGGCGATGCCAGTCCTTGGCGACTTCCAGGGCTTCCTCGATCTCCTTGATGCCGGAGTGGGAGACGAGGATGAACTGGGCTCCGATGCCCTGCAATCGCGAAAGATCGACAGCAATGCGGTGATCGTATCCCAGCCACGGGTCACTGTGGGTGCGCACCACGGGCGTGATCCCCGCAGCCTCGCAGGTGCGGATCATGTTCTGCACGTCGCGGAAATCCATGCCGGTGAACATCATGTCGATCATGATCCAGTCGAGGCCGAGAAACGCGCAGAGCTCGACCGTTTCCGGGTCGTTCGCCCATACCCCAAGGGCGGTGCGGCCGGACTGCAAGCATTCGAGCATCGGGTTTCTTGCTGCCATTAGCGCATCATCCTCCTCGCACCGGGGGCATTATCAGCCTTTCGCTGCGGCAAAAGCCCTGAGCGCTGGCAGAGCAATCACGGAACTGCAATTCGCGGGTAAGGCAGATTCGCACGTCGCGCAATCGCGTACGATTGCAGTCGACAGTGATGCTGCTCGGCGATAATCCATCATTGGCGCGGACAAACGCATCGATGACCTGGCCAGGGGTGACGCTTAACGGAGTTCTCGGGTCGGAGTATTGTTCTGGAATTTGCACCTTTTCGCGAGCCTTGCGGACAAGAGTGAAATATTCGCGCGGCGGTAAACCCGAGCATGTGCCATGTTGATCCCATTCATGAAAGACGAGTCCCGGAGCAGGCATCAGATCGAGCATGCTGCGCATGATGTTGCGATCGAGCCGCGGCGGAGGCACCTGGCAGGCCTCGGGAAAGCCGCGCTCGTATTGCGGCCACAAGCCGTGTACGACAAACGAGAACGGCCGGGGCCCACATTGCTGACCACGGGCGTTGCCGGTTGCAGTCTCGCAGAATGACGGCGACCATGACAAAGAAAGGACGTAGTAATCGAATTGCCCTGGAGTGTCTTGCCGGCGATCTTGGGCATTCGCAAATGCGAGCAGCATCCCCAGCATGGCGGGAGAGAAAAGAATCCTCGCCGCGAGAAAAACAGCCATCACCTACCTCCTAACCCCGATCTCCATCATGTCTGAACCCGGTACAACGCTTGCGTCACATTATCTTCCAGTCCGCCAGGCCTGGCTCGACCGGCGTAAGGAGCCGATTCTCGAACCGGGCTTGCCGATCATCGATCCACACCATCACCTCTGGGATCGACCAGGGTGGCGTTATCTGCTCGACGATCTGCTCATCGACGTCAACAGCGGCCACAATATCCTCGCAACGGTGTTCGTGCAGGCTCGTGCCATGTACCGCGAGACCGGGTCCGTGGAAATGCGGCCCGTAGGCGAGACCGAGTTCGTCAACGGCGTTGCGGCAATGAGTGCAAGCGGGATCTACGGCAAGACCAGAGTCTGCGCCGGCATTGTCGGCTACGCGGATTTGACCCTGGGCGCACGGGTCGAACCGGTATTGACGGCCCATATTCGCGCCGGTGGCGACCGCTTTCGCGGTATTCGCCATATCGCAGCGTGGGACGCGGACGCCTCCGTGCGCAATCCGGCTTACAACCCGCCTCCCGGCTTGCTCGGCGACAGCAACTTCCGCGAGGGATTCGCCGTGCTTGGTCGCCTCGGTCTGTCTTTCGATGGCTGGGTTTATCATCCTCAAATCGAAGAACTCACAGACTTGGCGCGTAAGTTCCCGGACACAAGGATCGTTCTCAACCACTGCGGCGGTCCGATAGGAAACGGCATCTACAGCGGCAAGCGCAGCGAGATATTCCCTGGCTGGGCGGCATCCATTAAGCGGCTCGCTGAGTGCCGCAACGTTTGGGTGAAGATCGGCGGGCTAGGCATGCGACTGGGGGGCTTTGGATTCCACGAGCATGCCGACCCACCGTCCTCGGAGACATTAGCCACTACCTTTCGGCCCTACGTCGAGACTTGCATCGCCGCCTTCGGAGCGTCGCGCTGCATGTTTGAGAGCAATTTTCCTGTCGACAAGGGCTCCTACAGCTATCCCGTGTTCTGGAATGCCTGCAAGCTGCTGGCACAAGGCATCAGTAGTACGGAAAAAGCCGACCTCTTCGCTGGGACGGCAGCACAATTCTATAAGCTCGACCTGACGGGCTGAGGGGAGTCGATCGCTGGTGAGGCCTTGTCGGAGCGGAACAGAGATTATGGATGCTGGCGAGCCGGTATGTTCAGATAGCACATCGAATGCACGCTCGAGCACGCATCGACGGCCACTGTGCCGAGCTTGGCCTCGATCTTGCATTTGAGATTTGTGCGTAGTTCTGGATGTCAAGTTGCGCAAGGAGGAGAGACGACATGCATCAACGGGAGAGGAGCACGGTGATGGGGCGGTGGAGCGCTGGCGTCCAAATGGTATTCGCCGTTGCGGTTGCCGCAGTGGCTGCAAGCCCCGCAGCTGCGCAGCAACTTGTTCCTTTCAGGATCGGCATGCAGCTTCCTGCCATTTTCGAGTACCTCTACGTCAACTACGCGATCGAGAGCGGGCTTCTAAAAAAGGAAGGAATCGACGGCAAGATTACCGGCTTTACCGCCGGACTGACGGCGACCCAGGCAGTGGCGGGCGGCAGTCTTGACGCCGCCTGCGACGGATTCACCAGCTCAGTCAGTGCGATCGCGCACGGCTCCCCGGCCAAGACCGTGTACAGCGTCAATGCCGATAACACTTACGTCATCCTCACGCGCGACACGATCACCAAACCCGAAGATCTGAAGGGCAAGAAATGGGCCATCACGCAAATGGGCGCGATCTCGCAAACCTATGCGGCCCTGTGGCTCAACAAAAAAGGGCTGCCCGACGGCTCGGTGGACTGGATCCCCGTCGGCGGCACCGCCGCGCGCGCGCGTGCCGTCATCGCCAATCAGGTCGATGCAGCGTTGTTGACGGCGGGCGAGTGGATTCGCATCCAGCAGCAGAAAGGTGTCCATGTGCTGGCCACATTGTCAGACAGCGTGCCGCCGTTGCCGCTGGAAATATGTGTCGTGACCACAAAGATGATCAACGAGCACCCTGACCTGGTGCAGGGCTTCGTCAACGCGATGCTCAACTCGGCGCGATACGCGCGAACCCCCGAAGGCAAGCCGGCCTATATCAAGATCGCGCGCCAGGTCGACCCCGCGGGGTATACGGATCAGCAGTATGACCAGCTTTACGATTTCTATTTCGGTCCAAAGTCAAACCCGCTGGCCATGGATCCGAATGGAGGCCTCTATCCCGAGATGTACGTGGCCAACATGAAATCGATGCTCGATGAGAAGACGCTCGATGCGATGATGCCTCTCGACAAGCTGGTCGATGCGCGTTTCGTCGATCAGTACCTCGGCAATAACGGCTGGTATGACGTCAAGACCAACACCGGCGGCCACTATCTGCGCGACATGCTCAGACGGTGATGCGCCCTCTCTGCTGTCATGTCCGCGCTTGTCGCACGCATCCACGTCTTTACGGCCCCGAAACGCGAGCAAGTCGTGGATGGCCGGGACAAGCCCGGCCATGACGATGACAGCGCCCAAACTGTCAGTTGAGAATATCCATAAGACGTTCTTCAAGCCGGTGAAGAACGATGTGATTGGTGTTCCTGCTCTTAACGGCGTTAGCCTCTCCGTCGAGCAGGGAGATTTCGTCTCGGTCATCGGTCCAAGCGGGTGCGGCAAGTCGACGCTGCTGCGCATTATCGATGGATTGATCAAGCCCGATCAGGGCCGCGTCCTGGTCGACAGGCGCCCTGTGGATGGACCCGGCCCCGACCGCGCGGTCGTCTTCCAGTATTTCGGTCTCTACCCGTGGCGCTCCGTGCTGCGGAACGTCGAGTTCGGTCTGGAGCTGAAAGGCATCCCCCATCAGCAGCGGCGCGAGATTGCGCTTTCCAAGATTGCGCAGGTTGGTCTTCGCGGCTTCGAGAATCACTTCCCGCACGAGCTAAGCGGCGGCATGCGCCAGCGGGTCGGATTTGCCCGCGCATTGTCGCTCGATCCTGAAATCATCCTGATGGACGAGCCTTTCAGCTCGGTGGACGAGCAGACACGGGAGCTGCTGCAGGAGCAACTGCTCGAGCTTTGGCGTGAAACCCGAAAGACCGTTCTCTTTGTCACTCATAGCATCGATGAAGCGGTCTACATTGCTAACCGGGTCGTGGTCATGGCGGCTCGGCCGGGCCGCATCGTCGAGGACGTCAAGATTGATCTCCCGCGCCCGCGCACCAGCAGCGTGCGGGGTCTGCCGCGGTTCGGCGAGATCAGGTCCCATGCCTGGGAGATTCTCAAGCGTTGTATCGGCGAGGCGACAGAGCTGGATGCGCTGCCATGAGAACCCCCGAGGATGCGGCCTTGCTGGCTGTCCGCGCGCGTATTCGTCGATCCAAGATCGAGCGTGTCGCGATCGTCACGGTGACGCTCGCAGGCTTCCTGTTGCTGTGGGAAATCAGCGGACATCTGACCAATCCCATGTTCTTCGCACCCGTGTCGGAAGTGGTCGTTCAGTTCTGGCAGCAAATCATCGATCCGAGCCACAGCCTTCTCAACGGCCTTGTTGAAACGCTCGCGGTTCTGGTGCCGGGCTTCCTCATCGCCTCGATCCTGGGCGTCGCGCTTGGGGTTGTGATGGGTCGCAGCAATCTGGCCTTTCAAATTCTCGACCCTTACGTGACTATTTTTTACAATACGCCCCGCGTGGCGTTGATCCCGGTGCTGCTGCTGTGGCTGGGCGTGGGCGACACTCTCAAGATCGTCATCGTGGTGCTGGCAGCCATTTTTCCGGTATCCGTCAATGCGACGGCGGGGATCCGCGACATCAGCGGTCAGTTCACCGAGCCTGCGCGTTCGATGAACGCGACGGCAGGACAGCTGCTGTGGAAGGTCATCTTGCCGGCGACCCTTCCGTACGTGATGGCAGGATTGAAGCTTGGCCTCGGCCGTGCATTGACAACGGTGATCGTGGCAGAATTCTTTGTCTCGCTGTCGGGATTGGGTGGCATCCTGCATGCGACATCGAGCACGTATCAAATGGCCAAAATGTTTGCTCCCGCCATCATTCTCGCCGCGATGGGAATCTCGATCGACGGGCTTTTGACCTATCTGGAGCGCAGAGTCCTCGAGCGATACAGGGCCTGATATGAGCGTGTCCTTGGCCGCCGCAGCAGCCCGCGAGGCGGGGCTTCGACGTGCTCGGAAACGGCGAAATCTTGCGATCCGTCTAGGCTCGGTCCTCGCGTTCTTGCTGTTGTGGGAGATCTGCGGGATGCTCACTCCGCGGATTTTCCTTTCGCCGTTCCACGAGACCGTGGTGGCGTTCTGGCGTCTGTGCATGGACGGGACGCTGCTTGCACCAACATTGAGCTCGCTCTCGGTGTTGATTGCAGGCCTCGCTGTTTCGGTGGCCCTTGGAGTTCCGCTCGGACTTCTCATGGGGCGCTATGTTCGGCTCAATTGGGCGCTCTCTCCCTATGTCAACGGCCTCTACGCCACGCCGACTGTAGCGCTGCTGCCGTTGCTTTCGCTTTGGCTCGGGCTTTACGTCGCTCCCAAGGTCGCCATTGTCGTGCTTCTGGCAATCTTTCCGATCATAAAGAACACCTACGCCGGCGTGGCGACCGTTGGCCAGGAGCTGGTGGAGCCGGCGACCTCGATGCAGGCGTCGGAATTTCAGATTTCCCGTTATGTGATCGCACCGGCCATCATTCCGTTCGTCATGGCCGGCATCCGGCTCTCGGTTGGTCGCGGTATCGTCGGCGTCGTGGTCGGCGAGTTTTTTACGGCGCAAACCGGACTTGGTGGACTGTTGATTCGTTATGCAAGCAGTTTTCGCACAGCGGAGATGTTCGTCCCTATTTTCGTGCTGGTGGCCATCGGCTATGGCCTGACCGCTTTGGTGGCCGTTCTGCAGGAGCGCATCGCTCCTTGGAAGGAAACAGAGCGCGACCTGGGTCAATGAAGCGCGCTCTGCGCCGTCGCAGGAACTTGCCATGACGACAAAGATCAGGGCCGGCACGGTGGTGACCGCCAATATGGCAGTGGGTCATGCGAGGACGAAAGCTGCTCACCATTGACGAGAAGCACCTCTACGCGCGAACGTGCGCGCTGCGAGAGGAGATGGAGGACCGCCTCAAGGAGCAGTTTCGAAGGACGGCAGAAATCGAGCCGGCGCTGCGGCAGCAGTATCTGAAAATAGCGGAGACGGTTTGGTCCGAGCGGACTGGGGCGTGAGCTGAGAGACTTGCGCTGTGGGACGGCTGTGCTGACCGCAAGCTTTCAAAAAAGAGCCCTTGGGATCTGATCCGATCACGGGAGCTCAAGAACGGCATTCCTCCATGTCGGGGGAACCAACGAAGCTCCACCGCCGCGGCGTGGGCCTCTTTATGTTGTTCGGCAGCTCAGCGTGGCCCGGGGTTATTCGGGTTGCCGGGGACGCTCTGCTCGGGTTGCTGCTCATTGGATTGGGAGCCCGTTGTCGCCCCTTGGTTCGGGTTCGCCTGAGCAAACGTGAAGTTCGTGCTGAGCGCCATGCAAGCAAAACCAGCTGTAGTTACAATGCAACCTTGACCAGCAGCTTGCCGAAGTTTTTGCCTTGCAGGAGCCCCAGGAAGGCAGCGGGCGCGTTCTCCAGCCCTTCGACGATGTCCTCGCGGTATTTGAGGCGGCGCTCCCGAATCCACGCACTCGCATCGCGCAGGAAATCGGCTTGCTTCGCACTGAAATCCCAGACGATGAAGCCGCGCAGGAGAAGGCGCTTGCGCAGGACCGAAAACATGTCGGGGCCGGGCATCGGTTTCACAGCATTGTACTGCGCAATGAGACCGCAGACGGGAATGCGGGCGAAATCGTTGAGCAGCGGCCACACGGTCTGCTGAACGGCACCCCCGACGTTTTCAAAATAAACATCAATGCCGTCCGGACATGCGGCTTCGATCTGCTTGGCAAAATCCGGCGTGCGATGATCGACGCAGGCATCGAAGCCGAGCTCCTCGATTACGAACCGGCACTTTTCGGCGCCGCCGGCGATACCGACCGCCTTGCAGCCTTTGATTTTCCCGATCTGCCCCACGACCGACCCGACGGCACCTGAGGCCGCGGCGACGACGATGGTCTCTCCGGGCTTGGGCTGGCCGATTTTGAGAAGACCGACATACGCTGTCATGCCCGGCATCCCAAGAACGCCGAGCGCTGTTGAGACCGGAGCCATGGCGGGATCGAGCTTGCGCAAGCCGGCGCCATTGGAAAGCGCATACTCCTGCCAGCCGCCGTAGCCCAAAACGATATCGCCGACGGCGTATTTCGGATTGCGGGAAGCGACAATCTCCGCAACGGTGCCGCCGACCATTGCCTGGCCGATCTCAGCGGGCTTGGCATAGGATTTTGCCGCGCTCATGCGGCCGCGCATGTAGGGATCGAGCGAGAGATAGAGCGTGCGCATCAGCACTTCGCCATCGCCGGGCTCCGGCACGGGCGCTTCCCGTAACTGGAAATTATCGAGGCTGGGCGCGCCTTCAGGGCGGCTCTTCAAAATGATTTGGCGATTGAGGCCGCGAGCCATCGACATCCTCCCTCAGGTCTCACCCCGACAGCCTCATCTGGCAGTCCGCCGGCGGATGACGCCGCCGGGGTTCAAACATGCTCAAGCAAAGGAATCGAGCGCGATGGCGATCCGCTCAGTTCAATCGAAGCTCCGTAATATGCCGCGGATCGGGTTTCAGCTCATCCCGCTCGACCCGCTTGACGATGTCGGTCAACATGGCATTGGCGCGGCACGTAAGACCCACCTTCTCCCCCTCCCGCACCACGAGGCCATTGAGGAATTCGATTTCCGTGCGCCGCCCCTTCTGCATGTCCTGTCCCATAGACGGACGCTGACCGGCGGCGGTGCGCTTGCCCTGCCTGATGCGCTCCTCGTCGCAGGCGCGCGTCGCCGCTTCGTCGCCTTCGCCCGCGCGGGCGATGGTCTCGGGCGGCAAGTGATAGATCTCCTCGAGCTGATAACCGAGCGCTTGGCCGACGCGGATGGCTTCGCTGCCAACCCGGGTAGAGAAGCGTCGGATCGGATCGTTGTACAGCATCTCGCCGCCGGTCAGCCCGGTGCAGGCACTGAGCCCATTGGCCATGGCATTGGTGACCAGCTTCGACCAGCGCTCACCCCAGAGATTACTGGTGATCTTGGCGCTGTCGGCATAAGCAACCAGGCGGCACACCTCTTCGGCTCGCGGGGTAATGCGGCCATGCACCTCGCCGGCGCGGAATACGGTATGCGCCGTGCCCCCCTTGCCGGCGCCGCGGTGGATTAGGCCAGGCTCGGGGAGGTTGACGGTGATGCTGCTTGCGATGCAGCCGAGCGTCTTGCTCCAGCCGACGATCCCAGCAATCGTCTCCTCGTTCATGCAATTCTGCAGCGAGACCACATAGCCGTCGGCGGCTAGATATTGCCGGATGAGCATCGTTGCCCAGCCCGTGTCATAGGACTTCATGCAGACGAAGGCGATGTCGATTGGCTTCTCCTTGGCGAGCTGCTGCACGTCGGTGACGTGCAAGGCGCGCACCGGCACGCAGAATTCCGGTACGTCCATGGCGTGCGTCACGCGCAGGCCGTGTTTTCGCATGTGATCGACGTGAGCGGGCCAGGGATCGATGAACGTGACGTCCTCCCCGGCCTGCACCATATGGGCGCCGGTATACCCGCCGACGGCCCCCGCTCCGACAATCGCTATCTTCCGGGCCATGCTCCCCACCGGCGGTTGTTCCGAGCTCAGCGTAACCCGTCGGACGCACCGATCACAACCCTCGACACTCCGGTGTTTATTGCACCGCTTGTGCGTCAATTCCAGCGGAACTCGCTGGAAGTGTAGCTCGGGGCAAGTCGGCATGGCCGAGTTACCGGGCCCCCGGAGCGACACCGAAGTAACACGTGTGAGTCGATAGTGTTGACGGATCTGCTCCGCGGGGTCTTGCCGTTCGGGGTACCGCGGGGCTAGCGTCGTCTGCCGATGACACAATCGCCGCACGATAAACTGCCCACCGCGGCGGACGTGGACGCCGCTGCGGAACGGCTCGCGGGCGTTGCGCTGCGCACGCCGCTTGTGACATCCCCGGTGCTCGACGGGGTGACGCAGGGGCGCGTATTCCTCAAGGCCGAAATTCTGCAACGTACCGGCTCGTTCAAGTTCCGCGGCGCCTACAACAAACTATCGTCCATTCCACTGCCCGAGCGCGCGCGCGGCGTGGTGGCATTCTCGTCCGGCAATCATGCCCAGGGGGTGGCGGCTGCGGCAAAACTTCTCGGCATGCCGGCGGTCATCGTCATGCCGTCGGATGCGCCACGGCCAAAACGCGAGCGCACCGCAGCGCTCGGTGCCGAGGTCGTGCTCTACGACCGTGTGCGGGAGAATCGGCAAACCATCGCGCAGGAGATCGCGCAAAGGCGCGGTGCCGCGCTGGTGCCCCCTTATGACGATCCGCTGATCATCGCTGGACAAGGCACTGCCGGGCGCGAGATCATCGAGGATCTTGCGGCGCTGGGCTTAGCTCCGGATGCGGTCGTGGTCACCGCCTCAGGCGGCGGCTTGACGGCCGGCATTGCACTCGCGGTGAAGGCGCGCGTCCCTGAGGCGCGGGTTTACACCGCCGAGCCTGAAGGCTTCGATGATCACGCCCGTTCGTTTAGGAGCGGCGCTCGGGAAAAGAACACCGCCCTGACCGGCACGATCTGCGATGCGTTGATGGCCCAGACGCCGGGTGAGTTGACGTTCGCGATCAATCGCACCCTGGTGGCGGAGGGCGCCGCGGTGAGCGACGAGGAGGTCGGGGCCGCAGTGGCCTTTGCCTTCCGGGAGCTCAAGCTCGTAGTCGAGCCCGGTGGCGCGGTTGCTCTCGCCGCGCTGCTGTCGGGGAAGATCGATGTAAAGGGAAAGCTAGCGGTCGCGGTACTCTCAGGCGGCAACGTCGATCCCAGCCTGTTCTATAAGCTTGTAGCGTAAGGCGAGGAGTTCTCTGTTCGGCGCCCGCCGCTTGAGGATGTGCATCGGGATGTTGCGCTCCGCCGGCGCGCGCTTGCGCGATTGCTCTTGCCATTTCCAGGAGCTCGGCTCGCATGCCAGGATGCGCTTGCTGGCCGGGCTCGGTGCGGATGAGAAGCTCGAGATGTTCGATTGCGGCAAGCATGAGCTTCTTGTCGGCGTTTCGATTGCGTCGGGCATATTGCTCGAGAAACCACCGCCCCCGCGCACTCTCCATCACCGTGGCGCAAATGGCGGCGTAATCGCTCTCCTCGGCGTGAGGAGGCGAAATTGTGGACAGAGCGAAGGGTTCTTCCGGCATAGTGGTCATGTTTGGGTAGTAACGATCAGCACGATCGAGCACGAATCGCAATCCGGGTCATGCCCAGTCATCCCCAGATACCCACAGGCGCGGCATTTGCGTGGCGGCTCGCATTCTTCTACGCGGCGCTCTGCATGGCGCTCGGCGTGCAAATGCCGTTCCTGCCGGTCTGGTTCACCGCCAAGGGGCTCGACCCTGCTGCCATCGGGCTCGCGCTCGCCATACCTTCCGTTGTTCGGCTGTTCGCCATTCCCATCGCAACGCGCATGGCCGACCGGCATGATGCAACGCGCGCCGTCATAATCATTTGCTCCGTGGCATCGGCCTTTGCGTACGCCGGCATCGGGCTTTCGCCGTCGCCCGGCGCGATCATGGCCGCGGTCGCCCTGGCATCAGCTTTCTACACGCCGTTGATGACCCTTGCTGATGCTTATGCCCTGCCAGGGCTTCGACAGCATGGAAAAAGCTATGGGCCAGTGCGCTCGTGGGGCTCGGCAGCCTTCATCGCGGGCACGCTCGGCGGGGGCCTGCTGCTCGACCTCATTGCCGAATCGCAGCTGATTTGGGCGGTCGTAGGTGTTTTGATCGTCAACACGGCGGCGGCTGCCAGCCTGGGCCCGCTTGGCAAGAGCATATCGGAGGTTCCCGCACCCCGCGGCTCGATGACCATGCTCCTGCGCGATGTGCGCCTGCTGGTGATGGTAACCGCGGCGGCCCTCATCCAGGCAAGCCATGCCATCTACTACGGCTTCTCGGCGCTGCAATGGCAGGCTGCGGGACTCGGCGGCATGACCATCGGCGCCCTTTGGGCGCTCGGGGTGCTCGCCGAGATCGTGCTTTTCGCTGTCTCCGCGCGCCTGCCTCTCGACCCCCTTGCGCTCCTTCTTGCGGGAGCCGCCGGGGCGGTGATCCGCTGGGGGGCAATGGCGTTTGATCCGCCGCCGGTGCTGCTTCTGATGCTGCAATGCCTGCATGCGTTCTCGTTTGGCGCAACGCATCTGGGCGGACTGGGCGCTGTGGCGCGCGCAGCCCCTGCCGGACTGGGCGCTTCGGCTCAGGGATACCTCGCGGTCGTGCTCGGCCTGGTGATGGCGGCGGCAATGGGAGTTTCGGGCGAGCTCTACGCCCGCTGGGGCGGGCACGCCTATGCGGCAATGGCGGTTCTCGCTGCTCTGGCCGCGCCGCTCCTCCTGGCCGAGCTATGGCGGGGCCGCTGCCCAACAATGAGCTGAGTGACGAACGCCCATCGTGGGGCCTCCAACCGCATTCAGCGATAATGCACCGAGATGATCTCGGCGACACAGGCCGGGCGCTTGCCCCCCTCGATCTCGACTGTGACCGCATACGTAACTCGCAGGCCGTCGGGCGGCGCATCATCTGCGGCCGCAATGGATATCCGGCCGCGCAACCGCGCGCCTGCCGGAACCGTGCTCAAGTAGCGGACGCGGTTGGATCCATAGTTCAGGCTGTTCTTTAGCCCTTCGATTCGCATCACCGAGCGAAGGAAGCCGGGTGCCAACCCGAGCGTCAGCAGCCCATGCGCGATTGTGGTGCCGCCCGGCAACTCGCGCTTTGCGCGCTCCACATCGACGTGGATCCACTGGTCGTCGCCCGTCGCCTCAGCGAAGCAGTCGATGCGTGCCTGGGCTACCTCTACCCAGTCGCTGACGCCGATTTCGGTCCCGGCCGCAGTCTTGATCTCGCTGAAATTCTTGAAGACTTGCATGCTGCGGTACTCCGAGATTCCCTGTGTAGAGTGGGCAAAAACGCGATTGACCTCAGGAGAGCCCCTCTAGTGTGCCGTCGCTGCAACACTGGCGAAAATAAGCTTTTCTGAAGGCAATCGCTCCACACCCAGACCGCATTACGGCCCGCAATATCGGTTAGTGTAGCTTGACAGGCGATTGCTGGGTTTCGGCAGCCGTGACACTGGATCTGACACAGCTCATAGCGATGTACGGCGTCTGGGTGGTCGCCGTCTTCATCGCATTTGAAAGCATCGGATTTCCCTTGCCGGCTGAGGCCAGCTTGATGGCCGCTGCGTTCTTTGCTGCCCGAACGCATACCATCGATCTTTGGACATTGATCGCGGCAGGAATTCCTGCGGCAATCGCAGGTGATATCACCGGCTTCTGGATAGGCAGGAAGTTCGGATATCAGCTCATGACCGAATATGGCCCGCGGGTTGGACTGACCAAGGAACGGATCAAGATCGGTCAATGGCTTTTCTGGCAATATGGGGGTCCGTTTGTCTTCGCCGCACGCTTTCTGCCGTTTCTGCGCAACATGGCTGCGGCCCTGGCAGGCGCGAGCAGGATGGCGCAGCAGAGCTTCTATCTCGCCAGCGGCACCGCTGCCGTTTGCTGGGTGACGGGCTATGGCGTGGCGGCCTATTCGCTGGGCGAGGCCTTTACGGAATTGGCGTCATCCACGGCCGTTTCGCTAGGCGTGGTCACAACGGTCGTGATTGTGGGATTACCAGCCCTGATTGCGCGATATGAGAAGCGGCTTCTGGCCAAGGCCGACTGCGCATTCCCAGCCCAATCCGATTGACTGCGCAGCCCTGGACAACCCGCCAGAGTTGGGGCAGGGCTCCTGCACATTGGAAGGTGGGGCGGCTTGAGCTATCGCACGCATTGCAGACAACTCACCGTCGAATGGGGACATTGCGATCCCGCCGGCATTGTCTTCAACAGCCGCTTCTTTGAGTTCTTCGATCACAGCACGTGGCTGCTGTTCGAGCACGCGCTTGAGCTCCCCGCCGCCGGGATCGGAGCCATCTACGGCGTTTCCATGCCGCTGGTGGATGCAAAGGCGCGCTTTATTGTTCCCGCCAAGCTGGGCGATCTGGTCGAGATCGAAACCACCATCGGCGAGTTCAGGCGGTCGAGCTTCGACGTGCAGCACCGTATGTGGAACGGGGGCCGGCTTGCGGTAGAAGGCCACGAGATCAGGGTCTGGACCGAGCGCGATCCCGGCGACGCGACCCGGCTTCGCGCGAAGCCGATCCCAGCGGAGGTCATCGCCCGGATGAAGGCGCGACCGGGTTGACGCTTGTGCAGCACCGGCTTGCAGTGAGCCGCTCTTTGGCAGAAGCCCAGCGCCTGCGTTAAACTGATGTTGCAACGCATCAGGGATGCCGGTTCGTCAATTGATCCAAGTCAATTACGCGCGAACCTGATTTTGCAAGAGCAGCAATGCAAGTGGAGTAGCGGCGATGGCCCCAAAACTAATGGATGCGTCGAGTCCAGAGATCCTCAAGATGCAGAAGGATCTGCTGGAGGCTTACGAGCAAGCGAGCCGAAGCTGGCTTGCCCGCGTTCAGTCCGAAGTCAATCTCTGGTCGGAGCTCGGAGCCAAGATGACGGGCTCGCACTCGATTCCGGAAGCCCTGGAGGCCTACCAGAAATTCGTTGCCCAACGGATGCAAATGGCGGCCGAAGATGGGCGCCAGCTGTTCGAGGAGTGCCAGAGGATGACGCAAAAGGTGACGCGATCGTTCTCCGGAAATTGGCCGAGCGGCGGCAGCAGCTGAAACAGAAAACCAGAGGCTGCCTCAGTTCCCAAGCTCGATCGCGTTCTCGAAACCTGCCTTTATGTCGATGATCTCGACCGGGCAGCGCGCTTCTATGAGCAGGTGCTCGAGCTGACGCTCCTCAGGCATGACGCCCGTTTTCGCGCCTACGACGTGGGCGGCCAGAGCGTGCTCCTGCTGTTTCGCCGCGGCGCGACGCTAGAGACCGTTCGAATGCCGGGAGGCACGATCCCGCCGCACGATGGTCACGGGCCGCTGCATCTCGCGTTCGCCATTGCTGGTGACGCCCTGCCCCAATGGGAAGAGCGGCTGCGCGCGCATGGTGTCCCGGTCGAAGGTCGCACCGATTGGTCGCGTGGCGGACACAGCATCTACTTCCGCGACCCCGACGGGCACCTGGTGGAATTGGCAACGCCCGGCTTGTGGGCGACTTACTGAGCGGCGAGCCGCCGTAATAGCCAGCCGCCACCGCAGCGATCCGCCGTCCGCGCGACCTTCACAGCGCCAAATTCATTGTTATGTTAGGAAAACCGAGTGAATCGCCGCTCCCGGGCCTTGAACCCGGCCAGACAAGGAGATGCCGATGGCCAGCCCACGGCCAAGACCCCAAGTGATCCGGCTCACCGACGCCGCGGCGGAACGCATCAAGTTCGTCATGGCGAACGCGGTCGAGCCGGTCGTGGCCGTGCGCGTCGGCGTCAAGAATGGCGGCTGTGCGGGCATGGCCTACACCATGGAATATGCCGAGCGGATCGAGAAGGCGGATGAGGTGGTCGAGGACAAGGGTGTGCGCGTGCTCATCGATCCGAAGGCGGTGCTGTTCCTGCTCGGCACCGAGATGGACTACAAGACCGACAAGCTCGCCGCGCAATTCGTGTTCAACAACCCGAACCAGACTTCAGCCTGCGGCTGCGGTGAGTCCGTGCAGCTCAAGCCGGCGGCCGACGCGCAGTAAGGCGCGACTGAGGTCGCCGCTCGCGCAGCAGTCTGCGAATGCCCAAGGCTATGGCCACACCGGCGCATGCTATTGCGACGAACAGGGCCGGCGCGCCCGACCAGCCAAAATGCTCCACCAGGACCCCGAGTGCGGAGGGGCCGAGGACGTTGCCGAGATGGCTCGCTTGCACCAGGCATCCGACCGTGAGCGCGAGCATGGCCGGCTCGGGAGCGAGCTTGGGAGCGGCTGCGTAAATCGACGCCGGGACAAATCCGGTCGCTCCGAGACTTGCGATCCCAAGCGCGGCGACGCCGAGAAGCGGCATGGAGCCGTGGAAAATTCCGAACGTGACGACGCCCATGAAACTGAAAGCGGCCGCGACGATTGCCCACAGCGCCACGCCTTGTCGCAACAGAAACCCGGCCGTCACTGCGCCAATTCCGCTCGCCACGATGCTGGCGGCGCTGATCCCGCCTGCCTCCGCGATGGAGACGTCAAGCCGCTCCACCAGCAAGCTCGGCAACAAGCCGGTCAGCGCAT
Organism: uncultured Alphaproteobacteria bacterium; assembly: GCA_963841705.1. Taxonomy (GTDB): domain Bacteria; phylum Pseudomonadota; class Alphaproteobacteria; order Rhizobiales; family Xanthobacteraceae; genus VAZQ01. The sequence continues at coordinate 101,319 of CAWJDY010000013.1, forward strand.
GGTATTGAAGGGAATAGAAGCCGAACGCCAATGACAGCAATATGGTGCCCGGCGCCCGTATAATGTCGACGAAATCCCGCAGCGCGCGCTGGCTGCTCGGAGCCGCCTTGGGTGCGACAGGAGCAGCAAACCACGCGACCACGCTGTAAGCCAGGCAGAGCAGGCCGGTGGTGTACCACAGGGCCTGCCAACCGAACCGCGCAATCAGCGGCCCTGCCAGCATCGCGACCACCGAGCCTACGGTGAAATATAGCGCCCACCAGCCAAATACTGCGTCGCGGTCCCGCGGTGCCGTGAGCATGCGCAGCAGCATGGGAGCCGCAATCGCCACCATGAGAAACCCGGTGCCCTCCAGGACCCGCGTGACCAGGAGAGTGGGCCCACTCGTGGCCAAAGCTCCGGCGCAGGATGCTGCGCCAATCACCAGCAGTCCGATGACGAGGGAGCGTCGCGCGCCGACGAAGGCGATGATCATCCCAGCCGGCAGGCCGGCAACCGCGCCGACGATGGCATAAGCTCCTATGATCCAGGAGGCGAACGCGAGGCTCAGTCCCAGATCCTGGCGCAGCAGCGGGACGGCAATCGGTGCTTTGCCGATGTGGAGGGCGGCAACTACGCCGGCGAGGACAATGGTCCAGACTCGAAACCAGCGCGTGCGCGCGTGCTCGACCCCAGCGCCGCTTTTCCGCCTGTTGTCGATCGTCGTATGCTGCGGCGAGGAGGCGTAATCGGACATGCGTGCCATTGTGGTCCTGGCGCCCGGATTGCTCATGGCAGCCTGTGCTTCCACGGAAATGCAGCAGCTGCTGCCTCAGCCGATCATATGCATCAGCGGTGCGGACTGCGATGCCAAATGGCATCGGGCTGCGACGTGGATTGCGGCCAATTCAACTTTCAAGATTCAGGTCCGCACGGATACGATCATGCAAACCGCGGGGCCAGTGCCATCCGAAACCACTCCAGCTTTCACCGTCACGAAGGTTGCGCGCGGCGAGGGTCGATACGAGATAACCTTCAACGGCGGCTGCGGGAACCCGAACCGCTGCGTTCCGTCGATTGCGCAATCGCATGCACGCTTCGCGCAGTTCGTGCTTGGGGAGGGGGCGGCCTCCGGGCTGGCATCGCCTCCAGCGGGACGGTGACAGCTCAGCTCGCCGCCATCCCCTTGGCAGCGAGCTCTTGGACCGCGCTCTTGTTTTTCGACAGCTGCGTCAGTCCCATCCCGTGCAGCACCTGCGGCGTCTTGCTGAACTGGATGTTCTCATAGGCCACGATCTCGATCCGGTTGCCCCAGGGATCCAGAAAATCGAGGAACCGACCAGGCAGGACTTCAACGCCGGCTTCGGCCAGTGCATTTCTGACAGCTTCCTTGTCGTCGACCACCAGGCCGAAATGACGTCCGCCATCTGCCGGCTGGCTGCGTCCTTTCTGCAGCGCGATGAACTGGTCGCCCAGATCGATGAACGCAGAGCTGCTGCTCTTGCCGCGCAGCTCGAAATCGAACAGCCGGCCATAGAAAGCCAGAGCTTCCTCGATGTCGCCGACCTCCAGCGCTACGTGATTGAGCCCGACCGCGCGGGCTCGCTTTGCCTTGGTCATTGCCGTCTCCGCAATATTGCTGGGTGATTTCCTGCCGTTGCTGGCGCCAATACGCTCGGATAAGCTCGCATTCGATACCTATGAGATAAGGATCCGCCATGAACGTCGCCACCCGCACCCGGCTCGATGTCTTTGCGCTGTCCCAGCACATCGGCGCGGAAATTCGCGGCATCGATCTGCGCGTCCCCCTCGACCGCGATACCATCGGCGACATCTATCAGGCATGGCTTGATCATGCGGTGCTGCTGTTTCGCAACCAGAGCTTTACCCAGGAGGATCTGTTGCGGGTGACCGAATATTTCGGCGAGACCGCTCCGCTGACGCGCCCCGCGAAATTCTTCCCCAAGGGATATGCCCGGCTGTTGCCGAACATCATGATGATCTCGAACATCCGCGAGAACGGCGAGACCATCGGCGCGTTGCCCGATGGGGAGATGAACTTTCATCACGACCAGATTCACGCCGAGGTGCCGCACAAGGGCACGCTGCTGTACTCGCTGGAGGTGCCGAGCCATGGCGGCGACACCTTGTTCGCCAGCGGCTATGCCGCGTATGAGACGCTCGACCCGGCGATCAAAAGCAAGCTTGCGGGACGCCGCGCGCTGCATCACTACAATTACGGCACCACCATCCGAGGCGGTACCGGAGTGGCAGCCTCAAACCAGGCGGTTCACCCCGTGTTTCGGACGCATGATGAGACCGCACGCAAGGCGATCTATGTCAATCGGCTGATGACCGTGCGCATCGAGGATATGCCGCAAGCCGAAAGCGACGCGCTGCTCGAGGCGCTGTTCGATCACGCCGAGAAGCCGGAATTCGTTTATCGGCACGTGTGGCGCGTCGGCGATCTGCTCGTTTGGGACAATCGCTGCTCCATGCATGCGCGCGAGGATTTTCCCTCGGATCAACGCCGGCTGATGCTGCGCACGACGGTGAAGGGCGCGCAGCGCCCGTATTGATGCGGCCGGCCCCTGGTCCGCTCTAGGGTGCGTTTCGCTCGTTTGCGATCAGCAGCGCGCCATACTCGGTCCACTCCCCTTACCTTTGTGGGGGAGGGGGGTCGTGAAGTTGGAAGGCCGATGCGCTTCTCTTACCACCCCCACCCCCAACCCCTCCCCACAAGGGGCAGGGCTATCGCATTTGGACTAGCGGCGCAGCAAGCTCCGCAATACCTCCCCCTTTCAGGGGGAGGTATCTCTAGGAAAACAAAATGACATTGTCTCGCCGTAGATTTGTTTCGCTCGCCGCAATCGGTGCGCTCTCCCCGTTCGCGCAAGACGCGTGGGCACAAGCCTATCCGACACGCCCGGTGCGCGTGATCGTGGCCTATGCGCCGGGCGGTCTGACCGACGTCTTCGGACGGCTGCTGGCGCAGAAGCTCAGCGAGCACATGGGCAAGCAGTTCTATGTGGAGAACATCACGGGCGCATCCGGGAACATCGGCATGGGCCAGGCGGCAAAGGCGGCGCCGGACGGCTACACCATTCTCTGCGCCTACAGCTCCTACACCGTAAACCCGAGCTTGTTCGACAAGGTCCCATACGATCCGGAGAAGGATTTCGAGCCGGTGACGCTTGCGGTCACCTCGCCGGCGGTGCTGTCGGTCAACCCCTCCGTCCCGGCAAAGACGGTCGATGAGCTCATCGCGCTCATCAGAGCCAATCCCGGCAAGTACAGCTTCGCTTCGGCGGGAGCGGGGACGCAGTCGCACCTCACCGCCGAGCAGTTCCGTCTGAAATTCAATCTCGACCTCGTGCACGTGCCCTATAACGGCGGCGGGCCGGCGATCGCGGCAGTGGTGGCCGGCCATGTGCCGATCAGCTTCGTGGCACCTGCCCCGGTTGTGCCGCATGTGAAGGAAGGGTTGTTGCGCGCGCTCGCGCTTGCCGGCAAGGCACGCTCGCAGATCCTCCCGGATGTGCCGACCATGGCGGAGATCGGCTACCCCGACATCGAGGGCGAGAGCTGGGTAGGAGTGCTGATGCCCGCGGGTACGCCGCAGGAGATCATTGCCACGCTCCACCTCGAGATCGCGATGATCATGCAAGAGCAGGATATGCGCGAGAATCTCACGACGCTCGGCTATGAGCCGGTCGCGAGCACACCGCACGAATTTGCGGAACGGATCAGGAGCGAGCTCGACACCTGGGCCAAGCTGATCCGCGCGGCCAATATCAGAGCGAATTAATCTCAGTCAGTCTGTTCACCGCATGACCGGCAATGCGATAGCCGGGGGGTGAGGCCGTAGCGGGGAGGCGGGTTCTCCACAGAACGCAGCGACGATCGTTAGATGTAAGCCGCGTTGCAGGAAGCGGCGGCTCGCAGCTCGGGTTCCTTTGGCCAAAGTGACGTTCGTGGACTTGAACTGCCTCGGGTTCGTTCGGCGGGATTCTGATCGGGGCGCCGGACCCGCTCGGGTTCGTTTGGCCGACGTCGCGAATGCCGGCGCTACATGCGGCACCGGCTGTGGCGCCTCGATCCGCCTCGGGTTCGTTCGGCGCGATTCCGGCATCGCGGGAGTGGCTTGGGTTCGTCTGGCCGAGATCGTGCACACGGGGCTGCGCCGCCTCGGGTTCGTTCGGCCGTAATGTCGTGAGAGTACCGGAACGCGCGGGATGCCTTAACCAGTAAAAATCGGCATCGTGCCGGCACGTGTGCCCGAAAGCGAAACCTCGCATGATCCGGCGCTGCTCCCTCTTCACCTCTGCATAAGGGTCAGGCAGGCGAGGCAGACCACGAAGACCGTAACGGCGCGCGGCCGAGCCGCCGCTCGGCTGCACGGCCATGTCCGATAGCGCTGCCGGCGAGGCACAACGTCGGTGATCTCCCGCCGATGCGCCTGCACGTTCGGCATGGAATGCCCAGATCGCGCGGTTGCGGCGCGAGATGGCGCGGCCTTCGTAACGATCGGTTGCGACCGCCCGCTCGAGGGTAGCATCATCCAGGGGCTTCACGGCCATGCAATCGGCGCGCACGCGCCGTGCCCGCCACACATCGACCTGAGCACAGGCGATCCGGCAGGCCAGAGCGAAACGCTCCGTACCAGCACCCACATCCGGCCCTGCGATGGCGCGCGCCAAGGCGGCGATCCGGTCCACGAATTCAGGATCAAGCCCTGCGGGGCGGTTCAGCCCGTGCCGGACGGCATTGCGCGACGAGCGCGCCTTGCCCTCGGGCGTCCTTGGACCGCGGCTGCGGCGGCCGTTCCGCCGGCTCGCTTCGCGTCTCGCTTCGCTGATCATGTCGGCTCCGGTGCAGCATCGTTCCCTCTTTGTTCTATCGCAACTCAACGCTTTACGCAAGCAAAATCGAGCCCTCGAAGCTTCCGTCTTTTCGAGAAACTGGATGCGCCTGAAGTCTGATTTGAGTGAATGCCGATCACACGCGGCCGAATTGCTCTACAGCAGTTTCCTTAATGCTGGCTAACCGTTGCCGGTCAAGCTCCATCCCCCTCGACAATGACGAGGTCTGCATCTGCGTTGGCATTGCGAATAGCCTTCGCGCTCTGATACTCGGGGCTGCGATAGCAGGCAATCGCGGTTGCGTAATCCCTAAACTCGACGACGACATTGCGCTCACGGGAGCTGCCTTCCATCGCATCGAAGCGACCGCCGCGGACGAGAAACCTAGCGCCATACTTGTCAAAGGCAGATCGTGCAGCTGCCAGGTACTCGGGATAGCGCGCAGCATTCCGCACTGATACACGAACGATCCAGTAGCCATTTGGCATGATAGTTCTCCTTTCAAGTGTTCTCCGTGGTTGAGCGTATTGCCGACCCCGCCAAGGGAGGTCAGGCGATCACCGAGCTTCTAATCGTTGCCAGTCATACGAAAAAATGAATAATTGAGATAATTACGTTCTCTAGGAGAGATGTATGGATCTGTCCGATCTGAGAATCTTCTCAGCCGTTGTGCGTCACGGCGGGGTGACCCGCGCCGCCGAACAGCTGCATCGTGTTCAATCCAACGTCACGACGCGCGTGCGCCAGCTCGAGGACGAGCTGAACGTTCGGCTTTTCATCCGCGAGGGCAAACGCCTGCACCTGGCGCCCGCGGGCAGGGTCCTGCTCGACTTCGCCGACCGGCTGCTGGCGCTTGCCGACGAAGCGCGAGTCGCGGTTCAGGATTCGCGGCCGCGTGGGGTGTTCCGTCTAGGTGCGATGGAGAGCACTGCTGCAGTGAGGTTGCCGGGGCCCGCTCGCCGAATACAGTCGGCGCCACCCAAACGTCGTTCTCGAGCTTCGAACCGGTAATCCGACCCAGCTGGCGAGGGCAATTCTTGCGGGCGAAATCGATGCCGCGCTCGTCGCCGAGCCTATCCCTGATGCGCCCTTCGAAAAGGTCGTCGCTTACCAGGAAGAACCGGTGATCGTAGCTTCCGCCAATCACCCACCGATCGCAGCCGACAGCGCCTTGCCGAAAACAATAATCGTGTTCGAGCATGGCTGCCCGCATCGCAAGCGCCTTGAGGCTTGGTACGAGAAACGCGGTGAAATGCCGGAGCGCATAGTGGAGCTGGGTTCGTATCACGCGATGCTAGGCTGCGTCGTCGCTGGCATGGGTGCGGCCTTGCTGCCGAGAAGCGTCCTCGATACCTTTCCTGAGAGCCGGCGTCTCAGCGTTCACCGGCTTCCACGCGGAGAGGACCGCATCCCGACCGTCCTGATCTGGCGCAGAGGTGCGAGTTCCGCCAATACCAGAGCACTCGTAGAGATCCTGATGGGACGCCGGGCCTCGACGAAAAGAAAGCGTTGACGCGCCACCATGCCGCCTGCAGCTGCGGCCGATCGCTGCGGTGTGCGCATTTTGCACCGCAAATTTTCCTCATTCACGGCACACACAGAGGTTCACGCGTAGCGCAGCACCTCTCGAACGTCAGGGACCTCTCGAAAAAGTCACAGGAGTCGGATTTTTGGCATCATCTCCGCTTTCACTTCCACGCCGCGGGTGGCGGTTATTCATCGCACTCGCCGCAATTTTCGTCGGCTCGTATGTTAGCTGGCACTATTTTGTGACGATCAGGGCGGCCGATGCAGTGGTCGACCCAAAGACGGCTGGCCAAGGAGGCGGCTCGGCGCCGATCCCGGTCACCGTCGTGCGGGTGCAGAAGACTGATTTCCCCGTGTATCTGAATGGACTTGGGACGGTGCAGCCTTACGACACCGTCACCGTGCGAAGCCGCGTCGACGGCCAGATTATCAAGGTCGCCTTCAGACAGGGCCAGATGGTGAAGGAGGGGGATACCCTCGTGCAGATCGATCCACGGCCCTATCAGGCGGCGCTTGATCAGGTGGTCTCCAAGAAGGATCAAGACGAGGCTAATCTAAAGAACGCAAAGCTCAATCTCGACCGTTATGTCAGCCTAGCCCAGAAGGATTACGCCTCCAAGCAGCAGGTCGACACCCAGCAGGCAACCGTCGATCAGTTGACGGCCCAGATCAAGGGCGATCAGGCAATGATCGAAAACGCTCAAACGCAACTCAGTTACACGACCATCAAGGCCCCGCTGTCGGGGAGAACGGGTTTTCGCCTGATCGATCCCGGCAACATCGTGCATGCCTCTGATCAGAGCGGCATCGTGACCATCGTGCAGCTGCAACCGATTTCGGTGGTGTTTACGGCGCCGGAAGAGGATGTGCCGCAGATTAACAAGGCACTCGAGAAGGGAATCGTCTCAGTGAAGGCGCTGAGCTCGGACGGCCTAAGAACGCTGTCCGAAGGGCGGCTCGCCCTCGTCAACAATGAGGTCGACCAGGCGAGTGGCACCATACGCATGAAGGCGACCTTCGCTAACAAGGATAATGTTTTATGGCCCGGCCTCTCGGTCTCGACCCGCTTGCTGGTCGATACGCTGAAGCAAGTTGCAACGGTTCCCGATGACGCGGTGCAACGCGGACCGAACGGTCTCTATGCTTTTGTCGTCAGCGACGACAACAAAGCCGATGTCCAGGCCATCAAGGTCAGCCAGAGCGGTGATGGCGTGTCGGTCATCGAGCGGGGCTTGACGCCGGGCCAGAAGGTCGTGGTCGCCGGGCAATATCAACTCCAGGCCGGCTCCGTGGTGCAGCCCAGTGAGGCATCCGCGTCGAGTACACTGGCGAATGAGGCCGAAAACACCTCACCCAAGGCGCCCTGAGATGAATTGGGGCATTTCCGACTCTTTCATTCGGTATCCGATCGCAACCTCGCTGTCGATGATCGGCGTTCTGTTCGTCGGCATCGTCGTCTATCCGCGGCTGCCGGTCGCGCCGCTGCCTCAGGTCGACTTCCCCACCATCCAGGTGTCGGCGAGCTTGCCTGGCGCGAGCCCGGACACCATGGCCTCGGCAGTGGCTCAGCCGCTCGAGACGCAATTCGCGCAGATCCCTCGTGTTGCGCAGATGACGTCGACGATCGTGCTCGGCTCGGTCGCTATCACCATCCAATTCGATCTCGAGCGGAATATCGATGCGGCCGCAAACGACGTACAGGCGGCGATCAATGCGGCGAGCGGACAATTGCCCAAGAACCTGCCGAGCCCGCCGACCTACCGCAAGGTCAATCCAGCAGATTCGCCAATCCTGCTGCTGGGTGCTTCGTCCGACACGCTGCCATTGACTTACGTCGACGATATTATCGAGACCAAGCTCGCCCCGCAGATCAGCCAAGTCCCGGGCGTAGCTCAGGTCTCCATCGGCGGCCAGCAGAAGCCTGCGATCCGCATCCAGCTCGACCCCGCTAAGCTTGTGGCCAAGGGACTGTCGCTCGAGGATGTCCGCACGCCGCTCTCGGTTACGACGGTGGACAGTCCCAAGGGCGCAGTCATGGGCCCGACGCGCTCCTTCACCATCTACACCAATGATCAGCTGACGCAGTCCAAGGATTGGAACAACGTCATCGTCGCCTACCGCAATGGTGCGCCGTTGCGGGTGCGCGATATCGGCCAGGCCGTGACAGGTCCGCAGGATACGACGCAGGCCGCCTGGGCCGACGGCAAGCGTGGAATTGTCCTTGTCATCTACAAGCAGCCCGGCGCCAACGTCATCGACACGGTCGACAAGATCCGGGCCGAGCTGCCTCGCCTGCAGGCCAACATGCCGCCGGCGATCAAGATCTTCACCTTGAGCGATCGCACGCAGACCATTCGGGCCGCCGTCAAGGACGTGCAATTCACCCTCCTCCTCACGATTGCGCTCGTGGTGATGGTGATCTTTATCTTTTTGCGCAACCTGTGGGCGACGATCATACCGAGCGTCACGGTGCCGCTCGCCTTGTTGGGCGCCTGCGCCTTGATGTGGTTCGCCAACTACAGCCTCGACAACCTGTCGTTGATGGCCTTGACCATTGCCGTGGGCTTTGTGGTGGACGACGCCATCGTGATGCTGGAGAACATCACTCGCTATATCGAAGAGGGGGAAGAGCCCTTCGCGGCGGCGCTCAAGGGGTCGCGCGAGATCGCCTTCACAATTGTATCGATCAGCATCTCCCTGATCGCCGCTCTAATACCTCTGCTGCTGATGGGGGGCATCATCGGGCGCTTATTCCGGGAATTCGCAGTGACGCTATCGATGGCCATCCTGGTATCGGCCTTGGTGTCACTGACGCTGACCCCGATGATGTCCTCGCGTTTCCTCAAGCCCCCGAGGGAAGTGCATCATGGACGCCTTTACGCTCTGAGCGAGCGCGGCTTCGACGCAATGCTGCGGGCATATGAGCACGGTCTCGATGTCGTGCTGAGATTTCGCCTCATCACGCTCTGCGTGTTTTTCGCCACCGTAGCCCTGTCGGTTTACTTGTTCGTGATCATCCCCAAGGGCTTTTTTCCACAGCAGGACATCGGACTGATCAGCGGCATTTCCGAAGCGGCGCAGGACGTCTCTCCCGCCGCCATGATGAGTCATCAGCAGGCACTGGGCGAGATCGTCTTGAAGGATCCGGCCGTCGATCACGTCGGAATGTTTGTCGGCGGCTCGGGCAACGCGCCGAACAACGGGCGCATGTTCATCAGCTTGAAACCCCGCGAGGACAGAACCGAAGATGCCTATCAGGTTATTGCGAGATTGCGACCCCAGCTCGATAAAGTCCAGGGCGCAAAGCTGTTCTTGCAGGCGGCTCAGGACGTGCGCGTTGGCGGGCGGGCGTCGCGTACGCAGTTCCAATATACGTTGCAAGGCGCCGACATACAGCAGCTCAATGAATGGGCTCCGAAGATGCTCGACAAGCTCAAGGGCTTGCCGGAACTGCGCGACGTCGCCACCGACCAGCAGACCGAAGGGACGACGCTGACCGTGACGGTCAATCGCGATCAGGCATCCCGCTACGGCCTAACCCCACAGCTCATCGACGACACGCTCTACGACGCTTTCGGTCAGCGCGAGATCGCGCAGTACTTTACGCAGCTCTCGAGCTATTACGTGATCATGGAGGTTTTGCCTTCGTTGCAGGGCAGTCCAGCGACCCTCGACCAGATCTTCCTGCGATCGCCGACGACAGGTGGCGAGGTGCCCCTTTCGGCCTTTGCCAGATGGACGACAACGCCCATCCAGCCTCTGTCGATCAGCCATCAAGGGCAATTCCCGGCAATAACCATCAGCTTCAACCTGGCTCAAGGCACGGCGCTCGGTCAGGCGACGGATGCTATCGAGCGGGCCAAGACCCAATTAAATCTGCCTGCCACCATCAGCACGACTTTCCAGGGCAATGCCCAGGCCTTCCAGGATTCGCTATCGACGGTGCCGATGCTGATTCTCGCGGCACTCGTTGTGGTCTATCTCATCCTCGGCATTCTTTATGAGAGCTATATCCACCCCATCACCATCCTCTCGACCTTGCCGTCGGCTGGTGTAGGGGCTCTAGCGATGTTGATGCTGTTTCATTTTGACTTCAGCCTGATTGCACTGATCGGCGTTATCTTGCTCATCGGCATTGTGAAGAAGAACGGCATCATGATGGTCGACTTCGCGATCGTCGCCGAGCGCGACCATCATTTGTCGGCGGCCGATGCCATTCGGCGCGCCGCCGTTCTGCGCTTCCGACCGATCATGATGACTACCATGGCCGCGATGCTTGGCGGCGTGCCCCTGATGCTAGGGCAGGGCACTGGCGCCGAGATCAGACAGCCCCTCGGCTACGCGATGGTGGGTGGGTTGCTGGTCAGCCAGGCGCTCACCTTGTTCACCACGCCTGTGGTCTACCTCTATCTTGATCGGCTGTCGGAATGGCTCAGCAGAGGATCGCACTTAGCGAAGAAGGCAGGAAATCGTGCCCCTGAAGGCCGCGCCGAGAATGGGCTTGAAAAGCAACCCGTTGCCGCTGAGTGAGAGGTTGCGCACCCTCGAATCAATCTTTGCTTGCTCATGCACCCAAAAATGCTTTTTCAGCAGCATCGGTGATAACCCGAAGGTCTCTTCAGTGCCCGAACGTCAGAACCGGGCCAGATCGATATCGGCTTGCCGACCAGGACCGACAATGGTGAGCATGGTCTCGGACGACGCGCCAGGTTTATGGAAGGTTACCAGGGAAGTGGCGCCTGGCCCCGGTGTGATGCGCATCGGCCACTGCTTTGAGTCAAACGGCACTGCTGGCGGCAAGAACGGCTCAATGCCGAGTTTAGCGCTTTCAGCGACGAAGTTTTGCGCCCCGTGCGGAACGCTCCAGCAACTGCACTTTGAGTTGCCGCTCCAGATCTCGCATCCGACGGCTCAGCGTTGGAAGCGGAATTCCGAGCCGAGTCGCTGCCGCCGAGAGACTGCTCGCCTGGACGACCCCCACAAACATGCGAGTGGCATTCAGATCCATGGGGCGTGGCCTACCATATTTGAGAGGCCGATTGTCAATGGTGCATATTCTCTTCCATATCCGATCAGCCTACCATGGCCACCAGATTGTTTGGCCTCGACACGATGAAAAAGATCCAGACGAGAATTTTGGCAGCTATGTCACTAGTGATAGCGAGTTCCGTAGCGTTGGCACAAACGCCCACCTCCCAGGCTGAGCTCGTCACCGTCGAGAGCTACAATCGCGCCCAGACCGATGTCTATTTCGCCGGAGTGGTCAAGAACGGCGGTTTTGGAAAATTCCGGCATAGCCGCGAGCTTGCCCCTCCCGCTCAGCAGGGCATTCCCCGACCCAATCGCGACACGTTGTATTCGTTCGCGATAGTCGATCTCGACGCCGGGCCGGTGACGATCACACTGCCAGACGCGGGCAAACGCTACATGGGGATGCAGGTCGTCAATCAGGATCAATACACCCCGGCCACCTATTACGAGACGGGTACTCACACCCTGACTCGGGAGTTGATTGGCACGCGGTATGCCATTGTCGTGGTGCGCTTCCTTGTCGATTTCTCGAACAAGGAAGATGTCCGGCAAGCCCACGCATTGCAGGATGCGATCAACTTCAGCCAGGGACGACCCGGCACATTCGAAATTCCTCGTTGGGATGAGGCGAGCCTCAATAAGATAAAAGCAGCGCTCTTGCAGCTTGGAACCACAGTCTCCGATACACGGCGCATGTTCGGCGCCAACGAGCATCAGGTCGATCCGGTCAAACACCTGATCGGAAGCGCCATGCTGTGGGGCGGCTATCCCGAGAAGGACGCCCTATACCTGCCGACCACGCCGGCCCAGAATGACGGTACGGCCGTTTACAAGCTGACGGTCGGGGATGTCCCCGTTGCGGGTTTCTGGTCGCTCACTGTCTACAACGGCGAGGGCTACCTTCAGCCGAACCCGGATAATGTCTATTCGGTGAACAGTGCCACGGCGAAAAAGGGCCCAGATGGCTCCGTCACCATCCAGTTTGGCGGGTGCGACGGCAGCGTTCCAAATTGCCTGCCGATCACGCAAGGATGGAACTACACGGTGCGACTGTTTCTCCCAAGACGTGAAATCCTCGACGGCACATGGAGATTCCCTGAGGCGCGGCCCGTGAGTTGAGCGCGCCGGCGTGAGGCCGACAGAAAAGGGCAACGCAAGAATCCCGGGGAAGCCCCAGATTGACGGAGACTACCTTCATCGGCGGCGCCATTCGGCTCCTTGGTTGCGGCGACGATTGCGCGCCGAGGCTGATGCGTCGTTATCCGCGGTGACCCCGTCTCCTCCAACAGCCGATGCAGCCTGTTCGACTAGCTCCACAACGGCGTCAGCATGCGACATCATGACGGCGTGTGAGGCACCTTCAATCGTGACCGTCTTCTTCGATCCGGCGCGTTCGGCCATAAATGCCAGCAGGTTAACGGGAATGCTGTTGTCGCGCGTTCCGAAGATGAACCAAGACGGGATGGCTTTCCAGGCGGCAACATCGGACACCTCCGTCATGACGCGTTCCGAAATCGGGCGCTGTGTCAGGGCCAGCAGCTTCGTTTCGGTTTCCGGGAGGTCAGCCGCATACTGGGCCCTGAACTTGTCAGGTTCAAAGTACAGGTCCCGGCTACCGTCCGCGAGCAGAATGGGGGCCGCCATGTTCGCCTCGACGGTGCTGCCGGGAAAGCGGCGCAACAGCGTGGCCACGCTCTCCCCTGTATCCGGCGCAAAGGCGGCCACATAGACCAGCGCTTTCACGCCTTGGTTGCCGTTGACCGCGTTGGTGATGACCGCGCCGCCGTAGGAATGACCGACGAGAATGATAGGGCCGTCAATCGTATTGAGGATGGAAGATACGTAGGCGGCATCGCTGCTCACACCCCGCAACGGGTTCGGGGCCGCGATCACCTTGTATCCCTTGGCGAGCAGCAATTCGAGAACGGGTTTCCAGTTGGACAACAACTCAGCGAATGCGCCGTGCACCAGAACTATGGTCATCGTGCGAGGTTCAGCCATCGATTTAACTCCTTCGATCGGTTGGCGATCCCCTCCGGGACGAATAAACGCCGCGTAAGCATTCGTGTTCATAGCGGCCCATCGATTACGAATTTAAGGAAACACTGGATGAGAAAGCTTGATTGAAATTGCCTCGACTGCGGAGTTCTTGCCTGAACAGGCAGCTCTCCAGGACAGCTGGAGCGCGCGGATCGTTTGTGAACACCGACCGCCCACGCCAACGGGCGGCACCTTATTTGTTGCGTTTTGCCGATTCAAAAACTGCCGCTACTGCCTTGTTGAGGTCGGGATTTGATTTCGAGAGATCGAATCCGATGCTGGAGACCTTCTCCAGCAGTGCAGCCTTGTCCGCGTCCGGGAGGCTCGCCAGCTCGCCGCCGTGCTCGGTCCAGAGCTGCCGCTGCTTTGCGTAGAATTCCTTCACGAACGGCACGACCTCCTTGGAGACGCTCTCGGCATCGTCGCGGACGATTTTCTGCAGGTCGGCCGGCAGTCCGTCGAGCCATTTCTTGCTCATTTCGATGATCGAGCAAATGTAGGGCTGATCGATGTCCACCACGTATCTTGCCGCGTCTTGATAGTGCATGGTCGCATATACGGGAAGGCTCGAAAGCGCGGCGTCAATCGCGCCCTGCTGGAGAGCGGGCAGCACATCGGCGAGCGTCATCGCAATCGGCGAGGCATCCATGCGCTTGACCATTTCAAGTTGGAACGGCGAGGCCAACACCCGGACCTTCGTGCCCTTGAAGTCGGCGAGCTGGCGCAACGGCCTGCGTGCAGCGACCGAGGACGGCCCGTAAGGGACAATTCCGATTCCGGCGAGCCCCTTGTTTGCGCCGAGTCCCAGAACCATGTCGCGCACGGCAGGATCGAAGATCACCCGCACCGCCTGGTCGGTGGTGCTGAACAGGCCGGGGGCGCTCAGCGCCTCGTAACGTGCATCGACGCCGACCAGGAATTCCGGCGGTCCGATCCAGGCCTGGATGGAGCCGAACTGCACGCCCTCGATTTGCCGCGGTATCGAGCCGAGCTGGCTTGCCGGGTAAATCTCGCCTTTGACGCGGCCGCCCGAATCCTTTTCCACCGCTGCGGCAAACCGCTTGAGCCACTCATGCTGGGCGTCGTTGATGGTCGCGGTGCTCAGCTTCATCACGAAGGTCCTGCCCGTTTGAGCCTGAGCCGCAGGACTAATGCCGATCATGCCAAAGGCAACCACAGCGCCCATAGCGACTAGCAATGGTTTTCGTCTTAAGTGCATCCGTAGATCCTCCTCCTTAGTGCTGTTGGTGTTGCTTGTTATTTTGCCGGCGGCGACGCTGATTTTGCCTGCCGACTATGCCAAAGCATGACATAGGACCGGGATGGCAGCCAGCACCAAAATTTTGTACGGACTCGCGTCCCGGGCGACTGAAGCGAGAGCGCAGGACGAGCGAACGGAGAAGGGCCTACCATGGGCGCCGTTGCCCGAAGGATCGGTTGCTTCTGATCGGAGGTTGCGGGTGGCTGACCTATTGCTGCCAACTTCGCTGGTTGGCTCCTATGCGCAGCCCGACTGGTTAATCGACCGTAGGAAGCTTGCCGGCCGCTTTCCCCCGCGGGTGCGCGTGAAAGAGCTCTGGCGCGTCGCCCCCGAATTCCTCGAACAGGCGCAGGACGATGCCACGCTCGTCGCCATTCACGATCAGGAACGCGCTGGCCTCGATATTATCACCGACGGCGAGATGCGACGCGAGAGCTACTCCAACCGTTTCGCCACCGCGCTCGAAGGCGTCGACATCGAAAATCCGGGCACTGCGCTCGATCGCTCCGGCCATCCCAATCCAGTGCCGCGGGTCGTCGGCAAGATACGGCGCAAGCATCCAGTCGAAGTGCGCGACGTGGAATTTCTGCGCGCCAATACCGAGCGCACGATCAAGATGACGCTGCCCGGCCCCTTCACCATGTCGCAGCAGGCGCAGAACGACTTCTATAAGGACGAAGAGGAGATAACGCTCGACTATGCAGCGGCGGTGAATGCCGAGATCAAGGATTTGTTCGCTGCTGGTGCTAACATCGTGCAGATCGACGAACCTTACATGCAGGCGCGACCGGAGAAGGCGCGCAAATACGGCCTCAAGGCGCTCAACGCTGCGCTTGCAGGCGTGAATGGCACAACGGCAGTGCACATCTGCTTTGGTTATGCCGCCATCATCCACGTACGGCCCTCGGCCTATTCGTTTTTGCCGGAACTCGCGGGTTCTCCCGTGCGTCAGGTCTCGATCGAAACCGCGCAGTCCGGCCTCGATTGCTCTGTACTTAAGACCCTGCCGGACAAAACCATCATTCTTGGCACGCTCGACTTGTCCGACATGGCGATCGAGACACCCGAAACCGTAGCGGCACGCATCCGCCGTGCGCTGCCGCATGTGCCTGCGGAGCGGATCGTCGTAGCACCGGACTGCGGGTTGAAATACCTGCCGCACGATGTAGCCTTTGGAAAGATCTGTGCCATGGTCCAAGGAGCAAAAATTGTTCGCGGAGAACTGACTGGACATAATGCGACTTAAGTTCGTCAAATTCCGCACAGAGCGAGATCGAAGCCTACCCATGCCGGCCCTGATCCTGCCGGCCCTCCAGGTAAACCTGGCGGGCGGTCGTCTGCCAGCGCCAGAAACAGATGGTCGCCGTTATCTCAAGATCCCGCTCAACGCTTTCCTTCACGCATCGTGGGGTGACTCAGAGCTTAGCCTTAAAGCGGAGGAACTACGCAGCCCATCAAGGAAGCTCGTAACAGTATGCGGATTAGCGAGGATCAAGTCAGACCGTCGCCGCGGTGCAGGATTTCGCCGGCTAATGACCCACCCACTTTAGACGATCCCGAATTTTTGCCAGTCCGGCCCGCGCGCAGTTATCATCCAACTTGGCACCCGGTGCGCCGCTGGCACCAATCGCTCCAATCGTTTCGTCTCCAAGCTTAATGACGACGCCATCCCCAAAGAACATAACTGCCATTACAATCGTAGTTTTATACAGGAAGTTCATGCTCTTCTCCTTTTGTAGCTCGTGGCGCAGTGGAGCATCGCATCCGCGGACTGAGCGCCGAATTGGAAGAATACCGAATTACCGCGGTCAGACCGTACTCATCGGCGTGCAAACATTTGAAGCGGCCGTTCATATTTGCTCCGCCGCTTAGGCTGTTTTGCGAACGAGTTGCTGGGGATTGAAGGCAGGGTCAAGAGCACGAGCCTAGGCTGCAGCGCTCATGACTTGTTCTGCCGCGTGCTCGCCAGACCGCACAGCGCCTTCCATGAGTTCATGCATCTCGGTGGCGTATTCGCTACCGGCCCAGTGAATGCGGCCTGCCGGTTCACGCAACGCGCGTCCGTAATTCGTGAGCACGCCGGGAGCGAAGTGAGCGATCATTCCCCCGAGCGACCCCTTTAGCCCGTGACCCATTCCGGGGTATGTTTGGGCTGCCATCCAGCATAGTTCCAGGGCCCTCGGCAGGGGGCGTCTCTCGGATGCAGAGAAAGCGCCATGGGTGAGTGCCAGTCGCGCAGGCTCGGCGCCATTTTGGCTGCAGATATCGCCGGTTACAGTGCATTGATGGGAGCGGATGAGCGCCGCACCGTGCGCGATCTCAAGGCACGTCAGGCAATCGTGCTGCCGATGATCGGCGACTTCGGCGGACGCATTGTCGACACCGCGGGCGATGGCATTCTGGCGGAGTTTGCCAGTGTGGTGAACGCGGTCGAATGTGCGCTCGCGCTGCAAGCAAAGATGGCAGAGTGCAATAGCGCGGTCGAGCCACATCGACAAATGCGCTTTCGCATCGGCATCAATCTGGGCGATATCATCTATGATGAGGTGCGCATCTATGGGGATGGCATCAATATCGCGGCGAGGCTGGAGTTGATTGCCGAGCCCGGCGGCGTTTGCATTTCGGGCAAGGTCTATGACGAGGTCAATGGTCGGCTTCATATTGCTTGCGATGATTGGGGTGAGCAGCAGCTCAAGAACATCGCGCTTCCGGTTCGCGTCTATCGCGTTCAAGTGCCCGGCGTACAAACAGACCCGGTCCCCATAAGGGCGCGCAGCGCAATCCTATTTGTAAGTCATTCGAGCAGGGACAATGCCGCGGCCAAGATGCTGGAGGGTTGGCTTCGCGCCAACGGTTTTACTGAGATGTTCATGCACCATCGCACCAGTGCTGGCGATGATGTGTGGAAAGGTGCCCTGCAAGCGGCGGCCGGGACATGTCGTGTTGTTCTGTGCCTGGTTAGTGAAAACTGGCTGGCATCGCCTGATTGCTTCGCCGAGGTCGAAGCAAGCCTCTACCTCGGCAAACGTATCATTCCTTTGTTCCTTCTGACGCCGGCGCCAAACCTCGATGAGGAAGCCGAGAACCAACTCACGAAAATACGCGCGAGCCATCACGGCTTTGACCTTGTTCATTGCCTTGGATCGAACGGCGCGCTGAACCTCGGAATGGATCTTGACGTCGCGAACCGACTGCGAACCGAATTGCGCGCTGCCGGCGCCATCGGGCGCGTGGGCGTCGACCCGGAAGTGTTCGCGGTCGACCGCGAGAGCCGCCCGGTACCGTTCCCCGGTCTGACCTCCTTCGGCGATGACGACGCGGATGCCGCCCTCTTCTATGGCCGCAGCCGCGAGATCGCGCAAGCTTTGGAGGAGCTTCGCAAAATGCGTGCGGAGCACGACTTGCGGCCGTTTGCCATTCTGGGGGCTTCGGGTTCCGGGAAGTCGTCGCTGCTCAAAGCCGGCATCATACCCCGGCTGCGTCGTGAGACTCCTGCATGGCTGCCGTTACGGGCATTCCGCCCGGGGGCAGATCCGCTCCTCAATTTCGCTGAAGCATTGTCGCTCACCTTGGCGGACTTCGGCAAACTCGAGGCGCACGGTGATGTTCGTGATCGCCTGTTCCAGGTATGGTTGGACGCGGAGCGCGACGGGAACGATCTCACTCAGAGCGGCTCTGCTGCCCTTGCGGCGGCGCTCGAGCTCGAGGGATGCAAGCTTCGAGAGGCGGCTGGACGCCGTGCGGCCTCTATTCTGATCAGCGTGGACCAGGCCGAGGAAGCTGCACGAGCCGATGGCAAGAGCGCCGAAGCTTTGACCGACTATCTTCGCGTCGCGCTGACAGCAGCGAACAGCAGTTGGCAGCTGGCGCTTGCGATCCGCACCGACAGCTTTCCAGAACTGCAAAGGCATCGCAGCTTTCGTGACCTGGAAGCCCGCGGCTACGACCTTCGTCCGATTCCCGTCTTCCGGCTCACGAGCGTCATCGAAGGGCCGGCAAAGCGGTACGGGGTCGAGGTCGATAGCGTGCTCGTGGACGTATTGCTGGAGGATGCTCCCAAGGATGACGCCCTGCCATTGCTGGCGTTTGCGCTGCAACGTTTGTGGCGCCAGTACGCTGCATCGGGGAGCCTGACCAAAGACAACTATGAGAAGGTCGGCGGGCTCAAGGGGCTTCTCGAAGATGCGGCGGAGCGAGCTCTGCGAGGTTTTGAGCCAGAGCAGGATGAGCCGATGCCGTCCCGGGCGCCAGCGCAGCGACTAATCGATCTCGGCGCCGCGACGTTCGTGCCGGCGCTCGCTCAAATCAATGATCAAGGCGCAACAATACGGTGCATGGCAAATTGGGTAACTTTCAGCGAGGAGCAGCAGGGCTTGTTGAGTCGCTTCGCCCGTTGGCGTCTTGTCGTCCACAAGGGAACGGAGCCGGATGGCGGCACCGTCGAGGTCGCGCATGAAGCGTTGTTTCGTGAGTGGCCGAGGTTGAAGGAGTGGCTGGAGCCTGAGAGGGCGAGGTTGGAGGCGCTGCGGTCGCTGCAGATCGCCACAGCGGCATGGGCGCGGCATGCCGGAGACTCGGCTTTTCTTGACCACCGCAACCAAAGGCTCGCTGAAGCAACCGCGCTGAGCCGGCACGATGCCTACCAGCACAGACTGGCGACCATCGATCTGGAGTATCTGGCGGCGTGCCACCAAGCCGAAACGGCCGCAAGAAGCCGGAGGAGACGGCTTGCGGCGGTGATGGGTGTGCTGGCCTTTGTCCTTATCGCAGGACTGGTCGGCTGGCTCAACGAAGCTTACCTGCTGGAGCGCTGGCGCTGGTTTGCAACCATACGGCCGTACATGCGAGCGCAAGTTCAGCCTTATGTCCTAAGCGCTGAGGCCGAGCGCATCCTTAAACCCGGGGATTCCTTCCGGGAGTGTGCCAAGGACTGTCCCGAGATGGTCGTTGTCCCAGCGGGTGAGTTCGCCATGGGGTCGGCCGCGGATGCAGAAGCTGGTTACGACACGGAGAGACCGCAGCACACGGTCGTATTCGCCAAGGCGTTTGCGGTATCCAAGTACGAGGTCACCTTTGACGACTGGGGCGCCTGCGTCATCTATGGCGACTGCGATCCGCAAATCAGGGACAGCGGCTTCGGGCGCGGCCGGCAGCCGGTAATCAATGTCGGCTGGGACGATGCCAAGCGCTACGTAGAGTGGCTTTCTCGAATGACCGGCAAGCCCTATCGGCTGCTCTCCGAAGCTGAATGGGAATACGCGGCCCGGGCCGGGACGCAGACATCGTATTCCTGGGGCGATGAGATCGGCAAGAACAACGCGAATTGCAGGGGTTGCGGCAGCGAATGGGATAACCGCCAGCCGGCTCCCGTGGGCTCATTTGCGCCTAATGCATTCGGTCTCTACGACATGCACGGCAATGTCTGGGAGTGGGTCGACGATTGCGTCCACCGCAATTACGACGGCGCGCCCAATGATGGCTCGGCGTGGACTGTTGACGGCGACTGCACTGGCCGTATGGTCCGCGGCGGCGGCTGGTACAATCTTCCGGAGAGACTCCGCGCGGCCGTCCGCATGGGAGATCCCATTAGCGGTCTGTACGACAACCTTGGCCTTCGGGTGGGTCGGACGCTTGCCCCTTAAGCCTTTAACTCTTTACCTGTGCGATCCAGAGGTGAAAGCTGCCCGGTTCCGGACGTATTCTGGCCGTGCAGGACGTACTCTTTCATTCGAGTAGCCGTGCAAGTAGTCGCGCATGGACCCGCCGCCGCTATGGAGACCGTAGCGCTTGGAGGCTTGATAGCTGCACCTAAACTGCCAGTTAATGTTTTTTCTTTGAGCCTGCGCTTCCTGGGCAAAGACAGTGAGTGTGGTAACGACAGCACCGGCGAGAATGAGCTTGGCTGCAGAGGCGGCAACACTAGCGCCGGAGTGGCTGTGAGGTTGCACCGGTTCTCCTCCACCATGTTCTTTACTCTAATTGCTGCCGTTAGTAGCATAGTTTAAGCAGCAGGACAATCAGAGAACCGTTGGCCCAGCGCTAGGCTGGCATCAAGGGCGAACCCAAAAACGGTGTGGCGCCCGGCTGGCTATCGGCTCCGCTGGAAGAATTAGGGGGCGCTCAAAACTGTGTGCTCTTAGAAGCCATTACCTCATACCTAATGAGGCATTAGCTCGTCCCTGCTGTGGTCCCCTCTGCTGTGCTCCCCCCTGCTGTGCAGGTTGTCGCATTCTTTGATTGTCTCTGCCGAACATACCGTAGCGGAAGGAGGCTTGACCGCTACACCTAAAAACGCCGTGTCTGAAGTATTGCCTTTGTGCCTGCGCCTCCTGCGCAAAGATCGTGAGGGTGGTAACGACAGCACCAGCGAGAATGAGCTTGGCTGCAGAGGCCGCAACACTATCGCCGGAGTAGCTGTGAGGTTGCATCGTTCTCCTCCAGCATGTACGTTACTGTTATTGCTGCCATTAGTAGCATGCATTGTCCAGCGTGACAATCGAAAGAACTGCTGGTCCAGCGTTAGGCTGGCATCAATGGCGAACCCAAAAAGCGCTTCGGCGCCTTCGACACCGCTGCCAGAATCTGCAAGTCGCTCAAAGCTGATGAGCGGCGAGAAGCCGACTTACCTAGGCTTCGGATTGGGTCTGCGCCCGCAACATTACTCCGAGATACTCGAGCACAACCCACCGATCGACTGGTTCGAATTCATCTCCGAGGACTACCTGACGCCAGGCGGAACCGCGCTGAGAATGCTCGACCGCATTCGCGCCCGCTATCCTCTCGTCATGCACGGCGTATCCCTCTCAATCGCCTCGACGGACGAGCTAAAGATCGATTACCTCAAGGAGCTCAAGGCGCTAGCCACCCGCATCGAGCCGCAATGGATATCGGATCATCTGTGCTGGACCGGCATCCATGGCATCGACCTGCACGGGCTGCTCCCTATTCCCTATACGGGGGAAGCGCTCGAACATATCGTCTCGCGTGTACACTTCGTCCAGGATTTTTTAGGTTGCGCGATAACGCTTGAAAACGTCTCCGCTTACGCGCGGTATGGCCATTCGGAGATGACCGAATGGCAATTTCTAGCTGAATTGACGCGAAGGACCGGCTGCTGGCTTCTGCTCGACATCAGCAACGTTTACATCAGCAGCTTCAACCATGGCTACGATCCAGGAGCTTTTATCAGGGGCATCCCTGGCGATCGCGTCGTGCAGTTCCATTTGGCCGGCCACCGCAACATGGACACGCACATTATCGATACCCACGATCGTAGCGTCTGCGATGACGTTTGGCATCTTTATGGACAGGCGCTCGAGTGCTTTGGCCCGACTTCGATCATGATCGAACGCGACGAAAACATTCCCCCGCTCGCTGAGCTGGTGGAGGAACTGGCGCATGCGCGTGCCATTGCGGCGCAGCGCTGCCCTCGGATGGACGACAAAGGCAGGGAGAATGAGAGCGGTGCTGCGAATACCGCGCGGTTCATGACATCGTCGAAGCAACAGACGTCGCTGCGCGAGCTTCAGGAGCGTTTTCAGGAGGCAATCATCAGCGGAGGGGAGGTTGCGTTTGGCGATCTCGCCGAGGGTGCCCGGGAGAAACGCGAGGTACTGCTTGATGTGTATCGCGATACGTACGTGGTTGGCTTGCTGCGACGCAAGCATGAGCTGCTGCGAGCCTACATGGGCGGGGATTTCGACGACATGGCTCGTTACTACATCGCTGCAAATCCCTCGCCGCGTCGGAATGCGCATTGGTATGCAAGCCATTTACCGAGTTATCTGAGAGAAACTGCCCCTTACTCCCGCAATCTCGAGCTGGCTGAGATCGCATTGATCGAGAAGAGCCTCTATGATGCGTCTGATGCTGAAGATGCACCGGTGCTCGACCTGGCGCATCTTGCCGATATTGCTCCCGAGCGTTGGGCGCGCTTGCGCTTCCAACCCCATCCCTCAGTGGTCCGTCTCGACCTCGCGACCAATGCTGCGGCGATTTGGTCAGCTCTCAAGGACGCGACTGCCCCCCCGGCTGTCGTGCATCCGGCGTCTCCTGCCTACTTGATTGTGTGGCGTAATATCGACACGGCCTCGTTTCGAGTATTGGACGCGGAGGAAGCCGTTATTTGGGATGAGGCGAGCAAAAGCGTGGCATTTGGCGCGCTCTGCCAGATGCTGGCAACCGATCACGACGCGGACAGTGCGGTCGAGCGAGCAGCGCGCTATTTGCAGGGTTGGATCAGTTCCAGGCTGTTATCTGCAGCATGCATCGAAGGGTGAGGCCTAGACGCCAGCAGGCGCTCGGTTGAATGCTGTTGGCGGGAACGGCGTACCGGGCAAGGCGCCGATCGAGTAGGCTGCCCCCCCTCGACGTCATTCCGGGGCGCCGGCAAATCGGCCGTGCCGATTTGCCGGCGAGCCCGGAATCCATAACCCCAAGCAGTAATGTGTGCCGCCGCAGCGTAACCACTTTCATCACTGTACGGCCTGTGGTCCGAGCCGCCATTGTCGGCTTTGGGATTTGGGCGCAGATTAGCGTCTAACCGCAAAGATGCACGGCCTGCCAATGAGCCGCGGCCAAGGAGAGGACATCATGAATAGGCGAGCGTTCAATAGCTCGTTGCTCGCGGGCGCAGCGCTGGTCGCAGCACCCCGCGTGGCCCGCAGCCAGAACGTCTACGATCTCAAGCTCGGTCACTTCATTTCGCCCAAGCACATTTTCGCCGAGTATCTTCAGCGCTGGACCGACGAATTGAGGGAGACCTCAGGTGGCAGGCTCAACATCACCATCTTCCCCGCCAACACGATGGGGCCGGTGCAAAACTATTACGATTACGCGCGCACCGGCGTTGCCGATATCACCTGGTACCTGACCGGCGCTACGCCCGGGCGCTTCCCGCTCACCGAGCTTATCCAGCTGCCCTACATGGTCGGCAGCTCGGAGATCGGCACCAAGACGCTCAACGATCCTGAGGTGCTCAAGCTGCTCGAGCCGGAATATCAGGGCGTCAAGATTCTCTACCTGCTGACGACCCAGCCGGGGGTGCTGCTTACCGCGAGCAAGCCGGTGCGCAAGGTCGATGACATGAAGGGCATGCGTATCCGCTTTGCCTCGGCTACCATCAAGAGCTTCATCTCCGCGCTTGGGGCGACGCCCGTTGGGGTACCGCCGAGCGGCATCGCCGACGCCTTGCAGAAGGGCACCATCGACGGCTGCTTCACCGATTACGGCGGCGCCCATACCGCCTTCCGTCTCGGCGGTCTGGTGAAATACAGCACCGACATTTACGCCTATGTCAGCAGCTTCGGTGTGGTCATGAATCCCGCCTCCTATGCCAAGCTGCCGCCGGAGCTGCAGAAGCTGATTGACGACACGACCCGCCCGCGCATCGCCGAAATCGGCAAGCTATGGGATTCGGCCGATGCTCCGGGCAAGAAATATCTCGTGGAGAACGGCGACACGCCGATCGAGCCGTCCAAGGACGAGGAGGCGTCGTTCAAGAAGATCGGTGCCGAGGACAGCGCCCGAGTGCTGAAACAGCTCGACGAAAAAGGATCTCCGGCCAGCAAGGTGCATGCCGCCATGCAGGTGGCCGCCGCCAACGCGGCCAAGATGTCGTTCTCGTTCTGGAAGGCATGAGCGACGGCAAGACACATGCGCGCAGTGCTGCCGCTGCTGTCGCGTTGCGCGAGCTACGGCAGTGCGGTTGCTCTCGCCGCGATGATGCTCCTCACCGTCGCGGATGTAATTTTGCGCGCGCTGGCCAACCTGCCGATTACCGGAGCATACGACCTCGTCCAGCTGTTTCTGGTCGGCACCGTTTTCCTGAGCATTCCCGAAGTATTCATGCGCGGCGAGAACATCGTGGTCGATTTCATCGATCATCTGGTGGGGCCGCGCAGCATCGATGTTCTGAAGATGATCGCTCGTTTCCTCGCTTTTGCGTTCGTAGGCGTGCTCCTCTGGCGCATGATTGCCCCCGCGCTCGATGCCATGCGATTTCACGAAGTCTCACCCGATCTGTCGATTCCGATGATCGTGCACTGGGCGCTGATGGTTGCCGGCATCGCGCTGTCGTTTCTGGCGGCCGGGCGCATCCTGCTTGAAGGCTTCCCGCGCGCCCGGGAAGAGCGATGAGCCCGCAGACCGTCGGCCTCGTCGGCTTCGTCGTCATGGTCGCCATGATATTCCTGCGCGTGCCGGTTGCGATCGCGCTCGGGACCGTCGGTGCCATGGGATATGCCGCGCTTAACGGCTGGGCGCAGTCGCTGGAGGTACTCGGCCGTGTGCCGCTGACCTTCGCCTCCGCCTACGATCTATCGGTCGTGCCGCTGTTCGTGCTGATGGGCGTCATCGCCGCCAACTCCGGCATGGCGCGCGATCTGTTCCGCTCCATCAACGTCATGTTCAGCGGCCGCCGCGGCACGCTCGCGACGGCAACGGTCGCCGCCTGTGCCGCGCTCGGAGCGGTATCCGGCTCATCCGTCGCCATGGTCGCCACGATGAGTCATGTCGCAGTGCCGGAGATGCGGCGCGCCAAATACGACGAGCGGCTGGCACTCGGGGCCGTGGTCGCAGGCGGCACGCTCGGCATTCTCATTCCGCCGTCGGTGATGCTGATCTTCTACGGGCTGACCGCGGTTCAATCCATCCCGCAATTGTTCGCGGCCGGCATGATTCCCGGACTGTTGCTGGCGGGATTGCAGATCTGCGTCATCAAGACGGCATGCTGGCTCGCGCCGCATTGGGCGCCGGTAAGCCCGCGCGCGCCCTTTCGCGAGCGGATCCGCGCATCGGTCGGTATGTGGAAGCTGCTCTCGATTTTCCTGTTATCCATCGGCGGCATCTATGCCGGTTGGTTCAGCCCAACCGAAGCCGCAGCGGTCGGCACCTTTATCACGATTGTGATCGCCGCATTGAGCGGGCAGCTCACCTGGCGGCAGCTGAGCATCTCTTTGGTCGAATCGAGCCGGACCACGGCGATGCTCTTCTTCATCCTCCTCGGCGCCATCATGTTCAGCTATTTCATCGTCCAAACACAGATCGCCACCAATCTGGCGGCCTGGGTCGTATCCTTGAACCTTGCTCCGTCCGCGGTGATGGTCGTCATCGTGCTGTTCTACATCGTGCTCGGCACCTTCCTGGAATCCTTGACGATGATTCTGATCACCGTACCGGTATTCGCCCCGCTGGCTCAGAGCCTCGGTTACGATCTCGTCTGGTTCGGTGTGCTGCTGGTAGTGCTGATCGAAGCCGGCCTGATCCATCCACCCATGGGCATGAACCTGTTCGTGCTGCAATCGCAACTGCCGGACGCCAAGCTCGGCCAGATGTATATCGGCAGCGCCATGTTCCTGGCGGCGAATGCGATCCTCATCGCATTGCTGATTGCGTGGCCCGATATCGCGCTCTGGCTGCCGCACATGCTCTACTGAGGGCTTTTCGCCTCGAAGGATGCGATCGACATAAGGTTCCGGGTCTGCAGGTATGTCAGGGGGCCGTCCTGTTCCGACGGCCCCCCCGCATTCATCCAGCAGTTTGGAGATCTCCTTTAGCGCGTTGGTTCGATACTATTCTTTGGTCGCACGGACCGTACAATTTAGCGGCTAGGAGCGCGCTGCCGGGCTGGCTGCGCTCCTGACCTTGCCATCGTCAGGCGTGAGGCTGCGCCACCAGTGGGTGCTGAGCTGTTCCCGGATCGGAGACCAAGGTCCCGCCGTGGCCATTGCTCGGTGCTGCAAACGACGACGCCATGTGATTGCCCAGGAGCGCAATGTTGGCGGTATCGTTTCCGTTGCCGTGGTCTGGGATCAATTTGCCGTTAGAGCCAGTGGGGAGGCCGTCTGCAGTGGCTGCCAAGCCGGTCGGTGCAAGACCGTAATAGCCCTCGAGCGTATTAAGCAGGTCGAAATGGTTGACGTAAGAGCTGTTTACGCCCGGCTGAACGAGCCTCGGGTCTCCGTCAACAATCATCGGGATGTTATTAGCATCAGTGAAGTCGTAATCATTTTCGTCCCAGACAGTAACGAGCAACGAATTGTGTGTTGTGGCCCACTGGCGATAAGCCTCTAAATTGTTTTCCAGCCAGGTGTCACCATTCTGGATGGTGCTGTCACCGTTCACCGGAGCCCCGAATTTATCAAATCCAGGAGTGCTTGGGTCCGCGTAGAGTCCGTTTTTGCTTACGGTATCGTGCATGTCGTTGTATTCATTCGGTACGACGAAGGAGACGGTCGGAAGCTCTGAAAAGTCTGCTGTCGCTGATATCGATTGGAAAGCGGTGAAAGGTTGATTTGTGTCGGCGGGCAACTGATTGGGCCCACTCCCTTGAAATTGAGCCCAAGGATTGTGTTTTTCAACATAGGAGCGGTTGCCGTTTATCCCGCTTGTGCCGTTGTCTACGCCGGTGAAGCCCACTGAGGGTAGATCCTCGGAATAACCTGCGAAACTCTTTCCTGCCGCCAGCAACTCGGCCCCCAGGTTCGGGATGGAGAAAGGCTGACCTGTATTATAGTTATCGCCGTTATTGAGCGCGTTCTGCACAGCAGGATCATTCGGGTTCTTGTCTGCTGGGCAGTGCTGCTGAAGGGGCGAGTTAACGCCTTGAATGCCGGGGTTGGCGCCGGAAAAGAGCTCCAAATAGTTTGGCTGACTTGGGTGATCCGTGCCGTGGGCGTTCGAATAATACAAGCCGTCCTTTACCAACGTCCCATTGATGTAGGGGGCGTTCGAGCTTCCGATGACTTGGTCGGCGTCATGATTTTCTTCAATGACGACTACGATGTGATCTGGTTGTCTCTTCCGCATCCCGTGATCGGCATCCTGTTCGTTTCCAGAATCCTCGCCGTGACCAGAATCCGAGACCGACGGAACGAACGCAAGGCCGTGCGGACTGCTGAGACCCGTAACGATAGGTGTGATCGCTCCGGTTCTTGGATCGATCTGCACCAGCTCGTTCTGACTGGTTATGTCCGCATACAGGTCGTTGGTGTTCAACCCGGTGACCTTGACGCTTATGATGTCATTGCCGCCTTGGTTGGAGATATAGAATGTTCCCGAGCGGGAGGTCGGCATGATCGCGTCGTCAGGGGTATCGCCCGCCGGCAATTGCACGAACAACTCGGTCTGGTGGGTCGTGCCAGGATTCTTGACGAAGATGTAGGCGCCATCAGCCTCGCCGGTCAGCAGCAGCTCGCCGTTCGGCAGCAGCTTCAGGCTGTCCGGATCGGTCATCGGCAGCGTCTGATTCTTTTGCCCGGTGACGAGGTTGGTGCCGGTATCGCCAAGGCTCAGGATGGGTGTGGTCTGCAGCGTTCCAAAGGGAGCCTGGCCGTTCAACAGCTGCACGATCACCGGATCGCCGGTGGCCGGGTTGGTCTCGCTTAGGAACACGCGATCGCCGTCGAACACCACGTCATCAAAGCCGCGGCTGGAGCTCGTGCCATACATATAGCCCGAATCGTATTGCAGGGGCGCGCTGATCTGCGCAGTCGCCGGGTTGATGAATTGCAGCGTGGAGTTGCCGTCGTTGTTGTTCAGCACCCACACATTCCCCGTCACCGGGTCGTATTTCAGGCCGTCGGCGAGACCCATGCTGGTGTACGTGTTCTCGACCTGACCTTTCATGCTGTACTGAACGATGGTGCTGCTGCCAGGCGGCGTGCCCATGGAGTTGACACCATTGCCGTATTCCACCCAGATCGACCCGCCGCCGATCGTGATGCTGTCCGGCGCGCTGCTGCCCGTGGGCGCAGTCGCAAAGGTCTGCTCGCCTTCCACGACTGGAGTACTGCCAATATCAGTTCTCATGTCGGCCTCCTAATTTCTGAGATGTTGTCTAGATCCAGATGTGTCGGGGTCGCCTCTGCATTAGCGTTCGAGGTCATGATTATCGCGGCGAGCCTGCCGCAGGACTGTCCCTGCCGCAGGACTGTCGAACTGTTTAGGAATCAACGCCAGACTGAGCGCCGGCCCGCGGGTGGAACTCGCTCGTGATGCTCCCGCTTCCGGATGCAGAACCCAACCATCAATGCGTAACACTCGTATGACAGACTCGAAATTCGGTACGCGCCGTATTCAACCAAAGAAGGTAGAGCATTCAACACTGGCGATGGATGCAAAAACGCGCACCGCCAAGCCGATATCAGCATCGGCGGTCTATTTGATCTAATTGATGCTTGCGGCGCTCAATGCGTTTTTCGAGTGGCTGGCATGAATTCTCGCAACGTACCCGGCAGCGCGACAATACGTATCAGTGACGTTCACGCCAAGCTGATCAGTCCGCCATCATCGACAAATTCGCGGAGGGCGTAGATTGACGGTAACCGGAAGCGACCGGCAGCCTCGATGACGGCTTTTCGCTGCGTGAACATAAAAGGATCATTGAAGACGACAACCATATCGGGAACCGATTGTTGCAATTCAGCCAACGCTTAGTCCTCAACATTCTTGCTCGCGTCATACGAGAGAGCGCTTGGCTGCGATCAGCGGTAATCCCGTAGGCCCGCATCGGGTCTGCTTTATCTTCAGTCATCTTTGGGGCGCGTGGAACTTGGTGTTCCGCGTTGGAACTTCGTGTACGTGCCCCGTAAACCCGACGTCCCGGATCGCACTACCTCCTTGGGCGAGGGCACAGGCGGCTTGCCAGCCGTCACTCTCACCTCTGCAGATACGGCGGCGGCGGATGGCTCGGCACCGACGGCGTCAGCGGCACCTCCGGCCCGCCCTCCAGCTGATCATCCGGCGCGCGCTGCGGTGGCGGTGAGGCCGGCGGCACGGGCGGCGCCACCGGCGGGGGTGGCTCGGCGTGAGCCCGCGGCGGCAACCGCCTCTCCACCGGCGGCGGGCGCACAATGGGCGGTCGCGGATACACCCGCTGCTGATTGCACGGCCCGAACACGCAATGTCCTTGCCACCACAATCCATTCGGCGCGACCACGGCACATCCCGCGTTCAAACAGATACTGAACACAATGCCTTTCATTCCATTCCATCCTTTGCCGCGCGTGCACTCTCTCTCAACCGGCGCCGGCAATAGGGGCAGCTCACGTTCGAGGTCTCCGGCCTCACGTCATCAGGCTTCACCGCGCGATCCCCGGTATCCTGGGATCTTGGAGCTGAACAGGACGTGAATAGGTATCAACCTTCAATGATTTGGCATCATGGATTCTTTCATTCGGCAGCCGACGTCAGAATTGCTTTGCCAGCTCGACGGAGTTCTTTTTGCCGGCATCGATCATCTCGACCGCACGGCCGTCCCACGTATGTTCGAGCGTAAGTGTCATAACTTCCCTGACACCGATGAATCGCAGCCAGAGGCCGATGGTCTAGGTGCTGATACCGGCTGGCGGCGCCGTCGAGCGTGACCGCTCCTAGCTGCCGCCCGTGTTGATAGGACGAGAGACTCTGTCGTTGATTTTGCGCTTATGAGGCCGGCGGGGAGCACACCGCCCCCGCCGGGCGTGATGGTCAGCTCGTCCACTGCCAATCTGCCGGCAGCCAGCGGTAGCTGCTCCCCTCGCGCACTACGTGCCCGAAGCCAGGAAAGGGTAGATGGTAGCTACCGACCAGCGTCTTGTCGGCCGCTGCGCGGTCGAGGAAGGCTATGCGCGCCTTAGTTGCCAGTGGCACGTCCAGGTCGAACCCGAACGGCCATTCCGGATGCAGGAAGCTGACCGCCGAGTTGACCACGACGTCGCCGCTGAGGAGCATTTCTTCGCGGCCGGAACTGATATGCACCGAGATGTGGCCTGGCGTGTGACCGGCGGTGTCGAAGGTGGTCACACCCGGCGCCACCTCCGCCCCGGCCTTGATCAGGCGCAGCCGGGGGCTGGCCAATTTTAGATTCGCCTGAGTAACCAGCGGCTTTTGCGCAGGGGGCAGTTTGCCGACCAGGTCGGGGGCGCTCCAGAAGGCGACCTCGGTCTCGCTGGCGATGAATTCGGCCGAGGGGAATAGCAGCGACGCGTTTTTGCCATCACTGATACCCCACAGGTGGTCGAAGTGGGCGTGAGTGAGCAGGATCATGTCGATATCGCCCGGCGCGTAGCCCGCGGCGGCGAGGTTGCCAATCAACCCGCCGGTCGTTTTCTGGAACTTGTCGACGCCGCAGCCTGCGTCGATCAACACCAGCTTGTCGCCGGTGTTGACGAGAATGGTGTTGATTTGTAGCCCCACCGGGCTAGACGGCTGGAACGTGGATGTGAGCAGGCCTCTTGCGTCCTCGGCCCGATCGCCCCACAGCGTTTCGGCCGGGAACGCGAGCGTGCCGTCGCTGACGACGGTGATCTCGATGGTGCCGAGCTTGAAGCGGTAGAAGCCAGGCTGCGCCCGCTTGTCCGCTTGGGGCGCATGGGCCATGGCGGGGGCGGTCGGGGCGAGTGCAGCGGCCCCGACGGCGGCAGAGCCGGCACGCAGGAGCATCCGGCGGTCGAGCATGAGCATGTCTGTTCTCCATTGTTAGTTGCGTTATATGACGATTATCGGCGGCGGGCCCTCAGCCCGCGCCCTCGCCGCTGCGTCACGAGACCGGAGTGGCCTCGAGACCGACCTCGGCGTTCATAAGCTTGGACACGGGGCACCACGCCTTTGCTTTCGACGCGATCGACTGGAACGTATCGCGGTCAATACCCGGTATCTCGGTCGAGACCGCCCCCTTGCCTTCACGCAAACCGCAGTTCCATCTGGTAGATCCAAAACGTTTCATGGCTCTTTGCTTCGTTGTTGTGCGTGCGCCGGCTTGCGGGCGGCCTTCGCTGGCTGCCCTAGGCCTTGCGCGTCAGGCCTGCTGTCCGGCGGCTTCGAGGATCAACCGCGTGATTTCCTCCGGGTGCGAGATCAGCGAGAGATGGCTGGCCTTCACCTCGATGGTCTTGGCTCCCATGCGCTTGGCCATGAAGCGCTCGAGGTCCGGATTGATGGTGCGGTCTTCGGTGGAAACGGCGTAGTAGCTGCGCTTGGATCGCCATGCCGCGTGCGTGGTCTTGCCGGTGAGCAGAGCCTTGTGGAACGGCTCCTGCACGGCATAGAGCACCTTCGCCTTTGCTTCCGGCAGGTCGCCGGCAAAGTCATGCAGGAAAGCTTCTTCGGAAAGGCGTCCTTCATCGCCGTCGAACACAATGCCGGCACTGGCCGGCGGCGTCGGATAGGTCTTGGCCAAGGCCGTGTAATCCTCGCCCGCATCCGGCGCGCGCGCCGCCACATAGACCAGCGCCGAGACGTTCGGATGCACGCCGGCTTCGGTGACGATCATGCCGGAAAAGGAATGACCGACCAGAACCGTCGGGCCGTCCTGCCGCGCGAGTACACGCTCGGCCGAAGCCACCGCCTCAGGCAGCGTGGTCAAGGGGTTTTGCACGGACGTGACGTTCAGTCCTGCCGCCTGCAAGCGCGGAATCACTTCGGACCAACTGGAGCCGTCGGCGAACAGTCCGTGCACGAGCACGACATTACGCGCCTTTTCCGGCGATGCGTTTGCGGCCATGCCGCGAGTGGAGGTCAGCGAGGCCGCTGCGCCGGCAAGCAGAGCGGTCGAAAAAGTGCGTCTGTTCATCATCATGATGTCTCTTCCTTTGATCATGAGGGGGGAGGGGATAGCCTTGATGGCGCGGAATGGCCGCGCGGTTTCAAGTAGGTCCTTGCATCAGCGCGTCGACGTCCGATGATGCTGTCGTGGTCGTAGAGATAGTTGACCATGATGCCGAAGGATTCTTCGATCGCACAGAGCTCGGTGTTGACCGGCCTGACATGAGGAACCTCATTGGCTTGCTGCTGTCCTCTAACGGGAAGGTAGGAGCCGATCATTGATTATAAAAACGATATTTTATAATATGATTGATCGTGACTATGGATTAATTTCATGCTGGATTTCGAGCTGTTGCGCGCCTTCGTTGCCGTGGCTGATTGCGGCGGCTTCCACCGAGCGGCCGAGCGGCTCAACCTGACGCAGTCGACGGTGAGCCAGCAGGTCAAGCGACTTGAGCTCGAGACTCGGCGTCCCTTGTTCCGGCGCACGACACGCAGCGTCGCACTGACGGATGACGGGGAGATGTTGCTCGGCGACGCGCGTCGCCTGCTGCAACTCGAGGAAGCTGCCCGTCAGCGCTTAGGGGCGCCGCGCCTGTCCGGCACGGTGCGTCTCGGCGTGGTCGAGGAGGTTGCCGGGGGCTCGCTGCCTTCGGCACTCGGTCGCTTCGCCGCGCTTCATCGAGGCGTCAAGCTCGAGGTGCAGACCGGCGTCAGTGCGGAGTTGATCGAACGGCTCAATGCGGGACGGCTCGACGTGGTGTTCGCCAAGCGTCCGCTCGGAACGTCGAAAGGGCGTCTGGTATGGCGAGAACCGCTGGTCTGGGCCGCGGCCGACACGTTCGATCTCGTTCCCGGCGCAGCGCTGCCGCTGGCGCTGTATCGCGAGCGGTCAGTTTCACGCGAGGCAGCGCTCGCTGCGCTCCAGGACGGCGAACTCACCTGGGAGATCGTCTACACCAGCCCCAGCTTAACTGGCGTGCGCGCAGCGGCGCTTGCGGGCCTCGCCATTACGCCGCTTCCTGCGAGCGCGGTCATCGCGGGCTTGCGGATTCTCGATGCCGAGGCAGGCCTGCCGCGTCTACCCGATCTCGAGTTCGCGATCTACGAAAAGGCCAGGCCGGACAAGGCCGCAGCGGCGCTCGCCGCAGCTCTGCTGGCGCTTG
Organism: uncultured Alphaproteobacteria bacterium; assembly: GCA_963841705.1. Taxonomy (GTDB): domain Bacteria; phylum Pseudomonadota; class Alphaproteobacteria; order Rhizobiales; family Xanthobacteraceae; genus VAZQ01. The sequence goes on from CAWJDY010000013.1 coordinate 134,708, forward strand.
CGCAAGGTCCATCGCGCCCGACGATTTGAGAAGGCCACGTGTTCGAACTCGTCCCAAGTCCGTTACGGGTCAAAACCAGACTTGCGGTCCAGTAGCCGAATGTCAGCTTCCGCCAGCTGCGGACATGCCGTCGCATCAGGCTATGTGCGAGAAGTGCCAGAAGCGGTCGTGAGCAGATGCAGCAAGATGAGCGGCAGAAGGCACGCTCAACTTACTCAATGACCTCATCGGCAATGGAGAGCAGCTTGTCAGGAATTGTGAGGCCGAGAGCCCTTGCCGTTGTCAGGTTGACGACGAAATCGAACTTGGTCGGCTGCTCAACCGGGATATCGCCTGGCTTCGTCCCTCGCAAAATCTTGTCGACCAATTCGGCAGCGCGCCGGAACTGGTCCGGGAAGTTTGGTCCATAGGACATCAAACCTCCCGTCGCGCGCCGACAGCCAAGATATTGATGCGAGTCCGATTGGTGGCTACGAGCGGGTCGGCACAGACATAAAGGGCCTCCGCGCGGTCCTTGAGTGCCTCGAAAACGAACTAGATGTCCTCCGGTCGCCGGATTTCTGAAAAAGCGACCTCCAGGCCAAGCGTGCGGGCCGTTGCCGCAACCTCATCCAGTTCCACCACGTTGCCGGGATTGCCCGCATTGGCCCAGATCGCCAACCGTTGAAGACCGGGGACGACCTCGCGCAAGAGTTCGAGTCGTTTGCTCACAATAGCCGTCTGCAAAGTCGACAGGCCGGTGGCGTTGCCCCCTGGCCGCGCCAGACTCGTCACCACGCCGGCGCCGACCGGGTCCGATGCCAGCGCGGGCGCTTCCCGGCTACCTACGATCTCTCCCCCGGGGATAATGTTTGCCGTGGCGCTCAGGGCCGCTGCTATCGCGTAGCGATTTAGTGCTTGGCACATCCCTAGCCGATGCTGGTGAAAGTTGACATGAGGGGCCAGACGGCCAGTTCCGGGACGCTAAGGTGTGCAGTGCACCCGGTTACTGAATGGCTGGCATACCCACTGACTCGCCTCCGCGAAATCGGTATCCTGCGATCCTTCGAGCGACCGGCGGATGGTTGTGAGCTCAACATCGCTGGTCCTCGGGCGCGAGCGATGCCAATGCGTACTGTTCTCGTGAGCGCCCGTGGTTACGGCGGTTTCAACGGTGCCGTAGTGCTGCGCCGACCGCCTTAGGGGATAGAGAAGCCGAGGTCAAAGTGGGTAATAAGACTGAGCTTGCGAGAATGGATCTCTTCGTAGGGCTTGGCCCTACCGCTGTTGACGAAATCCTTGCCCTGATGCATCCGCGACGCTTTGAAACCGGCGAGTTCATCTGCCGAGAAGGAGAGCCGGGCGAGAGTTTATTCCTCATTCAGACCGGCGTCGCCGAGGTGGTCATTAAAGGTGAAGGGGAGCGTGCGCTCGTGGCCCGATGCCGTCGCGGTGACCTGATCGGAGAGATGTCCCTCGTCACAGGGGAGCCCCGTTCAGCGAGCTTGGTGGCCTGTGTTCCGACCGAGGCATTGGAACTACGCCGTGAGGTCTTCCTTCCTCTTCTTTCTCGATATCCGGTAATTCTTTCCAACTTGTGCCGGGTACTAAGCCGCCGACTTGCCCGCACGACCGAACGGTTGGTCGCTGGCCGGCGAGGCGAGGCGCTTGCCCTCGTGGCAGGTCCGGCGGGTGCCGGCTTTCTGCCGGACGTGATCGAGGAGACGCGCGCAGCCAGCCCGCGGAACGTCGCAGCCATCGATCTCCCCCACCACGATCTTGAACGCTTTCTCACCGAGCTCGACAATCTACTCTCCACCCACGGGACCGTGGTGACCATGACGGATCTGGAACACGAAAACTTTCCGCTTCTTCTGTTGTACATGGACAGAGTGGTGGCTCTCGTCACCGAAACTGAGGCACGTCGTCTAGCGACTCTCGTCGACAAAAGGTCAGATAACGTGCAGGTTGTCCTGCTTGGAGCCAAAACAGGGGCACAAGGTCCCGTGCTCGGTCTTCACGTCGCGGGAACGCTAGACCCCGCGAGTTGAGCCAACTCCGCGTGGCTGGGCCGCCATATCTCTCGAACCAAGATCGGTCTCGCCCTCGGGGCTGGGGGCGCAAAGGGTTATGCCCATATAGGGGTACTGCAGGCGCTGGAGGAGGCGGGCTATGTGGTGGACTACGTCGCAGGCACGAGCATAGGTTCAATGGTCGGAGCTTGGCTCGCCATGGGCATGACTGCGGCGGAGATCGAGGCAACCATGCGCCATGTCTACAGCCCCGAGAATGTGGACCAGCTGTTTAAGTTGTCATCCAGCGGTTTATCGAGCGGGGTTGACTTACAGCATCGCATGTGTCGAGAAACAACCCTCGACCGCAGCTTTGCTGAATTGGCCCTGCCCCTCGTCGTGATGGCAGCCGATCTCATCGGGCGGGAGGCGACAGCGATCCGGGAAGGACCGGTGTGGGAAGCACTCGTTGCCTCAACGACCGTGGCCGGCTTTTTCCCAGCGCTAGAAAAGGAAGGGCAGCGGCTGGTAGATGGTGTTGCCCTCATTCCCGTGCCATCCGGGGCGGTCTCGGCGTCCGGCGCGGACATCACAGTTTCGGTGAACCTAATGAACCGGGAAACCATGCCAGCATGGCCGGGAAAGCCAGCACCACCGTCCCGCGCGACACGCCGTGGAATGGGCATGCTCGATACCCTTCTCGAGGTTATGGACCTCGCCCAGCTTGATGCCAGCCTTCGCCACGCTGCTGAGGCGGATGTCGTGATCAGTCCACGCTTTGGCCCTTCGACTTGGCGCGACTTCCATCTGGCTGACCTGTTCGTTACCGCAGGGCGCGCCGCCGCCCAGGAGCAGTTGGCTACCCTACGCTCTCTCGTACGACCGCAGTTTGCTTGAACGAGGGACTAAGGAGGACTTTATGGTACAACAGTTCACGTTTGATAACCTGAAGGATATCTTGGTGAAGCGTGTCGGACTCCCGGTGGAGCAGATCGTTGACGATCCGAATATAACTTCGGCCGCGGTGAAGCTCCCGAATCGGCGCGTGAGGCCACGCGCCTCGACCGGGTTTGCTTCCCTGCACTCTCCTCGCGCGGAGAACCTCCGCTGCCCAATTGCCGGTCATGGAAACAGAGGGCCGCGGACGAGGTCGATTTCCTCATAAAAATCACCAGCCCGCCTCGTCTGCACTGTGGAGATTTTGAGCAGGGACAGCCGCTGGCCGTGATCGCGATCACCGCAATTGAGGCTCGACGTTGCGACCAGCGCGGATCCGAAGTGAAGGCAAACTCGGCGACCGGAACGGAACGATCCGGCAAAGGCTGGGGGGAATCGCGGAAGGGCAAGGCCACAACCGACCTGTGTCGGCGCGCAGCAGGAATGAAATTCGTCAGCGGTTGCTATCTGCGGCAAGCAGCAACCGTCCTTGCAGCGGTTCGCAAAAACTGCCGTCAGATCTCACGAAGTCAAGCAGCCCCGTGGGAGATACCGTCCAGTTGCAAAAGAGGGCGGGGCCGCAAGCCATCATGAAATAATCATAGGGCGCGCGCATCTCGTTCGCCATTACCGGCTGGTAATGGAGGCGCAGATACCTGCGCCGGTGACGAGCATACGACGCCGGTGTCAACATCTGGTCGATCTGAACGTGTCGAATCACCGGCTTGCTGGATAATTGCTCATCTGTGCGCGCAAGGGTCGCTGGATTGCACGTATAGAAGCTGATGATGTCGACGCGCGCTTGGAATTCCGCCCATGCGATCGAAGGTTCCGCCGCGATACGGGCGGCGGCTCGCCGCAGCCGGCTCGCAGCCGGATGGAGCGTGAATTTTGGGATGGTCGCGCCTACGGTCAGCATGCACACTGCCGGCCCGCGGCGACCAAGTTCGGGGTCAATTGTCAGAGCCCGGTTGATCAGGTCAACCGCCAGCGTCGCGCCAAGGCTGTGGCCAACCAACACGATTTCATCGACACCCGCTTCGCGCGCGCGCGCCAAGATCACATTTGCAAACACGTCGAGCCGGGCGTTGATGTCATTTCGACGGTTATGGATATAGTCGCACGCGAAGATCCAGCCATCCAATGCATCTTGAACTCGCCAAGGACGTCCGGGCCATTGCAAGAGAGCAAAAAAGACTCCGGTTCCTACCGGCATGCCAACCGCGAATTCGCTTCCACCGACAAGTTGGAAGAAATCGACCACAAAGCGCGCCGACAACCACGCAGCGAAGCCGAACATCGAGAGAGCAATCAGCGGAAAAAGGAAGAAGATCCCGTAACGATAATTGGCCTTGAAATATCGAAAAAATGTGCCAGTTGCGATCAAATCCGCATACGCAGCCGCGGCTTTGACAACGCGGACCAGCAGCGGCCGTGCAAAATCGGCAAGCACGATGTCATTCCAGAGCAGGACCTCGTGCACCGTCCGGACCTGCCAATCGGCGGAATGCGTCTGGACCGTCCACCAGCCACGCGATTGCGGGCTTGATCGTTCGAGCTCCGACAGCGTCGCCTGCACAGGCCACGTGCGCTTGAATTGGATGAGCTGTCCGGTAAACCGCCGGTATTGCGCCTCGCAATCGGCGGCATCGTATCCGGGGAGGTGATAGACGTGGCGACGCTTGCACCGCTCGCCGGCCAGCGATAATGGCGCCTCAACGGGCATCACCTGTGGGTCTGCTGTAAACGCACCTGTGACTTCATGCTCGCTACGCATTGGCGCACCGCTTGATCGAAAGAATTTCCGTCAGGTGATGTACCCAATAATTCCTGGCCTGGCTGTGATGGCGATCACCAAAGGGACGAATCGGAGCGCGGCAAGCCGAAACTGCACGGCTCGGTGTGCTGACCGGGAGCCAGGCACCGAGCTTGCTCAAAACATCCCGGGAACCAGGCGCTGAGGGCGCGCTGCGTAGGCGCGATAGCAGCGCCTGCGCCTGCGCATCGCTGCCCCCTTGCGGCCCCTTGCCGATCGAACGGCCTTCCTAACTGGCCTACGATCATCTGGCGGTTGCAGCCGCACAAGGCGAACCAACCGCATGTAGGCACGATTTCGCTGTGTAGCGTCTGGCGCACGAGGCCGTCTTCGACCGGGTCGCTGCCCGTGTACCGATTGGGATGGTGCTTGTTGCGGCCTTGCCCCTTCCGACCGGCCCGCCAAACCTGTATCCTGCCTAACCTGTATATTGCACGGGCGCATATCGAGTTAATCGATGAGCTGCCAGCAGAACGTGCCGGACTTCTGTCTCTTGCCGACAACGCCAAGGCTCGAACGGAGCAGAAATGATTACCGCGCCTGAAATAGTCGTTCTCTTTGCAATAGCCACCATTGGGCACGCCATGGCCTTTATTTGGTATTTTGCGGTGAAGAACAACTGGAAAATGTGCAATCGAACGATATACGACATTCCATTCAAGGAAAATCAAATCAAGCGGGAACTGAAAAACTCCCTATCTACGCCGATCCATGCGGTGGTCTTAGCGGCCTTCCTGTATCTTGATTTCTTCAAAAACACGAGTTGGACATCTTTCGGATTGTCGCTGATCGCTACGACGATCTGGGCCGAAATTTGGCACTATGGATCGCACCGCGCCTTTCACCTGAGCGCGCTCCATTGGATCCATCTGGAACATCACAAGAGCCATCTGAACAGCCCGTTTACGGCAATCTCGTTCTCGTTCACGGAGAAGCTAATCTTCGATGTGGGACTTGTCGGCGTCTTGGCCGTTGCCGATAATTTCTGCCGTTTGAATTTTTTCGGCATAGCGGCATGGTATGTCGGATACCTCGTCTCCAATTCATTCCAACACGCCAATTTTGAAATGAGGCGGAAGAATTACAATCGTTGGACGGGAAAAGTGATGACCAGCACCACTTACCATTCGCTTCACCACTCCAGATATACCGGCAATTACGGATTGGGAACGCGCGTGCTGGATAAGATTTTCAAGACGGAATGGGAGGATTACGAACGGCTCTACGACCGAATATCGCGCGAGAAAAGACCTCTCGCCAAGCTGAGGGAGAGGGTCGAGGCTGCCTGATCTGGTAAGGCACTGCGAGAAGATTTGAGCCCGTTGGAACGGGCTCAGAAATCACGCAACGGCTCCCGACTAACTAGAGCGCATCCCGATGAGGTTGAACGATTTCTGACGGGGCTGTAGGAGGATGCGCTTTAAATTCGATACGTTTGTCGCATTTCCTGCGCCGAACCGGTGTCCAACCCGGATCAAGTCCGGGCCGGGCTTTCGGCGGGAAATGCTCTAAACTCGGGCGGAGGCGTAATCCGACTGATCATGCGGCGGAACTTGCCGGTGACCGGGTCCGGGCTCAAGGACGGGACAATGCGAACGGCCGCTTTCACTTGGGCGGGCAGGCCCAGTTCCTCGAGCTTTTGGACCACGATGGGCTCGGCAGTTTGCTGATCCAACACGGCCCCCGGCAACAGCTCCAACCTGATCTCGACCCGGTTGGGCTCCAGCTGCACCGCCTGCCATTCACGGATTTGGTGCAAATATTCGACCGCGTGCTTAAAGACCATCCCGGCGACCATCTGCTCCTTCCTCTCCCCGATCCAGAAGACCTCGGCCGGCCGGCCGTCGATCCGCTCGATCCAAGGCAGCCGGCTGCCGCAGCGGCAGGGACGTTCGGCAAGCGTCACCACATCACCGACCTCGTAGCGGATGATCGGTTGGACGGTGTTGGCCAGGTTGGTGACCAGGATCTTCGCTCCCGGCTGGCCGGCCGGAACGGGGCGGTAGTCTTTATCTACCACCTCAAGGATTGCCCAGTCGGCGTTGACATGAGAACCTCCATCGGTTGGGCAGCCATCGGCCAGGAACAGGCACTCCCCGATGCCGTAGTGGTCGAACACAGGTACGCCAAACGCCTGCGTGATTCTTTGCCGGGCGCGGTCGGTCAGGTGCTCGCCAGTGCTGCCCACCTGGCGCAGGTAAGGCGTCAATCGCATGGGAGGCGACTGAACAGCCAGCCAGTCCAGGACGCTGGGGTAGGCGACGAGGGAATTCGGCCGGAACTCATTGAGCCGGTCGATCAGATCGGGCTGCGTCGCGGAAAGACGAGTCATGCGGATAAAGGCTCCTACCACTGCAGGCATGAACTCGAAGGCGGCCCCGGAAGGATAAAACCCTCGGTGCATCGTTACCACGGCCACACGATTAGGGCGAAATAGTCGACGCACGCCCTCCCGCAAACCGGGTTTGCCCTGCGCGTTGGCGCGCGCCGCTAGGATGCCGAATAGAATCTCCAGGCAGCGGCGGTTCTGGATGAGGATCAGCGGCTGGCCCTGCGTGCCGGAGGTTTGGCTGACGGAATAGCGTCCCCGAAAGAACAGACCCAGATTTGCCCGATCCATGATGAATTTTTCCACGTCGTCGCGCCGGACGGCCGGGTCGGTAACGGCTTGGTCGAAGTTGGTCATCAGCTCCTGTTTGGTGGTCGGCGACAACTGGGACAGCTGGATGTGGTCCAGGTCCAGTCCCCGGTACTTCTCCCGGAAGAACGGGGTCGTCACCGCATGCCGAATCAATCGTTGCAGCCGTTCCCTGCGAAGCCCCTCGATGTACCTGGGGCACTTGCGCGCCATCCGGCGGAGCCGACGGACGTCTTGGGAAAAACGAATAGTCTGCGCGAAGGACATTTGGAATCCTTGCTGACCTCTCGATCTCGAATCCTGCAACCTGGGCATCATATCGGCAAGCGGGGAATATGGCGACCCGTTTCTCACCGCCCCCGCGTAGCTCGTCGCCATCGGTTATTCCTCCGCCGATCGCGCACGGCTGCGCAGACATTCGACGAAGCGCCCTAGCTCTTCGCGGTCCTTGTCGGACAGTTCAGCAGCTTGCCGCGCAAGATGCGCGACGCTCGGCGGCAAGGCTGCCCGGCGTCTTCACCCGTGAAGTAGCTGACCGGCTGCTTGCAAAGTTTGGCGAGGCGCGTCAGCTCGATCGCCTCGACACGACGCAGACCGCTTTCGATATCAACAAGCGCCGTGCGGTGTATTTTGAGATACGCTGCGACATCCTCCTGCTTCAGCCTGGCTGTTGCGCTCGCGCTGCAATAGGCCACGCACCCGCGCCGGCCAGCAGCATGATGAACTCTCGTCTCTTCAGTTGATCGAAATGCATCCGGTGCCCCTAACCTAGCTGGGTACCATAGCGGATTGGCGAGCAGGGGCTTGTTGCGATGCGAAATTTCGAGCAGGCTTTGGACCGGTTCGGGTCAAAACGCGACTTGCGGTCCAGCAGCCCAATGTCAGCTTCCGCCAGCTGCGGACATGCCGTCGCATCAGGCTATGTGCGAGAAAGTGCCACTGCGGACTAATGCGGTGCAGCAAACAACGTGCTCGCTGCAAACACTAATTCGATCTCCAGTCGGAGATTACGATAAGCTCCGGGGCCGAAAATGGTTGTTGCGTGACAGCCGATCGCCTACTCCAGCACTTCGCCCTCCCGTTTGAGCACGCGGCGCGCAAAATAATGAAAGGTCGCCGCGACCGCCCGTGGCTTGAGCCGATAATCATGCGCCTCGTGCGCGATGGCGGGGTCGATCGACTTGACCTTACCGATGGATTGGGCGAGCACCTGCATGCGCGCGGCGCGCTCGATGAACACCGCGAGCACGCCAGCCTCCTCGATGGTTGATGTCGCGACCAGTTGGCCGTGATGGGCTAGCAAGATGGCGCGCTTGTTGCCTAACGCCTCGTGGATGATCCGGCCTTCCTCGTCGCCGATCGGTGGTCCCGGCCACTCCCCGAGGTAGGCGCAATCGTCATAGAACATCGCCGTATCCATGTGAGCAGCGATGAGCGGCTGACCAGTCACCGACAGCGCCGAGCAGTAAGGCGGATGGGTGTGCACAATCGCGTTGACGTTGGGTCGATGGCGATAGATCCACAAGTGGAAGCGGTTCGACGGATTCACCATGCCGTCGCCCTCAAGCAGATTGAGATCGTCATCGACCAGCACGATGTTGCTTGCGCGTGCCTCGTCGAAGCCGAGCCCGAAGCTCAGCATCCAGTAAGTGCCGGGCCGTTCGCCGCGCGCGGTGATCTGGCCGGCGAGCGCGGACTCGTGGCCCTCGGCCGCGAGAATCCGGCAGCTGAGCGCAATCTTCTGCCGGACCGACCAGGGCGGCACCGCGAGATGACGCTCCATCTGCTCGGTCGTGCGTGCGTGATACTCAGTCTTGTCACGAATGATGACGTCGCTCATTGCGCATTGCCTCCGGACTTATTCGGGCTTTACCCCGGCTTCGCGCGCCAACGCGGCCCATTTCGGGATTTCGGCCGCGACGTAAGCGGCGAGCTCGGCAGAGCTGTTGCCGACCACTTCGGCGCCCTGCTCGCGCAGCCGGTCGCGGACGTCGGGCAACGCGAGCGCCGCGACCGTCGCGGCGTGCAGTTGCTCCACGATCGTCGCCGGCGTGCGCGCCGGGGCAAACAGCGCATATGAATTTTCGGCGGTCAGCTGCGGAAAACCGGCTTCCGCGGTGGTCGGAATGTCAGGCATCGCAGCGCTGCGTTGCGCGCTCGTGATCGCCAGCGCCCGCAGCGTGCCGGCACGGACATGGGGCTGCAACGATAGCATGGTCTCAAAGGCGAGCGGAATCTCCCCCGCGAGCAGCGCCGTCACGGTGGGGCCGCCGCCGCGATAGGGCTTCTTAAGCTTCCATGGCCTTCCATGGGCTTCCACGGACCTTGCACTAACCCCTTGATCTCAGGCATTTTGTGTCCACATGCTTGCGCGGGCTTCCACTGGCTTCCACACCCGTGTTGGCGACAGTTCCTGGGACACCATATGGCACGCAAGATCCGAGATGCAAAGCTAGAAAGCCGCACCGCACGACTACACCTGCAAGTCCAGAAGAAGCCCTTCACCGGACCTGCCCTTGCCCGCGGTATTCACCTACTCTACCGCAGAAACAAGGGAAACGGGACCTGGATCGCCAAAGCGTCAAACGGGCACGGGGGTTACTGGACAAAAGGCTTCGCGGTCGCTGATGACTTTGAGGATGCCGACGCAACCCACGTGCTCACGTTTCACGAGGCTTGCGACGCGGCGAAGGCCCTTGCCCGGGGCAAGGCCGACGCCCATCACGGCGACAAGCCGATGACGGTGGCCGATGCAGTGGCCGCTTACAAACGAGATCTCACGAGCCGTGGTGGGCATTTGGGCAATGCGACCCGCGTAGAGAAACATCTGACGGGAGCACTCGCCGGCAAACCGGTTGGGATGCTCACGGCGCGCGATCTCAAAACGTGGCGCGACGGGCTGATCGACAAGATGGAGGCATCCAGCGTCAATAGAACACGCACAGGGCTGCGGGCGGCGTTGGAGCTGGCCGCAACGCTCGATCACCGGATCACCAATCGCCACGTTTTCAGGCTTGGTCTTCGTGGCCTACCGGGCTCCAACAAAGCGCGGCGGATCGTTTTGCCGGATGCAGATGTGCTCAGCATCGTGCGGGCGGCGCAAGAGATTGACGGGCCTTTCGGGCTTCTGGTCGAGACGCTCGCGGTGACCGGGGCGCGGTTGTCGCAAGCGGCACGGTTGACGTGCGGTGACTTGCAGGCCGATCGGCCAGACCCTCGCCTGATGATGCCGTCCTCCTTCAAGGGCGCGCAGAAGAAGATCACCCATCGGCCGGTGCCGATCACCCCGGCGCTGGCTGCTGCGCTGAAGAAGGCCACGAGCGACCGGCCCGGTGATGCGCCGCTGTTGCTCAAACGGGATGGCAGCGCATGGCAGGCCACAAACACCAGCGACCACCGCGATCTATTCCGTCGTGCGGTTGAGCGAGTCGGGCTCGATCCAGATCAGATCACCAGTTACGCGCTGCGGCATTCATCGGTCGTGCGCGCCTTGCTCGGTGGTGTTCCCGTCGCTGTTGTAGCTCAACAGCACGATACCAGTGTGCGAGAGATCGAAGCCCACTACGGCAAGTTCATTCTGGATTTTTCGGACGCGATCTCGCGCCGCGTCCTCCTCGACACGGCGAGCCCGGTTGGGGGCGAGAACGTCGTGCCGCTGCCGCGGGTCGCCCGCGAATAGATGAACGCGAAGAGGCCCGGTCAGCCGCCAGCCGCCAAGACGACAGTGCCGGGGTTCGTGGCTGACATGGAATTTGATGGCCCCGGAACGCGTGTCGCTAAATATGACCGCTACCGCTGCTCGTTATCGCCCCCACTAGTTCCTGTCTTTTTGGCCTGAGTAGGCTGCGAAGCGATCGCAAGCCTTGGCTTGCCCAACTCGGGCGGGGCGACTGTGAGTCCGACGGCTTTCAATTTCACGATCGTGCCCAGCAACTTCCAAAGCTCACGCGCGTCGTTCGCCTCAATGTCATCTGGGTTGTTCGCAGCCTTTGCTGTGAGCCCGATAAGTCGCTCAAGGGCAGGTCGGCCGATCAATTCCCCTAAGTCCTGACCTTCGTCCACTAGGACCAGATCGAAGGAGGCAAGGAGACCGAGCGCATCTTCGGCCGCCTTGCGGTCGGCCGCCGACTTCGTGCGTGTGTCCTTCGATTGGCGACGGATCATGTCGAGCGCCTGATAGGTGCCCACCAGCACCGTGCGTCTGGCGGCCGGAGCGTGCTGGAGGATAAGACCGATGGTGCTCGGAAGCAGGGTCTCGACGTAGACATCGCCGAGTTCGGCGCCGGCCGTGGCCGCGTCCGCGGTGAATGTGGTGTTGTCAGTGACGTCGTAACCCAAGTGCTTCCAGAACCGGAAGCGGACGTCGTCCTTCATCTGGGCTACGAGGGTCTGCCGCGGCGTGAGCACCAGCGTGCGTCGGACCTGCGGCAGGCACCGTGACAGGACGGCAACAATTCCCGACTTGCCCGTGCCGGTTGGCAGCTTCAGCAACGCGGCCTCCCGAAGCGTTTTCCGTTCTGGAAGATGAGGGTCGGCGATTAGATAGGCGACGGCCGTTTCGATTGCGCCCCTCTGGTGCTCCCACAGCGGCTTCCTCCTGCCTGAAGCATCCCAGAACTCGAACCGTCGTAGATGGCTTGCCACCGCCGCGAACTTCCGATCGTCGACCATGCCGACGACCTCGTTTTTGATCGAATTGCGATCATCGTCGGCGACGTCGCGGATGCTCATCCCGGCACGCCTCCCTTCTCCCGGTAACAAGCATGAAGCAACGCGAGCCGGGCTTCAATCCACCGGCGGCGTGACAAGGTGCGCGCGCTCGGCGTCTGGGGTGCAGGCGCTCGCCGGCTCTGCCGGACATGCCCACCATCCGAGAGCCGGGCATCCCGTTCGCATAGACATCGTGGTCCGGACCGGTGGCGCCCAAGGGGACTCCCGCCGACGTGCTCGACAAGCTGCTGCATACTGCCGCGCAGAAGGCGCTCGAAGATCCGGAGCTCAAGCTTGACCGCGTCACGTGCACCTCGGACGGATATCTTGACGAGAAGAATTACTTGGCACGGACAAGGTATTCGCGACCGGGGCGTGAGGGGGCGGCTGAGGGCGAGATGCGGTAGTCGGTTCACCGAAACGTCGGCAACTCAGCGGGATAGCAAAAGGTATTTTTCTGCCGTAGGGCCGGTCTATCACCGCGGTGGATCGCGGCGCGTTCTGTGTCGCGCCTCAATTGTATGCGGACCCGGAATCACGTACGCAGTCAGACTTGCCGCTCTCGATCGTACAGGAATCGCGATGGAGAAAAACATGGCGCCGCAGCAGTCAATTTCGAAGCCGCTTGAGGTGCGAGATCAGAACGTTGATCTTGGCTCTACCAACACCGCACCAAATCGTTCGGCGAGGAGCGAGCAGTCATCCGCGGTTTTGTCTTGCGCGATATCGCCGCGTTGGCGCAATTTGTCTTACCGTCGCTATCGTCCGAAACTGGCGGTCTCCTTGTCTACGGCTGCCGCGTTCGTACTGATTGGGCTCGTCGTCGCCTGGGTGGCGCCCGGATTGATCAACTCAAGCGAGCAGCGGATGCTTCATCGCGCTGCCGTGCACCGTGACGACAGCGTCGTACGCACCGGTGTGACCGCGAATTTCAAGAGACCGATCACTCTCTATTATCGAGAAGTAGACGGCAGTTTGCGTCTGCTGTTGACCGACGAGGGCGAGATCAATCGTTTCGTCAATGAAACCCTGCTCTTCCTCGATAATGAGCGGCAGAAAATAAAAGACCACACCTTGGGTCGAATTCGAGACACTCCTTGCAGACGCGTTTGGGGACCGTCAAGCTTCGATCAGCCGCTATGCGGATTGGTACTTCGAGTGGGGTCGATCCTGGGCCGTCCTGAAGGAAGCATCCCTTGGAGGCTTGAAAGCGATAGGGCCCAACAATGTCCAAGGGATCTTTGAGGCCAGCCGCAACGAAGTGGAATCCTACCTCATACGAAACTATCAGTGGTTCGTTCTCAGGCCGGAGCTGCGAAATCCCGTCATTGAAGCGGGGATTTCGCAAATTCTTGCCGATGCCCATCTAAGATATCTCGCCGTCCTCACGACGATCGACGATCGAGTCCAGGATTTTCTGCGTCGTCACACCCGGCATCTCGAAGCTCTTGATCCGCTCGCCAAGCTGGGTGTTTCGCTCGGATGGGATGCACAGCAGTGGAAAGCACCACGATACGCAGTCAATGACGAAGCATTTCGAGCCGCCTTCAAAGGAACGGGGGCCGCTACAGTTTCGGCCCTAGTGGCTACGGGCGTACGGCCTACCATTGAGCGGACCATCGGCCCGGTCTTCGCGAACGTTGCGGTAAGGGTGGTAGGGGCAATGCGGCCGCAAATTGTTGGCGTCGCTGCCGGGTCTCTGATCGAACCTGGTCTTGGAAGCTTGGCAGGCTGGGCCATCGGTGTCGGGGCGGTAACGCGGAAGACGTTCCCTAGATTTTCGGGAGGTTCGTCCACGCCATCTTCTTCGATATATTGTCGAAAGCATCGCTGGTTTTGCCAGCGGCAAGGTCCGTTGTCCGTCAGAGCGGTTTCCTTAATCGCTCAATGCAGGGATGTGCTGCTGTGACGTTACGCGCTGGGATGGCGTTCGACTGACACTCGCGGACCGGAAGAGCGCATGTAGCCCCCACTAGAGCCGGTCGGGAGGGAACCGTGAGCCTTGTCGCGCGTTCTTACGTCACTCGGGCGCATTGAATTTGGCATACGTTTCACTCATGATTCCGAGAGTATTCGTATCATTGCTTGCGATTTTAATAGGACTGTCCGGGCTGAAAGCCTTGCCTCGCGAGCCATTTGGAATCGACAAAGTTCCGTTGGAGGATGGTCCTCTGGTTGATATCTGGCAGGTGGTGAGTAGTAAAATTTTTCAGGACGATAGTCATTTTGTTGCTTGCCTTGAGCCAGAAGAGGGAGGATTGCGCAGTTGTATTTCAACTGACGAAGGCCATTGAGAAAGCGCGGCAGCACCGAGGCAAGGCTATGCTCGGCCACCTAAATGGAGCAATCAACCTTATGATTAAAGCAACACCCGGTGATTGGGTGAGTGCATTGGACGCAATTGCCATACGTGTCGGGGACTGCAAAGCCTATTCCATCGCAAAATACTTTGCTATTCTGGAAGCTGGAGTTATTGCAGATGACATTAGACTTGTGATTGTAGACATTCAGCGCCGTTCTGAGACGCATATGGTCGTCGCAGTGCGCCAGAACGAAACTTGGAACATTCTTGATAATCGGACCATGGTAGTTTTGACGGACTTCGAACAAAATACCTACTCGCCGATGTTCGTCTTGGATGACACAGGAGTCCGTCGCTACGTACCGTGACTCCTAGGCTTCAGGTGTCCAACAGTTCTGAAGTAGTCGGAATCAGCGCAAACGGGATTTTTTGGCAAGAGTTTTTAGGCGGGCCCTAAGGTGATTTCGCCGCGACGAACAGGACCGCTACGCACAGCACCCCTAGAATGACCAGACCGACATAGGCCGTTTGCGGCTCGTCAAGCATACGGTCCTACATGCGTGCAAGGTATCCAGCGGTTAATCTCTGGGGTAAAGACTTGCTCGATGTCGTGCAATGCAGGGATGTGCTGCTGCGACCATATCTCGCGGGAATAGCGTTCGAGGGACCCGCACACCGCAGAAGGTGCCACTAACCTCAGCCGGAGCCGGTGCGAGGGAACCACGAGGCTCCTCGCGCAATTCTTGCTATGCCGGTGGGGCTGAGACAACAGAGGAGTGCCTCAGCATGTGCGATTATAGCCTAGAATACGTACAGTCACGTCCGGCTAAAGTGGGCCAGAAACTGAGAATCCAGCGGTTCAATCTTGGCACCCGAGGCTTTGCTTCCCCCGACGATTGCAAAACGGCGGTTTGCGTGCTTCCGGGAACAGAACTTGCCTTCGCCAACTCGGTAACGTGCTACGGGCGTGCCGGGTTGCTCGGCTGGAAGCCCAAGGTGTTCAACCACACCACGGCAATCTTCCGGCAAGTGAATAAGGACATCGCATGGACGCACCATGATGCGTTAGAATTTCCCGATGGGAAGATGGTGCTGCTGAATCACCTGTTGGAGGGTCAGGAAGCAACGGTGCTCCAACTTCCGGCGCAACCTGCCACAGCGGCGGAAGTGAAAGCCCAAGAACGGGTTCCGCACGTCGGTTGATTGTGGACACCGCCTTGCGTTGGCAGGGTTGCTGACGACGGAGCTTTTGTGCGAGGGTTGGGTGTCGGCTTAGACCGACTGAGTGACTGACCAATCCCCCTTGAAGCCCCGGCGCTCGGTCGGGGCTTTTTTTGTTTGATGTGGCGCATCCCATGACAAAGAGCAGAAGGCAAGAGCTTTACGAAAAAGCCGAAGAAGAAGGGCAGCGATGTCGCGATTGGTTGTTTGAGCACATACGACAGTTAGGACGCATGCATTGATCGAGAAAAGTGCGAGGAGAAGTCTTGGGCAACTCCCGAAGAAACTGGCAGCCGGTCAAGGACCGAATCATCACGCACCCAATCGGGAACGAAACAGGGTGGACCACCGCACGATCACTGGGCGAAGTTGGGACAACTTCGGTACACTCGAAGCCAGTATGCCTTTGTAGTGATTGCACTTTTCTCGATGAAATTCATCGCGCCGCCCTCAAGAAAAAAATGTTTTCCGGGACGATCCAGGTGAGGAGGAGACCTGAGCAGGTGCAGCAAAGTGGCGTGGATAAAACTTCGCTACTCGATCACCTCGTCAGCCGCCATTTGCATGATCAGCGGCACCGTAAGGTCGAGCGCCTTCGGGAAGCCATGAACGCGCGCAAGCTCTGTGCGGGTACGCAAAAAGGCCACATCCTCAGACTGCTACTCGGTCACGAGAAATTGGAAACCACCGCGCGCTATGCCCACGTCGCCACCGGCATGATCTCCGCCGTCCCGTTTCACGGCTGGTTCCGTCACCGACCTCAACGCCACTCGTCGATCAGGTTGGCAACCAGTGCGGTCCACCCGGTATGGTGGCTTGCGCCGATGCCGGCACCATTGTCGCCGTGGAAATACTCGTAAAACAGCAGGTGGTCGCGCCAAGTGGGATCATCGGCGAACTTCGCCGTACCGCCGTACACCGGCCGTCGCCCGTATTTGTCGGGCAGAAAGATATCTATCATCCGGCGGGCGATGTCGCGCGCAATCGCCTGGAGCGTGATCGGCTGAGCGCCTGAGCCCGGCGTCTCGATGAGGTAGCCGTTTCCAAACGCGGTGCCGAGCTTGCGCAGCGACTCGATGATAAGGAACGTCGTAGGAAACCAGATCGGCCCGCGCCAGTTCGAGTTGCCGCCCTTGAGCTTCTCGCCAGATTCGGCAGGTTCGTACGCCACCCGGCGCCCGCTCCACTCGAACGGCTCAGCTTCATGCACCTTCGACAGTGAGCGGATGCCGTAGCGCGACAGAAACTCGCGCTCATCGTGGACGTGGCCAAGCAGCCGGCGCAACTGCGCGATGTCGAGGATCGTGAGCAGGTAGGTCGTCTTGCCGTCGGGCCGCTCGAGCGGATGGATCACCGTGTCCACCAGGTGGCGGCGGTTCTTGAGGAACCAGTTGAGGTTAGCCGTGAACTCTTTGAACGGCTCAATCCACTCGCTCTCGAGGCGCTCGACCGCGAACAGCGGGATCAGACCGACCAGCGAGCGAACCCGGAACTTCTGCGAGGTACCGTCGGCATACCGCAACACGTCATAGAAGAACCCATCCTCGCTGTCGAACAGCGTCACGTCGCGACCGCCCATGTGCTTCATCGCGTACGCCACGTAGACGTAGTGCTGGAAGAATTTCGTTGCCAACCCCTCGTAGACCGGGTTGTCGCGCGCAAGCTCAAGCGCGATCCGCATCAGGTTGAGGCAGAACATCCCCATCCAGCCGGTCGCGTCGGACTGCTCGAGCACTGCGCCCGCCGGGCCCGGCTCGCTACGCTCGATCACCGTGATGTTGTCGAGGCCGAGGAAGCCGCCCTCGAACACGTTGTTGCCGTCGTGGTCGACCTTGTTGACCCAGCTCGCGAAGTTGATCAGGAGCTTGTGGAAGCAGCGCTCGAGCCACTCGCGGTGGGCGTGGCCGTTGCGGATCCGATCCATATCGTAGACCCGCAACACCGCCCACGCGTGGACCGGCGGGTTCAAATCGCCGAACTCCCACTCGTACGCCGGCAACTGCCCGTTCGGGTGCTGGAACTGCTCAAACAGAAGCATCCAGAGCTGATCCTTGGCGAATTCCGCATCGACCAGCGCGAACGGCACGCACTGGAACGCGAGGTCCCATGCGGCAAACCACGGGTACTCCCACTTGTCGGGGATCGCCATCACGCGCATCGAGTTCAGGTGGCGCCAGCGGCCGTTACGGATCCTGCCGCGCGACGCCGGCGGCGGCTTCGTCAGATCGTCGCCATCGAGCCAGCGCGCCACGTCGAACAGGTAGCTCTGCTTGCTCCACAGGAGCCCCGCCAGCGCGCGGCGCTGCACGAGCCGCTCGTCGGCGGTGGCCTCTGGCGGGGCCAGCCCGGCGTAGAACGCATCGGCCTCGACTTTGCGCGCGGCGACGATCGTGTCGACCGCGATGAGCGGGTCGGCCGTCGGCCTGTCGGTGAACCGCAGGGGCAGCGTGACCGAGCCGCCCGCCGGCACGACGTACTGGTAGTGCAGCGCCGCCTTGGTGCCGCAGCCGTCGGGCCGCACCGCCGTCGGGTCGCGCTTGCAGATCGCGCGGTGGAACGCGTCCTTGGTGTACGGCTTGCGGCTGGCGTTACCGGGTCCGTAGGCACGCTCGCCGTGGGTCTCGTTATCGGTGAGCAAGACCCGCGCCTCCGGTCCGTAGAGGTAGCG
>CAWJDY010000014.1:0-184286 GCA_963841705.1 uncultured Alphaproteobacteria bacterium
AACTGCGAGGCCTACGGCGTACTCCTGTGTCGTCCTCTGGGGCAAGCATGATCCCTCGTTCGATATCAGCGAGCCGGAACGTTACCGCCAAGGACGGCCGAAGGCGGGGGTCTATGTCCTTGACCCAGGGCACTTCGCCCTTGATACCAAGGCCGACGAGATTTCGGTGCTGCTGCGGGAGTTCACGGAAGGCGCAGAAGTAAAACGGGAAGGAGGGAAGCCAATGGCGACTACCGGAGGAAAGGTTCTCTCGGTCAACGTCGGTACCGTCGGGAGTTCGAATACAGCGGTCGCCCTGCCAAGAGTGCTATCTGGAAATCACCTGTCGCCGGTCGGATCGCAGCCCGAGGTGTAAATCTTGCCGGAGACGACCAGGCGGATCGCAAGGCACACGGGGGACCCGATAAAGTGGTCTACGCATACGCCGTTGAAGACGCACGGTGGTGGGAACAGGAGATCGGCCGATCGCTTGCATACGGTGAGTTTGGCGAGAATCTTACGACGGAAGGGATTGAGGTGAACGATGCGCTCGTCGGAGAGCGTTGGCAGGTCGGAACCATTGTTCTTGAGGTTTCCGAGCCGCGCATACCTTGCTGGCGGCTTGGAGTTCGGATGAACGACAAGATGTTTCCGCGCCGCTTCACCGAGGCGTTGCGACCGGGGCCTTACTTCCGAATAGTCGTCGAGGGTGATGTGGGGGCCGGAGATCGGATCCGGGTAGTCGAGAGACCCGATCATGATCTCACCATCCGAGATGTATTTCGCATCTACACCCGTGATCGCGATGAAGTCGAACGGTTGCTTGCGGTTCCCCGAGATGTCCGCGAGCTGGAGGAGGTGGGCGGGTGATTTGCTTCAAAGGAAAAAAGGCCGTTCCCTGGACACGAGCAAACCGGGATGCTGCTAGCCAAACCAGCCGCGCTGCGTGAGTGAAAGCTTCACGTCGGTTCGACTGCTTTCCCCGTCGCGCCTTCCATTCGGCCGATTTCCTTTAGTTTATTTTGCAAGCTCAACCGGTCGAGCGACCGCAGCGGCAGCGACGTGAAAATACCGATGCGTTGGTTGAGCATCCGATAAGTGTCTTTGAAGGCGAGCGCGATTTCGGCCGGTAAGCCCGTGGCTTCGGCGGGATCGGGCCCCAAAAAGTCTTTTTGACCCGTGATCAAAATTTCTTTTGGCTGTACACCCGACCCTTCGTGTAAAGATGTGGGGGACCTCATCGCCTGAAGATATACTCGCTGGCGACCCCGGTAACGTGATTGAGGCCACATCGACCGGCGGTCGGCGGTCGGATTACCCTCCGTGGGTGGCTCGGCCTAATGTGAAGTGCGGACGCGTTGTGTTATGACCGCTCTTGAATGAGGACCGGACTGAGATTTGGCTGTCAGGGGGCATCGGCCTTTTCTTGGTTTCTTCGTATCAGGCCGAAGCCCGTTCTCCATGCAATGATCGCCCTTCAAAGTAAAACCAACAAACCAGCGAAGCGCGCTGTCGCTGCTGCTCTGGAGGGTGCGATGGTGATGTGGTGTTCAGAGTTTGGGTTTGGGTCGACTTAAGCCTGCCAGGTCGATTGGCATGTTTGACGCACTCGGAGCGCACGGGTTTCGGTACGACTGGCAAGAGCGAAATGGTGTGATGGTTTGATGGAAGATGGCGTCGGCATCCTCACGCACGCGCGACCAAATCCGCAGCCGGTGAAAGCTGACATAAGAGCTCAGAAGGTGGGTTCGGGGTTTGACCTGAGTGGAATTCGGCGCCTCTCTGAGTTCCTGGGCGTAATGCTCGCTGTTTGCAGCGCGGAGTTGCCCAATCAAGATGAAATATCTGCGTGGGCGGGTAGCGTGAATTCAAATATGGCGCCACGGGGCGCGTTTGCGCTCGCCCACAATCGTCCCTGATGAGCTTCGATAATCGAACGGCAGATCGACAGCCCCATTCCCAAGCCGCCGGGCTTGGTCGTGTAGAAGGACTCGAACAAACGGTCGGCGCTCTCGGGGCCAGCCTGGACCCGAATTGCGCACGGCGACAAGCACGCCTTCCGATTCGCTTCTTCCGGGTGCCGATCAGCAATTCTCGGGCCCTCGCCGATTCCGCTCATCGCCTCGATGGCGTTGATCAACAAATTGAGAATCACTTGTTGCAGTTGCACCCGATCGCCCTGGACGGCTGGCAGGCTCTCCGCCAGCTGCATCTCCACCGAAATGGCGTTCTTCACCATTTCGTTCCGGGTCAATGCTATGACTTGTAGTACGGCTTCGTTGATCTCGACTTTATCTTTCCGTGGAGGCGCCTTTTTGACGAGGGCGCGTATGCGGTCGATGACCTCGCCGGCTCGAATGCCGGCCTCCACGATTAGGCCGAAGGCCCGCCGGGCTTCCTCCAGATTTGGCGACTGGCGACCGAGCCAATTCAAACCGGCGTTGGCGTAAGTGATTGCCGCTCCAATCGGCTGATTGATTTCATGGGCAATCGAAGCCGTTAGGTGCCCCATCGTTGCGACGCGGTTCGCGTGTGCGAGTTCCGTCTGTACCTGTGTGTATGCCCGCTCGGCTCTCTTCCGATCGGTCAGGTCGAGCACAAAACCGACGCCCTCATGTGACCTCTCCTCGAAGACGGTAGCACCGACCAGGACCGGCGCGTGGCTGCCATCTTTCCGGAAATATTCTTTCTCATACGGTTGAGCAGTTCCAGTCATCTCTAGCTGTTCTACCCGGTGATCGTCGGCACTGCGCCATTCGGGAGGTGTCAAATCCCGCCAGTTCAAACGGCCAGCGATGAGATCGCCGCGGTCATACCCTATGATGCGCAGATAAGCTTCGTTGGCATCAATGATCCGACCGTCAGCATGCCACATGAAGATCCCTATGATGTTCGAGTTCGACTAACCGTCTTATCTTCGCTTCCCGGTCCTGTAGATCATCATAGAGACGTATGTTCTCCAATGAGATCGCCGCCTCGGACGCCAAGAGTTTGAGCACGACGATGCATTGGGCGTGAAGACGCTTATGGCCAGGTTGTTCTCGAGGTAAAGCACTCCAACCAGTCTGGCTTCCTTGAGCAAGGGCAGGCAGAGAATTGAACGTGCGTGATGCCGACGAATGTAGTCATCGGCGGAAAACTGCTTCTCCCCTGACGCATCGTGCAGAAGAACGCTCTCCTTCGTCCGGACGACGTAATGCAGCACCGACATGGAGATCCACGGCGGTCACGCTCGTTTGCCGCGGACCGACTGCCACCATCAATGCCTGTCGTGGCTTCCGCCGCGATCCGTACTGGTCACCTTGCGAAAGAATCAAAAGGCCCCGCTCGGCACCAGCGTGTTCGATTGCGGCGCGCATGACGGTGTCGATCAGTTTTTCCAAGACGATCTCGCCCGATACCGCCTGCGACACGTTTATTACCCTCGCGATGTCTAGGTGTTCGATCGATGTCAGAATTGTACTTGTCGCATCGGACGGCAGCTTTTCGTGTCTGATGTGCGGGTAAAGGTTGTCGAGTTGCCGTACCTTGCCATCGGCTCCCCATTGCAGATAGCAGTCGCGGGCGTCCTGCAAATACGTATGTGCGATCTTCTCGAAGCCGCGTGCCATATAGAAACGCGCAGCAAGGTCGTTGGCGAGTGCCTCATTGTGGATAAAGCCGTGTGCTTGTGCCGAGCGGATGGCCTGCTCGTAGAGCCGCTCTGCATCGAGCTCGCGGCGTTCGATGCGGGCGATCTCCGCACCGACGAGAGCTGTGCGATTGTCGAAATTCTCCGGGCAGTTCTCCGCCCATATTTGGAGTTGCTTTTGGCGGGCTGCCAAACCCTCGAAATGCAGTTGTCTCACCTCGGGAGAAGATGCCGAATCCCAGCATGCCGCGCGGCACAAACCATCGTACAAGTGATACTCCGCCATTTCGAAATTGGATGGTGCTGTCCAAACTAGTCGTTTCGCTTTCTCTGAGGCATCGAGAGCGGAGGCATAATCCCCGGCAAGGAACCGGGCTTGCAACTTTCGGATCCAGTAAAAGCACTCGGGTTGCGCCAGTGCCGGGTCACTCGACAAATGGCACTCAAACCGACTTTCCTCAAAATTTCCATCGTCAAATGAGCCGAATTTCTCTGTCGAACCACGGAGGGTCCGGATAAGTGCTAACTGCACGGCGATGAGGTCAATGACGAGACCAAATCGAGCCTTCTTCGCGAACTCAAGGCCACTCTCGGCTTCGCGTTGCACCTCCACGAGCGGATCTCCCGCTGCTAGAAGGTTTGTGTTCAGGTTGACGCAGCTGTACGCTGCAAAACAGAGGTCGCCGATCTCATTGGCGGCCGCGAACGTCCGATGTACCAGGTCGCGGCCGGCCCGAACATGTTTTGTCCATGGCATCACGTGACTTCCGAAGACCATAGAGGTCCTGGCCTGGAAGCGCTTTAGGCCGCGTTTTTCAACTAGTTCATGCCCGAGGCGCCCAATTTGAAATCCGGCCCTGTAGTTGGAGAAGTGCGGTCCTGCTACTTGACCAAACCATACATAGGCAACACATGAAGCGTCGCTGTTGCCCCCCTCGATGCTGAGATTGATCGCCCTGCAGATAGCTAGAGAAAGAAGGTTCGCATCCGTAAACAATACCGGTGGAAAGACCTTGGTCAGAACATCCATTGTCGCGAGGGATACTGGGTCGCTCATCAAGGGTAGCTCAATGAGCTGCTCGATCGTACGGCTTCCAAGCTGCGACCAGATTCGCTCGTATTCGCGCCACCCTTCCTCTTCAGTCGGGTGGGCTGACCATTCAATGCCCAGATGTCGGAGGTAATCAAGACAGACAGCCACCGCGCGATCCATCTCATCCACGATAGTGTACGAGTCCACACGTAAACAAGTGACGGTTGCAAGTTCGAGAGTGCTCGTGGCGCGGGATGAAAGCATAGCCAACCGATTTCTGCGGCCGCGGATTGGCCAATCAAGAACTCGCATTCCGCCCGCTGCAATTCCAGAGAGAACATGAGCTCATGTCGGCGCTCCCAAGATTCGCCCACCAATAGTGCTGCACCAGCCGTCAGATAGTTGAGCGCTGAGGTGTAGGCGGTGGAGGCCTTGGCGCGCTTGCCCGCAATTAGATTGAGCTCGGCCAGTTGCTCACGTTCATCTTGTGAAGTGATCAAGGTCGCGGCTCGGTTGAGCTGATTGACGATCTCGAAGATCGCCTCGTCTCGCTTCTCTGGAGGGGTGTGCGACACGAGAAGGCGCCCTATGCGCAGATGGACCGCGGCGCGCGATGCCTCCGGGATCAGCGAATACGCTGCCTCCTGGACACGGTCATGGAGAAATCGATAGGCATGATCGGCAGAGAGAACGAGCCCGCCTGGACCGCTTCGCGCAAGACGCCGTGCATTTCCTCTTCTGAATCCTCATAAACCATCGTGAGTAGCGCAAAGTCCGCGCTATTGCCGAGGCAGGCAAGCTGCTGCAATGCGTTCTGGGTTTCGTTCGGCAGACGGCTGAGCTTCCCGACCATGAAGTCCACCACGTTGTCGGTGTACCCCTTGGCGTGAATCCGTTGGAGGTCCCAAGACCATCGAGCTTCGCGGTAATCGAAGTTGAGTAAGCCGTCTTCAGCAAGCGAGGACAGGAACTGAATGGCAAAGAATGGATTGCCCGCGGTCTTCTCGTGCAGCAGGCGCGCCAGAGAGGTGACTCTCTCCGGCTCGCAGCGAAGAGAATCCCCAATCAACTGTTCCAGGTCCTCGCGGGCCAGCGGCGCAAGGACGATCTCCTGCACTGCCGCTCCAGCTCGGCGAATCGCTTCGACCCTGCGCATCAGCGGATGGGTGGAATCGACTTCGTTGTCTCGGTAAGCACCAATCAGCATCAGGTGCCGCATATCCGGCTGAGTCAGCAGGTCATCGAGCACATCGAGCGTTGCCGCATCGAGCCATTGCAAATCGTCGAGGAAGAGAGCCAGCGGATGCTCCGGTCGCGCGAATACGCCGATGAATCGTCGGTAGACCAGCTGGAACCGGCGCTGTGCGTCCTGTGGCGGAAGAACAGGCACCGGCGGCTGTTCTCCTATGATGAGCTTCAGGTCGGGGACGAGGTCCACAATGAGCAGTGCGTTCGGGCCTAACGCCTGACGGAAGGCGTCGCGCCAGATGCGCAACTCGGCTTCGCTCTTACTCAGAAGCGGACGGACAAGGCTCTGAAACGCTTGCACCAAACTGGCATAAGGGATGTCACGCTTATACTGGTCGAACTTGCCCGAGGCAAAAAGGCCACGCGGCGGACCGAGCACGTTGTGCAGCTCATTGACAACAGAGGACTTGCCGATTCCAGAATAACCAGAGACGAGCACCAATTCCGGCATGCCACTCGCTACGACGCGGTCGAAGGAGGCGAGCAGCGCATGGGTTTCGGCTGCTCGCCCATACAGTTTCTCAGGAATCAGTAGCCGGTCTGGCGTGTCGTGTACGCCAAGCGCAAATGGGTCGATGCGGCCTTGACACTCCCATTCGGCAAGACAATGCCGAAGATCACTCTCAACGCCGACGGCAGTCTGGTAACGCTCCTCCGCCGTCTTGGCGAGCAGCTTCATAATGATCTGCGAGACTGGGGCCGGGACATTCTCCAGCCGCTCGTTGGGCGCCACGGGCCTTCTGGCGATATGGCAGTGGACCAACTCCATGGGATCGGCAGCCGTAAACGGCAAAGAGCCGGTGAGCATTTCGTAAAGCGTTACGCCAAGGGCGTAGAGATCGCTGCGGGAATCGATCGACGCGGTTCATCCGTCCGGTCTGTTCGGGCGCCATGTAGGCGAGCGTCCCCGCAATCAACTCGGGCGGATCGGGCGCCTGGCGCTCGCGCGGCATGCGCGAAACAAGGCCAAACCCGGTGAGCCGCACGCGCGCGTTCGCGCGGTTGACCACGATATTGGTCGGCTTGATGTCCTTGTGGACGAGGCCGCGCTGGTGAAGCTTGCTCATAGCCGTGGCGATAGCGATTGCGAGGCGCAAGAAGCTCCCCACGTCCATGGGCGCGCCAAGCAGCCGGTCGAGCGGGTCGCCGTCCGCATCCTCGAGCACCAGCATGGTCCGACCGCGCTCGCGCACGAGCTCCAATGGTCGCACCGCCCACGTGCTGTCGAGCTCGTCCTTCAACCCATATTCGTGAGCGAGGCGATCAAGGCAGCTCGGGGTGGGATGCTTCGAGGCGGGAACCACGACAAGCACGGCGGTCCGGGCGCCGTCATCCGCCTCGCGCCAAGCTCTGCAGAAGACGCGCTCGCCATCCTCCCACAAGATCGGGAGATCACTATCCTCATCTGCGCTAAATCGAGAGGATGGGTTCAATTGCCGGACTCCGCCGCCAAGCCGATCGCGCTATTTGGCTGAGAAGAAACCTACCGTTCGTCCGCGTCGGCTGGCCAGCTGCGCTCGAAAAGTAATCTATCACTCTCCGTGCTCGAATAAAGTAACGCGCGCCGTACGCCATAACTGCACCGGTATGCGTGGCGGTGGTTGGCTTTTGGCCGATTTAAGTCGGACGCTGTCATCGGCGTGTCATCATACTCCCTCCGATCATGAGGTCTTTGCGGGCCAAAGGCGACACGCGGTATTTGAGCGCGGCGGGCCATGAAGGACGGACGGTGGGGCTAGCTCGCCGGAGACGCGTGGCCGGCGACAAGCAGGCCGAAGAATAGCGAAAATAGCAAAGCCAACAGGATCGAAACTATGAAAGGTCCCGCGGAATCTGGACAAATCTGTTCGGTGGGTCGAAGAAAAGTAGCGAAAAAAATAGCGAAAAATAAGCGTTGCTATGCCAACACCTTGCGACCCCGCTCAAGGATGCTGTTGAAGGTGATGAAGGGGGGTTAGGGGGGTCATTACCCCCTGGGTCGCGCTACAGAATTCGTGGCCCAGGCCGGCGATGCAGAGGAGCCGCACGCGGGATGGCCCATCGACAAGTGGGGTTGGAGCTTGCGCACGCTGTACGTCGATCTCGCTCGACTGCAAGAAATAGTTGGTGATGAAGTACGTAATACGACACAGATCCCTAGTCTCGCTGGGCCGATCATTCGCGACAGGCATTTCAACTCAATTCTCTATAAAGTCCATGCCGGCTCGGAAGACGCCTGGCCGCCGTTGGAGCGCGAAGAACGCTTTTCCCAATTCGTCGCGTGGCTATTCGCATATCATACGCGGAGCGTTCTGCACCTACCGAAAGCCGGCCGCGAGGACAAAGCAATCCGATTGGCTCGAGAATTCCTCGACTGCCACCTGGATGAGAAGGTGCATCTATTCGGAATTGGGTTCGTTCTGGTCAAGCTCCTGGCGCGGCTTTAAAGCGGGGCCTGTTGGTCGCAGTAGGCTCCGACGGCGACGACCTGCGGCGGGCACCTCCGCAAGCGCCGCCCGCTGAAAATACAGCGGAAAAACAGCGGGTCCGGCAACACTCCGTTCGAGCGCTCCGTGCGACGAACCCGAGCCTCCTAGCGATCCGGGCGGCATCATAGCAGATGCCACCAAGCGCAGCGGGTTGCTTGCCGCCACCCACCAGTGTCATCGAAGCGCGGCTGCGAACATCAGCCCTGTGCAGGCAAATGGGAACCGGTGGTGACCGCCGTCGGTATCAAGCTCGACTGAGGTAAGGACCCTGCCAAAGGTGATCCCGGAGCCACCTCCCCATTCCCCCACCCCCGATAATGACTGAGCTGATTCGATTCTTGATGGTGAGAAGCTGCGTCATGACAAGAACCATGCACGCTTGGCGCAAAGCCAACGCATATGTGCGATCCGGCTAACATGACACCGACGAGACCGCCCGCTGAAAATACAGCGGAAAAACAGCGGGTCCGGCAACACTCCGTTCGAGCGCTCAGTGCGACGAACCCGAGCCTCCTAGCGAGGGCTGAAGGCTCAGCTCGTTGGGGAGATTGCAGTTGCCGGACCAGACCTGGCAAGAAGCCTAACCGACCTTGGTCTTATTGATGAGTATCAACTCTACTTCCGCCCCTTCGTGCTTGGTCACGGCACGCCATTCTTCGCCGGCCCCCGGCCGCCGCTGCGCCTTGTGGCCAGCGATATAATTAGCGATGACACGATCAGGTTGACGTACGTTCCTGCTTAATCACGCAACTCGCCCGACGGACTGCGCCGACGCGTCAGGTCCGCCTTGGGTCGAACACAGACTAGCCCAGAACGGGGTGGTTCATGATCGCCACGCAGCGGCGGTCATTGCGTGGGAGGTATTGAGGCGGGACAGCGATTTCAACCACATTTCGTCTTGTGGCGACATGTCCTGGGCTCCTTTTCAACAGTTACTTGGATTTAGCAGTCAAGTTGACGCAACTCGCTCAATTGGAACCGCCACAACTCGGCTGGTTACGCTCCGCGCCCGCCGGTGCGGCTCTGGTGCCTCAGCCGTGTGGAGCGGGTGCCAAAAATATGCGGCGTTGCCCTTGCCAGAGTGCTGTCGTCGACGCTGGGTGTGCCGCTGCCGGCGACGACCCAATCCGGTGCGAGGATCGGCATCGCCAGGCCGAACGCCGCTATGCTCTGGCTTTGCAGCGCGTTGGAGACTGAGGTCGGATCCATGGGTGTGCCCTCCCGCTCAGACGCTGATGCTTGGGAAGCTTGTGCTGGATTGCCGACCGAGCGGGTCGGTCAGACGCAGCGTGTAGCTTCCGGGCGCGCCCGCGGGGACCAGTGCCGACAGGCTCCACTGGCCGGACGCGTCCGGCGCGGTGCGCGCGAGGGCGGGTTGTTAGGACAAACTGGCGCGGTGATGAAAGCGGGCTAGATGCGGCTCGCCTCCCGGTACCGGCTCGACGCCGCTCTCGATTGGTTGCATAGCGGCTGCTCCTCTCAGTGCACGCGAACGCCGCTGAACTCGATGACAAGCGCCCCGTCCGGTCTATCGAGCACCCTCCAGCCCGGTTCAATCGAGACCCACGTTCTCGCCTGTGGCGAGTTGGGCTCTCCGCGCTTGGCTATCGGCGTGCCGTCTACGATGATGAAAGGCCGACCCTCTTCGTCGAGGACCATCTCGCACCTTAGCGCTTGTCCCGTTTGTCCCGGCGCAGCATGCAGGCGCATGGGCTTGTGTTTCTTGACCATTGAAAGCCTCCCAGTGTGTCCGAACGGGGACGCGTGGCAAGCATCGCACCGGGCCTGCGCCATCTCTATTCGCAGTCTGTTCAGGCAACTATTGTGTTAGTGTCGTCATGGGTCGCTTGCCGAGGCAAGCATCTTGGTCACCTCGATGCCGGCAGTCTCCAGGGGCCGCACGATCCTGGCGAAACGGTCGAGATTTGTGGCGGTTCGGGGGCTAGCCAGCTCAAAAAACGCCTTCATGTGCGCACATTTGATTGCAGGCTTAATTGACCTCTCCTAAAGGTTGCACGCGGAGTAGTCCGCTCATTCTCCAAGCCCCCGCTCGACAGCGCAGGTAGAGTCGAGGATGCGCGCGGTAGCTTGGGCCATGCGACGCGACGACCTGCGGCGGGCACCTCCGCAAGCGCCGCCCGCTGAAAATACAGCGGAAAAACAGCGGGTCCGGCAACATGCGCGCAGTATCTCGCCACGAACCCGTCGAAGCGGTGCACGGTCTCGACGACGGATTGCTGATAGGCAGAAATGATCTCGCGTAGGTCTTCCGGGTCCATGCGCGTGGAGAGTGCCGTCGAGCCGACTAGATCGGAGAACATCACTGTGACCTGGCGGCGCTCGGCGGTATCAACAGGGGTTTTGTCGATTGCCGGAAGAGCGGCCGCCGGCGGCACTTTCGCGCGTAGCGCAGCGATTGCGTCGAGCAGCTTGCGGCGGTGTCCGACAATACCGACGCCTAAATCCTTCAGGTCCTCTACCGTCAAGCTCGGCAGGACCGTTTCGTCGATCGCGTTATCGCGGAATGTTTCGGAATTGGGTTCGTTCTGGTCAAGCTCCTGGCGCGGCTTTAAAGCGGGGCCTGTTGGTCGCAGTAGGCTCCGACGGCGACGACCTGCGGCGGGCACCTCCGCAAGCGCCGCCCGCTGAAAATACAGCGGAAAAACAGCGGGTCCGGCAACACTCCGTTCGAGCGCTCAGTGCGACGAACCCGAGCAGCATCAGCGGCGGGTGCGCCAGGCGCTGATTGCGCTCGAGGTGGCCACCACGCGGCAACTGTTCGAGTATGTCTGGCCGCAGCTATTGGGTTCGTTCTGCCAAAAATCTCATTTTGATTGCAGGCTTAATTGACCTCTCCTAAAGGTTGCACGCGGAGTAGTCCGCTCATTCTCCAAGCCCCCGCTCGACAGCGCAGGTAGAGTCGAGGATGCGCGCGGTAGCTTGGGCCATGCGACGCGACGACCTGCGGCGGGCACCTCCGCAAGCGCCGCCCGCTGAAAATACAGCGGAAAAACAGCGGGTCCGGCAACAAATGCTTGCGCGCAATTGGCCACGACGACGCGATCTCTTCGGAATTGGGTTCGTTCTGGTCAAGCTCCTGGCGCGGCTTTAAAGCGGGGCCTGTTGGTCGCAGTAGGCTCCGACGGCGACGACCTGCGGCGGGCACCTCCGCAAGCGCCGCCCGCTGAAAATACAGCGGAAAAACAGCGGGTCCGGCAACACTCCGTTCGAGCGCTCAGTGCGACGAACCCGAGCCTCCTAGCGATCCGGGCGGCATCATACGCCCCGCCAGCTTGCTTATTAAGCTGTTGATTTCTGAGAGTTCATCAGTGGTGTTTGCCACTTTGCCTGGCGGTATTTTGCCCATTTAAAGGACCGCATGGTCCAGGTGCAAGTAACGCTGGTTGCGAGCCCCCGCAACCAATTCTTAAGTGTCCAAGCCCACCACGCGGATACGGCGCGCCGCACCAACTCGATCACCTGTCCTTCGTCTCGCTGACGAAGATACCCGTTCTGCCTGTCGTTCGGAACTGGGATTGGGCCCGCTTGGTACGACCCGGCATGCGGTCCAGCCACCGCGCCCTTCGCCCAGCCCGGCGTTTTCATTCTGCATTTGAACCGGTTTGCCACTTGCCACGACAAAAAGTGGAACATCTTGGGGTGGGGGCAGTGCAGTTGACTAGCTCAAAGCGTCGTTCGTCGTCTCCGTTGAGAGTGGTTGGAACCTGTCTTGCGGCTTACGCACTCCTTGCAACGGGCTATGACTACTTTGTAGAGCCGGTGGCGACGGGCCACGCCGCTGTAAGCAAGGCGATTCCTCAAAGGGTTGTGGAGGACATAGCTCTTCCAGCCGCTCCCTCCGTGGTCGTTCCTTCGCCCCGTGCGGTAGAACCTCCGAGAGGTGACGGACCGTCAATGCGTCGGGATGCCGTTCGCCCTGGAGAACAGCCATCCACCGAAGGGACATCGAGAGAATCAGTTTCCCCTGTCGCCTCGGAATTTGCCGCCCTCGCGCCGGAGCCTACGGAAACGCCAGCAGTTGAGAAACCGAAAAAAGCCTCTACGAAGCAAGCAATCCGCAGCCACGGACAACCGCGCAACCCCCTGGAGCTTGCTTTGCGTCCGTTCAGCGGGCTGCGTCTCCCGTTCTGATCAGGGGGCGCCCTTCGTTCAGTTCCATCGTTATTTGCCGACCAGGGATCGAACGGTTTCAATCGGCATCAGCATGACGCGCTCCCCGAGCGAGGAGCGAATGAAACCGTGGCGCTCGTAGAACGCGACGGCGTCGTCGTCGATCGCATGGGTAACAACTCCCCGCACTCCGGCAATTTCGGATGCGACAAGGCACCGTCTCAAAGCGTCCACCAAGAGCGCCGACCCCACGCCTCGGCCTCGGTATTGCGCATCGCCCGCGAGGCGCCCGATCAACAACAGAGGCACTTGCTCGGGCATGCCGCGCCGAACTCTCGCCGAAGGCAAAGCACTCCGCTGCTCTATGGCGGCGGAGATCGAGAAATAACCGACAACGCGATCCGGCTCATCACCTGTACAGACCACATACGTTCGCGCGGAGAACCCTTCGCTTGAATGCGCCCGTTGGCGCAGCCATTGGTCAAGCGAGGGATGGACGCCATTCGAAAATCGCGAGACATCGTGCCGGGGACCGATCGGCTCCGGAGCGCGAAACTGCGCGGGCGCAGCACTCATGCCGTCCAGGGCGCCTTGCGTTTGAACCGGGCGCGGACCTTGGCGGACGGCTTCGGCGGTGAATCGAGCAGGGCGAGGAAGCGTGCGTGCGCGTCGTCGTCGAGGAAGAACGTGCGTTGGTCGAGGATCGTCTCCTCGGCTTGCCGTCGGGCACTTTCCAACATGAATTCCGACAGCTTTTGCCCGCGCAAGGCCGCGGCTCGGTTGAGAATCGCTTTCGCCTCCGCGGAAGCGCGGATTTGGATCACGTCGTCTTTACGTCGGGCAGGCGCGGGCATGGGTCGGGACTCACTGAATCTAACGAGAACGACATTTGGTGATTGTATGGACGTTGTCAATACAAATGACAAGGTCCGCCACACCGCTTGTGCTGCCGCTTCGCTCACGACAAGCCGTGGCTTCGGCCGCAACATGTCGCCGATCTGGTCGATTCCCCACTCGCAAACATGATACAAATAGCTCGCACTCGGACATGCACCAGCACTGCAGCTGCGTGCTGGGGCGCGCCGCGCTTCGGCGAACAGCTGCTGGAAGGCGGTAAATGCGAGGTATTCGCGGGTGGACTCGAGGGCTTCACACAGCAGGAGGAAGCGCGAAGCGTGATCAGTGACGGTGAGCGGATAGCAATAGCGACCGTTACCGAGCTTGAACTCGCCCTTGAAATCGGCGCACCACAGGTCATTCGGAGCCGT
This sequence comes from uncultured Alphaproteobacteria bacterium, assembly GCA_963841705.1. GTDB lineage: Bacteria > Pseudomonadota > Alphaproteobacteria > Rhizobiales > Xanthobacteraceae > VAZQ01. The sequence goes on from CAWJDY010000014.1 coordinate 13,759, forward strand.
ACCGTCTGAGAGAGGCGTTCCGGTTGCGCGGTTGCACGGGCGGCCGATCGGCTTGACCAGGCCATGGCGATGAAGGACGGCGTGAATGGTGCTTTTGGCGGGACATGGGCCAGACCGACCGCCTCCGAGGAGGCCACGAAAGCACGGACGGAAGGGGAGCTCTCTTCGGCAGTGCGCTGGCGGATCGGGAACGGGCCGTCACGGCCATGCCAGGCGTCCTCACCGGTTGGGGTATTCTCCATCACCTTGTAGGCGGCCAGCACCTCTTCCCAGGACCAACCTTCGATTCCGCGCCTGGCCCAGCGTGTGAAGTCAGATGGCCTCGCGCGCATGGCAACCGCGGCGTTCACCGCAGAGCTGCCGCCAATCACGCGGCCACGCGGGACGGCGATGTCGTGGCCGAGCCGGCTCGCATCGTCGGTGTGGTACTGCCAGTCGAAGCTGGGCGACACTGAGCCATCGCATCCAGCAGCTTGAAACCAACCTCGGGGTGAGGCTGCTCAATCGCACGTCACGGCGGTTCGGGATGACCGACGCCGGCGAGGAATTCTATCGGCACGCAGTGGTAATGTTGGGCGAGGCCGAAGTGGCTGAGACAGCCATACGCCATCGGCTGAAAGAACCAACCGGTACCGTTCGCTGCACCGCGGGCGTGGCCACCATGCAATTCGCGATGCGCGATATGATAGCGGACTTTCTCGTCCGCTTTCCCAAGGTCAATGTCGTCGCGCATGTGACCGACCAGAATGTCGACATTGTCGGCGAGAATTACGATGTCGCGATTAGAGCCCATTCGGACCCGCTCCCGGATTCGACGCTAGTGCAGCGGACGCTAACGCCAGCGCCCTGGTTGCTATTCGCGGGCTCGGCGTATTTCGATGCGAACAAAGCGCCGCAAACGCCCGCAGATCTTCAGAAGCACCCTTCGCTGTTCATGATGCGCACGGGGGTTGCTCCCGTCTGGCGGCTTCGTCATGAGAGCAAGCCGAAGGATGAAGTGGTCATGCGATTGACGCCCCGGCTTCTGAGCGACGACATGATCACCTTGAAACAGGCGGCAATCGCCGGCCTCGGTGTTGTCGCGCTACCCGGCTACGTCTGTCGCGAAGACGTTCGATCAGGAGCATTGCGGCGGGTCCTGCCCACCTGGCTTGCTGGCGATTCCACAATCACGGCTCTCATCCCCTATAGGCAGGGCCTTCTGCCATCGGTCCGAGTCTTCATGGATCATTTGGCGGCAGAGTTCCCGAAAGCGGTAGTGATGTAGATCGTCCAGATTGGTTGAACGCTAAACCTAGCAGGCGCGTATGGTCGCGTATATGTCGCACGCCTTCCCAACCTCGTCGCGCGACCCCTGACGGCGAATTGCCAATTTGAGTAGGATGCAGTGCGTTCGGCGGCCTGGCAAAGTGCCGCGCGAGGATGCTTTTGGCACGGGTCTTACTGTGCGCTTTGTCGTAGTCATAACTAGCGCCATTATGCTGGGCTGGCTCGGCGTCCTGCCGGGGTCGATCTTCGTCATGGTCATCGCTATGGCGCCCGCCGCGGCGCAGCAGGACGATCTCAATGCGATCGAGAAACGATTCAATCAATTCTATGCTGCGGGCGATTATCCCGCGGCGCTTATGGAAGCGCAGAAGCTCGAAGTCACGGTGCAGGCGCGCTTTGGCGTCAATCACGCCAATTACGGAGCCGCGCTCAACAAACTGGCCGTTGTGTATCGGGCGCAAGGTAAATACGCCGACGCCGAAGGGCTCTACAAGCGCGCACTGACGATCAAGGAGAAAGCGCTCGGCGCCGGCCACCCCAGTGTGGCTCTGACCCTCAATAACCTAGCCAACTTGTACGATGTTCAAGGCAAGTACGCTGACGCCGAATCGCTCCACAAGCGCGCTTTGGCGATCCGCGAGAAGGCGCTCGGCGGGCGCAATCCGGATGTGGCTCAGAGTCTCAGCAATCTGGCCGGCGTATACAAGGAACAAGGCAAGTACGCCGACGCCGAGGGGCTTTTCAAGCGCGCCGTAGCGATCTACGAGAAGGCGCTCGGCAAAGACCATGCGCAGGTGGCCAACTCTCTGATCGGTCTGGCCGCCGTGTACGACAAGCAAGGCAAGTACGCCGACGCCGAGGGGCTTTTCAAACGCGCGTTGGCGATCAAGGAGAAGGCACTCGGCGCGAACCACCCCGATGTGGCTCTGACCCTCAACAACCTCGCCATCGGGTACAAGAACCAAGGCAGATACGCCGACGCTGAGGCGCTCTACAAGCGCGCGCTGGCGATCCGCGAGAAAGCGCTCGGCGCTGACCACCCCGATGTGGCCTTGTCACTCAACAGCCTGGCCAACTTATACGAGGCGCAAGGCAAATACGCCGACGCCGAGGGGCTTTTCAAGCGCGTCCTGGCAATCAAGGAGAAGGCGCTAGGGCCCGACCATCCCGACTTCGCCTGGTCATTGGGCAATCTTGCTTGGCTCAACTACGACCAAGGCCGGTACGCCGACGCCGAGGAGCTCTACAAGCGCACACTGGCGATCAGGGAGAAGGCGCTCGGCGCTAGCCACCCCGACGTGGCCGCAACGCTCGGCGCCCTAGCCATAGTGTACGCTGCGCAGGGCCGATACGCCGATGCAGAGGAACTCTACAAGCGCGCGTTGGCGATCGAGGAGAAAGCGCTCGGCGCAGACCACCCCGAAGTGGCCGCAACCCTTGGCAACCTGGCCCTCGTATACGAGGATCAGGGCAAGTACGCCGACGCCGAAGGGCTCCACAAGCGCGCGTTGGCGATCGAGGAGAAGGCGCTCGGCGCAGACCACCCCGAAGTGGCCAAGACCCTCAATAACTTGGCCGGCGTGTATCAGAGCCAAGGCAAGCACGCCGACGCCGAAGCGCTCTACAAGCGCGCGTTGGCGATCAAGGAGAAGGCGCTTGGGGCAGACCATCCTGCCGTGGCCGCGAGCCTCGACAACCTGGCGAACGTGTATGCAGCGCAAGGCAACTACGCCGACGCCGAGGTGCTCCACAAGCGCGCGTTGGCGATCTACGAGAAGACGCTCGGCGCAGAGCACCCCGAAGTGGCTTCAACCCTCAACAACCTGGCTGAACTATATAGCGACCAACACAAGTACACCGAGGCTGAGGCACTCTACCAGCGCGCGCTGGCGATCAAGGAGAAGGCACTAGGCGCAGACCACCCAGAAGTGGCCGGAACCCTCAACAACCTGGCCATCCTCTTCGCCAGCAGCGGTAACAGCGAGAGCGCACTTGCCTATTCGCGCAAAGCGACGGCTGCCGTCATAGCTCACGCAGCCACCGAGACGAGCGGCGCGCAATACAAGGAGGGAGGGGGCGGTCTCGTCGAGCAGCGCGCGGACTTTTTTGTTCGTCATGTCGCCAGTCTTGCCGTGGCGGCGCAGAAGCGGCTTGAGCCGGAGACAGAACTTGGGCGTGAAGCTCTCATCATGGCGCAATGGGCAAAACAGTCCGCGGCCGCGGCCGCGGTGCAGCAAATGGGCCTGCGCTTTGCCGCGGGCACCGATGCACTCGCAGTACTGGTACGCGAGCGTCAGGACCTGTCCATCTTGTGGCGCGATCGCGACAAGGCGCTCCTTGCGGCCCTTGCAAAACCGCAAGGCCAGCAGAACCCCGCCGCGATGGTAGCACTGCGCAAAGAGCTTGCCGCGACCGAGAGCAGGCTTGTGGCCAACACGGGGCGGCTTGAACGGGAGTTCCCGGAGTATGCGGCGCTCGCAAGCCCGAAGCCGCTCCAGGCCAAGGACGTGCAGCAATTGCTTGGCGCCGATGAGGCGCTGGTTTTCTTCCTGACCGGAAACAAGGAGAGCTACGTCTTCGCGCTGACGCGGGACGGCTTCGAATGGCATACAATTGCGATCGGGGCCGACAACCTCTCGGAGAAGGTTGCCGCATTGCGCAACGGCCTCGATCTCGAAAAGCTGCAGGAGTTTGCCGGCAAGCCGGTGCTGTTCGACCTTAATCTCGCGCACGAGCTTTACGTCGCGCTCATCGGTCCCGTCGAAACACTCGTCAAGAACAAGCGGCATCTTCTCGTGGTGCCCTCGGGCCCGCTCACCTCGCTTCCTTTCCATCTGCTGGTGACGGAGAAGCCGGCTCAGCCGGTGACGCAGGTCAAGGACATCGCGCGCTACCGCGACGCCGCTTGGCTGATCAAGCGCCAGGCGGTGAGCGTGGTGCCTTCGGTCGCCAGCTTGCGGGCGCTGCGGTTGTTCGGCCGCAAGGCCGAAGGCACGAAAGCGATGATTGGTTTCGGCGATCCGATATTCGACCCGGCGGAGCGGGCAAGGACATTGGCGGAGCGAGGCGCAACGAAGAGCCGCGCCATCGCGATGACCCGCGCCTATTCGGAATTCTGGCAGGGCTCGAGCCTCGACCGGAAAAAGCTCGCCCAGGCGCTTCCGACCCTGCTCGACACCGCCGACGAGCTCGAAGCGGTTGCCGCCAAGCTCGGAGCTCCCAGCAGTGACATCCATCTGCAAAAGGATGCGAGCGAGGCCACCGTGAAGCGCGCGGCGCTCGCCAACTACCGCGTAGTCTATTTTGCCACCCACGGGCTGTTGGCCGGCGATGTGAAGGGGCTCGGCGAGCCGGCGCTGGCGCTCACGATCCCAAGGGAGCCGAGCGAGCTCGACGACGGGCTGCTCACCGCAAGCGAGGTCGCGCAGCTCAAGCTCAATGCCGATTGGGTGGTGCTTTCGGCATGCAACACCGCAGCCGGTGACAGGCCGGGCGCGGAGGCGCTATCGGGACTGGCGCGCGCCTTTTTCTATGCCGGCGCTCGCGCGCTGCTAGTGTCGCACTGGCCAGTTGCTTCCGATGCTGCCACGACGCTCATCACGACCACGTTTGCCATCCTGCAAAGTGACCCCAAGCTAGGCCGCGCAGAGGCGCTGCGGCGGGCGATGCTCGCCTACATGAACGACGCCACCGACCCGCTGAACGCCTATCCGGCGCTGTGGGCGCCGTTCGTTGTGGTTGGAGAAGGGGCGGCAAGGTGAGCTCGGTCCAGGTGATCGTAGCTCAAAAATAAGGCGCCTGTTCTCTCGGGAAGGAAGGCGGACTGTCAAATGCGCACGCTTACCGGTTATGGGATCGCCGTCGTTATCGTTCTTGCTTTTCTGAACGGCATAGCATGGCTGGTAGGAACGCCACGGCTTCATGGGCTAAACGTGTTCTCTGCCGGGTTCACTCTCGGGATGCTCGGGATGTATCTCGCGGCTTGTCTATACGGGTATCACCAGTGACCTGATCGGGTGCAAACCGTGAGCTAGCGATCTGCTGGTCGTTCAATCCTTCCGCCTTCCGGGCGTTGGGTGGTTTATGGCAGTCGCCGCATAGAATGTGGGGGTCTCATGCTCCGTCAGAAAATCAACCGCATTAGTGCAATCGCCCCGCTCGTTATGTCGGCCCTGGCGTTCATCTTGGTCTTGATCGCTGTCGCTACTGGATGGGAGGCGGGCAGTACAGACGAAGGAGCGGCAACGCGTATCTTTCACCTTCTTATCGTTTTACAGCTACCATTCGTTGTGGCGTATTTGGTTACGGCAGATTGGGAACGGATCATGCGGGTTGCGGCCACCCTAGGTTTTCAGGTCGTAGCCATTGCGTTGGCCTTTGCTCCTGTCCACTTTTTCAAACTATAACTGATACCGCTTCCATAGCTGATTAAATCGAAGATTTCGCGGGTTTTGGTCGTGGACCGAGGGGGGATTCTGCTTGGCCGTGAGGTGTGATTCGCTAGGGCCATCTGATTCGGAGCGAGCAGATGGTCAAATGCACCAAGAGCCAGGTTCGACGGTTGAAGACGGCGCTGTACTGGAAAGGCGACCCGGCACGGCGTCAGCGCATTCAGATGGTGCTGCTGCGTGAAGGCGGAATGACACAGCCCTCCATTGCCGCGGCGATGGGCGTGTCGCTGAGCACGGTAAACCGTGCCCATATGGCCTACGACGGGGGTGGGCTTGCAGCGCTCAAATCCAAGCCGAGTGGCGGCCGCAAACGCCAGAATATGACCTTGGCGGAGGAGAAGGCCTTGCTGGCGCGCTTTGCCAAGGCGGCCGGAGCGGGGGAGCTGCTGAACATCCACGACATCAAGGCGGCGTATGAAAAGACCATTGGCCACGAAACCAGCAACAGCACAGTCTATAATCTTTTGGTCCGGCACGGCTGGCGCAAACTGATGCCACGCCCGTTCCATCCCAAGCGCAACCTCGCGGCGCAGAACGCTTTTAAAAAAACGGCTTTTCTGATGCTGTGAGGAAAGCCAGACGGGTGGCGGCCAAGCGCGGCCGTCGTTTGCGCGTGATGTTCGCAGATGAAGCCCGTTTTGGGCGCATGAACCGCCCGCGGCCATGCTGGGCGCCGACCGGCATCAGACCCGAGGTCGCCGCGCAACTCATTCGCGAATACATCTACCTATATGGCGCGGTCTGCCCCAAGGATGGAAGATGTGTCTATCTGATCATGCCGGCCTCGGACACCGGGTGCTTTCAGATCTACCTCGACGTTCTGTCCAAGAAATTCCGCACCCAGCACATTCTGTTGGTTCTCGACGGCGCCCCCAACCATCAGTGCGGCATTCTCGCGATTCCCGATAATATCTCGCTTCTGTTCCTGCCGCCCTATTCGCCGGAGTTGAACCCGAAGGAGAACCTGTGGGACGAAATCCGCGAGAAAATCTTCAAGAACTTCGCCCTCAAGTCCATGAACGCAGTGCGCGCGAAGCTCCAGCAGGCCGTCCTCTACATCGAACGCAACCCAAAAATCGTCAAATCCATCACATCCTTCCCTTACATTGCAAAGTCAATCTGATATGGAACCGGTATGAGACATTTCCGAATTATCCTCGCTCCTAGTCCTTCCAGAAATGCTTGAACCGGTCGGGTGCCAACTCGGTATAGCGGACCGTGTGCTGAATGTTGCTGTGCCCAAGGTAGGCTTGAAGCGACCGGGTCAAGGGCGTTCGGGCGGTTTCCGGGTGCTAATCGCCTACCGCGCAAAGGCGCGCTCGGTGTTTCTGTTCGGTTTCGCGAAAAGCGCGCGCGCGAACGTGAGCGCGACGGAACTGGAGAGCGCGCGGGAGATCGCGCAGGGATTTCTCGCCGCGGATTCTCGCACCCTGGTCCAGGCGCTCGCGGCAGGCATGATTGAGGAGGTGGACTATGGCGAAGAAGAAAAAGAAAACTAGTCGGCTCGCGGTAGCCCTTGTGGAGACCGCAAGCGATATGCGCAAGGTTGGACTCCTGGACCGGGCGAGCCATGACAAGATCACCTTGCGCCATCTGGGCGTTGCGGGCGTCCCGAAGCTCCCGCCGATTAGCGCCATGCAAATCCGCGCCATGCGCGAACGCGCGAAGCTGAGCCAGGCGGTATTCGCGCATTATCTCAATCTGACCGCCGACTATGTGTCGAAGCTGGAGCGCGGCACGAAGCGGCCGACCGGCGCCGCGCTCGCGCTCTTGAATGTCATCAAGCGCAAGGGAATCGAGGCAATCCTCTGAGCCCGCCCCCAGTGTGGAAGGAAGAGCCCCGCCGTTCGGCGGGGTTTTTTTTATCAGATGCGACGTTCCGCACCCGAAATCACTTTAAACAAAGAAGGTGCATTGTGGGCGGGCGCTACCATTATCTGGGATGAGAATGTTCCAGACCCCCACAGCCCAAACGACCTCCGCCGGATTGATGTAGGTATCCGGACAAAAGACGGGCGCCATATCTCCGTCGAATGTCGGGAAAAGGAGCGCCGCGCAATCGGTGATGATACCTTCGCAGCCGACCGTCGTATCACCGCTATGAAATGGGCAACAGTTGCCAATGCGACATTAGGGGGAGGATAATGCTTCGCTGGTGCACTACAGCTGCTCCCGTATCAGCCGGCTACCAGCGGGCGCGTGTGACCGTCAGCGTGCCCAAGCAAGCCGAGCAGCCGTCGTAACGCCGCAAAGGAGAACCCATGGCAGCGCCGTCTCGCCAAGTCGTGCATCCCGACATCAAGCCCGAGAACGCCCCGGAGCTCGCCTCGCGCTACCTCGATGCTGCCAGCATGCCGTGGGAGAAGACCAAGTTCCCGGGCATTGCGATCAAGGTGCTTTATTCCGACGACAGCGGCATCACCACTGCCCTGTTCAAGCTCGATCCCGGCGCGGTCGTGCCGCTGCACGAGCATACCGCGCTCGAGCAGACGTATGTGCTCGAAGGCACGATCGAGGACCACGAAGGCGTCTGCGGGCCGGGTCAGTTCGTGTGGCGGCCGGCGGGCAATCAACATGAGGCAAGATCGCCAAACGGGGCGGTGATCCTCGGTTTCTTTCTCAAACCCAACCGCTTCGCCTACGGCGAGAAGTTCTTCACGCAGCAGCAGGGCAAGTAGTGGAAAATCGGCATGGCCGATTTTCCTGCGCCCCGGAATGACGTCGAGGGGCAACTTGTGACGCAGGGCAGCTAGTCGGCGCGACGCAACGGCGCCTGCCATGGGGGATCAGGCTCGCAACGCCGCCAGCATCTCCTCGATATACTCGTCGTCGTTGGCGATCACGAGCATGGACGCATAGGGGCGCACCGATCTCAGGGTCCGCGAGAGCTCCTCGTCCGAGCAGCGGTTGCTGCCGGTGATCAGCGCCGTCGTCATCACCTTGCGCGCGGCGCAGGCCTCGCCGATCACGGAGGCAGCCTCCGCTGCGTCGCCGGCGCTCGCAACCATTACGACGAGATCGGCCGAGGCGACTTCCTCGACCAAGGCCTTGGTGCGGCCGGCGAGATCGCTGAGCCAGGCCTGCATGGACCAGGGTTGCGAGGCGGTCGGGTGATCGAGCCGCAGCGAGGTGAAAAAATCGGCGCGCTGCCAGTGCTGGCGTGCCACCTGCTTGACCAGGAGCTCGCTCGCAGGGTCGAGCGCTACCACCTTGACCACGCGCGGCGCGGAATTGGGGTAGTCGATGCGAAACCGCGCCTCGGCGGCCGAGCTCATGCGCGCGCTTTCGGTCTGCATTGCTCCATCCTCGTCACCGCGCCTGCATGGCGGCCGGATGATAATGTACCGCGTTGAACTTAGCACTCCTGCGGCGCGCCGCGTAGGGCGGGTTGTGCGACGTCATGCTCCGCAAAAGCGGAGCATCCAGTAACCCCGTGCCGGAGGGTGGACGCTGTACGCATATCAAAGTCCATCGGTTACTGGATCGCCCGCCTGCGCGGGCGATGACACCAATGGGAATCGAGCGTCAGAGATAGAACACTAGGGCGAGGATGACATGGAGATTCTGTGCACCAACGGGCTCAAATCGGTCATGACCGAGCTCGTGCCGGCGCTCGAGGGTCAGAGCGGGAGCCGGATCGTGCTGACCTGGGGCTCGACGGTGGGGCTTGCGAAAGAGATTGCGGCTGGTGCCCGCGGCGATATCGCCATCCTCACCCACGAGGCGATCAACGATCTCGTTGCGCAGGGCAAGGCCGTTGCCGGCAGCCGCGTCGATGTTGCCCGTTCGGGGATCGGCATCGCCGTGCGCAAGGGCACCCGCAAGCCCGACATCAGCTCGCCGCACGCGCTGCGGCATGCACTGCTGGCGGCGAACAGCGTAGCCCATTCCCGGACGGGCCAGAGCGGGCTTTACTTTCCGACCGTGCTGGCGCGGCTCGGCATCAGCGAGCAGATGCAGTCGAAGCTGGTCGTGCCGGAAGGAGGTGTTCCGATCGGCGATATCGTCGCACGCGGCGACGCGGAGATCGGCATCCAGCAGATCAGCGAGCTGATGCCGGTTGACGGCATCGCGATCGTGGGGCCGCTGCCGGAGCCGCTACAGAAGATTACGATCTTTTCCGCCGGCGTGCTTGCAACGGCGCAGGACCCGCAACGCGCGCGAAAGCTCGCCGATCTCATCGGCACCGCCTCGCGTCCGCTCCTTGCCGCGAAAGGGCTGGAAGCGCCGTGATGGCGATCCTTCGACACGGCGGGTTACGCTGCAAATCGGCTATGCCGATTTGCGGCTAACCCGCCCTACGAGCGCGAGCGGTCGCCTCAGAAATTTACCGCGCGTTTCGGCGCGGGGGCCGGCTCGGCAGTCCCCGGCGGCAGGTTGTACATGCCGCCCGGCAGGCTATCGAGGAAAGCCAGCACCTCCGAGGTCTTCACCACGTCGGCATATTTCGCATTCATGTCGCAGAGGTTGATGGCGTGGCTGGCTTGCGATCGGTCGAAGCAGCCCTCCTCCGCGAGCGCAATGCGGTAGTTGAGGCTGAACGCATCGAGCACGGTGGCGCGCACGCAGCCCGAGGTCGTGGTGCCGGTCACGATGACGCTGTCGCAGCCGAGCAGCGTAAGGTAGCTCGCCATGTTGGTGCCGAAGAAGCCGGACGGCTTCTGCTTCAGCACCACGACGTCCTGCGGCGCCGGCGCAATCTCGGCGACGATCTCGTTGCCGTCGACATTGGTTGCGGGCCGGCTGAACTTGTCCTCGTCCGAACGCCCGTTCTTCCAGATCCAGCTGCCGCTGTCCCAGTTGTCCGCGCGCCGCACGCCCGTGGTGTAGATCACCGGGACGCCCTTGGCGTGACACTTGTCGATCAGCGACTTGAGATAGGGCATGGCGACCCAGGCGTCCTCGCCGCAGGAATTGCGCCAGCGCTTGATCGATTCCAAAATCGGCATCGGGCGCTCGTCGCAGAAGGCATAGTTGACGTCGATCACGAGCAGCGCGGGACGCTTGCCGAAGCCTCCACGCGCGCCGTACCCCGACGAGGCGAACACGGCCTTGTCGCGCTCGGTGAGGAATTGGTTCCAGATCGGTTCTGACATGGTGGATTGCACTCCTTGGGTTTGAATTTGGGAAGTAGGGTGGGTTAGTTTAGGCATCCGAGCCGGTTCACCCGGCTCGGATGGCGTAACCCACCGCCACGCAGAAAACGCCGGATGCTGGTGGGTTACGCCAGCGAAACCGGACAAGCCGGCAACCGATCTCGGGTTTACCCGAGATCGGCAAACACCCTACGAAGTCTTGTTTCTCCTGTCACAGGTTCGCGCGCACGCTCTCGACGAAGCTCATGTCGATGATCTCCTCGTACTCGACGTCCCGCTTGAGGATACCGGCACCGCGCACGACGGAGCGCGCCGTAGTCCAGGCTTGCTTGCTGATCATCCCATCCCTGCTCCACATCTCATCCCGGTAGGATCGGTCAAGCGTGGCCTTGAGGTCATCGAGCGCCATGGTCGGGAATTGCTTCTTGGCGACTTCGGCGGATTCGGCCGGATTGGCGTAGATGAACTTGAGCGCCTTCACCATGCCTTTGACAAAGCCCTTCACCGTTTCCGGCTCTTTCTGGATCGATTCGAGCCGCACATTGATGGTGGAATAGGCATAAGGACCCATCTCTTTCGGCACGTTGAAGAATGGCTCGCCCCACAGGCCTGAGCGGATGCCCTGGGTGATCATGGGCTCGGTCAATACGCCGATGGTGGCTTGTCCGGCCTTGACCGCGGCGGGGACGGCCGAGTTCGCAGTCTCGATCAGGGTAACGTCGCGCTTGGCATCGAGATTCCAGTTCGCAAGCAGATAGCGAAGGATCGAGTTCGGCGTCCCGCTGTAAGGGCTCACGGCGATCGACTTGCCCTTGAAATAGGCGGGCCAATTGGTGTCCTTCGGCTCCTGGCCCTTGATCGCGTTGATGTAGACATTTCCGCGGTCCACACAGTTCACGACCGCGCGCAGTTCGGCGCCCTTGGCCTTGGCGTAGGCATCGTGCTCGGGCCCGCCGATGAAGGCGAAGGCCTGGCCGGAAAGGACAGCATTGGTGTGGCCGGAGCCGGTCTCGATCGTCACGATCTTCACGACGATATCGGACTCGGCGAAATAGTTGTTCGCCATGGCGATATACATCGGCAGATAGCCGGTGCCGTGGACCGGTTCCGCGACCAGAAGCTCCTTGGCCGCGGCACGCGCAATGAGCGGCGGAGCCGCGAGTGCGACGCCGAGGCTCGCGGTCGATTTCAGAAATCTTCGCCTGTTCATGCTGTCCTCGCTTCGTATCTGGGGTCGAGCCCGGATATCGCTTCGCTCATCCGGGCTACACCCGTTTACCGTAGCCCGCATGAGCATAGCGATATGCGGGCGATACACCGAGATCAGTCACTGCCGCACGCCTTTGCGCAGCAGGCCTTCGATCCAGGACACGGTGGCATACATCACCATGGCCAGGGTGGAGAGCACAAGCACCGCGACCCACACCAGCGCGATGTCATAGGTCTCCCCGGCATAGAGGATCGCGCGTCCGAGGCCATGCTGTGAGGCGATGAACTCCCCGACGATTGCGCCGGTCAGGGCAAGGCCGATGTTGACCCGCAGCACCGAGATGATCCAGGGCAGGCAGAACGGGACCACGAGCTTGCGGAACACCTGCATGCGCGTGGCGCCGAGCGAGTAGAACAGCTTCTCGCCGTCCGGATCGAGCGCCTTTACGCCGGCATAGGCGGTCAGCGTCGACACCACCACCGTGAGCGCCGTCGCCACCGCGACCTTCGACACGAGGCCGATGCCGAACACCAGGATGATGAGCGGCGCGAGCGCCAGCTTTGGAATCAATTCCAGGCATATCACGTAGGGCTGAACGACGGCCGTATAATTGCGCGACCACCAGAAAGAAAGACCCAGGAGCGAGCCCGCGGTGGTTCCGAGCAGAAAGCCGAAAATGGTCGAGCGGAAAGTGAAACCTATATCCGTCCAGGCGTCGCCGGTGGTGAAGAAGGTGGTCATGGTCTGGGCGATCTGGCTGGGATAGGACCAGAAGAAAGCGTCCAGCCAGCCGGCACGGGCTGCGATCTCCCACAGCGAGAGCACGCCGACGAGGATGCCGACCTGAGCCGCGATCAGAGCCCGGAGCGGCCAATCCTTTTGCACCGGCAACCGGCGAGCGACGCGCGTGGCGGGCTTTGCTTCTCCTGTTTGCTCCGCAAAGCGGATCTCCGCGAGCGCGCCGGCGGTTGAACCATCATGCACTGTCATCGCTCCTTCCTCGGCAGCAGCTCAGGCTGCTGCGTTGACGGGCTCGGACTTCTGGTGGGTCACGTCGAGCAAGTCCAGGCAGCGTTCCTTGATTGCCAGGAATTCGGGGGTGAGCGCGCTGGTGCGCAGGCGCGGGCGCGGCATGTGCACCGGGATGCTCGCGATGATGCGGCCCGGGCGCGTGCCCATGACGTGCAGCTCGTCGGAGAGATAGATGGCTTCCTCGACGTCATGGGTGACGAACAGGACGGTCTTGCCGAAATCGCTCCACAGCCGCATGAGCCATTCCTGCATCTGCAATTTGGTCTGGGCGTCGAGCGCGCCGAACGGCTCGTCGAGCAGAATGAGATCGGTGTCGAACAGCAAGGTGCGCAACAACGCCGCCCGCTGCCGCATGCCGCCGGAGAGCGAGCTCGGATAGAGATATTCGAAGCCACCCAGGCCGTAGCGGTGCAGCAGCGGCAAGGCGCGTTCGCGCGCCGCCCGCAGGGGCACAGCCTGGATCTCCATGCCGAGGATGACATTGTCGAGAACCGTGCGCCAGGGCAGCAGCAGGTCCTTCTGCAGCATGTAGCCGACACGCCCGATGGTCCCGGTGGCGTCGACGCCATCGATCAGCACCCGGCCGCCGGTCGGCTCGAGCAGTCCGGCAATGATGTTGAAGATGGTGCTCTTGCCGCAACCGGACGGGCCGATCAGGCTGACAAAACGTCCCTGCGGGATTGCGAGCGTGATCGGCGCCAGCGCTGCGAACGCACCCGCAGGAGTGCGGAATGTCATGCTCACATTCTCGACGCAGAGCTTGGTCTGGGACATGCAGAAAACCGTGGATCGCGGCGCGGGAAACGCCGCCACTATAACGCAAGAGTCATGCCATGCGCCAAGGCGTGCAGCGTCGGTATAAGCGGGGGCATGATGCCGCGGGGGGTCATTCCGCCGCGATCCTGTGTGCGGCCGATGCGCCGCGGGCTTTCACCACCACCTTGATCGCGTCCTCCACGCGATCCTTGGCGTAACGAATGGCGGTGGGCAGATCATCGAGCGGGAAAGTATGGGTGTGAATCCTGTTCGCGTCGAACCGCTTCTGCGCCATGAAGGCCTCGGCACGGTGGGTCGCGCTCCTGCCTTCCCCGCGGATGCCGAAGACGTAAATGTTGTTGCGTACGATGTGGGCGACATCGACCGGCGTTTCTTCATGCGGGAAGGCAGCGAGACACACCTTGCCGCCGCGGTTGACCATGCGCACCGCTTCATTGACGGCATTGGGCGCGCCTGAGCATTCCAGCACGTAATCGACGCCTTTGCCGCCGTTGAGCCGGTGCACCGCTTTGACCGCGTCCTCGTTGCGCACATTGACGACGTGATCGGCGCCGAGCTCGAGCCCGATCCGCAGCCGATTGTCGCGGGTGCCGGTGAGAATGACGGGAGAGGCCCCCATCGCCTTGGCAACCGCGACACCGAGGAGCCCGATCGGCCCGGGGCCGGTGACGACGACGCTCTCGCCGGCGACCAAGCCGCCGAGCTCGGTGAGCCCATACATGGCGGTGCCGGCGGTGACCACCAGGGTCGCTTCCTCATCGGACATGTCGTCGGAGATGGCGACCAGCGTGTTGATGTTGTTGACCTGATATTCGCAAAAACCGCCGTCGGTGGTGAAGCCATTGGCGCGATGGCCCTTGTCCACGTCGCCGTAGTTGAGGCCGTAATTGAGGCAGGCGGTGTACATGCCTTCGCGGCAACGCTTGCATTGCCCGCAGCCGGCATGAATCTCGACGGTCACGCGCTGGCCGATCGTGTACTCGTCCACCCCTGGGCCGAGCGCGACGACCGTGCCCATGTATTCGTGGCCCGGGGTGAAATTCTTGTTGTGCGGCATGCCGCCGGCGATCAGCGCAGGCGGCCCGTGATAGATGATCTCGAGATCGGTGGCGCAGATTGCGACCGCATCGATGCGCACCAGGACCTCGGCCTTGTTCGGCACCGGCACGGGCTTTTCCCGCAGCAGCAGCTCGCCCGGGTTGCCGAGCACCCAGGCTTTCATGGCGTCCGGGATGGGATGATCCGGGCTCGTCTTCACTCCGACGGGGGCGTACATCGCGTATCCTCACAGCGGGCGTGGGGGGTTGCGGGCTGCCCTGCAAGCGGTGGCGCCCGCGCCTCATGACCACAGGATAATGTATGTATGGCGGCTTATCGAGAGCTATGACTCCGGGGCGTTGAGCCGACCCGCGGGCCTATCGGATGGGGTGTCATATTATGAATGCTCAGGACATCATCATGACGCTGCGCCGACATGAGGTGCCCTGCGCGCACGTGGGGTCACGCATGCTGCCGTATTCGGCTCCGTGGCCCGCGGCGAAAACCGGCCCGATAGCGACATCGACATCATGATCGACATCGATCCTAGGGCCCACGTCACGCT
This sequence comes from uncultured Alphaproteobacteria bacterium, assembly GCA_963841705.1. GTDB lineage: Bacteria > Pseudomonadota > Alphaproteobacteria > Rhizobiales > Xanthobacteraceae > VAZQ01. Next base: position 29,197 of record CAWJDY010000014.1, read on the forward strand.
TTTCGACTATGTCGGCTTGAAAGATTACATTGCCAGCCTGTTTGAGGAACCCGTTGACGTGATCGACCGCGAGGCGCTGAAACCCCATCTGCGCGTACCGACGGCGCGGGATGCGGTCTATGCCTTCTGAGGCCGAGCGGAATGCGCTCCGCGATGTCCTTCACCACATCGAGCTCGCCGAACGGTTCACCCAGGACTACACATTTGAAAGTTTCCAGCACGACGAGTTGCACCTGTACGCGGTCACGCGTTGCCTCGAAAGCATCTCGGAAGGGTCGCGCCGATTGTCGGACGAGCTCCGTCACGATTATCAGGACGTAGCTGCGCTACGCATCTGGGACGCCGTGCAGTTTGCGTTGCCGCCGTTGCGCAAAGTCATCGAGCAGGAGCTTGCGGCCGAATATTGACTTTGCCGATCGTAGGTTGAGCATATATTTGCGTCTCGAGAACCCTTGTGCGGGAGAATACAGTGACTCTTCCTTCGTCAGTGCCTCCAGGTGAAGGCCAGCGGTCGGCCGGTGCGGAGGGTGCACCCGCACACCCGCTGAAGTTCTCGAAGAAGCAACTTGCTTTCGCCGTGGCGATTGCCGGCGTTTCCGACGTGATCGGCGCTTTCACCACCCCGGCGCCGCCCATTACCTGGGCGGTGGACGTTCTCACCGCCCTGCTGCTGTTCGCGGTGCTGGGGCGACAGTGGCTGCTATTGCCTGGACTGGCGCTGGAGGCGATTCCGGGCCTGGGAGTGATCCCGTTCTGGCTCCTTGTCGTGGGAGCGATTGCCGTCTTCGGCACCCCCCGGCCGAAATTCGAGCAGCCGAGATGACCTCGCTAACAGAGAATTCTTCGTAGGGGCAACGCACTGCGTCGCCCGGCGAGGGGCGAGGCATGCCTCGCCCCTACGTCCTGCGACGTAAGCGCGAAACGCCTGCACGCGAGCGCCGAAGCGCTCGCGTGCAGGCGGATCGGTTGTCGCTTCAGGCGAAGCAGGCACGCAGTGCCGGGCGTCGCTCTACCAGGGCAAGCTTCTCAAGCCACCCATCCAGACCCCAAACGTGGCCGGCCTGCTTCACGATAAGGTAGGTCAGCACTCCCGCATAGACCAGATGGTAGTCGAGGATGAAATTGTTCTTGTTCTCGATGAACGGCCAGTCCATGTGCGCCAGCCAGTAGATGCCCATCAGCAGGACACCGAAGCTCGCGCTGACGCGGACCATCACACCAAACAGAAGCGACAGTCCAATCAGCAGGTGACCATATTCCACCAGGAACGTGGTAATGGGCGCCATGGTCGGCGTCGTAAACGCCGCAAACAGATCATGAAACGTCTTGGTATGGCTCAGGAAGCCGACCACGGTAAAGCTCGGGTCGAATACCTGGTGGGAGGCGGCGTACAGAAACGTCCACGCCATCGTGAGACGGAAATAGAGGATCAAACGTTCTTCGACTTTCGATGTAACCATGGCATTTCCCTCCTGCTAAGACATCGGTGACGTCAAGGTCTTGGGCCCTGACGAATTCATCTTTGACGACGTCATCGCTCGGCGACCCGCCGCATTCATTGCTACGGGCTTCGTGAGTGCGCTTTGATCCACATCAAATCCGGGCATCGGCGGTGGGGCGGTGGGGCGGTGGACCGGAACTGGCGAATGATGATCGGGACTGGCGCCCGGCGGGTGGGCTGCGCGCAGGCGTGACTGACGCATTCTTGTGCACTGCACTATTCCTCATCATGCATCCCGCCAAATAGGCAGCAAAAGTACCTTTCCTTTCCACTGCCGCTCCTCCGTTCCCCCTGAAATTGTGCGCTTTTTCGGCGCGTGCCGTCTTGGCATGCTTCTTGTCAATCGAACGTGCATGGACGCGAATGCCAAGTGCCCATTGCCTGGCCCGGCCCTGGAATTGCTCGCCGGAGGAGAAGCATCGACGGGCGGCAAAGGGCCGATGGGGCGGTCACGTGCTCACCACCGGTCAGAGAAAATTTGCTCGCACGCCTCATGTCGGAGCAGAGCTCGCAAACGGCGGCCGCATTGAGCGGCGACTTCGATCCCGAGCAGAAGCGCTATCTGGAAGGCTTCATGTCCGGGCTGCAGATCGGGCGTGCCGCTCGCAGCGCGCCGTCGGCGGCGGCCCCGGGCAGTGCAGCCCTACCAGCTCCCGTGGCTGAGCCAACCGGTCCTGATGCCGATCACATGCGCGCCCAGGATCGATTTCTGAAAGAGGGCAAAAAACTATCCGATCCGGAGAAGTTCAAGCGCGAGCTGCACCCGTTCGATGCCTATGGAAGACTGAAGGAGCAGGCGGCCAATAACGAGGCGCCGAAGGCAGCCGATAACTTCCGCTGGCGCTTCTTCGGTTTGTTCTACTGCGCGCCGAACCAGAATGCATACATGTGCCGGCTGCGCATCCCCAACGGCATCCTCACGCATTGGCAGTTTGCGGGAGTGGGCGACCTCGCCGACCGCTATGCCGGCGGCTACGCGCATGTCACGACGCGCGCCAACCTTCAGATGCGCGAAGTCGAGCCGAAGAATGCGGTCGCTCTCGTAGAGGCGATCCAGGATCTGGGGTTGTGCTCGCGCGGGTCTGGAGCCGACAACATCCGCAACGTCACCGGCACCCCGACTGCGGGAATCGATCCGCAGGAGCTGATCGATACCCGCCCCTATGCGCGCGAATGGCATTTTCACATCCTCAACGACCGCTCCCTCTACGGCCTGCCGCGCAAGTTCAACGTCGGCTTCGATGGCGGCGGCGTCATTCCGGTGCTGGAGGACACCAACGACATCGGCTTCCAGGCGGTCGCAATCCGCGAGGGCTTCGGCGTGGAGCCGGGAGTCTGGTTCCGGCTGCTGCTGGGCGGCATCACCGGGCACAAGGACTTCGCGCGCGACAGCGGCATCGTGGTGAAACCCGAGCAGGCGACCAAGGTCGCCGACGCGATCGTGCGGGTCTTCATCGATCACGGCGATCGTACCGACCGCGCCAAGGCGCGGCTCAAATACGTGCTCGATGCCTGGGGCGTCAGCAGGTTTGTGGAGGAGGTGGAGAAGAAGCTCGGCTGCACGCTTACCCGCGCGCCGCTCGAAGCCATCACTTCAAGGCCGGGGTTCGACCGCGCCGGCCACGTCGGAGTGCATCCGCAGAGACAGCCGGGCCTGCATTGGATCGGCGTGGTGCTGCCGGTCGGCAAGATGACCGGGCAACAGGTGCGCGGGCTCGCCGACGTTGCCCGACAACTCGGCGACGGCGAGATCCGACTGACCGTCTGGCAGAACCTGCTCATCTCGGGTGTTCCTGCGGAGTCCGTGAAATCCGCCGAGGCGGCGATCGAGGCACTCGGACTGTCAACCCAGGCGACCTCGATTCGCGCCGGCCTCATTGCGTGCACCGGCAATGTCGGCTGCCGTCTTGCACTGTCGAACACCAAGCGCGACGCGGAGGAGATTGCGCGCTGGTGCGAGGCGCGCGTGCCGCTCGACCGCCCGGTGAACATCCATCTCACCGGCTGCCCCAACTCCTGCGCGCAGCATTATGTCGGCGACATCGGCCTGCTCGGCGCCAGGGTACAGGTGTCGGAGGAAGGCGATACGGTCGAAGGCTATCACATCCATGTCGGCGGCGGGTTTGGTCCCGACGCGGGCATCGGCCGCGAAATCCACCACGACGTCAAAGCGGAAGATGCGCCGAGGACGGTCGAGCGCATGCTCAGGGCCTATCTCCATCATCGCGCCTGCGACCAGGAGACATTCTTCGCATTTACGCGCCGGCACGAGCTCGATGCGCTCAAGACCCTGTTCGAGGGGAGCGCGCTCGAATGAGTGAGCTCACGCGCCCGCCGATCAGGAAACTCATTCCGGACAATGCTCCGTTCACTCCGGAGCAGCGGACCTGGCTGGACGGGTTCTTCGCCGGCTTTCTCGATCTTGGCGACGCGACTGCGCTCGCGCCTGATGCCAACGCCGCGCTCGTCTCGCAGTTGATCGCCCCCGCCAAGGGTCCGCTGGAGGACGGTGACAACGGCGATGTGCCATGGCATGACCCGGCACTACCGCTTCCAGAGCGGATGCAACTCGCCGAAGGCCGCGCGCTGCGCCGGCGAATGATGGCCGCGATGGGACAGCAGGATTGCGGACAGTGCGGCTACAACTGCGAGGACTACGCGAACGCAATCTTCCTGAAGAGTGAGGAACGGCTCAATCTCTGCGTCCCCGGCGGCAAGGATACGACCCGCGCGTTGAAAGCCCTCTACGGCGAGCTTGGCGATGCAAGCCGCCGGTTGCCTGCTGGCGGAACGGCAGGTCCCAGCATCACTGTCGTGCCGGCCGAGCGCGGCCGCTCGCGCGACAACCCTGTCGACGTGATGTTTCGCTCGCGCACGCGTCTGAACAAGCCGGGCTCGGGCAAGGAAACGTGGCACATCGCGCTCGACATCGCGGATGCCGGTCTCGGGTACAACGTCGGAGACTCCTTCGGCATCTTTCCCAGCAACGACCCCGCCCTGGTCGAGCAAATAATCAGACTGCTGCAAGCGCCGCCCGAGTTTCTCGTGGAGGGCAGGCCCCTGCGCGCCGTGCTGGGGGAGAGCGTTTCGCTCGGCCTTGCGCCCGACGCGCTGTTTCAGCTCATTTCCTACGTCACAAGCGGCGAGCGCCGACAGAAAGCGAAGGCGCTTGCTTCCGGCGAGGATCCCGACGGCGATGCGGCGAGCCTCGATGTGCTTGCAGCCATCGAGAAGTTTCCCGGCATTCACCTGGAACCCGAGCCATTCATCGAGGCATTGGACCCGCTGCAGCCGCGCCTCTATTCCATTGCCTCCTCGCTGCGGAGCAGTCCCAACCAGGTTGCGTTGACGGTCGATGCCGTGCGCTACGCCGTCAACAAGCGGCAACGTCTCGGCGTCGCCTCAACGTTTCTTGCCGAGCGCGTCAAGCCGGGAGACAAGGTCAAGGCCTATGCGCAAAAGGCCGAAAACTTCAGCTTGCCAGCCGATCCGGCGGTCCCGATCATCATGATCGGCCCCGGTACCGGGATCGCGCCCTTCCGCGCGTTTCTGCATGAACGCATGGCATCGAAGGCAACCGGCCGCAATTGGCTGTTCTTCGGCCACCAGAAGCACGATTACGACTTCTTCTACGAGGACGAGCTGATCGGAATGAAGGCGGCAGGCGTGCTGACCCGGCTCTCGCTCGCCTGGTCGCGCGACGGGGATGAGAAGTTCTACGTCCAGGACCGCATGCGCCAGATCGGTCAAGACGTGTGGTCATGGATCGCGGATGGCGCGCACGTCTACGTTTGCGGCGCGATCACGATGAGCAAGGACGTGGAACGCGCACTGGTCGACCTCGTGGCAGCGCATGGGGCGCGCAGCATCGATGAGGCGATCGCCTTCGTTACCGATCTCAAGAAGAAGGGCCGATACCAGCAGGACGTTTATTAACGCACGGAGCGGGGCTAAAACCGTCCCCTGCCGGCAAGCGTGTCGTCCCGAACGGCATTCAACTCCGATACGTGGCGCTGGGCCCAGCTCTTCCCTGGGTCAAGCCCATAGGTGTTAACTTAAGATCGGCCACCATCCTCTCGGCCGTCATCGTCCGCGTATGCGGACGATCCAGTAATCAGAAAAGTTGAATTTGGCACGGTTGCCACACCCGGCCGCGCTGGGATTACTGGATGCCCCGCTTAAAGCGGGGCATGACAAGCCGAGAGATTGGCGATTCCAGTTTAAGTTAGCGCCTATGCGGTCAAGCCCCTGGGTTCGGCCGGGACATGAAAACCGTCGTGTCCGGCCACATGCGGGTTACTTCACAGTTCCGTGATCGGGGAATAAGCGGCAGGTTTTGCGAGTCTCCCAACCGTCAGCCCACGACATCCCGGAGAGGATAATGAGCGAAAGCAAGGACAATCCCGGCGTCAGCCGGCGGAAAATATTGGAGTGCATGACCTGGGCCGGGACAGGGGTCTTGTGGACGGTCTCGGGGGGCGTGCCCCGCTCGCTCGGTATCATCGACGGTGCCTTGGCCGCCGAGCCGGGCAAGCTCAGTTTTCTGCAGATCAGCGACAGTCACGTCGGCTTCGACAAGCCGGCCAATCCCAACGTGATCGGCACGCTCGATGAGGCGATCGGCAAGATCAAGTCAATGCCGGCAAAGCCTTCATTCATGATTCACACCGGGGACATCACGCACCTCTCCAAGCCCGCCGAGTTCGACAATGCCAATGCGGCGATCTCGAAAGCCGGCCTGGACGTGCACTACGTTCCAGGGGAGCACGACCTCCTCGATGAAGACGCAAAGCTCTATCGCGAGCATTACGGCAAGAACGCCAAGGGCGCGGGCTGGTACAGCTTCGATGCCGGGGGCGTGCATTTCATCGGGCTTGTCAACGTCGTCAACCTCAAGGCCGGAGGGCTGGGCAATCTGGGGGAGGAGCAGCTCAAGTGGATGACGGACGACGTCAAGGGGAAATCCGCAGAAACACCGGTCGTGGTGTTCGCCCACATCCCACTATGGACTGTCTACGAGAAGTGGGGCTGGGGCACCGACGACGGCGCCCGCGCCATCGAGCTGTTGAAGCGGTTCGGCTCGGTTACCGTGCTCAACGGCCACATCCATCAGGTGATGCAGAAGGTGGAGGGCAACGTTGCCTTCCATACCGCCATGGCTACCGCATTTCCGCAGCCGGCGCCGGGCACTGCCCCCTCCCCCGGCCCGATGAAGGTCCCCGACGAGAAGCTGCGCTCGCTTCTCGGCGTAACCGATATCAACTTCGTCCAGGGCCAGCAGCGGCTCGCGATCATCGACAAGCCGCTGCAAGGGTAAGCTCTCAGGCGAGCGTGATTGATGCAGATGCAGCTCTCGAGCCTCGCCCGCCTGTGCCCATCGGTTTGCCTGCTGGCGTTAGCGGCCGCCCTCGCGGCCGCTTCCCTTCCCGGCAAATCCCTTCATGCCGAGGATGCAAGGATCGGGATCGACAATTTCACCTTCGCACCGGAGCGGCTCACCGTGCGGGCCGGAACGACGGTGACCTGGCGCAACGAGGACGATATTCCACATACCGTCACATCAGCGGCTCGGCTGTTCAAGTCGAGCGCGCTGGACACGGATGATAGCTATTCCTTCACCTTCACCGAGCCCGGCACCTACGAGTTTTTCTGCTCCCTGCACCCACGCATGACCGGGACGATCGTGGTTGAGCCGGCGAACGGTCCGCCGAGATAAGTCCCATCCTTGCTCGAGCGTGCAGCTCGGTGCTGCCGACGGAGGTTCGTGAGGCTGATTGCCGGCTGGCTATGCGAAATTCGGCAGCCGGCCTTGGGTCGAGCTTCTTGTGTTGGGCTATTGCGAATCCGCCGGGCGCCGCCTGCGCACCTCCTCGTCGCTCGGCTGGAAGTCGGCGCCGTCCAGGTACTCATAGGACGTCATGGTCCCTTGGCCATCCTTTATCGCGGTCTTGCCGACATAGAGTCCAAGCGTCGACTGGTGGTCGATCGCCCGGAATGCCACCTTTCCTGCAGGAGACATGAACTCGAGCCCGTCAAACGCTTTGCTGAGAGCCTCGCTGCTCGTCGATCCGGCGCGCGCGATTCCGGCCGCAAGCGCCTTTATCGTCGTGTAGCCCACCAGCGAGGACATGCGGGGATGATCATTGACGGCCTTCTGGTAGGCCTGCAGAAACTGCAGATGCTCGGGCGTCTTGATCAGGTACCAGGGATAGCCGGTGACGTACCAGCCTTCCGGAGTTTCGTCCTTGAGCAGCTCAAGGTACTCCGGATCGCCGGTCAAGGGGCTCACCACTTCAACCCCGCGAAACAACTCGCGCGTCTTGCCTTCGCGCACGAACTTGGCGAGATCGGCGCCGAACAGGACGTTGAAGACGGCCTCGGGCTTTGCATCCGCGACGGCCTGGGCGACTGAGCCCGCGTCTATCTTTCCCAGAGGCGGCGCGAAGTCGCCGACGAATTCCACCTCGGGCTGTCGTTTCTTGAGCAGCTCCTTGAAGCTTGCCACCGCGGATTGCCCGTATTCATAGTTCGGGTACACGAACGCCCAGCGCTTGCGCTTGAGATTTGCGGCATAGGGCACAAGCACCGCGGCATGGGTATAGGTAGAGGGCCGCAGGCGAAACGTGTAGCGATTGCCCGACTCCCATATGATCCGGTCGGTCAACGATGCGGAGGCGAGAAAGAACACCTTGTGTTGCTTCGCGTAGTCGGTGATCGCCACGCCGATGTGCGAAAGAATGGTGCCGCTGAGCAGATCCACCCGCTCATTCAGAAGGAGCTCATCGGCCATGCGCACCGCGTCGCCGGGATTGGCGCCGTCGTCGCGCGAGACGATCTCCAATTTTTTTCCGAGCACGCCGCCAGCGGAGTTGATCTGCTCGACCGCCAGATCCATCGCCTTGCGGTAGGGACCCATGTTGGCGGCCATCGCCTTGTAGCTGTTGATATCGCCGATTCTGATGACGCCGTCCGCACGCGCGGTATCGGCGGCGAGCAGCCCGGCGGCGACAAGGACGAGGATCGCGGATCGAGCTTGCATCATGGACCTCCTCATCGAAAGGACTCACGCGGCGGTGGCGTCGCTGCCACGCGCAGAGCCGGCCTCCGCCTTGATCCTGTTTTCCACCATCTGCCGCATGCGCGCGGGCGCCGCATCGATGGCGAGCCTGATCGGCCGCCGCGCGCGGGGCTGCTTCTCCTTGCGATGAATGGCTTCGAGGATGACCTTGTCCTCGTTGAATGCGATGCGGAACTGCTCGATCATCGCCTTTGTGGCCGCCTCGTCGGTCGCGAAATTCTTCACGAACAGCCAGTGATCGATGCAGCTGTCGGCATCGACCGGCGTGATGAAATGGCATGCGTAAATCTGGACGCATTTGGCGCGCACGCCCTCCGGTGCGCCGGTGCCCGTGAGCGCGCTGCCGAAGTCGATCACCGCGATGCTCGGAGCGGTGTAGTGGTAGTAGTGCCAGCGATCGACGTTCCCCGCGAACTTGCCGAATTTCGCAAACAGCGGGATCGCCGGGGCGTTCAAGATCCACCGCCAGGTCACCAGCGTGTTCTCTCCCCTCTTCTCGCTGTGGACCGGCACATCCTCGCCTTGGGTGTTGCCGAGAGTGGAGAGATGAACGAAGCTCACATGCGCCGGATCGCAGAGATTGTCTGCAAGGCTGAGGTAGTGGCAATCGATTCGCAGGGCGTCGCCCTCGACCGCGCTCCACGCGGCGTCGTGGTACTGCGGAAGATCATAGACCGCTGACGGATCGGCAAGCGCCGGATCCCCCATCCAGATCCACACCAACCCCATGCTCTCGATCAGGGGATAGGAGCGCACCTGCGCGTTGCGCGGGATGATGTCCTGGCCTGGAATGCGCACGCATTCGCCCCGGGAATCGAAGGTCATGCCGTGGTAGCCGCATTCGATGGTGTCGCCCTTGAGGCGCCCCATGGACAGGGGTGTCAGCCGGTGCGGGCATGCGTCCTCGAGCGCGGCCGCCGAGCCGGTACTCTTGCGATACAGCACCACGTCCTCTTCGAGGATGCGCCGCGAGATCAGCTCGCGCTTTATGTCGCGCGACCACGCCGCAGGGTACCAGGCATTGCGGACGTACTCAGCCATTGTCATGCCTCCTGCTTGCGGAGCGGGACGGTGTTGGAGCGGGATGACTTTATCCTCGAACCGTCATCCCGCTCTATCCTCGTGCTTGAGCATGTCCTTTTCGCAAAACCGATTCCCGCTTTTGCTGGACATGCTCAAGCGTCAGACCGCCTTGAGATGAGCGTCCCGGCGCTTGTAGAGGTCCTCATCCGCGTAACCCATGGTCTCCGGCTTGGCGCGACCCAGCATGACCTGAAAATAGACCGGCCCCAGGCTGTCGTTCTGATAGCCGTGGATCACGCCGGCCGGGCATGAAATGCATTCCCAGGGGCCGAGCCGGGTGGTGAGGCGTTTGCCGGTCTCATCCTCGACGAAGACGTCGAGAAATCCCTGCAGCACGAAGAAGCATTCCTCCACCTCGTGGGTGTGCGCGGCATTGCCCTGCCCGGGCTCGACATACATGATCGACAGCGTGAAATTGCTCGCCGGGATCACGGTTGGATCGCCATGCTTGCCGGAGCCGCCGGCACCGATGAAACGGTGCTGCGCGCGCTTGTAACCCTCGATCTTGGCGTCCTCGAACGCGGCCCAATCCGGCTTTTTCTCGCGGAAGCGCCCGACATATTTCTGCATGATGTCTTCCAACGGCGCATTCACCAATTCGGGTGGACGCGGATGGCGTGCAACGCTCATGACGAGCTCCTTTTGGATCAACTATCGGCGTCGAACCTATTCCTGCATCGCGCTGCACGTCAAATGAAAGCGCTCCGAGTTCGTGTCCCGGACGAGTGGAGCGAGTGCTCGTGCACGAGCGGAACGAGACCCGGGACCCAGGGCAACAAGCACTGGTACGCGGTCTCTTTAGCCGACCGGTTCGTGCATGGCTGGCAGCGTCTGTCGCCACTGGATCCCGGATCTTCGCGCGCCGGAGCAAGCTCCGGCTCGCTCGTCCGGGACACGGTGTCCATCGCATCGCAACAAAAGGTCAGGCTCCGGCGGATTTCTTTTTTGCCTTACCCGCCTGCACCAGCTCCCAGATGCGCGCCGGCGTAAGCGGCAGCTCGCGCGGCTCGACCCCGAAATCGCTCAGGGCATTGGCGATGGCATTGGCCATCACGCCGCCGGCGGCGATGATGCCGCCCTCGCCGGCTCCCTTGGCCCCGAGCGGATTGATGGGCGAAGGGTGCTCCTCGAAAACCAGGGCGCGGATGTTGGGGAAATCACTGGCGGTGGGGATGAGGTAATCGGCGAGGGATCCGGTGAGCAACTGCCCCTGCTCGTCGTATTGCAGATGCTCCATGATCGCCCCGCCGAGGCCCTGCACCACCGAGCCGATGGTCTGCCCATGCACGGTGCGCGGGTTGATGATGCGCCCGCAGTCCTCGACCACGACGTAGTCGATCAGATCGACATGACCGAGCTTGGGATCGACGGCGACGTGGGCAGCGTGCGCCCCGTAAGTATAGGTGTGCTTCTTGTTGAGGAAAGCGCCCTCGGCCAAGATGCCATCAGCGGAGAGCCCCTTCAGCGGGATGGAGTTTCCGCCCGGGCTCACCGCCTTCATGCCATCGACAATTTCTACATCGGCCGCCTCGCAGCCAAGATGCTTTGCGGCCTGCGCGCGAACAGCACGCATGAGATTGTCGGCCGCCGCCAGGATCGCCGAGCCGCCCATCACGACCGAGCGCGAGTGATAGGCTCCGTAGCCGTCGCTCACATAGGACGTGCTGCCGTGAAAGACGCCGCGGATGCGCTCCATCGGCAGCTCGAGCGCGTCGGCCGCGATCTGCGCAAACGCGGTCTCCAGGCCCTGGCCGATGGCGGAAGAGCCGACATAGACCGAGAAGAGTCCGTCCGGCTCCAGCACGATCCGCGCGGTTTCCTTCGGGCCGGCGGCGCCGCCTTCGATGAAACAGCCCACAGCAAAGCCGTGATATCGCCCCTTCAGGGCCTTGCCCTGCAATTTGGCGTTCTCCTGCCATTTGATCTCGTTTAGACAGCGCTCCAGCGTGACGTGATAATCGCCGCTGTCGAGCTCGTCCTTGCTTTCGTAGGGGGTGATCGTGGCGATGGGGTACGGCATCGCCCGCTGCGGCACGAGATTGCGGCGGCGGAACTCGACCCGGTCCACACCGAGATCTTTCGCTACGATGTCGAGCAGCCGCTCGCGAAAGAAATCGGTCTCAAAACGGCCGGGACCGCGATATGTGCCGACCGGCGTCTTGTTGGTCAGCAGCAGCGAAACATCGAGATCGATGTTCTCGATGCGATAGGGACCGGACATGAATTGCGCCACATTGCGCGCCCCCACCGCTCCGTTGGTGCGCATATACGCGCCCACATCCACATAGGCGTGCCCGCGCAAACCGAGGATGGTGCCGTCGCGCGTGCAGGCGATCTCCACATCGCATTCCGCCTCGCGGGCATGGTTCACGGTCATGAGATGCTCGCGGCGGTCCTCGGTCCATTTCACCGGTCGCCCGATATGGCGAGCCGCGAACGGGATGAGAAAATCCTCGGGGTAGAACTCGCCGCGGGCGCCGAAGCCGCCGCCGACGTCATTCTCGATGAGCTCGATGGCGTCTTCGGCAAGTCCCAGCTGCTTGGCGAGGGTGCGGCGGTTGAAGAACAGCACCTTGGCAGCGCCGGAAACGGTAAGCTTGCCGCGTGCCGCATCCCATTGCGCCAGCAGCCCGCGCGGCTCCATGGGGAGTGCCATGTGGCGCTGGGTGCGAAAGCTTTCGCGCCGGGTATAGGGCGCACTGGCAAACGCGGCCGCCGCATCGCCGCGCACGGCCCGAAACGTCATTGCCAGGTTGTCGCCTTTTTCCTCGAACAGGAGCGCGGCCTTGCGCGCCGAAGCCACCCGATCGGAGACGACCGGCAACGGCTCGATCTCGACCTCGATCAATCCCAGGGCGTCTTCCGCAAGGCCGACGCTGTCCGCCAGCACGACCGCGATCGCCTCGCCGACATAGCGCAGCTTGTCCTCGGCGATGACGGGTTGGCCCACCGCCTCGAATTCCGGCAAGGGCTGCAGCCGCATGGGGACGCGCGGCACCGGCCTGCCGATATCATTTGCCGTGAGGACACTATGCACCCCGGCAAGGGCGCGCGCCCGTGAGACGTCGATCGCGCGGATGCGCCCGTGGGCAACCGAGCTGCGCAGGATGGCAGCATGCAGGAGCCCTTCGCGCGCGAGGTCGTCAACATATTCTCCGCGCCCACGCAGGAAGCGCAGGTCCTCGAGCCGTTCGATCGGGCTGCCGATGAGAGTGTTGACCGTCCTCACCGGGACGCTCTGCTTGCCGAGTTTTTTTGTACGCGGCGCGCGCGTCGAGCACCGCTTCGACAATGGAGATGTAGCCGGTGCAACGGCACAGATTCCCGGACAGCACCTCGCGCACCCGCGCCGCATCGCAATCCGGCTCCTCGCTCAAGAGCGCATGCGCCGTGGTCAGCATCCCCGGGGTGCAGAACCCGCATTGCAAGGCGTGATGCTTGCGAAACGACTTTTGCAGCGGGGTCAGCTCTCCGTCGGAGGAGAGTCCTTCCACGGTCGTAATCGTGCTGCCCTCGGCCTGCACGGCGAGCATCAGGCAGGAGCGCACCGCCGCGCCGTCGAGGATGATGGTGCACGCGCCGCACACGCCATGCTCGCAGCCGACGTGGGTGCCGGTCAGGCGCAAATGGTGGCGCAGGCAATCCGCGAGGCTCACCCGCGGCTCGACTTCGACTGCAACGGCCTTGCCGTTAACCTCAAATCGTACCGGCATACGAACACTCATGTCAGGAAGCCCGAGCGGCCCTGAGCGCGCGCTCGACCATGGTACCGATCAGCGCTCGGCGATAAGCGCCGCTCGCATGGATGTCAGTCTCCGGGTTGACTTCCGAAGAAGCTGCCGCCTCGGCTTTTGCAATGGTGTCTTCATCGAGGGGCCGGCCGTCGATCGCAGCTTCGGCTGCGCGCAGCCGGATCGGCCGATCGGCCACGCCTACTGCACCCACATGGGTATTGCGCGCCTTGCCCGCCTCGTCCTCATCATAAAAAACCGCGGCCGCAGCGAGCGCGAAATCGCCGCGACGGCGGGCGAACTCCTGAAATCCCCAGCGCCGACGCGTGGGCCAGGGAGGCAACCGCACCTCCACGATGATTTCATCGGACGCGAGCGCTGTCGTGAGCGGCCCGTGAAAGAAGTCGGCGGCCTTGATCACGCGCGCACCCGAATTTCCGACCACGGAGATCTCGGCCTCGCAGGTCACCGCGATGCCCGGCATCTCGGCTGCGGGATCTGCGTGCGCCAGGCTGCCTCCAACGGTGCCGCGGTTGCGGATCTGATAATGCGCAACTTCCGCCACCGCAGCCCGCAGCAGCGGATGCGCACTCGCAAGCCGCGGGTCATCGAGAATGTCGCGCCAGCGCACCATGGCGCCCAGCCGGACTCCGTCGGAGGAAATCTTGATCTCGCGCAGATCGTCTAGCTTACGCAGGTCGACCAGCAAGGCGGGCTGGGCGAGACGGAAGGCGAGAATGGGAATCAGGCTTTGCCCGCCAGCCAGCGGCTTCGCTTCGCCATTGCCCGACGCGAGCAGCGCGACCGCTTCGGAAACCGTGCCAGGGCACGCGTATTCAAACGCCGGCATTTTCATGTGAGCTGGAGTCTCTTCGACAGGCGAGCGGTAAGCACGTGAAGGTGTGAGACGCAGACAGGTATCATCGCGTTGCTGCGGCGGTCAACGCGCCTTGGCCTCCTGGATCAGCGCCCAGACGCGTGGCGGCGAGAGCGGAAGCTCGCGCGGTGAAACCCCGAAGGAGGCAAGCGCGGCGGCAACGGCGTTGGCGATCACACCGGCAACCGGGATGATCCCGCCTTCGCCGGCGCCCTTGGCGCCGAGCGGATTCGTTGGCGATGGCCTCTCCTCGAGCGCAACAGCCCTGATCTCTGGAAAATCGCTCGCGGTCGGCAGCAGATAATCCGCGAAAGATCCGGTCAGCAACTGCCCGTCCTCGTCGTAGATGAAATGCTCCAGCAGCGCACCGCCGAGCCCCTGCACAACGGCTCCGACTGCCTGTCCATGCAGCGTCAGCGGATTGATGATGCGGCCCACGTCCTCGACCGCCACGTACTCGAGCACGTCGACTTGTCCGGTCTTGGGATCAACCGCCACATGCGCGGCGTGCGCACCATAGCTGTAGGTGCGCTGGTTGCTGGCAAAGCTCGCTTCCGCTCCCATTCCGGCAAAAGCCGCAAGCGGAAGCGACTGGCGGTCGGGACCGAGCACAATTCCATAATCCATCTCAATCTGTTTATCGGCGCAGCTGAATTTCTGCGCGGCGACCCCGCGGATGGACTGGCGAAGCTTCTCCGCAGCGGCGACGATCGCGTTGCCGCCCATGACCACGGACCGAGAGCTGTAGGCGCCATAGCCTTCGCTGACGTGATCGGTCGAGCCGTGGAACACGCCGTTGACGGCATCGAGCGGCAGCTCCAGCGCATCGGCGGCAATCTGGGCGCAAACGGTCTCGAGTCCCTGGCCTATGGACGAGGAGCCGACATAGACCGAGATCTTGCCGTCGCTTTCGACAGCGAGGCGAGCCCCCTCCTTCGGACCGGATGCGCCGCCTTCGATGTAGCAGCCGACTGCTGCGCCGTGATATCGCCCCTCGATGAGCTTGCCCACGAGCACAGCTTTGGACGGCCACTCGATCTCCTGAAGACAGCGATCGAGCGTGCTGCGATAATCGCCGCTGTCGGTCTGCGAAGCGACGTTGAGCGGCTCGACCGTCGCGAGCCGATAGGGCATCTCGTTCTCGGAGATCAGATTGCGGCGCCGGAACTCGATGGGATCGAGGCCAAGCTCTTTTGCCGCGATGTCGAGCAGACGCTCACGGAAAAAATCGGCCTCGAAGCGTCCCGGTCCGCGATAGGTGCCGGCGGGCGTCTTGTTGGTCACCGTCAGCGAAACGTCGATGCGGACGTGGGGTACGCGGTACGGCCCGGTGAGCACCTGGGCGATGTTGCGCGCGGCGGTCGGCCCGTTGGTGCGGATGTAGGCGCCCTGGTCGGTCCAGGCCTGGCCGCGCAGCGCGAGGATGGTGCCGGCGCGGTCGCACGCAATCTCCAGCTCGCATGCGGCCTCGCGGGCATGGTTGGTGGCGAGGAGATGCTCGCGCCGGTCCTCGACCCACTTGACCGGCCGACCGCTGAGGCGGGCAGCAAACGGGATCAGAAAGTCCTCGGGATAAAATTCGCCGCGCGCGCCAAAGCCGCCGCCCACATCATTTTCCACCATGCGGATCGCGCCCTCGGGCAGTCCGAATTGGGCGGCGAGCACGCGCCGATTCAAGAAGGCCACTTTGGCTGCACCGTAGACAGTGAGGTGTGCCTGATCGGCATCCCAAACGGCGAGCAGCCCGCGTGCCTCCATGGGCACGGCGCCATGGCGGTGCACCCGGAAGCGCTCACGCCGCGTATAGGCGGCATCCCTGAACACCGGGTCGGGATCGCCGCGCACCCCGCTCAAAGTGAGCGGGACATTGCTGCCCGTTTCCTCGAACAGAAGAACATCGCCTTTCCCGGCGACGGCGCTGTCGATCACCGCCGGCAGGGCCTCGATATCAACAATCACCGCGTCGAGGGCATCCTCCGCCGCGGCCTGGGTGTCGGCGAGAATGACCGCGATCGGCTCGCCCACATAGCGAACTTTGTCCTGAGCAATGACGGGCTGCTGGAAGGGCTTGAATTCGGGTGCCGACTCCTGTCGCAGGGGTATGGTGGGAACGGAAGGCCCGATGTCCGCGGCGGCGATCACCGCATGCACGCCGGGCCGCGCCAGGGCGGCCCGTTTCTCGACCGCGCGGATGCGGCCATGCGCGACCGGACTGCGCACGATTACGGCGTGGAGCATGTGCGCGAAAGCAAGATCGTCGATGTATTGCCCGCGCCCGGTCAGAAAACGGAAATCCTCGAGACGCTCTACCGGGCTTCCGATCAGGGCGTTGGTCGCGCGCTTGCAATTCATCTCAGATGACTATGGCGGCTTGCTCGTTGCGGATGGCCCGCGCCACGCTGAGCGCAGCCAATGCTGAGGTCTTGGGATTAGTGCGCGAGGGCTTGCCTTGCAGCTCGATGGCAAAACGGCCGGCAGCGCCATCCACCTCTAT
Source organism: uncultured Alphaproteobacteria bacterium (assembly GCA_963841705.1). Classification (GTDB taxonomy): domain Bacteria; phylum Pseudomonadota; class Alphaproteobacteria; order Rhizobiales; family Xanthobacteraceae; genus VAZQ01. The sequence goes on from CAWJDY010000014.1 coordinate 45,961, forward strand.
CTCGTGCACGTTGCCGGGCGCTGCGGGATCAGCGACGAGCTCGACCTCAGTGCTCTCGAAGCCAACGCCCGCAAGCGCGACTGCCGCCGCGACGTTGGCGTTCTGCGGATAGAGCAATGCGGCTTCGCGCGCGCTGCCCCGGTAGAGCACCGCCGGCTTCGCCAGCATCGCCAGATCGACCACCTTTTCCGCGGGCGATCCCCGCCAGGCCAACGGAGGCTTGCGCGAGCGATAACGCACGCGACTAAGTCCGCCCATGCGCATCGCCGCAATCGCGTCGATGCCGCCGATCGCTCCCGCCGGCAGGAGGATGCGGCTTCGGCCCGCCTGCGCTGCCGCTTTCAGCCGCTCGAGCAGCGCGGCGTCAGCAAGGGCGCCAACCGAGATCACCAGCAAATCAATGCCGCCGCGCAGAACCGTCTCGCCGTACTGCCCTACAGCTTGCTGACCGGCGACTTCGGCGATGAGCTTCGGGCGGTGCGCCAGCAGCTGATCGAGCAACTCGACGATCTCAACACCGGGCAGTTTCTCGCGAGCAATCTGCGAACGTCCGGGACGGACAAGCGCGCCGACGATCTTGACGTCCGGCGCGGGGCTCTCGTTGCGCAGCGCCGTCACCGCATCCTGAGCGATGCCGCCGCAGCCGATGAGCCCGACCGAGATCATTGCGGGTTGAGGCGCATGCCCGTGAACTTCCACTGCGACAGCTCTTCCATGGCGTAGCGCACGCCCTCGCGTCCGAAGCCGCTCGCACCAACGCCGCCGAAGGGATAGGTGTCGAGCCGGAAACGGCTGGCGTCGTTGATCCACAGCGAGCCGACCTGAAGCTTGCGCGAGACCTTGAACGCGGTTTCCAGGCTGGCGGTGAAGCAGGCGCCCTGCAATCCGAACTCGGATGAATTGGCGAGCGCAAGCGCGGCTTCAACATCGGCAACGCTCTGCACCACCACCACGGGTCCGAACGCCTCCTCCCGCATCAGGCGCGCGTCCGGCGGCGCGTTGGCCACGATGGCCGGGCCGAGCACCGCACCCTTGCGCTCGGGCTTGAGCACCAGCTTGGCGCCCTTGGCAACCGCGTCATCGACCATTTGTGCCACCCGGTCGGCGGCGGCACTGCTCACCATCGGGCCCACATCGGTCGCGGGATCTTCGGGATCGCCGACCTTGAGCTTCTTCGCCGCCGCGACGAACAGATCGAGGAAGCGGTCGAACACCGGCGCTTCCACAATGACGCGCTGCGCGGAGATGCACTGCTGACCACTCGCTTCGAAGGCGGCGCCGGCGATGCGGGTTGCGGCGTCGGCGAGGTCCGCATCGGCACAGACGATGTTCGCGGCATTGGAGCCGAGTTCGCCCACGAATTTCTTCGGGCCCGCCGCGCGCGCAAGCTCGTTGCCGGCGGCGGTGCTGCCGGTGACCGTGACCGCGGCAACCAGCGGATGGCCGCAAAGCAGCTTTGCTGCCTCGCGCCCGCCTGGAACGACGTTGAACAGGCCATCGGGAACGCCGGCGTTCTTGGCGGCTTCAGCAAGCAGCAAGGCCACCTCGGTGCCGGGCGGCGAGGGCTTGACCACGACCGCGTTGCCCACCGCGATCGCGGGGGCAACCTTCTGAATGAGCAGATTGGCCGGCCCGTTGAACGGCGTCACCGCGGCCACCACGCCGTAAGGAATACGCGTGGTGAAGCCGAAGCGGCCGGCGCCGGTCGCGGTCACGTCCAGCGGCACCACTTCGCCGGGAAGATGCGGCAGCTGCGCGGCGCAGGCGCGGATGAATGCACCGACCCGCTTCGCCTCGAACGTGGCGGCGCGCCGCGGCTTGCCGATGAAACGAATGAGCGAGCGCACCAGCTCGCCTTCGATCTTGTCGATGGCGTCGGCCGCCGCGAGCAGCCATTCCACCCGCTTCGCCACGGTCGCGTCGCGATGCTTCACGAACGCCGCATGCGCGTGCTTGACCGCGGCATCGATCACCTTGGCATCGGATTCGATGATTTGCGATGCGATGCTCTCGTCGATCGGGCACACAAGCGCGGAGAATTCCGCCTCGAACTTGGTGGCGCCCCCGATCCATGGCATCAGCTGTGGTACGGTCATGGATGTTGCCTCCTTGGCTAGTGCCCTGCTTCCGAAGTTCGTGATACATTGCGGCACCCTCTGTCACGAACTTCGGAAGCAAAGGGCACTAGCAAACCAATGATTCTAGTGCCGCTTTCGATTTGAAGTTCCTTTACGAGCTCGCGGCGACCACTATAGGAACTTCAAATCGGCGGCACTAGACGTGCTGCCCTTCGCTCATCGGGATATCGCGCAGCGTGCTCGGGGCAAACAGCTCTTCCAGCTTCACCCGCCGGTCGGTGAGCCCGTGCTCGTGGGTGTATTGCAGCAGTGCCTCGATCGTGGGCCGGTTCGGCTCGATCCCATAGGGATACCAGTCCGGCCCGATGATCGCTTTCTCCTCCTCGAGCAGCGGCTGCAGCCACGCCGAGCAGACCTTGGGCGAGCCCATGTCGGCCAACAGCTGATAGGCATATTCCTTGGCGCGGCAGAGCGCCTTGTACATGCTCAGCGCAACCCAGGGGTTCTGCTCGTACACGTCGCGCCGGATCACCACGGTGTGCATGATCGGATAGATCCTGGTGCGGCGGTAATAGTCCTTCTCCAGCTCGGCATAGTTCGGGAACAGCCTTCGCACCTTGGGCGAGCCGCGCCGGAACGCCAAGGGATTGTTGGCGGTCATCACGAAATCGATCTCGCCGCGCTCGAGGAGATCGCCGAGCTCGACTCCGGCCGCGGCCTGGGTGAGGCGAATGTCCGAAGGCAGCTTGCGTCCGAGGCGGTCGGTGCGGCCCTGGACCCATTCGATATCGCTCGGCTTTACGCCATACTCATGCTGCAGCAGGCCGCGCATGTAGACGGCCGCGGTCATGGTGTATTCGGGGACGCCCCCGCGCTTGCCCTTGAGGTCGGCCGGCGTCTTGATGCCCTTTTCCGTGTTGATGAAGAAATAGCCGTGACGGAACACGCGCGAGGGAAACACAGGAATGGCGACGAAGGGTGCCTCCCCGGTGCTCACCAGGCTTGCGTGGTTCGAGAGCGACATCTCGGAGATTTCGAATTCCTTGAACTGCAGCATGCGCCAGAAGATGTCGGGCGGCTGCGAGGCGATGTAGTTGAGGTCGATTCCTTCCGGCGCAATCGTGCCGTCGCGCAACGCGAGCGTTCGGTCGTAAGGCCCGCAGGCAAAGGCCAGACGCAATTTGCTCATGTGAAAAGCTGGACCTCTCTGATGCGTGCTACGCTGTTGCGCGGCGCAGATGATGTGTCAAGCTTGTAGGGTGGTACTGCGTCACAAACTACGCTGTCATTCCGGGGCGTCGGCAAGTCGGTTTCACCGACTTGCCGACGAGCCCGGAAACCATAACCCCAGCCGGCAGTGGCTCGCTCGCCGTTCGCAACCGGACGGTCTGTGGTTATGGATTCCGGGCTCCGCTCGCTACGCTCGCGGCCCCGGAATGACAGAATACGTATTTTGTGACCAGTAGAGTTAGCCAGCGAAGCCGGCTTCGCTGGCGTAACCCACCGACCGCCCGCGCCGGGGATAAATTGTCGGTGGGTTACGCAGCGCAAGTCGGCTGCCGGCAGCCGACTTGCGCTGCTAACCCACCCTACAAAATCTGCTCGGCCTCCCGCAGGCTGGCAATCAGCGAGCTGCGCAGCAGAAAGGCGCGCGCGAGCTTCGGATCTTCCGCGGTGCGGCGCAGCTCGTCATGGTTTTTCTGCCGCACGGCCGGGTCCTTCTCGGCCAGCAGCCGCTTGTTGCGGATGGTCTGCGCCTGCGTGTGCTGCACGGCGACGTGGCGGCGCTGGCGCTCGTAGCGGTCGAGCACGTCCGCGTCCGCTTCGCCGCGCAGGATGCGCACGAGCTTGTCGGCGAGATTGAAGGCGTCATGGACCCCACTGTTCATGCCCATCGCCCCGATCGGACTATTCACATGCGCGGAGTCGCCGGCGAGGATCGCGCGTCCGATCCGGAATCTTTGCGCTACGCGCTGATGCACCACATAGAGATTGGTCCCGACGATCTCGAACGGCTTGCCGGTGGGCAGGAATCGCTGCAGACGCGCCTGTAATGCTTCCTCGCGCGTGAGCGCATCTTCATCCTCGTGCTGCTCGGTCGGAAAATGGATGCGCCAGCGATCCGGCGGTCCCTTCCAATGGAACAGGTTCGACCACTCCTCGGGGTCGGAGATGTAGTTGCGCTCGGTATAGCCGTGTTTTCTGAAATCGTGGGCCACCTCGATGTTCAAGGTGCGGTCGGGATAGGTGAAGCCCTCAAACGCGATCCCGAGGTCCTTGCGCACGACGCTGCGCGCGCCTTCGCAGCTCACGAGGTAAGCGCCGCGGAAAGCCTCCGTCTCGCCGGCCGGATTGGCCGCAAACGCCGTCACGCCGTCGGCGTCCTGGAGGAACGAAGTGAAAGTCGTCCCGAGCCGTACATCGATGTTGGGATGCGCCCGTGCGAGCTTGAGCGCCTCCTCCACGATCTTGATCCGCTCGCATTGCAGCACGTAGGGAAAGCGCGTGTCGTCCTTGAGGCAGGCGTGGTCGAATTCGGCGATGCGTTTTTGCTCCCGGCGGTCCCAGTAGTGGAACAGCGGGGCAACGATGCCGCGCGGCTCGATGCGGGCATAGAGCCCGATGCGGTCGAACAGCTCCAGTGTCGCCGGATGATTGGTGCCGGCGCGCGGCACCTGCTCGAGGAAATTGTCGTCCCGGAGCGCCTCGATGACGGTGACTTGCACGCCTTCCTGCGCCAGCGCGAGTGACAGACACAGCCCGACCGGCCCGGCGCCAATGACGACAACGCGAGAGGGTGGGATCAAGCGCGCAACCGGTGCGTCAGCTTTTCGCCACCACGTCCTTTACCGCGCCGATCCAGCCGGTGTGGGTAAGGTCGAAGACAATGCCCAGCGGGTCCTTGTACTTGGCCTCATAATACGATTGCGCCGAGGTCGGCCGGCCGGCGAGATAGGAGCCGCCGGCGTCCACCACCTTCTTCTCCGCCTGGTCGAGGTCGTCCACCCACATGCCGAAATGATAGATGCCGACCTTCTCGTCGCCTTCCTGCTTGAGCAGCGCGATATTCATGGTGCCGTCGGAGACATAGAGCCCGCGCCGGGCCTTGCCCGCGACCTTCATGTCGAACGCATCCTCAAAAAACTTGGCAGCCTTTTCCGGGTCGGGGACGATCAGCGCGATGTGGCGAAGCTTGGCCATGAGGTCTCCTTTTTACGATTTGATGGGCCGGCCAACATAGCGGTCCAGCACGCGTCCCCACAAGCGCGGCAGCTTTGCGCGCCAAACCCAGCACGTCGTAGTATCACCTATTGCGCTCGAGAGCACGGCGCGAGCCGGACGCCTCGGCAAAACCCTCGCCTCTGACATATTCGCAGACGCCGACGGGTATGGCCTGCTACCCCTTTGCATTCCTTGCCGCCAGCATCAGGATCGTTGCAACCGCGCCCGCGAACGAGCGCCGGCAAAGCCTCGGTCTTGCGCCGCCACTTGCCGACCCGATTGTCACGGCGAACTCAGACATCAGTGCCGCTCGCTGGAGGCTTCCGATGACGACCGCGCTGTGGCCAATCCAGCGATCATTCTGATGAAATCGCTTCGTCGCATTTGCGATCGTCGGCTTGCGCAACAACCGATCAAATCAGGAAATTGTGACCGAAGGAATAGGGGCGTTAGTCAGGTTGCGCAGCAGCAATCCAGGACCGCGTACGCCTGTTTATTTGAACGGGAAGCTCCGAGGGCACTGCGCCTCGCAGAATGCGGGACATTCGCAAGCGCACACTGAGCGGTTACAGGATATCCGATTTGTCGTCCGATAGGGTTTCGTCGATCGACAAAGGAGCGAAGGGCCATTACGTTCTCAGGGGCGTCGTGACGATATAGAGCTTGGAGAGAGCGTTCGCGTCTTTTTGCGATCTAGGCTGCGTTCGCATTCGGCGACCGTCTTGTTGGACTTCCGAGGTGGCACATGTTCGAAATGGTGCAGCGGCTTGCCGGAACCAATTTTTTCCTGCTCGCCTTCTCGGTGCTGATATTTGACATTCCTCGCTATACGCTGTCGCTGTTGTCATTGGCTTTGTTCGGGGTTCGCAGTCGAAGCGAAGCAGTCGCTGCGACCAACGCTTCGGTCAGCGTTATCATACCGACGTTCAACGGCAGCTCCGGACTTGCCCCTACGATCGCGTCGCTACGCCGACAAACCTTGCAGCCCTTTGAAATCATCGTCGTGGACGACGGCTCGACTGACCAAACGCGCGCAGTCGCGGAGCAGGCGCGCGCGCTGGGCCTCGTCGACATGGTCATCTGCCATGGCACGCGCTGCGGCCGCAGCCCGGCAATAAACGCTGGGGCGCGGTTTGCCAGCGGCGATCTCATTTTGACGGTGGATGCGGACACCGTGTTCGAGCCGACCGCCGTCGCGCGGGTCGCAGCCGCTTTCAGCGATCCGCGCGTCGGCGGGGCGACTTGCAACATTGCAATCAGCAACGAGAGTGACTCTTTGTGGACCGGTCTACAAGCTGTCGAATATCTGATGTCGATCAGCGCCGGTAAATCCATGCTGGACATGGCCGACGCGATCGCTTGTCTCTCCGGCGCCTGTTCCATGTATCGGCGCGATATATTCCTGCGGCAAGGCGGCCTGGACGTCGGCCCCGGTGAAGATCTGGAATTCACCCTACGGCTGCGTCGCCTTGGCTATGCGATCCGGTTCGTGCCGGAAGCCTGGGCGGAAACCGACGGGCCGACCGGCGCCATAGGCCTTCTGCGCCAACGCGCGCGCTGGGATCGTGATGCTTTGCGAGTCCGTTTCATGATGTATGGCCAAATGAGCTTCTTCCATCGGTTCGAGCGGTTGTCGGACACATTTCAACGACTGGACTTCATTGTCTTTGATCTCGTTCCTACGCTCAGTCTGCCATTGTATCTTGTTTACCTCGTGCTGTTGTTCGGGGCGACCGACGCCGCTTTGTTTCTCGCGGGGGTGTATATCGTGCTATTCTGGATTTCGATGTTCAACATGGCGCTTGCGTTCGTCATGTTCAATCGATCGCTCGGTCTGTTTGCTCTCGGCACATCGCTGATCTTTCCCCTGTACCAGGGCGTCTATATGAAGTGCGCCCGCTTCTTCTCTTACTCGTCAGAAATCATTTTTGCCTCGTCGCGGCACGATGACTTCGTGCCACCACGCGTTCGTCGCGCACTCTTTGGCAATCGGATTTGAGCCTGATGAATGTCACGATCAACCGCCTCGATTTAAATGTTCCCGATCCCGTTGAAAGCCGCCGCCGCGCGGCGGGACGAATTCGGATAAACCCGAGGTAGCTGCATGAGACAGATCGACTTTCGGGAGTGAACTCCATGTCGCCGGCTCAAGCGGTCCTTTCGAGGTAAGCATCATGGTTCGAAAATATTTTGGCACCGAGGGCATCCGCGGCCGTGCCAATGGAACGATCACACCGGAATTGGCGCTCAAGGTCGGGCAGGCGGCCGGCCTGATCTGCCGCTGCGGCGAGCACCGCGTGCTCATCGGCAAGGATACCCGCCTCTCCGGCTACATGATCGAAACCGCGCTGGTGGCCGGCTTTACGTCGGTCGGCATGGACGTGTTCCAGACCGGACCGATGCCGACGCCCGCCGTCGCCATGCTCACGCCCTCCATGCGCGCCGATCTTGGCGTGATGATCTCCGCCGCGCATAACCCGTATGACGATAACGGCATCAAACTGTTCGGGCCCGACGGGTTCAAGTTGTCCGACGAAATCGAACATAAGATCGAAGAGCTCATCGATTCCAAACTGGTCAAGATGCTGGCGAAGAGCGCGGATCTCGGTCAAGCCAGGCGCATCGACGACGGGCAGGGCCGCTACGTCGAGTTCGCCAAGCGCACGCTGCCGCGCAATCTGTCGCTCGATGGCTTGCGCGTGGTGGTCGATTGCGCCAACGGCGCGGCCTACAGGGTTGCCCCGCAGGCATTGTGGGAGCTGGGCGCCGAGGTGATCTCGCTCGGGGTCGATCCCGACGGCTTCAATATCAATCGCGAGTGCGGCTCGACCGAGCCCGCGGCCCTTTGCCAGAAAGTGAAGGAGATGCGCGCCGATATCGGCATCGCGCTCAACGGTGACGGCGACTATGTGCTCATTGCCGACGAGCGCGGGCACATCGTCGATGGTGACCAGCTGCTGGCGGTGGTCGCGGAGAGCTGGAAGGCCGACGGCCGCCTCGTCAAGCCCGGCATTGTTGCGACCGTGATGTCCAACCTCGGCCTCGAACGCTATCTCGTGAATTTGGAGCTCTCGCTCGCGCGCACGCCGGTCGGCGATCGTTATGTGCTTGAGCACATGCGCGCCCATGGCTTCAATGTTGGGGGCGAGTCGTCAGGCCACATCTTCCTGTCCGATTACACCACGACCGGCGACGGCCTGCTCACTGCGTTGCAGGTGCTGGCGGTGGTGAAAAAGCACGAGCAGCCGGTGTCCAAGGTGTGCCATCGTTTCGATCCGTTGCCGCAAGTGCTCAAGAACGTGCGCTACGCGAGCGGCAAGCCGCTCGAGAATGCCAAGGTGCGCAGCGCCATAAAGGATGCGCAGGCCCGCCTCGATGGCCGTGGTCGGCTGATCGTGCGCTCGTCGGGCACCGAGCCGGTGATCCGCGTCATGGGGGAGGGTGATGACAAGATGCTGGTCGAGGAGGTCGTTGACCAGATCGTAGATGCACTCACCAATGCGGCGGCATGAGAGCCATTCCATCCCAGCCGCGAGGTCTCAATCGAGGTAGCGCGAGTTTTTAATTGAAGCGCAGGAAACGGAATTTCGCATCGCCGACACATCCACTGACGCGCTCGCAAAGCTCACGGGGCAGTAACCGAAATAGGCGAGCACGCCGTCGCCCATATATCGAGCCACGGTTCCCTGATAGCCGCCGATCACTTCGGCGATGCGACGAAGAAAGAGCGCGATCACTTGGCGCATGTCTTCCGGATCAAGGCGCGCCGACAGGGCAGTCGACCCGACGCGACCGGATGACGCCATTCCGCAGAAAGTCAAGGGCGGGCGTGAAAAAAACTTCAGATCGGACCTTGTCAAATTCAGCTCCAATCTGAGAGACTTGGTATTCTCCTATCCCTCGAACGGGTTGGAGACTTCACCGAGCTTGAGGACCGCAACGTTGACTGACATGCCGAGGTAGTCTTGCGCACTACCAAACCACGAGCCTGCCAGCGGGACAGCCTGGCCTGGATGGCGGGCAATCGCGACCGGGATCAGATCGTAGCCGGCGTTGATGCGGTTAGTGGGGTCGTAATGTGTCCAGCCGGCACCAGGCAGAAACACCTGCAGCCAAGCATGGGTTGCGCCAGAGCCAATCATGCCGACATCGCCACCATCCACTGCGGAGTCATAAAGATAACCGCTGACAAAGCGGGAGGCGAAGCCGAGCCGACGCAACGTCTCGATCATAAGCCAAGCATAGTCCCGACACGTACCTGACTTCGACCGCAAGGTTTCACCCGGCGACTGGGTGCCTTCCGCATCTCTGGCATTATAGCTGAAGGTGTCGCGGAACGTATCGAGCATCCGTCGTAAAACATGGATCGTTCGACCACTGTTGGTGGAAGCGAAACTCCTGGCCCATGCCGCAATGCTGGCATCCGGGTCTTCAGCATGGGGGCGCATACAAACGACGAGGTCAGTCCACTCGTCCGGAGTATATTGCACCGGCACTTCTTCGGCGCGACTTTCCAGGGGAAACTCCTCCGCCCCTTTGGCACCGAAATGCAGTCCTCGAAACCGAAACGTAAAGGTTAGCTCCTTGCCGGGCTCACTGAATTGCATCACCGTTACGTTATTAGAGAGGGCGTCACTGACCCAATGAATCTTGGAAGGAAGACTCGTTTTTACCGACCAACTAAGGAGGCGTCCGTTGGTGGCGGGCCTTGGCAAGAACATGGCGCGATGGGTGCCAAACGTAACCGGGTTTGCGTATTTGTAGGTGGTGACATGATCTATCTCGAAAAGGACCGCCATCGTTGCTCCTGCATTAGCTGGCCGCCTCGAATAATTATCTACTTATCCGCACGCCCGAAAGGCGTGCTCCGCCAGCTGCGGACATAACGGCTGTTTCCGGTATCTAGCAGAGCCCATGAAAGGGCGTTTCTTGCCTTCGACGATTGCTTCAAGGTGCTGCGGCATTGGTGATCTATCATCGTTTGCGTAGGGGGTTAATCACGCAGAATGCATGGCTCTGTGGGCAAACTCCTGAGGTCGAATGCCTTCGGCCCCAGGCCATCCACCTCCACTGTTATTTGCGTGCGGTCCCGCGAATGTGCTTGGCTCACTCGCCCATCCAGGGAAGGAAAGCCATGAAACTTGCGCGCCGTGGATTTCTATATCTCGCAGGATGTGGCGCGGCGCTGCCGACCTTATCGCGGATAGCAAGGGCACAAGCCTACCCATCGCGCCCGGTACGTTTAATCGTCGGCTTTACAGCCGGGGGTCCCACCGACATTTTCGCGCGCTTGATCGGTCAATGGCTGACGGACCGGTTTGGTCAGCCTTTTGTCATCGAGAACCGTCCTGGCGCCGGGAGTACGATCGGTATCGAGGCGGTCGTCAACGCGCCGCCGGATGGCTACACGTTGGCTGTCGTGAGCACGTCGGCCGCGGTCAGCGCGTCGTTCTACCAACACCTCAATTTCAATCTCGTCCGCGATATCGTGCCGGTTTCAGGCATTGTACGTGTGCCCTTGGTGATGGTTGTCCATCCGTCGGTTCCGGCCGCGACGGTTCCGGAATTCATTGCCTATGCGAAGGCAAATCCCGGCAAAATCGTCATGGCGTCGGTCGGCAACGGCACTACGCCCCACATGGCTGGGGAGCTATTCAAGATGATGGCAGGAGTCGACCTGCTCCATGTTCCATATCGCGGTGCTGCTCCGGCCCTGACAGATTTGCTAGGCGGGCGGGCGCAGGTCATGTTCGAAGCCGTGGCCAGTTTGGTCGATCATGTCCGGGGCGGCAAACTACGGGCTCTGGCGGTGGCCTCAGCGACGCGCTCGCACGTGTTCCCGAATCTCCCAACGGTGGATGAATTCCTGCCAGGATACGAGGCCAGCGTCTGGTTCGGCATCGGCGCGCCCAGGCAGGCATCGACCGAAATCGTCGAGCGGCTCAACCAAGAGATCAATGCGGGCCTCGCCGATCCCGCGCTCAACGCGCGGCTCGGGCAACTCGGTGGTACGGCTCTTACGGGCACTTCAGCCGAGTTTGGAAAGCTCTTCGTCGGAGATACTGAGAAATGGGGCAAAGTGGTTCGGGCGGCTAACATCAAGGCGGATTAAACCTTTCCGCTATTAGCCTGCATCCGTGAAAGCCACCATTTGCGCCCGGGATGGGTCGAAGGGACTCACTGCGGGCACTGCGCATCCGCAGTACATCCAGGTGCGGACATAACAGAGACGGTCCGGGACTTACGTTTAGTGCCATGAGCGACCGAACGCAGCGCAGCAAAATCCGTCTTGATTCGATCACTTCGTCGGCGACGGCGGGAGCAAGGTCGGTGCGATGGTGAGGCTGAGCGAGCGGGCTCGGCCGCGAGAACGGCATCGACAGCATTCGCGAGTTTACGGAGACGAAGTCCGTCTATGTCGAACTTTCGGGGCAGGCGCGCGACCCGTTCAAGCTGGGTTGAACAGCAGGAAGTTCCGGCGATCCTGAGTGCAGCGGCACGTCATCCGCCGCCGGCATCCGAAAATCTACAAACTGGTTCCGAGGCCCGCACCCCGCCATGGCTCGAAATACTCCGTCCCGACGGATCAAGGCATGGAAGAGCGCTGCTGCGACGTGCAGCAAGATGGTGGCGAAAAACACGTAGGCGAGCACTGTGTGCGTCATTCGCAGGATCGCGTGCAACTGGTCGTCATGGGGTAGAATCTCAGGCAGATGGAGAGAACCATAGAGCACGACGGGATAGCCGCCCGCGGACAGCATCCCCCAGCCGACCAGTGGCATCGCTATCAAGAGCGCATAGAGCATAAAGTGCGAGAGCTTTGCTGCCAGCGCTTGAATCCGCGGTAGACCGTCAGGCAATGGGGGTGCGCCAAGCCTCAAGCGGACGGCAAGGCGAAGCGCGGCCAAGGCGAGGATCGCGATCCCGAGCGGCTTATGGATCGTGATCAATGTCAGGAAGCGAGGCTTGAGCGTCGATACCATCGACACGCCGATGAACAGCATGGTGAGCACCATGATCGCCATCAGCCAGTGCAAGACCCGCTGCAAGCCCGAGAAGCCGTCGCGCTCGGTTCTCATGGCCGATCTCCTGCGGGGCGAGGAGTGTAAGGATAGTCTGCGGCCTCCGCCGTCCGGAGATCGAACGATTTCGCATAGGCCGCAGACCGCGCGGCGAGCAGCGGATCATCGGAAACAGTGATGCCGGTCGGCAGGATCGTTGGATCGTAGTTGAAATCGCGGCACGGACCGTCAGCTTCGGCTTCGGCCTTCTGCACGATCAGTGTTCCGACATCCACGCGCTTTCTGTCCGATGGCCAGGCTTTCGTGGCGTCATTCGAAGGATCTCCCGGCTCCGCGAACGTCACCACGAGACGCCATGTCAAGGGACCGTCAGAGAGACGGCGGACAAGGTCATGCTCGAGAAAATCTGGTCCCATGGAGGCTAAAACCGCATGCGGGACAGGTGTCGGCGAAACCGTCGGCTCCATCGACCAGCGCACGAGGTGGCTAGCGCCACCACCGTCGATAAAGCGGAAAGCGTTGAGGCTGTTATAAGCTTGGTCCGCCCAACTCGTCGTCCAGGGCGCGGTTTGGCTCCATTCAGCAAAGGGCGCAGAGTCCGGATGGGTCGCGGAGAAGCGATTCATGGCGCCTGGATCCGACTTGCCGGTCGCCGGGTCGATATCCTGAGCGAGCGTCAGTTCGTAGAAGTCGCGCGGATTGGAGACGACGAAAACTGGAGAGTTATTCATCCCGCTTCGCCATTCCTGGCCGTTGGGCGAAACGATGCGGACCGCCATGCTTTTAACCCGTCCCATAATATCGGAAGCATCCGGGTTCCCGACCGCTATGGCGAACCGGCCGACAACGGGATAACGGCCCGCGACCAACATGGGCGCGACCGAATATCTGGATGCCGCTCCATTGGCGTCGAACACACCGGTGAAGCACATGCCCTTGGAATGGTTGCGACGATGACCGAGAGGATTCCCGCCGCGGTCGCTCAAAGCTGCAACCATGCGCGTCGGGGTCAGGCGGTCCGGGGTGAGCCATCCGCCCGCATACGCGAACGCAAGCGCCGAGGTGAACAAGAGCCCGCCAATAACGGCAAGCCGGCCGGCGACCGCAGAGGGCGAGAGTGGCGGATGGCGCGTGAGATTTTTTTCGTCGGACATTCGGCCTCCAGGCAGATTTGCAGGTCGGTAGACACCGATGGGAGCGGGTTATTCCCCTTCTCTAATTCGCATCGGCGTTTCGCGGCCGAACCTATGCGAGCGGAGATCGGCGAATAGGGTGGACCAACCCAAGTCATTGGACGACTTGAGCAGCGTCGTTCTTGGATATTTCAGGTCCTCCTGTCTCTGAGCTTGCATGAGGCTCATGGTCGTGCCCGATTAGATCGTACCTGCGTTGGGATCGAATCATCGGCATTTCCGCAGATCGGTACGTCAGTCGTTAGGATGAAAAATGCGAGACCCATCTGGCTGTCAGGAAATGTAATCGAGATAGCAGGAATCATTTGATTTTTATTGCCATCACTTGCTCGCTCTTGCCTTTAAGGCGAGATGGCCGCTGAGCGCCAGCTAACAGCGGTTGAGGGAATAGCAGGTCATGGCTTTGCAGCGCAGCAGAAGTAGCCCGCTCAGGTCCGAGCTGGGTCAAAACCCGAATCGCGCTTGCGCGCTCTCATGTCCGCTTCCGCCGGGTGCAGTCATGGTCTACTCACGCGGAGTTTTCAATCAACGATGCGATTTGCGGGGTACAGCACTTGCTCGCCTGCGGAATGACTGGAACAACAAGCATTGCTCAAGACCAGTCGCGGCAGTTTATTGGCGGGTTGGATGCGCGATGTACAAGGATTTGCGTGAGTTCATCGAGCTTGTCGACAAGCTCCAGGCGCTGCGACGCATTGAGGGCGCCGATCCGCGGTTCGAGATCGGCGCGATCACCGAAGTGGCGGCAGGGCGCCGCGGCGGACCCGCTTTGCTGTTCGACGGCATCAAAGGCTTCCGGCGCGGGTTTCGCATCCTCACCAATGCCGTGACCAGCGCGCCGCGGGCAGCGCTCGCCCTTGGCCTTGATCCGAGCCTGCGGCCGCTCGATGCCCTGAAAGCCTGGATGGAGAAGCGCAGGTCGCTCAAGCCCCATACGCCCGTCACCGTAAAGGACGCCCCCTTTCTGCAGAACAGCCAGGCCGAGATCGATCTCGGCCAATTTCCTGCGCCCGTTTGGCACCGCGGCGATGGCGGGCCGTTTCTCGGCTCGGGCTCGATCGTCATCATGCGCGATCCGGACGGAGGCTGGATCAATGCTTCGATCTACCGCGTCCAGGTGCACGGGCCGCAGCGCGTGACCGTGCAGTTCGACCATGCCGGCCGGCATGGCGCGATCATTGCAAAAAAGTATTGGGACCGTGGGACGCCCTGCCCGCTCGCGGTCGTCTGTGGCGAAGATCCGGCGCTCTTCACGGCCGGATTCGAATACCTGCCGGCGGGATATTCGGAATACGAGTTTGCCGGCGCCATCAAGGGCGTGCCGATCGAGGTGCATCCCGGACCGCGCACCGGCCTGCTGATTCCGGCGCACGCCGAAATCGTGCTCGAAGGCGAGCTCCTTCCGATGCGCGAGACAACATTGCCGGAAGGACCGTTCGGGGAGTTCACAGGCTATTACGCCTACGAGGCACGGCCCGCGCCTGTCATGGACGTGAGCGCGGTGCATTATCGCAGCGACCCCATTCTGCTTGGCTCGCCGCCGATGAAGCCGCCGCGCTTTCATTTCGGTCTGCCGCTGCGCGCTGCGACGATCTGGCAGAACCTGGATGCTGCGGGAGTGACGGACGTCGTTGGCGCCTGGCAGCATGTCTCGCAGCTCATGACCGTTGTCGCCCTCAAGCAGCGCTATGACGGTCACGCCAAGCGCGCCGCGCTCATTGCCGCCGCGCACAGCTACATGGCGCGCATCGTGGTCGTCGTGGACGAGGATGTCGATCCCTCCAACCTGCACGACGTGATGTGGGCCGTGGCGACCCGCTGCGAGCCCGCAGAGCAGCTCGAGGTGATCCGCAATGCCTGGAGCTCGGCGCTCGACCCGCGCATTCCGCCCGATCAGAAGCTGCGCGGGGTGAGCTCGCACTCCAAGATGATCATCGAGGCCTGCCGGCCGTTTGCCTGGCGGGAACGTTTTCCCCCGACCTCGGCGCTGTCGCTGGAAGAGGCGCGCGCAATCGAGGACAAGTGGGGCGATGTGCTGAAATAAGTCGGCTTCCGGTGAGGCGTGATCAGCAGTCTAGCAAACTCGGTCTGCTCCCTCCCCCCTTGTGGGGGAGGGTTGGGGAGGGGGGTCGCGAGTTGACGACGATAGTGCCTCTACCTCAGGACCCCCACCCCCAGCCCCTCCCCACAAGGGGGAGGGGAGCTCACCTGCGCACGCTGCACGCTTGCACATCAACACCAGCGGAACGCAGCATAGTCGGGTCAACCCAATTTCGGCTCGAGCGCGGTCGACCACAACGTATTGTCGTCGTTATCCCTGAGCGTGACCGTCATCACCTCGGTCACGCCATCGATGGCGACATGGCCGAAGAACTGCATGCCGAAGCTGGGGGGAAGGTTCACGCCCTGCTCCTTGCTCGGCGCCTTCACGTAGACGAGCTGCGGCCCGAAGGTGCCGTCGAGGGTATTGGGGCCGAAGGTGCCGGCGTGGATCGGCCCGGACACGAACTCCCAGAACGGCTCGAAGTCCTGGAAGGCCGCCTTGTTGGGATCATAGTAGTGCGCGGCGGTATAATGCACGTCGGCCGTCAGCCACACGGTATTGCGAACGCCGGCGCGCTTGATGAAGGCGAGCAGGTCCGCAATCTCCAGCTCGCGGCCGCGCGGGGGCCCGTTGTCGCCCTGGGCGATGGCCTCGACGCCCCAGTTGCGATCCACGTTGTAAACCACGAGCAGGCTGATGGGCATGTCGGCCGCGATCACCTTCCAGGCGGCGCGTGAGTTGAGAAGCTCGCGCTTGAGCCAGGCGACCTGCGTGGGACCGAGGAAATAGGCGGCCGGACCATATGTTTCCTCGCGATCCTCGCCGTTCGGACCGCGATAGCTGCGCATGTCGAGCATGAAGACGTCCAGGAGCGGGCCGTAGGAGATCTTCCGATACACGCGCCCATCCTCCGCCTGGAAGCGGCGCATCGGCATGTACTCGTGGTACGCTCGCGCGGCGCGCGCGGCGAGCGCGAGCGCATTCTGCTCGACATATTTCTTGCGCTGATGCTCTGCGCGGGTGAGCGGCTCGCCCGGCCACCAGTTGTTGGTGACTTCGTGATCGTCCCATTGCGAGAAGATCGGGACCTCGCGATTGAACGCGAGCACGTTTCTGTCGAGCAGATTGTATTTATAGGCGCCGCGGAACTCGGCCAGCGTCTCGGCGGGCTTCGCCTTGTCTTCGGTCACGATATTGCGCCAGACGTCGCCGTTGGGCATCTTCTGCTCGGCCGCAATCGGACCGTCGGCATAGATGTTGTCGCCGTTGTGGATGAAAAAATCAGGCCGGTGGCGCAGCATGGTTGCGTAGGTGCGCATCCCGCCACGACTCTCGTCGATTCCCCAACCCTGCCCGGCAGTATCGCCCGACCAGATGAACGAGAGCGATCGCCGGTCCGCAGGAGCCGTGCGGAAATGCCCCACGACGGGCTCGCTGACGATGGTCGGCGAGGCGAAGTCCGCAAGCTGGACGCGATAGAAGATGTGCTCGCCGGCGGGAAGATGCTCGAGCAGCATGTTGGCGGTGAGATCGGTCTCCGGCAGCGCATCGACGTAGCCCGCGTGCTCCACGGTCTTGAAGCTGTCGCTGGTCGACCACTCCACCAGCACGCGCGCGGGCCGATCGGCGCGCGCCCAGACCACGCCGGAACCGGCGGATACATCGCCGGACTGGATGCCGTGAGAGATCACCGGGCGGTCGGCGGCGCGGCTCAGATACGGCTTGGTGATGCCGCCGAGTGCGGAAACAGCGGTTAGGGCGGCCGTGCTGGCAACGAACCGCCGACGGGTGGGCCGGTTCACTGGCGCTTTCATCTCGTCCCTCCGCGAAGCGTTAATGCAAGGTTAGCCCGGCATTGTGACGGAGCGCTGACGACTGATCCTCGTCATGCGCCGATCGATAGGCGCTAGCTTCGAGTCGGGCGTTCCGCTCAAGTTGAAGCACGCGCGGCAGTTTATTCCGCCGTCGTGGTGAGGAGGGCGCATGCTAGGCGCCGGATGCCTAACCAGTAAAAATCGTCCCGGCTCGTGTGGCCAAGAAGGCGCATGATCCGGCGCTGCTCTCTCTTCAACTCGCCTTGTTCATCTTCAAACGTTGTTTTTACTAGCTTTCCTCCATTGGCTTCGTTTGCGCAAATTGGCTTCGTTTGCGGAAGACCGGGAAGATGATTGTATTCTGCGTGCACTCTACCAGGCCACGGCGAACCGCTGCATCCCGGCATCCGGCCGCGCGATGGCGCGGCCAGCGCGGCGACCCGGCCGGTGAGGATTGGATCAAGGCCTGCGGGGCGGCTTGGCCCGTGCCGGACCGCATTGCGCGACGAACTCGCCTTGCCTTCGGGTGTCTTCGGACCACGGCTGCGGCGGCCGTTCCGCCGGCTCGCTTCGCCTCTGGCTTCGCTGATCATGCCGGCTCCGATGGCGTCTTTGTTCCTTTTTTGTTCTATCGCAACTCAAGGCTGCACGCAAGCAAAATCGAGCCCCCGAAGCTTCCGTCTTTTCGCGAAACGGGATGCGCCAACGTGGCCGTCGATTGAGCAGGGCCATGCTTGCTCCGACTAGCCGCAGAATCCGCTGATGCGTGCACTCGTGCCTGGGAAATTGCAGTCGACTGCACGTCAGCCAACCGCGACGCCCATCGGTGCCTACTCCGCAATATGTCAGCTGTTAATTCGACAGCGGATGCACATTGAGCGCGAGTGCCCGCAGCTTTGTGCCAATACCGGCTGTGAGCAGGTGCAGCAATCGGCTCTTACTCGATCACCTCGTCGGCGCGAGCAATCACTGAGGCGGGCACGGTTATGCCGAGCGCCTGCGCTGTCTTGAGATTGATGCTGAGGTGGAAACGCGTAGGTTGCTCGAATGGCAGGTCCGCCGGCTTGGCTCCCTTCAAAATGCGATCAATCAGATAGGTCGCGCGATCGTAAATTTCATCCAGGTCGGGGCTATAGGCTGACAAACCGCCTTCGCGTACATAGTTCGCCCGCTCGTAGGTGGTCGGTAGCCGATGTTCAGCAGCAAATTCGTAGACCCGTCGGCGATTGAGGCGAGTGAGTGCATCCGAGACCATGAGAATTGCGTCCGGTGGATCGCGCACCATGCTTGCGAAAGCCTCGTCAAAATCTTCCGGCCCACGCAGGCCGAGTGGTTGTACCCGAGCCCCAATTGTCCGCGCGGCGTCTGCGGCTCCCTGGTATCGGAGCGTCATGCCCAGATCGTTTACGTTCCAGAGCATCGCCACGGTGCGCAACGTAGGCACCATGTCTTTGAGCACTTCGAGACGCTTGGGAGCGAGTTCGATGGCCATATCCGAGACGCCAGTTACGTTGCCGCTGGGCCGCGACAGACTTTTGACCAAACCCGTTGCAACCGGATCGCCTCCCAATTCGGTCGCCACGATTGGAATGGTTGTCGTGGCATTCTTGGCGGCGATGGCTGCCGGACAGCTAAAGGTCAGGATCACGTCTACGTTGCTCGCCACGAGATCCTTGGCAAGCTGTGGCAGCTGTTCCCAGCGGTCCCCGCTGGCACGGAGTTCGAGCTTCACATTGCGATCGGGCACGTAGCCTTGCCTCGCTAAAGCACGCACAATCGCACCAAAAATGGGCTCCGGGAGCGGTTTATCGGTACTGAGGACCCCGATGCGATACACCTTTGACGCAGTCTGAGCGAGCCCGGCAAACGGCCATGCCGTGATCGTGCTCACAAGAGAGGTAATGAATTCTCGGCGCCTCATGGGCACCCCCCTAGCAAGGATGACGTTACATTTTAGCACAATCAACGAGCGGGCGCGTCATCCGCACCCTGCCGGAAGCAGTCTGCTGTGGAGTATGCAGCCTATCACAGGTGGCCCAGCGGGCTATCCCTCTCCACGACCCGTGATGAGCTCAATTGTGTCCCTGCTGAAACCCTGCTTCCTTGGCGCAGACCTTAATTGTTGTGAATCAGGGCCCAAGAAATTCGGCCAGGCAAATGGGGGCAATGGTTCAGTTTGCAATGCGGAAACCCGGAGCTGCGGACGTCCGAGTTGGGTCATTTGCGACTGCCCCGGCTCGTCTCGGCTGCGCTTCACGACCGCAAGCCCCCTGAAAGCTGACATAATTTCGCCTCGCCAACCGTCTGTGGCGACGCATGCTCCTCAACCTCAGTAACCGAGGAGTACGACCATACCAGACAATTGGAAGTCTACTTTTAGAGCCTCCCTGCGGCTTTTCAGGAAGCGTCACCTTCAGTTCGTTTCCATCGCGTGCCTTGACGACGTATACCGCGCCATCAATCCGTTCGATGGTCCCACGTAGGCGGACGGGAGGGGCCTCCTGAGCCCATGCCACAGGCGCGGCCAGAATGGCGGCAAAACCAATCGTTCGCAGCGAACACCCCAGCATCGTGCGAGACATCGTATCCTCCATGATGATTTCAGAATTGGTTCACAGCCGGCAACATGATCCTCGAGAACCCTGGGTCAATTCCATCCGATGGCCAGGGGTTGCGAGTGCCGCCGCCCACGCCGACGGTCTTCCGACTGACCTGAGTTAGATTAGCGAGCACAGTTTTTCATTTTGGAACGAGAAAGCAGGCGGACGCAATCCTTGGGAGCCGGAGTTCGCGCAGGCAACAGGGAGCCGGAGCGCGTTTAAGTCCGACGCTCCCAAGCGGCCGGCATTGGCGAGCTGCCTCGAAGAACAGTACCGACGTATCACAAATGCGTGAACGTGTCGAACCAACGGTCTCCTGGTGCGGGTACAGCAGTATTAGGGCCATGGCTGCCGAAACTGCTCGACTGAGAACAGCCGTGACCGACCACGCGAGACCGCCCGCGATCGTATATCGCCACTCTGCCATGATCCGACTGACCCATTGGGTGGGGGTCGTCTGCGTGACTTTGTTGCTGCTCAGCGGCTTGCAGATCTTCAACGCTCATCCAGCGCTCTACGTCGGGCAGGCATCCAACTTCGCACGGCCTATTGTGTCGATTGGGGCCGAACAGAAGAACGCCCGCTTCGTCGGTGTCACGAAGATTCTTGGATACTCTTTCGATACGACGGGTTTCCTGGGCTTGTCGGGTCCTGCGAACGACAGTCAGCATGCGTTCCCATCCTGGTTGACGCTGCCGGGATATCAGGATCTCGCCACAGGCAGGCGCTGGCACTTTTTCTTCGCCTGGCTATTAGTTATCGATGGCTTGATCTACTTGACCTACGGCATTGTGAGCGGGCACGTGTGGCGCGACCTCATTCCATCCGCGCGGCAGCTGCGCCACATAGGAAACTCGATTCTCGATCATTTGCGTTTACGTTTTCCTCAGGGTGAAGCTGCCAAGCATTATAATGTTCTGCAGCGGCTCTCCTATTTGATCATGCTGTTCATCGTGGTGCCGCTCCTCATTCTCACCGGCCTGACGATGTCGCCAGGGCTGGATGCCGCATTTCCATTCTTGACCGATGCGCTCGGCGGCCGGCAGACCGCGCGCACGATACACTTCATCTGCGCTTTCATGGTTGCTTGTTTTGCCATCTTTCACATCGCGATGGTTTTTGTATCAGGCGTCGGGAACAACATGCGTTCGATGACAACCGGATGGTACGTGATCAAACCGGAGACAAATCCCCATGGCTAGCCCGATTGACCGGCGGCGGGCCCTTGCGACGTTGGCCGCGAGCGTCACCGCGCTGCCGCTCGCCGGCTGTGATCTTTTTTCGCAAAACCCGGCTGTGCGCAACGTGCTGAACAGCGCGGAATCCCTGACCATGCGTGCGCAGCGACTTCTGCTGTCGCGGCAGGCACTCGCGTGGGAATTCACCGAAGCAGATATTTCGGCGCAATCCCGCGCCAACGGCTCTACGGACCCAGACGATGATGCCTACCAGAGCTGGGCGCAGTCCGGCTTCAAGAATTGGCGTTTACAGGTCGAAGGTCTGGTTGAGCGGCCGCTAGAGCTGTCACTTGACGAGATTCGGAGCCTGCCTGCGCGAACTCAGATCACGCGCCATGACTGTGTGGAAGGCTGGAGCTATATCGCAAAGTGGACAGGCGTTCCGCTTAGTACTGTCCTACAGCGCGCGGGGCTGAAGACCGAGGCCAGATACATCGTGTTCCATTGCGTGGACAGCCCTGATCAGTTGATCGATGCGCCGGACGAGTACAGATATTACGAAAGCATCGACCTGATCGATGCCTTTCATGCGCAGACAATTCTTGCGTATGACATGAACGGGGCACCACTGGGCATACCGTATGGTGCTCCGCTTCGCCTACGGGTGGAGCGCCAGCTTGGCTATAAGATGGCCAAGTACATCATGCGGATCGAGGCTGTTAAGAGCTTTCAACACATTGCCGGCGGCCGCGGCAGCTATTGGGCAGATCGAAATTATGAATGGTATGCTGGTATTTGAGTTAGTTGAAGGCCGATGAATTCCCGTCGCCTCATGGGCTTCGACAGCCGAGTGCCCCCGCACCTTATCACATCATCGCATGAAGAGCGGTGCTGTGCACCACAACAAAACCGGCCACTGATGTCCGAGTTGAGGCATTCGCGCCCTTTTTGACCCCTATCCAAGATGGTTTGGCAGGTCCGCATCTCCCTCAACTGCTGACATAACGGCCAAGCCTCGGGACTCACACTTCGTGCCAAACTCGGACATTGGGATCGAAAAATTCCGCAGCTTCAACACGTCATCCTGATGTTAGGCAGTACGCGCGCAAATCACGCCTGCATTACCCCGACCAGCGGCGCACGGTGTAGCCCGACCCATCGGTGCTTGGTGGGCTCCGCGATTGATGATGACCGACCAACCCATCTGTAAGTTTCCCGTAAGTAAGGCAGGGCACGCGGGCCGCGCTGTGCAGGAAAGACGCACGTTTGCCGTAAAGCGCGGGCCGCGGCTGCATCGGCCGTTGACTGTGCAATCCCTCTGGCGTTCATCTATTCGGGGACCACCTGCGCCATGAAGCCGCCGTGCAGCGTTTCCGGATGTGAAAAACCCGCGCAAGCTCACGGGTTGTGGCAGGCCATTGCCGACTTGCTTGACGACCAGAAGGAGATGATCGAGCGGGTCCGAAGCGATCTGGTACGAGGGCTGAAGAAGCCGGGGAGCGGTCGCCGTGGATTCGCGCGCTAGAACAGGAACTCGAGGTGAAGGGACGCCGAGCAGCGAGCGCCTACTCGCACCAACCTGATCGCTGGTCGTCGCTCCGGCGCGGAACAACAACATTGCAGAAATCGACAAGATACGCGGCGAGCCGGCGCGTCGCGGGGGTCGCCTCCGGAGCGGCCAGGAGCGCCATCTCGGTATTGCCAATCGTTGGAAATCCATGCTCCGGCCCGAACGTGTGATGATCGCCGAGGATCGCGACCTCAGGCAGAATGCTGATGCCGAGACCGGCGGTGACCGCAGCTTGGATGCCGGCCAGGCTCGAGCTGGTGTAGGCGATGTGCCAAGTGCGTTGCGCCGCTTCGATGGCATGGATTGCGCGATTTCGGTAGAGACAGCCCTGCTCGAAAACGACGAGCGGCACCGGATCACGGCGCACATCGACCGGACGGCGGCGGCTTGTGACCCAGTGCAGGCGCTCTGGCCACGCGGCGATGCCGCCGCTTTCCCCAACGTCGCGTTTCAGGAGTGCGAGATCGAGTTCGCCGCGTTCCAGATCGTGGCGCAGTCGCACACTGAGATCGCAGCGCACGTTGAGCCTGAAACCGGGGTGTGAGCGGGCAAACTCGGACAGCATCTCCGCAAGACGATAAGCGGCGAAATCATCTGAAATGCCGAGTCGCGCGATGCCATCGGCCACCGGCTGCGCAACGACGTCGCGCGCCTCCGCCGCGAGAACAAGGATTCTTCGCGCATAGGAGAGCAGTCGCTCGCCCTCCTCGGTCGGCGTGATGCGCTTGCCGTCCCGATGCAGGAGCGGCCGCCCGAACGTCTGCTCGAGCCGTCTGATCTGCTGACTGACCGTTGACTGGGTGCGGTGAACGCGCTCGCCGGCGCGGGTAAAGCCACCGGCGTCGACGACGGAGACGAAGCTGCGAAGAAGAGCGAGGTCGAGCATGGACCCTGACATTCGTTTTTCCACTGATAATCATCATATCATTTAATTTTCGAATGGCAATCTGAGCTGGTATGTCGGCTTCGATTTAAGGAAATTGCGATGAGCCTTCGATTGCTTGTCACCGGCCGACGAACAGCCATTCCGTCGCCAGCTGTCGCTGCGATGTTCTGCCTGCTCTGGAGTTCGGCTTTTGCGGTGTCAAAGCTGGCCCTTGCCGACTGCCCTCCGCTGCTGATCCTCGCCGCGCGCCTGCTGCTTGCCGGCGCGGTGATGCTCGCGGCCGCCGCCTTGCCCGGCGTCGAATGGCGGCTCGCCCGCCATGACCTCGTCGCACTCACGGTGATCGGGGTGGCGAACAACGCGCTTTATCTCGGACTCAATTTCATCGGCTTGCAAAGTGTCTCCGCGGGGCTGACTGCGCTGATCGCTAGTGCGAACCCCGTGCTCACGGCGCTCCTGTCCACGGTTCTGCTTAGTGAGCACATGACTTGGCGAAAGGCAGCTGGTCTCGTGCTCGGTGTCGGTGGCGTTGCCTTCATTGTCGAGAGCCGAATCAGGGGCGGCGCAGAAAGCGTCGCTGGGATCGCCTGCGTTGTCGCCGCGCTGATGTCCCTCGTCGCTGGAACAATCCTGTTCAAACGGCTCCAACCGAAGGGCGGGCTGTGGATTGGCAACGGCGTGCAAAACCTGGCGGGTGGGCTCGCGGTCGTCCCCTTTGCGTTCATGTTTGAATCGATTGGCGAAATCGTACCGAGTTGGCGGCTTGCCGGCGCGCTCGCCTTTCTCACCTTGCTCGTGTCGGTGGTCGGCTATCTCTTGTGGTCTTATCTGCTGACAACGTCCGGCGCGACTGCGGCCAGCTCCTACCACTTCTTGATGCCGCCGCTCGGTCTCATGTTCGGCTGGCTGCTCCTCGGCGAGCGCGTTGCGCTAGCGGACCTGATCGGCATTGTTCCTGTGGTGCTTGGCATATACCTGATTACACGCCCGAGCGCCGCGGAGGCCACGCTCCTGAAGGAGCTCGTTGACGTAAAGCAGAGTTCACCATGTGGCGTCCGGCGTTGACGCAATCCTATCGAGAGGTTGTGACATGAATTGTACGTTGTCGAAGATTGTGATCGCGAGTGTGGCAATCGCTGCGGTTATCTTCGCAGGCAACCCGATTGAACGGACATGATGTCATTTCGCGCGCCAGCGCGCAGCACACACCAAATTCGGAACCTGCTCAAGTGCGGGCGGAACTCGACAACGAGTCCTTTCTTGTATTGCGTATCCGAATGGCTCCGCACGAACAGACCGGAATGCATGACCTGAGCGCACGCCTCGTCATCTGGCTCACAAACGCGCACTTGCGGGACACCGGACCGGACGGCGACCGATTATCGGCGCACAGCCGGCGCGATCGATTGGATACCAGCGCAGCGGCACGCCGGCGAAAACCTATCGGACCAACCTATCGAGTTTCTGGCGGTTGTACCGAAATCCAACGCATCCGCTGTCAGGTGATCGAATCGTTCTAGTCTACTAAATGTCAGCTTCGGGGTCAAAACCAGCGGTCATCAGTGCGCTCGCATCAGGTCTGCTTCACCTCAGATGTTGCGTCCCTCTTCCCAGCCGATCGCCTTCATGTAACGCCGGAACGGTTCGGCGAAGATGTCGTTCACCTCCTCCCGATTGGGCCGCAACACGCCGACCACGGGCAGGCGACCTTCCTGCGCGTGCGCCGCGAGCAGCCGAGCAGCCTCGGCTCGTCGGCGTGTCAGTTTTGCTTGGTGGGTACGTCACCAACGGTTCCAACAAAGCGCCCTGTCTGTCAACGACAGGGGCATTTTAGGTTAAGGTCAGCCTAAGGTCAGCTTGACCACATTCTCGCTCAAAGATACTTTCACTTCCTCATTTCCCTGAGCTGCATTAACGTGCCTCACGACCGAGAGGGGGGCACCAGTGAACGGGAAGTTATAGTGAAGAGTAATACCAGGCTGTTGAACCGGCGTGAATTCACTGGAATTTGCGCAGTATTTGGTTCGTTTATGACTTCATCAGGCGTATCGGCTATTAATGCAGCTACTGGTGTGCCTTCAAATGGCGCAGGACGGATAGTAAAGTTTCGCGACGGCACTGTCGTCCCAGCATTGGGCCAGGGCTCTGCGGGTCTCGCAAAGGGAAGACATCCTCAGGCTGAGGAAGAAGAGGCGCTGCGCACAGGCATTTCCCTGGGCATGACGCTGATTGACACGGCGGAATCGTATGGCTCCGAAGAATTGATTGGCCGCGTGATAGCTGATCAGCGCGATCGCGTATTCCTAGTCTCCAAGGTGTCGCCCAGTCACGTGGCGGGAAACGGCGTCGCGCGCGCTTGCGAGGCGAGTCTCACTCGTCTCGGTACTGATTATCTCGACCTCTATTTGCTACATTGGCCTAATGGCATGACCGATTTCTCCGGCGTGGTATCAGCTTTTCACAATTTACGCTCGGGAGGAAAGATACGCGCCTGGGGCGTGTCTAACTTCAATATCAGTCACCTGGAAAAGCTGTTCCATGTTCCACAAGGCGATCGCTGTGCCACTAATCAGGTCCCTTACAACTTCGGTTACCGCGGCATCGAACATGACGTGCTGCCTTGGTGTGAACGGCGTGCCATGCCGGTGATGGCCTATTCGCCGCTGGGCGGCCCCGGCACCAACCTGCTGCGTGATCCCACCCTTGCACGTATTGCGGCAGCACACGGTTGCTCGGCAGCCGCTGTTGCGCTGGCTTGGGCCATCCGCGGCGGTAACATCGTTGCAATTCCCGAGTCCGGTTCCGTGGCGCACGTAAAGGAGAACGCCGTCGCGCTCTCACTGACGCTAACACCGCAGGAGCTTCAAGCACTGGATGCAGCGCATCCGCCGCCCAGTCGCTAGCGCGAACCGTATTATTTGAACGGCACCGCTGTACCTGTTCAGCACAACGACTGTGTGTACCGAAAACCTCGTCAGTTTTGATTTGATGACAGAATCGCTTAACGTCGGCCGCGATGGCCGCGCTGATAGTCTTTCTCTTGAACCTGGCTGCTTCGCTCTTCAAGCCCAAGAGCCAGCTGGAAGCAGAGAACGCCGCGCTGAGGCAGCAGCTGATTGTGCTGCAGCGCAAGGTGCGCGGTCGGGTCCAGTTCACGAACAGCGATCGCCTGTTCTTCATCCAGCTGTATCGCTGGTTTCCATCGGTTCTCAAGGCGATCACGATCATCCGGCCCGAGACCCTGGTGCGCTGGCATCGTGCCGGTTTTCGCCGCCACTGGCGTTGGAAATCTCGCAATCTGGGAGGCCGACCGCAAATCAGTGCGGATTTACGGGCATTGATCCGGCGGATGAGCTTGGAAAATGTGCTTTGGGGTGCGCCGCGCATTCATGGGGAGCTGCTCAAGCTCGGGTTTGCGGTGGCTCAGTCGACCGTCGCCAAGTACATGGCCAGGAAAGGCGACCCGTCCGGGCAGAGCTGGGGCACGTTCCTGCGCAATCATATGCCGCACATCGCGGCCATGGATCTGTTCGTGGTCCCGCAGAACGGGGTCGCGGAACGGCTGATTGGAACAATCCGTCGTGAGTGCGTCGACCATGTCGTCGCATTGGGCGAGCAGCATTTGCGCCAAGTCCTAAAATCTTACGCGCATAATTATTACAACACTTCGAGAACGCACTGCTCATTGGACAAGGATGCACCGGTCTCGCGCGCTGTTCAACGGGTCGGACGCATTGTGTCGCATGCGCTGGTCGGCGGACTTCATCACCGATACGTCCGAATCTGAATTTTCGGCACACACAGGGTATGTCAAGTACTACAACGGAGTCCGCACACACCGGGCGCTCGGCAAGAAAACGCCTTCAGGGCGGACAGTCCAGCGGACCGGCATCATCATCGCCACCAAAGGGCATCTTTCTCGAGCTAGGCCGGTGCCTCGCTAAGATTCCGCAAGCCCCAATGGCTTCTCCCCTCGTTAGCTGAATGCGTGTTTTTGTGTGGTCGCTTCATTGAATTGACCGGGCGTCGCCGGGCATGCTTGTTGCGTACCAGATCACCTCATAATCCAAGTGGTACCGCGCCCATGCCCAAACTCTACGAAGCCCTCGCAGAAGCGTTCCTTGCGGAGGGAGTCGACACGCAGTTCGTCCTGATGGGCGACGGCAACATGCACTGGTCCACCGCCTTTGCCAAACTGCCGGGCGTACATACCGTCCACGTCAGGCACGAGCACTGCACCGTCGCGGCGGCGACAGCCTACAACGTAGCCACCGGCAAGGTCGCCGTTGCCTCCGTCACGTGCGGCCCTGGCGTGACCCAGGTGATGACGGCGCTGCCGGCCGCGGTTCGCGCCCGCCTGCCGATGGTGGTGTTCGCCGGCGAGTCGCCGATCAACGCAAAGTTCTACAACCAGTACATCGACCAGGCGCCCCTGATGACGGCGACCGGGGCGCATTACATCGCCGCGCATAGCGTGCCGCGCATGATGGACTACGTGCGCGAGGCCTTCCACATCGCCAAGTACGAGCGGCGCCCGGTGGTGCTGGGCATTCCGTACGACCTGCAGAAGGTCGAACATATGGCCAACCAGCCCTACGAGACCTCGGCGATGTACCAGCCCAAGGTCGGGCGCATGCACCCCGATCCCGAGGTCGTGGCCGAGGCCGTCGAGCGGCTGGCCGCGGCAAAGCGGCCGATCATCCTCGGTGGCCGTGGCGTGCTGTGGTCCTGCGCGCGGGATGCGGTGATCAAGCTTGCCGATCGCTGCGGCGCCCTGCTCTCCAACACGCTGCCCGCGCGCGGTCTCTTCCACGACCATCCGTTCGGGCTCGGCACCACCGGCAGCTACTTCACGTCGTTGGGCAGGGAGATGTACGAGTCCGCGGACGTCGTGCTCGCGGTCGGCACGAGCCTATCCTACTACGTCGGTGGCGGGCACTACTTCGCAAAGGCCTGCAAGATCCAGTTGGACGATGCCCCACGCGGGTTGCGCGATGGGCAGAAGGCCGCCGACATCTACGTCAGATCAGATGCGCTCGTCGGCGTCGAGGCAATCCTTGCCGGCCTCGACAAAAAGTTGGGCGTTGGCAAACCGTCGGCGGCGGCTATACGCTCGAAAGAGCTGGCGCATCGCATCGCGACCGAGCCAGCGGACTCGATGCCATTCGACATCGCGCCCGGGGTGCTGGATCCACGAGAGGTGATCCGGGCGATCGACGCGGTCGTTCCAAAGGATTGGGACATCGTCGTCGGCGGCGGCCATCAGGCCTATTTCAACACCCAGATGCGTGGCAGGCCGGCGGAGCGCTACACGACGGTCCGTGAATTCGGCGCGGTCGGCAACGGCCTGTCGTATGCGCTTGGGGTTGCGGCTGCGCGCTGGCAGGGCCGCGAGGGCAAGATCGTGCTGTTCGAAGGCGACGGCGGGCTCTTGTTCCATATCCAGGAACTCGAGACGCTCAAGCGTCAAGGATTTCGCATCCTGATCTGCGCGATGAACGACGGCGGATACGGCTCGGAGTTTCACAAGCTGCGCGCCGATGGCCTCGACGATAGCTTGGCTGTGTTCGGCCGGCCCGCGCTCGAAAACATCGCACGCGGCTTCGGCCTGCGCGGCCACGAGATACGCGATGTGTCGGTAATCCCGAAGCTGTTCGCCGACTTCGCTGCGCAGGGCGAAAGCGAAATGTGGAACATCCAGATCTCCGATAAGGTCACGGCGCCGGTGATCCGCCAGACCATCAAGCGCGGGCACGGCAATATGTGAGCATTTCGATCAGGCTGGCCTTGTTGGTCGCATAAGGAGATGGCATGACGGCCGCTTGCCGTAAGTCGCCGAATACGGCCACTCCACAATCAAGCAACGCTCTCAGGTCCGCTACGGGTCATAAGCCTCGGAGGCGATCGGGGCCGGGGGCCAGTCTATGTCCGCAGTGCCTCCAATCGCG
Organism: uncultured Alphaproteobacteria bacterium; assembly: GCA_963841705.1. GTDB lineage: Bacteria > Pseudomonadota > Alphaproteobacteria > Rhizobiales > Xanthobacteraceae > VAZQ01. The sequence goes on from CAWJDY010000014.1 coordinate 75,516, forward strand.
TCGAAATTTTGTGCACCGCAGTGAAAGACGCCAAGTGCCATGAACTGCCTCCCGCCGTGCACAAAAACAGCGAGCCTTTTCGTCGTCGGACCAGCATGAAGTCGGTCACAGACCTGCGGATTGAGGCGTGATATTCTGCCCCTCATTCCGGCCGCATTATCTCATTGGGGACGGGTCAAGTGGCCATCAACGTCGGAAGGCGGCAATTCATATCCGCGCTTGGCGGCGCGGCGGTCGCGTGGCCGCTCGTTGCTCGTGCGCAGCAACCCGATCGGATGCGGCGGATCGGCGTGCAGATGGGGCCTGCGGAGAGCGATGGGGCTGCGCAGTCTGCCCTCGCGGCCTTCCGGGGTGCGCTCGCGAAACTGGGCTGGACGGAAGGTAGCAATCTCCAGATCGAACTTCGCTGGGGCGGCGGCGATCCCGCGCTCTTCGCACGCAACGCGGCGGAGCTGATTGCGCTCGGTCCAGAGCTGCTGTTGGCCGACAGCACCGCGTCTCTAGAGGCGCTAGGGCAAACACGCACGATCCCAATCGTGTTCGTCGGTGTCACCGACCCAATCGGCCAAAGCTTCGTCGCGAACTTGGCTCACCCCGGCGGCAATATCACCGGCTTCAGCGCTTTCAACTCGCAGATGGCCGGCAAATGGCTGGAAATGCTAACGCAGATCACGCCACCCGTCGTGCGCGTGGGCGTGCTGTTCGCCTCGCCAGAATCAGCAGCCCGCTGCGTTCTTCGTGCGCGAGCTCCGCCATCATCGCCTCGACCTCCGCATCGTCGTGGCACACTGCGCATGCTGCTCGTTTGTGTGTCAACATCAACGGAATAGGATCTAGGTCGTCATCGTCCGCGCATGCGGACGATCCAATCATCACCAGAAAGTCGGGTTTGGCATGGGTCGCCTCAACCCGGCATGCGGGGGATTAGCGGATGCCCCGCTTAAAGCGGGGGCATGACAACCCGAGAGATTGCCGATGCCAATCAGACCTTGGAGATCTCGAACATGGAGGGATGAAACAGCTCCGACGCCGTGACTTTGCGGTCGATCAGGCCTTGCGCGTGCAGGTATTGGGTGAGCGCCGAGATCTCGCGCATGTTCTCGTCAATTCCGTAGGCCCAGAAATCCTTGCCCATGACGGCCATGGTGTCTTCGGTCTCGGGGATCAGCCATGGCAGGCTCACCATCAACGCGTTCACATCGAGCAGGTCGACCATGGCGAGAGCCTTGGCCTCGCAGAACGCCTTGTACACGCTGGTCGGCAGCCAGGGATATTTCTGCACCAGCTCCTTGCGGATGCCGACGAGATGCATGATCGGGAACATGCGCGTCTTTTTGTAATAAGCCTGTTCCGCCTCGCGGGTATTGGGGAACAACCGCTTGATGTGCGGCTCGCCGCGCAGGAACGAGGAGGGCCCGCGCGCGGTGAACAGGGCGTCGAGCTTGCCTTCGCGCAGCATGCCGACCAGCGTTTCCCCCTTGCCGATGGGCTTGAGGTCGAGACCGGGAATGGGCTTGAGCGGGGTGCGCTCGTCCCTTCCGGGCTCCTCCTGTCCGCCGCTGCGCCAGTGGATCTCCGTGGGCAGCACGCCGTATTCGTGCTGCAGGATGCCGCGCATCCAGACTACGGCGGTGATCTGATATTCGGGCAGCCCGACGCGTTTTCCCCGCAGGTCGGCCGGGGTGCGGATGCCGGAATCGGCGCGCACGTACATTCCGGAATGCCGGAACAGCCGCGACACGAAGGCCGGAACCCCGATATAGGCCGAAGTCCCCGCAGCCACCGTGCGGATATAGCTCGAAAACGACAGCTCGGAGACGTCGAATTCCTGGTAGCGGAACGCGCGGAAGAAAATCTCTTCGGGATAGAGCGGCAGGTAGGTGACCGCGCACCCTTCCACCCGCACCCGCCCGTCCCGGATCGCGCGGGTGCGGTCGTAATTGCCGCAGGCAATGGTAATAGGCACCTCGACCATGGGGCTCCTCCGCAAGGTTCGCTGTCTGAAAGATGCCGACGCGAGAGCACGCGCCGCAAAAGCCGGACGTCAGCGCCAGCGTACTTGCTTCCCGATCGGGTGTGAAGCGGGCCGCGAAGACTTGTTGTACCTATGGCCGCGCGATATTTTTGCGTTATGCGGCAGGCCGGATTAGCGGTACTGCGTCACAAACTACGCTGTCATTCCGGGGCGTCGGCAAGTCGGTTTCACCGACTTGCCGACGAGCCCGGAAACCATAACCCCAGCCGGCAGTTGCTCGCTCGCCGGTCGCAACCGGACGGTCTGTGGTTATGGATTCCGGGCTCCGCTCGCTACGCTCGCGGCCCCGGAATGACAGAATACGTATTTGTGACGCAGTAGAGTTAGCGCAGCGTGAGCGGAGCGTAATCGCCGCGTGGCGGGGCGGGCCGAACGGCGGGTTGCGCCACAAATCGCGCAGCCGATTTTGTGGCAAGCAACCCGCCCTGCAGGAGGCAGGGAGAAGAAACATGATGATGTCCACCGTGATCGGCGGCGCCATGCTGCCGCATGCGCCTCAGTTCTTCACCATGCCCGACACCGAGGACAAGAAGAACGCGGAGCACGTGCGGGAAGTGGCGGCGGACATCGGCAGGAGACTGCGTGCGCTCCAACCGGACCTGTGGATCATCTTCTCCAACGATCACGCCGAGCAGTTCTTTCACAATGCAGCGCCGCCGTTCACCGTCCATGTTGGCGGCGAGGCGAGCGGGGACTTCGCCGGAAGAAAGTTCCACTGGAAGATCCCGAGCGAGATCGGGTTCGAGATTGTTCGCCAGCTCTACCGCCAGAACTTCGACCCGGCGTTCACCAGCACCGCCAAGATTGATTACGCGATCGGCATTCCGCTCACGCATCTCGGGCATACCGATCCGGTGCTGCCGATCTATGTGAATGCCTATCTGCCGCCGCAGCCGACCATGGAGCGCTGCTACGCATTCGGACAAGCGGTCGCCCGTACGGTCACGGCGCTAGGGCTCAAGACCGTGGTGCTTTCGAGCGGCGGCATGTCGCATTTTCCCGGGACCGACCGCTACTCCAATCCCGAGCTGACGTGGGACAACCAGCTTCTCGAGAAGCTCAAGGCGGGCAATCTCAAGTCGCTGATCGGATTCGACGAGGCCGAGCTCGATGATACCGGCAATATAGAATTGCGCTGCTGGGCCTGCGCCGCCGGCGCCTTGGGCGAGCGCAAGCCTGACATCGTGTCCATGGATCCGAGCTGGCATCACAACTACGCCTCGCTGGGCTGGACCAGCGGTGACGGGCAAGCAGAACATGCCGCGCATTACCCCGCGATCAAACCCGAGCTCGTCGAATTGACCTCCGCCCTGCATGGACTTGCCCATGACGCCGACGCGCGGGCGCAATACATCGCCGACGCTCCCGCGTTTGCCGACAAATTCCACCTGCCGCCCGATCAGCGCGAAGCGCTGATAAAGCTTGACCTTGCGTCGATCGTGAAAATGGGAGCGCACCCGCTGGTGCCGTTCCTGGCGCAGCTGCAGATCCAGCGGCTGCGTCCGCGCGCGTAGGCAGATGGGGAGGCCTTTCGTAGGGGCGGCGCATGAGGGGCACCCCAAAAAATGCCTTGCATTTTTTGGGGACCCCGACTCGCCCCTACAGTCCGAGGAGAATCTTTAGTCCGGTGCGATACGATTGCCCGCGGGCGCTACGCCTACAGCGCGAGCAGCCTTCCTTCACCCTCGCCTCGGGCTCGGGACCTTCGCCGCGTCCGGCTCACGACCGCGAGCATCAGACCAAGGCTCTGGTAGTGCCGGCGCACCGCCGCCGCGGCGGCGTGCGCATCACGCCGGCGCAACGCGCGCAGCAGCGCCCGATGATGCGCGAGGTGACGTGGGTCGTAGAAGCCCTTGTGCTGCGGCGACACGTTGGACAGCCTTGCCACCTGCGCCTGGTTGAACATCGCCACGAGCAGCGGGTTTCTGGCGCTTGTGAGCAGGAGACTCTGGAACGAGTCGTGCGCGGCCTTGGCCGCGTTCATGTCCTGCCGGGTGATCGCCGCTTCGAGCGCGGTGAGGTGGGTATCAAGCTCGCCCAGCTCGGCATTGGTAATGCGTGCAGCGGAAAATTCGGCGCATTTTTGCGCAATGTGGGAGCGCACCTCGTTTGCGACCGGCGCCGCCTCGACCAGCACGCTCTGGTCGAACACGCTTTTGCCCCCTTGCGCGGCAGCGGCGACTACGACCCGCCGGCCCGCCGTCTTCTCCACATGACCGAGGCCGTGCAGCACGCGCAGCGCCTCGCGCAGCGAATTGCGGCTGATGCCGAGCATTTGCGACAGCCGGGTCTCCGGCGGCAGCGCTTCGCCGGGGGCAAGCCGCTTCCCTTCGATGTAGCGACAGATCTCCTGCGCGGCCTGGCTGATCACGCTGTCCCGCCGGATCGGGGAAGGAGAGTAGCCCATTGTTGAACAATCCTACGATCGGACGCGTTGACCGCTTGACGCGGGAAGCAACGTGGTATTCAACTGCGCCGAGCTGGGCAAGCCCCCCCTCGGCACCGAGGCACCTCCGGGAGATCGAAATGAAGAAGCTCGTTCTGGAAACCACGGCACCCTTCCAGGGGCTGCCTGCGCTCGTCGCCTATCACGAGGGCCTGTTCGAGAAGCAAGGTCTGCAGATCGAGTGGGCCGACCGGGAGAAGGGGGTGGAGAAGAAGGTCGAGCCGCATGTGACCAGCCCCAAGGGGGTCAATCCCTTTGCCAGCCACGGCAAGCTGTTCGAGCAGGGGAAGGCCGACATGTATAACGCCTGCGAATGGGGCAATTACTGCCGCGTTCAGGATACCGGTGCCGGCAGCCGACAGCTCGGCCGTCGGGCGATTATCGCCTGTGCCGCGCTGGTGGTTGCTCCCGACTCCCCGGTGTTCACGCCGCAGCAACTCGCGAACAAGACCATCGGCGTGCCGTTCTATTTCGGCACGCACTACATCGCGCTGCATATGCTGGAAGGCTTCCTGCCGCGCGAGATGATCAAGCTTTGCCGCGCCCCGAACGGCTCACGCTACCGGCTGGACGCGCTCATGCGAGGCGAGGTCGACGCCACTACCCTGACCGAGCCCCACATCACGCTCGCCGAGAAGAAAGGCTGCCGCATTATTTGCTCCGCCCTCTTCCATGGCACCGAAGTCGCCTCGGAGCGGGTGGATGCGGAAACCTATGCCGCGTTCAATCGTGCGGTACGCGAGGCGGTGCGCCGGATCAACGCCGACAAGCGCGGCTACCTGCACTATTTCATCGACTACTACGCCAAGAGCGATCCAGAGATTGCCGCACTCAAAGTGGAGGATTTACGCGAGAGCCGCCTGGTCGTGTGCGATCCCGCGCCGATCCCGCTCGACGAGATGCAGCGCACCTACGACTGGCTCAAGAGCTGGGGCATGCTGGAGGAGACGGCCTCGCCGCTGCAGCTCGTCAACATGGACGTGCAGAGCCACGCGCATCAGGCGGCGGAGTAGACGTTAATCTTTGTCGGGGCGAGTCGGGGTCCCCAAAAAATGCAAGGCATTTTTTGGGGTACCCCTCATGCCTCGCCCCTACGGAACGGCTGATTCAATGCGCAACGGAAGCGCCGAGCACATCATGGCCCTGGTCGAGCCGGGGCGGGTGCGCCGCGAGGTGTACACCGACCCTGACATCTTCGAGCTGGAGATGGAGCGCGTCTTTGGCCGTGCGTGGCTGTTCGTGGGCCATAAGAGCCAGGTGCCGCAACCCGGCGATTACATCACCACCGAGCTCGGGCGTCAGCCCGTCATCTTGGTGCGCCATCGGGACGGCAGCGTGCACGTGCTGCTTAACCGGTGCACCCATCGCGGGGCCAAGGTGGTCAACGACCGCAGAGGCAACGCGGCGCGCTTGACCTGCTGCTATCACGGCTGGAGCTTCGATACGGACGGGCGCCTCGCCACCGTACCGGTCCCAGAAGGATGTGCAGCTGACTTCGACAAGGCGGCGTTCGGCCTCGCGCGGGCGCCGCGGGTCGGAGAATATCGCGGCTTTATTTTCGCGAGCCTCGCCGAGAAGGGCCTTAGCTTCGAGGACCACATCGGTCCGATGAAGGGCAATATCGACGATCTCGTCGACCGCGCTCCCGACGGCGATCTTGCGCTGGACGCCGGCATGCACCGCTACGTGTATAACGGCAATTGGAAACTGCAGGTCGAGAACGTCCTGGATTCCTACCACGTGCCGTTCGGACACGCCTCCACAGTGAACAGGCAAGGCGTGCAGTTTGCCCGCCGCGAAGGGGATGAAAAAGGCGCCACGGTGGTCGAGACCGAGAAGAAGCAGACCGCACCATCGTGGAAGGAGCGGAAAAGCTTCATCGTAGGGAACGGTCACGGCTGGACCAGCAATACCTCGCTTGATGACGAGAAGCGTTCCAGCACCGCCTATGACGAGTACAGGCGCGTGCTGGCGGAGAGAGTGGGCGCCGAGCGCACCAAGCAAATTCTCACCCCGCGCCTGCACAACTCGCTCATCTACCCGAACATGTCGATCATGGGCCTCAACATCCATGTGCGGGTGATCAAGCCCATTGCGGTCGATCGCACCGAAGTCAACATCTATCCCATTCGCCTCGTGGGAGCGCCGGCGGCGATGAACTTCGGCAACATTCGCCTGCTCAACGTCACGCATTCCGCCGCATCCTTCGTGCAGACCGACGATCTTGAAGCATTCGTGCGCACGCAAAAGGGGCTGCGCAGCCGCATGACCGACTGGGTCGATATCTCGCGCGGGCTCGGAGACGAGGAGCCGGACCGCGAGCTCAACGCCACGCGTGGGCTCGCGACCCATGAGATGGTCGTGCGCGCCCAATACAAGGCCTGGCTCGGCTATATGTCGCCGACAGGGCGGCGTGATTAACTAGGCATGGACCGCGGGCAGCTTGCAGATTTCCTGGCCCATGAGGCGCGTCTCCTGGATGAGCGGCGGTTCCGGGAATGGATGGGGCTCTTTGCCGACGACGGCACCTATTGGGTGCCGGCAGTGCCGGACCAGCAAAGCCCGTTCGATCAGGCCTCCCTGTTCTACGACGACCGCGCGCTCATGCGCACGCGCGTCGAGCGCCTCGAGCATCCGCGCATTCACGTGCAGACGCCGCCATCCCGCACGGTGCATCTCATCGGCAACGTGCAGGTCGAGAACTCCGATGCGCAAAAGGGCGAATACGTTGTCAGCTCGAACCTGGTCATGGTGGAGTACCGCGAAGATCAGCAGCGCATCTTCGCCGGGCGCCAGCACCATCACCTGCGGCATGAAGGCGAAAGCCTCCGCATCGTGCAAAAGCGCGTGGACCTGATCAACTGCGACGGCGCCTTCGAGGCGATGGCTGTGCCGATCTGAGACTATGCCGCTTGCGCGACATCGGCCTCGCCGAGCGCCGCGATAACACGCGCCCCGACGTCGATGACCGAGCCGACATCCACGCCGGCCTTTCCGCTCGCTGCGGACCACAGCGCGGATAACGCTGTTTCCGCCTGCGGTATCAGCGCGCCACGGGTTTCCACAGCTCAGCCGAGCGACGCCAAATACGCGGTGCCGTTGCCTCATGCAGCTCGGGGCCGCTTGCCAGGAGCGCGAGACCTGCTGCCGTGCCGCTTCACCCAGTTGCGCAGAACCTCATCGATGCACGTTTGCCAACCCGGGCCCATGGCTCGGAAGTGCCCAATCACCTGCGGAGAAAGCCAGATGTGGATGTGCACCTTGACATCGGCCTTCCTTGGGCGACCGCGGGGACGCGTGAGGGTGCCTCGGGCCGGACGCACGACCCTGCCGCCGACTGAAACCTCGGCACGCTCGAACTGCTCTTGTGTCCACCCAGGCGCATCGTCGGGATCAACCCAGGAGCGCCTCGTAGCGTGCTTTTTCCCGCGCATTGCATTTCCTCATCGAGATGATGTGGCGATCGGCGCCACGCGGAGTCCAGACCACCATCACCAATCGTCCATGGAGCACTCATTGATGATTTGACGGGTGAGGTGTCAATTCCGATTGGTAACGCTAGAATCGCGTTAGGTCACACAAACGCGGGAGCTTCGAGGCGCCCCCATGCCCGATATTGCTACTCGTCCGCGCACGAAGGTCCGGCCGAAAACACAACGGCCGCGCCTGTACAAGGTTATTCTGCTCAACGATGACTACACGCCGCGGGAGTTCGTGGTCGCGGTGCTCAAGGGGGTCTTCCGCATGAGCGAGGACCAGGCCTACCGGGTGATGATCACCGCGCATAAGCGTGGTGTCTGCGTTGTCGCCGTATTCACCAGGGATGTTGCCGAGACCAAGGCGACCGAGGGAACCGAAGCCGGGCGCAGAGCCGGCTATCCGCTCGCGTTCACAACACAGCCGGAGGAGTAGCCACGGGGCGCCGCAGCAGCACGCAGCGACTCACCCCATGTAGCAGCACTTGCCTCTCACGGAATCAGCAGGTCCTTTTTGGCGACATTCTATACCATTGGCCATTCCACCCGAGCGGCTGCGGAGCTCATCCAGATTTTGCATGGCAGCGAGATCGGAGTGCTGGTCGATGTGCGCGCCATTCCGCGTTCGCGCACCAACCCGCAATTCAATCGCGATACGCTGCCGGACACGCTCAGAGAACATGGGATCGAGTACCTCCACATCCCCGAGCTCGGGGGCCGGCGCGGACGTACGATTGCTGCCTCGCCTAATACTTTCTGGCAGAATCAAAGCTTCCGCAACTTTGCCGATTACGCGATGACGGATTCGTTTGGTGCCGGGTTTACCAGGCTGCAGCAGCTTGGCGCAGCCAGGCGCTGCGCCATCATGTGCTCCGAGCTGCTGTGGTGGCGCTGTCACCGGCGCATCATCGCCGATTATCTGATGCTGGCCGGCCACACCGTCATTCACATTCTCGACCGCAGCAAGCAGGAGGAGGCGCGGCCGACACCGGCAGCGCGGCGCGTCGATGATGAGAAGATCGTCTATACCGGTTCCGATACGCGCTCCGGCGATCTCTTCACCTGATAATCGTAGCCGGGATGAGCGAAGCGATATCCGGATACGGGCCGCGATGCGCGAACCCGCATATCGCTTCGCTCATGCGGGCTACGGATCATGCAAGCGACGGCGCTGTCGAGCAAGGCTTTGCGACACCTGGGCTTGGGCGAAGGTCGCCATCCCGGTGTGACAAGCGAGCGCTGCGCGCAGCACCAATACCGCGATGGCCGCGCCGGACCCTTCGCCCAATCGCATGCCAAGATCGAGAAGCGGCGAGAGCTCGAGCGCCTCGAGCAACTGGCGATGCCCTGCTTCGCTCGAGACATGGCCCGCCAGCGTATGCGCGAGGCCCTGCGGGTGGAGGTTCTTGAGCGGCGCTGCCGCCGCCGTGCACACGAAGCCGTCGAGCACCACCGGGACGGATCGTCTCCGCGCCGCCAGGACAGCGCCCAGAATAGCGGCGAGCTCGCGTCCCCCCAGCGTCGAAGCAATCAGCAAGGGGTCGCCGAGCACGTGGGCATGGCGCGCGAGCGCCCTGTCGACCACCGCCTGTTTCCGGGCCAGAGCCCGCTCGTCAATGCCGGTGCCGCGGCCGGCCCAACGCGCGCCGCCACCGCCAAACAGCGCTGCCGCCAGCGCTGCCGCCGGGGTCGTGTTGCCGATGCCCATCTCGCCCAGGCACAGGAGATCGCAGTGCGGGGAGACAGCGTCGTACCCGGTTGCCACGGCAGCGATGAACTCCTGCTCGTCCATGGCGGGGTGCAGCGTGAAGTCGGCAGTCGGCCGATCGAGAGAAAGCGCGTGCACGCGCAGCTGCGCCGCGGCCAGCCCGGCGAGCTGATTGACCGCTGCGCCGCCCGCCGCGAAATTTGCCACCATCTGCGCCGTGACGTCTGCCGGATAGGCAGAGACGCCCTGCGCCGTAACCCCGTGGTTTCCGGCGAAGACCAGGAGCTCTACGCGATCGAGGCGAGGTGGGCTTCGCCCCTGCCAATGGGCAAGCCAGACAACAAGATCCTCCAATCGGCCCAGGCTGCGTGCCGGCTTGGTGAGCTCCGCTTCGCGGCGCTCGACTGCGACTGCAGCAGCCGGGTTCCCGGCCGGCAAGTCGATGCAACGCGCGCGTAGCTCGGCCAGCGATGTGAATTCGGCCATGGCAATTCCGCTATACCAATGTTCTTGCAGGTCAGCCCATAACCGGGGTTGACGAGAGGCAAGATGAAAACGCCTAGCGCATGGCTGCACCCGGTGCTCGCGGATCTCAAGGTCGGCGTCCTGTTCTCCACTCGCCTGCCGCTTGCAGATGCTACGGCGATCGATGGGCGCGATCTTGCTCGCGCAAGCTGGGCGCTGCCGGTCGCGGGCCTCGTCGTGGGCGGGGTCGGTGCCGCCGTCTATGGGGCGATGCTTTGGATCGGCCTCCCGTCCGGGCCCGCGGCGGCCCTTGCGCTTGCCGCCACGATTGCGATCACCGGCTGTCTGCATGAAGACGGGCTGGCCGATACCGCGGACGGCTTCGGCGGCGGAAGCAACCGTGAGCAGAAGCTTATCATCATGCGCGACAGCCGACTGGGGACTTACGGCGCTTGCGCGCTGCTCACCTCTGTGCTGTTGCGATGGAGCGCAATCGCGGCCATCGCGGATCCGGGGTTCGTTACGTTCGCTCTGATGGCGGCGCACGCCGCGGCACGCGCACCCTTGCCGAGCTTCATGCGGCTTGTTCCGACGGCGCGGAGCGATGGACTTGCCGCCAGCGCGGGGACGCCCTCCCAGGGGAGCGCAGCCATCGCCTGGGCTATAGGTGCGGCTGCTCTTATCGTCGGCCTGGGCTTGGCCGCAGCAGGTGCCGGTCTCCTTCTATTGATTGCGGCCGCCGCCGTAATCGCCTGGGTGAGCGTGCGACAGATCGGAGGCCAGACCGGCGACGTCCTGGGGGCACTCGAGCAGGTGAATGAAGTCCTGATTCTGCTCATCGCCGCCGTGGTGCTCAACCCGCAAACCTGATCCGGTGCGGGGGCGGGTTTCAAACCCGCCCCTACAAGCTGGTGGAGCGGCATGGCTGGGAGTTCATGGCTGGGAGTTCCAAGGACCTTTAAGATCCTTTAGCGCCTCCGGCAGTATCCTGTCGCTCTTATCAGCGCCGAACCAAGGTCCAGCTCCCGGTTCACGCATGCAGAAGTAATCAGCCGCCGAGAGGCCATTATCCTGACATGAACACGCCTGACCGCACGCCTGCCAACATGAAGACCGTACTCATCCTCGACAGCGACGTCCGGGTTCGCATGCTGATCACGGAGTACCTGCGGGAGTGCGGCTATCGCGTGTTTGCAGCGGACAGTACCGATGAGGCCGTCGCTATCTTGCAGAAGACCAGCATCCCGGTGGACGTGGTGTTAAGCGACACCGACATACCCGGATCAATGAACAGCCTGGGCTTCGCCCAGTGGGCTCGCTCCGTCCGCCCTGAGCTGGAGATGCTGTTTGCGGGAACCGCAGCGCGCAAAGTCCACAATGCGGCTGAGCTATGTGAGGCGGGAACGATGCTCGACAAGCCCGCCGAGCACAAACAGGTGCTGGATCGTATCAAGCGGCTTCTCGCCGCAGGATCGTAGTCGCTGCGCTGCTGTTGCGGATTGCCGTCTGGCGCGGATGGTCGGGAACGAGTGGTGCATACGGCCGCAAAAATCCTGGTTTATTAGTCTAGTATTGCGTTTTCGAGGTTCGAATCATATCGCCGCATCAATCAACCTCGTCCTGATGAGGAGCGCGCTTGCGCGCGTCCTTCGAGGCTCGCGTGCAAGCACGCGAGCGCCTCAGGATGACGGGGCGCGCCGAGCTCCTCAGGATGAGATCTGTGGGTTTAAGCTCCAATCCGATTGGTTTCATGGGATCGAACTACTAGGTCCGGCCTCAGACGGTGATTCGACCACTGTTCGAGTTGGGCTCACTCGCGCCCGAGCCATCCCGCAGCGCTGGCCGGCTATGTCCGGAGCTCTGAAAAGCCGACCATAAGCCAAGCGTTCAGTGGCTGACGTGATGTGCCACTTCCGGGCTCATGCGCCCCAACAAAAAATCATCATTCGATCACATCGTCGGCGCGCGCCAGCAGGGTGGCTGGAATTTCGATGCCGAGCGTCTTGGCTGTTTGCAGGTTGATGACAAACTCGAATCTGGTCGCTTGCAGAACCGGCAGGTCTGCAGGCTTGGCCCCCTTGAGGATGCTGCCTGCATAAACGCCGACTTGGCGAAACATGTCGGCAAGGCTGGTCGAATAGCTCATCAATACGCCGGCTTCGACCATGTCGCGCGCAAAACAGCTTGCCGGCATACGATCGCGTACTGCCAACGTAGCGAACTGCGAGCCGCGGCTGGTGAAGAACCCATCGGGCGCGATAAACAGGGCATCGGCCTGCTCATGTGCAAAACCGGCAAATGCCGCGTCGATCTCAGCGGGGGTGCCGGCTTTGAAAAAAAGAAGTTCCAGTGCTAAGTCGCGAGCGGCTTCGCTAAGCGCCGTTGAGGTGTTCTCGGCGGATATGACATTGCCTGGATTGACCAGTACAGCGAAACGCTTCGCCTTAGGCAAGAACTCATGCATGAGTCCCAGCCGCTTGGCATCGATCTCGTTGGCGAAAAAGTTAAATCCGGTCGCGTTGCCGCCCGGCTGCGCGAGGCTCGTCACCAGGCCCATTGTCACCGGGTTCTCGCCTACGCCAAACACAATTGGGATCGTTGTAGTCGCAGCTTTGGCGGCGAGCGCAGCAGGGGCATTGCCAGGCGTGGCGATTACGGTGACTTGCCGGCGAACCAGATCAGCGGCTAGTGCTGGCAATTGATCGTACTGACCATTTGCCCAGCGATATTCGATAGTGACGTTCTTACCCTCAACATAGCCGGTCTGGCTCAGACCCAGCCTGAACGCGGCCACGTTCCCAGCAAATCTATCTTGCGATGCGCCGTGCAAAAATCCGATCACCGGCATCCCCGACTGCTGTGCGCGCGCCGCGAGCGACCACGCGACTGCGGTGCCGCCAAGCAGCGTGATGAACTCCCGTCGTCTCATGTGCTTCCCTCAAGCCGAGGATCACACCCTACCATATCCTTGGAAACGCCGTGTTGTGCATCACAGCATTTTGGTCCACCCGACTTCCGCAACGGCTCACTCGCGCCTGGGCCATCCCGCAGCGCTCGCCAGCTATGTCCGAAGCTCTCCAAAAACGAACATAAGCCAAGCGTTCAGTGGCTGACGTGATGTGCCAAAACCGAACTCATGCATTGCAGCAAAAGCCCCTTATTCGATCACCTCATCGGCGCGCAGCAAGACTGACGCGGGGATCGTGAGCCCCAGAGCCTTGGCCGTCTTGAGATTCAGCACAAACTCGAATTTCGTGGGCCGCTCAATGGGCATCACAGCAGGGTTAGCGCCCAGCAGGATTTTGGCGGCCATCACGCCTTCTTGCCGGAAGACACCAAGAAGGTTCGGCCCGTAGGCCATCAACCCCCCATCCCGGGCGAATTCAGTGAACAACGTGATAGCCGGGAGTCGGTATTTCAGAGTTGAATTCGCCAGGAGTTTCGTATTGCCTCCAATGACCGGCGAGGACAACATGAGCACCGCGCCCGCGTCGTTCTGAGCGGCGGACTGCAAGGCGGCTTCGAGCTCGACAGGCCGTGGAACCTCCGATCGCACAAGCTTGAGCCCGAGCGTCTGCGCGGCTGCCTCGATAGCGTTCAACTGATATGCACCTGTCGCAGGGTCCCAAAGAACCGCTACGGTCGAGAGTTGGGGGAGAGTCTCTTTCAGGACCTCCAACCATTTCTTGCTGAAGTCCGGAAAATCCATAAACAGCCCTGTAATGTTGCCGCCAGGGCGCGGGTGGCTTGCGACAAAGCCTGACGCGATTGGATCGCTTTCAAGATCGCCCGCCACGATTGGAATGTTGTTCGTGGCAGCCCGAACCGCTCGCACTGCCGCTGGGCTAATCGCGAAAATCAAATTCACATTGCGGGCAACTAGATCGGCAGCCAGCGGAGTGAGCAAGGCAGGCTCGCCATTGGCAACACGTGTCAGAAGTCCAATCTGATCCGCGCGGACGCCACCCGCTTCCAATCCACTTTGTATCGCGGCGAGGCGCGACGGCATGGCCGCTTGCGCGCCTGGATAAAGAACGCCGATTTGGAAGACCTTCACCGGCTGCTGCGCTCGCGCCGTGATCGAACATGCCGCCGCGCCGCTAAGCAGCGTGATGAAATCGCGTCGCCGCATATCCGCTCCAAGCTCGGGAGACAGCATTGTATCGGCTTAAACAAGTACTTTGATAGGGGCACAAACCGGCATCAAACCATTTGCCGCGGTGCACAGCCAATGTCGCTGATGGGTCATTCGCGCCCGAGCCCTTCCGCGGGACTGCCTGCTGCGTCCGGAGCTCTCCGAAACCGAACATAACCCAAGCATCAAGCGGCGACGCGATGTGCCAGGTGCCACCTCATGCACTGCAGCAAAGCGAAGCCACCGCGCCGCTGTTGCTCCGTGAGTACGACTCGATCGTGCGATATCGGTCAGGGGCAAAAATGCGCTCGACTTGTGGATGGCACGCGTGCGCCTGAACGGCCGCGCAGACGCGCCGGGTCAAGCGGCGGCAAGCGCCCGGGCGCGAATGGCGTCAGGTCAACGCGCCGTGCCGCACCATCGAGCATCAATTCGCTCATCGCCTCGCCGGTTGCGGGCGCGTTGAGCATACCCCAGACACTGTGGCCGGTCGCCACATAGGCGCCGTCAATACCCGGCACGGCACCGATCAGCGGAAGGCCGTCCTCGGTGACCGGCCGGAAGCATGCCTGCCGCGCTTTAATCGGCGCCGCGGCGAGCGCCGGCGAGATATTCCGGCACAGCGCTTCGAGCCGCGCGTATGCGCCCTCGTCAGCTGTAACATCGGCAGGATCGATCGGCAGCGGCCCTATGGTCGAGATCGCACCCACCCACGTGGTGCCGTCGGCGCGCGGAAATAGCTCGGGGCTCAGCATTTCGCCGCTCGTCTCGCGGTACTCGAGGAACAATGCCTCGGCCGGAACGGCCCCACCGGTTGCAAGCACCAGGCTGTGGCCTTTGTAGCCGAGCACCGCCGGCAGCGGCAGCCAGCGCGCAGCCAGGATCGACCACGGTCCCATCGCGATCACGACGGCGTCGCCTTCGACGATCTCGCCGCTGGCGAGCGCCACGCCGCACACGGCTCCGCTCGGGCCGCGCACCAAGTCGACGACCGTACCGTGCCGCAGCATCCCGCCCTGCATCTCGGCAGCGCGCATCAAACCTGTCGTGAACGCGCGGGGTTCCATCAGCGCAGTAGACTCGGGCGAGCCGAGCGAGCTCGTGATCGCGACCCGGTCGGAGAGCCACGGTCGCCCGCCGGGGCTGCGCGCGCTATCGTCCTCGGCGGCGTAGCCGGCATAGGTTGTCAGACGCCGATATCCCCAAGCATCGGCGAGTTCGGAGGATAATTCGGCATGG
Source organism: uncultured Alphaproteobacteria bacterium (assembly GCA_963841705.1). Classification (GTDB taxonomy): domain Bacteria; phylum Pseudomonadota; class Alphaproteobacteria; order Rhizobiales; family Xanthobacteraceae; genus VAZQ01. Next base: position 91,020 of record CAWJDY010000014.1, read on the forward strand.
AGCTCGAAGCTTCGGCGCGCCAATCGATCGAGCGGGCTGTCGCGACACCAGTCGAGCGCCAGAAAGCCGCCCGACTTGCCGGAGGCCGCGCCGGCGACGTCGTGGCGCTCGATGACCGTCGGCCGTGCGCCACGTCGGCTTGTGAAGTAGGCGATCGCGGCGCCGATCGCGCCACCACCGCAGATCACGATGCGTTTGCGCGAGCTCATGCCGCGACTGTGTCAGGCCCGGCTTCTGGCCCTGATCACCCGATGCTCGATGGCGGCTACGCTGTACAAGCCTCGAAACGTTATTGCAGAGTCCGCGCGAGATCGAAGCGATCCGCGTTCATCACCTTGGTCCACGCCGCCACGAAGTCCTTCACGAACTTCTGCTTCGAGTCCGCGCACGCATAGACCTCCGCGAGAGCGCGGAGCTGCGAGTGCGAGCCGAAGATCAGGTCGACGCGGGTGCCCGCCCACTTGGGCTCGTTGGTCTTGCGGTCGCGCCCCTCGTACACGCCGTCGGAGCCGGCGGCCGGCTGCCACTGCGTGCCCATGTCGAGCAGATTGACGAAGAAGTCGTTCGTCAGCGTCTCGGGCTTCGTGGTGAAGACGCCATGCTTGGACTGTCCGGCGTTTGCGCCGAGGACGCGCAAGCCGCCGACGAGGACCGTCATCTCCGGCCCTGTGAGCGTCAGCAGTTGCGCCCGATCCACCAACGCCTCCTCAGGCGACATGAGTTGGTTGCCGCGGTAATAGTTGCGGAAACCGTCAGCGAGCAGCTCGAGCGGGGCAAAGGAATCGACGTCGGTCTGGTCCTGCGACGCGTCCATGCGCCCAGGCGTGAAGGGGACTTTCACGTCCTGCCCGGAGGTCTTTGCGGCTTTCTCGATCGCGGCGCAGCCGCCGAGAACAATCAGGTCGGCGAGCGAGACCTTCTTGCCACCGGTAGCCGAGGCATTGAACTCCTTCTGGATCGCTTCGAGCTTCGCAAGCACCGTCGCGAGCTGCTTCGGCTGGTTGACCTCCCAATCCTTCTGCGGCGCGAGGCGAATGCGCGCGCCGTTCGCCCCGCCGCGCTTGTCGGAGCCGCGGAACGTCGACGCCGAGGCCCATGCGGTCGAGACGAGCTGAGACACCGACAGGCCGGACGCGAGGATCTTCGCCTTCAGAGCCGCAATGTCCTGCTCCCCGATCAGCGGATGGTTCACCGCAGGGATCGGGTCCTGCCAGATCAGGATCTCCTTCGGCACGAGCGGGCCGAGATAACGATGGATCGGTCCCATGTCGCGGTGGGTGAGCTTGAACCACGCCCGGGCAAACGCGTCTGCCAACTGATCCGGATGCTCGTAGAAGCGCCGCGAGATCTTCTCGTAGGCCGGGTCCATCCGCAGCGACAGGTCCGTGGTCAGCATGGTCGGCACGTGCTTCTTCGACTTGTCGTGGGCGTCCGGAATGGTGGCCGCGCCGCTTTTCGCCTTCCACTGAAAGGCGCCGGCCGGACTCTTGGTCAGTTCCCATTCGTTGTTGAACAGGTTGTCGAAGAAGCGATTGCTCCACTTCGTCGGGGTCTGCGACCAGGTGACCTCCGGGCCGCCGGTGATGGTATCGGCCCCGAAGCCGGTGCCATGCCTGCTCTTCCAGCCGAGGCCCTGGTCCTCGATGGCGGCGCCTTCCGGCTCCGGGCCCATGAATGACGGATCGCCGGCACCATGGGTTTTGCCGAAGGTATGTCCGCCGGCAATCAGCGCGACGGTCTCCTCGTCGTTCATCGCCATGCGGAAAAACGTTTCGCGGATGTCCTTGGCAGCCGCGACCGGATCCGGCTTGCCGTTCGGGCCTTCCGGATTGACGTAGATCAGGCCCATCTGCACGGCGCCGAGCGGATTCTGAAGCTGCCGTTCACCGCTGTAGCGTTCGTCCCCCAGCCACGTCCCCTCGGGACCCCAGTAGAGCTCTTCGGGCTCCCAGACATCGGCGCGGCCGCCGCCGAAACCGAACGTCTTGAAGCCCATCAACTCGAGGGCGACGTTGCCCGCGAGGATCATCAGGTCGGCCCAGGAGAGTTTCCGCCCGTACTTCTGCTTGATCGGCCATAAGAGCCGGCGCGCCTTGTCGAGGTTGGCATTGTCCGGCCAGCTGTTGAGGGGCGCGAAGCGCTGCTGGCCGGCGCCGGCGCCGCCGCGGCCGTCGGCGATGCGGTAAGTGCCCGCGGCGTGCCATGCCATGCGGATCATGAGGCCCCCGTAGTGGCCAAAGTCGGCCGGCCACCAGTCCTGCGAGTCCGTCATCAACGCATGCAGGTCCTTGATCACGGCGTTCAGGTCGAGGCTCTTGAACTCCTTGGCGTAGTCGAACGCCTCGCCCAAGGGATTGGACAAGGTGGAGTTATGGTGGAGGACCTGGAGGTCCAGCTGGTCCGGCCACCAGTCGCGGTTCACGTGTCCGCGGGTTCCGCCCGTGAACGGGCACTTGGTCTTGTCATCCATACTCTGCTCCTATCGGCGTCTGCATGATCTCGGTTTCCCTGCGGGGCAATTTACTCCAGGCAGCGTCATCAGGCAAAATTGACTATTTTTATCGCAGTTATAAGATATTCTGATGAGCCAAATGAACCTCAGGCAGCTTCGCTATTTCGATGCGCTGGCGCGTCATAGCCATTTCGGACGGGCGGCAGCCGCTTGTGCGATCTCGCAGCCGGCTTTGTCAATGCAGATCAAGGAACTGGAGGAGACCCTGGGCGCCGTGCTCATGGAGAGAGGCGCTCGACAGGTCCGGCTTACGAAGTTTGGCGAAGAGGCCGCCCTGCGCGTCCGCGACATCCTGCTCCTGGTCGATGAGCTGGGAGAGTTCGCGCGAGCATCCAGGGATCGGCTTTCCGGCCGGCTGCGCATCGGCATGATTCCAACGATCGCACCCTATCTGCTGCCTGTTCTTATGGAGAACCTCACTCGAACGCATCCCGAAGTCGACATTTACGTACGTGAGGCGCTGACGTCGAAGCTGATACAGGAGCTTGCGGAAGGGCGACTGGACACCGCAATTGTTGCTCTGCCGATATCCGAGCCTTCGTTTACCGAGGTGGCTCTGTTCGCCGAAAATTTCCTGCTGGTCCGGCCGCGCGAGGATGCGGGGAAGCCAGTGCCCAGCAGCAAAATGCTGCGCGAAACGAGACTGCTTCTGTTGGAAGAGGGGCACTGCTTTCGCGATCAGGCCCTGTCGTTCTGCAATATGAGATCGTCGGTGCCCCGGGACATGCTGGACGCGAGCTCTCTATCTACACTGGTCCAAATGGTCGGCGCCGGTATGGGTGTAACGTTGATTCCCGAAATGGCCATGGCGGTCGAGGCACGCTCGGCGTCAGTGTCGGTCACTCGTTTCAAAAATCCGCAGCCCTCGCGAACCATTGGCATGATCTGGCGCAAGAAAAGTCCTCTGGCCACACAGCTCCTGCAACTTTCTGAGGTGGTCTGTCGCTCAGGCGACGTGTTGCGGGAGCGGCACAATGTGGGGTCGTCATTGCGCAATAGCCGGACCTAGCTAAAACCCAAGCACGGGCCGCTGACGCGATGTGCCAACAGTGGCCATTAGGCAACCTCTTATCCGATCACCTCGTCGGCTCGGCCTAGAACATTCCGTTGCTGTTTGCGGCCTTCTCCGGGATCGGTTGAATGACGTCCCAGTGCTCGACCACCTTGCCGTTCTCGAGCTTGTAGATATTGACAATGGCAAATCCGCGCGTGCCCGGCTCGCGCACGGCATGATCGTGGACGATCACATAATCGCCATCGGCGAAGATGTGCTTGATCTCGCTGTGGTTGCTCGGGAACTTGTCCTTCAAGAACGCGACGTAGCCTTTGAGGCCCTCCGGCCCGTCGGCAGCGTTCGGATTGTGCTGGGTGTAGCGCGGTCCGAGGTATTTCGAGGCGGCGTCGAAATTCTTCTGATTAAGCGCGGCGTCCTCGAACGCGGCCACCGTCTTTTTGTTCGCCTCCAGCTGCTCAACGCCGGCGGCGCGGGCGCACGGCATTGCAGTCAACAGAGTGAATGTTATTGCGGCGAGCAAAACGCGAAGCATGTCGGCCTCCATTTTCCGTGTCAGAGTATTGTTTCACATGCGCGAGGGCAGCCACTGCGCAATGCAGGATACTGGAACGGCGAGCATCAGTCAGCGGGTACAAAAGCGATTTTGCAACCAGCCGACTGCTGGCCGACGCCCTTATGCCCGAGTTGGGTCATTCACGTCGGACTGATACGCCCGACAAATTCGTGGCATGTCCGTTGTAGCTCCGATAGCTCCCGAATTTCTGCATTGCGGCAATTCGACGAAAAGTGCCAATTGCTGCCGTGAGCAGATGCAGCAAACAGGCGTTTGCAGAAACCAGACCTACTCGATCACCTTGTCGGCAAGCGCGAGCAGCTTATCCGGAACAGTCAGCCCGAGCGCCTTGGCAGTCTTCATGTTGATGACCAGCTCGAACCTGGTCGGCTGCTCGACAGGAATTTCGCCCGGCTTCGCTCCGCGGAGAATCTTATCGACATAATCAGCGGCGCGTTGCCACATGTCGAGGTAGTGGGGCGCATAAGCCATTAGACCTCCCGCCTCGACGTTTTCCGGATTGCCGTGCATCGTCGGCAAACGTGCAGCCAGCGCCAAGTTGTTAATTTGCATCCGGTTGCTGGTCGTCAGTGGTTCAGGCTGGACATAAAGTGCGCCCGCACCGCCTTTGAGCGACTCGAAGGCGGACGCGATATCCTCGGCGCGCCGAATTTCCAGCATGTCGACTTCAAGGCCGAGCGTTCTGGCGGCGGCCTTAACCTCGCCGATTTCCATGATGGCGATGGGTGTCCCGACATTGGCCATGAAAGCCAATCGGCGAAGCCCAGGGAGCACCTCGCGTAATAGTTCGAGGCGCTTACCGGCAAGATCGACCGACTGGATCGACAAACCGGTGACATTGCCGCCCGGTCGCGCCAAGCTGGCGACAAGGCGATTGCCGACGGGGTCCCCGGCCGTGGCGAAGACGATCGGGATGACGGAGGTCGTCTGTTTGGCCACAATCACGGGCAGGGTCCCGGATGTGACAATGACATCGACCTTGAGCCGGACGAACTCGGCCGCAATTTCCGCGTAGCGTTCTTTACGTCCCTCTGCCCAGCGATATTCGATGTTGACGTTGCGCCCCTCCACCCAACCACGCTCGCTCAATCGCTGCACAAACGCGGCGGTCCATTTGTTTTGGGTCGCAGCGGTATTCGAACCCAAAAGCCCAATGACCGGCAGCTTGGCTGGCTGCTGCGCCCGCGCCGCAAATGGCCAACTGGCCACCGCGCCGCCGAGAAGCGTGATGAACTCGCGTCGTTTCATTCAATTGTCTTGCCAGCAGCCCAGCAGGTCCTTCGGCCAGACCTGAATTGAGCCGGGCCGTTGTCGGCACCCTCCTGGACAGTCCCATGAAAAGGATAGCACAGCTTCGGTGCCGTAGGCGCCCTCTGCGCTGCGGGATTTCAACCCCGTCTATGTCGCCTTCGGGTCATAAGCCTCGGAGGCGATCGAGGCCGGGGGCTAGTCTATGTCCGCAGTACCTCCAATCGCGTCGGAATTTTGTGCACTGCCGCGAAAGACGCCAAGTGCCAAAAGAGACATCGACCCGTTCTAGCGGTGCTCGACGAATGGCCGGTCGAGCCGTTGCCAACGGTACAGCAAATAAGAGAGTCCCCAGCTCACAAGAAAAATGCCAACGACGAGATAGCCAAAATTGGCAAGCCCGCCATTGAGAGCGCCGATAACGTTCCAGAAACCGCCCTCGAGGCCGAGATTGCCAGCGACGAGGCCGAGGGCCTCGATCCCGCCAATCAGCAAGGCGACAACGACGGAAATGGCAGTGATGGTGAGATTGTACCAAATCTTTCGGATCGGATTGAGAAACGCCCAGCCATAGGCCCCGACCATGAGCACGCTGTCAGTAGTGTCTACGAGTGTCATCCCGGCAGTGAACAAGGCCGGAAAAATCATGACAGCGGCGAAGGTCATCCCACCCGAAGCTTGGCTTGCCGCTACAGTGAAAAGACTGATTTCCGTCGCGGTATCGAAGCCGAAGCCAAACAAACATCCAATCGGAAACATCTGCCAGCTTCGCGACACCATGCGGAACATGGGTCGGAAAATCCGCGCAAGAAAACCGCGCCCAGACAGGAGCAGATCGAGCTCCTGCTCGCCGACGTCCTCTCCGCGCCGCGTCCGCTTGAAACTCTGCCAGACGCCACGCAATATGATGAGATTGATGGCGGCTATGGTGAGCAAAAAAAATGCCGATGCACCCGTGCCGATAATACTCCCAATCGATTTCAATTCCTGAAATCGTCCTTTTAGCACGAATGCCGTCGCAGCGATGGCCGCGACAGCGGATGCAATGGAAAGCGAATGCCCGAGCGAGAAAAAAAGCCCAACCGCAAATGGCCGTTTGCCCTCTTGCATCAATTTGCGCACGACATTGTCGATGGTCGCGATGTGATCAGCATCGACCGCATGTCGCAGCCCAAGCACATAGGCAAGCAACGCGGTGCCAAGTAGCGTCGGCCGATCAGAAAGCGCAACTATTGCCCACGTCCAAGCAAAGCCGTTGAGCGCCAGCAAAAGAGCGTAAATTGCGCCTACCTTTGGGCGTGAATTGTCCGACGCATCATCGATGGCTATTTTCAGGTAAGTGAGCAATGGCGGCTCCCTCCGCGTGACAAGTTTCAATCTGTCACCACTGCGGAAGCCCGCCCCAGCGCGCGCCCCGCGCGATGGAAGGATGACTTAGTTCAGGCAGGTCTCCTGGCTCGCGGGTCTACGCCTTTTACCGCCTTCCCGGACTTTGACGAAGCAAAGCCCAGTGGCACTTGGAGAAAGGCTCGCCGCTGACAGTTGCGGGGGCAGCTCCGGCTTCGCCTCGCGACCGAAAAACGGCCAAACGATGCTCCGGAATTCCCTCTTGGCTGCTCGCTTGATCAGCGCACCTGAACTGAGCGCATTGAAAGGGCGCGCGTTAGTCCTGTCAAGGTGTCGATGTCTCTTGTGGGTATTCGCGCCCGAGCCATCCCGCGGCGTTACCTGACAAGTCTGCGGTTCTTTCAAAACCGGACATCACCGAAGAATTAGCGGCTGAGGCGCGAATTGGCCGGCATCCATCAACGGGTGGGGTGGTACCGCTGTCTAAATATTCTCATTGTTTTCCGTAGGTTGCAATTTGTTGTGCATAAGTAGCTCAGTCGCCACAAATAAATTCACTTACGTTACTGTCCTGTCACACACCCATGGCAGATGATGATTGCCCGTGCGGGTTGTGTGCGGCGATGATGTTGTCCGAAGCAAAAAAGTACCGCGCCTATGCGCGTGAATGCCTCAAGCTGGCTGAACAGGCGACGCGGGCTGATATTCGCCAACGGCTAATCGAGCTGTCCCACGTTTGGATGAAAGCGGCTCTTACCGAAGAGAGTTGCCACCTCAAGCGGGATCGCCTTCGAGACGAGTAAACGGGAATGGGTCGCAAAAACACGACCTGCGCGCTTTTCTCTGCGGAACTGCCAAGTGAACGCGTGGCCCGAAAATTAGCGCAGCGCATCGCGAACAGACTAGCCCAAAGTTCAAAAGCAGGTCGTTGGGAAGCCATCGTTGTGACAGACGAGCACGGTGACATGATTTACGAGGTTGCCGTGCCATTGCGGCATTAGCTCCCCTAATCGATCAACGCCTTCGCCTCATCTTGATCCGCGGAATACCTAAATAGGCGAAGCGTGTAGGCGCCTTACCTCATTCTCCACTGATGATTATGGCTGTATTGGTAAGACCAGAAGCCCGCATCGCATCACTCATTCATTTGCAGGACAAGCCCTCCTTCCTTGTCCGTCCCGTCCTGCTAAGGTGGTTTTCGCTATGGGCGAGGCCGCTTTCCGGAAGATCATCCATGTCGATATGGACGCGTTTTACGCGTCCGTCGAGCAACACGACGATCCGACCTTGAAGGGCCGCCCGGTCGCGGTCGGCTATGCCGCAAAGCGCGGAGTTGTGGCTGCCGCTAGTTACGAAGCGCGCGCCTTCGGCGTGCGTTCAGCGATGCCGTCGACCACTGCGCTTCGTAAATGCCCGGATCTCGTGTTCGTGCCGCCAAGATTTGAGGTATATCGAGCTGTATCACGTCAGATTCATTCTATCTTTGCCCACTACACGTCGCTCATCGAGCCGCTCTCGCTCGACGAAGCTTATCTCGATGTGACCGCAAATCTTCGGGGCATTCCCACTGCATCCAGGACAGCGGCAGAGATCCGCGCCCGCATCTTTGAAGAGACCGCTCTGACCGCATCAGCCGGCATTTCCTACAATAAATTCCTCGCCAAGCTGGCCTCCGACCGTTGCAAGCCGAACGGCCAATTCGTCGTTACCCCCGCGATGGCCGCTGCGTTTGTCGAGATGTTGCCGGTCGAAAAGTTCCATGGTGTGGGGCCGGTCACCGCCGATAAGATGAACCGCCTTGGCATCTTCACCGGGGCCGATCTGAGGCTACAGACATTGGCCTTCCTACAGCAACACTTCGGCAAGTCCGGGCCTTGGTTTCATGCCATCTGCAACGGAGAGGACCACCGCCCGGTCGTGCCGGACCGCCCACGCAAATCCTCGGGATCGGAAACGACGTTCTCCACCGATCTTACAAATCCAGCCGAGATCGAGGCTGGCGTGCAGGCGATGGCGGACGAGGTCTGGGCTTGGTGCGAGAAGGCGCAGGCCTTTGGGCGGACGGTAACGGTGAAGATCAAATACGGTGATTTCCGTCAGATCACGCGAAGCCGAACCCTGCCTGCGATCGTGACGTCTCAGGAAGCTTTGCGCACCGTCAGCATCAGTCTCGTGCGGACGGTGCTTCCCGCAGCGAAAGGTATCCAACTCGTCGGCGTGACGGTTTCGAGCTTTGAGAGGGACAACAGGACCTCGTCTCAACTCGACCTGCGGTTCGGAATTGACGTGCCGAGATGAAATCTTTGCATCTGGCCTCGTCGGATTGTGCGGATTGTGTATGATTATACGTCCTGCACTTTCTTTGATTTCTGCCTACCTCACGAAATTGCGGTCCGGCTCGGCAGCGGCTTTGGCATCGCTGCCGATGCTCCTTGGGCTTGCCTGCCCAGGAGCGAGCGCGCAGCCGGCACAACCAGCCGAGACTGCGATCCGCGCTGCTCTGGAGCAATGGACCGCAGATTTCAATGCAGGCAAGACGGAAAATATCTGCGGACTGTTCGCGCTCGAACTGCGGTATGATTATCGCGGGTATCCCGAGCGCAATTTTCAAGATATCTGCAGGCTGTTGCATCATTCGCTCCAAGATCCGACGAAGAAATTCACCTATGCACTCAACATCAAGGAGATCCTCGTTTCCGACGAGCTCGCCGTCGTGCGCTTGATCTGGACCCTCACAATCGTCTCAGTGACAGCGCCGGGCTCTTTCGAGGAATCGAATGAGCCGGGCATGGACATATTCCGAAGGCAGCCCGACGGAAACTGGAAGATCATACGTTTCATTGCCTATCAGGAAGCCAGGTGATCATGGAGCAAGTACGAGAGAAGGACAGCATGCCACCGATTCCTGTCCTGCCCCACTCGGGCGGAGACATCACGGACCACTACATCCGCGACAGCGCGTTGGGCGAACTGCAGCTCGCAGCCGGTAGCGTGATGTCCACCAATTCCGGTTAGTAAGATGCTCAATTCACCAGATCATACAGCTTGACCACGGCACTGGCACCCTTCACGCCGCGCGTGTGGCTGACGATCTGCTTGTGAGCCGCGCTGCTCGTGTAGCGCTCGATATCTGCCTCCGTCTCCCATTCGGAATAAGAGATGAACTCGCCGCGTTCGCGCGCACGCAACAGCTTCTCGGAGATGCAGCCCTTCTGCGAAATCATCAAGGTGGCGCATTCAGTCTTCCAGATGCGCTCCGCGGTCTCGGTCTCCGACGGATCGATCTTGATGTGAATGAGGCGGATGATCGACATGACAGTTCTCCTGGCGTCCTCCGGCGCGAACGATGGCGTTGCGCAGAAAGCAATCATAATAGATGACCGTCTTAGGGTTGGCCACGAGAGCCGCGCATGCAAGGCCCCGCTCGAAGAATATTGACCGGCTGATCGCCCAGCTTTGCCTGGCGCCTTCCCTCACTCGATCACCTCGTCGGCACGCAAAAGGATTGATGTCGGCGGTGTGGCACCAATCGCCTTGGGCGGTCTTCAGATTGACGGCAAATTCGAGATTCGCGGCTTGTTCGACCGGCAGATCAACGCTCGGGAGCCCAAAATACTTTTGCAATAATATCTGCCATAAGCAGACGGGGCTGGGCGGACAATATCAGCCATGAGGGATGAAACGATGAGCGAGAGCAACATCGAAGAAAAGCACTCTGCGTTCAGCACCGCCGATATCACCGCCTTGGCGCATCTCTACCGCGGGGAGCTCTACCGCAGCACAGTCTGGCGTACCCGCCTCGATGCCACGACCAATTGGGCGGTACTTACAACCGGTATTGCACTGTCACTTGCGTTCAGCAGCGAATCCGCGTCCCCTCTGCCGCTGGTGCTCGTGGGGCTTTTGGTTGCCACGTTCCTGTATATCGAGGCACGTCGCTACTGTTTCTTTGACTTTTGGCGCATCCGTGCGCATGTCCTCGAAGTATATTTCTTCGGACCAATTCTCCGCGGCCAGGGCGTCCGAGTCGAGAACGGGTGGAACGAGATTCTCTACCAGGATTACCGAGCCCCTAACTTGCATATTTCATATATTGAGGCGGTCGGCCGCAGGCTCCGCCACAACTATGCCTGGATCTTTGCAATCCAGGTGACCGCCTACATCGGTAAGCTGCTCGTCCATCCGGCGCCAATCACGTCTCTGCAGGAATTCTGGATGCGGGCAACAATCGGTCCAGTTCCAGGTCAGATCGTCGTGCTCTGTGGGTTCGCCTTCCACGCACTCTGGATCACCGTAGCGATTGTCACGTATAGGAGCCGAAGAGGCGCGGGGCGCACTCGACCCCAGAATCCAACCACGGACCGACTGCTCGAGCTCGCACGAGGAGGGGGATAGGCCTCCTCAGCGCCGCTAGCGCACCACTGGGCCGGTCGCCGCCTTCGTCCGCTCCTGGCAGATTTTGTTGCCGCGGGCCGCGCTGACAAGAAGCGTGATGAACTCGCGCCGTTTCAACCCATCGAATTGCATTGGAGAGCAGGATATCGAATTGGCAGGGATCAGTCAGCGGGTTAGGCCAGCTATTTCACAACCCGCCCGCCCGCTGACCGAGCCGTCAGAGTGCGGTTGGGGTCCTTCGCCCCCGAGCCCTCCCGCGGCGCTGGGCGGCTAGGTCGTGAGCTCAAGGTCGGACGATTGAAGTGGAGTGCGAATAGCGGTCATCGCGCAATATCAAAATTCCTTCAGGTCCTTTGCAATCAGCACTGGCCCGGAGAAGTACTTGTTCACCTCGTCCGCCCAAGTTGAGTAATCATCGTCCGCTTTCCAAGTCAGATGACTCAATACCACGGCCTTCACAGCGGCGCCGTCGGCTATCTTGCCAACGTCCTCCGGGCTGAGATGGCCTTCGGCCATTTGTCGCTTTATGCGCTCTTGTTCCGGGGCTGTCATGACCTGCCATTGGCCCGACCTGGTTAAGTCCTGCATTCGCTGTGCAATCGAATTTGCCTCCGCAACCAACAGATCGGCACCTTTCGCGAACTCAATCAGTCCGTCGAAAGGACCGGTATCACTTGTGAAAACGATTACGCGGCCCGGGGTTTGGAAGCGAAAGGAATAGGATTTGTGCTTCCCGGCAGCAGCACCTTTGTGGAAAGCGAAGTGGGTATTTTCGATGGCGCTCACTTTGATATTGGCATCCTCGTAAAGCAGCCCGGGACCGACATCGTGACCACGGAACAGCTGCTCGATCGGTATGGTGCGGCCCCCATCGGCAATTCTAATCTCCGCGCTGATCGTGAAATATTGCACCGCAGCCTTGACCAGCTCTTCCGTCCTGGGCGGACCGTACACGTTGATAGGCTTGGTGCGCTGATTGTCCCATGCGACAGACATTAGGGTGCCTAGGCCGGCAGTGTGGTCATCATGATGATGCGTAATAAAAATGGTGCCCACGTCGCGGACATTGAACCCAGCCTTAGCGATGCGGCGAGCCACACCATCCCCAGCATCGACGACATAGAGCGTGCCGTTGACGATCAGCAGATTTGAAAATTGCGCTCGATGCGGCCTCGGGGGCGGGCCGGCCACTGTTCCGAGCGTGATAAGACGGGTTTCCTGTTTGGACTGGGCAGTACTTATTTGGGCTACACTTTCGTGCGCCCCGGCACCGAGAACCAATACAGCCAAACTTGAGAGCAGAAACAGAAAAATCTTTTTCATTGGTGCTCCTTCCTACGTCCGCCTCGCAGTAAAGCTTACGAACCTTCGTGGTCAAGTCCGGTTTGGGCGAGGTCGTTCACGCTAGCCTTGTCTCAGAGGTCCGCAGTTCCCCCGAAACCGGCGTGACGCTCGCGCTCTGATCGGCATGACCATCACAGCGCTCTGACGGTTTATCTCAGTACGCTTTCGACACGTCATCAGCGGTTCGCTTGCGCTCGCCTCTCTCAATCATACCTGCCGAAATCTCGTTCCGACTTTTCCGCAACGTTCGCCACCATCGCTTTAGACGACAGCAGCTTGCAGTGGCTTGAGATCAACACCTGATTGCCGACCTATGTCGGCTTTCGCCAGCTGCGGAAATGCCAGCTGTATTGGCTTGGACCCCCTTGTGCCGGGAGCGGACTCATGCACCGCAGCAAATAAGGTGGAATGTTTGCGCTGGACTGTTGCCCTAAGAGGTGTTTCAGTGACACCCACCCCGGTGGGAGCGGAACGCATGTTTATCCTCATTGTGGTTCTTGCGCTGCTGTTTGTGATGGCGCCCCCCGTTGATGCCAGCGAGAAGGTCTCGGACACCACGAAGTCAGAGACGCGACTGGGGGCTGCCCCCTTGCCTTCTGATGAGCAGCTCGATGCGCTGCTGGCAGCCCGAAACTGGGACGGCCTTGCAACAGCGTTTGAAGGCGTAAGGTCCGATGGGTCGTTGCTGCGGGCGCTTGATTGGCTGGACGCAAGGATCAACTCTGGTGGTGGATCCCTTTTAGGGTTTTTGTACAGCCGATTTCTATGGGACATTGGTAGCGTGCAAAACGTCAATGATCCCGATAAAGACCCACGTTTTCGTGCCGGGTTGATGGTCCTTTATACCTTGCAACTCATTATCATCGACGGCACCAAGTGCGCTGACCAAAGTGCACCCGGTCACCGAATTGATCAACTTCTGGCGGATTATGGACCGGTAATCGCTTATCTCAAAACGAAGCCCGCTAAATTCAAGGCAAAGGTCATCGACGCCGCGATTGCTCTTGAGAAGCGCACCGCATCGCTGCGTAAGGACGACGATGTGTTGTGCCGGGGCGGCCTCGAAGAGATGATGGCGGGCATCGAAGCTGGAGAGACCAAAGAGGCCCCCACTCCACCGGGCCAGGTCGGAAAGACAATCGTGGTCGACCCTCCGCCGGGTTACGCGCCGAAATTCGTGGCGCCTGAAACGTACAAGCCGATGCAGGAGAAGGCTCGTTCCGAGATCAGGTCGGACCTGCTCAAAATGCTTCAGTAGGGATTGAAGGAGATCGGGTCTCGACAGAACCAATCGTCGGCAAGTGGGTTCGCTATGATCGCTCTGGGTCAATCGCGCCGGATGCTTCACCCTCACGATCGCCTCACACTTGGGCCGCCTCTTTAGCGAGGGCCATCATCGGCCCGCCATCCTGCGACCGGCCACACGCCTCATTACCCATTGCGACAATCAGACCTTCCTAGCCGGGTATAATGCGCTTGACGACAGGGTCTGTTGCTAAACGGCTGTGCCGCTCAACAGAGGGGTGAGCATGTCAGGTTTGGCAATTTTGGTCTGGCTGATCAACGCCGGTATCAGCTGGTGGAACGCCAGAGTGGTTGGCCTTGACTGGGTTGAGTCGAAACACCTCGGCGGTTGGATTCAATTCATGACCTGGATGGGCTGGTTGATGTCGGCTCTCGGGTTCACCTGGTGTTACGTCACTTTGCTGGCGCTCTTGGCGAAAATTGGCGGATACATCGACGAGCAAACGATGGACGCAACGATTTCGCTAGGCTACTTGCTCCTCCTACCTGGTGCCCTCATTTCCGGCCTGTTCATCTGGATCAATTCACTCATTCTCGCGTGGCGGAAGCGCGATTTACCGAGCATCGGCATTGCAGCCTGGAACACGTTTGCCCAGGTGCACAATACTTACGCCGCCATCAGAGGAGTCGGTGGGGCGGCAAAATCGGTCGGCTCACTCTTTAGGAGCACCGATCCCGATGACATCAAACGCGCCGCCATCGCGACTGCGGTGCTCATAATCGTGACGACGTTCGCGGGCGGCTTTATCACCACTGAAATAATCCGCCGCCACTATGCCGCCTCGCGCCCATTGCCGACGCGGACCAAACCCCAGCCAGCCTGAATCGGTGGTCTATTAAGGAGTGACCCCAGGCGAGCCGCCCGTCTTGACCATCGACTACAAAGGTGAACTCGAAGTCGCGGACGCGCGGCGGACTAGCAACGGTTTGCGAGCCGGGATGATGAGGGTTGTTGCCGAAGACCATCGACTTTCCTTTCCCCCACCAGGTGCCCTTGAGATCGGGGATCGTTTCCAAGCGCAAGGCTTCGCCGTATCGTTCGGGGCGCACGACGGATTGGTTGAAGGCGAAGAACCCCAAGGCGCCCGCAGTGACCCGCGAGGCGGAAGAAGACTGGAGCGGTTGATGAATGTCGCTGGACCGCGTAGGAGAGCATGCCATGGTTGGTGGTTTGTTCAGCCGTGCAAAAAGCCATTCCCCTCGCGACATTATGCATTCGCCGCATTCCTGCTCGCGCAATTCTTGCCGCAGTATCACTGGGAGATACCGGAACCTGATTTCAGCGAGTGGATACACGACGCCGGGGCCGAATTTAAGAACTTAAGCCCGATGTGGATCTTGATCTACTGCGCTTGGCTATTCCGCCTCGCCAGCATTCAGTGCCACGGCGACAATTTCCAAAAAGATGTTATGGCCGCACTGCAAATGCGGCTCGCTAAGTACGATGCATCAGAGATTGGTCCACTCAAGGAGCTGCCAAATCTGTTGGAATTTTGGTTTCAGAAATTGGATGTTGCGGCGATGGAAGCCAAGGCAAATCCGACCATCAACGGTCAGGAAATGCCCCTCACGTATCCGGCGGCAATCGCGTTCATCGCGCTCGACGGCAGCAGCCCGTGGCACATGAACCCCAATGTACCGGATGTGTCTGTGTTCAACGTAACGGTTGCCCTTGCGAGGGTGCACGACCGAATGCTGCCGCGAATGCCCAACATCGTGGACATGATCTCCAAACAGTGGCAGCCTTAGTGAGCGAGAACAGTGCGCGTCCAACCTGAAGATCAAAGGCGTCTTCACGTTCGGGAGGGGCGGGGATGCCGGTGCTGCGCCGCAACCGCAATGACCGCTCAGGGTCAAAAGCACGCATTACCGCGCCGCAGCACTACTGTCTGCTTCTCGTCAACCAGCGGACATGCGCTTTGAAAAACTGGCAGCTATAGTGTGCCATCACTTGGTCGCCTTGGATGTATATTGGCCCAAACAGCGGCTATCGCGACTGCCGGTCCACTGTACATTTCGCCATCGCTGTAGACCGCCAATGCTTTCAATCCATCGTCGCGGCCCCGATCGCGCACGAGACGAACTACATTCGTCTTAACCTCATCAGGCTGCAAGCCGGCTTGGCAGTGAAGGGTCAACACGACCTCGGTGGCTGGGTTATGCCCTGAAGATTGGTTTCCGGGTTGCAGTAGCGAGCGCTCTTGACTGCCGATGGTCGGCAGTGACGCTCAGGATGGGCCCGTTGTGCGAGTGGGGTTTAAAACTCGTGCTGGGACAGGTTTTTGCAAGCGCGTGCACCTAAATTGGGCATACCGCAGCCAATGAGTCGGGGTGAGATGAGGACGAGTTGGAGGACGAGTTACCCCAAAACTCGTCCGGCGGCGATGCCCCGGAAGCGCAGAAGAGGCCCATTCTCTTGGTGTTCTCAGCTGGTGGAGCCGAGGGGGGTCGAACCCCTGACCTCCTCATTGCGAACGAGGCGCTCTCCCAACTGAGCTACGGCCCCGCCGAAAAGCAGCCCTGAGCGGGGATCTGCGAGTGCGGGGCCATTTAGGGCGAGGGGTGCGCAGAGTCAAGGACGCCGCGCCATGACACGTCCAGGGCACACAGCAGCATCGCCCGGCGCCATCCCGCGCCGTGCCTACGTTGACGCAGGCGAGGGGAGCCCATTATCACACAGCCTGGCTTGCCGGCGGTCGTTTCGGGCCGGCAATCGCGGGTGGTGAATTTCCAATGGTCAATCCTTTTCTTTGGCTCATTGATACGCTGATCACGCTGTACATATACGTGCTCATTGCCGCCGCGGTGATGTCGTGGCTGATCGCGTTCAACGTGGTCAACAGCTACAATCGCACTGTCCGCATGATCTGGGACTTTCTATACCGGGTGACGGAGCCTGCGCTGCGGCCAATTCGTGCCATCCTGCCCAACTTGGGCGGAATCGATATCTCTCCAGTGATTCTCATCATTGCGCTGATGTTTCTTCGCGTACTCATTGAGTGGCTCTACATCTCGCTTTTCGGGTAGATGGACAGCACCGCCCTAGCTTGGCGAGCCGAGGCCGGAGGCCTCAGCATAGTCGTGCGGCTCACGCCAAAGGGCGGGCGCGATGCGATCGATGGGATCGAGCCACTGGCGGATGGGCGCAACGCACTGAGGGTGCGCGTGCGAGCGGCACCGCACGAAGGCGAGGCGAACGCGGCACTGGTCAGGCTGATGGCCAAGTCGCTGGGCGTCCCGGCGCGGCAAGTCAGCCTGGTCGCAGGCGCAAGCGCGCGCATCAAGCGTGTACAGGTGGTGGGCGCCCCTGCCGCTCTGGCGAGCGCATTGGAAAGCCTGTGCGCCGGCGCCTCCGCGGCAAAGGAGCGCTGAGCCGCCCATGGCCGCGCAGATCATCGACGGGAAGGCGATTGCAGCCGACTTGCGCGGCAGGGTGAGGGACGCGGTACACCGCTTGGGGCGCGACCGCGGCATGGTGCCGGGCCTGGCGGTCGTGCTCGTCGGCACCAATCCCGCAAGCGAGAGCTATGTCGGCAGCAAGGTGAAGATCACCGCCGGCAGCGGCATGCGATCGTTCGATCACCGGCTGCCCGCGACCACGAGCGAAGCCGACTTGCTGGCGCTGGTCGCGCGCCTCAATGCGGATCCCAGGGTAAACGGCATTCTGGTGCAGCTGCCCTTGCCGACCCCGATCGACGCCCGGAAGGTGATCGCCGCGCTCGATCCCGCAAAGGATGTCGACGGCTTTCATCCGGTCAATGCCGGCCGCCTGGCGGTCGGGCTGCCGGCGTTGGCGCCGTGCACCCCGCTCGGATGCGTGCTCCTCGCCAAGACGGTGCATGCATCTCTCGAAGGACTTGAAGCGGTGGTGGTCGGACGCTCCAACATCGTGGGAAAGCCGCTCGCGCAGCTCCTGCTCGCGGAGAATGCGACGGTCACGGTGGCCCATTCCAAGACGCTCGACCTGCCGGCGGTCTGCCGTCGCGCCGATATCCTGTTTGCCGCTGTTGGGCACGCGCGGATGGTGCGAGGTGACTGGATCAAGCCCGGCGCGACCGTGATCGATGTCGGGATCAACCGTATCACCGACGAGGACGGCTCCCCGCGCATTGTCGGCGACGTGGCATTCTCGCAAGCGTGCGAGGTTGCGGGAGCGATCACACCGGTTCCGGGCGGCGTTGGGCCGATGACAATTGCGTGCCTGCTCGCAAATACGGTGCGCGCAGCGTGCACGCAGGCGGGGTTGGCGCCACCAGCGCTGAACCGACAGTCTGCCGTGGACCGAGATTAGACCCGGGTCAGCGGGGCCAGCATTCCCCGGATATCGCTTCGCTCATCCGGGCTACGATTTTCCTGCAGTGGACCGAGAATGAAGCCGGCGTCAGCTTCCCCAGGCAAACGCAACCTTGTCGAGGACGCGTGCTCCGAAGCGCTCGGATGAGCGCGCCACCGCCTTGCCGGCGAGGGCGCGATAAAAGCCGACGGCCGGCTCGTTATCGGAGAGTGCCCAGACCACGAGGCTCTGCAAGCCGCTCTGCGCCAGGTCGCGTCGCGCCGCGGTGAAGAGCTTGCGGCCGAAGCCCAGGCCCTGAAACTCAGGGCGCAGATAAAGCTCGTAGATCTCGCCGTCATAATACAAGCTGCGCGCGCGGTTGCGGCCGTAGTTGGCATAGCCCGCGATGGTCTCGCCAAAGGCGAGCACGGCGATGCGGCTGCCCTTGCGAATGGCGCTCTCCCACCATTGCGGGCCGCGCCGGTTGATCAGCTTGTCGAGCTCGGGTCCGGGAATGACCCCCTGGTAGGCCCCCCTCCAGGCCTCGTCATGCGTCGCTGCGATAGCCGTTGCATCTGACGGCTTGGCGCGACGGACCTCGATCAGGATCGTGCTCATGTGCTGATACAAGCAAGCACGCGGCGTTCCTTCAAGAGCTATATTTAACCAGAGGTTAACGGGCAGCAGGGCCGCGGTGGATTCCAGGCCCGCGATGGCCTGCGGCCTTTGCATAAACCCGCGAAAAATCGAGAGAAGTTGGCTACGTCATCGCATGTGACCTTGACGACACGCAGGCTCGGGAAAAATTGCGCAGCTGGGTCGGGGCTGCCCACGGCCGGCGCCTGAACGCTCTGTCCGAAAGCGGAGCTTCGGAGGCGAGGTATCGACGGGGGATGATTCGCGGTCTGATATGAGATCGCGCGAGCGGATTATGCCGCACGTTCCTTGCGTCGCACCTCTCTTTTGCGATCGTTCGGATCGAGCAGCTTCTTGCGCAGCCTGATCGCTCTTGGGGTGACCTCCACCAGCTCATCATCGCCTATGTAGGCGAGCGCCTTCTCCAGGGTCATCTGGATGGGTGGGATGAGCCGCACGGCCTCGTCCTTCGCGTGGGTACGGATGTTCGTGAGCTTCTTTACCTTGAGCACGTTCACTTCAAGATCGTTGCCGCGGGTGTGCTCGCCAATGATCATGCCCCGATAGACCTTCCAACCCGGCTCGATCATCATCGGTCCGCGATCCTCCAGGTTCCAGAGCGCATAGGCAACCGCCTCGCCCTGATCGTTCGAGATCAGGACACCATTGCGTCGGCCGGCGATCTCGCCGCGGTAGCGCCCATAGCCGTGAAACAGCCGGTTCATGACCGCCGTGCCCCGCGTGTCCGTGAGCAGCTCGCCCTGGTACCCGATCAGGCCGCGCGTGGGCGCGTGAAATATCAGGCGCGCACGACCTCCGCCGGAGGGCCGCATCTCGACCATCTCGCCTTTGCGGCTCGAAACCTTCTCCACGACTATGCCGGTATGCTCCTGGTCGACGTCGATGACCACTTCCTCGATCGGCTCCATCAGCTCGCCGTCCGCGTTGCGCTCGAGCAGCACTTTCGGCCGAGATACCGAGAGCTCAAATCCTTCGCGGCGCATCGTCTCAATGAGAATGCCGAGCTGCAGCTCGCCTCGACCCGCGACCTCCATCGAGTCCTTCTCGGTTGAATCACTCACCCGGAGCGCAACGTTGCCTTCGGCCTCCCGCAGCAGGCGCTCGCGGATCACCCGGCTCTGCACCTTGTCGCCTTCCGTCCCGGCGAGCGGAGAGTCATTAATTCGGAAAGTCATTGCGAGGGTCGGCGGATCGATCGGCTGCGCGGGCAATGGCCGAGTAACCTCGGGCGCGCAAATCGTGTGTGAAACCGTCGCCTGCGGCAGGCCGGCGATTGCGGCAATGTCCCCGGCGGACGCTTCTTCCACGCCTGTGCGCTCGAGACCGCGAAAGGCCAGCACCTTGGTTACCCGCCCTTCCTCGACGAGCTTGCCGTTGCGGTCGATGACCTTCACGCTCTGATTGGGTTTCACCATACCCGAGGTAATGCGCCCGGTGACGACGCGTCCCAGATACGGATTGGCTTCCAGAATGGTGCCAATCATCCGGAACGGTCCGTCCTCGACTTTCGGCGCCGCCAGGTGCGCGATCACCAGATTGAACAGCGGCGTCATGCCGCGGTCCTTGGGCCCTTCGGGCGCGGCGGCCATCCAGCCCTGCTTGGCAGAGCCGTACAGGATGGGAAAATCGAGCTGCTCCTCGCTCGCGTCCAACGCGGCAAAAAGATCGAATACCTCGTTGACCACCGCCGCCGGGCGCGCATCCGGCCGATCGACCTTGTTGATGATCACGATCGGCTTGAGGCCAACCTTGAGCGCCTTGGAGACCACGAACTTGGTCTGCGGCAATGGCCCTTCAGCGGCATCCACCAGCACCAGCGCGCCGTCGACCATGTTGAGGATGCGCTCGACCTCGCCCCCGAAATCGGCGTGACCCGGAGTATCGACGATGTTGATGCGGGTGTCCTGCCAGAGGATGGACGTCACCTTGGCCAGGATCGTGATGCCGCGCTCCCGTTCGAGATCGTTGGAATCGAGCGCGCGCTCGGCGACGCGCTGGTTCTCGCGGACTGCTCCCGACTGCTGGAGCAGCCGATCGACCAGGGTGGTCTTCCCGTGGTCGACGTGAGCGATGATTGCAACATTGCGCAGATTCATGGTGGAATGAAAACCAATGCGGGCCGCAAGGGCCCGCTTCGCCGGGTATATAGTCATCAGCCCGCGCCAGGCAAACCGCTGCACCGCCGGCGAGTGCGGCAACAGGGAGCTCGGGGAATGGCCGAGAAACTGAGCGGCAATGCGCGCCAAGCGGCGCTCGCCAAGCTCGATGGATGGGCGGAAGTCGAGGGTCGCGACGCCATCACCAGGAAATTCACTTTCAAGGACTTCAACGAGGCGTTCGGCTTCATGGCTCGGGCGGCTTTGATCGCGGAAAAGCTCGACCATCATCCCGAGTGGTTCAATGTGTACAACAAGGTCGAGGTGACGCTCGCCACCCATGATGCGGGCGGGGTCACCGAGCGCGATATCAAGCTCGCGCAGGAGATGAACCGCCTGGCGGGCGCGTCCCGCTGAGCCGCCGGCTTGCGGCCATTTCCTGCCGATGTCAGAAATCAGGTTTCAGATCCTCTGATCCCTGATTTCTGATATCTGACATCTGATTACTGACATCTGACCACGAGCTTGCCCATCACCCTGCGGTCGGCCAGCGCCTTGAGCGCCGCCGGGGTCTCTGCCAAGGGATACGTCTTCTGAATATGGCAGGAGAGCTTGCCCTGCGCACACCAATGAGCGAGTTGGCCGAGGGCTGCTTTGTAATGCTCGGCTTCATGCCGAACCCAGGCACCCCAGTAAACCCCAACGACGTCGCAGCTTTTCAGCAGGACGAGATTGAGCGGAACTTTCGGAATTTCGCCGGCGGCAAAGCCGATAACCAGGTGGCGGCCTTCCCATGCGAGGGAACGCAGTGCCGGCTCGCTGAAGGAACCGCCAACCGGATCGAACACGACATCAATTCCGTGCTCTCCCCCGATCCGCTTGAGGGCGCCACGCAGATCTTCATTGGCGTAGTTGACCACGTGATGCGCGCCATGTGCGCGGGCAAAATCCAGCTTTTCATCGCTTGAGGCACAGGCGACGACGCGAGCGCCCATGATGCGGCCCAACTCCACCGCCGCAAGCCCCACCCCGCCGGCAGCGCCAAGGACTGCGAGGCTCTCGTTCGCCTGCATGTGCGCCCGGTACTTGAGCGCGTAGTAGGCGGTACCGTAGGTGATGGTCAGCGCGGCGGCACGTTCAAAATCGAGATCGTCCGGGATTCGCACAATCCTGTCCGCCGGAACTACCGTGCGTTCCCGCGCGGCATTGAAATTCGTGTAGCCCATCACCCGGTCACCAGCTTTAAAGGCTGTTACTCCCGGTCCGATGCTTTCGACCACCCCGGCAAACTCTCCGCCCGGCGAGAATGGGAAAGGCGGCTTGGTCTGATACTTGCCGGCGATCATCAAGGTATCGAAGAAGTTGAGGCCGACCGCTTCGACTTTGGCCACCACCTCACCCGGGCCTGCGACCGGGTCGGGCACATCCTCGATGACGAGATCATCCGGGGTGCCGAACCGATGACAGAGGATTGCTTTCATGGCCGAGTTGCTCGATGGGAGCGGATCTGTCCGCCTTCACATTGCCGGATTTGCCCAGCATTGGCTTGATCTTAGCTCAAATTGCGGACTCCACGGAGACGGAGCGATGACTTGGTTTCGGATCACTGCGGGTGCTCTGTGCATCGCGCTCGCCGGCTCCCTGCATTCGGTCTCGTTGGCGCAACAACCGGCCGCGGCGCCCCAGCCGGCTCCTCCTGCCAAGCCTGCGGCGCCCAAACCTGCTGCTCCCAAGGCGGCAGCCGCCAAGCCCGCCGCGCCCACCCATGCGGCACCGGCAGCCGCAACCGACACGCAACCGACACTGCTTGGGCAGTATGCGGACTGGGGGGCCTATACCGCGTCCCCCGGCGGCAACAAAGTCTGCTTTGCGCTGGCCAAGCCAAAGATCTCGAAGACCGAGCCGCCGGGCCGCAGCCGCGATCCATCCTACATGTTCGTCTCCAGCCGGCCGGCAGAAAGCGTCAAGAATGAGATCTCGGTGATTGTGGGCTATCCCTTCAAGACGAGCTCGGATGCAACCGCGGAGATCGGTAACACCAAGTTCGCGATGTACACCCAGAACGACGGCGCCTGGATCAAGAACGTCACCGAGGAAGCGCGCATGGTGGATGCCATGCGCAAAGGCGGGGATTTGACCGTAAAAGGGACTTCGGGACGCGGCACTCAGTCCACCGACCAGTATTCGCTCAAGGGGCTTGCCCAGGCCCTGGACAAGATCGAGCAGGAGTGCCAGTAGCACCGCTAACGCGGCGTTTAGCGTTTTCAAGTAGCAACCAATTCATGATCTACGCGCTGTTCCCGCAGTGTCGCGTTTCCATGCACGTCCTGTGGGGCCTCAAGCAACAGAACACCGTGTTCGCCATCGGCAGATCGATCCTCGAGCGGAGCTCGCAGATCGACATCGGCGAGCTCTGCCTGAGCTACGGCGGCGGCGGACATGAAGCTGCCGGCACTTGTCAGGTCGACAACGAGCGGGCAGAAACCGTCAAGTCGGAGCTCATTGCAAGGCTAGCTGCACAGGCATGATCCGTGTCGGCATCGGCGGATGGGATTTCAAGCCGTGGCGCGGCGAGTTCTACCCGGCCGGATTGCCGCAGGCGCGCGAACTTGAATATGCCAGCCGCAAGCTGACGTCGATCGAGATCAACGGTACTTTCTATCGGACGCAGAAGCCGGAGAGCTTTCGCAAATGGGCCGGCGAGACGCCGGATGATTTTGTCTTTTCCGTCAAGGCGCCGCGCTATGCCACTCACCGGCGCGTGCTGGCCGAAGCGGGAGAGTCGATCCAGCTGTTCTTCGCGAGCGGCGTGCTGGAGCTGGGCGCAAAGCTCGGCCCGATACTGTGGCAGCTGCACCCCAACAAGAAGCTCGAGCCGGAAGACTTCGCCGCTTTCCTCGCCCTGCTGCCTGCCAGGCTTGACGGCAGGGTGCTGCGGCACGTCGTCGAGGTAAGACATGCAAGCTTTGTCGATCCGGCCTTCATTGCGCTCGCGCGCAAGGCCGCGGTTGCCATTGCGCTGGTGGATTCCGACAAGCATCCGCTGATTGCGGACCTCACCGCCGATTTCGTCTATGCCCGCCTGCAACGCACATCCGACAAGGTGAAGACCGGCTACAGCCCGTCCATGCTCGAGCTTTGGGCCAAGCACGCCAAGATTTGGACCGGTGGCGGCGTGCCGAAAGACCTTCAGACCGTCGCGGGTCAAACCCCGACGAAGCAGCAGCGGGACGTGTACATCTACATGATCGCGGGCGCGAAGGCGCGCGCTCCCGCGGCGGCCATGGCGCTCATCGAGGAGCTTCATTGATCTATCGCTCGGGCGCGGCGCGTCCTATTTACCCATCAATGAGCAGTCCGCCGTCTCACCTCAGTGCAGGTTCAATCGAGTCCCTCCCGCCGCCCGGGTTGGTCGAAAAGGTCTCGCTTGAGCGTTACATCGCGCCTCCCAGGCCTTCGCTGATAGGCCTCTCGCGCGCCGAGCTGGCCGAGGCGCTCGCGGCCATCGGAGTCCCCGCGGCGCGGCACAAGATGCGAGTGCAGCAGCTCTGGCAGTGGCTCTATGTGCGGGGCGCCCGGCATTTCGACGAGATGACGAGCGTGTCGAAGGAATTGCGCGCCCAGCTCGATGCCCACTACACGCTGGCACGGCCCGAGGTTGCGGCCGAGCAGACTTCCGTCGACGGCACCCGCAAATGGCTGCTGCGGCTGCCCGGCGGACCGGCAGGCGGACGGCCGCACGAGATCGAGTGCGTCTACATTCCCGAGCCCGACCGCGGCACCCTCTGTCTCTCCAGCCAGATCGGATGCACGCTCAGCTGCACGTTCTGCCACACCGGCACCCAGCGCCTGGTGCGCAATCTGACCCCGGGGGAGATCGTCGGGCAGATCATGGTTGCGCGCGACCGCCTCGGCGATTGGCCAAGCCCGGGTGGGGCGCGGGCACCCGAGGCGGCCTCCAAGGGAAGCGGCGTCCGGCTGGTCTCGAATATCGTGATGATGGGCATGGGCGAGCCGCTCTACAATTTCGAGGCGGTGCGCGACGCCCTCCTCATTGCCGCGGACGGCGAGGGTATTGCGATCTCGAAACGCCGGATCACGCTCTCGACATCGGGCGTGGTGCCGAACATCCCGCGCACGGGCAAAGAGATCGGCTGCATGCTTGCCGTTTCGCTGCATGCGGCACACAACGCGTTGCGCAACGAGCTTGTGCCGCTCAATCGGAAATATCCAATCGAGCAGCTGTTGCAGGCCTGCCGCGAATATCCTGCACTATCCAATGCGCGCCGCATCACGTTCGAATACGTGATGCTCAAGGGGGTCAACGATTCCGCCGCTGATGCCAAGGCGCTGGTGCAGCTGCTCAAGGGCATTCCCGCCAAGATCAACCTCATTCCGTTCAATCCCTGGCCTGGCACCGGATACGAGTGCTCGGACTGGGATCAGATCGAAAGCTTCTCGGAGATCGTCTTCAACGCCGGCTATGCCTCCCCGGTGCGCACGCCGCGCGGTCGCGACATTCTCGCGGCTTGCGGGCAGCTCAAGAGCGCAACGGAAAAGCTGTCGGCGAGAGAGCGGCTTGCGCTGCGCGCCATGGCATTCACGGACTGACCTTGGTCATGGATGCCCTCCCTCGCCTGCTGCTGCGCTTCCTCATCGTACCGATCGGCTATTTCGCCGGTGTGCTCGCGGGCACGCTGGTGATCTTGTTCGGGTCCTGGAAGATCGGACGGATCGAATCCTTCGATGTCGATGCGCGAGCGATTGCGACCTACGGCTACGCGTTTGCAGCGCCGGTGCTGCTCGTCATCCTGCTCAGCCTCATGTGGCTGCCGACCGCAATCGGCATCCTGCTCTCGGAAGTTTTCGCGCTGCGCTCGTGGATGTTTCACGCCGGCAATGGCACGCTCTCCGCGTGGATTGCCTGGAGCTTGTTCGGCTCCCTGGACGACAGCCGCGTTCCGCTCAATCATCCGCTGGCGGTGATCGCCGCAGGGCTTGCGGGCGGCCTGGCCTACTGGGCCGTCGCCGGCTGGAATGCCGGCTTCTGGAAACCGCTGTTCGCTACCGTCGACCCTTCGATGCTGCCGAAACCGGCTCCACCTCCGCCGCAAATCCGCTAAGAAATCGCGCTACCGAGACGGAGATGCGCCAGGGGCGCGGTTGCTGAGGGGTCCTATGCAAGACATGCGGCCTGAGAGGCGGATGATACCGGCACGACAGACGCGCTGGCAGCGCAACGCGTGCCGCGTCGCCGGGATGATCGTGCTCGCGCTCCTGCTCGCGGGTTGCGACAGCTGCGGCGACTTCGTTTCGCCGATCGGCCACGCGCAGGTCTGCCGCAAAGAGGCGCCGCAGCCGCACTAGACGGCCCGGATTGGACCCGGTCGGGTTCGTTTGGCCAAAAAGCTCCGGGGCCGTTATCGCGCCCACTTGCGATGGTCGCGATTGAGCAAATTCAACGTCTCATCAGGTCGCCGCCGTGCACAACCATTAGGCGAGCGAAACGGGCGGTCATTGTAAACAACAATAATTCTACAATGTTTTTTCAGCCGCAGGTTGAGAGCGTAGGAGCAGGTTTGAAAGCCCATTATCGGTGTCGGGGCGGGTGCCATTGGCTTTCCCCTGCCTGTAAATCCCTGTAAAGGGGGCGGGGCGACACCCAAACCCTGCAAAAAAGTGAGTACCAGCAAGGACATACGCCGAAATGGCAGGATCCGGAACAGGGAAAAACAGGAAATAACAGGGAAATAACAGGGAAAATGACCAGCAATTCATGACTGAACGTCGCGATCGCCACTCCCAGCGAAAGATGATGGTGTCGTCGTTCTCATCGGCGCGTCCCCGCACCTCCTCGAGATCTTCGCCTGCGTGCCTCCACAGGTAATGGGTGTGCGCGATCCTCGCGGCCGGCCCGCCGGGTTACCGCTTTGGCCTTTCTGGAACTGCATGCATTGTCCTCCCTTTGCAAAGCGGACGACAGCAGACGGACGATTGGCCAAACAAAAATGGCCAAACAAAAATGGCCAAACAAAAGCCCGGCGCGGGAGCCCGGGCCGGGCTTCTCTCACAGCTTTCGAAGATTAGCAACTCATAGCAGATCTTTGTTACAATGTCAATATATCAAGCGAAATATCAAGCGAAATTATATCAAGCGAAATTATAATCAAGCAAAATTTGACACTCTTGAAGAATACCTCTTGCTATATGAGTCCCGTAACACGTCCTAGAAGCCGCAAGTTGTACTCGCTCGCCCCGACGGAGCTGGAGGTAGCATTGTGACAGGCCCAGCGCTTCCCACCTCGACTCGGATGCGCCGCCGTTATCTGTTACCGTTGCTCCCACCAGCCCCAAGTAAACCAAGTCCAGGGAGGAAACCACGTGCTGAATTCTCTGAGCCATCGGCTTGCGGTGCATCTTGCGGCCATCGGAATGCTCCTCACCTCGGCGGCGGGCGCGCACGCCCAGAGCACGATCAGGATCGGGCTTGCCGTTCCCAATTACGGACCGTTCGCGCCGGTCTATGCAGCCGATGAGCTGGGCTATTACAAGGAAAACGGAATAGTCGCCGAGATCACCGCTTACCGCGGCGGACCCGCCGCCCAGGAGGCGCTCGCTGCGGGCGCAGCGGACATCATCAATTTCTTCCCGCCAGGGGTCGCGCTGGCGACGAAGAAAGGCATCAAGGAAAAGATCGTCGGCATCGGATCGGTAAAACCCGATGGCTGGCATATCGTCGTGATGGCAAGCTCGCCGTTTCACACCGTCGCCGATCTTGCGGGCAAGAAGGTCGGGATTACGGCTAAGGGGGCCACTACCGACTTCTATGCCCTGTGGGCGGCAAAGCGTGCGGGCGTGCAGGTCGAGACCATTCCGCTCGGCGCGCCGGCGCAGGTCCCGACGCTCAAGTCCGGGCAGATCGAGGCGGCCGTGCTCAATCCGCCGGTGCCATTTCGGCTCATTCTCTCGGGGGAGGGCCGCTCCCTGGTCGACCTCGGCAAGGAGATGGACGCGAATCTTCCGGACGTGTGGGTCGCGACCCAATCCCTCATAGACGCCAATCCCAAAGCGGTCGAAGGCGCGCTGCGCTCCATCTACAAGGCGACAGCCTACATGAAGAAGAACCGCAGCTACGGCATGGACTACATGCGCAAGTTCACCGGCGAGAAGGACGCGAAGGTCGTCGAGCTCGATTACAACCAAGTGCTTTCGAAGCGACCTACCTCCGCGAAGATCGAGCGGCCCTGGCTCGATGCTTCGCTCGCGCTCGCCGCGCTCGGCGGCATTACTGACCTTCCTCCCATGGAGGAAATCTTCACCGATCGGTTCAGTGGCGTGAACGGCGACTGACCAGCTCGCTCCGGCGATGGGCGCTGCGCTCTCAGGCTATCTGATCTTTGCCGTTCTCGTTCTCGGCGGCTGGGAGCTCATCGCCCGTCTGGCTCTGGTCGATGCCGACCTGCTCCCGCCCTTCTCGCAAGTCTGCTCCATTCTATGGCAGCTCGTGCATGACCCGCGTTTCGCCGCCGATCTCGGCGTCACCGCCGGCGAGGTCGGGGCTGCGTTCCTGATCGCTGCACCGCTGGCGGTGTCGAGCGGGTTCCTTCTCGGCGAGAGGCTTGTTCTCGCCAAAACCTTCAACCCGATAGTGCATCTCATCCTGGCTGTGCCCCAATCGATCTTTCTGCCCGTCTTCATTCTCGCGTTCGGCATCGGCTTTCTGGAAAAGGTGCTGTTCGGAATTACACACGCTTATTTCGTGATTCTTGTAAACAGCTTTGCCGCGGTGCGCTCGATCCCGCGCCCGCTCATAGCGGCGGCCCGGGTATTTGGCGCCACGCCGGCGCAGATCTACACGCGCATCTACCTCCCGGCGATGCTGCCGCTGGTGCTCACGGGACTGCGCATCGGCATGGTGCTCTGCATCGTCGGCGTGCTTTTGGCCGAGATGTATGCCTCGCGCAGCGGCATCGGCCGCCGCATCTTCGGGTGGGGCGAGAGCGCCCAGATCCCAGAGCTTCTAGCCGGTATCCTGCTGGTCTCGATCCTGACCATTGCCGTCAATGAGACGATGCGGCTTGCCGAGCTTCGCGTCGGCCGTTTCTACCGCAGAACCTCGCTCGGGTAGACGCTGCGCGATGCCTGTCCCGAACCGCACCCCGTCATGCCCGGACTTGTTGCGGGCATCCACGTCTGGCGCTCCAGAATCAAGAGGTGGATGGCCGTGACAAGCACGGCCATGACGAAGAGCAGGGCGAT
This sequence comes from uncultured Alphaproteobacteria bacterium, assembly GCA_963841705.1. Taxonomy (GTDB): domain Bacteria; phylum Pseudomonadota; class Alphaproteobacteria; order Rhizobiales; family Xanthobacteraceae; genus VAZQ01. The sequence continues at coordinate 120,045 of CAWJDY010000014.1, forward strand.
GCCCATCATCGAGGTCACCGGCCTGGCGAAGGATTTCCGCACCGGGGGTACGGTGGTGCATGCGCTTGCCGACGTGTCGTTCTCAGTCGAGGAGGGGCGGTTTGTCACCCTTGTCGGACCGAGCGGATGTGGCAAGTCAACGCTGCTGCAAATCCTTGCCGGCCTCATGTCTGCGAGCCGCGGCGAGGTGCGCATTTCCGGGGAGCCCATTCGCGCACCCATGCCGGACAAGATCGGCATGGTGTTTCAGGATCCGACATTGCTGCCGTGGAAGACCGCGCTTGCCAACATCGAATTTCCGCTCGACCTGCGGGGCGTCGATCGCGCAACAAGGCGCAAACGCTGCCTGGAGCTGCTCGATCTCATGGGACTGGGTGAATTCGCGGACAACTACCCGCATGAGCTTTCGGGCGGCATGCGCCAGCGCGTCGCCATCGCCCGCGGGCTTGCGCCGGACCCCCGGTTGTTGCTGATGGACGAGCCTTTTGCCGCGCTCGATGAGCAGACGCGCACCCGCATGGGGCACGACCTGCTGGACATCTGGGAGAAGACGGGAAAGACCGTGTTCTTCATCACCCACAGTCTGACCGAGGCGATCTATCTGTCCGAGACCGTGCTGGTGATGAGCGCCCGCCCCGGGCGTATCCTCGAGACCATTCCGATCGAGTTCCCGCGGCGGCGCGAGCTCGATCTTATCGGCACCGAGCGCTTCGGCCGCATCCGCAACCGCATCTGGCACCTGATCGCGGATACGCAGAAATGATCCGGCGGCGCTCCCTCAAAACGTTTTTGATGCTCGCGGCTGCTGTCGCTGCGTGGGAATTGGTGGTTCGGCTCGGGCTGGTCAGCGCAATCATCCTTGCTGCGCCGAGCGACATCGCGCTTGCTGCGGCGAAGGACGGCGTCGTGTTCGCGCGGGCGCTCGCCATCACCTTGCTCGAGATCGGCGCAGCCATCGTCATTGCATGGGTCCTTGGTGTCGGTCTTGGCATTCTCGTTGGCAGCTCGCACGCATGGGCGGCGGCCACCGCGCCGGTCCTGTCGTCGATCTTTGCCATCCCCTTGATCATCCTCTATCCCCTGCTGATGGCGTGGCTTGGCATCGGTGCACTGTCGAAGATTGTTTTCGGCGTACTTTCCGGCTTCTTTCCCATTGCGCTCAACACCATCGACGGCGTGCGCGCTGTCGAGCAGCGCTACCTCGTGTTCGCGCGTTCGGTCGGAGCAACGCCGCTGCAGACCCATGCGCTTATCGTTTTTCCGCTCGCCTTGCCCGCGATCGTGTCGGGGCTGCGGGTCGGCACCGGCCTGGTCGTGATCGGGGTCGTGGTGACGGAAATGCTTGCCTCCCTCGGCGGCATCGGCTTCCTCATCTCGTATCACCGCACGCTGTTCGATACGGGGCACGTCTATTTCGGCATGCTCCTCGCCCTGCTCGTCGCAGTGGGGGTGAACGTCGCGCTTACGCGCCTTGATCGCCGCGTCGGCTCCTGGCGCGAGCAGCCGGAGGGCTAGGCGCGCATGCCTGAGTGGATGGTCGGGGTCGATACCGGCGGCACCTTTACCGATCTCGTCGCGTTCGAGCCGAGCTCCGGGAAGCTGCACACGATCAAGGTGCCCTCGGTTCCGGCGGACCCTTCGCGTGCGGTGATCAACGCGCTGGACGAGCTCTCCCGGAAGGGATTGTCGCCGCGCGACATCGCATTTCTGGTGCACGGCACGACGGTGGCGACCAATGCGGTACTGGAGGGCGCCGGGGTCAGTGCGGGGCTTCTGATCACGCGCGGCTTTCGCGCGGTTTATGAGGCTCGCGGCTGGGTGCGGCCCGACCCGGCCGAGTTGCTCGATCCATTCTTTCGCAAGCCCCCGCTCCTCATCCCGCAGTCGCGCACGGAAGAGATTTCCGAGCGTCTGGATTACCAGGGAAACGTGATCGAGCCGCTCGACGAGACCTGCGTGCGGGAAGCTGCGCAGCGGCTCAAGGCCAAGGGCGTGAAGGCGGTTGCGGTTTGCTATCTCTTCAGCTTCCGCAACCCTGCCCACGAGGAACGAACGGCGGAGATCCTGGCCGAGGAGGAGCCGGCCTGGCGGATCTCGCTCTCCTCGCGTGTCCTGCCCGTGATCCGTGAATATCCCCGGCTCTCCACCACGGTGGTCGATGCGTATGTCGGTCCCATCATCGAGCGCTATCTGGTCAAGCTCGACGGAGAGCTCAAGCAGCACGGCATCGCCACCCCGCAGGTTTTTCTGATGCAGTCGAACGGCGGGCTGATGCGCATCACCATGGGTGCGCGTTTTCCCAACCAGAACTCTCACCTCCGGGCCGGCGGCCGGGGTCGTCGCGGGCGTCGCGCTCGCCCAGGCGACCGGGCGGCGCAACTTCGTCACCCTCGACATCGGCGGCACCAGCACGGACATCAGCGTCATCGTCGACGGGCGTGCGAGCGAGACTGCGAACGGCCGCATCGCCCGTCAGGACATCGGCACGCCCATGCTCGCGGTGCACACCCTGGGGGCGGGCGGAGGAACGATTGCCTGGATCGGACGCGACGGTTTGATGAAGGTCGGCCCGCAGAGCGCCGGTGCGGTTCCAGGTCCGGCGTGCTACGGCCGCGGCGGCACCGCCCCGACCGTGACCGACGCGAATCTCGTTCTCGGCGCGCTCGGAGCAAAGAGCGTGCTCGGCGGCCGCATGGCGCTCGACCATGGACGCGCCAAGGCTGCAATCATGGACACGCTCGCGCGCCCGCTCGGGCTCGATCTGATCACGGCCGCGGCCGGGATCCTCAAGATCGTGAACACCAACATGTCGGTCGATCTGCGCCTCGCCTTCCAGAGCCGGGGCGAGGACCCGCGCCGTTTTGCGCTCCTCGCCTTCGGCGGCGCCGGCCCGCTGCATGCCGCCTATCTCGCCCGCGATCTTGGCATCCCCGAAGTATTCGTGCCGCCGCATCCCGGGCTGACCAGCGCCATGGGCCTGCTGCAAACCGACGTGCGACACCTCTACCTGCGTTCAGCAGTCGGGCTGCTCTCGTCCTATCCCGTAGAGGAGATCAACAGGATCTTTGCCGAGCTGCGGCAACGGGCCCTGGAGGACGTGAAGGAGGAGGGGCTCGATGCGACAGCGGTCCGGCTTACCCCGCAACTCGACCTGCGTTACCTGCACCAGGGTTATCATCTCACCGTCGACGTGCCCCAGGGCGACGTCAACGAGGAGCACAAACAGGCGATAAAGTCTGCCTTCGACGCCTTGCACCGGCGCACCTATGGCGCCAGCGCGCCCGAGGAGGATGCGGAGCTGGTGACCCTGCGGCTCGTGGCCGAAGTGCCGGTCCAGCATTTGCGGCTCCCGCGGATCGCGGCAGGAACAGGTAGTGCCGGCGCGCGCATTGAAACGCGGCCGCTCTATGATCTCGCCACCGGCAAATTTGTCGACGCCCACGTCTATGATCGCAGCCGCCTCGGCGCTCACGACGGCATTGTCGGGCCCGCGATCGTCGAGCAGTACAATTCGACCACGGTCGTGCTGGCCGGCCAGACACTGCGCGTAGATGAGGTGGGCAATCTCCTGATCGCCGAGAAATGAAGTGCGTTTCGATGAAGTTAAATCACGATCGCTGCGTAGGGTGGGTTAGCCGGGCAAGTCGGCTGGCAACAGCCGACTTGGACCGCGTAACCCACCGTCAACCGCAGGGGCACCGCCGGCGGGTATCGGTGGGCTACGTCATCGAGCCGGCTGGAGCCGGCAACCGATCTCGGGTTTACCCGAGATCGGCAAACAACGATTGCCCAAGTCGGCTATAGCCGACTTGGGCTGACTAAACTAACCCATCTACATGCTGATCGCCGAGAAATAGGTCATGAAGCTTGATCCGATCACAACCGAAGTAATCAACAGCCGCATCCGCGAGACCACCGCCGCAATGGCGCATGCGCTGTTTCACAGCGGCTATTCGCCAATTCTGCGCGAGTCCCAGGACGGCACGGCCGGGCTGTGTGATGCCGATGGCCGCGTCATCATGGTCGGGGGCGGGCTGCAATATCACTCGCTCCTTTACACCCGAGCGGTCGAGAGCGTGGTGCAGCGCTACCCCATTGCCGACATGCGCGACGGAGACAGCTTCATCTCCAATGACCCATTCAAGGCGGGCAACTCGCATGTGCCCGACATCGTGGTGATCACTCCCGTGTTCTATCGCGGCGAGCTCATCGCTTTCGGTGCGAGCGTCGCCCATAAGGCTGACGTCGGCGGACTTGTTCCGGGCTCGTCCGGCGCCGCCGCCCGCGAGATCTTTCATGACGGCATCCTCATCCCCCCGGTCCGTTATTGGACCAAGGATGGAGTCAATCGCGAGGTTGAGGCCATTCTTCGCAATAACAGCCGCGTGCCGGAAGTCGTGATTGGCGATCTGCGCGGCCAGGTCGGCAGCACGCGGCTCGGCGCCGAGCGTCTTTGCGCGCTGTGCGACGAGTACGGCAGCGACACGTTGCGCGCAGCCATGGCCGGCCTGATCGGGCGCACCGCGGCGCGCGTGCGCGGCGAGTTTGCCCGCTGGCCCGATGGGGTGCACTCGGCGCAGGCGCTGCTCGATCATGACGGAGCCGATCGCTCGAAACCGGTTCGCATCAAGGTTACGGCGCGCAAGCAGGGAGACCAGCTCACGCTCGATTTCTCCGGGACGGACGCGCAGGCCAAAGGACCCGTCAACACTCCGCTGCCCACCGCTCAGGCGGTGTCGCTGCTCGCAGTCATCGCTGCATGCGATCCGACCATTCCGATGAATTCCGGCGTGCTCGATGCGGTCGATTTCATCATGCCGGCCGGCACCCTGGTCCATCCGCAGTTCCCGGCAAGCGTCAATCACTACTTTCCGACTTCGCATGTGGTCTACACCTGCGTGCTGGCGGCGCTCGGGAAGCTCAACCCGGCGCGCGCGGTAGCACCGGCCGGATTCGGCACCGGGGCGATCGCGATCGGCTACACCAAGGGGCGCACGGGAAAGCCGACGGTGCAGTACGAGCTGATGGTGACCTCGCTCGGCGGGACGAGCACCCACGACGGAACCTCGATCGTGCTGGCCATGAACCACTTCACCCCGGGCACTCCGGTCGAGATCGTCGAGACCGAGTACCCCGTCATGGTGCGGCGTTACGACATCTGGCCTGACTCGGCGGGAGCGGGTCGCTATCGCGGCGGCATAGGTAACATCCGGGAATATCAGCTGCTCGTTGATTGCATCCTCACCGCTCGTACGTCCAATCACCGCCAAGGTGCCTGGGGCGTTGACGGAGGTCAGCCGCCTGCTCTGTCGCGCGCGGTGATCAATCCGGGCACCCCGCAGGCTGAGGAAATGGACTGCATGGAGACCCGCATGCTTCCCGCCGGCACAGTGGTTCGCCTGGAGCAGGCCGGCGGCGCCGGTTACGGCGATCCGCTGCAGCGGTCGCAAGAGCTCGTGCGCAAGGACGTCGAGGATGGCTACATTTCGCCTCAGGCCGCAGCTGTTCAATACAAATACAATCCGGAAGCATGAACCGGACCGGCCTTTCCATTGCGCTTGCGATCGCGGCAACGGTGGGCATCGTTTTCGCGCTGTGGCCGGAGCTTGATCTCAAGCTCGTGGCGCCGTTCTTCGATACCCAGCGCGGCGCATTCACGTTCAGCTACAACCGCATTTACCTGAACGTTCGGGATGTCAGCAATTGGCTCATCGCGCTCCTGGCACTCCCCGCAGTATTGGCGCCGGCGGCCAAGCTCTTTCGCCCCGAACGCAGGCTGCTCATTCCGGGACGGGCAATCCTGCTGATGTTGCTCACGCTCGCGCTGGTGCCGGGCGTTCTCGCGGACGTGGTGCTCAAGAAACACTGGGGACGACCCCGTCCAATCGATGTCGCGGAGTTCGGTGGGCAGGAGCATTTCCGTCCATGGTGGGACCCGCGTGGGGATTGCCCGACCAATTGCTCCTTCATCGCCGGCGAGCCTTCAGGCGCGTTCTGGACGATGTCGGCAGCAGCCGTGGCACCACCGCAATGGCGTGCGCCTGCCTATGCTGCCGCGCTCCTGTTTGGCTCTGCCGTCGGGGTGATGCGCATGGCCGCCGGCGGCCATTTCTTCACCGACGTCGTATTTGCCGGCGTGTTTGCATTCCTGGCGATCTGGATCGCGCACGGATGGCTGTATCGCTGGCGTGCAACGCGCATCTCCGACGCTGCGGTGGAGACCGCCTTGGAGCGGCTCCTGGGCAAGGCCCGTCGTACAGAGGCTAAGTAGGGCGTCTTCCTGGGCTTGAGAGACTCGCGGTTTCTCCACCAGATGTGAGCTGCATCACATGTCGCGCCTGTGCCCTCATTCGAATGTGAGCCGGTTCACACAGGACCTCTGCAAGCCAAGGATAGCCTCCATTCCATGACGGGCGCCGCCGACCATGCCAGCGGCCCACGGAAATCGGAGGCTCACATGCGCAAAAATACCGCTTTTGCGATTGCCGCCACGATAATGGGCCTGGCCATGATCTTCTGGGCCAAGTCCGCTGTGGTCGCAACCCACGCCGAGGTCACCCGGCCGAAGGTTGTATCGTCGCCTTATGTCGTCATGTCCAACCCATACCTGCGAATCCACGCCGTCGAACAGTTTTACTGATCGGCTGCTCGGGCTGGACGTTTCTGACGTACTGCCTGCTGCCCCGATCACGCGCCGAAAGGCAATTCAGGGCAGCTTTTTTTGATGCGTGGCGCCGCAATTCGACAGCTGAAAAAAGTTTCAGCGCTCAATCCAACACTCTGTGAGCTCCTTCACACAGGCCTGGCGCAAAACTTCGTAGTGTGGCGTTGCTCGCCACGGCGCTGCGATGAGGGATGCAGCGGCCGCTGGCAGCATGGACAAGAGGATGTCATGCGCAAATACATTGGCTTTGGCGTTGTTGTGATAGTCCTGGCACTCACAATGATTGTTTTGGCCAAGTCGGGTGGTGTAACCAGCACCGACTTCCGCTCCAGCGCCAGCGTATCTCCACACGACATGATGTCGAATTCGAAAGACCTCCCGGTTCAACAAGTCGACAGTCTGTACTGATCGCAGCCGCAGTCTAGCGCGCATTCCGCTCGAGTGGATACGTAGCCCACCGATACCCGTCGGCGTTGCCCCTGCGTTTGACGGTGGGTTACGCCGCCCAAGTCGGCTGTTCCCAGCCGACTTCCACGGCTAACCCACCCTTGCGCAGCGATCGTGATTCAACTTGCACGCAATCCGGGAAAGGCATCCCGGGATTTCACTTTCGCTCAATCCGGGCTACGAACTGCGCGAGTCAAAGGTGTACGCGCAAACCATGCCCGAAAGCGATCTCCGGAGCCATAAGGTGAAAAAAGTCGTGCTCGCCTATTCCGGCGGGCTCGATACCTCGATCATTCTCAAATGGCTGCAGACCACGTACCACTGCGAAGTGGTCACCTTCACCGCCGACCTTGGCCAGGGCGAGGAGCTGGAGCCTGCGCGCAACAAGGCTCTCCTCCTCGGCATCAAGCCGGAGAACATTTTCATCGAGGATCTGCGTGAGGAGTTCGTTCGCGACTACGTCTTTCCGATGTTCCGCGCCAACGCGCTCTATGAGGGCCAATACCTGCTCGGCACTTCCATTGCGCGGCCGCTCATCGCCAAGCGCCAGATCGAGATCGCGGAGAAGGTCGGCGCCGATGCCGTCGCCCACGGAGCGACCGGCAAAGGCAACGACCAGGTGCGCTTCGAGCTTGCCTATTACGCCCTCAAGCCCGATGTCACGGTGATTGCGCCATGGCGGGAGTGGAACCTGCGCTCGCGCGAGGCACTCATCCACTTTGCCGAGCAGCACCAGATCCCGATCGCCAAGGACAAGCGCGGCGAGGCGCCGTTCTCGGTGGATGCCAATCTCCTGCACGCCTCATCCGAGGGCAAGGTGCTCGAGGATCCGTCGCAGGAGGTGCCGGACTATGTCTATTCGCGCACGCTTTCACCGGAGGCAGCGCCTGATCGGGCGATGCGTATCGCGATCGACTTCGAAGCCGGCGACGCCGTAGCGCTCGACGGCAACCCGCTTTCGCCCGCCAAGCTGCTCTCGGAGATCAACCGGCTCGGCCATGCCCATGGCATCGGGCGGCTCGATCTGGTCGAGAACAGGTTCGTCGGCATGAAATCGCGCGGCATGTACGAGACGCCGGGCGGAACCATCCTCATTGCCGCGCACCGGGGGATCGAATCGATCACGCTCGACCGCGGCGCAGCCCATCTCAAGGACGAGCTCATGCCGAAATACGCCGAGCTCATCTACAACGGTTTTTGGTTCTCGCCGGAACGGGAAATGCTTCAGGCCGCAATCGACCAATCGCAGAAGCTCGTCAGCGGAACTGTCAAGCTCAAGCTCTACAAGGGCAATGTTTCCGTTGTAGGTCGCTCATCGCCCTGTTCGCTCTATGACCAGGACCTCGTGACCTTCGAGGAGGGGAAGGTGGCGTACGACCACCGAGATGCAGCCGGCTTCATTCGATTGAATGCGTTGCGCCTGCGCACCCTCGCCCAGCGACGCAAGAAGCTGAAGCTCGATAAATAAGCACCCTACGAGGCCGCGCCGCGCAATTGCAGTGGCTGCTCCTCAAGCATCGCCGCAATGGCTTGGCGGGTCGTCTCAGGATCGAGGCCATGCCGGCTGATGAGGTCGCTGCAGTCCGCCGCGACCGCATCGATGTCCTGCAGCATCTTGAGCCGCTTGAAATGGTCCTCGTGGCGGAGCCCCATGCTCTCGCCCACGATCTCCAGGATGTTCATGATCCGAAACGGATAGTCGCGCTCATGCGCGCACAGCTCGCGGTGGTCGGCGTGGTAGACGGCGACCAGCGCGTCGACCCGCGCTTTCTCGGCGGCGTCGAGCTCATTTTTGTGCAGCTCGCGGCGATAAGCCGGCAACGCTCGGAAATAGTTGCTCATCAACCCCACCGCAGGCTGGCCAAGATCGACAAGCTCGATGCCAGGGACGGCGCACAGGATATCTTCGGCCGCCTCGACGACGCCCCGGATGCCGGGATGCCGATGCAACGCCACGCGCAACGCCGCTCGCCGTTTCAGGTGAGGCCGCAACCTGTCGAGCTGCGCATGCAGGAACAGCATGAACGGGGTCATCTCGAACGGGCGCGCACCGCGGGTCTTCTCGATGGTCGGCAAGGTCGTCTCGGTAAACTGCACGTGACAGCTGGGGCACCATGAGATCACCTGGCCCGACTTGCTATGGGCGAGCTTGTCCATGGTGCTCTCGCCGAAGCGGCCGGATGTGGCGATGTCGCCGGCGCGCATTTGCACGATGCCGCAGCAGTGAGTCGGGCCGCCCATGACCCGATAGGTGATGCCGAGCGTGTCCATGATGTCGAGCGCCAGCAAAGCAATATGCGGCGTCTTGAGCACGTTGCAGCCCGTGTAGAAGACGAAGTCCGGCGCCGTCTCCGGCTCGCTGCAGCTGTCCGCCGCTTGACCGAGCCGCGCCAGCAGCTTGTCGTCGAGCTGGAGGCGGGAGATGTGGGTGACGTCGCGTGCGACCTTGCGGAAGCCTTCGACCCCCTGCCGTCGTTGCTCCCTCGGCTCCTCCTTCCGGCGGGCCATGGCCAAGCGCGCCATGCCCAGCAGGAACCGAGGATTGACGCCGTAGTCGCAGGCCTCGATGCATTCCCCGCTGAGCAGACACGCGCTCGCCCAATTTCGTGCGGGTTGCGGGCCTTCGCCGGTGCGCAGGATCTCCATGATCCCGTCGATCACCGCGCGCGGCGCGGCATTGACGTTGCCCGGGCCGGTGACCGGGCACACCTCCACGCATTTGCCGCAGCGGGTGCAAGCGCCCGCCATCGCTTCGACGCGCGCGGCCAGCGCGGCTTCAAAGGTTTCGGTCATTCGCCTGCTCGCACGCGAATATCATGCTGCTGCCACGCTCGCGCAAGCCACAGCCGCGCTAGCCTGCGACCGCGATCCCCTGGACCTCGATCATCACCTCCGGCTGGGCGAAACCCTGGGCAGTAATCGCGGCGCTCGCGGGAAAGTCCTTTCCGAACAGCTCGCTGCGAAGCTCGGTCATGCGCGTGGTGTAGCGGGCATCGCTGAGAAACACGGTCATCGTAACCATATCGCGCAATGTGGCGCCCGCCTCCGCGAGCGTCTTCTCGATGTTGCGGAAGGTTTGCCGAAACTGGGCGTCGAAATCGCCGGCAAGCGACTTGCCCGCCTCGTCGATCTGGCCGGTATGCCCGGCGATGAAAATCATGCGGCCTGCTTCGGTGATGACCGCCGGCGAGAAGGCCCGTTTCTGCTGCCACGTGCCGCGAACGAAGGATTTTTTCATGCCTGCAAATCACCTCGCACAGAGCGCTGACCTCCATTGATGGTGCGCCAGAGCCGCTCGGGAGTGGCCGGCATCTCGACGTGCCGGACACCGAGATGAGAGAGTGCATCCACCAATGCATTGGCGACGGCGGGCATGGCACCGACACAGCCGGCTTCGCCAGCGCCTTTCACGCCAAGCGGGTTGGTCCTGGTCGGCACCGGATTGCTTTTGACGTCCACGCGGCTGATATCGGTGGCGCGCGGCATGGCGTAATCCATGAATGACGCAGTCAGGTTCTGGCCGTCCTCATTGAACCGGATGTCTTCCATCAGCACCTGGCCGACGCCCTGAGCCACGCCGCCCACGATCTGCCCCTTGAGCAGCAGCGGATTGATCACCGTGCCAACATCATCGACCACGCTGTAGCGTACGATCTCGACCTCGCCGGTCTCCTCGTCGATCTCCAGCTCGCAGATGTGACAGCCGTTCGGGAAGTTCTGCACCGGCGCGAAATAGGTCGCGGTCGCAATGAGACCGACGTCGATGCCCTTCGGCAGGTTCGCGGGCTCCATGGCCTCCTTCGCCACTTCCTTGATGGTGAGAGTGCGGTTGGTCTTGGGGCTGGAAAACACCCCTTCGGCGAAATTTATCTCGTCGGCATCGAGGTTGAGAATGTGCGCCGCAATGCGCTTTGCCTTCTCGGTGATGCGCTCGGCAGCGATCAGGACGGCGGAGCCGCCGATCGTGGCCGATCGCGACCCGCCGGTGCCTTCCCCGACAAAGACCTCGTCGGTGTCGCCCTGAATGTAATGCACCTCCTGGGGATCGATGCCGAGGCGGTCGCACATGATCTGCTTGAAGATCGTCTCATGGCCCTGCCCCTGGGTAACGCTGCCCGAAAGCAGGGTGGCGGTGCCCGACTTGTCAAACCGGATTTCCGCGCCTTCGAAGCCCTGCGCCGCAGCGCGTTCGATGGTGTTCGAGAGACCGATGCCGCGCAGCTTGCCGCGCTTGCGCGCTTCCTGCCGGCGGCGCTCGAAGCCGGCGAAGTCCGCGAGCTCGAGCGCCATGTCCATGCTCTTCTCGAACTCGCCGCTGTCATAGGTAAACGTGAGCCCGGTCTTGAACGGCATCGCTTCCGGCGCGATGTAGTTGCGCCGGCGCAGCTCGGCGGGATCGATCCCTAGCTCGTCGGCGGCGAGATCGACCAACCGCTCGATCACGTAAGCCGCCTCGGGGCGGCCGTTGCCGCGATAGGGCCGCACCGGGTTGGTGTGGGTGTACACCGCGCTCACGTCGGCGTGGATCGCCGGGGTCCGGTAGACGCCGGCAAGGGTGCCGATGTTGCCGGTGAAGGCGGGCATGCCCGTCTGCAGATATGCCCCTATGCTGGCGGTCGTCCTCACCCACAGACCGAGAAAATTCCCTTCCCTGTCGACCGCAAGCTCGGCCTCGGTGACGTTGTCGCGTGCCTGGGCGTCGCAGAGAAAGGATTCGGATCGGGTCGAAGTCCATCTCACCGGCCGGCCGACACGCTTGGAGGCGAGCAGCACCAGCGCGACTTCGTTGTAGACCGCAGACTTCATCCCGAAGCTGCCGCCGATATCGCCGGCTACCACCCGGATCTTGCTCTCCGGCACCTTGAGAATGGGCGCGAGCTCGGAGCGAAACGGATGCGTGCGCTGGAGCGTGGTATAGATGGTGTAACGATCCTCCGCCGCATTGTAATCGCCGAGGCAGCCGCGCGGCTCCATGGTGGCCGCGGTGACGCGATTGACGACGAAACGATGCTTGACGACGTGGTCGGCCTTCGCGATAGCGGCCTCGGCCGCCGCCTTGTCTCCGAATAGTTGCACGAAGCCGACGTTGTCGGGGCATTCGTCCCACACGCGAGGGGCGCCGGGACTGGTTGCCTCGGCCGTCGACACGCAAGCCGGCAGCGGCTCGTAGTCAACCGCAATCAACTCGGCAGCATCGAGTGCCTGATTGTAGGTCTCAGCAACCACAAAGGCGACATAGTCGCCGACAAACCGCACGCGATCCGTCACCATCGCCGGATACGGCGGGCGGAAGGCGCTGCCGTCCCGCCGCTTGAGGCCGCCGGGCACGGGCAGATTGCCCCAGCCCGCTGCCTTCCAATCCGCGCCGGTGAGGACGGCCAGCACGCCCGAGGCGGCCTTCGCCCGGCTCGCGTCGATCGATCGAATGCGGGCATGCGCATGCGGCGAGCGCAGCACATGACCGAATACCATCCCCGGGAGCACCATGTCGCCAACATAGCGGCCGCCGCCCTTGAGGAGGCGCGGGTCCTCGAACCGGGACACGCTTTGGCCAATCGCGAATTCACCCATTTCACCCTCGATCGCTGAGACTTCCGCCCACGTTATCGCAAAGCTTCCGCACTCTGGCTATGGCCGCCGTTTGCCCGGACGGATCGGTTGCGAAAGCAAGGTCGCAGGTGCGCGGCGCGTGCGGCGACTACGACCAATTGTCGATACGCAATCTCGGCACACGAATGAATTCACGCGTATTCTGCGTGACCAATATCATATCGCGAGCGAGAGCCTGTCCGGCAATCAGGACATCGTAGGCTCCGATTGGAGTACCCTTTCCAGCTAGCAACGCGCGAATCTCGCCAGCTCTTCGAGCATCCTCCATATCGAAATCCAGCACTGGAAACCGAAGCGCGTCGATTAGAGCCAAATTTATAGCCGTTCGCGCGCTCTTGTACGCACCGAAAAACAACTCGTGCGCCACGATCGTCGACGTTGCGATGTCGCTCGGGCTTTCCCGCCGCGCGCGTTTGGCCAGCCTTGAGCTTTTGTCATTCAGCAGGGCGATGACTGCGTTTGCATCGAGCAGATAACGCATCACCGAAACAGCTTATCAAGAGCCGGTCGCTCTTGCCGTTCGGGCTTTTCGTTAACTGAACGCACGAAGTCGTCGTCGAGCCTACCCACAATATCGTCAAGCCAGCCCCAGTCCTCGGCTGCGGGCTCGAGAATGACCGCGCTGCCATGGCGCCGGATGCGGACTTTGTCACCGCGGAAACGATACTCCTTCGGAAGGCGGACGGCCTGCGATCGCCCTGACCAAAAAAGCTTCGCAGTTCCCGGTTTTGACTTCTCTGTCATACAGCAATGATATATACCATTCTACCAAGATCTGCAACCATTTGCGCGGCGCGCGCGTGCTGTCATTCCGGGGCCGCGAGCGTAGCCGAGCGGAGCCCGGAATCCCTAACCACCAACCGTCCCCTTGCGAACGGCGAGTGAGCAACTGCCGGCTGGGGTTATGGTTTCCGGGCTCGTCGCCAAGTCGGTGAAACCGACTTGCCGACGCCCCGGAATGACAGCGTAGTTTGTGACGCAGTACCGGTAATCGATCGCCCGGCGAGACCTCATCGGTGCTGCGTGATGGTATCCACGAGCGCGAGACGGCCTTTCTTCACTTCGGCAAGGGCGCGCTCGAGCGCGGGTCGCACGTCCTTCGGCTGGTCGATCGGACCTTCCCCATGGCAGCCCATCGCGCGCGCAAGAGCGGCAAAGTCAGGCTCCGGCCCAAACAGATCCATGCCGATATGCGCCTTCGTCTCATCGGTGCCGCGCAGCTTCGCCATGCGCAGCTGGTGCTCCCAGTCGTTGTAGTAGGCGCGATTGTTGTGCATCACGACCAGCATGGGGATCTCGTATTTGGCCGCGACCCACAGCGCGCCTGCATCGAACATCAAGTCGCCGTCCGGCTGGATGTCCACGACGATGCGGCCCTTGCCCCTGTGCGCCAGCGCCACCCCCAGCGAGATGCCGATCTGGGTGGCGGTGCCGAGCTCGACCCCGGGATGGCGATAGGGGCGGTCGAAATCCCATAGCTTGCGGATTTGCTGCTTGAGCGTGTTGGCGGTGAGAACCCAATCCTCGTCCTTGATCACCTCCCAGACTTCAAGTGCCAGTCGGGAGAAGGTGATCGGGGATGCATCCCAGTCCCTGTGCGCCTCCTCCTGCCATTTGGCCCAGACGTCATCATGCCGTTTTGCGATTGCGCCCTTTCGGTCTTCGATGCGGCGCTGCAATTGCTTATCTTTATCGATCCGCTTGCGGCAGAGCCGGCTGAGCTCGGGAATACCAAGCGCGGTGTCCCCGAGCGCCCGGATCGAGCACGGCTGCATGCGGCAATAATCCATCGACCACTTACTGATGTTGATCTCGGCAAAACCGATCTCGACAAAGTCGCACGACGGCGGCGTGATCGGCTCCAGCGTGCGTTTGGCGTTGTCGAGCTCGGTCAGCTGTTTCTCCCAATCGTTGACATCCAGCCCCACGATGAGATCGGTGTGCCGCAGGGATTGCTTATCCATGCTCAGGCAAAGCGGGTGCTTGTTGGGGAAATTGAGCGCGCTGTTGACGTCCCAGACCGCGGCCCCTGTCGTTTCCGCGAGCTCCACGTTGCGCTCGAACCCGCCGGAGCGCCTCCCCGCATATTCGGCAAGCAGCATGGGATGCTCCGCTGCGAGAAGCTTATCGGCGATTGCGGCGAGTGCCTTGGGGTCGGGCGCCATGGCAGCAGGAGTGGCCGCCGCGCCGACCGGCGGAAGCTCCGGCTTGCGCAGGAGCGGCTCCTCCTGGAGCGCGGCGTCATAACACATGTAGACGGGACCCTGGGGTTCCGTGGTCATGATCGAATAGGCGCGCGCAAAGCTTTCCGGCACCCCCTCGATCGAGGTCGGCTGGTAGTCCCATTTGACGTAGTCGCGGATCGCGTTGCCCTGCACCAGCGCCGAATGAGTCCAGTCGATATGCGGTCGGCGCTTCGCCTCGTCCATCGGGCCGGTCGCGCCGATGATGAATATCGGCACGCGATCGATGTAGGCGTAGTAGATCGCCATGCAGGCGTGCAGCAGCCCGACGAGGTCGTGCAGGATCACCGCCATCGGCTGGCCGCACGCCTTGGCATAGCCATGCGCGATCTGGACTGCGATCTCCTCGTGCTGGCACAGCATGATGGGCGGATCGTTGCCGCCGTAGTTGACCAGCGAATCGTGCAACCCGCGGAAGCTCGCGCCGGGATTGAGGGTAACGTGGGGGAAGCCGTAGCGCTTTATCAGATCGACAATGACGTCGGACTGCCATCCGCAGTAATTCTGCATGCTGTGGGACGCACGTCCGGTCTGTTCCTGCATCCGCCCGCTCCGTAACTAATGCCGGATGAATTCCGCGGCCTTGCCCGCGACTGGCTTCGGAGTCTTGTAGACCTCTTTCACCAGGTTCTCGATCTGCTCGCCGCTCACGGGGTTGATCTCGAGCTGCGCCGCTTCGGCCTCGCCCAGGAATTCCGGATCATCCAGGGTGCGCATGAAGGCGTCGCGCAGCGCATTTGCGCGGTCGTTCGGAACGCGCGGGGGCGCGAGAAATGGCCTGCCCATGACCTGGCGCGCGAAGATCAGCTTGAAGATCTGCTTCTGCTCGTCGGTCTTGGCGAAATCCATGACCAGAGGGACGTCGGGCAAACCGGGATGCTTGTGCAGCGACATCTGCACCAGAACGCTGATCGAACCGTCGTCGAACCATCGTTTATGGGTCGAGAGCACGCTAGACCACGACCAGCCGCAGCGGCCTTTCACCTCGCCCCGCTCCATGGCAAGGTTGACGTCATTCCCGCCGGGATAGCCGCTGACAATCTTGAACTTGGTGCCGAGCACGCCATTGAGGATGCTGGGAAACTGATCGGTATCGGCGGCCTGCCCGGTACCGCCGACAATCAACTCCTTTTCGAGCACATCTGCAAACTTGCTGATCCCACTGTCCTTCCAGGCGACGCAGACGCTCACTTCGTTATTGGCGCTTCCGATCCAGGTAAATTTGTCGGCCTGGAATTGTGCGCCGCGCGAGCCCAGGAGCGGATCGAATGCGGTGCCGCGGCCGATCGTGCCTATGACCGTGCCGTCCTTCGCCCCGACATTGTAGAGCCAGTTGGCGAGACGCAGGCTCCCCGCACCTTCCAGGTTCTTGGGGACGATGGTCGGATTGCCGGGGATGTGCTTGCCGAGGTGACGAGCAATCACCCGAGCATAAAGATCGTAGGCACCGCCTACGCTGTATCCGATGTAGAGCTCAACATTCTTGCCTTTATAGAATTCCGCCGGTGCCTCGGCGCGGGCCGGCACCGCAGACTGCAGCGCGACAGCGAAAGCAACTCCGCATGTCCCGCCACGAACAGACATTATTTCTGTTCGGCCGCAAAGCCTGGAGCAGGCTCCACCTGATCGAACCAGTCGAAGCCCATCTCCTTGACCATGCGGTTGCTCATCATGATGAGGCGCGCCTCCGCCGTCGCAAAATGCTGGTGGGTGGTGAACGGCGGGATATAGATGTAGTCGCCCTGCTTCCACTCGAATCGCTTCGGCACCTCCGCCCACTCCCACTTGAACGCATCCAGGCAATCGAACCGCATGTCCCAATGCAGGTCGTAGCCGGATCCCTCGACCACAAAAATGATCTCCTCCCACATGTGGCGATGCTTGCCCGAGCGCTCGCCTGATTTCAGGAATTGCATATAGGC
Organism: uncultured Alphaproteobacteria bacterium; assembly: GCA_963841705.1. Lineage (GTDB taxonomy): Bacteria > Pseudomonadota > Alphaproteobacteria > Rhizobiales > Xanthobacteraceae > VAZQ01. Next base: position 136,931 of record CAWJDY010000014.1, read on the forward strand.
TTCGACGCAGCACTCGCGCGTATTCATACGGTGGTGGACGAGATGCTTGATCAAACCGTCGGGCGAGCGCTCCCACGGCATGTCTTCGGCCGCAACCACGTTCGGCAGCGTCGCATAGCGTTCGCGGAACTCCTGAGAACCCGCGATGTCGTCGGCATGGAAGGTGCAGCTGGCAGAACCCGACAAAGCCGGATCCTTGTCTTGAAACAGCATGTGATCCCCTTGCTCTGTCAAATCTCGGCCGGCGGCTTGTAGTGCTCGAGGCCGGGCGGCAGCTTGTCCGGCGGCCATTCCACGATCTTCTGAAACAACAGATGCATGAACAGGAAGAGCGGCTTGGCCTTGAACACCAGCAGGATCGCCTCCTCCCCCGGATCATCGTTGAAATGCTGGTGCACGCTGCCGTTCTCGACGATCATCACGTCGCCGGCCTTCCATGGAATGTAGCGGCCGTCGTGCACGTCGTGGCCCCGGCCCTTGAGCACATAGAACACCGCGCTGTTGAGATGCCCGTGCTTTTGGCCGTAGGCGCCCGGGGCATAGGCCTCGATATGCGACTCCATCGACTGAACGATGCTGGTGGCCTGCGGGCTGATCACGCTCTTGCCGAACTGTCCCGGGCCGCCCTTCCACGGCACGTCCTTGGAAGGATACACGCGCTTCTCCTCGAGCAGCGCCTTGTAGAGATGGCTGTAGGTGCCTTCCAGCGCCCTCACGAAAGTGCGCTTTTTCGCCCAACGCTCCCACTTCTCGTGCTTCTTCTCCTCGGCATACTCGTCGGGCTGATTATGCCCTATGCCCGGACGCGCCTGTTCATACATCCCTGTCATTGACGTTCCTTCCCTCGCTCGCCCCTTTGCCAGGGCGAGCCGGGCAAAGCTTGCTGCTGAGTCATTACGGGATCGCTGCGGGGCACGCAATGTTCAGCTCGGGCGTGCGTCGCTGTGCTGGCCTACGAGGCGGCCGCTACCGCGCGAGCTCCTAAGCGCAGCTCTGAAACGACCGATATCAATGCGCCGGCAAGTCATCCCCGGATGCGACCAGAGATCGTGCGCAACCTGTGCCTACGCCAACCTCTCAGCCGATTACTCGAGCGCATAGAAATGCGTGGCGCTGCGCTGCCTGAGATCGCCGAACTTCAGCACTCGGGCGCGAAGCTGGGCAAGGCGTCCCGTTTCGATCAGCGGGAGACCACAGACCTTTTCCGCAGCCTCTTTCTCGCTCGTGGCTTCAATTTTTTTCCAGTTGTGCCCGGGATCCCATTCTCCGCCCGGCCAATGCTGCACCTGATAGATGCGCTTTGTTTGCATAACATTCCCCCAGCTCGTTGCGAAGGGGGCTGCGGGTACAAATCGTTTTTGGCGACAATCGGGCTTGTCCGTGGTGCGTCGATGGAATTTGCTGCCGCCCCACCGCCGAATTCAACCCTGCCATTTGACTGCTGCAGACCGGCGCGGGACGAGGTTCGATTCTCAACGCTTTCTGCCCATATTTCTGTTTACGCCGGCGTTACGCCCGCGCGGCGCGGTTCGCCTCAGGGCGGGCAATCCGGCGGTCAGGGGGCGCGCGACCTCGGCCAGACCCTTCATACGTGGCAGGCCCGCGTTCGCCCACATCGCCTCGGCCTTCTGCAGCCGGGTCACCCAGTATTCCCAGGCGCGCTCGACCCCACGCTCACCAAGATTGTGGGCCCCGCATTTTTCCACTTCTCCCGGAGAGAGCGGGTCGAGCTTTCCGATCGCCATGGCGCGTAGCTGCAGCTCGGCATTGCGCGTGGTGTAGATCGCGCGAAACACGCATTCCCGCACCGATTTCCCAGCGAGGGAGGCCCCGTGCCGGCGGAGCAGCAGCATGAAATGGGATCCAAGCGCCCGCGCATGGGAGGCGCCTTCCTCGGGTGTGCGCACCAGGAGATTGGTGTCGCCAAACTCATCCCGGCTGTCCCAGAACGGCACCTTCTCTCCCAGAGTGCCTCCGAGGTGAAACAGGGGGACGAGCTCCACGCCGGTTGCGCAGAACGGCAGGATTGCGGGAGCATGATGGTGACACACCGAGTTTACGTCCGGCCGTACTTTGTAGATCTCGCCGTGGATCACCATCTCGCTGTAGAGCCGAACATTGGTCGGCACCACCGGTTTTGAATCGAGCGTCATTTCGAGAATGTCCGAGGGCTCGACCAGCTCCGAGGCGCGATGGCGGGAGATCAAGTAGCGATTTGGATCCTTCGGGTTGCGGACGCTGATGTGCCCGAACGCATCGATTATCCCTTCATTTGCAAGAATGCGGTTGGCAACGGCAAGCTCGCGGCGCAGTGCAGCAAACGGATCGGCCATCGACGTTCTCTCAGCTGATGTGGACGGAGGAAGTGCGGGGTCGTGGGAACGAGGGGCTTTGTCGCGACGGAGCTTTCCCTATCGCGGGCGTTGGATTTCTGCCACGCCTGAGGACGCGTGTCATCGGATGTGGGTAGGGGCGTGTAAAAGAGCCATCAACACCATTGGATGGCTTTGGAGCCCTTGCAAGCGCCCCAAGGCTCGTTTTTTGACGCTGCTGAAACCGGCATGCCATAACACCCGCGCGCCGTTGAGCGCCCTCCATCCCAGGGGAGACGAGCCGCGATGGCGGATTCCGAGCACAAGAAACCGACCCATACGCTCGCCGATCATTTGCTCGGCCAGGATTTCGTTCACGACCACGACGGCGATGCCGACCACGATCACGATCATTTCGACCTCGCGGACGAGGGGCCGCTGGAGGAAAACCCGATATGGATTCAGGACCACGTCACCCTGGTGACCGTTGGGATCGATATCGGCTCGTCGGGAACGCAGATTATCTTCTCCCGGATCAACCTTCGGCGTTACGGCGAGGATCTCACCAGCCGCTACTACGTCGTATCACGCGAGACCCTGTTCCAGTCGCCGGTTGCGCTCACACCTTATTCGAGCGAGGAGCGCATTGACGAGAATACGCTGGGTGCCATCATCGACGGCGCCTACGCGGCTGCGGGCCTCAAGCCAAACGACATCGATACCGGCGTGGTCATTCTCACGGGGGAGGCCTTGCGGCGAGAGAATGCCGAGGCCATTGCCGGCCTGCTCGCGGAGCAGCGCGGCGATTTCGTCACCGCTACCGCGGGACATCACATGGAATCCATGCTCGCGGCCTACGGCTCGGGCGCCTCCAAAGTATCGCATGACCAGGACAAACGCATTCTCAACATCGACATCGGCGGCGGTACCACGAAGCTCGCCATCGTCGAGAAAGGCAATGTGATCGCCACGGCTGCGCTGCACGTCGGCGGGCGGCTCCATGTCGTCGACGAGATCGGACGCCTCGTGCGGCTCGACCCTGCCGGCAAATTCCATGCCCGGCAAGCCGGCTTTTATTGGAATCGCGGCGACGTGCTCTCGCCCTCGCAGCTTGATCGGGTCGCCGAGAATATGGCGGATCTGTTGATTGCCGCGCTCACCCAGCGCCCGGTGCCGCACGTGATCGAGCACCTTTATCTGACCGACCCGATCGGCGAGCTTGGTCGTATCGACGGCATCATGTTCTCCGGCGGGGTGGGCGAATATGTATACGGGCGCGAGGATCGCGACTTCGCCGATATGGGGCGCCGCCTCGGCGCCGCTCTGCGCCGCCGCATCGAGAACGGCGCTCTGCCATGGCCCATGCTCCCCGCCGGTGAATGCATTCGGGCCACCGCACTGGGCGCATCCGAATACAGCGTCCAGCTCAGCGGCAATACCAGCTACATCTCCAAGCCGGGCGCGCTGCTGCCAAGGCGAAATTTGCAGGTGCTGCAGCCAACTTATGAATGCGAGGAGGTGATCGATCCCGCAGCCCTGGCCAAGGCCATCCGGGCGCATTTCACCGCTTTTGATCTCATCGAAGGCGAGGGCGAGGTGGCGTTGGCGCTGCGATGGACCGGCGCGCCCAGCTATGATCGGGTCGCCGCTTTCGCCGAAGGCATCCGCCATGGTCTTGCCACTACCATCGAGCGAAAGAAGCCGATCTTCATCATGCTTGACGGCGATATCGCCCAGACCCTGGGTGCTATTCTGCGCGAGGAGCTCCTGGTCGAGAGCGAAATCCTGGCAATCGACGGAGTTGTGCTGAGAGACTTCGATTATATCGATCTCGGGCGCATCCGCATGCCGTCCTGCACGGTGCCGGTCACGATCAAATCGCTGCTGTTCAGCGAGGATCCGCGCCGCGGGCGTCCGCCGCAGCGCATCCACCATCACGATCATGCGCATCCGCACCATCACAGCGACGAAGAGCACCGTCGCGACCCAGACCATCACGCCCACGAGCATGCCCATCACGGGCATGGGCACGATCACCACCGTCACCGGCATGATTAGCGCCGCACCCCGTAATTCCCTCTGCAAAGCGCGGCAATCGCATATGGCTCGGCCGCAGGATGGAGGCAGTATTGCGGAGCTTGACGCGCCGTGACCGATCTGGTGGGGGGCATTGCTCCCCGGCCGTTGCTTGCGGCGCATCTGGAATTCAAGGGAGTGATGATCGGTCTTGCGATCGCGCTTGTTGCCTGGCTCGCGCTGGTACCCCTTGCTTTTCTGCTGTGGCAAAGCTTCCTCACTCCGCAAGCGGCAAATGCGCCCGTGCACTTCACGCTGCAGAATTTTCGCGATGCCTATTTCAGTACCGAGACCGCGTCACTGTTTTGGAATTCCATGCGCTTCGCAGCCGGAGCGGGAGGGCTTGCGCTGTTCCTCGGCACCGCTCTTGCGTGGATGAATGAGCGCACCAACACGCCGTTCAAGTCATTGTTTTTCGGCTTGACCATCATTCCGCTCGTGATCCCCGGAATTCTGTTCACGGTGTCATGGATCATGCTGGCGAGCCCAAAGATCGGACTCATCAATCTCGCTTTGCAGAAGCTGCTGGATACCGAGACCGTCTTCCTCGATGTCTACTCCATGCCGGGGATGATCTGGGTGGACGGCCTGCACTATTCGCCGATGGCCTTTCTGCTCATGAGCGCGGCGTTCCGCTCAATGGATCCATCGCTCGAGGAACAGGCTGCCATGAGCGGTGCTTCGCTGCTGCAGACGGCGCGCCGCATCACGTTCAAGCTGGCGTGGCCGGCTGCGCTTGGAGCGCTGCTTATTCTCTTCGTGCGCTCGGTGGAGTCATTCGAAGTGCCGGCGCTGCTCGGGCTTCCCGTCGGCATTCATGTCTACACGTCTGCGATCTACCAGGCCATTCATCAATATCCGAGCCAGGTCGGGCTGGCTTCGGCCTATGCGGTCACGCTGCTGCTGCTCATCTCAGTTGCCGTTTACGCGCAATCGCGCTTCGCGCGGCACGAGTCGCGCTATTCCACGGTGACGGGAAAAGGGTTTCGGCCGCGCACGATCGACCTCGGCAGATGGCGGTATGTCACGGCGGGAATTTTCATTCTGTATTTTCTGATAATCGTGCTGCTGCCCTTCCTGGTGCTGGTATGGTCTTCACTCCAGCGGTTCTATAGCGCTCCATCGTGGTTCGCTTTGAGCAGGATAAGCCTCGATTCCTATCGCGCCGTGCTCAACTATCCTCAGTTCGGGCAAACCGTATGGAACAGTTTCGTTCTCGCCCTTGGCAGCGCCAGCGCCGTGATGCTGCTCTCCGCGATCATGGCGTGGGTCGTCGTGCGCACGAAGCTGCGCGGGCGATGGCTGCTGGACAACATCGCCTCGCTGCCGCTGGTATTCCCCGGGCTGGTGCTCGGGCTCGCCCTCACGGTCTGCTACCTGACCGTGGATATCGGCATCTACGGTACGCTCTGGATCATGTTCATCGCGTATCTCACGCGTTTCCTGCCGTATGGAATGCGCTACAACTCCGCCGCGATGCTGCAGATTCACAAGGAGCTCGAGGAATCCGCGGCCATGAGCGGCGCCTCCTGGAGCATGAGCTTTCGCCGCATTGTGCTCCCGCTGCTCAAACCCGGGCTACTGGCAGGATTCATCTATGTGACCGTCGTTTCCATCCGCGAGCTTTCCAGCTCGATCCTGCTCTACTCGCCGGGCAGCGAAGTCGTGTCGATCATGATATGGGAGCTGTGGCAGAATGGTCAGTATGTGGAGCTTTCCGCGCTCGGGGTCATGCTGATCCTGGTGCTGTTCTGCCTGGTCATGCTGGCGCAGATGTTGGCACGGCAGTTTGGAATTGCGGAAGCCTGATGCGAGATCCGACGTGCTGACGGTACGCGGCCTGTTCACCGAATATGCGACCGAGCGGGGCGGCAGCGTCAAAGCCGCCGAGGATGTCTCGTTCGACGTGCCGCAAGGCAAGCTCTTCACCCTGCTCGGTCCTTCCGGCTGCGGCAAGACAACCATCTTGCGCTCGATCGCCGGGTTGGAGAAACCGACTGCCGGCGAGATCGCGATCGACGGTCGTGCGGTCTATTCGTTCGCCAGAGGGATCTTTGTTGCGCCGAACAAGCGAAATTTCGGCATGGTGTTCCAATCCTACGCCATTTGGCCGCATATGAATGTCTTTCAGAACGTAGCGTTTCCGCTGCAGGTGCGCCGGCTCGGAAGGAAGCTCATTCGCGAGAAGGTCATGCGGATCCTCCAGGCGGTCGCGCTCGACAAGCTGGTGGACCGTGACGCCACCAAGCTCTCCGGCGGCCAGCAGCAGCGGCTGGCGCTGGCGCGCGCGCTGGTGATGGAGCCGCAACTGCTGCTGCTGGATGAGCCGCTGTCCAATCTGGACGCGAAATTGCGCGACCGCATGCGTTTCGAGCTCAAGCGGCTGCAGCGCGATCTCAAGCTCACCACCATCTACGTGACCCACGATCAGACCGAGGCGCTGGCGCTCTCGCACGAGATTGCGGTGATGAACGAAGGCCGCGTGGTCCAGATCGGCACGCCGCGACAAATCTACGATCAGCCGCGCGACCGATTTGTCGCGGATTTCGTCGGCAGCACGAATTTCATCTCCGGTACGGTGCTTGCCGTCGCCGGCCCGCGTTGCGTGGTAAGCTCGCCCCTCGGCGAGCTCAAGGCCCGCGCGGGCGACGGCATGGAGAAGAGCGTCGCCGTGGCCGTTTCGGTGCGCCCGGAGGACGTGGAGCTGTCGGAAACCGAGCCGGTCGCAGGCGACGAGGGTAACGTATGCAAGGCAACCGTCATTGGCAGAGATTTTCTCGGTGACTATCTGGATTTCCAGGTGGCGGTGGGAGATGTTGTGCTGCTGGCGAAGGCACATCCCTCGTTGCGCACCGCCGCCGGCGAGACGATTTATTTGAAAATGAAAGCCGAGAAATGCGTAGCTATCAGGGATCGGTAGTCAGGTATCAGGCATCGGCCCTTGATGACCTGATACCTGATACCTGATACCTGATACCTGATACCTGATACCCTGAAAGGAGCAAGCATGGCCAAGGACGCCATTGTTTCCGAAGAGCTGGCCAAGAAATTTGCGACCGAGAAGGACACGCCGTACTTGCGCTGGATTCGGGCCGAAGGTCTCGACGTTCTCAGCGCGCACTACGTGCGCAACCTGCGCACGGTCGAGCTGAAGCCGTGGCCGCGCCGAGGCGGGTCAGGCGTGTATGTCAACCATGAGGCTTCGCGCACCTCCAACGACTGCTACGTCTGCGAGATCCCTCCGGGAAAGAAGCTCGCACCGCAGCGCCAACTCTTTGAGGAAATGATCCTGGTGCTTGACGGCCGCGGCTCCACCACCGTCTGGAACGATGCAGGCCGGCGTATTACGTTCGAATGGAAGGCCGGGGCCATGTTCGCCATTCCGCTCAATTGCTGGCACCAGCATTTCAACGGCTCAGGGCAGGCTCCCGCGCGCTACGTTGCGGTCACCAACGCGCCTCCGGTGATCAACCTCTACGAAGACATCGAGTTCGTGTTCAACACCAAGCACGATTTCAAAGACCGGTTCAACGGCGAGCCGGACTATTTCAGCGCCAAGGGCGAGCAGAAGGGCCTCCTCCTCGTCACCAATTTCGTCGCGGATGCGGTCAATCTGCCGCTGATCAGCGCCAAGGAGCGAGGCGCCGGGGGCGGACACATTCGCTTCAACATGGCCAAGGGCTCGATGAACAGTCACATATCTCAGTTTCCGATCGGCACCTACAAAAAAGCGCATGCGCACGGGCCGGGCGCGCATGTGATCATCCTCTCGGGTGAGGGGTATTCACTGATGTGGCCGGAAGGGGATGAGCCCCGCCGCTACGAGTGGGAGGTCGGCACGCTCGTGGTTCCGCCGAACATGTGGTTCCACCAGCACTTCAACACCGGCACCACGCCCGCGCGTTACCTCGCCTTCAAGCACGAGGGCGTCGCCATCCGCAACACGCAGGGTGTGCCCAAGGCATGGATCAGCCGCAGGGTGGGCGGCGATCAGCTCGACTATGCCGACGAGCAGCCGATCATCCGCAGGATATTCGCGGAGGAATTGGCAAAGCACGACCTCACCTCGCGCATGGATCAGGCGTATGCGCAGGAGCTTGCCGATCTGCCGCCGATGGCCAAGTCGGCTTGATCCTCGACAATCGTCCCGGAGACAGCGCATGCACGACATCACCAGCGACCACTGGCACGAGCCGGAAGGGTTGAAGAACGCGGGCTATGGCGCCTGGAAACGGCCGAACACGCCTTATGACGATTACATGGAGGCGCAGGGGATCCCGATCTATCGCGGGATCGGCGTACGTCGCGTACAGGACATGCCGCTCAAGCGCTGGGAGCGCATGGGGGGGAACGGAACGTTCATTCAGCTTTATGGCACCGAAGGGCGGTGGGGTTGCTATGTGGTCGAGATTCCGGGCGCGGGAGCGCTCAATCCCGAGCGCCACATGTACGAAGAGATCATGGTCGTCGTCGAGGGCCGCGGCACCACGGAGATCTGGACCGATGCTCAGAAGAAACCGCACAGCTTCGAGTGGCAGCGCGGCTCCATGTTCTCGATCCCGCTCAATACCTGGCACCGCATCATCAATGCGGCCTCGAGCCCGGCGCTCATCCTCGTCGCTTCGACTGCGCCGAATGTGATGAACCTCTTCCGCGACATCGATTGGATCTTCAACTCTCCGGTCCCGTTCAAGTCCCGTTTCGACGGCAACGACAACTATTTCAAGCCGCGGGACGACATCGCGCCTGACCCGCTGCGCGGGCTTGCCATGCGCAAGACCAATCTCATCCCCGATATCTTCGATGCCGAGCTCTACCTCGATAACAGGCGCTCGCCGGGCTACAAGCGGATGGAGCCGAACATGGCGGGGAACGTGTTCTACGGCTTTGTCGGGGAGCACGTCACCGGCCGTTATTCCAAGGCCCACGCCCACATGTCCTCAGCGGTGCTCGTGTGCATCAAAGGCAAGGGCTACACCTACACGTGGCCGCGCGCGATCGGGATGACGCCCTGGAAGGACGGCAAGACCGATCAGATCTATCGCCAGGACTACGAGCCCGTCGGGCTCGTCACCGCTGCGCCCTATGGGGGCGATTGGTTCCATGCCCATTTCGGGATCAGCAAGGAGCCTCTGCGGCTGATCGGCTGGTACGGCCCCAACAATCACCGCAAGGACAAAGCGGGCGTGCCCGGCGAGAAGGACACCGACGAGGGTGCAATCGACGTTACCGAGGGCGGCACCGCCATCCCGTACTGGCTGGAGGATCCCTTCCTGCGGGAGGAATACGAGACGACCTTGGCCAGGGAAGGCGTGAAATCTCAGATGGATGAATCGCTCTACCGCGCCCCTGCGAAGCAGGCAGCAAATGCCGCAAACCTCCGCGGAATAGTGCCGAGGCTCTAATATCTCGCGCCGAATGCGCCCGGACCTGGACTCCACAGCAAGTTCAGGCCGAGCTTGAAGACATCCGCGGTTTCTCTGACATCGACGGGAAATCCAAATGTGCGTCCGAAACAGGCCAGTGGTCCACACACGAAGTTGTCCGAATCCCTGTCAAAGTTGTAGTGGTCGTACTCGACGAAACCAGTGATCCAGTCGGTGAAGGCGTATTCACCACCGATGCCGAGCGTCCAACCGCTCCGAGTGGTGCTCGCTGTAGCAATGGCACCAGAAGGGAAGAAGTTGAAGGTGAACTCATCTCGCTCCCAAGCGGCACCACCTTTCACGTACGGAAGGAAGCGGCCCCAGGCATAACCGATACGGCCAGTCAACGAGGAAACCGACTTGACAGAAAAGCTATTTGTGAAGTTGCCAAAAAAAGCATCATTTCTGTCCAAATGGGCATCGGCCCAATCGTAATCACCCTGGATGCCAACCACCCATCCGCCCGCAAATTGGTAATTACAGCCAGCCTGCAAGCCCCCTGTCACGCTGCTGGCGTTCACGCTAAAGGACTGTCCCAGGAATGGGTTGCCAGGACCGAAGCTAGGCAGAATGGTGATATCCTTCTCGACCCAAAGACCGCCGAGGTTGCCGCCGACATAGCATCCCGTCCAGTTAAAGACGTAAACGGCGGGCAATGGCGGTGGTGGCCTGTATGCTGGGACGCGAATATCGGCTGCAACTGAGGGAGTGGCGGCCAGTATGAGAATAGCAACACTTGCGAGCAGAACCTTCTTCATTAGATGCCCCCTACGTGCTTCTCAACTCGTTCAGAGACCAAGATGCTGTTCTATGTGACGGATGAGATTTCCGACAACTGCTATTTCATCTGGCTCGTCCGTTGGACTTCTATCTAAAAACGTATCCTCCAGCAGGATCAGCAATTCCATTAGATCAAGTAAGTCGAGTCCAAAATCGTCGCTCAGGTCCGAGTCATCATCGATATACTCGACATCGACGCCCACATGCTCCGCAATACGAGCACGGATTTCTTTTTTAATACATTCTCCGTTCAGAGGGGAGCTTCGTGAAGGCAATGCCACGGTAGTCATCATGAAAAACTCTCCGGTGTCGGGTGCTCCATATCCCGCCCACCAATTCGCCCGAGAGTTTGACGGTTTCTAGAAACCTCATGCGTGTTGCAGCAAAATCACGCGGCGGAACTTTTGACCGTACAATTCAACCGCACGCCTCGCCTCGGGCGGTATCAATGTACAGGCCTGGAGTCCAGTAAGCCGCGAGGGGGGTTCTTCCGGATTACCCATCCTTTAAAAATGGTCAGTTCAGGGATTCAGATTCAGACCATGGCTTCTCATGAGGTTGAGCCGCAGCTTGGGGCAGAGTCGTTCTCGTGTCCCCATTGCAGTGCCGTCGCGCATCATGATTGGTATAGCCTCTTCCTAATGCCCGAGAATGCAGCCGAGCTACGTGTTCTCACGCCCGAGGCGGTCACCGCAAGCACATTGAGGCAGGGTGAAGGTGAACTGGACGACATAAAGGAAATCGACCAATTCGTTGAGCGTTTGAAAAAGAATGAACTTACGTTTGAGTATCAAACGCATTCGCAAAGCGTGAAGGTCAAGATGGCAAACCTGCACGTCAGCAATTGCCATAGTTGCAATGGGTTCTCGCTGTGGGTGAGTGGCCGCCTGGTGTTTCCTTATAACGTAGAAAAAACGCCAGACCTTGTAGAACAAGACGTTGAGGAAGCTGCGGCTATTTTGAATAAGTCTCCTCGTGAAACGACTGCTTTAATGCGAGTTTGCATTCAAAAGCTCGTGCCTTTGTTAAAGCAGGACGGGAAGAGCCTGAACGATTACGTGTCTTCGTTGGTTCGCAAGGGTCTGGAAGTAGAGATACAGCAGGCGATGGAGGTGCTTCAGGTTCTTCGGAGCGACCCAGCGCAGTTAACCAACTTTGATTCGCAAGAAGACAAAGAAATGGCACTCAGATTTTTTGACTCGCTAAAAGCAATTCTTGAGCGACGGATGCTCAAGAATGGCGAGCAAAATTAGCTTCGAGATAAGACCTTCCAACAATGAACCTAGGTGGTCTCTGCTGAGTCAAATTTCTGCCAATATTCACATCGCCGCCCCGCAACGTAAAGTCCCCACAAGCCCTCGGTCCCGTGCAGCTGGATATAGGAGCCGCGGCCGCCGAGCCGCGCCCAAGGCGCGAGCGGCAGGTCCTGCACGCCCGCACGCCGATGCCGCGATATACCGGTACGCCCTCCGATTCCATGAACCGGTCATACGGCATGGGCGCCCGCTTGAACTTGCCGTAGCCGGCATTCTCGCCGGCCATGGACTCATGCCAGTGCGCCTGGTCAGGGACGTCGTGCATCGAGATCCTACTTCAGCGGAACCAGCAGCAGCTGGGCAAGCTGATCGTGCGTAAGCGGCGCGGGGATGTATTTGAACGAGATCGCATCCGCCATGGCAAGGTCGATACCCTCGATGCGGTCGGGCAGGATGTTTTTCTTCGGATAGTAATCGTCGGGAATGAGCTTCGCGAGCGATAGGGGAACGTGTGCCCAATCGGCAAATGCCTTGAGCGCAGCCGGGTCCGAATACATCCAATCGATCACTTCGCGATAGGCCTGAAGGTAACGGATGAAGACCGGCTTGTGCTGCTCCAGCGCGCCGGCATTGGCAGTCATGAACCGCACGGTCTGGTTGCGCATTTCCGGAACATCGCTCGCGCGCGCAATCACCCGAATCCTGCCCTGCTCGACGAGGTCGAGCGCGAACGGCGGCGAGGTCCAGCCCACATCGATCTGCCCGCTCATGACCTGCGTGAGGGTTGCGGCCGGGCTACCGGTGGCAACCGGAGTGAAGCTCACTCCAAACACTTTCTGGAACGCCAGGACCGTCGCGTAGGTCGAAGACCCGTTGGTGGAGTATGCAACGCTTTTGCCGGCCAGGTCCTTCTTCTCTTTGATGGCAGAGTCCGCGCGAACATACCATGTCAGGTCATTTGCGCCGGTGTGCGTGGCGCCGATCACCCGGATCGGGGCGCCTTTGACGAAGGCACCGAAGGTGTTGAATGCACCGACTCCCGTCCCGATATCGGCGCTCCCGGAAATGACCGCCTGCTGCGTCTCCCCGGCTCCCTGGGTGTAAAAGATCTGCAGAGTAATGCCGTGCTTCTTGAAGAAACCGGCGTTCTGACCCAGCTCTGAAAAGGAGTTTTCCCAGGTCCCGGCCAGCCCTCCCGCAATGCGCAATGCGTCCTGCGCCAGCGCAGTCGAGCTCAATCCAGCCAGAACGAGCGCTGCAGAGAGTGCGCGTACGATGTTTCGGATTAACATGTTGCTCCCCCTCGTAATGAGCTACGAACGCAACGCGCGCATTCCTGCCCGCAGCAGGTCTCCGCGTTCGCGGTGAACACGCGCTCCCCAAAGCCGCCGGTGAAGCTTGTCGAGAAGGAGATAAATCACGGGGGTAGTGTAAAGGGTGAGCATCTGCGAGACGAGGAGCCCGCCCACAATGGTGATGCCCAGGGGGCGGCGCAATTCCGATCCCGGCCCGGTTGCGACCACGAGCGGGAGCGCGCCCAGCAGCGCTGCCAAGGTCGTCATCATGATCGGACGGAAACGCTCGAGGCAGGCCTCGAAGATGGCCCGCTCCGGAGGAAGCCCGCGCTGGCGCTCTCCCTCCAGGGCAAAATCAACCATCATGATTTCGTTCTTTTTCACGATCCCGATCAACAGGACGATCCCGATGAATGCAATCAGCGTGAGCTCGGTGTTGAAGATCTGCAAGGCGAGCAACGCGCCGAGGCCGGCGGAAGGCAGGGTCGAGATGATGGTCAGAGGATGCGCCAGGCTCTCGTAGAGGACGCCGAGAACGATGTAGACGGCGATCAGGGCGGCGATGATCAGCAGCGGCTGCGCGCCGATCGACTGGCGAAAAGCCTGGGCGTCGCCGGCATATTCGGCATGCAGTGAATCGGGAAGGTGCATCTGCGACACCGCCTGATCAATGCGTTGCGTCGCCTCCTGGATCGGCGTGCTCTGGCCGAGGCCGAAGCTGATGGTTACGGCCGGGAACTGACCCTGGTGGTTGACCACAAGCGGCGAGAGGCCGCGGGTAACCTTCGTCACGGTGGCAAGCGGCACCTGGGTGTTGTTTGCCCCGCTCACGTAGACGCGATCGAGATCGCCGGGATCGCGCTGATATTGCGGGTCGATTTCGAGTATGACGCGATACTGGTTGCGCTGCGTATAGATGGTCGAAACCTGCCGCTGGGCATAGGCATTGTTCAGCGCATTGGCGATATCCTGCACGCGCACGCCAAGCCGTGACGCTGCGACCCGATCGATCAAGATGTTCACCTGCAGGCCCCCCTGCTCGCGGTCGGTGGAGACATCGACCAGCCCGGGCAGGCGTTGGATCGTGTCGAGCACCCTCGGCGCCCAGCGCACAAGCTCGTTATAATCACTGTCCCAGAGCGTGAACTGGTAGGTGGCGTCGGTTTGCCGTCCGCCGACCCGCACGTCCTGCATGCCAAAGAAGAACACGCGCAGGCCGGGAATATCGGCCGTCTTCTGCCGCAGGCGCTCGATCACGGCTTGCGTAGGCATGCCGCCCCGCTCCGAGAGCGGCTTGAGGCTAATGAACATCGAGCCGCGATTCACCGACGGGCTCCACGGCGATGAGCCTATGGAGGAGCCGATCGACGCGACGGCGCGATCGGCGCGCACGATCGCTTCCGCCTTTTGCTGGAGGTCGTACATGGCCTGGAACGAAACTTCGGTCGAGGCCTGAGTCCCGCCATAGATGAGACCGGTATCATCGACCGGGAAGAAGCCCTTTGGCGTGCGGATGAACAGCATGACGGTGATGGCCATGGTGGCGACCATGACCAGGAGCGTGAGCGCCCGATGGTTGAGCACCATGCCGAGCGTGCCTGCATAGAAACGCACCATGGCGCGCATGACGCGCTCAACCAGCCGATCAAGCCAGGTGGCGTCGGGGCTCGGCGGCTTGCGGACGAAATGCGCGCAGATCATCGGGGTGAGCGACAGAGAAACCAGCGTCGATATCGCTATCGCAAACGCGAGCGTCACCGAGAATTCCCGGAACACGCGGCCGATCAGGCCGGTCATGAACAGGAGGGGAATGAACGCTGCCACCAGCGAGATGCTGATCGAGAGCACGGTGAACCCTATCTGCTTCGCGCCCTCGATGGCGGCTCGGAACGGCGACATGCCCTTTTCCAGATTGCGGAAGCAATTCTCGATCATGACGATCGCATCGTCGACGACGAAGCCGACCGAAACGGCGAGCGCCATCAGCGAGAGGTTGTCGATCGAAAAGCCCGCAAGCCACATGGCGCCGCAGGTTCCAGCCAACGCCAGGGGGACGGTAACGCCCGCTGCCAAGGTGGCCGCCACGCGGCGGAGGAACACGAACACGACAAGCATGACCAGGATGCAGGTCGCGGCAAGCGTGAGCTGCATGTCTCCCACGCTGGAGCGAATGGTTTGGGTGCGGTCGGAGAGGACCGAAATGTCGATCGCAGGAGAGATCCAGCGCTTGAGCTCGGGGAGCACCTGGTAAATGCGGTCTACGGTCTCGATCACATTCGCGGTGGACTGCTTGTTGATGATCAGCAAAACCGAGGGCTCGCTGTTGAACCAGCCGGCAGCGCGGCTGTTGCGCACTCCCGACATGATGGAGGATACGGCCGAGAGCCGCACGACGGCTCCGTTGGCGCTCCGTGCGATGATGGCGTCGTACTGCGGGACCGTCTGAAGCTGGTTGTTGGTCGCAAGCGTCATTGCGCGTTCGTTGCCGTCAAACACGCCGACCGGTCCGACCGCGTTGTAGTTGGCAATGGCCGTGCGCACGTCCTCCATGGCCAGTCCCATGGAGGCGAGCGCAACGGGGTTCACGCGGACGCGAATCGCGGGCTGCTCCGCGCCGCTGACATTGACCTCCGCGACCCCGTCGACCTGCGACAGGCGCTGTGCGATCACCGTATCGGCCGCGTCGTAGAGCGCACTCGGTGGAACCACCTTCGACGTCAGTGCCAGGATCATGATCGGGGTCGCGGCCGGATTCGACTTGCGGAAAGTCGGCGTCGTCTGCAGATCGCCGGGCAGATCGGTCAGCGCTGCGTTGATTGCAGCCTGCACGTCGCGAGCGGCGCCATCGATCTTGCGGGTGAGATCGAATTGTATGGTGATGCGGGTTGACCCGAGCGAGCTTCGCGATGTGAGCTCGGTGACACCGGCGATCTCGCCGAGTTGGCGCTCGAGCGGCGCGGCGACCGTTGCCGCCATGGTTTCAGGATCGGCGCCGGGCCGGGTGGCAGTGACGTTGATGGTGGGAAAATCGACCGTGGGCATGCTGGCCACCGGCAGGAAGCGGTAGGCCACCGCGCCAACCAGAAACAGGCCGATCGCGAGCAGGGTGGTTCCAACCGGCCGGCGAATGAAGGGCTCGGAGAATCCGCCGAAGCTCATGCCTCACTCCGCGGCCCGTTGCGAAGGCTCCGGGATCTCGGGCAGGTCGAGCTCGGTCTGCAGCGGTCGCGCTGGGCTCAGACGCGTCTTGATGCGATCCATTGCCAGATAGATCACGGGGGTGGTGTACAGCGTGAGCAGCTGACTGAGCAGCAGGCCGCCGATGATGGTGATCCCAAGCGGATTGCGCAATTCCGAGCCGGTACCCTGCTCGAAAGCGAGCGGGATTGCACCAAACAGGGCAGCCAGCGTCGTCATCATGATCGGACGGAAACGCAGAAGCGAGGCTTGCAGAATGGCTTCGGGCGGCGACAAGCCCTGCTTGCGCTCAGCCTCGAGCGCAAAGTCGATCATCATGATCGCGTTTTTCTTCACGATGCCCATCAGCAGCACGATGCCGATCAGAGCCACGACCGAAAGGTCCAGCCTGTAGAGCATCAGGGCGAGCAGCGCACCGACGCCTGCGGACGGCAGCGTGGAGAGAATGGTGAGCGGATGGATGAAGCTTTCGTACAGCACGCCGAGCACGATGTAGATCGTGATCGCCGCGGCGAGGATCAGCCAGGGCTCGCCGGCGAGCGATTTGGCGAACTCGGCGGCATCGCCGGAATAGCTGCCGATCACCGAAGCCGGCATTCCGATATCGCGCTCCGCTCGCGATATGACACTTACGGCATCGCTGAGCGCGGCATTGGCGGCAAGATTGAAGCTGATGGTAACCGCCGGAAACTGCTCCTGGTGAGCGACCACCAATGGTGCGGTCGTGTGATCGAAGCGAGCAAAGGTGCTCAGCGGTACCATCGAGCTACCGGACACCCCGGGAATGATGGTCGGCGCGTTTGATGTCAACGAGGTCGATTGCGCTATCGCCTGAACGCCGGAGGCCGGGACGTAGAGCTTGGACAGGGAGGTCGGGTCATTGCGGTATTCCGGCATTGCCTCGAGAATGACGCGATACTGGTTCGACTGCCCGTATATGGTCGAGATCTGCCGCTGCCCGAATGCATCATTGAGAGTGTCGATGACGGTCTGCATCGAGATGCCCAGCCGCCCCGCGGTTTCCCGGTCGACCTGCACCTGCATGCGGAACCCGTTATCCTGCGCCTCCGACGCCACGTCTTGGAGAAACGGCGAGGACCGCATCCGCTGCGCCAATTTCGCCGCCCAGGTGCCGACCTCATCCGTATCCGTACCGCTCAGCGTGTACTGAAATTGCGCTCGGCTCAATCGCGTTGAGATCTGGATGTCCTGCACCGGCTGGAAATACACGACGGTGCCGGGCACGGCTGCAACCGCCTGCTGCAGTCGGCCGATGACCTCGGTGACCGCCGTCTTGCGCTGGTCGCGTGATCGCAGCGTGATAGCGAGCCTGCCGGCGTTTGGCGTCGCATTGATAGGCGTGACGCCGATGACCGACACCACCCCGGTGACATCGGGATCCTTGCGGATCGCGCTCTCGACGGCGGTCTGCAGGCGCTTCATCTCGGCGAACGAGATCTCCTGTCCTCCCTCCATCACGGCGAAGATGAGGCCGGTATCCTGCAGGGGCAGAAAGCCCTTGGGAATGATCACGTACAGCCAGACGGTCGCCAGCAGGGTTGCGGCCGTGACCAGCAACGTGACCTTCTCGTGGCGCAGCACCCATTCCAGCGTTCGCCGATAGACCTCGACCGACCAATCGATCGCGCCGTGAAACACATGGGTGATCCCGCGGCTCGCGGTCTGCATCGATTGATCCCGCAACAGCCGGCTGCACATCATCGGGGTCAGAGTGAGCGACACTACCGCCGAGGTCACGACCGCAATGGTCAGGGTGAGAGCAAATTCACGGAACATGCGGCCGACGAGGCCGGTCATGAACAACAGCGGGATGAAGACGGCGATCAGGGATAATGTCAGCGAAATAACGGTGAAGCCTATCTCGCTCGCGCCGCGCAGCGCCGCCTCGAACGGCGTCTCGCCTTCCTCCATGTGGCGCACGATGTTCTCGATCATGACGATCGCATCGTCCACGACGAAGCCGGTGCCGATCGTCAGCGCCATCAATGAGAGGTTGTCGAGCGAGAAATTGCAGAACCACATGATCCCGAATGTCGCGATCAGCGACAGCGGCAGAGCGACGCCGGCAATGATGGTGGCGCGGATGGTGCGCAAAAATATCAGCACCACCGTGATCACGAGCGCGACGCTCAGGATGAGGGTGAATTGCACGTCGCGCACGGAGGCGCGAATGCTGGCGGTTGCATCGTGCACGATCGTGAGCGTGGCTCCCACCGGCATCGAGCGCTGCAGCTTCGGCAGCTCGGTTTTGATGCGCTGGACCGTCTCGATCACATTGGCGCCGGGCTGGCGCTGAATGTCGACGACGATGGCGGGCTTGCCCTGGTAAAAACCGCCGACCTTGGTGTTTTCGACGTCATCGAGGATGTCGGCCACGTCCCGCAGCAGCACGGGCCCGCCGTTGAGAAATGTGATGACGATGTTGCGATAGGCATCCGCTGCGGCGATCTGGTCGTTGGCGGCGATGGTGTAGGATTGGTGCGCGCCGTCGAGCGCACCCTTGGGGCCCGCCACATTGGCCGCCACGATGACATTGCGGAGGTCTTCCAGCGCGATGCCGTAGTTGGCGAGGCGCGACAGGTCGGCCTGGATGCGTACCGCCGGTCTGATGTTGCCTTGCACGGTGACACGCCCCACCCCGGTGAGCTCGCTTAGACGCTGCGCCAGCAAGGTGTCGGCAATGTCGCTGAGCTTGCTCAGGGAAATGGTGCTCGAAGTGATCGCCAGCGTCACCATCGGCGCATCGGCCGGGTTCACTTTCGCATAGACCGGCGGATAGGGCAGATTTCTCGGCAGCGTCGCTCCGGAGGCGTTGATCGCTGCCTGCACGTCTTGCGCGGCGGCGTCGATGTCGCGATTGAGGTCGAACTGCAGCGTGATCTGGCTTACCCCGAACGAGCTCGATGACGTCATCAGTTGCAGCGAGGGGATTTGCCCGAAATTGCGCTCGAGCGGGGCGGTCACGAGCGATGCCATCACGTCGGGGCTAGCGCCCGGAAGTTGAGTCGTGACTTGGATGGTTGGGAAATCGACCTGCGGCAGCGAAGAGACCGGCAGCCAGAGGTAACCCAGCAGCCCGCCGAGCATGACCGCCACTCCAAGCAGCGAGGTGGCGATCGGACGGTGGATAAAGGGCGAGGATACGCTCATGGATTTCTGGCTGGCGGCGCTCCCGAGCCAGAATTGCGCCTCTGCGCAGCGCGCCCTCCCCGCGCCCCATCGCGGCGCGGCTGATCGCCGGGAGTGGCTTGGCCGGTGTCTTCGATCCGCCCGCTGCGCGTTCCGTCGAGAGCCGGCCGCTCGCCGGAGGCGGCCTGCCCGGTCTCCTCGGCACGTCCGCCGCCCGTCGCCTCGGGGCCTGGGTGTACAGTATCCTCAGTGCTTGAAACCGTCACCGCGGTGCCTTCGGTGAGACGGGCAAACCCGGTAGTGACCACACGCTCTCCCGCTTGCAGGCCCTTATCGATCACCGATTGGATGTCGTCCTGCTGGCTCAGCGTTACCGGGCGAACGGTAACGGTGCTGTTATCGCGAAGCACGTAGACCAATGTGCCGTTGGGGCCGCGCTGGATGGCGGCCGTTGGCACCACGACCACCTGGCGCAGCGTGTCCATCAGAACGCGCACATTGACGAACTGCCCGGGCCAAAGCTGCAGGTCGGCATTGGGGAATTCGGCCTTGACCTTTACGGTCCCGGTGGTCTGATCGACCTGGTTGTCGATCACGACCACCTTGCCCCGGTCGAGCACCGATTTGCCGTCAGCGCCGAGAGCATCCACCGTCAACGGACCTTCGGCAAAGCCTTTGTTCAGCTCCGGGAGATGCTGCTGCGGCAGATTGAAGAAGATGGAGATGGGTCGCAGCTGGGTAAGAATCACGATCCCGGATGCGTCGGTAGCCTTGACGATATTTCCTTCATCGATCAGGCGGATGCCGGTGCGCCCGGTGATGGGGGCGATAACGTCGGTATAGGAGAGGATCGCGCGCGCATTGTCGATGGCGGCCTGGTCGAGCTTGATCTGCGCTTCGAGCTGGGCAACCATTGCTCTCTGCGTATCGAGTTGTTGTTTGTTGACGGCATTGGTTACGGCCAACCGGGTGTAGCGCTCGAGATCGAGCTTGGCATTGGCGAGCTGAGCCTCGTCCTGCGCCTTCTTCGCGACTGTCTGGTCGTATGCGGCCTGATAGGTGACGGGGTCGATCTTGGCCAGGACGTAGTCCTTCTCGACGTCCTGCCCTTCCCTGAACGAGATCTTGATGATCTTGCCGTCGACCTGCGAGCGCACCGTCACGGTGTTGAGCGCTTTTGCCGTGCCAACGCCGTCGAGATAGACGGGAACATCGGCCGATTTGGCGGGGGTGGCGAGCACCGGAACCCGTTCGCTTGCAGCGGTTGCCCCGCGCTGACTGCCCCTCGGACCGCCCTGGAGCTGCCGTGGTTGCTGCGCGTGCGGCATGTAGTAGACGCCGACTACGGCAGCAATGACCAGGCCGGCGATCATCAAGCTGGTAATGCGTCCCTTGATGTTCATTGTGCCAATCGTCCTGGAGCCTGGACACCCGGAGGGAGCCATCCTCCGCCGAGCGCCTGAAACAGGCTCAACACCGCTTGCAAGCGCGCCAGACGCGCGAGCACCAGATTATCTTCCGCGGTGAACAGGGTCTGTTGCGTCTGGGTCACCACGACGAGGTCGGCCACGCCTTCGCGCAGCCGCGTTTCGGAGAGCTGGAACGCCAGGCGCGAGCTGGTCACGACCGCCTGCTGGAGGCGCTCTCGCTCTGCTCCATCGGCGATCGCGATGAGGGCGACCTCGACGTCGCGAAAACCATTCAGAACGGTCCCGCAGTAGGTCTTGAGCAGCTCGAATTGCCTGCCCTTGGCAAGCTCAAGCTGCCCTTCGAGCTCGAAACCGTCGAATATCGGTTGGGCGATGTTGGCCGCAACATTGTAAAGCGCGTTTTGCGGCGTGAACAACAGCCGCAGCGCCGTGCTTTCATAGCCGCCTTGGGCCGTGAGCGAGATGGTGGGGAAAAATGCCGCGCGTGCAGACGCAACGCTTGCCTCGGCGGACGCGAGGTTGGCCTCGTCCGCGCGGATGTCGGGGCGCTGCAGCAGCAGCTCGGAGGGCAATCCTGGCGTGACCAGCGGAATCGCGAGGCGAAACAGGCTGCCTCCCTTTACGACGAGGTCTTCCGGGGCGCGGCCCATGAGGGCGGCAAGGATCGCAATATTCTGGCGCAGCGTCTGATCGAATATCGGAATGTTCGCCCTGACCTGGTCGACCAGGCTCTGTTGTTGGGCCACGTCGAGGGCGGAAGCCGTGCCTTGCTCGGCGCGCTGCTTGACCAGAGTAAGAATGCGCAAAGCGGCGGTAAGATTATTGCGGTTGATTTGCAGATGATCCTCCGAGGCCAGGATCTGCAGATAGGCCGTGCCGACGCTCACGATCGTGGAAAGAACGACGACCTCTTTGTTGAACCGCGCCACCACGGCGTTTTCTTCGGCGGCCAGCGAGGTGGCTCTGTTCTTGCCCCAGAAGTCCATCTCGTAGGCGGCGTTAAGCACGAAGCGATAGTCGCCACGCTCGAGGGTAAACCCTGGGCTTGCGACAGCCCCCGCACCCTTGAGGCGGGCTCCGGTGCCGGCGAAGGCAGCCGTGGGGAGCAAGGGCGCGCTTGCGATCTTGCTCTGCGCGTCCGCCTGCAGAATGCGGCCGATCGCTGCACCGATGTCGAGGTTCTCGGTCTGCGCCTCTTCGACGTACCGCGTGAGCTCGGGCGAGCGAAAGCCGCGCCACCAATCGAGCGCTGGAACCGCTGCGTGGACATCGCCGCGCGTCGCGCGGTAGGCCGGAGGGGCGGAAAGCGCCAGGTCCGGCCGCTCTGTCCCGAACATGCACCCGGATAGGATCTGCACCAGAAATAATCCTGTCGAACCGATCGACAGGGAGCGAGAACGCGCGGCCTTGAGCACCAGCGCACGTGTTCGCAACCCGTCGAACATGGGACCGACTTCCAACGCAACACGCGCCCCCGGACGGACGCGGCCATGCGTGCCGGCTACGCATGCTTCCCCAGCCGCCCATTACCTTTTAGCAGCCCGTCTGCTCGACAGACCACTTAATTAATAGACATGTTTCCCCGGCTCACGCTCACTCAAAGCCTGTGAAACTGGCCGAAAGATGGTAGCGCTGCTCATAAATGATTGATGTCTTTGGGCATTTTCGCGGCCAGCTCCCCGGCCGTATGCGAAATGCGGCGTATTTGTGATCTGCGTCACCGAGCTCGGGTCGGCCGGATCGGCGCGTACCTCGCAGGCGCCGGCGTCCTGCCTCCAACTGCAGGCGCAGTACCGTCGTATTCACTGCAGAGCAGCGTGTCAGGTCATTGCGCGAAAGCGCGGGAGCACCGTGCCTGCTTTGCAAGAAGACGCTATCGTCCTGTGCGAGCTACCCTGCCGTTCTGAGAATGGAGCTGGAAAGAGGTTCGGTTGCTGAATTGTCCGAGTGCGCAGGCGCTGGTTTTTTCAAGCGCGGCGACATGCAGCGTGAACGCAGCGCGCTCTATGCGTGCAGTGGTCCGACCTGAACATCCTACCCGCGTCGGTGCTCTGGTGTGGGATTATTTGGTGTTCGGTAACACCGCACCGCATCACTAAACTGATACGGAGCGCAAGCCAGGAACAAACGAAATAGTTGCAGCTATTTTTAGATGCTGTGATCGATCGCGCCATCATTCCGTCACCGGCAGCGATCACCACTGCTCCTTGATATTAAGCGTCGAGCAGCTCGTATTCCACGCCGAGGCCTCGCAGCAAGCCTCGATCAGGATGTTCAGGAAACAAACAAACCAGCGGCCGAGTGGAGTGAGTAATGCGTCCGATCTTATGCAAGTCCTTCATCAAACCGATCGCGTTTCTTCTCACAGCCGGCGCGGTGCCTGCAACGGCCCTTGCGGATCAGTATCCAGGCGGCAAGCCCGTCGAGATGACCGTCATGTTCGGGGCCGGCAGCGCCGCCGACGTGACGGCCCGCTATCTGGCCGACGGGATGGCAAAGGTCCTGGGCGTTCCGGTTCCGGTGGTAAATCGAACCGGGGGCGGCGGGGCGATAGGATACAGCCATGTAAGCAAGCAGAAGCCGGACGGACATTCCATCATCTGGAATTCCAATTCAATTTCCTCGACCTATCACTCCGGTGTACTGCCGTTTGATTATACCGCGTTTGATGCGGTTGCCCGTGTCAGCCTGGAGATGCCGGCGATCGCGGTGCGCGCCGACGCGCCCTGGAAGAGCCTGCGCGAGCTCATCGCGCAGGCGCAAGCGAACCCCGGGAAGATCCGCATCGGCAATTCCGGCACCGGCAGCCATACGCATTTTTCTGCTGCCGCATTGCTCACGACCGCGGGCGCCAAGGTCATCGAAGTGCCGTTCAGCGAGGGCCAGGCCGTCGTCAATCTGCTCGGCAGCAGAATCGAAGCCGTCGTTCAACTTCCGGCGGCGCTCGTTGCGCACGTCAAGAACGGCGATCTCCGCGTCCTGGCAGTGCTGGGCTCGGCCCGCGACCCGGTGTTTCCGGACGTGCCCACCGCCGCCGAGCTTGGATACGACGTAAGTCTTGACATGTGGCGGGGTGTTGCCGTGCCGAAGGGCACGCCCACGCCGATCATTGGCAGCCTGCAGGACGCGGTAGAGAAGACTGTCCGCTCGCAGTCGTTCGCCGATGCCGGAAAGGCGCTCGGATTCACGCCGGCTTACCTCCCCGCCGGCGAATTCAGCAAGCTGATCGCAAGCGACGACGCCAGACTGGCAGAGCTCATGGGCGGTCTGGGACTGAAGAGATCACCGACCCAGTGATCAAAAAGCACTGCTGCGAGTTCCGCTCTTGAGCGCAATAGCTTCGCAAAAAGCAGCGCAATCGAGCGATCACCACCGCAGCGATCCGAACAGCTGCATTCAAGGCATGCACGAGGTCGCCACGGCGAATGCTACGTTTACCCGGCGCGGCTGGGTTCCGTGTACATTCAGCAGGCGCGGGGGTGCCGGCATCATTGCCGGCCTCCTCGGCGGTTGCGGCGCATTTCTGGCTTGGCAGGCTTTGCTGCTCGATATCGGCGATGCGGCGCTGCCGGGGCCGGGATTCTTTCCATTCTTGCTCGCGGCAGCTCTGCTGGTGATCGCCTTGCTGCTTGGCATCGAGTGCTGGCGTTCATCTTCGAGCGAAGCCGTCGAAATCGGGCATCGTGACGTGCTCATCAGCATTGCAGCTTTGCTGTTGGTGCCGGCCCTGTTCGAGGCGGCCGGCGCCTCCATCACGCTTGGTTTGTTCGGGGTCGCGAGCCTTGTCCTGATCGGCAGGGTCTCGCCGCTGCTCGCGATTGCAGCGACCGCCCTGGGTATGGCCGCGTGCTGGTATTTCTTTGAGCTGCTGCTGGGAGTCCAGCTTCCGAGTGGACCGTTGTGAGATGAGCGGTCTTGATCAGCTGCTCGGCGGATTCGCGATCGCCCTGTCCTGGAAGGGCCTCCTTTATTGCTTTCTCGGCTGCCTCTGGGGGACGGTGGTCGGCGTACTGCCCGGGCTCGGGCCGCTCGCCGGGATGACGCTGCTTTTCCCCCTCACATTTGGGCTCGATCCCGCGCTCGGCATCATCATGCTGACCGGTATCTTTTACGGAGCCATGTATGGCGGCTCCACCACGTCGATACTGGTGCGGATTCCAGGGGAGGCGGCATCGGTCGTCACATGCATCGACGGCTATGAGATGGCGCGCAAGGGCCGGGCCGGCCCGGCCCTGATGATTGCAGCGATTGGCAGCTTCGTGGGAGGCACGGTTTCCATCCTCGGCCTCATGTTCATCACGCCTCCGCTTGCCAAGGTGATGATTGCAATCGGCCCGTCGGTCCAGGTCGTGCTGATCGTGCTGGCGCTTGTGGTGATAACCGCAGTGTCCGCCGGTTCGCGCGCAAAGACTGCGGCGATGATTGCGCTGGGGCTCGCGCTCGCTACCGTGGGGCTCGACCGACTGACCGGGGTTCCTCGCTTCACCTTCGGCAGCGCCGATCTCACCGCCGGACTATCCTTTACCGCGCTCGCAATCGGCCTGTTCGGCGTTTCGGAAATCCTGATCAACCTGGAGAATGTCGCGGCGGTCAAGGTGATCCGGCCGAAATTGAAAGAGCTGATACCGCGCTGGGCTGACCTGCGGGAATCAGCGCCGGCAGTGGGACGGGCATCGGCGATCGGCTTTGTTTTCGGGATCATCCCCGGCGTCAGCCACGTCGTTTCGACCTTCGTGTCCTACGCGGTCGAGAAACGGCTCTCCAAACATCCCGAGCAGTTCGGCAAGGGAGCAATCGCCGGCGTTGCCGGACCGGAAACCGCGAACAACGCGGTGACCGGCACTGCCATGATCCCGCTGCTTGCGCTTGGGATCCCATCGATCCCGGCGACCGCGCTCCTCATCTCGGCGCTGACAATTCATGGCGTGCAGCCCGGCCCGCTGCTGCTGACAGATCATCCCGAGGTGTTCTGGGCGCTGGTTGCAAGCATGTATGTCGGCAACGTGATCCTGCTCATTCTCAATCTCCCGCTGGTCGGAATTTTCGTCAACCTGCTGCGCATTCCCTACAGCTGGCTGGTTCCGATAATTCTGATCATATCGGTGATCGGCGTCTACAGCGTGAACTCCTCCACGGCCGATATCTGGATCATGGTGATCTCCGGCGTGATTGGCTACGGGCTGCGAAAATTCGGTTACGAGATGGCGCCCTTGCTGCTCGCGCTGGTGCTCGGCGACAGATTGGAAGAGAACTTTCGTCTGGCTCTCACCATGTCGGGCGGCAGCTACGCAACCTTCGTCGATACTGCCTCGGTGTACGTGCTGATTTGCGTCGTCGGCCTGCTGCTGTTGAGTTGGGCCATCGCCCGGAGCTTCGGCTATCGCAAGTCTTTTGCGGATCAGGCGGAGCGGGCCTGAGTGTCCGACAATACACTACCTTTCTACCTAAAAAACGCGCAATCGTTTGTCAAACGAACAAAAACAAACAAAGGTTGTCCAAAAAAATCATCTGCAAAGGGTACGGGAGTAGGCTTTTACCACACTTTCGGCCGACGTAGGAGTAAGATGTTATTAAGGATTTGTTCTGTTGAGGTAGCCTCGGATGCGCGTATTTGCATCGTGGAGCAGGTATCTTGGCCTGCTCGTGCTTGCTTACATATTCCAATCTGGTGGGTTCGGGAGCGGGAGCGTCCCGCCGGCGCAAGCACAAACGATACCCAAGTCGCTCGAGCAAGGCGGCAGCGACGCAGCACTGCGAGACCGAAAAAACAACTGGACCGTAGGAATCGCGGGCGGGCAGCTTTCGGGGACCTACATGACCTTCGCCAACGAGCTGGCGGAGGTCCTCGACGACGGAGACAATCTGCGTGTCATCCCGATCGTCACCTATGGCGCCGCATCCAACATGGACGATCTGCTCTACCTGCGACAGGTCGATATTGCGATCACCCAATCGGACGTCTTCGATTACTTCCGCACGCAGCGCAAGATCGCCAACCTTCCATACCGGGTCCACTACATTGTTCGCCTGCCCATTTCCGAGGTGCATGTGCTGGCCGGTCCAGGAATCGCGAAGCTGGAGGATCTCAGGGGCAAGAAGGTCAGCTTCGGGCCGGCGGGAAGCGCATCAAGTCTGACAGGAACGATCGTCTTTCAACGGCTCGGGATCGAGGTCAATCAGGTCCTGGTGGATAATTCGACGGCGCTGCAGCAGCTCAAATCGGGAGAGCTCGCTGCTCTGATTCGTGTGATCGGTAAGCCGATCGAGTTCTTTGCGCGGATACCTCCCAACTCGGGCCTGCACTTTCTCTCGATTCCCTTCTCCAAGCTCTTCGCCGACTATTATGCCGTGAGCGAGCTGACGAGCAAGGAATATCCCAGCCTGGTGCCTGAGGGCCATCCCGTGGAGACGCTTGGAGTTCCGGCGGTTCTGGCGGTCTACAACTGGCCCCAGGACAGCGATCGCTACCGCCGGGT
Source organism: uncultured Alphaproteobacteria bacterium (assembly GCA_963841705.1). Lineage (GTDB taxonomy): Bacteria > Pseudomonadota > Alphaproteobacteria > Rhizobiales > Xanthobacteraceae > VAZQ01. The sequence goes on from CAWJDY010000014.1 coordinate 164,330, forward strand.
CGAACGGTTCACGGACGCGCTTTTCGAGAAATGGGAAAAATTCCGCGAGCCTCCACGGCACCCGAAATGGCGCGACGTGAATCTTGCCGCCACTGTTCCGGGATGGACCCGGTCGAGTGTCGCAGAGGAGATGCTGCGCCGGCTGCGAAGACAAGACGCCGTGGCCCAGCAGGCTGGCAGCAACGAATTCTCGGCCTTCCTCAAGAGCAAAGGCCCTGCCTTTGCCAATCTGACCCAGGAGCAGCGCGAGTCAATCTTCCGCGAGTTCCTGTTCTGGCAAAAGCAGCGCAACAGTCGTCAGCCCTAGTCCACCCACATCGTCCACAGCAGCAGAAAGGAGAGACGCAACACGCAGGAGACCACAGCGAGCGGCAATTCAGCCGGCATCATCAGGGGAGTTGCGTGCATGAGTACCCCGTCAGAAAAAAATACTGAGCTCGTCGAGCTATCTGACTACCTTACGCGTCAGGAGCGCGAGCAGGTTTCTGCAGAAACGGAGCATCCGGTCGAGAGCGAGAGTGATCTGCCTCGCTCGCCTTATGCACCCAAGCGCGCGGCTGAACGCGCTGCCGCCCGGTTGCGAGTGCTTGCCAACAAGCGGAACGATGAACCACGCAAGCCCGCGCCGATCGAGATACGGCGCAGGATCATGGCCGACGAGGAGCTTGCACGGATCGAAGCGAGCTTGCGGCTGCTGCAGCGACGACAAAATGCAGGCATGCGGCTTCCTCGTGGGCCCAACCTTCCCCTTCCCGGGCACTCCGGCATCGGAGCGGCCGCCGGCGCGAGTGACAGCAACGACGCCCGGGTGCTCGAATGGCTTGCTCGCCCGCGGTCGCTTGAGCCCACCCTCATGCCGCCGCCCCCGCTCAAACCCGCTCGCAACCACCGCCATGTGAGCTTGATCATCGCGATCGCCTGCCTCGGAGGGTCGGCCGCATATTACGCGTTCATGCCCGCGCCTTCTTTGCAATCAGCGGCCAATACGGAGATCAACACGATCACGTCGGTGACGCCCTCTTACCGAGCGCGCAGCAGTTACTCCCAGGGATCGAGCGCATTGGAGGCTTTGTCGCAACCGGAACCCGAGTGGCAAGAATCCACATCCCGGGGCTCAGGCACGCAGATTGAGATCGCGCGGATCGACACATCGGAACCCAGCACGCTGTCACCGGCAGAGATGATCTCTGCCCGCCATTCGCTGGCCAAGGCACAGCCCGCTGACGAGGAAGCAGCAGTTCCTCGGCCGACCCATGCTGTTCCAGCATTGGAGCCGGAGGCAATCGACCTGCTCATCGAGCAGGGCGAGAGGTTCATGGCGGATGGCGACATCGTCACCGCGCGATTGATCTTCGAGCGCGCGGCCAATGCCGAGAATGCGACCGCAGCCTTGGCACTCGCGGCCGCCTACGATCCCCTCGTGCTTTCAAAGCTCGGGGTATTGGGCGTCGACACGGACGTGGAGAAAGCGCGTCTGCGGTATCAAAAAGCCCAGAGCCTCGGTTCAGCCGAAGCCCTCAATCGGCTTCGTGCTCTTGCCGAGCGTTGATCGCCAACACCGCTGACAATTCGACATCACTGGTCTGCTGCAACCACGAAAGGGGGTGCTCATGCAATCTCGTCTGGTCAGACGCTCGGTCATTGTCGCCGGGCAAAAAATCAGCTTCGAGCTCGAGGAGGCATTCTGGAGAGGGCTGAAGGAGATGGCAGCATGGCGGGATATGACCTTGCCTGATCTGGTCGCCAGCATCGACAACGGTACGAGCAGCGAAAATCTGCCATCGGCCATCCGCCTGTTCGTGCTCAATTTCTATCGGCATCAACTTTTCGCGGCCGATCATCTGCTGCGTTCAGTTGCACCGCTGCCTGACCTCAGGGCGTGAACCAGTTTCCAGTGTGCATCCATGTCGACAATAAATGAAGCTTGTGCCGCTGCCTTGAGCAATGCCGGCGTCCTTGCACCGGCGGCGCTGGTGCTGATTTCACTGGGGGGCTTCGTCCGATACAAGATTTCGGCGAGCAGGATCAGCGTCAACTTCCAGCTCAGAAGCCTCGAGTCCGTCGAGTTGGATAGATCGATGCTGCTGTACAAGAAAGTCCAAGATCGGCGGGCCGAAATCCAGACGATGGCACAACAGGTACCGGGAGATCTCCTTGCCCGCTATCGCCAGCGAAAAATGATCAGGCAGAAGTTCGCCGAGGAGCTGGAGGATATCGAAGCATACGGAAAGCATCTTCGATCGACCATCGTTCGGCTGCGAAGGAAGCCGATCCAGCGACTAAGGTGCTGGCTGCATGTTTGCAGCGCGCGGTTGGCATTTGGCCGTTCCCTCACGACGTATGTTGTCATCTGCTGCGTAGGGCTGATCGAGCTCTATTGTCTGCAACAGCTGCTCCTGCTCGATGATATGGAGACGAGCTTTGCGCCATTTTCCCAATGGGAGCATCTGCACGCTCCCATGCTTTATGCCAGCTGGATTGCAGCGGGCTTCATGCTCGCCACCTGGCCTGTTGTCTATCTTTATCGCAGGGCGGAGCTCAATCGCGCATATCGGATGCACCTTCGATTGTGCAAGCGCTTTGCGGCTGCTGATCCGGACCGGCTGATTCAGCAGCTCCGTACGGAGAGCGCTTGCGAAGCGCCGCTGCAGCCCTCGGACGAGATCTCCGGGGAGGGGAGTTGTTTTGATGTGCTGGGACTCTCGCCCACAGCGACGGTCGAGGAGGTCAAGGAAGCCTACCGGGAGCGCGTCAAGCAAAGCCATCCTGATCGCGTTCAGGGCATGTCCGGCGCGTTCACCGCGCTCGCCGAGGCGGAGACAAAGAAGCTCAATGCTGCCTATCAGGAAGCTCTTCTCGCGCTGCAGGGCCTGCTGACAGCCTGACACCTCTCGGGCGCGGGAGCCGGGCCTGGCCCGGCGAGCCAAGATCCGGGACCCAGGCGCCGCAAGATCGTTGATCGTTCTTGGACCGCCGATCTCAACGCCACCTCTACCGCCTTGAGCTGCTGGAGCGCTACTCCGCCGCTTCGGCTCTGATGAGCTGCGGCTCTGGTTGCGGAGCGTGCTTCTCTCCCCGCAGCCAGACTTGCAGGCGATCAAGATAGAGGTAGACGACGGGAGTGGTGTAGAGGGTCAGGAGCTGGCTCACGGCGAGGCCGCCCACCATTGCATAGCCCAGCGGCTGGCGCAGTTCCGACCCCGTGCCATGGCCGAAGGCAAGCGGTACGCCCGCCAGCATCGCTGCAGCCGTTGTCATCAGGATGGGGCGAAACCGCAGCAGGCATGCCTCGCGAATCGCATCGACCGGCCGCATGTGCTGGTCGCGTTCTGCCGTGATGGCGAAATCGACCAGCATGATGCCGTTCTTCTTCACGATGCCGATCAACAGGATGATGCCGATGATGCCGATGACGGAAAGATCCATGTGCCCGAGGTTGAGCGCCAGCAACGCGCCCACTCCGGCGGACGGCAGCGTCGACAAGATGGTCAGGGGATGGATGAAGCTCTCATACAGGATCCCCAATATGATGTAGACCACTATCAGGGCAGCGCCGATCAGCGCAGGCTCGCTCGACAGTGACGATTGGAACGCCTGCGCGTTGCCCTGGAAAGTGCCGATGACGCTCGCCGGCATGCCGATCTCGCGCGCAGCCTGGTTGATCGCATCCACGGCCTGGCCGAGGGCAACGCCGGGCTGCAGATTGAAGCTCAGAGTAACGGCCGGAAACTGCCCCTGGTGGGCGATCGACAGCGGGCCGACCTTGCCGGAGTTGACGTTCACCAGGGTTGAAAGCGGCACTGCGGCGCCGGTGAGCGGAGACTTGATGTAGATAAGGTCGAGCGAGGCAATGTCCCGCTGCTGCTCCGGAAGGATTTCCAGAACGATCCAATATGTTTTCAGCTGGGTGAAATATTGCGTGATCTGACGCTGTCCGAAGGCGTCGTTCAGAGTGTCATCGATCACCTGCGGGGAAATGCCGAAGCGCGAGGCCTGGTCGCGGTTAATGCTAATCTTGAGCTGGGGTGCATTCGACAGCAAGTCGGTGGAGACATCCGTCAATTGCGGCAGCGCCCGCATTTTCTCCAGCATCTTGTCCGACCACTCTGACAGCTCGCCGATGTCGGAATCCTGCAGCGTATATTGAAAGCCGGCGCGGGATATGCGCCCGCCTACGGTGATGTCCTGAGACGGCTGCAGGAACAGCGTTGCTCCCTCGATCTTTGCCAGTTGCGGTCGCAATCGGTCGATGACCTGTGAGGCGGTGAGCGCGCGCTCATCGCGCGGCTTGAGCACGATGAAGCCGCGCCCGGTGTTGGCGGTCTGCGCCCCGCCGGTGGTGCCGGTAAACAGTGCGCTCGCTGCCACATCCGGATCCTGCAGAATCACGTCGCCCATCTGGCGCAGGATCTTCATCATCTCGTCCGGGGACGTATCCTGCGCCGCCTCGGCAAAACCCGAGATCAAGCCGGTGTCCTGGATGGGGAAGAAGCCCTTCGGGATCTGCACGAACATGACCGCGGTCAATGCCATGGTGGCGAAGAAGACGCCAAGGGTGATGGCCTGGTGCCGCAACACGACATCCAGCGTGCGCCGGTAGAACGCAAGCATGGCATTGAAGCCCGCCTCGATGGCACGGTAGATGACGCCGTGCCTTTCCGATTCGTGATGCATGAAGCGCGCGCACATCATCGGCGCCAAGGTCAGCGATACCAAGGCCGAGACCGCAATCGAGGCGGTGACCGTCATCGCAAATTCCCGGAACAGGCGGCCGATGATGCCGCCCATGAGCAGGAGCGGTATGAACACTGCCACCAGCGAGATGCTGATCGAGAGCACCGTGAAGCCGATCTCGCGCGAGCCTTCGAGCGCGGCTTCCAACGGCTTCAACCCGTTCTCGATGTGACGGTGGATGTTCTCGACTACGACGATGGCGTCGTCGACCACAAACCCGACGGCGATTGTGAGCGCCATCAACGACAGATTGTCGAGGCTGAAATTGAGCAGATACATCGCCCCGAAGGAGCCGAGCAGCGCGAGCGGGACGGTAATGCTGGGGATGAATGTGGCCCAGAAGTTGCGAAGGAACAGCAGCACGACCAGGACGACGAGCGCGATGGTCAGCGCCAGCGTGAACTGGACGTCGTGCACCGAGGCGCGGATGGTCGTGGTGCGGTCGAGTATGGTCTCGACCTGCATGGCCGGAGGTATTCTGGCCGTGAGCTGCGGAAGCTGCGCCTTGATCTGATCGACGGTGTCGACCACGTTGGCGCCCGGCTGCTTGAACACGGCCAATATGACTCCTGGCCGATTGTTCTGGTAGGCCGCCACGGTGCGATCGACTGCATCGGGGATCGCCTGACCGACGTCCCGCACCCGGATCGGCGCCCCGTTGCGGTACGCCAGAACGACGTCATTGAACTGCGCGGCGTCGGTAATCTGGTCGTTGGCGGCGATCGTGAAGCTCAGCTTGTCGGTATTGATGGTGCCTTTTGCGGCGTTCGCGGTCGAATTGATCAAGGTGCCGCGGATCTCCTCCAAGGTGACGCCGGTTGAAGCGAGCTTGGCCGGATCGACCTGGATTCTGATCGCGGGTTGCCTGTCGCCGAATATGGCGACCTGCGCGACCCCGGGCACCTGCGAGATTTGCTGCGCCAGGAAAAGATCGCCGTAATCGTCCACCTGGGTCAGCGGCATCGTATCGGAATGCGCCGAGAGCAGGAGAACGGGAGAGTCCGCCGGATTGACCTTCTTGTAGTTCGGCGGCGCGGTCATGGACTGCGGCAGGGTCTTGCTTGCGACCGTGATCGCCGCCTGAACGTCCTGCCCCGCCGAATCGATGTTGCGGTTGAGCTCGAACTGAATGACGATCGTTGTCGCCCCGAGCGTGCTCAGCGAGGTCAGCTGCGTGACCCCCGGGATCTGCGCGAATTGCCGCTCGAGCGGAGCGGCGACCGACGATGCCATGGTCTCGGCGCTCGCGCCCTGAAAGGTCGCGGTGACCTGGATGGTGGGAAAATCCACCTGCGGCAGCGGAGCGACCGGCAGGAACGGATAGGCGGTGAGACCCACGAATGCGAGGGCCGCCATGACGAGCGTGGTCGCGACCGGCCGGCGGATGAACGGTTCGGAAATGCTCACGAGGCCCTGCCTGCGGCGGCCATGGAGGGGGGCGCGATATTCACCGGCGCGCCGCGCTTGAGCTTGTATTGCCCGCCGGTAACCACGCGTTCTCCGTCACGCAGGCCCGAAGTCACAACGGCGAGATCTTTGGTGGTGGTGCCAACCTCGATGGGACGCGGCTCCGCCGTATTGGCCCCCGAGATCACCCAGGCGAACAAGCCTTGCGGTCCGCGCTGGACTGCAACAGGCGGCACGACGACGGCATTGTTATAGGTGCCGAGCTGGAGGCGTGCATTGACGAACTCGCCCGGCCACAGCTTTTCATCCTGGTTCGGGAACATCGCCTTGAGCCGGATGGTGGCCGTGCTCTGATCGATGATGTTGTCGACCAGCAGCAGCTTTCCCGTGGCAAGCTCGCGGACATTGTCCTGATCGAAGGCGACGACCTCGATCGGTCCGCGCTCCATGGCGGCGCGTACGTCATCGAGCGCACGTGCCGGCAAGGTGAACAATACCGCCGTGGGTTGGGTGAGGACCAGAGTCGCGATCGAGCCCTGGTCCGATGCGTGCACGATGTTTCCGGGATCGACCAGACGCACTCCGATGCGACCGTCGCTCGGCGCCTTGATGCTCGTATAATCGAGATTGGTCTGTGCGGTTTCGATCATGGCCGCATCGGCATCGACCGCGGCCTTGAGCTGATCCACAGTACCCTGCTGGTGATCTACGTTCTGCTGGCTTTCGATGTTCTTGAGCACCAGGCTCTTGAAGCGCTCGAGGTCCTTCTCGGCGGCGAGCAGGAGCGCCTGATCCTGAGCCTTCTTGGCTTTTGCCTGGTCGAGCGCTGCCTGGAAGAGCCGCGGATCGATCTGTGCCAGCAGGTCGCCCTTCTTGACGTGTTGCCCTTCGGTAAAGAACACCTCCTGCAACTTGCCATCCACCTGTGAGTGGATGCCCACGGTAAAGGAAGCCTGCACCGTCCCAAGCCCGGTGAGATAGATCGGAACGTCCTGTTGTTCCGCAACCGCGACGCTCACCGGTACCCCGGCTACCGCGGGAGATCGCGCGGCATGTGCAGGGGAAGGCCCCTGCGTCGCATACCAGTAGAACCCCGCAGCAACGACGACGATGATCAGGCAAAGCGCGCTGAGAGCGAGACTCCGCCGACCCCCCAATTCTGTATGCCCCATTGTGACCACGTTGATCCTCGACCGACTTCCAGCGTCAACCTAACCATTGTTGGCGTGCTCTCAAGTTACGGTTTTGTTAGGAGCGAAATAGGGCAAGCTCCAGCTTTTACGCGCTGTTTATGGCATCCGAGCACAGGCAACCCGAACTGGGCTCAGCGGTGACCCGACGAAATAAAATTGACGTGATGCAGGCACATCGCATCGCGCCGGGGCCGATCGGGTGACAAACCTTTAATCAATTCAGCTGTGCGAATGTGCGTTTATCGGAAGCGCGAACTTGCTACCGCTGATCCTCGAATGATCTGTGCCCGGCATGAAGAGAAGGTAGCAAGGCTAAATCTCCCGCACGCTTGCGGTCGGACTCGCGTCGCGGGGTGCCTCCAGGGCCAGCGCTCAGCGATAGAAGACGCCGCGCACCGGCCGCGGCCGCGCGTAACGCGTCCCGCTGCTGGAGAATATCGACTGGTACGCCGCGATCTGCGGCGCACGGTGATGGGCGAGCCTACGGTGGTGCGCGGGCGCTGCCGGCGCAGCAGCTGCCATCTCCGGCTCGTGTTTCTGCTCGGAGGCGGGGGCGGGGACCGCGCGTGTGCTCTTGATTGCAGCCAGCGTGCGGCTGTCGAGGTTGTAGAGGTCGCGGCGCGTCTGCAGCTTGCCCGCGTCATCGACGAAGGCGGTTTGATAGGTCAGATGGATCCAGATCGGCACCGACTGCAGCTGGATCTCCTGCTCGGTGCTGCCGTATATGCTTTTGATCTTCTCTGCCGTCCACGGCTCGTCGGGGCGCGCGATGTGGGAGAGAATCTCGGCATATTTTGGCGCATCCTGCACGCGCATGCAGCCGTGGCTCTCGGCGCGCACATCGTGGGCGAACATGTATTGGTCCGGGGTGTCGTGCTGATAGATCATGAAGCGGTTGAAGAAGTTGAAGCGAATGTGCCCGAGCGGGTTCTCGCCGCCCGGCGGCATCGTGATCTGCACCTCGCCGCCGCTGTAGCTCACGCGCAAGCCCATGCGCGACAGCACGCCAGGATCCTTGGCCTGCGCCGGCAGGTATTCGTTGTGCACGATCGACGGCGGCACGTGCCAGGTCGGGTTGATGGTGATGGAGTTCATCATCTCCGAGAGCAGCGGGGTGGGCAGGCTCGGCTTGCCGATGACGATGCGCGAGGCCCACACCTGCCTGCCCTCATGCAGCACCTTGAGCCTGAAGTCGGGCTCGTTGACCTCCACATGCGCGTTGCCGAGGTCGCGCGGGTACCAGCGCCAGCGTTCCATGTTGGCGATGACGGTATCGATGCGGCGGTCAGCTGTGGGATGGTTGAGCTTCCTGACCGTCCGCGCGTCGAGATTACCGGTCGCCGACAGCTCGTTGGCGCGCTGAAAGCGCTTCACGCCGTCGGCGAGCCTGGCATCGTAGCGCAGGTCGGACGCCTCGCCGGAGAGCTCGAGCCGCTCGCGCAATGACGGCACACGCGCATCTTCCATCGGGTGCCTGCGGTTGTAGGTGAGCACCGGACCCGCGGCGATCTCGATCCGTCCGCCGGCTGTCCTGCCGCGCAGCTCCGCCAGCGCCCGCTTGAGCTTCTGATAGGGTTCGTTCTGCGGGCTGAATTCATCGAGCGCCTTGCCGGCATCATCGGCCTCGGCGACCCTGGCCAGCACCTGCGCCGGATCCGGCGATGCTTGCGGCAGCCCGATGTTGTCCTCCCTGACCATGCGATAGGGAAAACGGCCCGCCTGCACATGCCGCGCATAGGTGAGCACGCTCTGCGTGAGCGTGAGATCGGCCTCGGAGAGCGCGTCCGGAGCAAGTCCGGCAAAGGTCGGCGTCTTGTAATCGCCGGGATCGAGGCCGTCGGCATCGGCGTTCTTGAGGCGGGCAATCACCGCCTTGCCGCGCGCATTCTCCACCCCCTTGTCGAGCCAGAGCGGCGCCAGATTGCGCTTCTGATAGAAGGCTTCGACCGCCGCATGCTCATTCTCATTGGCGAAGATGCGGTCCGGTTTCGCGGCCAGGAGATCGCGAATCCGTTCCGCGATCGCGCGATCGGCGGGATCGAGCGAGGCCAAGGCATCGGGAGCCGGAGTCGCGTCGGGCACGCTCGTCGGAGCGCTCGCCGCCGGACTCGCGTCGGAAACGCTAGCCGGAGCGCTCGGCGCCGAAGTCGCGTCGGGAACGCTAGCCGGAGCGCTCGGCGCCACCTCCTGTGCGAGCACGCAAACGGGCGCGGCAAGCCAAAGCGCAAGTGCTGCGCTTGCGAGGATGTGGTCGCAACGGACGACGCTCATACCGCGTTTTCCCCAGAATCCCGGCGAACCTGCCGCGTGCACGCGCCGATTCGCGCATCCCCGTGCGGGTCCAGACTGAGCCAAATCCGTGCGTCGAGCAACAGGCGGCGTTCCAGTTGGCGCCATTTTTCGGCGATTTTGACCGACTGTCACTTCGTTGCAACGTTCGCGCGTCTGCGCGAGTGTTTTTTTAATGTGTGTCCCGGCTGCAACGTCAGCGACTGCACCTGCGGCCGTACCTGAGGGGGATTGAGCACACGTCCCGCTGGGGGCCGACCGAAGCTGCGTCGAGCACCGGCCTCCAGGCGGTGGGTCGATTGGCATATCATGCCAGCATATATGTTATGCCACAGCCCTCCTGCGCTGTTCTCCAATCACGCGAGAGATGCTGATGCCAACCAGGAATGTCGTGTTAACCAAACGCCAAGAGGAACTCATCGAGACTCTCGTCGAGTCCGGCCACTACCAGAACGCGAGCGAGGGGCTGCGCGAGGGGCTGCGGCTGGTGGAGCAACGCGAAGCCGAGGACGCCGGCAAGCTCAAGGCCCTGCGGGCGGCGGCTCGCCTCGGCGTCAACGCATTGAATCGAGGCGAGTTCAAAGAATTCGAGAACATCGAGGAGTTGCAAGCCTACTTGAATGACCTCTCGGAGAAGGTCATTTCCAGAACGAGGGAAAGGCGGTAGCGCTCCTCCGGAGATGCGAACGTGGCCGGCTCAGCCTTTGATGCCTGAGTCCTCCCAGCTTCACCCAAAGGGCGTCTTGTTACGCCAGCTTGAGCCGACCTTCATCGCCATTAGAGCACCGCCCCATGGGCATTGGCGCGCCACGGTCGATGAAGATGGGCACTATTCTTCGCCGTACCCCTATGATGCCGCAGCCCACCACGCGCTCCAATCGGCAAATCTGCGACGCCCTCCGATCTTGCACTACGCCTCGATAGACCCTGGCCGGTCATCTCCGGGCGACCCAACGGATGGACCTGAAAGAGAGAACAGACCTGGCGAGCCGCCCGATCACGCGGCTGTCTGGACTTCGCGCTCCACAAGCCGGCCAACATCGCGCATGGCGACGGCGAGATCGTACTGAGCCTGCAGGTTGATCCAGAATTGCGGAGCGTTGCCGAAATAACGGCCGAGGCGCAGCGCGGTCTCAGCCGTGACCGAGCGTTTGCCGTTTAGTATATCGACGATACGGCCTGATGGCACACGCAACGCCCGTGCCAGTGCATTGGCCGAGAGCCGCCGTGCGTTCAGCTCGCGTCTCAGGATACGCCCGGGATGGATCGGAACCATTGCTGCTCCTCAGTGGTAGTCTACAATTTCTACCTCATAGGCGTCGCCGCCTTTGAAGCCAAAGCAAATGCGCCACGGCCCGTTGACCGTGATCGCCCATTGGCCTCTTCGGTTGCCCTTGAGCGGGTGCAGCCCGACGCTCTTAAGCGGGCTGATGTGATCCAGTCGTTCGGCCGCGTTCAAGATTGCCAACAGCTCCAGCGGCGATTTGGTATCGAGACCGCGAAATCGGGACTTGCCGGACTCGAATAGTCGACGCGTCGCCGAATTGCCCCACGAGCGGATCACTTGGTGAGCCTACAACGGTTCACGTGGTACGTCAAGCGGATCGGCGGCCCTGGCCGCGAGCGAACGCTGGCGCAGCAACGGTTACGCTGTGGTGCAGTAGCGTGCTCTGGCGTAGGTGGCGCGCCCGACAGGATTCGAACCTGTGACCTCTGCCTTCGGAGGGCAGCGCTCTATCCAGCTGAGCTACGGGCGCGCGAAACAATTAAGTACCCCACCCATGCTACTGCGGCAACGGCGTCGCAGAGGCTGCTGCGACAACGGCGTCGGCGACGCGGGCCCCGGTGGTCGGCCGCAGGCAAGCCCCTTGAATCGCGCCAATGAACCGGCGCATGAAAGCCAGAACACAGAGACCATATCAGCTCCGGGAGAACCCCCATGCCGCAAACCGCCGAGAAGCTTGAGCAGCGGCCGCAACCGCCCAGCACCGAGGCCCATTTCAACTGGGAGGATCCGCTCGACCTCGAAGGCGAGCTCACGCCGGAAGAACGCATGGTGCGCGACACCGCGCGCGGCTTTGCCCAGGACAAGCTGTTTCCCCGTGTCCTCCTCGATTATCGCGAGGAGCGCTACGACCCGGCCATCGTGAAGGAGATGGGAGCACTGGGGCTTCTTGGCCCGACCATCCCCGAAGAATACGGCGGCGCCGGGCTCGGCTACGTCGCCTATGGATTGATCACGCGCGAGATCGAGCGGGTGGACTCCGGCTATCGCTCCGCCATGTCGGTGCAGTCCTCGCTGGTCATGCACCCCATCTTCAAGTTCGGCAGCGAGGCGCAACGCCGCAAATACCTGCCGAAGCTCGCAACCGGCGAGCTCGTCGGCTGTTTCGGCCTCACCGAGCCCAACCACGGCTCCGATCCAGGCTCGATGACGACGCGGGCCGAACGCGCCCCGGGCGGCTACCGCCTGACCGGCAACAAGACGTGGATCAGCAACTCGCCCGTGGCCGATGTCGCCGTGGTCTGGGCCAAGCTCGACGGCGTCATTCGCGGCTTCCTGGTCGAGCGCGGGACCAAGGGCTTCTCCACTCCCAAGATCGAGGGAAAGCTTTCGCTGCGCGCCTCCGTCACCGGCGAGATCGTCCTCGATAATGCTTTCGTCCCCGAGGAGAACCTGTTGCCGCATGCGAAGGGACTTTCCGGTCCTTTCAGCTGCCTCAACGTGGCCCGCGCCGGCATCGCCTGGGGCGCGATCGGCGCCGCCGAGTTCTGCTGGCATCGCGCGCGGCAATACGTGCTCGATCGCAAGCAGTTCGGCCGGCCGCTCGCCGCCAACCAGCTCGTGCAGAAGAAGCTCGCCGACATGCAGACCGAGATCACCCTTGGATTGCATGCGGCGCTCCGGCTTGGCCGGCTGCTCGAGCAGGGCAAGGCCGCGCCGCCCGCGGTATCACTGTTGAAACGCAACAATTGCGGCAAGGCGCTCGAGATCGCGCGCCTGGCCCGCGACATGCACGGCGGCAACGGCATCGCGGACGAGTTCCACGTGATGCGCGTGCTTTGCAACCTCGAGACGGTCAACACCTACGAGGGCACCCACGACATCCACGCGTTGATCCTGGGACGCGCGCAGACCGGCATCCAGGCTTTTTTCTAGGAACGTCCAACAGACCTCATCCTTCAGGACCAGGTTGATTGATGCGGCGATATGATTCGAACCTCGCAAACGCAGTGTTAGACCTCGTTTCGATGAAGTTGAATCACGATCGCTGCGCAGGGTGGGTTAGCCGTGCAAGTCGGCTGGGAACAGCCGACTTGGACGGCGTAACCCACCGCAAGACCGGACGTGTGTGCCAGCAGATTAGGCGTACGCCTCATCCGCCCGAACGCGGCGGGTTACGCCACAAATCGGCGATGCCGATTTGTGGCTAACCCACCCAACGTATGCACTCGAGCGGAATGCTAGCCGCCCTCGCGGGCGAGTGCGGCCAGTCGCTGCACCATCGCGGATTGCGGGTCGCTCAGCGGATCCAGCACCGTGAAATGATTGGTGCCGGCGATCTCCTCGTAACGCGATCGCATGCCGGCCTTTGCCCATGTCTCCACAACGACCCGGCTCTGGCGCAGGAATTCGCTCGATTCCAGCGCGCCGACAACGGCATCGAACGTCTGCCCCTCGGGCGGCGGCCAGAACAGCGGCGACACCGCGCGCATGTCGGTCTCCTTGAGACGGAGATCCTCGGCCATGGCGGTCTGCTGCAGCGGGGCGAGATCGAACAGTCCGGAGATCGAGTAGGCCGCGGCGACAAGCGACGCGGGCGCCTTGGGATAGAGCGCCTGCCAGTCGGTTGCGACCATCGCCGCAGCCAGATGACCGCCGGCCGAGTGCCCGTAGACCATGATGCGCCGTTCGAGACGCAACCACAGGAACAGGCAGGCATGCCGGATCTGCTCGATGATCTCGGCAATGGTCACCTGGGGACAGAGATCGTAACCGGCGACCGCGACCGCCACGCCGTGGGCGTTGAGCCCGCGTGCCATCTGGCTGAACACCGAGGGATCAAGCGAGCGCCAGTAGCCGCCGTGCACGAACAGCGCGAGCGGGACGCCGGTAGCGGTTCCTGCGGCATTCGATCCGGAGCTGGGGAGGAAAAGGTCGATCACCTGGCGGAGCGTCGAGCCGTAGCTCAGCCCCAGCTCGGCGCGCCGCTCCTTCATGGCCTCGGCGCGATAATCCTCCGCCTCGCGGGCCCAGCGGGCGAAGATCTCCGCATGCTCCGGCACCCGGGCGCGGTTGTTGTATTCGGCCTCATAGTCCATCGGCAAATCCTCAGGCCGCATCCTGAAGAGCTCGGCACCGCGCTTTGCCCGCCGAGCGTCTCGAAGGATGGTCGCTGGCTCGATCTCGCTTGTGGCCGTCCTTCGAGACGCGCGCCGCAAGTCGGCTGTAGCCGACTTGCGCATTTGATGTGCCGATCTCGGGTAAACCCGAGATCGGTGCGCGCTCCTCAGGACGAGGTTGATTGCTGCCGCGGCATGATTCGAACCTCGAAACCGAAGTAGCTGTAGCATCTCGCATCGATGGCGAGGATACGAGGCTTTGCTTTTTATTGAAGCCGGATTTATCTCGGGGCCATGCGGGTGAACGGCAAATCGATGCGCACGATCTGGCTCGAGCCCGACGGCTGGTCCGTGGGCATCGTCGACCAGACCAGGCTGCCGCACCAATTCGTCACCACGCGCCTCGCAGCGCTCGCAGACGTCGTGACGGCCATCCGCTCGATGCAGGTGCGCGGCGCGCCGTTGATCGGAGCGGCGGCAGCCTATGGCATATGCCTGGCGCTGCGCGGCGATTTATCGGACGAGGCGCTGGAGCGCGCCTATGGCGCGCTGCTGGCAGCGCGCCCGACGGCGATCAATCTCAAATGGGCGCTCGATGAGATGTTCGCAGCCGTGCGCAACCGCCCGCGCGAGCACCGCGTCGCTCACGCCTATCGACGCGCGGCGGAAATCTGCGACGAGGACGTCGCGATCAATCGCGCCATCGGAGCCCACGGGGCGAGGCTGATCGGCGGCATCGCCGCTGCAAAGAAGGCGGGGGAGCCCGTCCAGGTGCTCACCCATTGCAATGCGGGCTGGCTGGCCACCGTCGATTTTGGCACGGCGCTCGCCCCGATCTATGTCGCGCACGATGACGGCGTGCCTCTCCATGTGTGGGTAGACGAGACCCGGCCGCGCAATCAGGGCGCTTCGCTCACGGCCTGGGAGCTCGGCCAGCACGGCGTCGCCCACACGGTGATCGCGGACAATGCCGGCGGACACCTGATGCAGCACGGGATGGTGGACCTCATCATCGTGGGCACCGATCGCGTGACCGCGACGGGCGACGTCTGCAACAAGATCGGGACATACCTCAAAGCGCTCGCGGCAAAGGACAACGATGTGCCGTTCTATATCGGCGCACCCTCTCCGAGCATCGATTTCACGCTCTCGGACGGCGGCGCAATCCCGATCGAGCAACGCGGCGGGGATGAGGTCGCGACCATGACGGGACAGACCGCGGACGGCCGCATCGAGAGGGTGCGAATCGTGCCGGGAGGCACGCAGGTTGCGAATTACGCATTCGATGTCACGCCGGCGCGACTGGTGACCGGCCTGATCACCGAACGCGGCGTCGTGGCGCCAAACCAAGCTGCTCTCGCCCGGGCTTTTCCGGAACGTGCGGCTGCCGCGGCAGCGGCTGGAGAAGCCAGGGCGGCACGTGGCTGATGCTCCGCAGATGAGGTCTGTGTCGGTTTAAGCTCTATCCAGAAATTGAATTGCGAGCGGGTGCGTAGTGCGTAGGGTGGGTTAGCCGGACAAGTCGGCTGGCAACAGCCAACTCGTACCGCGTAACCCACCGCACCGGCGCAACTGCACATACGACGGCGGGTTACGCCAGCGGAGAGGCTTAAGCCGGCTCGCTTGCTAAACTAACCCGCCCTACCGGATGGATGCGCTAGCTTCAGAGATCCTGCGTGCGCCGTTTCATGGCGTCGTCCCAGACCTTGTCCCGGTCGCGGTCGAACACGAGAGCCGGATCTTCCGGTATGGTGAACCAGAAGCCCTGATCGAGCTCGCCCTCCAGCTGGCCCGCTCCCCATCCCGAATAGCCGAAGGCGATCAGGGTCTTTGCCGGACCCTGATGATTGGCGATGTCGTGCAGGATCTCTCGACTGTTGGTCATGGCCACACGTCCATCGATCTCCATGGTCTCCGGGCGGCGATAGTCGGTGCTGTGGAGCACAAAGCCGAGCTCGGGCTGCACCGGACCGCCGGCAAAGACCCGCACGCTGCCCGTCACCGATGCATCCTTCTCGCCCGTTGCCTCGAGCAGAGCCGCCAGTGACCGCTCCTCCATCGGCCGATTGACGGCAATCCCGAGCGCGCCCCTTTGGTCCTGCCTGACCATCAATATCACGGCCTGATAGAACCGCGGGTCGCTGATGGAAGGCGAAGCGACCAGAAGCTGGCCCGCCAGCGAGGGGCGCGAGGGCGTTTCCGCCGGTTCCGGTAGTGCAGCACGCAGGAGCGCGGGCGCCACCATAATCGCGGCAAGCAGCAGGCCAAAGCGCCTGATCCAAAGCCAAGGCATGGAATGCCTCCGTCAAGTCGATAATGCGGCTACGCATATATCTTACACCGGGTTTCGGTTAGGTTGCAGCGGAATGGCCGTGATGCAACGCAAAGCACTCCTGCTGGCATCCCTGGCGCTCCTCGCGAGCAGCACCACGAGCCGGGCGGCGGCCGATATCGCATTCGGCATCACCAGCAGCACCGCTTTCAGCCTGCCCCACTACATCGCAACCGAAAAAAAGTACTACGATTCCGAAAATTTGGCGGTGGACACGATCGTCGCCGGCGCTGCGGTAGGAGTGCTCAAGCAGCTCGCCGCGGGCTCGCTCAATATCGCGCAGGCTGCGACCGATCAGTCGCTGCGCGCCATCCTGCACGGGGCGCCGATCCGGATCGTTGCGGGGGCGGCCTCCAACGCGCCCTTCCGCATGCTTGCCGCCAAGACCGTCACGGGCTGGAGCGATCTCAGGGGCAAGACGATAAGCGTCGGCGGCCTGACCGACGTGACGCTCTATTTCGTGCGCGTGATGGCAAGGAAGAACGGCCTCGCCGACCACGATTACGATCTGGTCTACGGCGGCGGCACGCCCAGTCGGTTCGCCCAGCTCGCGTCGGGAGCGGCGGCTGCGGCCATTCTCACCAATCCCGTCGACTTCACCGCGCTGGAGCAAGGGTTTGTCGATCTCGGCAGCGTGCAACAGTACCTGCCGCACTGGGCACAGAACAATATCCTCGTCGATACCCGCTGGGCGCAGTCCAACCGCGCAGCCGTCCTCGCGTTCCTGCGCGCGCATATCAGAGCGACCAGATATCTCTACGACAGCAGGAATCGCGACGAGGTCATTGGCATCCTCGCCAAGCACACGCATGCAACGCCGCAGATCGCAACCGCGACCTACGATCTCTACATCCGCCAGCAGGTCATTGCGCGCGAGGCTTTGCTCTACCCGGATGGCATCAGGGCCAATCTCGATGCCTTGGTCGAGATGGGCGAGTTGAAAGAGGCTCCCCCGCTATCGGAATTCATCGATGCGAGCTTCCTCGCAGAGGCATCGCGATAACGAGCCTGACGGCACGAGGACCTGGACAACGAGGTGCGGCGGAGGAATGCCGGTGTTTGTCGCGGCCCCGCGGTCGGACGCGAGGACACCGGTAGTCATCGTCATGCATGAGCGCTACGGATTGGTGCGCCACACGCGCGATCTGGCAGAGCGTTTTGCGCGCGACGGATTTCTTGCGCTCGCGCCGGATTTTTACTTTCAGCACCCCGATCAGGACGTGCTCCACCGCGGCGAAGCCAGTTATGACATGAGCGATCCAGAGGCGCTCATGCGCCTTGAGGCCGCGATCGAGGCGCTCGCGGAGATGCCGCAAGCGGATGCGCGGCGTATGGCCGTGATGGGGGTCTGTCAGACCGCCCGCCATCCCCTCGTTCTTGCAGCTTCACGGCCGATTGCCGCGGCGCTCATCTGGTATGGCGCGGCGCAGCCACGGGAATGGGCGGTCAACGGCAAATATCCGCGCCCGCTCGAGGAGATCATCGCGGCAGTCGATTGTCCGGTGCTCGGGATGTTCGGCGAGACCGATCATCTCATTGCAATCGACGACGTGCGGCGCTTGCGCGACTGCCTGGAACGGCACGGCAAGACGTTTCGCATTCATGTCTATCGCGACGCGCCGCACGGATGGCTCAACGACACCATGCCGGGACGATATCGGCCCGCACAGGCCGAGGCAGCCCGGGCGGAGCAGCTCGCATTTCTGCACGAGGTGCTCGCGCCGGGTTACGATCGCTCCGTCCGCCGGCAACGTTATGCATGCGACACAGCGGGCGATTACGATTTCAGCCGCAATGTTCGGCAGGAGTAGAGCCTGTCCAGCAAAAGCAGGAACCGGTTTTGCGAAAAGGACATGCTCAAACAAGAGGATAGAGCTCTAGAAGCACATGCAGCAGGAGGAAGACATGACGGCTATCCCCGACAAATATCTCGATCTGCTGGAGAGGAAGAAGGCGTTTGCCGCGCTCGCAACGACGATGGCGGACGGATCGCCCCAGGTCACCCCGGTGTGGTTCGACTACAAGGACGGCATCGTTCGGGTGAATACCGCCAAGGGCCGGGTGAAGGCCCGCAACCTGAAACAGGGCGCTGCGGTCGCGCTCGCAGTCGTCGATCCGGACAATCCCTATCGCTATATCCAGATCCGCGGGCGGGTCCGGCGCTGCACCGAGGAGGGCGCGGGGGCGCACATCGATTCGCTCTCCAAGAAGTATCTCGGCAAGGACAAATATCCCCATGCCGCACCCGGAGAGGTGCGGCTGATGTGCGAGATCGAGCCCGCCTCCGCCTCCGGCATGGGGTGAGCATTAGAGCGCGCGTGTCCCGGATGCGGCGCAGCGCGAGCGCACACACGAATGGTCCACAATCTCCGGATGTGAGTGCGCGAAGCGGTGCACTGATCCGGGACCGCATCAAGCTCGGTTTGCGCTGCTCATGCTGCACTGCGCCCGGGGCACACACACGCTATTCACGCCCGGTGGCGCGCCACAGCACATTCATCGCGTCGGCCGATGCATTTCCGCGCCAGGCCACGATCTGGTCGGGCCGGATGAGGGCAAGATCGGCGCCATAGAGGTCACGCGCTTCATCGCTCGCCACGGCGACGGTTGCGAGCGGAATGCCAAGCGTCGCGGCGGCGGCAGCAAACTGCGCGCTATCGGGTGGACTTTGACCCAAGCGCAGAAGCGTGAGCTCCAAGCCGAACGCGTCATAGAGCGAGCGGCCGTCGCCGAGCCACAGATGCGGGGCGCGGCCGCCTGGGCACGCGCTGGGAACGTAATCATTGATGCTGTCAGGGGGCGGCCGCGTGCCATCGGGAACGATGATTGGCGATCCATCGTAGCGGCCGCCGAAGGTGATGCCTGGGATGTTGAACTCGAAGCGCGCATGCGCATTGAGATGCTCCCCTGCCCTCTTGCGCGCGGCCTTGCCCGCCTCGCTGTCGTCCTCCAGCTCCGGAGGTGGAATGAAGAGCCCCACCGAATCCGCGAACTTGCGCGCGTAGCCGGTATTGCGCTTTGCGATCGCCTGCCGCTCCGGCTCGTAGCTGGCGATCAAGCCGGCGCCCGCCCAGCCCTTGAGCACGGCTGCAAGCTTCCAGCCAAGATTGACCGCGTCCTCGACGGCGGTGTTGTAGCCAAGGCCTCCGGTCGGCGTGAACAGATGAACTGCATCGCCGGCCAACAGAATGCGGCCGTGCTGAAATCTCTCGGCAACCAGCGTGTAACCGGCATTCCAGGTCGAGCGCGCGATGAGCTCCGGCTCAAGCTTCGCACCAAGCGCGTCCTGAAACATCGCAATCGCGTCGACATTGGCGATCTGGTCGGCCTGCTGTCCGGACGTGAGCTGCGTGTGAACGACAAACTCGTCGCGGCCGTTGAGCGCTATCAGCACCGCACGGCGCTCGCGGTTGACGGCCCAGTACTGCCAGGCGGGCGGATGCGGGATGACACGATAGAGGTCAGGACTGCGCAGGTACATTGCGAACATGCGTCCGCCCATGAAGTTGCGCACGACACCGCTTTCGCCAATGAGCTCGTAGCCGAGCGCCCTGCGGGTCGCGCTGGCGCCGCCGTCGGCGCCGACGACATAGCTCGCCCCCAGCTTTCGGTAGTTGCCGGATCGCGGAGTCGTGATACCAGGCGAGGCTTTCACAGC
>CAWJDY010000015.1:0-37141 GCA_963841705.1 uncultured Alphaproteobacteria bacterium
ACTGTAAATCCGCTGGCTGACGCCTTCGTAGGTTCGAGTCCTACCTCCCCCACCAGACAGGTATCAGAGATCAGGAACATCACGGATCAGTATCCGTCTGATGCCTTATTACTGACCACTGATTCCCGATGCGGGTGTAGCTCAATGGTAGAGCAACAGCCTTCCAAGCTGATGACGAGGGTTCGATTCCCTTCACCCGCTCCAATGTTTCCAATGGCTTAGCGCCATGAGCGTGGCAACAGGTTGGGGCCGGCTAATTACAGGCTAACCAGATTTTCGAGGCACGATGCCCACCCGTCGCCAGAGAACTGAGCGCTTCGAGCCGGTGACCATGGGGCACGTCCGTGGCCACGGCTGCCGCAACTTGCTCGTCTATTGCGTCTCAGGCCACTGCCATCACACCGCGACTAAACGCGGATTGGCTGCCCGACGACGTGCCGGTGCGCTCGCTGTGGACCTGAAACAACTGATGCGGAGTCACACGGGCGAGATCAGCATAATCACAGCCCCCGACCCAATCGACCCATACGTTAGGAACAAGCTTGGAAGATTCGCATGACGACGGTTGACAAAACGAAGCACAGCATCAAGGCCGCGCGAGCGAGCACCACGATGCGCGCAGCGACCACCAAGACGCCGTCCAAACCACTCAAGCCTCCCAAGAATTCGCGGGACTTGACGGCCGAAAAATCTGGAACGCTGTTCGGGGTCGTTGGAGCGACGTCGAAGCCGCGGAGCAAACCGAGCCCGCTCGATCTCGATCGTGAAAAGCTGATCGAGCAACTGCTCGCCGACCATCCGACGCTTACGCGGGAAAAAGCCCTCGAAATGATCGATGAAGCGGGAGGATAAGTTGGCGCCGCAGTTCTCGCGTCCTCTCCCTCCCGGCTTCATCGCGCCGTGCCTGCCGATCGCATCCGATAAATGCAAGAGTGGGCCGGCCTGGGTGCACGAGATCAAGCACGACGGCTATCGCCTGATCGCCCGGCGCACGGACGATCGTGTGCGGCTCTACTCGCGCCGCGGCTTCAATTGGGCGGACCGATACCCGCGCATCGTCGAGGCGCTTCGTTCGCTTCGCGTGCACTCGATCACGATCGATGGTGAAGCCGTGGTCTGCGGGACGGACGGCAAATCCGATTTCGACCGGTTGCACTCGGGCGCGCACGATGCGGCGGTGATCCTCTACGCCTTCGACCTGATCGAGCTGAACGGGGAGGACTTGCGCCCGGCGCCGCTCGAAGCGCGCAAGGGCAAGCTCGAAAAGCTGCTTGCTCGTGGCGACGGGATACGGTTCTCCGAGCATCTCGACGGTGACGGCGCGACCATCTTCGCGCACGCCTACAAGCTCGGGCTCGAAGGCATTGTGTCGAAGCGGTGGGATCTCCCGTATCGGTCCGGCCGGTGCAAGGTGTGGGTGAAGGTCAAGAACCCGGCGAGCCCGGCTGTGCTGCGCATTCAGGATGGAACGTGGTGATGGCGTCTCCTGTGAACGCACAAACATCCGAAGAGGGGAACCCCGAGCTGGTGCAGCTTGACAGGTGCACGTATGAACTTGTGGACAAGCGCAAGGGCGGAATGGGAACCGTTTGGCTATTGCAGAGACCGTCGGGCGCCCCGTCCGATACAATTTATGGACCAAAGCGTGCAGCCAAGACTTTCGATGTCAAGGAGGATGAACAGGAGGCAGTGATTGAGCAAGAGCTAGGCAATTGGGCCATTCTTAATCACGAGCGCATCGTCCCCTTGATCAAAATCTGTCGGATCAATTTCGAGCTTGCCGCCTTTATGGAACGAATGGCCGGAAATCTATCTGACTATTTAAATCAGCATCAAAAACTCGATGACAAAGCAGCTATAAGGTTGATTCTCGATTTGCTGGAGGGCCTGAATTATGCCAGCGGCCAAAGGCATGTAGTTCATCTCGATCTCAAGCCGGAAAACTTGCTTTTATATTCTCTAAGCTCACCCCGCGTCAAAATTTCAGATTGGGGCCTTTCGCGCATTATGTCGAAGACCCCGCAACACGCAGATTGGCTCACCGACACTCGGGAGTGGTTGAAACGACAAACAGTAGAGATGACAGGTTTGGCGGGTGGAACCCTGCCTTACATGGCTCCAGAACGTTTCTCTGGCTCATGGAGCGTCGGGCCTGCCGCCGACGTGTTTTCGGTCGGGATCATTGCGGTGCAATCGCTTACTGGGCAGCTTCCTTCTGTTGATTACATAGACAACAGGCCCGAGCGTTGCATCGCACTGATCGTGTCACAGCGCTATTTGAGACGCGCGAGAGATTTACTTGCGAAAACAAACAAATCGCTTGCTGCATTCATTTTGAAACTCCTTGAATCAAACTCTGCCCGCCGTCCTCAGGACTATTCAGCCCTGATCAGTGAGCTCACGGAGATTAGGGTGTGACCCTAGATCCATTCAAAGATGGGGAACGGCCGCCACGTTCAGGTTTTGGCCCCGATAAGCTAGACCCAAGTAGTGTTTGGAGTGGAACGGACGTCTTATTAGCGCAGGCGGATTTTCTAGAGCGCCTGGCTCGGAGTTGCGATCTCGCGCGTAAGCTAATGTGGGCCATGGCTGTTGCCGCGGATTGCATCGAAGCTAATCCTACATCATCTCTCGCATTAATTAACGCGGCCCGAGTTGCGCGTGCTGCCAAAAAATATGATCTCGCAACCAGGCTTCTCGCCTCTGCAAAGAAATTGGGGTTCGGCAAATCAGAACACGATGCCTTCCTCTTCGAAGAGAGCCGGTTGATTCGTGACCGTGATGTCGCGGCAGGTTCGCTGGAGGCAATGGCAACGCGGTTAGTAATTTATACGTGCTTCAACTGCGGTGGATTGATCGAATATATCTCCGTGCCGTGTATGTACTGTGGCTGGCGGCCGAACACCGTGGTTGAGATCTCTCAGTCCACGAGACTCTCCACGATTTGGTTCAAAATATGGGAATTGATGGGTATCGGTCGCGAAATCCAACGTGGCCGGAAGGCAACCGATGTTGTCCCGAATATGGCGGAAGTGGCGGCGAATTCAATGGAGGAACCCAATTCACTCCACCGAGAGTGTGTTGAACAGACGATTGGCGCCATCGAAAGCAAAAAATTCAACTCCTTCTTCTCCTTCTTAAAGATGTCGCTATGCCCAAACTGCGGCAACCATGTTCCTCGACATGATCAGACCAAGTGCCACCAGTGCCAGACTACTCTCTCGGTACCCCCTCCACTGAGATTGTTGAAATGTCTTACTCGTTTATCCCTTCACTTCCAACGCAACTTTGAATCTCCTCAGTCGACTGAGTTCGACCTTTTTATCCGGTATCTTGTCTCGTTACACAGCAAACTCTTTCGCAGGCAGGAAACCCCGACAGATCGAGAACGGCGGAATGTTATCGAAACCATGAAGAAGTTACAGCACTTCCAAGTCGTGAATGGGCTCGGGAGCATCATCATGACTGATCCGAGCAAAATTACCTATGAAGTTGATGCTGAGCTGCCAGAAGAGAAAAGTTCCCTTTCACGCAAAGTGCTCACGGATTTTAGAGACACGCTCCAGGTTGTCGCAGATTGGATGGCAAAGACGCGTACTCTCTCATGATCGCATCCAGGCGGCAGAAGTTTTCAATGTGCATGTTAGGCTCACTTTTCAGAAAAGCCCCGACGCTCAATCGTCCCGCCGGCATGCAGGCTGATCAAGAAACTGGAAATTGAGCGGACACAGCGCCGGTTGAGTAAGCTGCGCTTACGCGATACACAGCCTCTACTACGGGTGCCGGCGGGCGAGCCTGGCGGCGGACAGTGGACGAGCGACGGTGCAGGACAAGAACAAGGCCACAGAAAAGCAGGACACGGAGCGAAACCTCCGATGGCTGAACCTGAATCGGGAAACGGTTCTGGCGGACCTGCTCAAGAACAACCCAAAGCTTACGCGCGAAGAAGCCCTCGAATATCTCAAGGCCGAGGGTCTCTAAAAGGCGCGCTCGGTGAAGACGAAGAGGCGACGTGCGGTGGCGAAGGTTATAGTGCATCCATTGAACGCGAAGCCGGCATGGGCGCGGTCACCGCGGTCGATGCTTGTCGCGACCGCGAGCAACGTGACGACGCGCGCCGAATTTACCAAGAAACCATCGACGCGGCTGAAACCTCCGAAGAATTCGCGGGATTTGACGTCGCAAGCCAAAATGTTCGGGATCGTTGGAAATCCATTTCCCAAGCTGCAAGATCGCTGACTCGATAGCACCGCAGCGCTTGCGTATCATGCCGATCGCGGGTTAGCCTTCGGATCGGTTGCGATTGACCCTGCCCCGGTCTGACACCGGGGCTTTTTCTTGTTGTCATGGCCGACAGCTCTAGGCGATGAAGCCGTCTACGCGGCGCGTCGAGCTGCGGCAGTTGCATCATCGAGATCCGCGTCGAGCAGCGCTTGTCTGCGGCCATCGACGGCCTCGCGCAATTGCGCCTCGGCGGATACCAGCCGATCGGCGAGCACCGCGCGCCGGCTCTGCAATGTCGCAAGTTCGCGCTCAGCTCCTCAGCTTCCACAATCGGATCGCCATTTCGTTTTCTCAGCAATGCCATGGGATCACCCCTCACTTGGCGGTTGCGGCTCTTGCGACCACGCGCCCGGCGACCACGCGCCGCTTGTCCATGCGCCCGGCGACCATGCACCGAGGCTCCAAACAATTTGCGGTGGATTGCTCCAATCGTAGAAGCTGATCGGTGCCGGCGGTGAGTTGTCCGGATTGTTGTTGGTATCGTCGAGCATGGCCGCGCCTCGATCTGAAAAACGCGATCAGCTCTCACTCAAGCTCTCAAGCTTATATCGGCGTGCAAGGCGCGATCAATTTAATTTTCTCGTGTGCTTCTCACCCCATGAGCATTTAGGAGTTTAAGTGATGCTGCGCCAGGTTCACCTTTGGAATTTTCAGAGCTTGCCCGTCGATGCCGAGGTCGAAAGTCGTGGGGGTGATGACAACCTTGACGCCGCCGTAATGCAGTTGCCGATGATGATTGGGGCAAACGGTCATCACATTCGATGCCGCCAGCGACCCAATTTCGCGGAGCGAGACCGGCGACACGTGATGTGCTTCAACGTAGGGCTCGCCGGTCGGCTTCACGAAAGCTATCGGATTACGGCCCAACGCTTCGCAAACTTGGCATTTGTATCCAGTTGCTTGCTTGACCAGCCCGCCGATGGGGCCGCGCTCGATTGTCTTGCTGAGTCGCTCCTTCACTTCGGGGCTGGCGCGCAAATACTGTTCTTCGAGCGCCGCGAGCTTGCTTAGCTCGACTTCGCGCTCAGGTGACGGCAGCTCATCGAGCTTCTCATTGAGCAGCGCCATTACCGCGCTGAAATCAGCGGCAGAGATGGGGAATGAAGCCGCTTGGAAGCCGTCAAGAAGAAGCTTGGATACCTCAGGCCTTTCGGCGCGTAACCTCTCGATTGTCAGAGGATCGTTTAAGTACGTGCGAAGGTAACGTATTTTGACAGTCGGCCAGCCGGGCGCCCGGCCGTCGTCATCGGCCCAGAACTCGTCGTTAGCGCCAGTGCCAGGAAAAACTTCGCTCTCCACTTCGACCAGCGCGTAAATGCCAGGCGCGAGCGGCGGATGACCGCTGCGTTCTATTGCGGAGCGGCGATCGACTCCGACACGCACGATGCCGAGCTGTCCTGGGGCGAAGCGTGCACTGTCGGAGGGTCGTATGCCCCAGGTGTCGTGCTCGATGCGACGGTCGAGAAAACGGTCGATGGCCCATTTCTTGGGATTGCACACGAATACCCAGTAAGGCGTCAGGGTGGGCTGGGCGAACGCTTGGGCAGGCGGTCGATCGGTATCGTTGGGCAGGCCGAGCGTTCGCCGTGAAAACCAAAGCGCCCTCGGCGAGAACTCATCCGGGTGATCGACGATTATCTGCTCATAAGACAAGTCTGCTAGGTTAGCGTCTGCAAGAGCCTGAAATCCCTGCGTCGGCTTGGCGCGCGATACGGCTGCCTCCGCGGCACCGATCAGACCCCAATTCCGCAGTTGGTCATCGGCGGGTTGGTCGGTCATCGCTGCTCCTTCCGCACTATGCTGCGCTCGAAGGCCTCTATCGAAGCAAAGTCATCGCCGTCGCGGCCTTTCTGGCCGGTGAGCCTATTCCAAGCCCGAGCTGGAGGCCTCGACAACGTCGTCGTAGTCGCGGAATACCGATTGGAGAGATGGGTTTGACGTAGGTTGCCCGGATCGGCGATGGTCTTCACGGCGTCGGCGAGGTCATTAGCCTCCATTGGGCTCGCCCCGTGTTGCTCCCACCAAATGCGGAATAGCTCCGCAATGCGCTGGCGGCGGGGATCGTTGCCCTTAAGATTCTTCAATGCGCTCGACGGGATCGCGGCACCCGAGAGTCACCAACGGATCGCGGCGCCATTCTGCCCATCTCTCGAAGCTCCCTAGCGGCTTGCCGCGCGTGAGACCTCGGAGTGTTCTGGCGGCCCCAGCGCCAGATCGTGAGCGCCGCGGTCAAGAGTTCAGACCGGCCCCGCTCTATATCTTCGAGAAATCACGCCGCAAACGGACGTAAACTCTGGATCTTCGGCGGCGCCCGGCTGGAGTCTCAGTCATGCAGGCCATCCCTCTTGGACAGGCTGTGGAACCCCCGGGTGATCACCCTCCACTACGAGGAACCAAAAATTTGAATTCTTATTCTCGTACCCTGTTATTGTGTTAGCGTTTTTGTTGTACCTGATAAGCTCGATCTCAAGGCCCCTGTGCCCCACCGGTCCCGCCGCTTGTCGAACAACGGGCACGACATCACTGTGAGCTTTAGCGATACCGGGCGAGATTCCATCGGTGGTTACATATACAGCACTAATACCCGGCGTAAGCTCACCTTGAAATTGAATTACAAAATGTCCTTCGCCCACGCGCCACACGTTCTGAACTATCTGTGTGCCGCCGGGGGCTTGCGACCATGTATATTTATCTTGGCCCCCTAGGTCGGCTTGAACAAAGCATTGTGCTACAATCTGCAAAGGCATCTCAACCTCCCGCGCTATGCACATGTTCAGACTAGCCGAAATTTTTCGCTGTTGCAATTAACAGCGCGAACACCGTCCTTCCCCGGCCCACGGCCGCTTCGCTTCGAAACCGGACTTGTGTGGCAGGATCACTGCGCCGATTGGTCCTGAAAATCCCCCAAAGAGGACTTATACCAACCTTCACGGTCTCTGACTGATAGCGGTCCAGCTTCGAGTGGCAATCGAGGCGATGCGTCCCAACTCGAACCGTCCCGGATACAAGAGCGCGTAGGTGCCGAGGCTGTACTCAAAACGATCGTCCATCACATGCCGCGGCGTCACTGGTCGGACCTGGGTCTGGGGAAGAATGGATTCGGGGTAGTGATTTGCAGCTTTGATCCCTTGCGACGATGAAACCGATGACCGAGGTTCGATTCCCTTCACCCGCTCCACTCAGCAATCAGGTGTATCGCGGCGTAACGGGCGCGTAGGACCTTTGTCGCACCGTCCGGACTGCGCCTTTTGAGATATCGATCGATCTCGTCGATGTCACCAAGTGCCTGAGGCCGGTACCGAATCCTCATGTAACGCCATGGCGCCTCCAGAACGCTTCCACGTCCTCGTCGGAAACAAATGACTCCCGCCGCGCCCTCGCAATCACCTCGCGCTCCTCTTCACTCAAGCTGTAGATTCCAGTCCGGCGCGCTTCAATCTCCCGTGCGATCTCCGCTAGCTCCTCCTGATCCTGTTGCGGCCAGGAGCGAACTTTTTCCAGTACGATATCGATATGTTCCTTTGTCATGGCGGCACAGTAGCACTGCGACGACAGCCTTCCAACCGTCATCACGTGCAGGCTACCATGTGCCTCGCGACGGCTTTCTCCGCGGCTTTGTCTCGTAGCCGGTTTTTCCGAGGTTCACCTCGCGCACCGTCTTGTCTTCAGGCAGCTGAGTGGTATTTGTTTCGGCCTGGATACCGGCAGCGGCACATGGTCAGCGAAAGGGCTCCGTCCACCGATGGAGACTCTGATCAAACCGGCGCTCCGGGATGCGCGCATCGCGCACGGTTCACGTGGCTGCGGGGGCCGGCGCCGCGAGGAACGAGCGGGTCGCATACCATAGGAGATGGCGATTGTTGGCGAAGACGGCGCTGTGCGCCGTATTTGGCAGCGTGATGAGCACGCGGTCGCCGTTCGGCAGCTGACGATAGAAGTCGAACAGATCCTCAGGGGTTGCGATACCGTCGTGATCGCCCCGGATCATGGCGACGGGGCAGAGGACCTTGGCGGGATCCACCAATGGCAGGTTGGCGGTCATGTCGAGATAGGTGCCGGTCGGTACCTGATCGCCGAACTTGAGCTCCTCGGCCGCCATTGCATCGGCTACCGCCGGATCGTAGCTCGACGCAAGATTGTCGCGGGTGAAGATCGAGCGGATCATGGCGCGATCGCGGGTGCGCCGATTGTGGGTGCGATAGAGCTCCAATCGCTTGGCGCGGTCGCGTAGCGTGGGCGCGCCAGTGCCCTTGTAGGTGAAGGCGACGAGTACCAATCGGTCGACGGCTTCCGGCTGCGCCTGGGCGAAAGCTGCGGCGCGGATCGCGCCCGAAGAGGTGCCGAAGAGATGAAAGTTTGAACGGCCGGTCTCGCGTGCCACCACGGGCAACGCGGCCTTGAGATCCGCGACGCTGCTCGCGATGTCGGAGTTGTTGCCGGAGCTTTCGGAGCGACCATAGCCGTCGTGGTCCATGGTCCACACGTCATAGCCGGAGCGCGCAAACACGTTCATGAGCGAATACTCGCCCTTGCCCGGCACCGCGAGATCATAGCTGGTCCGCGCGGAATTGGAGGAGCCGTGTACCAGAAAGAGCACCGGCAGCGCCGAGGCACCCGGCTGCGGCGCGATGGCTCGCTTGCGCCACAGATTGAGCTTCACGCCCTCCTTGCTGGCCCAATACTCGCCGCTCCAGACCGGGGTATCGGCGGCGGAGGCGAGTTCCATCGTCTCCCCGCCCGCGCTCGCGCCAGGGCTTCCCGCCAACGCAAGGCCTGCGCCAAGCCCCCCGACCTTGAGCAATGTGCGGCGAGGGACAGGTTGGTCGTGCAGGAATGGCTTCATCATATCTGCTCCTTAGCGCCTCGGTTGCATGCCCGCGCCACCGGCCGGCCGCGGCGCAGTATATAGCGCAAGCTGACCATCGTTGATCCGATTGATAGCCAGCGCAGTTTCTCCTGCCCGTACCGGCAAGGCCATGACCGGCGCAAACCTCGCGGGGAGGCCGGCCGGGGCCGGAGGGAACGAGCAGCCAGGGCAGGCTGCGCCGCCAACGAATGCATCGAGGGCCGAACGCCGCAGGGGGCGGGGCTCGCGCGCGTGCAGGACTTTTGCTACCGGTGTGAGCCCTTCGCCTGCAACAGCCCCCTTCCCGTGACCGATCGGACCATGCAGCCATCAGACCGCGAGCACAGGGTCATCGAAGCCCTGCATCGGATCGCGGTCTTCTGCGACACCCGCATCGGCTGGAACCGGCTCGGGATTGCGCTTAGCGCCGTAATCCTCTCGATCGCGGGGGCGGTGCTCTATCGCCTCCTGCGCACCATCGATGTCGGCGAAGTGCTCGACGCGCTCGCGAGCACGGACTGGAGGGACTTCACGCTTGCGGCGGTATATGTGGCGGGCGGCTATTTCACGCTGACGTTCTATGACCTGTTCGCGCTGCGCACCATCGGCAGAGGCGATGTGCCGTATTGGGCGGCCGCGCTCGCCGGCTTCAGCAGCTATGCGGTCGGCCACAATGTAGGCGCAAGCGTCTTCACCGGGGGCGCCGTGCGCTACCGCGTCTATTCCGCCTGGAGCTTGACCGCCGCCGACGTCGCCAAGCTCTGCTTCATCACCGGACTGACCTTCTGGCTCGGCAACGCAACCGTGCTCGGTCTCGGCACGCTCTATGCGCCGCTCGCTGCCAGCGCCATCGATCAGCTGCCGCCCTGGGTCAACCGCGCCGGCGCGCTCGCGATTCTGGCAGTGCTCGCCTTTTACGTGCACTGGGTATGGCAGCGGCCGCGCATCGTCGGCCGCAAGGGCTGGAGCGTCGCCCTCCCGGGCGGGCCGCTTACGCTGCTGCAGATCGGGATCGGCATCGTCGATCTCGGCTTCTGCGCACTGGCGATGTACATGCTGGTACCGGAGGAGCCCAACATCAATTTCATCACCCTGGCCGTCATCTTCGTTGCGGCTACGCTCCTCGGCTTTGCCAGTCACGCGCCCGGCGGCATCGGTGTTTTCGATGCGGCGATGCTGGTTGCGCTCTGGCAGTTCGATAAGGAGGACCTGCTCGCTGGGCTGCTTCTGTTTCGCCTGCTCTATTATATCGTTCCGTTCGGGCTCGCTCTGGTCGTGCTCGGCAGCCGCGAGTTCTACCTGTTCCTGCGCGGCACTCCCCCACCGCCGATCCCGGAGATCCCGTCGATCGCTCCCACCGAGGTCGTGGAACCGCCCATCGAGCCGCAGCAACGGATCGCGCAATAGGGCACGGTCCCCCCTTACGCCGTCAGCTCCCGGATCAGTTGCTTCCATGCCGCCTTTTCGCGGGCAGGGCGGAAGAGCGGGGCGCGTTGCGCCATCGCGCGCTGCAGCCGCGAGAGATAGCGAGGGTCGGTCTCCGCCCGCTCGAGGAGGCGTGCCAATGCCGCCGTGTTGCCCGCGGGGAAATAGCCCGGATAGTCGCGGCCAAGCAGCCCCACCGAGCCATCGATGCGGGAAGCGAGGATCGGCACTTTCGCCGCGATTGCCTCGGAGATGACGTTCGCCCCGCCTTCGCTGCGCGACGAAAGCACCATCACCCGCGCACGGCCGAGCAGGCGGCGGACATCGGCGCGCGGCCGATCGGCGCGCCAGACATAGCGCGGGTTGCGCGCCATCTCGGCCTTCGCCATTGCAGCCCAGCGCGGTGTTTCGGCGGCACCGTAGTGCACGATGCGCAAGCGCGAGCTCGCCGGCAGCCGGCGCGCGGCAAATGCCGCGCGCATGGGATCCTTGACGTGGCGCAGGTGTCCGATGACGGCCACGTCGAAGCTGCGCATGCTCTTGCGGCGGGCGCCGAGCGAGAGAGCCGACTGGTGCACGACCCGAAGCTTGTGGCGAAAGCGAGCCGGCACCCGGGCGCGCACCAGCTCCTGCAACGCCAGGAGCCGATCGGCACAGGCGAGGGAATGCAGAACGGGCGCGGGATCGCTGGCGATGTATTCATAAATGTCGGTGCCGCTCAGCGCCACAATGAGCGGCCGGCCGGGATGGAGCGCGCGAAAGCGCCGAATGCTCTCCGCGTTGCGCCAGGCGTGCAGCGCAATCATCAGATCCGCCGGCGTGCCATCGTATGCGTCGGCGACCCGCACGGTATGGCCGAGGTCGCGCAGGATGCGCCTCCACCGCAACGTGGTGGTGGCGTTGCCGGATCGTGACGATGAACGCGCCGGTGTGATAATGACGATCTGCATGAACCAGAAGCTCGTTCCCCGACCGACCACTGGCGCGAGCGAGCCGGAGCTTGCCGCTCAGCTGCGCGCAACCCGCACGCGCACCCTTCGTCTCACGCAGGATCTCTCGGCCGTGCAGTTGATGGGACCGATGCTGCCCGTCGTCAATCCTGTGCTGTGGGAAGTGGGGCACGTCGGCTGGTTTCACGAGTACTGGACCTTGCGCCATGCGCATGGGGGGAAGCCGCTCCTTGATCGCGCCGACCGACTGTGGAATTCGAGCACGGTTGCCCACGACAGCCGCTGGGAGCTTGACCTGCCGGACCGCGAAGGAGTGCTGCGCTATATGCAGGACGTTCTGGAAAAACAGCTCGATCGCCTCGGCGGCGGAGTCGGTCTGCCCGCGCGGTATTTCTACGAGCTTTCCATCCGGCATGAGGACATGCATGTCGAGGCGCTGGCCTATACCCGCCAGACGCTCGCCTACGCATGCCCAGAGGATCTCGGCCGGCCTCCGTTCCAGGCCGCGGGCGACTGGCCCGGCGATGTGCAGGTACCGGGCGGAAGCTGGCGTATTGGCTCAACGCCCAATGACGGCTTCATCTTTGACAACGAAAAATGGGCGCACGAGATCGCCCTCGCACCTTTTCGTATTGCCAAAGCGCCGGTGACGAACGCCGAGTTTGCGGCGTTTGTGGAAGAGGGCGGCTATCGCCGCAGAGAATTCTGGACCGCTGAGGGATGGGTCTGGCGCGAAGGCGCAGGCGCGCAGCGGCCAGTGTATTGGCTCGACAAGGAGGGCGAGCGCTGGTTCTGGCGCCGCCACAATAAGCCGGAGCCTCTCGCACCGCATGCGCCGGTGACATTCGTCAACTGGTACGAGGCGCAAGCCTGGTGTTGCTGGGCAAATCGCCGGTTGCCGACCGAGGCGGAATGGGAAGCGGCGGCGCTGGGGCAACCGAACAGCTCCGGCTCGGCGCTTGCCGACGGCAAGCGTCGCTGGCCCTGGGGCGAGGCGCCGCCCGATGCCGCACATGCCAACCTCGACTTTGCCTTCGTGGGGCCAATCGATGTCGCCGCCTGCGCGGACGGCGACAGCGCGTTCGGCTGCCGACAGATGATTGGCAACGCGTGGGAGTGGACCACATCGGACTTCGTGGCGTTCCCAGGCTTCGCCGCGGATCCATACGAAGATTATTCTCAACCATGGTTCAACAGCCGCAAGGTGCTGCGTGGCGGAAGCTTCGCGACCAGCACCAGGATCGCGCGTCCCGGCTATCGCAATTTCTTCACACCCGAGCGCAACGACGTGATCGCCTCGTTCCGTACCTGCGCATTGTAGAACATGTGCCGATGACAAGGATCCGCAGCGGCGCCACCGACCGGGCAGCCTCCTTCTCCCCGATAAGAACGGGAAGAGGGAGGAGCTTGCCTCCCGCGCTGAATTTGTTTTACGGACATGCGGCCTGAAATGCAGGCGATCAAACAGCCCATTCTGAAAGACGTGGTGCTGGTCGGCGCCGGCCATGCGCACGTCGCCGTGCTGCGCATGTTCGGGATGGCGCCGCTTCCCGGCGCGCGTTTCACGCTGATCACGCGCGAGGTGCACAGCCCCTATTCGGGCATGCTGCCCGGGCTGATCGCGGGTCACTACCAGTTTGACGATGCCCACATCGACACCGCTCCGCTCGCACGATTCGCCGGCGCCCGGCTCTATCAGGACGAAGCCATTGGCCTTGATCTCGCCAACCGGCGCGTCATCTGCCGTACCCGTCCGCCTGTCCCTTACGATCTCGTCTCGATCGACATCGGCTCGACCCCCAACACGGCGCAAGTCTGCGGTGCGATCGAGCACGCCATCCCGGTCAAGCCGATCGACGGCTTCCTCGCCCGGTTCCTGGCGATGAGAGAACGCGTGCTTGCACGCAAGACTGGCTCGCGCATCGCGGTCATTGGCGCAGGCGCGGGCGGGGTCGAGCTGATGCTTTCGGTGGCGCACCGCTTGCGCTGCGAAGCCCGCGAGGCAGGGCTCCGGCAAGAGGACCTGCGTTTTGTGCTCGTCAGCGCCCGGGCGGAGATCCTGCCGACATTCCCGCCGGCGTTCCGCGCCGCCTTTCGCGAGATTCTCAACGCGCGGGGCATCGCCGTTATCGCGGGTGCGGCGGTAACACAAGTCGAGTCTCGGCGGCTCGTGCTCGACGACGGGCGCACCGTTGAGGCCGACGAGGTCCTCTGGACCACGCAGGCAAGGCCGGCAACCTGGCTGGCAGAAAGTGGACTGCGGCTCAGCCCGGAGGGTTTCGTCCAAGTCGCGCCGACGCTCCTGGCGGAAGGCCGCAATGACGTGTTCGCAGCCGGCGACGTGATCTCGTTTCCGACGCGCGAGCTGCCGAAATCCGGCGTCTATGCGGTGCGAGCCGGACCCATTCTCGGCGACAACATCCGCCGCTCTCTCACTGGCCGGGCATTGCGGCCGTTCCGACCGCAGCGCGAGGCGATGTATCTGGTCTCAACGGGCGACGCTTATGCCGTCGGGACCCGTAATGGGGTAGTGTTTAAAGGCGCGTGGGTCTGGCGCTGGAAGGATTGGATCGACCGGCGCTTCATGCGCCGTTTCAATCAGCTGCCGGAAATGGCCCCGCCGCATTCGCGTGCGGGGGAGGGGAGGGTGGGGCTTAAGCCGTTGGGTGCCTCCCTCGCCGACGCCGCGGCGCTCGAGGAAATCTCGGCGCTGGCCATGCGCTGCGGCGGCTGCGGCGCCAAGGTCGGGGCCACCGTGCTGTCACGTGCGCTTGCGATGATCGAGCCGGCGCCACGCAAAGACGTCATCGCAGGCCTTGATGCCCCCGACGACGCGGCCCTCATCGATACCGGAGGCGAGAAGCTCTCGGTGCAGACGGTGGACTATTTCCGGGCCATGGTGGACGACCCGTTCCTGTTCGGCCAGATCGCTGCCAACCATGCGCTCGGCGACGTCTATGCCATGGGCGGCGAGCCGCAATCGGCGCTGGCGATCGCCACCGTACCCTTCGGTCTGGAGGCAAAGGTCGAGGCGGATCTTTCCGCCATGCTCGTTGGCGCCAACGAGGTGCTGCGCGCGGCGGATTGCGCGCTGGTCGGCGGCCATACCAGCGAGGGTGCTGAGCTCGCGCTCGGCTTTGCGGTCAACGGTCTCGTTCCCCGCGCGGCCGCCTTGTGCAAGAGCGGAGCGCGACCGGGCGATGCCCTGGTTCTGACCAAGGCGCTCGGCACCGGCACGCTCCTTGCCGCCGATATGCGGGGGAAGGCGCGGGCGCGCTGGCTGATGGGGGCCTTTGCCCACATGTTGCAATCCAACCGGCGCGCCGCCGAGATCGTGCGCGACCACGCCTCGCACGCGGCAACCGACGTGACGGGCTTCGGCCTGCTGGGGCACCTCATCGAGATGGTGCGCGCCTCCGACGTCGATGTAACGCTCGCGCTCGACCGCGTTCCCGTGCTCGCGGGCGCATCCGAAACAATCGCGATGGGGATCTTGTCGTCGTTGCAGCCGCAGAATGTGCGGCTCCGCCGCGCGATCCGCAATCTCGAAGAAGCTGCTGCGCACCCGCTGTTCCCATTATTGTTCGACCCGCAGACTGCCGGCGGGCTGTTGGCGGCAGTGCCGATCGAGTGCGCCCAGAGCTGCGCAGATGCATTGCGCGCAGCCGGCTACAGGGATGCGAGCATCATCGCAATCGTGAGCGGGCGAAGCAGCGCCGTCGAGCCGATCATCCTCGATCTGGACGGATCGATTGTTGCCCGCCTGCTCGCGGCGGCAGCGGCAGCGGCCACGGACCGGATCGCTTCGGCAAGGACGACGAGCCCGCATGCCGAGCCGGTTCTCTGACCTTACGGATGGTGCTCGCTCCGCGATGGCAAGCTCTCAGGCGCATGCAAGTCCCGCTCGCGGCTGGCGTCGTGTTTGCCGGACTGTGGTGGCTGGGTGCGATCGCGCCAGCGCCGGCGATCGCGGGTTTCGTCCTCATCGCGGGTACCGCCCTGGTGGAAAGCGGAATGCGTGAAGCGCCTCCCGCGAAGGAACGCGAGCAGACGCGCGCCGCCTCTGCCGACGACCTAGGCGAATTGCAGACGGTGCTCACCGGGCTGCCCCATCCCGTGATCGCTCTCAACCGGCGTGAGGAGGTCGTCGCTCTTAACAAAGAAGCGAGCGCGCTTGCCCCCGCGCTGCGTCACGGGGAATCGGTTCTGCTCGGGCTGCGCGCACCGGAGGTGCTGGAGGTGATGCGCCGCGCCCGCGCAAGTGGCAAAGCCGAGCACGCGGAGTTCTTCGAACGCGTTCCGGTCGAGCGTTGGTACGAGGTCATCGCCGTTCCGATATCCCTGCCGGAGAGGATGTTTGATGGCGACCTGGTGCTGCTAACGTTCGAGGATCGAACGCCGTTGCGGCGGGTGGAGGCCATGCGGGCCGACTTCGTGGCCAACGCCAGCCATGAGCTGCGCACGCCGCTTGCCGCGCTTTCCGGCTTCATCGAAACATTGCAGGGGCCCGCGCGCGACGATGCCGCAGCGCGGGAGCGTTTCCTCGAGATCATGCACGTCCAGGCTGGTCGCATGGCGCGGCTGATCGATGACTTGCTCTCGCTCTCGCGCATCGAGCTGCGCGCGCATCTGCGGCCCGATCAGGAGGTCGACATTGCTGAGATCGTACACCAGGTCGCGGATGGTTTGCACGCTCTGGCCAGCGAGCGCGCGGTCGAGATCGAAATCAGGGATTCGTCGAGTTCGCTGATCGTGCTCGGGGAGCGCGACGAGCTCATGCGGGTGTTTGAGAACCTGACGGAGAATGCGCTCAAATATGCCGCCTCCGGCAAGCGCATCGACATCGAGCTCGCGCGCGCCGAGATTGCGAGCGGCAAGCAGGAAGCGCGGATCGCAGTCCGGGATCATGGTCCGGGCATCGCCGCCGACCACCTGCCGCGATTGACCGAGCGATTCTATCGCGTCGATGTCGCCGCAAGCCGCGCCCAGGGCGGCACCGGCTTGGGTCTCGCGCTGGTCAAGCATATCCTCAACCGGCATGATGGCAGGCTCGCGATCGAGAGCACGCCAGGACAAGGCGCGACGTTCACCGTGCACTTGCCCCTTGTCCAGCCGCAGCGGCTTGTGGGAGCGACAAAATCGCCCTAATCGGGATGACGACCTGCTGGTTTCCCAATTTCGTATCGGACCTGATCTGGAGCCGTACGCATGGCGACAACCGAACATACCGCCAAGGCATTCGATCTCGACCTGCAAGAGCTGAGAAAGCTGATCGCCGAGATGGGCGGGCTCGCGGAGAGGCAGATCATGGAGTCCCTCCGCGTGCTGGAACATCATGACGGGGAACGGGCGCAGCGGATCATCGCCGCTGATCTCGACATCGACGCGCTTCAGCGCGAGATCGAGGACAAGGCAGTGCAGACAATTGCGCGACGCCAGCCAATGGCGGTTGATCTGCGCGAGCTCGTCGGGGCATTGCGGCTGTGCAACGATCTGGAACGCATCGGGGATCTCGCCAAGAACATGGCCAAGCGCGCAGTGCTGCTCGAAAGGGAGCCGGACTCGCTGAGGGTAGGCGGCGGCGTGCAACACATGGGGGGCATAGTTCTGGCGCAGCTCAAGCAGGTGCTCGACAGCTATGCCATGCGCGATCTGGAAAGAGCGCTTGCGGTATGGAAGGGCGACGAGGAGATCGACGCCCTCTGCATCTCGATCTTTCGCGAGCTATTGACCTACATGCTGGAAGACCCGCACAATATCACGTCGTGCATCCACCTGATGTTCTGTGCCAAGAACATCGAGCGGATAGGAGATCACGCCACCAACATTGCCGAGACCGTGTATTATCTGGTCGAGGGCCGTACCATGCCGCAAACGCGGCCCAAGGGCGATGACACCCTCCTTGCTGCGCTCGGTCGGCAGTGATCTGCAGGTGGCCGTCACGTAGGGGGCGGGTCTGAAATCCGCCCCTACATGGGCGAGAGGGCAGGTTCTATGCGAGCGGCACTTTTGTCTATGCTCGCGAATCCAGGGAAATACCCAGGCTGAAAGCTTTCTGCCGGGTGGCACCTTCGGTGCGCTTGAGCGCGCGCGCAATCTTTCGCGCCGGCGTCTTCTGACGAGCGCTTGCTTTCAGCTCACGAATGTCGTCTTTGGTCCATTGGCGTCGCTTTGAGGCTTTCTTTGCCATGTTCTCTCCAGTTCAATCAGAGCCTGCGGGAATAAGATCGATTGGTCATCCGATCTTTGTTTGCAGCGCCATTCAAATAATCCGGACGCAGGAACAAGTCAAATCGGTTCCTTGGCACAAATATTGCGCAAGCTCGCCAGGCTCTGGTTAGTTAACTTTACGACCGGCGCGGGGCGCTTCCAACCATTATCGGCAGTAGTTCTGAAAGCCACCAAAGACTGTTGTTGTCAGTCGATTCCGCCGCTCGTGCGCGTTGCTCCCTTCAGATTAATTGCCGACAGAAATTCATGTCGTGTCTCCGCGCGCGTCCGGAATGATCCCAGCATGCAGCTCGTCACCATGGTGACTTCAGGCTTGTGTACCCCTCTGGTGGTCATGCATTCATG
Source organism: uncultured Alphaproteobacteria bacterium (assembly GCA_963841705.1). Lineage (GTDB taxonomy): Bacteria > Pseudomonadota > Alphaproteobacteria > Rhizobiales > Xanthobacteraceae > VAZQ01. The sequence goes on from CAWJDY010000015.1 coordinate 18,082, forward strand.
CGTGCCTTCCACTATCACCCCCACACCGAACGGCTTGAGCACGGAATTGAGACATTTGGCGATTTCCGCCGTCATTTTCTCCTGAACCTGAAGACGTTTGGCATAGACATCCACCAGCCGCACGAGCTTGGAGATTCCGACAACACGCTGGCGCGGGAGATAGCCGATATGCACGCGGCCGATTATCGGGGCAATGTGGTGCTCGCAGTGCGATTCGAAGCGAATGTCGCGTAGAAGCACGATCTCGTCGTAGCCGGCGACTTCCTCGAACGTCCGCTGCAGGTATTCGTGTGGATTCTCGAAATTGCCCGAGAACCATTCCTCATACGCGCGCACGACCCGGGCGGGTGTTCCGATCAGCCCCTCGCGGTCCGGATCGTCCCCGGCCCAGCGAATAAGGGTGCGCACCGCGGCTTCGGCCTCATCGCGCGGGGGCCGCACGAGCCCTGAGCTCTGGGAGGCGGCGGGGCGTCCTTTGGGCTTGTGGTTAGCCTTAACGATCTTATCCATCGTACGTGTCCGTAGGAGCGGGTGTCACACCCGGCCCTACATGACACTCTCAAACCTTGCTTTGCAATAATGCGGCTTGCGACGCGGTCGCACTAACTCTTGAACGGGCGACGATCGCGCCGCATATTGGGCGGCTGGTAGGCAAGACGCGCGTGATAGGCGCAATAGGGCAGGCTGCTGATGGTCTGTCCGCCGCAAAAGAAGAAGTCGGGGTTGCCCGGATCGCCGATGGGCCAGCGGCATGTATTCTCGTTGAGCTCGAGCAGACTGCGACGCTGGCCCAAGGGTATCACGTTGTCGGCCAGCTCGGGCTCGGGCTCGAGATCGATCTCGTAAGCTTGCGCGAGCGCGGTGTTGCCGCGCACGAGCGCCCTCGACACGCGCAAGCCCGCCGCGGCGCCGCGCGGTTTGCGGGGACGCGCAGCGCTCGTGCCGCTCGCTGCAGCGGGCTTGGCGCGGCCAGCGAATCCCAGACGGTGAACCTTGCCGATCACAGCGTTGCGGGTGATACCGCCGAGCTGTGCGGCAATTTGACTCGCCGAAAATCCTTCGCTCCACAGCTTCTTCAGCGTCTCGACGCGTTCGTCATTCCAGCTCATGCCTCAATCTTCCCCGGCAGTGGCCGTGGCGGCGAACTCTGGACAGAATCCAACTACGGGTCTGGGCAACGATCGTTGCCCGACGCATTACTCCTGATACCGATTTACGCTGACTGGTCCGCCGCACGGATAGTCGTGTTCGACAGTGCAGAACTATAATATGGCGAGAGTCGGGCGCAGAGTTCGGGCTTGTCGCGTCCACATGTTCCGGTGGCAATCACGCCGGCATCCACACCTATTTGCACGAAGGCAACACCTCCTCAGCGCGCATCATGAACGAGATGCGGCCTGGCTGCGGTGCCGGTACTCGGATGTGCGGCATTCGTCGGGGCTACGACTACCAAAGTTCTCTGCGCCCTGGATCGAGCCTAGCAATTGCCCGGTGTTGGCTTGCTCCATCCGGGTCACGGAGCCCGAGAATCCGTGTTGTTGACACTTTGTTCTGCGGGACTACAATGTGCTCCGGTGCCGCCTTGGAAAGGCGGCACATTTCATTTGCGGCGCTTGTCGGCGTGTCCCATGACTCACAGTCCGGTTTCTCACCTGTTTCCGACCTATGCGCGTGTCGATCTTGCGTTCGAGCGCGGCGAGGGTGCTTGGCTCGTTGCTGTTAACGGCGATCGCTATCTGGACTTCACCTCGGGTGTTGCGGTGAACGCGCTCGGCCATGCACACCCGCATCTTGTCGCGGCAATCGTCGAGCAGTCCAAGAAACTCTGGCACGTCTCGAATCTGTACCGCATTCCCGAGGCCGAGCGGGTCGCCGAACGGCTTTGCGCAGCGAGCTTCGCCGAGCTCGTCTTCTTCTGCAATTCAGGCGCTGAAGCTTTGGAGTGCACGATCAAGACCGCCCGCAAATACCAGTCCGCATGCGGCCGGCCTGAGCGATACCGCATCATCACATATGAAGGCGCCTTTCATGGACGCACCTTGGCCACCCTCGCAGCAGGCGGACAGAAGAAATACTTGGAGGGGTTCGGTCCCGTGGTCGAAGGCTTTGATCAAATGCCTTTCGCCGACCTTCCCGCGACCAAACGCGCAGTCGGGCCGCAAACCGCAGCGATCCTGATCGAGCCGATCATGGGCGAGGGCGGAGTGCGGGTCGTAGCGCCCGAATTCCTCCGGGCGCTCCGGCAGCTCTGCGACGACAACGGACTGCTGCTGCTGTTCGACGAAGTGCAAACCGGAATGGGCAGGACAGGCGAGCTGTTCGCATATCAGCGCTGCGGGGTTGAACCTGACGTCATGGCGCTCGCCAAGGCGCTCGGCGGCGGATTTCCGCTCGGTGCCTGTTTGACCACCAGCGAAGCCGGCAAGGGCATGACGGTTGGGACTCACGGCTCCACTTTCGGCGGCAATCCGCTCGCCATGGCGGCGGCGAATGCGCTGCTTGACGTCATGCTCGCAGACGGATTCCTCGATCGGGTCCGCCGCAGCTCGCTCCTGCTCAAGCAGAAGCTCGCCGAGATCCAGGACCGCTATCCGATGCTCATTGCGGAAGTCCGCGGGGAGGGGCTGCTCATGGGGTTACGCGCGGTGGTGCCGAGCGGCGATCTGGTCAAGGAGCTGCGCGAGGAGAAATTGATCGCCGTTGCAGCAGGCGACAATGTGGTCCGGTTATTGCCCCCGCTCACGGTAACGGATGACGAGTTGTCCGAAGGGGTGCGGCGCATAGACCGCGCCTGCGCGCGCCTGTCCAAGGCGCAAAAGCAGACGGCCGAGGGGACGGCGGCATGAGCGCGCCTGCGGCCCGGCATTTCCTCGATCTCGTCGACATTCCTCCGCAGGAGCTGCGCGGGATCCTGACCGCCGGTCGAGCGATGAAGAAGCATCCCGCGAAGTCCAGTGTGGCGCTCGAGGGAAGAACGTTGGCCATGATCTTCGACAAGCCCTCGACGCGCACCCGCGTCTCTTTCGACGTCGCCATGCGCCAGCTCGGCGGCGGCACCATCGTGCTCACCGGGCCGGAGATGCAGCTCGGTCGGGGGGAAACCATGGCTGATACGGCACGCGTGCTGTCGCGCTACGTAGACGCCATCCTGATTCGCGAGCTGGACCACGACATGGTGGTCGAGCTTGCGCGCCATGCAACCGTGCCTGTGATCAACGGCCTCACGCGGCACTCGCACCCGTGCCAGGTGCTTGCGGACGTGATGACCTTCGAGGAGCACCGCGGACCCATCCGCGGCAAGACTGTCGCTTGGAGCGGCGCCACCAATAACGTGCTCGTTTCCTGGATGCACGCGGCGGAACGCTTCGACTTCCATCTGCGGGTGGCTACGCCTGAGGAGCTCGCGCCGAAGAAATCGCTGCTCGACTGGATCGAGCGCTCCGGCGCTTCTATCCGCGTCGGCCGCGATCCGGAAGCGGCGGTGAAAGGTGCGGACTGCGTGGTGACGGACACCTGGGTCTCGATGGGCGACAGCAACGGCCCGCGCAGGCACAATCTGCTCAGGCCCTATCAGGTGAATCGCGCGCTTATGGCGCATGCCGGGCCAAGTGCAGTGTTCATGCACTGTCTGCCCGCGCATCGGGGCGAAGAGGTCACGGACGAGGTGATCGACGGGCCGCGATCGATCGTGTTCGATGAGGCCGAGAACCGGGTGCACGCCCAGAAAGGCATTCTGGCATGGTGCTTCGGCAAGCCGAGCCTCGCAGCGCTGTAGAAGGCGAGCGCGGATCCTCGCTCCTGAAGCGGTGAACTTTTCTCGCTGCACATTATATTGAAGCGGCATGCCAGAACCCCAACCTTTGATTCCGACGCGCGCGCCGGCGGCGACTTCCGCCGACGATACGATCCTGCCCTTCCAGGTCGAAGCGCTCGATCTGCGCGGCCGTCTGGTGCGTTTTGGTCCGCTCATCGATAGCATCCTTTCGCGGCATCGCTATCCCGCGCCGGTCGCCAAGCTGCTGGGCGAGGCGATCGTGCTTACCGTGCTGCTTGGCTCGACCCTGAAGTTCGAGGGCCGCTTCATTCTGCAGACCCAGAGCGACGGTCCGGTGCGGATGCTGGTCGTTGATTACACCACTCCGGACCAGGTGCGCGCCTGCGCCAGGTTCGATGTGAGCCGGGTGGCTGCTGCGATCAGGTCGGGGACTACGGATCCCGGCGCAATGCTCGGCCACGGCCACTTGGCAATGACCATCGACCAGGGGCCTGATACCGCGCGATACCAGGGAATCGTGGCGCTGGAGGGCAAGAACCTCGAACATGCCGCTCACGAGTACTTTCTCCGCTCGGAACAGATTCCGACGCGGGTACGCCTGGCCGTCGCCGAGGAGCTGCGAGCCGACCGCAATGGCGCCAAGCACCGATGGCGGGCTGGCGGCCTTCTCCTGCAATTCCTGCCGGCATCGGAGGAACGGGCCCGCCGGCCTGATCTCGACCCCGGCGACATTCCCCCGGGGATGCAGCTCTACGAGCTGCCCGAGGATGAGGCGTGGGTCGAAGGCAGCGCGCTTGTGGCCTCGGTTGAGGACCTGGAGCTGCTGGACCCCGAAGTGTCATCCGAGCAGCTGCTCTATCGTCTCTTTCATCAGCGCGGAGTCCGGGTCTTTCGCAGCAGGGACTTGCGCGCCCACTGCTCCTGCTCGCGCGAGAGAGTGGAGCGGATGCTCCGAAGCTTTCCCCAGGCGGACCGCGATGAGATGGTGCAAGACGGCAAGATCATCGTCACCTGCGAGTTCTGCAACTCAACATATGCATTTGATCCGTCGGAGGTGCATGAGACCGCATCCTGATGCGCGACCGAAGGCCGCGGTCATGCCGGGCTTACCCAGGAGCAAACCCGGGCCTGGCGGTCGCAACGTCCGGCGTCAGTTGATCGTGCGTGTCCGCTGCGGCAGGTCCAGCGAAAAAGCGGGTATCTCGATGTCGAAGGCCTCGCCGGCAGTGCTGATCATGCCGTAGGTCCCGGTCATGAAGCCGGATGCGGTCGGAAGCGGCACGCCGCTGGTGTATTCGAAGTTCTCGCCGGGCTTGAGCACGGGTTCTTCCCCCACCACACCTGCCCCGCGCACCTCCTGCAGCCGGCCTTGTCCGTCCGTAATGCGCCAATGCCGTGTCTTGAGCTGGACGGTTTCGGCTCCCAAGTTCGTGAGCGTGATCGTATAAGCCCAGAAGTAGTATCCATTTTCCGGCGAGGAGCGCTCCGGCAGGAAACGCGGGACCACCTTCACTTCGATCTGCCGTGTCACGGCACGATAAGGTGATTTGGCGGTCTCCATAGTTCCGTCCTCTGCCTCTGCTAATGCGGCGATGGCACTTTACACGTTTCAACCACCGCACCCGTCAGGCAAGCCCCCCGCGATGCAGGCTCCTGTGATCACCAGCGGACGCGATCTCAAACTCGACCTGTTCCGCGGGATCGCGCTGTGGCTGATTTTTCTCGACCACATCCCCTCCAATCTCGTTGCCTGGGTCACCATCCGCAATTACGGCTTCAGCGACGCGACCGAGATCTTCGTGTTTGTGTCGGGCTACACCGCTGCATTCGTCTATGGCCGGGAAATGCGCGAGCGCGGCTTTGCCATTGCGGGTGCGCACATCTTGCGGCGGGCCTGGCAGATCTATGTCGCGCATGTGTTCCTGTTCGCAATCTACCTCGCCGAGATTACCTACATCGCCAACAGCTTCGAAAACCCGCTTTATGCGGAGGAGACCAACATCCTGGATTTCCTCAAGCAGCCGGACACCACCATCATCCAGGCGCTGTTGCTCAAGTTCAAGCCCGCCAACATGGACGTGCTGCCGCTCTATATTGTGCTTCTGCTGCTGTTTCCTCCGATCCTCTGGCTCCTGCTGCGTCAACCCAGCCAGGCTCTGGCAGCGTCGGTCCTACTCTATGTGCTGACCTGGCACTTCAACTGGAATTTGCCGAGCTATCCGAGCGGTCACTGGTTCTTCAATCCGTTTGCCTGGCAGCTGTTGTTCGTCTTCGGTGCCTGGTGCGCGCTGGGGGGAGCCCAGCGCCTTTCCGCCGTGTTGGAGTCGCGCGCCACTGTGCTCGTTGCGGCAGCTTATCTCGCGTTCGCGTTTCTGATTTCGCTCACGTGGTATCTGCCCGCGATGAGCCAATACGTGCCGCACTGGCTCGAGGAACTGATCTACCCGATCGACAAGGTCAATCTCGATGTCCTCCGATTTGCTCATTTTCTGGCGCTCGCAGTGGTAACGGTCCATTTTGTACCACGCGACTGGCCGTTGCTGGGGTCGCGTTGGTTGCAGGCACCGATCATCTGCGGCCAGCATTCGCTCGAAATCTTCTGCCTCGGCATATTTCTGTCGTTCGCAGCCCATTTCGCCATGACCGAGGTGTCGCCGGCGCTCTGGATGCAGGTGCTTGCAAGCGCATTAGGCATTCTCCTAATGATTGCAGTTGCTGGCGTGCTCACATGGTATAAGCGGGCAGAAGGACGAAGTCCCACATCGCGACCGAAGAAGCCGCCGGACGCGGACCTCGCGGGAGGCGAGGCATGAGAATGCTGGTTGGGACGTTAGCGGCAGTTCTTTCCGCGCTTGCCATCGCATCCGCCGCAGAACACCACGACTGCGACATCCCGGCGGACTATTTACTCTTTGGGAACAACGACTTGAAGCGCGTCAACGCGGCCGTAAAGGAGCAGCATCGGCTGGTCGTTGCGGTGCTGGGGACGGGGTCATCGGCCCTCGCCGGCCCAAACGGCCCCGCTTCGGCCTACCCCGCCCGCCTGCAAGCCGTGCTCAGCCAGCGTCTTCCGGGCACTGCGGTCAAGGTCGTCCCTCTGGTCCGAAGCCGCCAGACGACAGAGGACATGGCGAAGGCGATGGAGAAGCTTGTCGCCGATGAGAAGCCGGACCTGGTCGTGTGGCAGACCGGCACCATCGATGCCATTCGCAGGATCGAACCGGAGGAATTTCGCTCAGCCCTCGACGAAGGCATCGAAATAGTGCAAAAGAGCGGGGCGGACGTCATCTTGATGAATATGCAATATAGCCCTCGCACCGACATCATGGTTGCGCTCGGGCCGTATGCCGACACGATGCGGGTGGTTGCTCAGCAACACGAGGTGCCCTTGTTTGACCGGCTGTCAATCATGCATCACTGGTCGGATACGGGCGCGTTCGATCTTTATGCCACAGGCAAAGATAATGTCCTTGCGTCGCAGGTCCACGATTGCATTGCGCACGGGATAGCTGCAATGATCCTGGATGCCGCGCACCTGCGCGGGAGTGAAGGGAAAACAGCGCAATAAGCCAAGAAAATTCCAGCAAGGAACTAACGGAAGAATCATGCAGAAGGGGACTTTCTTGCGGCGCGCGCAGATCTGTGGCGCGCTCCTGACGGCAGGTCTGTTTGTCTCGTTGCCGGCGGCGGCGCAGGCGCCTGGCGCGATGGCGCCTCCCGCCGGCCTCGCTGCCACATCTTCGGCTCCCAGGAGCCCAGGTCCTCCGCCGGCATGCATCGTTGCCCCTGACCAGGCGCGGTTCGATTATCCGCTTCCCCACACCGCGCGACTTCTCGCCGCGGGCAAGCGGATCAAGATCGTCGCTTTGGGCTCCTCGTCCACCTATGGCGCCGGGGCAAGCTCGTCGGCAGCCGCCTATCCCAATCGTCTGGCGCAGGAGCTCGCCCGGCGCTTTCCGGGACAGGAGTTCACGGTGTTGAACCGGGGCGTAAATGGCGAGGAAATCACCGACATGCTGAAGCGGCTCGACAGCGCGGTGCTCGCCGAGCATCCCGACCTCGTGCTCTGGCAGGTGGGAACGAACTCGGTACTGCGGGATCGTGCCCTGCCGCCGCATGTGGGGGAGCTGCATGAAGGTCTGCGGCGACTAAGAGCGAGCGGGGCCGACGTCGTGCTCATCGATCCGCAATACGCTCCGCGGGTGCTTGCCAAGCCCAATTGCGAGAGCATGGTCAAGCTTATTTCCGCCAGTGCGAGGGCGGAGCACGTGGGTGTATTTCATCGTTTTGAGCTGATGCGGCACTGGTATCTAGCAGATCACCTGGCGTTCCAATCGTTCGTGTCGCCGGACGGTTTGCATATGAACGACTGGAGCTACGCCTGCCTGGCCAAGGCGCTCGGCATGGCTATTTCCGAAGCCACCTTGCGTCCGACAGCAATCGCCGGCGGCGACCATATTCATCGCTCCCCGGTTGGACCTCAGCTTCCGCGATAGGCACCGCTCACACAGCGTCAAGCGCGGCAAACACATCCTCGACGAGGTCGTCGGGGTGTTCCAGCCCGCATGACAGCCGCACCAGGCCATCGCTGATCCCGAGCGCGGCACGTGCAGCCGGGCTGAGCCGTTGATGTGTCGTCGTTGCGGGGTGGGTGATCAGGCTTTTTGCATCACCGAGATTGTTGCTGATGCGCACCAGCTTGAGTGCGTCCTGGAAGCGAAAAGCGGCAGCTTTGCCGCCCTTGATCTCGAATGCAATGAGCGTGGAGCCGCCGCGCATCTGACGTTGCGCAACGGCCGCCTGCGGGTGGTCGGGCCGTCCGGGATAGATCAGGCGGGCAATCTTGGGGTGCTCGGCAAGCGCCACCGCGAGGCTCGCGGCTGTATCGGTCTGCCGCCGTACGCGCACGGCAAGAGTCTCCAGGCCCTTGAGCAGCACCCAGGCATTGAAGGGTGAAAGCGAGGGGCCGGTCTGGCGAATGAGGTTGTGCACATGATCGGTAATGAATTTCCCGGAAGCCAGGATGATGCCGCCCAGACAGCGACCCTGGCCATCGATGTGCTTGGTCGCGGAATAGACCACGCAGTCCGCGCCGAGCTCGAGCGGCCGCTGCAACAGTGGAGTCGAGAAGACATTGTCCACGACAAGCGTTGCGCCGGCGGCATGCGCAATTTCGGCGACTCCCTGGATATCGATCACTTCAAGCACCGGGTTGGTCGGTGTTTCCAAAAAGAACGTTTTGGTGTTTGGCCGCACCGCGTGGCGCCATTGCTCGAGATCGGTGCCGTCGACCAGGGTCGAGGCCACGCCGTAGCGGGGCAGGTGCTCTTCCACGACGTAGAGGCATGAGCCGAACAGCGCCTTTGAAGCGACGATGTGATCTCCGGCGCGAACCTGCCCCATGAGGGCGGTCGTGACCGCCGCCATTCCGGTTGCGGTCGCGCGCGCAGCCTCTGCGCCTTCGAGCGCAACCATGCGCTGCTCGAACATCGTGACCGTAGGATTGGAGAAGCGGGAATACTGATAACCCGGCTCCTCGTTCTTGAACCGCTTTTCCGCGCTGGTTGAGCTCTCGTAGACGTAGCCTTGGGTCAGAAACAGCGCCTCCGAGGTTTCCCCGAAGGGTGAGCGCAGGATACCGGCATGCACGAGTTCGGTTTCCGACCGATATCTTCTCTTGGCGGACATTGCAGTCTCCTCTGCCCAACAAAAAACCCGGCTGGAAAAGCTCCGCCGGGTCCTACGCATCCCCGGCCTTTTAGCGACTTGTTTTACGTGGCTGCAAGCCGGCCGGCTCAAATGACCACGGGGATAACGCCCCTGTAGCGCTGCCGGTACCTTTTCGTCAAGACGATCCTGAGCTAGGTGGGTGCGATCTCGTCCGCTCTCCAGCTGTGCGCAATCTCGCAGCCGTGCCCAGGGCGCGGCAGAGTTGCACCACAGCGGAACGCTTCCTGTGACACGCGTACCGCAAGGGAACGTGAATTGCCGCTGGTCTTCGGCGTCGATCAAAAAGGCATTCTGCCCGATCATATGATCGCTGCTCTGGCGCGCGATGGCGCAATCCTGCCTGCGCAACGGCTCCAACCCGATCAGATTCAGCCCGCAAGTCTCGACCTGCGGCTTGGCGAGGTTGCCTACCGCGTGCGGGCAAGCTTCTTGCCGGGGCCCGGAACGACAGTCGCGGAGCGCATCCAAGAGCTCAAGCTGCACGAGATCATCCTCAGCCCTGGCGCGGTGCTCGAGACGGGGTGCGTCTACATCGTGCCCCTGATCGAGAGCCTCGCCTTGCCGGACGACCTTGCCGGGGCGGCCAATCCAAAAAGCTCCACCGGGCGGCTCGATGTCTTCACCCGCGTTATCGCTGACAAGACGCGGGGGTTCGACCGCATCAAGCCCGGTTATCACGGGCCGCTCTTTGCCGAGATCAGTCCGCGTACCTTTCCGGTGCTGGTGCGTACCGGCTCGAGGTTGTCGCAGCTTCGCTTTCGCCACGGCCACGCCCAGCTCGATTCCGACGCCCTGCGCAGCCTGCATGCGCGCGAGGGCCTGGTCGATGACGCCCATGCCGACGTGAGCGAGGGCATTGCCGTCAGCGTGGATCTCTCGGCCTCGATCCCCTCTCTTTTCACCCCGTCGGGCGCGACAAGCCGAGGAGCCGTTGTTGGCTTTCGTGCCAAGCATCATACCGGCTTGATCGATGTCGAGCGCCGCGCCGCCTATGATGTCGGCGATTTCTGGGAACCAATCTATTCCCGGACCGACCGCAGCCTCATCCTTGATCCGGATGAATTCTACATCCTGGCTTCCAAGGAGGCGGTGCAGGTGCCGCCGGATTATGCCGCCGAGATGGTGCCGTTCGACCCGCTGGTCGGAGAATTCCGCGTGCACTACGCGGGATTTTTTGATCCAGGTTTCGGACATGTTGCTGCAGGCGGGTCTGGCGCGCGCGCGGTTCTGGAAGTGCGCTCGCGCGAACTGCCGTTCATTCTCGAGCACGGGCAGATCGTCGGCCGTCTTATCTATGAAAGAATGCTGCAGCGGCCGAGCACGCTTTATGGCGATGGTCTCGGTTCCAATTATCAGGCGCAGGGGCTGAAGCTCTCCAAGCACTTCCGCGCACAACCGTAGGGTGGGCAAAATCGCCTACGCTGTTCTGAGTCAATCGGCTCAGCGGTCGAGCGACTTTGCCCATTGTTTCATCTTGCGCTGTGTCCGCTCATCTGACGGGCTCAGGGTGGTAGCGACCGCCGAAGGCGGGCTGGCTCTGGCCCAACCCCGGCAGCTCCCATACGCCGGCGCCGCCGGGGTTCTTGTCGGCACTGATATTGGCATTGATGAGAGACGGGCGTCGCGCAGCGATGGCGGCACGCAACGCATCACCAAGGTCGGCTGCACGGTCGACGTTTACGCCGTCGATTCCCGCCGCTCGCGCCATTGCGGCGAAATCGGGATTGTATGGGCTGCCGGTCTCGGGGTGACGAAAATCGGTCGCAAGCTCCCGGCCATCGAGATAGCCGCGCTGCAATCCGCGAATTGAAGCGTAGGCGAAATTGTTCCACACGACCCAGACGACCGGAAGATTGTACTCCACCGCAGTGCCGAGGACGCTCGCGTGCATGAAAAATGCACCGTCGCCGCAGACCGAGACGCAAGGCCGATCAGGCGCAGCAAATTGCGCGCCGAGGACGCCGGCAACGCCAAACCCCATGGGACCGAACCCCATGGAGCCGATCAACGAATCAGGCCGGCGCGGATTGCAAAACTGAATGAGCCAGTTGTGATGGACGCCAATGTCGCTCACCAGGATTGCGTCGGAGGGCAGCACCTTGTCGATCTCGTGCGCCGCGCGTTGCGGGTGGATGGGAGTGCTGTCATCGCTGCGTCCAGGCGCGATGAACGCATTCCACTCCTTGCGGTAGCCATCGATTGTCTCAAGCCACTGCGCGCGGGAAGCGTCGCCATCGCTCCGATCTCGCCGGGAGTTGAGCTCGGCGAGAAGCTGGCGCAGGAACGTGCGCACATCGGCCATCAGGCCGAGAGCCACGGGGTAGTTGCGGGCGATCTCGTCGGGGTCGATGTCCACGTGAATGAGCTTGGTCGGTGGAATGGTGAACGAGTAGCCCGGAAGCCACGAGCTCGACGTGCGGTCGTCAAAGCGCACGCCCAGCGCGAGCAGCACATCGGCGGTGCGGGCGGCGTGATTGGCCTGGTACGGACCGTTACGGGCGATCAGTCCAAGCGCCAAGGGGTGATTGGTATCAATGGCGCCGGTGCCGCTCGCCGACCAGGCGACTGGGATGCGCAACCGCTCTGCAAGCCGGAGCAAGTCCGCCGGCGCCCCGGCATATTTCACCCCTTGACCCACCAGGATGACCGGCCGCTTGGCTGCGAGCAGCATATCGAGCGCTCGTGCTACTCCGTCCGGATCCGCCCCGCAGCGGCAGGAGATACCGGAATTCCAGTCTTCCGGCTTTGGAGTTTCCTCGGCCGCCGCCTCCTTGAAGATATCGAAGGGCACGTCCAGCACGACCGGGCCGGGCCTTCCGGTCACCATGGTCTTCCACGCCTGTCGAACGGCGAGCGGAACCATGTCGCCGCGCGTGGGCTGGAAGACGCGTTTGCAACAAGCCCGCACGGTTGAAGGAAAATCAGCCTGGTAATGGCGATAGAGCTCCTGAAACGCGCCGCGGTTGAACTGGCTCGTGGGGACGTTTCCGGTCACCGCGAGGAACGGGACAGAGTTGAGATACGAGTTGGCGAGCGCAATGGGGAGATTGGCCGAACCCGGGCCGCAGGAGGTGAAAGTCGCGGTCGGCCGTCCGGCGACACGGTAGTACACATCGGCCATGAACCCGGCCACGCTCTCGTGATGGACCGAGATGGTCTTGATATCGTCGGAGCGCTCGTAAAGCGCATCGATGAACCCGATGTTGCCGTGTCCGCACAAGCCGAACACGTAGGGCACCTTCTCGCGGACCAGATAGTCGACGATCACCTGACCGCCGTCGAGCATGTTCCTTGCCATTGTTCCTTATCCCTGCTGATTTACGGTCAGCCACGTTTCAACCGCAGCCGGGGTGCGCGATCGGCCACGGGTCCCTTATGCGCGACGAGCTTGGCGGCAGCGATTGAGATCAGGGTGGCAGTGTATGCTGCGGGTGGGCCGGATGCCTAGATGCCGGGAAGGGCGGCACGGGACGGATCGGGGCCTGGCGGGGAGCCGGAGAATGCTTCAACAGTTGCAGAGTCACGCCGCGCGGATCGTCATGGGGAGTAGCCTTCTATCTGTTCGGATTTTTCGTGACGGCGAACGCCCTTGACCTGAGCGATCGCGAGATCGTTATCGGTCTCATCGCTGGGCTGATTGGCGGCACCACCATGTTGCTCACCGTCATCATGCAGGAGCGGGGTCGACCTGCAGGGTACTTCACCAGTCCTTCCATCTCTTAGCGCAGCGAAACGTGGCCCGCATGAGCGCAGCGACATGCGGGTACGGTGGCGCAGAGCCCGGATATCGCTGCGCTCATCCGGGCTACGAATAGGTCGGATAGCGGGTATCAACCCACCGTATTTGTCATCCCTTAAGCACCGGTTACGGCAATAGAATCAATTTTTGCCGTGATGAGCCGGGGGTTGAACGGGGCTCGGCCGCAGCCCACGCAATTCGACTATTCTTGTGATGCAACAGGAAAAGACGCAGAGTTGTTCCGACAATCGGCTGGAGCATTTCAAAGTGGATTTCGGACCTTCCTTTCTGGAGCGCGGACGCGTCTACGCCATCGGCGATATTCATGGTCGTTTGGATCTGCTCGACCGCATCATTGTCGCCATTCGCCGTGATCTGGAAGCAAACCCGGTCGAGAATTGTGTGACCGTGACGCTCGGCGATTATTTCGACCGGGGTCCCGATTCGCGCGGCGTGATCGAGCGCTTGCTCAGCAATCCGTTTCCGTCAGATTTCGTCCCGCTGAAGGGCAATCACGAGCTCCTGTTCGAAAGTTTTCTGCGTCAGCCCGCTGTTGCCGAGCACTGGCGTCGGCTGGGCGGATTGGAAACGCTGGCCTCGTACGGCGTGCGAGTGGAGTTGTTGATGCGCGGGCAGAGTTACCAGCAAGCGGCAGAAGCGCTCAAGGCGGCGGTCCCCCAAGCTCACCTGGATTTTGTCCGCTCGCTGCGGACCTCGCTTTCGATCGGGCCGTACTTTCTCTGCCACGCCGGAGTGCGACCCGGTGTTCCGCTCGACCACCAGAGCGAGGAGGATCTTTTGTGGATTTGCGAGCCTTTCCTTGCGAGCGGAGCGAATTTTGGAAAGATCGTGGTGCACGGCCACACTCCGACGGAGCGGCCGGAACTGCTGGCGAATTGCATCAATGTCGATACCGGCGCCTATGCGACCAACGAGCTCACGTGTGTGGCGCTTGGGAACGAGGCGCCCCGATTTTTTCGACCAGTGGCTGAGGCGAGCCATTGAACGACAACGGGCCCGCCCCAACCCAGCGGCTGGCGGCGAGCAAAACGGGTCCCTCGACGGTGCTGCAGTCGCGCTCTCCTGCGCCGACAAGGTCGGCGGACGAGACGCGAGAGAAACCAAGAGAATCAGGAGGGCCGGGCTTGTCGGCCCTCCTGAGCAAGGTCTTAGATCAACCCTTCGTCACGACGGGAGGAGCTTTGCCTTTGCCAACTCCGACACAGCCGGACACGCTTACCGCCACGAGAGTGGCTACCAGCGCAAACAGAAGCTTTTTCATTGCAGTCCCCTATGTTGCTGCCCCTGGTTAATAGAGCGTGATTGCAGCACGAGTTGCCACTGTCGCTCTAGTGCTTAAAAGCCACACTGGGCATCCAAATACGCCGGGAATCCGGGAGCTTATGCGCGGTCAGGGTTTGGGTTGGCACGCGCGTTCCGGCGTGCAGGGGGAGTTAGATTAGTTAGCTCACCCTGTTTCAGCGGGACGTTGCAGCGCGCCGAGAAAGCGGAGCAGGATGCTGTCCTGTAATAACCTGCTCGCAATCCACGCAAGCCGGCTTGTCCACTTCGGCATGACGACGTGTTGTCCGGTCTTGAAAGCCAGCCACGCCGTGACCGCAGCGTCGAATGCACTGGGTCCCGGCACGACGTTGAACAACCAAGCCGGCAGAGTTGGAGGTCGTTGCAGCAACTGTCTGATAGCAAGTCCTGGTGTTACACAGGTGACCGAGATGCCTGCGTTCGCGAGCTCGCTCGCAATGGCCGCGGTGAAGGAATTCACAAATGCCTCGGATGCGGCGTACACCGCCATGTTCGGCCCCGGCGCGTAGCCCGCAATCGATCCGACGTTGAGGACGCCCCCGCGTCCGCGCGCGATCATCTCGGGAACAAACCGCAGGGTCAGCTCGGTCAGGGTGCGGACATTGAGAGCGACGAGGCTCAACTGCTCGCTGGTGGCGATCCCGGCGGCGGGCCCGAACAGAGCGCGAGCGCCGCTGTTGACAAGCACCTCGCAGTAAAGGCCATGCGCGCCCAGGACCTTCTCGATGGATTGAAGCGCGTCGGAGCCCGTAAGGTCGATGCAGAGAGCCGCCGCGCGCGTGCCCTGGGCAGTCAGCTCGGCGACGAGCTCATTGAGCTGCGGGCGCGCGCCATCGACCAGAAGCAGAAACGCGTCCTCGAGGGCGACAAGGCGCGCGATCTCTTTGCCAATTCCGGAGCCGGCGCCTGTGATGATGATTGCCGGACGCGCGCCTTCGTTCAACACGCGCTCCCGCGCGAGCTCCAGCGGCGTGCGGGACGCGCCGCTTGAGGACCGGGGCGGCAGTCGCGCTAGCGACATTGAAACCCGATGACTCCGCCGCCCTCCGGGGCAGAGGTCATCTGAATGATCTGCCCCTTCTTGCCGAATTGCCGGCAGTGCGCCTGCGCTGCGTCCATCGCGCTCTGGATGCCGCCTTCGGCATAGGGCACCTTGCCGCCTTGCTCGTTTCCGGTGACGCCGGTGGTGCTTCCGGCACATCCTGTCAGCACTGCCGTGACCGCCACCGCCAGAATAATCCCGCAGGCCTGCAACCCGCCAATTGCAAACATGTCACGCATGCGATTCCTCTGCAGAGTAGCCCGTCAGGCGGCACAGGCGCGCACCGTCGAGAGGACCCATTCGCTGGGATATCCCCCTCCTGTCCAGTCGAGCCGAGTTTGCCTGCCTCCGTCGTCCTTGACGAATGAAAGCTCCCACCGTTCGATAAAGGTATCTGAAGAGATGCGCACAACGCCTTGCTCGGGATAGTCGGTCCGGGACAATCCGCTTTTCCGCCGCGCAAGGTGTTGGTAGGCGCAGGTTGCGATCGTCCGATAATCGCCGTCGAGATTGTCCAGCGTCACCGGATTGTGAGAGAAGAACAGCTGGGCGTAGCTGGCCGACCCAGCAACCACGATCGGCGAGGCCATCAGCAGCACGAGTGGCCGCAACTTCATGGGTTCTTGTCGAGACACAGCGGCAATATAGGGGGCGAGGCTTTGTTTGCAAAACGCGTGCACGCCTTCAGCGCCGGCTAAATCTGGCTAAAGCAAGGCCGGGGTTGGAGCGCGTTCCGGCGTATTGATCAGCAGCGCAGCCAGCTCGGTCTATTCCCTCTCCCCGTTCTTACGACGTTCTTACAGGAAGAGGGGAGCCGCTCGTGTCTGTTGCACGATTTATGCATCAAGTTCAGCGCAACGCGCTGTCGTAGCCTCAAAAGCCCTCGCAGGGGTCGCACTCGTTGCGCATCCGCTCGACCGTGAAGGTTTGCGTCGCAAGCTTGCGATTGCCCTGCCAGATCTCGAAGACCCAGTCTCCGGGAACGAGCTCGAAGCGGTCTTCCAGGGTATAGGACGAATAGCTCGTCTCTCCGATTCTTGTTTGCAGCACGAACTCATCCTGCCTGATCGGCTTGGAGGACGACGAAGGAACGAGCCCGGGCGAAGGAAAGATGACGACCTGCCTCAGCTCGACCGGCGCAGCGTGGGCCCGGCCGATGACCTCATAACGGAAGCCGAAGGTTGTCCCGATCTGAGCGGGAATGGTCCGCAGGGTTGCCGCGTGCCGCACGTTCGAGGCCGCGGCCGTGTTGATGCCATGTGCGTCCCTTCCCTGGAGGTCGCGGTCCACCGTGTAGATCCCGTATTCCGTAAAGCGGATGCGCTCGACTTGCGCTGCCTGGGCGTAAGCGGAAGTGCTCGCGAGAAGCAGCGCGATGATGGAGAGGAAGATGGTCATGAAATTCCCCCATTGCGATCGCGAGTGCCAGGGGGAAGCTAGGGCGGCGGTTCACTCCAGAATGTGATGCGCATCACAAAAAATGCATTTTTTGCCGCAGAGCTCAACCGAACTGTGAACCCGCTCACACAGCTCACCCTCCGGCTCTTTCTCTCGGCGCGAAAGCAGGCAGGAAAGGGCAGCCGAAGCGAGTTCCAATTCGAGGCGTTTGTCCTTTGTTCTCAAGAATTTTACTGCCGTCGCTTGCGGGGAAATTGACCCGCTCCGGGCCGGCTGCATAATGGTCCAGCATCTGGAGTCAGTGAGGGGAACACCATGGCGAACCATCCGGTCATCCTGAAGGCGCTCTGTGCCGGATTGGTTGGCTGCCTGCTTCTACCGCTTGGACCGCTTTTCTTCCCGTATCTCGATATTCCTACTTTGCCGTTCAATGTGATCGAGGCGGTCGTGGGCGCGACCCTCGGTTTTGGAATTGCGGAGTGGCTGGGGTAACTGCAAGCCCATCCGCCGCTAGGGCGGATAGATATCCGTCATCGCCAGCGCAATTCCAGGAGGGTCGAGTGCGGTGCTCCCCTCCGTCACGATGTGCGTGCGGATGGTATCGCCGCTCTGTCGGGCGTGGTGGATAACACGCGGTGAAGAAATAAGGTGGTCAGCGCCCACGAGCAGGGCACCAAGCTCCGCCTCAGAATGGTGCTGCCGCAAAGGATTGAACTTTGGACCTCCCCCTTACCAAGGGGGTTATCCTTCCAGCACATCTATTTGAAGTTCCTAACCTTTTCGGCTGTCGCTTCGGCGCTTGGTGCAGATTTGGTGCTCCATTCCGAGAGCCCCGCATCGATCGAGGGCGCAAGCTGCGACACGTTTACGTGGGCGTAGCGCAGCACCATCTTTTCCGATTTCCAGCCGCCCAGCTTCATCAGCGCGATCAGATCGCGGTTGGCTCCGTAGTGCCACGTCGCCCAGGTGTGGCGGCAATCGTGTGGGCTGAAATCGGCTATACCTGCCCGCCGGCACGCGCCCCTGAACGCCGTCTTGATCTGCCCCC
The DNA here is from genome assembly GCA_963841705.1 of uncultured Alphaproteobacteria bacterium. Classification (GTDB taxonomy): domain Bacteria; phylum Pseudomonadota; class Alphaproteobacteria; order Rhizobiales; family Xanthobacteraceae; genus VAZQ01. Next base: position 36,137 of record CAWJDY010000015.1, read on the forward strand.
CGCCGGATTTTTTTCCGCATAGGGGCGGCCTTTCTGGGTTCGGAATACCACCCCTTCGCGGTGGGGGAGTTTGCGCAGTTCGTTGACAATGCGCGAGTGGAGGGGGACGCCCCGGGCTTCCCCGTTCTTCGTATCCACAAAGGCGACATGCGCGCGCACCAGATCGACGTCGCGCCAATCGAGATAAAGTGCCTCCGACATCCGCGCCCCGGTGCCGAGCAGGAACATGACGAGCGGCCGCAAGTGATCGGAGCAGGCAGCGAGAAGCCGCTCGGCTTCCTCGAACATGAGCCAGCGGATTCGCGCTTCTGGCTGCGCCGGTCGCTCGATCACGCGCTTGCCGCATAGGCCGAGTTTGGCGGCCCGATTAAGCACGGCGGCGATCGGCGTGTAGACCTGCCGGTTGAGAGTGGCAGGGGAGGCGAGGGGGTATAGTTCGCGCGCCACCTTGTCGATGAGGCCCTGGTCGATCTTGGCGAGCGGCACCGAGCCGATCTTGGCGATAATCGGCTTGAGATAGAGCTTCTCGCCATCGGCCTCGAGATATTTCACGGCAGCCCCGACGAATGTTGCGCTGGCCTCGGCCCCAAAGACACTACGTTGGATGACTTCCCACTCGCTCTGCGCCCTGATGGCTTCTGCGGCTTTTTGGTCAGTAACTCCTGTGCTTTCGCGAATGCTGATGCCACGGACGGTGCCATGCATATACCAGTGCGGGCGGCCGGGTTTTCGTTTGAGCTTGAGGGGCATTTCAGGGCCTCATAAAGAGCCTTGATATCGGCGGGGGTGAACAGCTTACGGCCACCAAGAACGCGGTAAAAGGGATACTGCCGCACATGCTTTTTCATGGTGCGCGTGCTTACGCGAAACATGGTCGCGACCTCGTCCAGTGTGTAAAGCACTAAGCAGGCTGGGTTGATCGATTCCGCCACCAAATCCAGCGCATGCGCCAGCGGGCCCGAAGCATACCGTTGCTGTTGCGCGTCAGGGCTTTCCGCAACTTGT
>CAWJDY010000016.1:0-161787 GCA_963841705.1 uncultured Alphaproteobacteria bacterium
CAGGACGGCCACGAGGTCGTCGCCGCCTCGCCCAATACCGGCGTCAACACCATCACTGGCGAGGGGCTCAAGGAGGCCATGGCCGGCGCGCAGGTGGTGATCGACCTCGCCAATTCGCCCTCATTTGAAGACAGGGCGGTGCTGGAATTCTTCGAGACCTCCGAGCGCAACCTTCTCCCGGCGGAGGCCGCAGCGGGCGTCCGGCACCACGTCGCGCTATCCATCGTCGGAACCGACCGGTCCGACAACGGCTATTTTCGCGCCAAGGTCGCCCAAGAGAAACTGATCGAGACCTCCGGCATCCCCTACACCATTATCCGCTCGACCCAGTTCCTGGAATTCCTCGGCGCCATCGCCGCTTCAAGTGCGGATGGAAACATAGTCAGGATTTCGCCCGGCCTGTTCCAGCCCATCGCGGCGGACGACGTTGCTGCCATCGTTGCCGATGTGGCGCTCGCGGCGCCGCGAAACGGCATCGTCGAGATCGCCGGCCCGGAACGAGCGCCGTTCAACGAAATCGTCTCCCGCTATCTGAAGGCGGTCGGCGACCCGCGTGAGGTCGTGAGCGACCCCGAGGCCCGATACTTTGGCGGCCGGGTCGAGGAACACTCGCTCGTGCCGTTGGGCGAGGCGCGCCTCGGCCGCATCGGTTTCGACGAATGGCTCCGCCGCTCACGGGCAGCAGCCTGATCCCGCATCCGCCAACCTGAAGGATAGGGCTCCATGAAACGCATCCTCTGTTCGCTGCTTGTCGCCACCCTGCCGTTCGGCAGCGTCCTCGCGGATGCGCCGAAGTAGAAGAACGCCAAGGTGACCCTCGTCTACCAGCACGAGCTGCCGAATATTCCCGGCAAGAGCATCAAGGGTGTGCTCGTCGAATACGGCCCCGGCGGCTACTCGCCTGGTCACACGCATGCCAAATCCGCCTTCATCTACGCGACCGTGCTTGAGGGGGCGATCCGCAGTCAGGTCAACGACGGACCGGTGACGACCTACAAGGCCGGAGAGAGCTTCTCCGAGTTGCCCGGCGACCGCCACAGCGTCAGCGCCAATGCCAGCGACACGAAGCCGGCCAAGCTCCTCGCGGTGTTCGTGGTGGACACGAACGAGACGGAACTGACGATCCCATTCGGAAATTGAGGGGGTGCTGATCAGGTCACCGTCTTCGCGGTATCTAGGCATTTGGTCTTCAACTCTGGTCGAACGATGCTCAGAGACCCCGATCTTTACGTCATTCGCTCAAGCTCTCGACAGCTGCCGACTATTCAAACCTGCCAGTCGGAATCAACTGAATTTGACGGTACTCCCGCGCGCGTGCGCGTTGCGCAAGAGTGTTCAGCGGGTGCGCGCAGCGCTCGCGCGCGCCTACCTCGCGAGCCAAGTAGCTAACGGATGCTTGCGCGCATCGGCGCGGCGGGCGAGCCTTGGAGACGAGAGATGCAGGTAGCTGGGATTCGCCGGGTGGGTGCCCGGATTGAGATGATCGAGGCGGGCGAGCCGCGGCCGCTAGCCGGGGACGAGGTACTGCTCGAGGTGAGGGCAGCCGGCGTGGCCAACTGGGATGAGTTCGTCCGTACCGGCGGCTGGGACGTGGGTGCCAAGCCGCCGATGGCGTTGGGCGTGGAAGCAGCCGGCACAGTGCTGGCCGTGGGCCAAGCGGTCGGCGACTGGGCGCCTGGGGACGCGGTGATGACGCATCCGGTGCCGCTGCGAGACCAGGGCGCCTGGGCGCCCCGTCTGATCGCCCCGGCTGGGCTGCTCGCCCGCAAGCCGCCCAGTACCAGCTGGGAGGTAGCGGCCGCCTTCCCGATACCCGCGCTCACCGCCGAACAAGTTCTCGGCGACGCGCTGAACATCCACGCCGGTGAGCAGCTCCTAGTCCACGGAGCCGGCGGAGTCACCGGCGGCTTGCTGGTCGCTCTCGGTTCGTTGCACGGCGCCGAGGTCATCGCGACGGCAGACCCCGCAAGCCAGCAGCGGGTAAGTGCGCTGGGGGCACGCCAGGTCATCGACTACCACGATCAAGAATGGCCCGAACAGGTCCGCGCGATAACGGGAGGCCACGGAGTGGCCGCCGCGGTAAACGCGGCACGCGGCGGTGCAGCCAGCGCGATCCGGGCGGTGGCCGACGGCGGGCGGCTGGCGACGATCACCCCGGACCCACCCAGCCAGCAGCGCGGCATCACGGTCTCCAGCATCTACGTCCGCGCGGACGGAAACCAGCTGCGCAAACTCGCGCAGCGACTCGGGGACGGGCAGCTTGAGATTCCGATCGCCGCCAGCTACCGCCTCGCCGACGCCGCCCAGGCACTCGCCCAGGCAACCGGCGGCCACGCCGGCGGAGCCATTGTCCTCACGCCCTGACCAACCCTCAAAGGCCCGGTAGATGCCCGCGTGCCGCGAAGAGGAAGCCGGGCCGCGACAGCGCAACACCAATGGCTCAGTCCTCAGACGTAGCCTTTCCTGAACGAGCGCATCCGCCAGACGCCCGAAAGGCCGGCCATCCGCGTTTCCTAGTGAAGGACGTACCGGTAAGGCGTTCAACGAGGGTGATGCTCACGGTCTGGCTGACCGACCGAGTTCGGCAACAAACAGCGCAGGTCGTGGGGTGAGGAGACCCTGCGACGCTAAGAGGGGAATCATGTCGATCACAGCTCATTCCAGGACCGGGGGCGACACCGGCACCATGGGCCGGCTCCCAATGCTGGTGCCGCCGCTCGCGGCGCTGCTCTACCCCTTCGCCCTTGAGGGCTTCAACACCAGCGTCACGCACATCGTCGCGTCGGGTGCCTCTACCTTATCGTGGCTGAGCGCCGCCGCGTGCCTTGCCCTGGCCTTTGCGATGCCGCTGATCGCTATGCTCGCCGCGATGTCCTTCTGCGAGATCGGTCGTCCGACTGTGGCGCAATTGCACGCAAAGCGCACGGCCCTCCTTGCCATCGCGGCGCCGACCTTGTTCACCTTCGTCGGCGTCGTTCTCACCATGCTGCACGATCCGGTGCCCGACACCTGGCTCTGGGTCGCATGCTGGGCGATCGCGCTCGCGCTGCTACTGCGCTCCGACAACGGCGTGCCGGCGATGGTCGCGCCTCGCCCCGTTCCGGCACTGCTGCGCGTCGCCCACGGCGTGTCGGCGCTCGCCCTCGTTATGATCTTCCTTGCGCTCCACATCGCCAACCACTTGATGTTCCCCGTGGGCGAAGGGACGTACGATGCGGTGATGAAAGTGTTCCGCCACGTGTACCGCAACGACATCCTGCAGCCGCTGGTGGTCGCGCTCTTCCTCTTCCAGGTTGGCACGGGGCTTTTCTTCGTTTGGCGGCTGACCGCGGCCCCCAGCGACCGCTTTCGCACCTTCCAGATCGCGTCAGGCGTCTACCTCGCCTTTTACGTACTGGGCCACATGGACTCGGTCTTCATATTCGCACGGACGTATCTTGGCATCGACACCGGATGGGGCTTCGCGACGGGCGCGCCCACCGGACTCGTCAAGGACAGATGGAACATCCGCCTCGTGCCGCATTATTGGCTCGGTGCATTCTTCGTCCTCGCGCATCTTTCGGCCGGCGCGCGTGGGGTCATGATGGCGCATGGCGTCAGCAGGGCGTTCGCCGACCGGTTCATGGTCGGCGGCGCGGTCGTCGCCGGGCTCGTTGCGACGGTGATCATGCTCGGTATGTGCGGGATGCGCGTTCAGTTCGTTTGAACGGAGCCAGTGCGGAACGACGTTTCACTGCCTTCGAGTAGCAAACCGTCGCCTTGAAACTACGCCTTTTTCCGAGTGTTAGCGGGGAGTACCAAGTTGGTCACGACTACCGACTGGCGACGCCGCCCGGATGGTGCTCAGACCCAACTCCAATAGGAATGTTCTTTGCTGCACTGCATGAGTCTCGACCAGCACGCGGACTTCGCGTTCGCCTACGGCGCCCGGGAAGGGCCTCGGGCCTTCGTGAGCACCATCAAGCTGCGCCAGGCTGGGTTCACAAAGACGATTGACACCGAGGATTCGTTCCGCAACGCGCTGCAGTCCCTAATCGACCAGAAGCTGGAGGACCCGACGCCGCTGAAGCTGGCCGAACTGATCGAGCGAGAATTCGGCGGTTTCGTTCCACCAAAGATGTTTGATGACTAGGAAAAACAATGACCAACGACATCGACAAACTCACCGCGCTCAATCGCGACTTCGTCGCCTCGGCGCAGAATTCCGACGTTAGGCGCTTCGATGAAATCCTGGCGCCGGAGTTCTATTGCTCAAATCCCGACAAATCGCTGGTCGACCGCCCCGCCTTCCTTGAGCAGACCGCGAAGCCTGTGGCGATCAAGAATCTGCAGGCGCATGATGTAAAGATCCGCATCATGGGCGACTTCGCCATCATCCATGCGGCGTTCAGTTACACCACGCCGGACGGACAGCAGGCGCACGGGCGCTACACCGATTGCTGGGCGAAGCAGAACGGGAAATGGCTCGCGGTATCGGCGCATGTGACCCGATGATGCGCAGCCGTCATTGCCGGGCTTGACCGATGCTGTTGAAAAAGTCTTTTTGCATTGATGATCAAAATTTCTTTTGGCCGTACACGCGATTTTCGTGTAAAGATGTGGGGGACCTCATTGCCTGAAGATAAACTCTCTCGGCGACGTCGGTAACGTGATTGAGGCCCATCAATTCGGCGGTCGTCGGTCAGTTTTTTTTACATCAGGAAAATTGGCGCCGGGTAATTTGGGACTTTTTCAACAGCATCGACCCACGGCTGTCCGGTTCGATTTTGGTTGATAAGGCGCATGGCATGGATTCTTCTGCGTTTCGAGCGTTTGGCCGCGTTCGAGACACGAGAAGGAGCCCACGCCACGCTGCATCAGAATAGCGTATTTCACAGTCTGCTGAAGCACGTGCCTTGGTCTGAGCTGGAGCAAATTGTTGAGAAGTATGGGTCCGACGAGTTGGCGCGTGAACTGACGACGAAGCGGCGCTTGATCGCCTTGCTGTACGGCCAATTCAGCGGAGCGACGAGCCTGCGGGAGATTGTGACCGGTTTGGAAAGCCACGAGACACGGCTTTACCACTTGGGTGCTGCTCCGGTGAAGCGTTCGACGATGTCGGATGCCAACAGCCAACGACCGTGGCACGTATTTGCGGAACTGGCGACGACGATGTTGATGCAAGAGACAAATGACCGAGGAGACAATTCCCATGAAGGCGATCGTGGTGACGGACCAGGCTGCGGGAACGGCCGGGATGACGCTGGTGGAGCGGCCCGAGCCGCAGGCAGCGATAAACGACGTCGTCGTTCAGGTTCATGCGTCGGGATTCACCTGGGATGAGCTGACGTGGCCCTCGACCTGGACCGATCGCCTCGGCCGTGACCGGACGCCGGTGATTCCCGGGCAAGAGCTGGCCGGAGTGGTCACCGCCCTCGGCTATGGCACGACGGGGCTGTCGGTGGGACAGCGGGTGTTCGGCCTCACGGACTCGTATCGCGGCGGCACCCTGGCGGAGTATGTGGCCGTCGAGGCACGCAACCTCGCGCCGCTGCCGGGCGACGTCGACTTCACGGTGGGCGCGAGCGTGGCGATGTCGGGCCTGACCGCGTGGCAGGGACTGTTCGAGCACGGCCGCCTCCGGGCGGGGCAGAGCGTCCTCGTGCACGGCGCGGCCGGCGCAGTCGGTTCGATGGTGACCCAGCTCGCACGTGAGGCCGGCGCCTACGTCATCGGTACCGGACGCGCTGCCCACCGTCAGACGGCGCTCGACTTCGGCGCGCAGGAGTTCGTCGACCTCGAGAACGACGCCCTGGAAGACGTCGGCGGAGTCGATCTGGTTTTCGATGTCTTCGGCGGCGACATCGCGAAGCGGTCCGCAGGCCTGATTCGAGCCGGAGGAACGCTGGTGACCATCGCCGGCCCGACCGAGGCACGGCCCGCCGACGGCTTGGCGGTCGACTTCGTTGTCGTGTCCGATCGCGCCCAACTGAGTGAGATCGTCCGGCGGGTGCGTGACGGACGGCTGCGGACGAACATCGGCAACGTCTCGACCCTCGACGACGCCGTCGCCGCCTTGAACCCGACCGAGCGACGCAGGGGGAAGACGATCATCCGCGTTCGTCCGTGAGCGACACGCGCCCATCGATGCACGCAGCCGGCCGGCGCTGTCCAGGTCGGCCGGCTGCGTCCTATCAGCCCCAGCCACCGAAAGGCAGCCATGGCTTTCACGTTGAAGATCAACGGCACACCCCATAAGGTCGATGTCGACGGCGACACCCCGCTGCTGTGGGTGCTGCGCGACGTGCTCGGCATGACCGGGACCAAGTTCGGTTGCGGCCAGGCGCTGTGCGGCGCCTGCACCGTGCATGTCGACGGCGCGGCGACGCGGTCCTGCATCACCACTGTCGACAGCATCGGCGAGAGCGCGATCACCACGATCGAGGCGATCCAGTCCGCTTTTGGCACCAACCCGAAGTGCCGGTCCGCACCGCCAAGGTCAGGTGACTGGGGTAAAAGCAGACCTGGTGCAAGCGCATTGATTACGCTGGTTTTGACCGACGGTGTCCCGAAGCTCGACGATCCCAAGACGATCGACCTCCCACAAAGCACCACACTGTAACAAGTGCCTGATTTTGAAAGCCAAAGCTTATCGGCCAGTGTGGGATGCCTATGTGACCTACGTCACAGCCGAATGTAATTGGGGTATGATAGCGTCGCGCTTCGGCCGACCGCAGGGGCCGCGACCAGGACCAACGCAGGAGACACTCATGAGCGAGAAAGATCCAAGGAAAGAGCCGAAGGCGTCTTCGTCAACCTATCCGCAGACCAAGAAGACCGGGAAAGGAAGCGGAGTGCTGAGCGAGGAGGAATTGGGTCAGGTTGTTGGGGGCGCTGCTGGTATCGAGGTAGACAATGGTGGGCAAACCAACCGTCGTTAGGGCACCAGCCTCCTCCTTGGCCCGCCCCTAAGCCAATCTACTCGACGACAGCCCGAAGCCGCAGCCCCATTACCGATCACGGTGATGCCGAATGACCGCTTGGCACGAAAGAGACCGTCAGCCCCGCCGCTGGAGGGTCCGCTTTACTGAGGTGCTGCGGAAAAGCGTGCGTGCGTGGTCCTGGACCGCCACCCATGGTCCACGGCGAACCTACCGCGCCATTGCGCAAGGGCATGAGGTTACACGTTTTTCGCGACCAACACGACGGACAGTCAGCCTCCAATCGGTCGGGAACCTGTGGGCGCCGACAGCGTCAGATATCGAAGGCCCGACAGACCTCGATTGGGTCAGCCTTTGTTTTGAGACCGAGATATCTCGCTGTGCTCTCAATTCTTGCATGGCCCAGCAGCGCTCGAACTGTCTGCAAATCACCAGTGCCTTTCAAAATGTGGAGAGCTTTCGTCCGGCGTAACAACTCTACGCTGTAATCCCTAGGATCGAGGCCCGCCTCAACCACCCAGAGCTTCAGCAGGCGGTTCAATTGCCGCTGACCCATCGGATGACGGCCCTCAACGCCACGGCCAGGAAATAGATAATCGGTGCGCTTTTTGCCGGACGCAGTGATCCATTTCTCAAGCGCCTTTGTGGATGCGTTGGACAAGGCGCATTGCACTGGCGGCATTCCCCTCGCGCGCGCAACCTCAATAACAGGACGTATTGAACCATCGCGACGCCGCACATCCCCGACAACGAGATGGAGCAGGTCTTGTCCGTGCAACATGGTATCAATTGCCGTCGAGAAGAGAGCCAAATCTCTGAGCCCGGGGACGCCACGATTTGCGAGAAGGTTCCGAATCCGTTTCACCTGAGCGGCGTGAAGCCGTCCCTTTTGCCAACCTCAAGGCCCTTGTTCCACGGCCAGCGCTTGGCCCCCTGCTTTTTCACCATGCCCTCACTCCGATGGTTGCGTCAGGAATTGAGACCATCTGATTGAGTTTCACCATCGCGCGGAACTGTTGGCAAGTTCAGCGCTGCCCGCTGCGGTGCAGCATTCCTGCGGTGCGAAGGTTCGGACGCGATTGGAGGTACTGCGGACATAGACTGGCCCCGGCCCCGATCGCCTCCGACGAAAATGACCCTGAGCGGACGGTCGTTGTGCGACGCAGCACCGGCAATCCCAGCCCCTCCCGAACGTGAAGATTAAATGATCCGCAGCACGTCCTCGTCGCTCATGTCGGCAACACCTTTTGACGTAATGTGCAGCTCTTTCGGAACAATGGCAGCAGCAACCTTCAGATATAAATCCGGCCGCTCATTCCTCATCTTTACAATGACTTGCGGCCCATGCTGCTCCCAATCGGCAAGAAAATCCTTGAAGAACTGCTCACCGTATTTGTTGGAGGGGGACCACCGAAAGATGGGCCGCCCCCGCATTCGCGCGCCGCAGGCGCCGTCGCGATCACCAGGATCGTGTGATATAGCAACCCCGCAATGTTCGGCTTGAATGCAAACGAAGTCCGGTGGGTTGCCGTCATTCTTGTTCTTACCACGGTCGTTGGAGGACTAGCCGGCTACTATTTGTTCTATGAGCCGTTGGTAATGGGAGTAAAGGTGTGGCCACTCATCGTGATGCTCGTTCTCGTCCTGGTCCTCGTCCTGGTCATCCTTGTGCGCATTTAGGAGCAGCCAGCGCTCAGGCTGGATTTTCAACCGCTTTGCGCGGTCTCACGGCCACATTCTCGATGATGAACTGTTGCCCGAGCGTGCGCGAGAGTTACTCACCGACGATGCGGCCAACCACGTCGCTCGCCCCGCCGGGAGCGAACGGAACGATCACTGTGACCGGCCGCGTCGGATAGGCTTGCGCCCAGGCGAAGCGCGAGACCGCCGGCAGCGCGGCAGCACCCGCTGTCATATGCATGAATTTGCGGCGAGGAAGTTTCATTGGCGTCCTCCTCCCTGATCGTCTCTATTCGCGCGCGTAAATGGGCGCGGGCGCGCGACGCGAGCTTGGATAGACCGCACAAATGATGGTCTGAGTGGGATGCCCGCCGATGGCATCAGCCTGCCGCCAAAAGGGGGGAACTCGGCACGTCCCACTGGGCCGGCTCGAAGGCACCAACCTGGCAGCATGCTCCGCCCTTGCGGCGAGCCCTGACTTGATACCCGCCAATCCGCTGGCCCCGGCGCCGCCTGCAGCAGCAGCGTGAGATTTCCGCTAGACGAAACCGCCGACGCGCGTGACAGTCGACGCCGGCATCTGCGAGGACATGCGATGATCACGAAATTCGATAGCTCCTATTACGGCACAGTCGACATGGAGAATCTGGGGTACGCCGGCACCCCGATCAACGAGCGCCGCTATTCGCAAGCGGAATTGGGCGGCGCGCTGCACAAGGTCGTCGAGTACGCCAAGTGCATGGATGAGCGCGGCTACGACACGTTCTGGATGGCCGAGCACCATTTCCAGCCGGAAGGCACGGAGCTGATCCCGAATCTGCTGATGATGGCGATGCACTTGTGCGGGGTGACGAAGAACCTGCGCATCGGCTGCGGCTTCAACGTCGTGCCGATGTGGCACCCGCTGCGCCTCGCGGAAGACTATGCGATGGCCGACATCCTGACTGGTGGCCGGGTGATCTTCGGTGTCGCGCGCGGCTATCACACCCGCGAGGTCGAGACGTTCGGCGCGCCGCTGCGCGACCAGAAGGCCAACCGCGAATTGTTCGAGGAAGGCGTTGATATCCTGTTCAAGGCGTTCGAGGGCAAGCCGTTCTCGCACAAGGGCAAGTACTATACGATCCCGCCGGAGGTGCCGTATCGCGGCTATACGCTCAAGGAGATCACGCTGGTGCCGGCGCCGGAGCGCCTGCCGGTCGAATGCTGGCAGCCGATCCAGAGCGGCTCGGAGCGGGGCTTCGACTTCATGGCCAAGCACGGCATCTGCGGCATCATCGGCGGCGGCTCTGCCGAGGGCGGCGTCGTCGAGCGGCACATGATCGGCTTCCAGGCCGCCTATGCGCGCCGCGGCATCGAGCTCGAGCTCGGCGAGCGGCTTGCGCTGGGCTTCCAGTTTCACATCGCGAAGAGCCGCGAAGACGGCATGAGCGAGGCGGCCAAACACTACGAGGAGAACATGAAGATGTTCGGCGAGTTGCGCCTCGTGCGTGCGCTGACCGACGAGCAGATCGCCGCGATGCGCGATCCACGGCTCGCCGCCACGACGAAATTGCCGCGCGTCGAGGACGCGGTGAAGGCCGGCGGCTTCCTGACCGGTACGCCAGCCGACATCATCGAGCAATTGAAGGCCGTCGAAAAACGCTATCCGGGCGTCGACCGGGTGGTGTGCGCCACGCCGCTGGGGACCCCCCTCGAGGTCCAGCTGGAAGACCTGGATCGATTCGCGAAGGAGGTCATGCCCGCCTTCCGCCCGGCCAAGATCGCCGCAGCGGCGGAGTAGTACAGCGCAGGCGGCGCGCCCGCGAATGGCTGCCGTGTCGATCGCGACGTTCTTGCCACGCTCGACCGCCGTCGGTCACGGTGTGATCGGCGAGACGCGCATTTGATCGTAGTATCGTGGCGCCGGCTAGCTTTTAATAACCCCGTTCCCAATCGATGACATTCCGGAGCGGCCCGCCCTCGAGATAGGCGCGCAGATTGTCGCAGAAGAGATTGGTGGCGCCATGACGGTCCTGATCACTGGCAGACGAGATATGCGGCGTGATCAGTACCCTGGGATCGGACCAGAGCCGTGACATCGGCGTGTGCTCGAATTCGCCGACATAAACGTCGAGCGCTGCGCCGCGCAAATGATCGCGCTGAAGCGCGTCGGCGAGGGCCTCCTCGTCGACGATCTCACCCCGGGCGACGTTGATGAGCACGCCCCCCGCCTTCATCGCAGCAAAGCGGTCCTTGTCGAAGAGACGGGTCGTCTCCAGTGTCCATTGGCAGCAGATCACCACGAAATCGCTCTCCGGCAAGAACCGATCGAGATCCCCGGCGCCGCCAAGCTCGCTGAATCCCGGTGGCAGGGGCCGGTCTGGGTGCGGGTGGCGGCGGGTGCCGACGACCCGCATGCCGAGGGCGGCGCAGAGTTTACCGACATCGAGCCCGATTCCGCCGCCGCCCACGACGCACGCAGTCTTACCTTCCAATAGAAGCGGTCGATATGCGCGATGGTCGAACACGCCCGCTCCCCGATCGACCGCGGCGCGGTGGAGGCCCTTGGCAAAGTGCAAAATACCGGCCACCGCGTATTCCGCCATCGCCAGCGTATTGCCCGAACCTCGTGAGGTTGTCACCACCACGCGGCTGCCCCATAGATCGCCCGCGAGCAGATTGCTGGCGCCCGCGGGGCGCTGATGAAACCATTTCAACCTCGGTGCCCTAGCGCGCAGATCGAGCGGAAATGGCCAGCCACCAAGGATTACTTCAGCTTCGGCGAGGAGGCGATCGCGTTCCTCGCGGGTCCCCGAGCCCGCGGCGCCTGGTGCCAAGTAGCGTGTCGTGGTGAAGGCAGGCCACGTTTCGCGAATTTCCCCGTCATACCAGCCCCCGGCGTCGGTCAATTCGATCACCGGATCGACTGCCTCAATCTTCGCTCGATCTTCGGCGCTGATGCGCTGAATACTCAGGACGTTGATCCTTTGCATGGACGCCTTCCCGAACCACTCACGTGGAACAAGCGGTTCATGGTGCATCGTCGCCAGATTTGCTAGCTGCAGGCCGGCAGACGTTTGTTAGAATACCTAGTGCGCCGGCCGTGAGGCGGGAAGCTGAGGAGGAGTGGGAACGGTGACCCCTTTGGGGTCGCTCCGCACGCGCGGCGAGCGTCGGAAGCAATTTCGCAGCGGGTTGTAGCGATGCTTGACCACCGATGCGCTCAGCAGGGAACAGGGCCGACCGCCATTGCGCATTCCCTGCGTGCCATGCGGCCTGCTCGCGACGCGCCGCGTCTTCACCACCAGCGCTTGAAACCCCAGCCACCCCAGCCGAAGCCGACGTCGTCACGGCGCGCGACGCGGAGATCGGGCGAGCGCGGGCGGTTGATGATGCCGCCCTGCGGCTGGTTGTTCAGCGCAATGACGAACTCCGTGCGATAGTTGGTCTCGCGGTGCAGAGGCTCGTCCGAAATGATGAGCGAGGACCGCGGCAATGCGGTTGGCGCGATGCGATCGAGCACATCCTGCGGGAGGGTGATGCGGTCAAGCGCGGCCTTGGCGACGTCCCCGCTGTCGATCGTGACCGCGGTCCAGCGCAGGCCCCCGTTGGTGCGCGCCACGGCCGTAAACACATGCGTGCCGATCGGCTTGTCGGGATTGCGGATCGTGACCGGAACCTCAATGGTCGCATCGAACACCTCGCCCCCGTCCGGCAGCCGCTTATGCGTGTTGCGCCGCACGTAAAGCTTCTGCGTCGCGCGGCTGATGAAGACCGAGACCGGCTCGAGCGCCAGCTTTGCCTCGCTTGCCGCCTTGACGGCGCCGGCCTTCTTGGTCTCGGCCGCCTTGGCGGCGTCCTGGGCCGCCGCGGCAGCGTCGAGCTTGGACTTCGCGTTGGCCTTGGCGGCGTCGAGCTGCGTCTGCAGTTCCTCGACTTTCGCAGCGGCCTTCTGCTTCTGGTCCTCGGCTCGTGCCTTGGCCTGGTCGGTCTTGGCGGCGGCGAGCGCCTTCTCTGCGACCGCGAGCGCGGCATCGGCGCCAGTCTTGGCCAATTCAAGCTTGCGCAGCGCCGCCGTGAGCGGGGCCGCCTCCTTCACCGCAAGGGCGGCAGCGTTCTTCGTCTGTTGAGCTAGCTTGGTGGCCTCGTCCGCTTTCGCGGGCGAGCGTTTCGGCGCGCGCCGGCGCGGCCGCGATGGCCTCAGATTTCGGAACGAACAGCGCCGGATGGGAAAACTCGACCGGCTCCGCGTCACTCGGCGAGATGATCACACGCGTGCCGATGCGGACTTTGTCGAACAGCTTCTCCGCAAAGCCAAAGGGCATCCGCACGCAGCCGTGCGAGGCCGCATATCCGGGCAACGGCCCGCCGTGCAGCGCGACGCCGTTCCAGGTGATGCGCAGCATGTGCGGCATCCAGGCATCGTCATAGAGGCTCGAGCGATGGTCCTTGTTCTTCTCCACGACGCTGAAAACGCCGGCTGGCGTCTCGCGTCCCGCAGTTCCGCTCGACACCGGCGCGCGCAGGACCCAGCCGTCGGCGTCGTAGATGGTCACCTTCTGGCTCTTGATCGATACGATCGCCATGATCGGCTCGCCCGCGTCGCGCGGGGCCGCCCCCTCGGTGGTATGCTCGGGACGGGCCTGGCGGGGCGCGGCGTCGGCGGGCGGAGCCGCAGTCAGCACCGTCAGGGCGGCCGTGGCCGCGAGCGTCACAATCGCGGGAGGTGCCCATCGCCGGACTACCTCTGTGGATTGGGCCGTCGTGCATCGATTTGTCATGCCATGTCCCGGTTGTCAGGGAGGAATCGCGTCGAAACAAACACTGAGAACGGGTGGATGGTCCCCATGATTACCCCGTTGCCACCGCTTATCGGCCGTCGGTGATGTCGCCCGACAAATTTGTCGCGCTGGCCGATCAGAAGGTTCAAGGCGAGTGATCGAGTGACCCCTGGCGTGCGCATTGCTGCATCTGCTCACGACCGGTTCTGGCACAAAGCGCCGGTAGCAATCGGGCAGAGCAATGTCCGCTCTGCCCAAATACTTCAGACTTTGCTCAGCGATGGCAAGCGCATCAGGCACCGGATGCCTAATCCGCTGAATTCGGGTAGCTTTCGGGAGTGGTGCAGACGTAGGCTCGGCTCTGGGCCGATCGGGGTCGCTGCTTTTGACCCGAAGGAGACCTTGGATGTGCAGCGCAACCGGCTATCCGCCTCTTTGGCGGCAGTTGCTCGGCCCGAACCGCTGCCAGTGCCATGGCACCGCCCATGCGTTATTCCGGCCGCCGGGGCGCGGGGGGCGCCTGATCTCGCGCCTGCAGTGCGGGAACATGATTGCCGAGCCGGACGTTATCTACTTCCCCGGAGTTCTTGCGCGCGGGCGGGCGGGCGGATCATGCTGACGTTCGGGTTCCCCGGGGGCGAGGCCCGCGACCGCCTTGTCGGCCCGCGCATGGAGGTCGGAAGTTGATCTCTGGTTGGAACGGAGAGGAACTCGATTTGGCTTGCCCTTGATGAGCAACCCGCGTGGCAGGGAACAGGGCCAGCTTAGCACTCGGTTCCGTGTAGACGTCCGCCATGGAGGAGTTGGGAACATGATGAAGTCTGCCAAATCGAAAAGTGACATTGCTCTTGAGGCTTCAATTCCAAATGGCGCGGCTCCTCTGGAATCGATCCTCCGCACGGAGGAACTGCATCGTCGCCCATGGCGGCCGCCCGATTACGAGAAGGAGAATCGCGCGCTCGTGGCGCTGGTCAGCGAGCTGGCGGACTCGCCGGGCACCATTCTGCAAACGCTGGCCGAGAAAATCCTGGAGGCCCTGTCGGCCGATTCCGCCGGCCTGAGTTTGCTGAAAAAGAAAAAGGTAAGCACAGCTAGCGGGGAGCCTGCCATCCGTTCGGGGTGATCGGGTGCAGCTGCAACAAGTGATTCTCAATTTGTTGATCAACGCTATTGAGGCGATGAGCGCAATGAGCAAGGGGCCCCGAGAATTGCTGATCAGCACCCAGAAAAAAGAGAATCGGAAGGTGTGCTTGTCGCCGTGCGCGATTCGGGACCAGGGCTGGCTCCCGAGAGCGCCGACCGGTTGTTCGAGTCCTTCTACACCACCAAGCCCGGCGGCTTGGGAATGGGGCTGTCGATCTGCCGTTCGATTATTGAAGCGCATCAGGGACGATTGTGGGCAAGCGCAAACACTCCCAGAGGAGCCGTATTTCAATTTACCGACATATTCATAAGTTGGGCAAGACGATGCCTCGTCGAGCGTTTCCAAAAGTCGAATTATATGGGACCGTCGGAGTACCCGCATTTTGCGGCCACAAGTCCCAAGATGGCAACGGACGAGAACCATGGAGTTGATCGTCTAAGATCCTAGCCCGAAGGATGTTTAACAAAAACTCTCCTTGGCAGTCCAGCAGCCGACGTAGGTGCCGCCGTGCAAGAGAACTTCCAGCAGCCTGATGATGCGGGTCTCGTGGATTTTGATGCCGGGATAGCGCACCGAGCCTATGGTGATCGGGAGGGCGATGCGCTGCAGCAGCGGAGAGTCGACGTGAACGTTGAGCCACTGCGTCTGGAAGGAGGCGAAGCGGCTGGTGCCTCCCGGCCGTTAGCCAATCCGGACCGTTCAGGAGGGGCGGCGCTGAAACATCATTAGGAGCATTTGCTGCACTGCATATGTCGGCTAATGGCACGAAAGAGCCCTCCTCAGAATGCCTGCCAATGTCTGTTGACTGGGGTGCAGCGGACTCACTGACGATTGGATCACTTGCCAAGTAGCAGCGGATTTTGGAACACCGGCCGCTTGCCGTATTTTTGCAAGCATGCCCGCGCTCCGCGCTGGTGCTGATCGCGAAAAAATCCAGGACATAGAGGCGAATGGCTGATGACAGGTTGGCATGTTGCCGATCCGCGTCGAAGAGTTATTTCGCTCAGAGCCCGCTCGATCCGTGCGCGTACAATACAGCCTTATCGAAAGCAACGCCGCGGCTGTAGCGGCGGCGGGCATCACGCCGATCCGATAGGATCAAAAAACACGTAGCCTCACGGTGGCCCGCCCCATCTGCAAGAGGTTTCCATGCACCTTGGTTCCGATCAGGTTGCAACGCAGGACATCAGGGTGATGCCATGCGTGAAATCTCAGTTCGAGAGGCCAATCGCTCCGCGCCAGTACCATTTGTGGTCGCGGTATGAAGCACTTGTCAGTTCACCTCTCTTTCTAAAAACGATTGTCTTGTGGGCACGACCGTCTCGCGCTCGGACATGGTGGGCCGCTTGAGCAACGAGCGGTAGACCGCAACATAGTCCTTGGCCATCCGCGCGGAGGAAAATCGTTGTTCGAAGCGTCGCCGAACGGCGCGGCGATCGAGCGCAATTACTCGCGGCAGCATCCTCACCGCTTCACCCGTCGTATCTACGATGGCGCCCGTGACGCCCTGGTCGATGATCTCCGAAACGGAACCAAGGCGGAAAGCCAGGACGGGCGTGCCGCACGCCATTGCCTCGATCATGACCAAGCCGAACGGTTCCGGCCAATCGATCGGGAACAAGAGGGCCAGCGCATCGCCCAGGAATTTGGTCTTGCTTCGCTCGTTGATCTCGCCGATGAACTCGACCCCCGGCTCCTTCAGCAGCGGTGCGATCTTCTCGCGGAAATAGCTTTCATCGACTTTGTCCACTTTGGCTGCGATCTTCAGGGGAATGCCAAGCGCCCGCGCTATCCGGATGGCGCGATCGGGCCGCTTCTCGGGCGAGATTCGGCCGAGAAACGCGACATAGCCGCCACGCGGATTGTAAATGGGGGTGTGCAAGTCAGTGGGAATACCGTGATGTATGGTCGCGACGAAGTTGGCCGTGGCAACCGGTCGCCGCTGATCATTGGAGGTCGACACCAGCGGCATTTCGCTAAATCCGATATAGAGCGGCTTGAGATCAGGAAGGTCCTGCCGGCCATGAAGAGTTGTCACCGTGCAATCTGCCATGTGGGCAAAAAGCGGAAAATGAAACTGATCGATGTGGAAATGCAAAATGTCGAATTCTTCCGCGAGCTTGCGGACCCTGTCGAGCATCAGCATGTAATACGGGGTTGCGTCGCGGACATTGCTGTCGAGGCGCAATGCTATGGACGCGCAGCTCACCAGCTTGGCAGCGGTAACGGAGTCCGCGCTCGCGAACAAGGTCACTTCATGACCCAGTCGGACCAGCTCATCCGTGAGGTAGGCAACAATTCGCTCGGTCCCGCCATAGAACCGCGGCGGCACACTCTCCATGAGCGGCGCGATCTGGGCAATTTTCATTTTTGCAATTCCTGGCCGTTACGGCCGTATGGGTAGGGGTGAAGCCGAACGGTGTCTGTATAAAATTGACCAATAATTTTGTTGCCTCCAACGGACCCCATTTGCAAAATGAGGTGATAGCGGCCTCCGCTTCAGATCATCGATGATGGATACCTTTGCCCGGTGCATGCACGATCTTTTCCGAATTTTTCTCCATCCACTCCGCGTTGTCAGCCAACTCGCCGAACGTTCGCTCCAGGTTCTTGAATTCACGGATCTCCTCGAGATTATCCGTCGTGCTTGCACGATCCTGGTACTCTGCCGCCTTGGCGCGATAATGCTGCGAGTCGAGCATGGGGATCCTATGGTCACTGGTTCTCAGTGACTCTTGCTTGTCCATCGTCGAGTGGGTCACTACATGTATGGTCGATCCTTTCTCATATCCAGTGGCATTCGCCCATTTCCGTGAAGTTGGCGAAGGCCCGGACGGGAATGCCAACGATGACAACCCGCACTACCACAACCACCGCCACCTTCAGGCGACCGTTCCTGCTCAATGGCGCCGAGCACGCTTCGCCTGCAGGAGACTACCGGGTTGTAACCGATGAAGAGCTCATTGAAGGATTGTCTTTCCTGGCCTACCGCCGCGTGATGACTGCGATCTTTCTGCCCGGCGCGGAGCGTGGCTCATGGGAGATGCACATAATTGATCCGGAGGACCTGGCCGCCGCAGAGGAGCGGGATCGCGAAGGGTCATTACCTTGACTGCGGCGCGGCGTGGGAGGCCAGGGCATTCACTTTTGCGTCGGAATGTGCTATGAACGCTCGCCTGTGTACTCTTTGACCTGAAAAGGAGCGACCGGCTTTTGAGAAAAACAGGCAAGACCTCGTTCGATCCCAAAACGTTTCTCGCCAAGGTGGGCGAGGGAAAAACGATATCCAAATATCGGAAGGATCAAATTGTCTTTTCGCAGGGACAGGTGGCGGACGCGGTCTTCTACATCCAACAAGGCAAGGTCAAGCTCACTGTCGTCTCCGAGCAAGGCAAGGAAGCGGTGGTTGCGATCCTGGGGCCAGGTCAGTTTTTTGGCGAAGGATGTCTAAATGGCCATCCGCTGCGTATCGCCACCACGAGAGCGATCGATGAGTGCGTGCTTACGCGCTTGGAAAAGGCAACGATGATCGCTACCGTTCATAGCGAGCCGGAGTTTTCTGAACTGTTCATGGCGTATCTATTGACGCGGAACAGTCGAATTGAAGAGGACTTGATCGACCAACTGTTCAATTCGAGCGAGAAGCGCCTTGCTCGACTTCTCCTTCTGCTTGCAAATTTCGGCAAGGAGGGCAAGCCGGAGCCGATCGTGGGCAGGTTTAGTCAGGAAACCCTGGCGGAGATGATCGGCACGACCCGATCGCGCGTGAGCTTTTTCATGAACAAGTTCCGCAAATTGGGCTTCATCGAATACAACGGTAAACTTGAAGTCCATAATTCTTTGTTGAACGTGATTTTATACGATAAGCCCGAGATCAGAGCGAATACGGTCGATTAGTGCCATAATACACTCGGCTTCAACGAAAGATATAGATGCGAATTGATCGCATCACGTGAGGTTATCTTTGGGTACTCCTGTCAGGTTTCAAAGAAGGCCGGAGTGGGCACCGGCCTTCTTTGTTTTTCATGATCGATCGAGCGCCTCAGAAGTCCATGCCGCCCATTCCGCCCATGCCTCCGCCGGGACCGCCCGGCATCGCCGGGCTCTGCTTCCTCGGTAGCTCGGCAACCATAGCCTCGGTGGTAATCAGCAGACCCGCGATGGAGGCTGCGTCCTGCAGCGCGGTCCGCACGACCTTGGTCGGGTCGATGATGCCCTTCGACACCAGATTGCCGTACTCGCCGGTCTGCGCGTCAAAGCCGAAGGCGTAGGTGTCCTTGTCCAGGATCTTGCCGACGACGATCGAGCCATCTTCCCCGGCGTTGATCGCGATCTGGCGTGCCGGCCAGGAGAGTGCCTTCTTGACGATGTCAATGCCGGTCCGCTGATCGTCGTTGTGGACCTTGAGCTTGTCCAGGGCCTTGATGGCGCGCAGCAGCGCAACGCCGCCGCCGGGCAGCACACCCTCCTCGACCGCGGCGCGGGTTGCATGCATGGCGTCATCGACGCGGTCCTTGCGCTCCTTCACCTCGATCTCGGTCGCGCCGCCGACGCGGAGCACCGCGACACCGCCGGCGAGCTTGGCGAGCCGCTCCTGCAGCTTCTCGCGGTCGTAGTCGGAGGTGGTTTCCTCGATCTGCGCCTTGATCTGGGTGATCCGCCCCTGGATGTCGGCCTTCTTGCCCGCGCCGCTGACGATCGTGGTGTTCTCCTTGTCGATCATCACCTTCTTGGCGCGTCCAAGCATGTTGACTGTTACGTTCTCGAGCTTGATGCCGAGGTCGGCGGAAATCATCGTGCCGCCGGTGAGGATTGCAATGTCCTCGAGCATGGCCTTGCGGCGGTCGCCGAAGCCCGGGGCTTTGACCCCTGCGACCTTGAGGCCGCCGCGCAGCTTGTTCACCACGAGGGTGGCTAGCGCCTCGCCCTCTATGTCCTCGGCAATGATGAGCAACGGCTTGCTCGCCTGCACCACCGCTTCCAGCAACGGCAGCAGCTCTTGCAGTCCCGAAAGCTTCTTTTCGTAGATCAGGACATACGGGTCTTCCATGTCGACCCGCATCTTGTCCGCATTGGTGACGAAATAGGGCGAGATGTAGCCGCGGTCGAACTGCATGCCTTCGACCACTTCGAGCTCGGTCTCGAGCGATTTTGCTTCCTCGACCGTGATGACGCCTTCGTTGCCGACCTTCTTCATCGCATCGGCGATAAAACGGCCAATCTCCACATCGCCGTTCGCCGAGATGGTGCCGACCTGGGCGATCTCCTCGTTCGAGGTAACGTTCTTGGAGTTCTTCTGGAGGTCCGCGACGACGGTCTCGACTGCGAGATCGACGCCGCGCTTGAGATCCATGGGGTTCATGCCGGCAGCGACCGCCTTGGCACCCTCCCTGACGATCGCATGCGCCAGCACCGTTGCCGTGGTCGTGCCGTCACCGGCCTGGTCGGAGGTTTTCGAGGCGACCTCGCGCACCATCTGCGCGCCCATGTTCTCGAACTTGTCCTCGAGCTCGATCTCCTTGGCGACAGTCACGCCGTCCTTGGTCATGCGTGGTGCACCGAACGACTTGTCGAGCAGGACGTTGCGGCCCTTGGGACCAAGCGTCACGCGTACCGCGTGGGCGAGCGTGTCGATGCCGTGCATCATTCTGTCGCGCGCGTCGACCGAAAATTTCACTTCCTTGGCAGACATCTCAGTGTTCCTTCCTGTTGAACCTCATCTCCGGAAACGACCCTCGGTCGAGCCCGAACGATGAAGATTATCGATCCGATATCTTCTACGCCTTCAAAGCAGGACGCTTCGCGGTCACCTTCAGGATAAAACCTCGGGCAGCGCTATCAGGCAGCCTTCTTCCTGGCTTCGGCCTCGACCAGAACTCCCATAACGTCGCTCTCTTTCATTATGAGATACTCGATCCCGTCGATCTTGACCTCGGTGCCCGACCATTTGCCGAACAGGATGCGGTCGCCGATCTTAAGCTCGATCGGGATGAGCTTGCCGCTCTCATCGCGACCGCCGGGTCCTACGGCGATGACCCTGCCCTGCTGCGGCTTCTCCTGAGCAGTATCGGGAATGATTATGCCGCCGGCGGTCTTTGCTTCGGCATCGATACGCTCGATGACAACGCGGTCGTGAAGCGGGCGAAATTTCATCAGTATCCTCCTAAGGGTCGTCAACGGTTTTGCGGTTTTCGAAAGCCAGGGTCGCCGGCAAGACCCTTACATAAACCGCTCCCAGCGGTAACCTCGCGTGACCGGCTCGTATTAGTCTGAGCCCTTCATATCCCTACGTCTGTATAAAATCGCTCAGTCTGCTTGGTTTACAGGGAGCTTGTCCAATAGTTGCTTGAGGGCCTCTTTTCCTGCCCGATTGGCGGTCATCATTGATCGAGATCGTCACTCCCATCCGACTTGCTGAAAAGAGAATATATCACGATTGTTGAGCCGATGAGTCTTGCGACAGTGATGACAGGACACGATCGTCTCGCCCGACTGTGAATATCTCAGTTTCCCTTCGCTCGTATCAGTCGAGATCGCAATCCGTCGCCTGGTCTCACGACACATCGTCCCGAAATAAAATTCGCCAGCGATTGTCTTTTGAAGTTGCTCGGCGTGTGTGGTGTCAGTCATGGGCGCTCCTCGGTCGGAACCGCAAGCGGCATCTCCGCGATCTCGCTCCTTGCCCCTTGGAGACACGGTAGGCCCAAGGTCCGAAGGAATCTGTATAAAATTGCTCACTCAAAGATCGAAGAAATCAGTTCATTGTGTACGGACTCCATCTGGGTAATGGGCACGCACGACGAAAAGCGACTGCCCGGACCACGACTATTCCAATTGTTTTCATCAACGGTCTGGACGCCAGCCGGTAAAAATGACGCGAATCTTGCCGTCTTTCTGGTGGGCGAACATGATCGTCGCTGTGTCGGCCTTGAGAGGGGGTCATGTGCTGCTCGTCAGAGAACGCGCGACATGGAGGCTATGTTGCGTGTGGATTTGCGCGCACGAGATTGCAAGGTATAGCAACGAAGGCTCAAGAAGGCTTCGGCCTCTCAGGCGCCCGTGAGCCCATACCGCTTCCGCAGCGCTGCGGCCTCCTCGCTGCGGTCAAGAACGTCGAGTGCATGGGCAGTGACGCATGCGCTGTCCTGGGTCCACGGCTGGTTTGGTCCGAGAATTTTGTCGTGGGCCATGAGAGCGCTCTCCGCGAGCACGAGCGCCTCGGTCGGTTGGCCGATGGCAAGGAGTAGGCGGGCCAGATTGCATCGCACCCGATTGAAATTCGGGTGCTCGGGGCTGAGTGCGCTCTCGTTAATCGCCAATGCGCGCTCGAAGAGCCGCCGTGCTCCCGTAAGGTCGCCTTGTTGCTGAAGTAGGCTGGCGAGATTGTCGAGGCTGCGCGCCGTCTGAGGGTGATCGAAGCCGAGTGCTTTTTCGTGAATCGCCAGCACACGTTCGAAGAGTGGACGGGCTTCTGGAAGATGGCCCTGTGCTTGAAGGAGGCAAGCGAGATTGTTCAGACTGGTTGCCGCGTCGGGATACTCTGGCCCGAGCGCCTTTGCGTTCTCGCAGATCGCCAGCGCACGCTCCAACAGTGCGTACCGATCATGTAATCCGCCTATGACTGCATGTGCAACGACGTCTCCAAATCGCTCGATCGGATGCCTGTGCGAGGCATCGTTCCCGAGCGAAACTCCCGCCGCCGGTACGGAAAAATAGGCCGCTTTGGTCGCTAAATGACCAAGAACATAGCTCGTAGCCATGGCCATTCTTCTACAATCGTTGCGTGTTTGATTTTCCAGCTCGTATATGGGGTTGCATGGCGGAATTTACGACCGCTGGGGTAAAAGATTATTTTGCGCCACGTGCGCACCCGCTTCTCGCGGGACGCACATAAGCTGGTTGCTGCTCGGTCAATGCTTCGCTGGCAGCGAAACCCCTCCGCGCTCAACATTAGAGTTCGGGAGAACGACTTTGAGGTTTATTTCCCGATCATTCTATCGGCATCAACGTCGCGTCTTTGCAATCTCAAGGCAACCTTGGCTTTTTCTTTGTTGAGGAGCCTTTGTATCACTCGACGTTTGGCCTCATCGACCGAATCGGCCAGCAAATTCTGCAACCGATTGATTTTCGTGTTTATGGCGTGAGAGGAGAGATTCATTGGCAGCCTCTACCGTCATCCGGGAGAACCCATGCAGTCGAGCGCCATAGCTATGGTCTGCCGATCGCAGGTGTGTGCGGATTGAGACTAAAACGGAAGTGGAGACAAATCTGTTCAAAATTGCTCACGTGGTACCGAAGGAGTTGAGACCGAGCCATTCGCGTGCTTGCTCGCCGAAGAAGCGATGCACTTCCACCATCCGTTCTCCACGGTTGCCGACTGCGTCATGGTCGATAGGAGGCGTTGCCCCGATAACCGAATTAAATCTGCAACGATTGGTCGTCGGCCTCATTGCGGGATGGTTGGCCGGAAGACCGTTGGTTGCAAAATTGCCTTTCATACCCGCTGACTGATCCTCGCCAATTCAGTATCTTTTAAACGCGATCCTGCAGGCAGGGACGCGATGCGATTGGAACAATTGAAGCGCCGCGAATTCATGACGCCGAGCGGAGCTCGATGACTGCGTTCTGACCGGCCACATAGGCCGCACGTTCTGAAACGCATCCGCCTGAATCTCGCCCGTTCAAAGGAATTTCCCGCGGGTTCAGCCAGGCATGTGTACGAATTTGTTGCTCCACTCGACAGCAAACTTGCGCCAGGCTTCCGGCCTGGGCGCGAATGACGTGTCGGCAATGGCGTTGCGGGGCAACACTGCAATAACCGTCAATGCTGCGCCGCTCAGGCGCGTGGTTGCCAAGCGGCGTGACGAATGCGCTTTGCGGGTTGGCGGTACAGGTGGCGTGTTTAGTCAGGAGTGCGCCGAAAGCGTGGTTCAATAACGAATAACCAAAAGCAAAAGCCAGATCCAGCTATCACGGCGAGCGCTATAAAAAATGTCTCCATGACCTACACTCCTTGAGATATCTAATGGTTGAGAGACGACCCTCAGGAACGGCAAAGCATTGTCGGAGCAACCATGTGCTCATTGACTAACGTAGGTCTGTATAAAATTGCTCACTCTATGATGGTCGAGAGTATGGAGACATGCGGAACCAATTTCTTATTTCAAATGTTGCAATGGCAAGAAACTTGCAATCGGGACCGAGGCTAAATGCGCCATCGAGCAGTTGCGCAATTCGAGCGCTATCCCTCGGCCGCAAGTCAAGAACCCAGCGTCCCCCCACGCTGGGTTCATTTTTTGCTGGATTACCGGCAAACATCTGTTGACGCTTTTTGAATCATCTCCAGGAAAGCATCGCGGGTTCTCATTACTTAGCCAGCCGCCAAGCGAACAGCAGCACAGCAGCGCCAGCCGCCGCCGCAATGATCGACGTCACCAGCCCGCCGCCGGGCGCAAGCATCACAGCGACGTGATAGCCGACGAACGCGCCGGCAATACCCACTAGCGCACTCGTGATGATTCCGCGGGTCGATCCGGCAAACTGGCGGGCGAGCCAGGACGGGCCAGCCAGCCGGTCGAAAAGAATGCCGGCGACGATGCCGATTGCGAGAATCAGAACAAACGTCACGATCGGGTCGGTAGCGCTCATGGATTGGCCCTCCGTATGGCGCGAGCCGGCAGAGTAGTCGCCTAGCTTCCTTACGACAATCCGGCGGTGGCGCATCGCGTCCGGCCACGCTCGCGCCTAAAGCGACTTGGTTAGGTCAAGCTTCGGAGCCTACTTGCCTGGAAGCGAGTCCTTGAGACCGCCAATGGCATTCTGAACCTTGCCAGCGACCTTATCTGCCTTGCCTTCGGACTCCAGCTTTGCATCGCCAGTGACCTTGCCAGTTATTTCCTTCACGGTACCTTTCGCTTGCTGGGCCGAGCCCTTGATCCGATCCTTATCCATTTATGTATGCCTTTCGCGCATCCTTCCAGCTGTCAGGACCGGGCCTCAATCAACCGAGCCGGCGGCCCCGGAAAAAACCCTTGTTCGTCGTGTTCTGCTTGATGTTCGCAGTTTCGCCCTCTTCCGCGGGGTTGGCATGATGTTCATGCTTTAGCGACTTCTCTTTGAGCATTTCGGGATCGCTCCCCCGACCCTTCTTGCTGCGATTATCTGGCGGAATCGGCGGCATGCGGCTCGACATGATGAAATCCAGTTCCTTTGATTACTGCAGGCGTACAACGCGCGCTCATCCGGAAGGTTCATTCGATCCAAGAGTGCAAACGCCTGCCCGGCGTCGAGACTGGCTCGGAGGTGAGCAATTTAGAACAGCTTCAGCCGTACCGTCGGCCTAAAGAAAACAGTGCAACCTCATGTCCCCACATCCGTTGCCCTCGCACGCCTGCTCGATGAAGCTCCGCAAGATCATGTCACTCTGGCTTGGCTTCTGGGCGGCCTTCAGAAGCGCTCCTTCGGTTTCCTCATGCTTCTCCTGGCGCTCCTCGGGCTGGTGCCCGGGATGGGAGTATTCATTGGCGTCCTGCTGGCATTTCCCGCGGTCCAAATGATCCTGGGACGCGAGAGTCCAACTCTCCCGCGTATTCTCGCGTCGCGATGTATTTCCACCCCGACACCTCGCTGGGTTGGCCGCCCGAGCAATTCCGCTGTTCGAGCGCATGGAAATAGTTATCCGCCCCCGCTTGCAAACGCCATTTCAAGCAACGAAACGCCTGGTCGGCTTTATCGTCCTGCTTTCGGCCGCAACTCTCATTTGGCCATTTCCATTCAGCCACATCATCGCGGCACTCGTGATCATGCTGATCTCATCGGCCTTTGGCGCCGCGGGCGCCGGTCAACCGCAACGGGAATGGGTCTGAGTAGTTTCCGATCCTGCTCTTGGGGATCTTCCGTCAGCTATGGTTTCACCCAAAGCGCCACCACGCACGAAAAGACTGGGGATCTTGATCAAGCGACGTGGCTTTGGACCTGCAGCTCGATATGAACTGGGATTGAGACTTGTAGCTTTGCGCGTGCTGACAAACCGATCTGTCTGCTAAATCTCGATCTGCCGCCCGACTTCGACGAAATTCTTCGGAGGAAGGTTGAACAGGTCCACCGCGCGCACCGAATTGCGGAACATCAGCGTGAACAGCCGCAGGCTGGCGCGCACCAGCCAGCTGCGCCGTTTGGAGCAGACTACGGCGTCCCGAGAGCCGAAATAGACCGCGTTTTCGAGGTCGATCGGACACCCGTGATCTTTCGCCTGCCGCAAGGCGGCGGGAATGTCAGGCACCTGGACGAAGCCGAAGTGCACTGTGATGTGCCAAAATCCCTCGGCGACCTTGGCCAGCTCGATGCGGTCGCGAGGCGCGACCCGCGGGATATCCTCGAATTTCACCGTCAGCGCGATCGCGGTCTCGTGCAGCGCTCTCATCTGCGCGACGTGCTCGACGATCAGGAACGGTGTCGTCGTGGCGAGCCGCGTCAGAAAGATCGCCGTGCCGGGCACGCGCGGGATACAGCTCTGCTTGAGGCGGCGGAAGAACTCATCCGGCCTCTCCGTCAGCACCGTGTGGCGGTGGCGCATGGCCTCGAAGCCGAAGTGCCATGAGACCATAACGATAAACACCAGCGTGCCGAACGTAAGCGGTATCCAACCGCCCTCGCGGATCTTGAACAGATTGGCCGCGAAGAACGCGAAATCGACAGCGAGAAACAGGCCGCACGTGGTCAACGCCGGTCCTGCCGGCCAGCGCCAGCGCTCGCGCATGACATTGTAAAGCAGCGCGGTCGTCAGCAGCATGGTGGTCGAAACTGCGGTGCCATAGGCACCCGCCAGGCGATCCGAACTGCCGAAGCTGACGGTGAGCGTCACCGTCAGCACCATCATTGTCCAGTTCACGAACGGCACGTAGATCTGCCCGTATTCCTCCGAGGAGGTCTGGCGGATCCGCACACCCGGGAACCAGCCGAGCTGCATCGCCTGACGGGTCAGCGAAAACGATCCGGTGATGATCGCCTGGCTGGCGATGATCGTAGAAACGGTGGCAAGTCCCACCAGCGGATAGATCGACCATGACGGCGCCAGCCGGAAGAACGGATTGCCGTCCATTGCTGGATCGCCGAGGAAGAGAGCGGCCTGCCCGGCATAATTGAGCAGCAGCGCCGGCAACACGATCCCGTACCAGGAGGTACGGATCGGATTGCGGCCGATGTGACCCATGTCGGCATACATCGCTTCGCCGCCGGTCATGGCCAGAAAGACCCCACCGAGCACGGCGATCCCGCTCCAGCCGTGTCCTGTCAGCAGCGCGATCCCGTAGCGTGGATCGACGGCGGCGATCACCGCGGGATAGCGGGAAATGCCGGCAACGCCCAGCGCAGCGATGACCGCGAACCACAGCAGCATCACCGGCCCAGATGCCTTGCCGATCTGCGCGGTGCCGCGGCCCTGGATGGCGAACAGGCCGAACAGGATCGCGACCGCGATCGGGACTAAATGCGGCTTGAACACATCGGTTACGACGTTGAGCCCTTCGAGGGCGCTTAATACCGAGATCGCCGGCGTGATGATGCCGTCACCATAGAGCAGCGCCGCTCCGAACAGCCCCATGACGATGAGAGCGCGCCGGCCTTCCGACCAGTTCGCGCCGGTCATCGACATTAGCGCCAGGATGCCGCCTTCGCCGTGGTTGTCGGCGCGCATGACGAACAGGCAATATTTGACGGAAATGGTGATGATCAGCGCCCAGAAGATCAGCGACAGACTTCCGAGCGCCGCCTCCGGGGAAAAATGCCCACCGGTCGCCCCCACGACCGCCTGCAGCGTATAGAGCGGGCTGGTTCCGAGGTCGCCATAGACGATCCCGAGCGCCGCGAGCGCGGCCGCCGGTGTGGTCTTGCGGGCGATGCGCGCCAGCGCCGGATTGTCTTCGTGAACGATGTCGGCCGGCATCGATCCTGGTCTCCTTGCGCCGTTAATTTAGTTATCTTGACGATCGCGTCCGCAGGAGTGTGATCCCGACCGCCTCATTTGCCGACCGTCAGCGTAATCAAACAAGATTGAACAGGGGATACTCAGTTTGATCGGGACGAGTGCATTCCTCATTATCTCGGCAGGGGCTACGACCTCTCGCGAGAGATGAAAATCCGCCGGCCTTCTGCGGCGGAGTGGAGTCCGCCGGAGGCGAGCCGCATCGTGCGGAGCGCGATAACGCCCTGCGCTTCGGCAGCGAAGAGGCTGGCGTCGATCCAACTTCGCCACAGTCAAACGCGGCGTGCGTAGTCTCACGGTCTCACGTGCGAGATCACATTGCAATGCGTAAGAAAAAAAGAGAACCCAGCGTGGGGGAAACGCTGGGCTCTTGGCTTACGGCCGAGGGATAGAGCTCGAATCGGCATTTGCTCGATCGCGCATTTAGCCAGGTGAGATGCTTAATTGACGCCCCGCTCGCGGCTCAGGCGCATCAACTCATCGGCGAACCGCCGCTTCTGCTGAGCATCGAGGCTTGCATAGAGCGGTTGGGCGGCATCGGCGACCGCCTTCTGATCGACGGCGTGCTCGGCCTCCGAGTTGGCTTGCCTGCGCATGCGTTCGATGGCGTCGACGGGGCCGCTCTTCTGCTGCGCCTCTATCGGTTCGCGCGGCGACCGCGCGATCTGCCTGCTTCCTGCCAGACGACCCTCAGGAACGGCATGGACTTCAGCAGAGTGAGGACAGCTAATGGAATGGTCCGGCCGTGCTCCCGCCCCGTCAGCCAGCGGGGCTGGCAAGGGGCGCCAACGACAAGGAGCACGCTATGTCACAGAAACTCGACGGCGCAATCACCGTGATCGGCACGATATCGGGAAGAACGCGTACACGAATATTCATCGCGCGGGGCCGGTTCAGTGCCGCGAAAGACTGGGTGGGCTCTTGCGGTATTACCATCGAGGGACGGCATAAACGGGGGGACGTGCCCCAGATGAATTTTTTGACCTTACGGGGGGGCAGCATTCGGATAGAGCCCTCGGTTTCACTAGGGGACCTGCAGGCTAGTGAGCCGCTGATAAGCTTGCGGAAGCAATCGCGCAAACAACGCCGCCCACATGCGCTGACCTGCTTCGTCCGTGATTAGGTCTTGACGAATTTCGAGTGCCACATGGTGCAAGTTCCGCTGCTCGCCATGGACGGGGATCGTATGATCCGACGCGTCGGTGACGCTATACGGTTCGTTGTCGCCGACGACAAGACCTTCCTCACGATGCAGGAGCTCCATCAAGATCTGGGCGAAACGCGGGTCGCGGTTATAGAGCACGCCGACATGCCAGAGCCGCGCCACGGTCTTGAAAACGGGTGTGAAGCTGTGCACGGAAATCAGCGCTGTCGGTCGGGCGGCTTCTCGTCGGCGATCGAGCTCGGTCGCGATGCGATCGTGATAGGGCTGGAATATCTCTCGATCGCGCGTGAGCTTCTGACGTTCGCTTAGGCCGATGTTTCCCGGCACATGCGTCAACTCGCTCAGGTCGAGGATTGACGCGCCCGAGCCCGGCGTTCGGTTGCAGTCGATAACCAATCGGGAATAGTTCTGCCGAACGACCACGGCATTGAGCGCTTTTCCGATCAGGCAGCAAACCGCGCCGACGCCGACGTCCCAGGCAATGTGACGCTCGCATTCGGCATTGGAAAGGCCGAGCTGTCCAAGCCGCCGCGGAAAATGCTTCCCCGCGTGATCGGCGACGATGAGCAGCGGCGACGTGCCGTTTTCGTTGTCTACCGTGAAAGGCGGCGGCTCGTCAGTCGCCAAAAGACTATCCGGCGTCTCATTCATCCCTGCGGCCAGCCTCGCTGACAGAGGGTCGTCATTGACGCTGGCCTTGTTCTTGGCGCGAAAAATGCATGCTATCCATAAGAATCATGGGGTTGCAATGACGATTCTCACCGTCAGACATATCACTACCTATCAGTACAAACGGCCGGTCTCCTTCGGCGAACACCGGATCATGCTGCGTCCGCGTGACGACGAGGACCAGAAGGTGCTCGAATCCGAGCTCCAAATCACGCCCGAGCCAAGCCAACTTTCCTGGACGCGGGATGTCTTCGGAAATCATGTCGCGACCGCGCGTTTCTCAGACCGGGCCTCGGAGCTTCGCTTCGAAAGCACCATACATCTCGACCACGCGCCGGCGGGCTTCCCCGAAGCCGATATCGAGGATTTTGCCCGGACCTATCCGTTCGCCTACGGGGTGGAAGATAGGACCAGCCTCGCGCGCTTCATCGTGCCGCTGTCTCTGCACCCAAGGCTCAATCGCTGGGCCGCCAGGTTCCTTCGCGAGGACGGATCAGCCGACACCCGCGACCTTCTCGTTGGCATGGCGCAGACTATCAAGCGGACCTTCAAGCACGTAGCCCGGCACGAGAAGGGAATCCAGCACCCGGTCCGGACCCTGAAGCTCGCGAGCGGCAGTTGTCGCGACCTTGCGGTGCTCATGATCGTGGCGCTGCGATCGCTTGGAATCGCCACGCGGTTCGTGTCCGGATATCTACGCCTTGCTGATGACGACGACCGTGTCACCGGGGGCAACACTCATGCCTGGGTCCAGGTCTATGTTCCGGGCCCGGGTTGGGTCGACTTCGATCCGTCGAGCGGCATGGTCGGGAATCAGAACCTCGTGCGCGTCGCGGTCGCGCACAAGCCGCGCGAGGCCATTCCGCTGCAAGGCACGTGGATCGGAACCGCATCGGACCATCTCGCCATGAAGGTCGCGGTCAAGGTCACGGCGGCGAATGCCCGCGCCGGACGCGTCCGCGCCGGCCCGGGACGATGACACAGCCTGCGACGATTGCGGCGGTCCCAGGCCCGGCTGCCGCGTGACGAAAGAATGGAACTTTTTCGCCGTCAGTTCTTAGCGGGACATCCAGTGGAGCTCCGCTTACGCGGCGCGGGCCGAAGATTTTTTCGATGAAAATTCGTGCGGGCTACGAGATTTGCTATGACTGCCCACAGCCGACGCCCATGATCCTGATGCTGAGCATCCATCCGTCACGCGTTCCTGACTTGCTGACCCCAGATCACATGCGACTCGATCCGCCCATCCCCGCCAACACCTATCACGACAGTTTCGGCAATTTCTGCCACGTGATCCGCGCCCCCGCGGGCCGGGTGACCATGTCCACGGACTTCCTGATGCAGGACAAGGGCGAGCCGGACGCGATGGCCCCTCAGGCGGAGCAGCATGCACTAGAAGACCTGCCAGTGGAGGTCTTGATCTATCTCCTCGGCAGCCGCTACTGCGAGACCGATCGCCTATCGAATACGGCGTGGTCCCTTTTCGGACAAGGTCCGAAGGGTTGGCCGCTGGTGGAGGCGATCTGCGATCATGTCCACGATCGCATCACCTTCGGCTACGCCCATGCCAGCCCGACCAAGACCGCGTTTGACGCTTATACGGAGAAGCGGGGTGTGTGCCGGGACTTCGCCCACCTCGCGGTCACGCTGTGCCGCTGCATGAACATTCCGGCGCGTTATTGCACCGGTTATCTCGGCGACATCGGCGTGCCGCTCGACGATTCACCGATGGATTTCAGCGCCTGGTTCGAAGCCTATCTCGGCGGCCGCTGGTACACGTTCGATGCACGGCACAACAAGCCGAGGATCGGCCGCATCCTGATGGCGCGCGGCCGCGATGCCACCGACGTCGCCATCGTGACGTCCTTCGGACCGTGCACGCTCGCGGGCTTCAAGGTGATCGCCGACGAAGTCAAGTCGGTCGGTCCGGCGAATACGTGACAATTCTCGAAGCTGCATGGACCTCGGAGCGGCGAGAGACTTCCAGCTCATGGCCGAGGAATACGATCTTTCCAAAGAAAAAACCCCGCCGGGGGACGAGGTTTCTTAACGAGACGACCGCCGGGATCGAGGGGGGCTCGGGAAGCGGCCGTCGATTGGTTAGTCGCAGCTCAGTTTCCACTAGCCTTACCGACCGTGACCTCCATCCCCTGCCCCCTCGGCCATCAGAGCGATCGGTAGTAGGCCAGGTTGATTGGGGCCAACTGAAGTGAGCATTTTTGCTCAGACGCAGCTCGACCGACGCGCCTAGGCTATACGATCGGCGTCCGCGCGCTGCCGGCGCGGCTGGCATCATCAGCACTCGCATTCTGCATGTCTTCGTTTGCACGCGTGGCCGTTCAGACAACCAAATGGAAACACCATGTACTGGCCCTACATTCTCGGCATTGCGGTAATCCTCTATCTCATCGGCTCGCTTCGCGTGCTGCGGCAGTACGAGCGCGGCGTCGTATTTCTTCTCGGAAAATTCGAGGGCGTGCGCGGGCCGGGGCTCACGCTCATCTTCATTCCCATCCAGCAGATGGTGCGCGTATCTTTGCGCACCGTCACGATGCAAATCCCCTCGCAAAAAATCATCACCAAGGACAACGTCTCGATCGACATCGCGGCGGTCGCTTACTATCATATTTCCGATCCGGAAAAAGCGGTGATCGTGATTGAGAACGTCTACAATGCGATCAATCAGATCAGCCAGACCACTGTGCGCAATGTCGTCGGACGTTTCAGCCTCGATCAGCTTCTCTCGGACACCGCGAGCATCAATCTGCAGATCAAGAACGTCATCGACGGGCACACGGAGCCGTGGGGCACGCAGGTAACGGCGGTCGAGATTAAAGACATTGTACTTCCCGACAATATGCAGCGCGCAATGGCAAAGGAAGCCGAGGCCGAGCGCGAACGTCGCGCGAAGATCGTCGCTGCCGAAGGGGAATACCAAGCCGCGGTGAAGCTCGGCCAAGCGGCCGATATCATCACGCAGCATCCCGTAGCACTTCAGCTCCGCACTCTCCAGACGATGGCGGAAATCTCGGTCGAAAAGAACTCGACCATCATCTTTCCTGCACAATTTATGACGACGGTGAACGAAGCTATCGCGCTCTTGTCAAAAGATTTAGCATCTAAATCGCTTTAGAGATATATTCTACACACCTGACAACACCCGGTTCAGGTGCGGCTATGACATCACGGGAGAGCGACTGTGGCAAAAGGCATGCACATCGAAATTGCGCCTCTCGACGAGGATCACGTGCGAGCAAAGATCACCTGGTCCGAGCAGGATGTTGGTGGTGGACAACTCGTTGTAGAGGTCACCGTGAAAAAAAACACAAAGGCCCGCCCGAAAACGGAAGACCAACTTAGATCGGATGCGAGCGCGCTTGCCGTACGTTTCGCACGAGCATTTGCTGATACGATTGAGAATTAGGGCTGCTCGATGACTGAGCGAGCCCCCATGGCGTCGGAATTCCGCAAGCTTGAGAATTCGGCCAAGCGTATCGATGAGCAGGAGATAACAAGGGACCGGGTGAGCAATTTTATACAGACGCCGGTCGGTCACCGAGCGCATCCTTGCCGGATCATGGAGGGTGCCATGCGCGATTTACAACGTTACCGCGATAGCGCGGCAGAGTGTCTATTGGCTGCTGAAGAAGCATGCCAACCTTATTACCGCAAACTTCATCTCTCTATGGCCGCCTCATGGCTCTCGCTCGCTCGTCAGGATGAGGCAATAGACAATCTGTTCGCGAGCTGGATACCGACAAGCCCATCAGGGAACCGGCTATAGGCCGGCACTGAGAAGAGAAGGCCGTCCGGCGTAGATCCCGGGCGGCTTCTCATTTTATTGCCGGTCGCCAGGCAACCATGAGCTTCGCGGGGTACGGTCCTAATTTCCGCGACTTTCTGTCAATTCGTGAGGCGTTTGCGTGCGGTGATGACGAGATCCGCGGCCCTCTGACGTGATTTCCTAACACCGCGCAAGATCGCCTCTGCAAAATAGGAGGCTTCAATGGCAAGGTTTATCGAATGCCGTACCAGCCAGGGCGTCGTCTACCAAGTGAACGTCGATCAGATCACATATCTACAACGCGGCGCTAGGGAGGAATACACGCGAATTCATTTCGTGGGGACGGATCAGTCGATTGGCGTCCAAGAGGCCCCACAACAAATTATGGGGAAGGTTGACTAGTTGATGCTCCCGACTCTGCAACCCCATCCCGATATACCGAGTCAATCGATGCGCCGTCTTTCCCTTCAGCCTGCATACCGTTCTCCTTAGGGCATGCGCTCGCGCTCGCTGTGTGTACCGAAAATCAAATTCGACAATATTGGTGATGAAGCCCGCCAAGGACAGGCTGTGATGTGATGGCACCTATGCATTCAATCGCCCGATGGAACGGAGCATCCTTGTCCAGCGAGCGATGAATTCGCGATTCATTATAATAGGCGGCGTACTTCCCGAGGATCCTGCGCAGGTGCGCCTCCCCAAATACAATCATGTGGTCGGATCTTGCCGGAGGCCCTTACGGGGACCAGAACGAGATGCACTCTTACAGGTAGAGAAATTGGACAGTGGACCGCCGCCGCTGCAATGTAATCGGAGACCGTCAACCTGAGGCGGCCAGAAACAAAGAACTCCGGTCAGTGATCTCTAAAAAACATTTCCGAGCTTCGGCACAGACCCCGTCCAACCTTTCACGAACTTGCTCGCGGCATAATAGTTGGGGTGCTCGGAGATACCCAAACGCTCGCAATTCCCATTCGATAACCTCGTAGTTTTGATATTGACCCGACCGGGCCAGCCTATAGGCCAAATTCCACATGCGTTCATCACGTTCTCGGGTCATCTTTGGTCTTCTATGGTCGCTGTGGCCCTGCCTGTCCCATGATGAATGACGCTACGCTGAAGCAGATCGCAGCAGTCAAGGCGATTGTCAGCAAAGGGAGCCACGTCTGGATATGGAGCCACATCTAGCGATCCTCCTGGGATCGCCCTTTTTTGAAACGTGCGCCTATCGGCCAATGGCGTCTGTATAAAACTGCTCACCTTTTAGAAAAGCACCACGGATTCTCGGTACCTCCACCTCGCACTCCTCGCAGAACTTCGCCCGGTCCGATTTTCGTGCCGACACTTCGAACACCTCATCAGGACTCCTTCGGGTGGTAAGGAGCAGCAAGGGTTAGGAGCGTGGCGTCGCGCACAACCTGCAACAACGGATATGTCCGCTACTCATGTGCGTCTCCGCTCTGGCCATCCCGTTCCCAAAGAACCTTGAGGAAGTCCGGTCTCTGTAGGTCATCTCTGGAATCGCAGAATAGTCGGAGATTCCCGAGCGTTAACGAGTTGAACTCAAGCGCCGCTGCCTTTAACCGTGGCCGGCCTTGCCGGTGATCGCTCAATTTCGGGCATGTTCCCGT
Organism: uncultured Alphaproteobacteria bacterium; assembly: GCA_963841705.1. Taxonomy (GTDB): domain Bacteria; phylum Pseudomonadota; class Alphaproteobacteria; order Rhizobiales; family Xanthobacteraceae; genus VAZQ01. The sequence continues at coordinate 34,736 of CAWJDY010000016.1, forward strand.
GGTGCACGATAGCCACATGACCATTGTCCCAGGCAATCGTGACCGCACCCCAACGGCGCTAAGGCGCCAACGCTCCCTTGATTTGGCCAAGTGAGCAATTTTGCTCGGACTCCGGACGGATAAGGGCGTAAAGGCAATAGGAATCGATACGCCATCGCAAGGCGTTCGGTCTTCAATTCAACTAGCTGAACCGGAACCCGTCCGGGTGTCCGTGGCCTCGCTCCGAAACATGTCGGGCGAAAGGAAAATGCCATGCAAGTACCTTCAATTCTGCAAGGAGAATCGCTGAAGCGTCTGCTGCAAGGCGCAGCCGCCGGTGCGGTCGCAACGATCATTGTTGGCTTCTACTGGGGCGGCTGGTCGCTCGGCAGCACCGCTGACAAGATGGCAAAAGAGCGCTCAGAGCTGGCGGTAATAGCGGCGCTGACACCCGTGTGCGCCGACAAGTTCCGCGCACTGCCTGACGCCGAGGCCAAGATAGTCGCGCTTTCCAAAACCAACTCGTGGAAGCGCCGAGACGAATTCCCCAAGGAGTTCGTGACTCTGCCGGGTGAATCGTACGCGAGTTCCGCGCTTGTGGACGCGTGTTCCACGTTGTTGCTTGCAGTGAAGTCAGCCGAACTCAAATAGGATACTCGCATGATCGACGCCAACTACCGAGAAAAAACATACCTCGATTGTATCTTGGTAAATTGGAACACGCTCGATAGCTCGGGGGTTTTCCTTTGGGGTTAATCCAGGAGACCACTCATGCTTAGGTTCTTCGTTATTGCGGCTTCGGCCGCTGCATTCGGCGCTCTGCCGGCCAGCGCCAATGCCTCAATTCCTTTCGGCATGCCAGGTGCTCAGACCCACAGGATTGAACCAGCGGCGGAAGTGTGTCGCAAAATATGCGGCGAAAGCGTTTGTCGCCTGCAATGCTTCAATACGCACGATGATGATGACCTGACTGTGGGCATCAATGGGGAAAGCGGTGAGCGCCGTTTTGACCTCGACAGTGATCGTGACCGGGATCGATTCCACAAACCCGGGATAGAAGTTCGGTTTCGATAAGTCTGGAGGGTGGCGGGCTCTCGCGTGGATGCCCGCGAAGTGAGCGTGAGCGAATGCAACATGTAATTTCTGCGCCATGAACCGGCTTTCCGAATGAGCCATAATCGGCGCTCGATTAACGTGGACCGGTGAACGAAACGCAGCATTATTGGAGGTAAATGCAGCAGAAAGAACGAGTATTTTTAGGCAATAGAGGCCAATTCACTGTTCTCTCCTTGCATATTTTAATACCGTTGTCTCGTGTTTTGTCGTCCAGAGTACTCGCAGAAAATTGGTTGGCTACTCGGTCAATGCTTCGCTGGCAGCGAAGCCCCCCCGCGCTCAATACTTAGAGTTCGGGAGAACCGGAGTAATCTGCGCTTTAGCTGTTTCCCGGGGCTACGCTGTAGGTTCGCGTATGGCCGCACTCGGCGCACACGTAGGTGCGAAGCTCGGATGCGCCATTGCTTGGGTCCGCCTCCACAAGTCTTATTACCATCGACCCTGAGCACACGGCGCAAAGGGAGGCCGCCATGGCCGCCAGTCGTTCTTTTGTAGCCATATGGGCACCCAGGCTGTTCGCGTCGAGCTGCCGTTTGTCGATATTTTCACATTGTTTACGAAGGGTTATGGAAGCGCCAGCCTCGTCCTCCCCGCCGCGCACGAGCAACGTCTTGAGGCCCTCCTTGCGTGCATTCACGCTGTGTGTCAGCGCTTAGCATTCGGAGCAGATGCCGGCGGCGGAACCAGTGTGGGCACCATTTTGGAATCACGATCGGATTGGAGCCTATCGTCACGGAAATTCTGGCCGCTGGTTTCTAGGTGCGACTTATTGGGTGTGGCTGCAGACGGGGGAGTCGCGACTGGGTTATCTTGCCCAGGGGGGACTGCTATCTGAGCCGAAGCGATACCGCCGCTAATCAGCAGCACCGCGACGCCTAGCACGAGGGATTGTTTGCGCATGCATATTCCTCTTCGTTCATCCCAGCCCTTGTGGTCAACGTTTCTTAGATCGAAGCGTTCCGAGAGGCGCAAGGCATATCGTGGCTCATTCCGGCAGCTCTGGCCGCTTCTTCTGACAAGTACTGAAGAACCGTTCCATGGGGCAACCCCACATTAGTTCGCAAGCCTACGGAATTCATTTGCCTGCGCCTGTATAAAACAGCTCACTTGGAGTCGGCAAGTAAACCGAAGCTATTAAGCAAGCCGCGGCCAGCCTTTCCGCGAAGGACAGATTGATTCTACTCAACGGGCTGAGCGGCACACGCTGATATTATCGATCAGGCGGGTCATCCGCGTCAGCGAACGATGCCCCCGTTGGGCCTACGCTTGGCGGTATCATGGAAGCCGCCGCTGACGATCCGTATTTCAAAGTATAACGACCTATGGCACAATGCTCGTATCCAATGGATGGAGTTTTCGGAGCCGAAAGGTGCGCAAGAAGCTCGGCTTGCCCCTGGTGTTCCGAGAAGACCCACGGGCTCGCGACGCCGGTAGCCGCCCCGCCTGCCCTGATCACCTTGCCAGGCAGAAGCTATTCGGATTCGGACCTGACCGCCGGATGTGCAGCCCTGATTCTCGCACCGCCTAGGACTGCGAACCTCCGTTTTAGTAGTCGCCGAACAGGTTGGCGACGCTGCGGCACCCGTTGCCAGTTGCGACGGGTGTTTTCGAAGGGTCGAGTCTAAGACCTGCCCTAGAAACGGCCGCAGCGAACCTTTGAGGTAGAGTGAGCAATTCTATACAGACATCGTGACACGAACGGCTCAGGCTGATTGCGGGAGGTATCACCCTAATCACGGCGGGGTTGTCCCATCGAACCAGTCCCTCGCTGAGGGACAGTGAAGAGGTCATCAGATGCAATCGTTATTGGAAAACACGTACTTGGTTGTTTTCACGATCGTTTTTGGTACCGCGATCTGTTTCAGCATAGTGTCATTCATTATGGGGCACACAAAACGCCATTCGGGTACCGGTCGGCTTTAATTGCGATTGGAAATGCAACGTCTCACGGAGGCGCATCTGCTGTACCAACCCCGCGCTGCCTGTCCTCCTCTGCCCTCCAAGGCCCGCAGCTGGGCGCAAATCCTTGGGCGCTATCGCCAGCCCAGTCACGCGCGCAGTATCATTGAGATTGCAATCACGTTTGGGCCGCTTTCGGCGCTGTGGGCGCTGGCTTGGACAGCGCTTTATCTGGGCTATTGGTGGCTGTGCTTGCTGCTTGCGATGCCCGCTGCGGGTTTCCTCGTCCGGCTGTTCATGATCCAGCACGATTGCGGCCACGGTTCATTCTTTCGCAATCGTTCGGCAAACGACTGGGTGGGACGGGTGATCGGCGTGTTGACGCTCACGCCCTATGACTTCTGGCGCCGCACGCATGCCATGCATCATGCCAGCTCCGGCCATCTCGAACGGCGCGGGCTCGGCGATGTCGATACCCTCACAGTACGCGAGTATCTGGCGCTCTCGTTTTGGGGCCGCTTACGCTATCGCGTCTACCGGCACCCGAGCGTCATGTTCGGCATAGGGCCCGCGTACCTGTTTATTCTAAAGCACCGGCTGCCGGTCGGGCTGTTACGCAATGGCTGGCAACCCTGGCTCAGTACCATGGCGACGAATTTCGCGATCGCGGTGATCGCCGCCGGCCTGATCCGGCTCATCGGCATCGGACCGTTCCTGTTCGTGCACCTCCCAATTATGCTTCTCGCGGGCTCGGTCGGAGTGTGGCTGTTCTACGTGCAGCACCAGTTCGAGATGACATTCTGGGCACACAACGGCGAGTGGACATTTCAAGAGGCGGCCCTGCACGGAAGCTCGCATTACGAGCTGCCGGGGATCCTGCGCTGGTTCACTGCCAATATCGGCGTGCACCATGTCCACCACCTCGCGAGCGGTATTCCCTATTACCGCCTGCCGCGGGTGCTGCGCGACTATCCCGAGCTTCGCGACGTGAGCCGGCTTACGTTAGTTGAGAGTTTCAGGTGTGTGCAGCTGGTACTGTGGGACGAAGGTCAGCAGCAACTCGTCTCCTTCCGTGACATGCGTCAGCCCTATGCCTTAGCTTAAGGGCGAAGGCGCCGGCCGGCGCTGCCATTCTGATCCGCCGCATCGAAGAATGACCGGGATGCCCCTGCAAAGCATCCGGGCCTTCCTCGCACACCCAAACCAGGACCCTTCGGGGTGTCCGTTCAACGTCGCTTCGGCAAAAGGAAATCACGTGGCAGTTCCAGAAACGCCACCCGAAGCAGAAGCTTCGTCGGCATGTCCCAACTGCGGAACGGAAATGGTCATTATCCGTATCAAACCAATTCTGTTTAGTTGGAAATTCGAGGATCTCAATCTCGCATGCAAGAAGTGCGGTTCTACGAAAGAGCTCAGGCTCAAGCGCATTCGATGATCCCAACCCTGCCTGAGGAGATGGTCCTGGACCGTCGCCCCGTTCCTCACCAACCAGCCGCAGCACCTCAGTAACCGGAATTTGTCCACGCTCTCAGGCCCTTCCGGGTCGTGCCAAAACCCGACGCGGCAAAAGCCATGCTCTGAACGCCGCCCCTTCGTCTGATTATCGACTAGTTGCGCGATGCTCGCCTGCCGGCAAAGGCCAGAGAGCGACGGGCTGCCTTGCCAGGGCTCCTATGAACCGAATTTCCCGCTCGGCATAATCCTGTGGTGGATACCGCCCGTCGGCGAAGTGGCCACGGATACGGTTGTTCGATAGGGACGCACTCCTGCCATCCTGACACAATCGAGGTCCGCACAAGAATCTTTTGGCCCAGCGATCGTAAATTTCGCCATGCAACCCCATGTACAAGCAAATTGATCACGCAGCGATTGTAGGAGAATGACCATGCCTACGGGTTATGTTCTTGGTGATTTAGTAACCAAAGCGGTCTATTTTTCCCTGGCAGCGGCGGCATTTATCTTTGTCGCGATGACGTTGTTGCCCGGTCTTCATCCTTAAGCTTCAGCCGAGCCGCGGCTACTGCATTTTTCGATAGCCGAACCAACAGCCTCAGCCCGCCACGTTTCCAGGAATTCATTGGGTGGCCACCTCGTTATACTTAGAGAGTGAGGAGAATCGTGACGAACGCGGATTATTATCGCGAGCTTGCTGAGGATTGCCTTTTTGCGGCACGCCAAAGTTCCGATAAAAACGTAAGAGACGCATGCCTGAAGGACGCAGCGTATTTCCATGCCCTCGCCAAACAGATCGACTGTCGGAGCAAAACTGACAAAAGCGAGCATTGATCTTCGACGAAGAGGTGTAGCCCCCCGCTACCAGACGCCGTCTTCGGCCATTCGAAGCATTGCGGGGCTCTCATGATCATTGACCCCAGCTCGACTGCCGATAATAAACCAGGAGCCGTTGGAACCGTGCCCTGCGGTATGCGCGTCACAGCGCCTTACATCCTCGGATCGAAGGACGATCATGGCGCTCCCGACGGGTGGACCGGAATCGTCAAAATAGCACGCGTCGTGTGGTCCGGACCGAACCTGTCGGCGTTGTCGATGGCGAGCAGCTCCGAGAGCCGCGTGCGTGCACGATGGACTCGGCTCTTGATCGTTCCTACCGCGGTGTCACAGATCGCAGCCGCCTCCTCGTGTGAGAGGCCCGACGCGCCGACCAGAAGCAGGGCCTCGCGCTGGACGAACGGCAGCTTTGCAAGCGCGTCGCGGAAATCCGCGAATTCCATCCGGCTGTGCTGCTCGGGAGGCGTTTTCAGGCTGTCGAGGTAGCTGCCGTCGGTGTCTTGGACTTCGCGGCGTCGCTTGCGGTATTCCGACCGGAACAGGTTGCGGAGGATGGTGAATAGCCAGGCGCACATGTTCGTCCCCGGCTGGAACGAGTTGATGTTGCCTATGGCGTTCAGGAGGGTTTCCTGCACGAGGTCGTCCGCACGGTCGGCTTTGCCACAGAGTGAGATCGCGAACGCGCGCAAGCTAGGAACGGCAGCCAGCATGACCTCACGCACGGGTGGCTGAAGCGGATTAGCTCGGTCCTTTGTCGTTCGGATTGTCGAGAGCCTGGTCGGTGCTCTTGGTTGCGACGGTGATGCTGCAATCATTTTCACGTGTGTATCTTGACGCTGTTGACCAAGCGCATTTGGGAATGAGCGATACCGTTGCTGGAAGCTTGAGAAGCCGCCGCTGGGGCGACACCCCGTCAATGAAGCGCCACGGTCATCCATTCCCGGTGACCGTAGACGCACTCAAAGGTGCGTGTTTCCTTCCCATCCTGGGCTGGTGCCGCCATGATGATTCTCATTTTCTGCGCGCACTCGGGACAAAACAATGTCCAGGAGTCAGCAAGGACCGTGTGGGCCGGCATGTATTGGTGCATAGACATGATGAATTCCCCTCCCTTAGGGAAAAACGGAAAAACGACGTAGGGATTAAGTCTAAGTCCGAATGCCGAGTTGCGTCTGTATACAATTGCTCACTGGGCGCGCGCGTTCCAAAGCAAATCAGCGGTACCAGGGTGCCAGAAAGCCCTAGAAAGATCATCCGAATGAAAGACAGTAGGTGGCAGCGCCCGCATCCCTCGTGTTGATCTCGGGCCTGTCGTACAAAACCACGTTCAACAAGGAATTATGGACCTCGATTTTTCCGTTGTATTCGATAAAGCCCAATTTGCGGAATTTGTTCATGAAGAAGCTCACGCGCGACCGGGTCGTGCCGATCATCTCGGCCAGCGTTTCCTGACTGAACGTTCCCACGATCGGCTCCGGCTTCCCTTCCTTGCCGAAATTTGCAAGCAAAAGGAGAAGTCGGGCGAGGCGCTTTTCGCTCGAATTAAATAATTGGTCGATCAAGTCCTCTTCAATTCGACTGTTCCGAGACAACAGATACGACATGAATAGTTCAGAAAATTCCGGCTCACTGTGAATGGTCGCGATCATGGTCGCCTTCTCCAGGCGAGTAATCACGCATTCTTCGAGTGCCCTCGTTGTTGCGATGCGCAGCGGATGGCCATTCAGACACGCTTCGCCAAAAAACTGACCAGGTCCGAGGATTGCAACGACCGCTTCCTTGCCTTGCTCGGAAACGACGGTGAGCTTGACCTTGCCTTGCTGGATGTAAAAAACTGCGTCTGCAACCTGTCCTTGCGAGAAGTAGTTTGATGCTTCCAGTATTTGGATATTGTTTTCCCGTCGCCCACCTTGGCGAGAAACTCTTTGGGATCAAACGAGGCTTTAACTCTTTTCCTCACAAAGGCTCCCCTTTTCTTTTTCACAGGGACGGCCCTTTCCCCCGACTAAGGCAGGGCGAGGCGGGAGGGATTATAGCGATTCCAATGCGAAAATGGAAGATCCGGCTTGTCCGTACCTAGTGAGCGCGTTCGGGACTTGGGGAAATACAACTCCCGGTAAGATTATCGTGCTCGTGCAGCACCTTGTAACGCTTCAAGCTCTGCATGAGTGCGGTGGTCCTATTCCCTGGGACTGGCGGGCGCAGCAGAGCAACATGTCGCAATGAGCCGGCCACTAAACGGCGGAAGATATTTCGCTCCGCCGAACGAGCGAATTATCGCTTCTTTTTCTTCCCGAAAATCACGTTCCAGTTGTCCCTATAAGCTTTAGAAACCGGTTTCTGGCCTTCGCCCCTACTATAGCCAGAGGGTGAGGCGGCAGCTAACTCTCCGCTGTCAGCCTTGGACGGCTCTGCGCCGGAAGTGCCCTTCTTCTCCGGTGGGGCCTCATTTTCTGGAGCCGAGTTGGTTTTGATTTTCTTGTCGTCGCTGGCCATCATCTTTCCTGACGCTTTGTCAAGACCGGGCTGTCGCTGATCATCGTCGTAGATATACCCCCGCAACTTTGTGCCTAGCCGGAAGCGCCCCGGAAAACCGGGGCACTCCCAAATTTCAACCGGTCAGAACGTCAGGCGGCGGCCTTGGCCGGCTGGACCTCCAAAACCTTGCCAGAACTCGCGATCGGGATCGCCCGAGGTTTCATCGCCTCCGGGATCTCGCGCACGAGGTCGACGTGCAGGAGCCCGTTCTCCAGCCTGGCGTCCTTGACCACAACATGGTCGGCGAGCTGGAAGCTACGCTCGAAGGTCCGCTCGGCGATACCCTTGTAGAGCAGGTCGCCGGCCTTCTCCTCGTCGTTGGCCTGTTTCTCGCCGCGGATCGTCAGCGTGTTTCCCCTGGCTTCGATCGAAAGATCAGCGTCGGTGAATCCGGCGACTGCGACCGAGATGCGAAAGGCGTTCTCGCCGTTGCGCTCGATATTGTAGGGCGGATAGCTGGGCGCCGAGCTTTCCACGCCGCCGAGCTGGTCGAGCATGGAGAACATCCGGTCGAAGCCGACGGTTGAACGGTAGAAGGGAGCAAAATCGAATGTACGCATAGCATGGCCTCTTTCGTTTGAGCGACATGCGAACGGTCCGCCCTCAGGGCCGAACCTTCCGTATCACGCAGCCTCATGGCCCGCGCCTTTCGTATTTGGGCGTGCTTCGAGGCCTTTGCAATAGATCAAACAGAATAGTTACCGGATATAAGCTGGTTAAACGTTGCCGTGCGAGACAACGATATTGAAATTATGCAGGGAGAAAGCAGTTGATCGGATGCCGTCTTTATCTTGAGGTGCGCAATTTTATACAGACGCAGGGTTGGTAAGCGGATATTTCTAACGGGGCCGACTAGGATGTTTTGCGAGATGTGGCCCTATCTCCAAATGTTGGTCGCTCTATGCACCGTCGCGTTAGCAAGCGCGATCTGTGTCGGCGTCGTGTCATTTATCGTAGGACACTCAAATCCTCAGGCATAAGCTCCATGGTATTCATGCCAAACAAATCGACTGCGGACTATTTGTTCGAAAAGGCGGAACAGTGTTTTCGGCGCTCCCGGACCAACTCGAGCAAGCGGTCAAACTTGAAGCCCTTGGCAACGTGTTCATGACCAAGGCAGTTGAGCTCGATGGAAGACTGCAAAATCTCGCTAATGCCAGCTACACCGCCTCTTCACCCGCACGGGCGTGACGACTATGGACAAGCTGCAGTTTGGACAAGCTCCCTGTCAAAGCTAAAGCGGAGTGAGCGGTTCGATACAGACGTAGGGGTAATGAACCGCCTAGGTCGGTGTCTGACAAACTCAATGCTGCAAATCACCGCGATTCCGTATCGGCGACCGAGGCCAATTGCGCGATCGCGCAAATGCGCGGTTGAGCGCTATCCCTCGGCCAGAGCAACGAATGGCGCACCGCGCCGGTTCTTTTTTGTTGGCTCATTCAACCAAGCGCGCGACTTAGACGAGGGCACTAAGGCGCCAACGCTCCCTTGATTTGGCCAAGTGAGCAATTTTGCTCAGACTCCGGACGGATAAAGGCGTAAAGCCAACAGGAATCGATACGCCATCGCAAAGCGTTCGATCGTCAAGTCAACTTAGCCATCGGACCCCATCCCGATGTCCGTGGCATCGCTCTGAAACGTGTATCGCGAAAGGAAATACCATGCAATTACCTTCAATCCTGCAAGGAGAATCGCTGACCCGTCTGCTGCAAGGCGCAGCCGCCGGTGCGGTCGCAACGATGGTTGTCGGCTTTTACTGGGGCGGCTGGTCGCTCGGCAGCACCGCTGACAAGATGGCAAAGGATCGCTCAGAGCTGGCGGTGATAGCGGCGCTGGCACCCGTGTGCGCCGACAAGTTCCGTGCACTGCCTGACGCCGAGGCCAAGACAGTCGCGCTTTCGAAGGTCGACTCGTGGAAGCGCCGGGACGAATTTCCCAACGAGTTCGTGACTCTGCCGGGTGATTCGTACCCGAGCTCCGCGCTTGTGGACGCCTGTTCCACGCTGTTGCTTGCATCGAAGTCAGCCGAGCTCAAATAAAATAGCCCGCCACATCGTCTTGAACGAGCAACCTAAGGATATGCGAAACCGAAGTCATAGCCCACAGAACCCCAACCGAGGCGCTGCGACGCTGCCGGGTCGGCTGCAACCATGTAAGAGCCACGAGTAGGAGGATGAGATGGAATGGGTAAGTGCGCTGATCGTACTGGCGATCGTTCCGTTCGGCATAATCCTGTGGTGGATACCGCATTATGACGCAGTCGGCATTGAGAACGCGAAAAACCGCATCGCACGCAAATCTGCGTAAAGCCGGGTGCTCGTCAACGCTGACATCCAAGAGCACTAATGTGTTTTTGAGATACAGGCTGTCTAAATCGAACGCATCGTTTACATATAGATACAGATCAGCAGTATCAGTCACGGAGAGGTCAGCCCGCTAGAGGAGACGATATCATATGTTCAGCTCCGAGCAATATCGCGCAAAGGCTGCCGAGTATTTGGAGTTGGGATTCGCCCAACGAAATCAGCGAATTCAAGGACCTGGAACGCAGCTACACGGTGTTGGCCAACAACGAGAAATGGTTGGAGCATAATTTCAACAAGATGGTGCACGCACCGGACAAAGAGCGGCTTGAATGCGACGCGCTCGCTGCGGAAGAGGAGCATATTCTGCGCTGTCTCGGAGCTGCAGTCATCATGCAGTGGAACAACATTCCCAAAAAACTTCAAAGGGAGTTGTTCGACAGCGCGGGCTCCATGGGCGACTTGTTAAGCACGAAAGCCCTCAGGGGGAAAGTCGCTCAATTCCTGCACAAGCATAAGGATGATGACCAATGAAGGAAGGTCAGCCACAGGGCCATTGATCAACTTGCTGCCGGAATGCGCCGATGTCTCAGTACTGCCATAAGCAGAAAGCGGGCATTGATCTTCAATGCGGAGGTGGCCCTCGCTACCAGATGCCGCCTCGAACCGCCGATTTTATTACGTCGATGCTGACGGGTGATTGCAGTCCACCTCATTGCCACCATTAAATTCAACTCAGGCGGCCCGCGCCTTCCCTCATCTTTCATTCGGATGAGCGTGCGCTGAGGCTTTCCCGACACCCTGGTACCGCTGATTTGTCTGTTGAATGCGAGCGCCGGTGAGCAACTTTATACAGACGCGACTCGGCCATCAGACCTATCCTCATCATTGGCCACGTTTTCCCCTACGGGAGGGAATTCATCATGTCCATGCAGCATCATGTGCCGGACCAGGCATTCCTCGCTGACTCCTGGTTTTGTCCAGAGTGTTCGCAGAAAATGAGAATCATCATGGCGGCGCCACCCTGCCCTGGAAGGGAAACAGAAATTACATGATTGGTGCCGTCTTGTTTATCGCTGTTTCATGCCTACTTGACTACACAGTGTCGCGTGTTCTCGCGTTGGCATGAAAGAAGCCCCGGTATGTATGGTCGCCGGGGCATTCTTGCCTTATTGGCGGGCTGGGCTGCTTGGAGCGACCAAGCTCCCATCGTGATTGAAGCGTTTGTATGCTATCTGCGCACATCACAAGCTTTCTAAGCCTCATCAGGGCCCAGCTTGAGGAGACCTCTCGCGGGGTATTTAGCCTGCATCACTTCCACAACGTGCAGTGTGGAATTGAGAATATTATGTGCCTTCTCGAATATAACAATGATGTTGTGGATAAGGCGGATCAACTTTCACGCAGAGCCTCCAGCTACATCACACACCATGATCTGATTTCATCGAAGATGAGTGATGGGCACATCAGCGAGGATGCTGATCGCCTGCGCGCTGCCCATGAGGCGCTTGCCGGTTTCTGCTTTGCGGTAGAGCACAGTAAGCCGAATTCCAGGGTCGGCAAACTCGGTCTGGCGTGAAATCGCTTCGGGCTATGATGGCAAGGTCAGCGGCGCAATTAGCCGGCAGATCGCAGCAGCCGTGAGGGCGACGCTGCCTCCGCACACCGAATGGTTGCTCCGTGAAAATACGTCGGCAATCGGTAATGTATGGACTCCTGTGGTTTGCCGGCAAATGCTCAAAAATGTACCAGCTGAAGCACCGGCAATCTGTGCGTTAAAGAAGGAGAAAACCATTGGCTGATAATACGAGGGAGCGCGCTCGGGCCGAAGCGCAGTTCAAGAAGACGCAGAAACAAACGGAAGGCGGAGAGGCGAAGGCAGCTTACGTTGCCGAGGCTGACGCGGTTCGCGCAAAGACCGCGCGGTTAAGGGAACTTAGATTGGCCAAAGAGGCGGCCGATAAAGCTCGCTCTTCCGGACCTTCGTCGTTTTGATTGGTGACGGATTAGCAGTTCAGTTTCCTTTTCGACGGCGTCGAATTAGTGGGTCGAGTTGGCTTTCGCGGCGAGTTAGAGTTTCAGTTCCACGGCAGGCCCACGAGAAAACAAACAAGCCAGCCGAACGTCACGATGAGATAGAAGCTTACCCCGCTCATCAGGTGGCCGCCCTTAACCGGCCTTATGCGCTCGGCTCGATCCACCACGCCGTAGTTCTTCTTGAACGTGTTTTGGGGGCGAATGCCGGTTCAATTCGTCTCAATTGACCAGCGAGGAAAAGCCAAGCTTCAGCTGCGGTAATGAGACGATTCCGATGCCGATCGGCGTGTTCTGCCTGCGCTAGTTTCTCTTCCGCCTGCGCTCGACACTCGGCAGATGTCAACATTGGTACCCCCCGACACCATCGCGAAGGCGGGTTTATAGCGAAGCACTGAGGAGCGAGTCTGTGCAAAATTGACCACAAATCGAGTTAGGGCACTCCGCTCTTGCGCTAGAACCTAACAGGAACAAGGTCCCCGCATATTCCCCACACCACTGCGTAGTCTTCGCGCTTCGTTTCCGTGCGGTTGGGTCATGCGCCCGCACGAGAAGATCAACAACCATGCGGGTTTTCGTGCATCGCCCAGGGTTTGCGCGAGCGGTCTTCCGAGTTAGCCGCCGAACTGGTCCGGCTCAAGGTGGACCTCGCTGTTGTCTCTGGTCAGAACAATGCCGCCGCAATGAAGCAGGCGACCAGATCGATGCCCGTGGTGATGGTCAACGTCTTCGATCCGATCGGCATGGGAATTGTCGAGAGCCTGGCGTCGCCAGGCGGAAATTTCACCGGCCTCACCAGCCACATCTCTGCGGAGATGGTTGGGAAGCGTCTCCAGTTGTTGAAAGACGCGTTTCCCCAGACGTCGCTGGTGGCGGTACTGCAAATGTCTACTTATGCAACCGACCAGATGCAGTGGGGTGGGAAGCGCTGGAGCGAGTGGCACCGGCCTTGGACATAAAGCTGACCGCAATTCAGGGAACGCGCCCAGTGATCTCGAAGCTGCCTTTGCCGCTATCCGCCGCGTGCGCCCGGACGCGCTATTTGCATCAAACGATCCTTTGACCTTAATACTCCGCAAGCAAATCACCCATTTTGCGGCGCAAGAACGCTTGCCCCAATGTCCCCGTTCACCGACGTGGCTGAGGCGGGCGGCCTGATGTCCTATGGGGCATAGTCGGGTCGATCTTTTCCGGCACGCCGCAACGTATGCCGGAAAGATTCTGACTGGTGCAAAGCCGCGCGACCTGCCGATCGAGCAGCCGACCAAGTTCGAATTCGTGATCAACCTCAAGACCGCGAACGCGCTCGGGTTGACAATTTCCCGAGACATTCTTCTGATCGCTGACGAGGTCATCGAGTAATCGCGACCTGTTGCGCTGCATGAGTCCGGTTGTGGCACACCCCGGAAGGCTCTGAATAACGGCGCCAGGATCGCGCAGTTCCAGATCTGAAAGTGTCACTCGTGCAGGGTGGGCAAAGTCGCGCGAAGTCGCGCATCAGATCAGGGCTTCAGCGGGCGCGTTTGCCCATCCCCGAAGCTCGCTCCGAGTTGCGCGCTCAGCGCAATCCGGAGGCATCGATCGCTTCGGAAATTGCCATGACGATCATGAAACAGGCCGCCCAGCCGATGACGACCGCAGCAAGACGCGCCAAGTCGTTCGCCCATCCCACGGCCAGCGTTCTGCGCGTGCTGTAAAGCCTGGACATGTAATAGATGAACCAGATGGCGAGCGCGGGCCCGAGCCACACGCCGGTGATCATGCCGCGCATGATGTGAATTCGCTCCTCGACGGCAATTGCGGGATCCGCCGCAACGGAAACGAGCCCGCCGAACGGCACAATCGGCAGACCGGCGAGCACGCCGCGCGCCGCGTCGGAAATCGGCAGCCAGGCCGCCGACAGGACGAAAGCCGATAGAGCGACGGCGAATAAACCGATCTTCAACTTGCTCTGCAGAACGGCCGCGATGATCCCCGAATGTTCAGAACCTGCAGCGTAAGCATCGTGCGGCAGCGCTCCTGCTTGCGCCGACCAGCGCAGCGCGACAAATACCAAGAGCGCCCCGATCACCGTAGCGCCGATGGCGTAGGCGAGCTGATAGCTCGGCGCTATTCCCTGCATGATTGTTTTCCGAGACACGCACGCGCACCACAGCACCAGGACGAGAAGGAGCAGCAGCCACCCCGTCAATACTGCTGAGCTGCTTGTTCCAAGCGCCAGCAGGACCAGCATGTAGAGAGCGCAAAGCGCGCCGTTGATGACGGGCAGCCAGAGCATGGTTCTTGCCATGGATGCCGCTGTTGCATCACCGGAAAAGAAGAACGCCAACCCATTGAGGGCCGGGAACGTCAGCATCAAGCCGGCAGCCGCAGGCAGCGCCCTCGCCGATGCGACGATCACGGCGTAAACCAGCGTACCCGCGGCGATCCTCAATGCGATCCGCAGCACGTTTGTGATCTTGTGCGGCCTCATCCCGCCAGCCGGAACCGCAGCACTGCGGAGATCGGGGCCGGAAGGGCAAGTGCGGCCACGACGTAATCGGTGCTCAATGAGACCAGCACCGAGCCGATGATGGCGGCGGCCGATCCCACGATCACGCTGAGGTTGAGCACCTCGTACTCGCGGTTCATCAGCCAGGACAGAAATACCCGGAACACGAGCGACAGCTGCAGGATCGGCGTGACCACCATCAGGGGCGCGACAGCAAGCGACGCATACACGAAACCCTGTGACGCCGTGACCAGCACGGCCGCGTAAAGAAACCACGGCACATTCTCGCGCTTGAGCCGCGCAATGTCTCGCCGCACTGCCGGACGCAACAGCGCGAGGGAAAAGACGAGTGCTGCCGCGGCATAGGCGATGGCCGCCCCGGCAATAACGCTCGCCTGCGGGGCGCTGTCGAAGGCAAGCCGCACCATGAGCGGGGAAATCCCGTACGCGATCGCCGCGCAGGAGCTGCACAGATAGCCTGCGAAATAGTGGGGCATGAAAGCCGGGGCGGCAGCTTTCGGCGCGCCCTGCACCGCATGCTTCTGGGTCAGGAACGAGCCGCCGAGCATGAGAACGGCGCCGATCGACTGGAGCCCGGTAAACGGCTCGTTCAGGGTGATGACTGCGAGCACCATGGCCACCACCACTTGCAGCTGCACGACGGGAGCCGAAAGGTTCACGCCGACGAGCTGGCTGGCTCGGTAATTGAAGAATCGTCCGATGACGAAATGCATGATGCCCTGACCGGCCATCCAGAGGGCCGCGGCACGTGGAAAGCGGAGCAATTCCGGAACCGCGCCGGCGATGATGGCCAAGGCCAGGAACCCCAGCGCTCCCACGGGAACGGTCACTGCCATGGCCTGCATGACCGTTCCCGTCAGCACGCCGCGTCGCAGAGTCGCGTTGTTCAGGGCAAAGGTGAACGCCCCCAGGGCGGCAAAGAAGGCCCCGAGCACTTCACGACCTCCTGTCGCAATGACGGTTGCGCGGCGCTGCCGGGGCGCTCGGAGATTCAACCGTCTGCATGAGCGTGAGGTCGAGCGGAACGGGTGGGCACGGCGCGCGCGTTAAGAACGTTCCCAGATTGTCTGCTTGTTGTGCCCGCGCGCCGTTGCACAAACTCTTAGTGGTACTGCGTCACAAGTCACCCCTCGACGTCATTAACCCCGACCAGTAATGTGTGCCACCGCAGCGTAACCACTTTCATCACCGCACGGCCCTGTGGTTATGGATTCCGGGCTCCGCTCGCACTCGGACGGCGCGAAGCGCCGATCCGAGCGCTCGCGGCCCCGGAATGACGGTAGTTTGTGAAGCTTGCGCGCGTCTTAAGGACACAGCCACAAGCGAGATCGTGCCCGCGGCCATCCTTCGAGACGGCGGTCGAGACGGGCGCATGCAGGATGCGCCCTCCTCAGGATGAGGTCAGTAAGCAGCCGGTTCTGCGTCCCGGCGCTTATGGCGAGCCACCACCCCCATGATCGCCGCCGCCACCCGAGGTATCATCCATGGGCGAGGGCGGCGTCCAGGACGGCATGGGCGCTGGCGCTGGCGACGGCCTTGGCGCTGCTTTCGGCTTTGGAGCCGGCTTGGGAGCCGCCTTGGGAGCCGCCTTGGGAGCCGGCTTTGCAGCCGCCTTTGGGGCCGACTTGCGCGGCGCTGACTTCTTCGCGGCTTTCTTCGCTGCCGGACGTTTCTTCTTTGAAACGGGCGCGGCCTTTTTCGCCTTACTCGCTTTCTTCGCCTTCGACTTTGCCTTCTTCGCCTTCTTCGCCATTATCGCCTCCCGATCGGTTGCGGCTCAGATCTCGGTATCACTCGACACCTCCACGCTCACATCGCCGCGACCATTTCCTGCCGCGGCGGCAACTCCTTTGCGGCGAGCGCGTCCGGTGCGCGTCCCCCGGTTGCCCAGTCGATCAGCTCGACCGTATGCACCACCGGGATCGCCGTGCCCGCTGCAATCTGGGCGATACAACCGAGATTCCCGGCTGCGATCACATCGGGCTTGACCTTCTCGATATTCGCGACTTTGCGTTCCCGCAACCTCCCTGCCAGCTCCGGCTGTAGAATATTGTACGTTCCAGCCGAGCCGCAGCACAAATGATTTTCCGGCACATCTTTTACTACGAATCCGATCTTGGAAAGCAATTCTTTTGGTGCTCTCCCAATTTTTTGTCCGTGCTGCAGCGAGCAGGCCGAATGATAAGCGACCACCAGCCCGGCATGACGGCCGGTCGAGACCAACGGAAGCCGGGTCAAATATTCGCTGATATCCATGGCAAGCCCTGATACGCGTACCGCCTTTCCAGCGTAGGCCTTGTCGGTCCGCAGCATGTAGCCGTAGTCCTTGACCATGGTCCCGCAGCCCGAGGCCGTCACCAGAATGGCGTCGAGGCCATGCTGGTCGAGCTCGGCGATCCAGGCGTCGATCTGACGGCACGCCGCCATGCAAGCCTCGTGCCCCCGGCCGAGGTGATGAACGACGGCGCCGCAGCACGCTTTGCTGGGCACGACGACCTCGATGCCATGGCGCGTCAGCAGGCGTATGGCCGCTTCGTTGATCGCAGGGGCGACGACCGGACTGACGCAGCCCGTGAGCAGTGCCACCCGGCCTTTGTGCGGTCCAACCGAGGGGTACAAACGGCGCCGCTCCGGGCCCGCTGGCTTGGGCAGGCGCGCCGGCGCCAGCCGCAGCATTGCCGCGATTGATTCAAGTCCCACGGCAGCGAAGACATCAGCCAGCGGGCGGCCCACGCGGGCGGCGCGGAGCGCCCAGCGGAAAGCGCGATTGCTCGGCAGGAGCCGGGCCAATACCCCGCGCATAACACGCTGCACCAAGGGCCGCTGGTACGTCTCCTCGATGTGGACGCGGGCGTGGTCGACCAGATGCATGTAGTGTACGCCCGAGGGACAGGTGGTCATGCAGGAAAGACAGGAAAGGCAGCGATCAATGTGCCGAACGACTTCGGGCCGGGCACGCCCGCCGCTCTCAAGCATGTCCTTGATCAGGTAGATGCGCCCGCGCGGCGAATCGAGCTCGTCCCCGAGCAGCACGTAGGTCGGACAGGTCGCCGTGCAAAAGCCGCAGTGAACGCAGGTGCGCAGGATTCGCTCTGCTTCCGCAGTGTCGGGATTTGCGAGCTGGGCGAGGCTGAAGGACGTCTGCATTATACTCCTGCCCACATCCGTCCCGGATTGAGAACGCCTTTGGGATCGAAGCTTTCCTTGACCCTCTTCGTCAAGGCGAACAGCGCTGCATCCTGCGGCGAGAAAACGTCGACCGCTGCCCGGACCGAGGCGGGAGCCCGAACAAGCGTGGCGTGTCCGCCCAACGGCGCCAGCAGGCGGCGAACAAGTGCCGCTCCCGCATCAGCCGAGGGCTCGAGCCGCAGCCAGACCAATCCTCCTGCCCAGTCGAAAATCATGTCTCCGTCCGCCGCATTGGCCATGCTCTCGGCGAGGCTTGCGCCGCAGCTTGGCGCGGTCGAAATGCGCCAAAGCGGGCGCTCGACCTCGTTTCCGGTCGCGGCAAAGGGCGTAACATCGCGCACCGCCTGCCACAGCTGGCGCGATGGCACCGGCCCAACGGCGCTCGCTTCCCCAAAGGATCGCAGCCTAGCCTGCAGCATCGACTTGCGATGCGGAAGCGAGGCCGCAAACCCTTCGAGCCGCAGCACCGTCACCGCCGCTGCGGCACCGGCAATTTCAGCTCCCGGCATCAACGCTGCGGCTTGCGCCGGCAAGTGCGCCGCCCCTGATACGTCGTCGGGGGAAGCCATGGCCGCAGCCATCGCGGCCACGGCCCTGGCCGGATCGAGCCCGCGCAGGAGGACCGTCTCCTCGGTCTCCGGCCGAGGCAGCGTCTTGAGCGTAACGTCGGTCAGGACCGCGAGCGTCCCCCAGGAGCCGGCCATCAGTTTGGACAGATCGTAACCGGTGACGTTCTTCACAACCCGCCCGCCCGATTTGAAGACTTCACCGCGCCCCGAGACCGCGTGAAAGCCGAGGAGATGGTCGCGTGCCGCGCCCGTCTTCAACCGACGTGGGCCCGAGAAGCTCGCCGCGAGCGTGCCCCCGATGGTGCCACGGCCGGCCATGCCCCCAAGGATCGACCCGCAGTCCATCGGCTCGAACGCGAGCTGCTGGGCCTTCTCCGCGAGCAGCGCCTCGATTTCGGCAAGCGGCGTGCCGGCTCTTGCCGACAGAACCAGCTCGTCGGGCTCGTAGAGCGTGACCCCGGCGAGCGCGTGCAAGTCCAGGGTCAGATCGGTTTGCGTCGGCCGACCGATAATGCGCCTCGACCCGGCACCGATGAGCTCCAGCGTCTTGCCTTCGGCGACGGCCCATTGCACCGTTTGCTCAACGGATTTGGTATCCTTCGGCGTGATGACATCGTTCACGCCTAGAACCGCTCCAGGTGGGGAAACGGCACCTGCCCCGCGTGGATATGCAGGCGACCGAGCTCGGCACAGCGGTGCAACGTGGGAAAGACCTTCCCCGGATTGAGCAGGCCCTTGCTGTCGAACGCGCATTTGAGACGCTGCTGCTGGGCAAGGTCGGCTTCGGAAAACATCGTCGGCATCAGATCGCGTTTTTCCACCCCGACGCCGTGCTCGCCGGTGAGGACGCCGCCAACGTCAACGCAGAGCTTGAGGATCTCTGCTCCCAATGTCTCGGCTTTCTCCAGCTCGCCGGGTTTATTGGCATCGTACAGGATGAGAGGGTGCAGGTTTCCGTCGCCGGCGTGGAACACATTGGCGACGGCCAGCCCATGCTGCTTGGACATCTCGCGCATCCGGGCGAGCACTTGCGGCAGCCGGGCGCGCGGAATGGTGCCGTCCATGCAGTAATAGTCGGGGGAGATGCGTCCGACGGCCGGGAAGGCCGCCTTGCGCCCGGCCCAGAACAGCAGCCTTTCCTGCTCGGACCGGGAGATGCGGCAGGTGCCTGCCCCGCACGACATCGCAATCGATTCGATCCTTCCGACCAGGTAATCCACCTCGGCCTCCGGGCCGTCCGCTTCGACAATGAGCAGCGCCTCCGCATCGAGCGGATAACCGGCGTGAACGAACTCCTCCACCGCATGGATTGCCGGCCGGTCCATCATCTCCATTCCAGCAGGGATGATCCCGGCAGAGATGATTCGGCTGACGCATTCGCCGGCACTTTCGGAGGACGGAAAACCCACGAGCACGGCGCGCGCGCATTCCGCCCGCTGGAGGATGCGCACGGTAATCTCGGTGACGACGCCGAGGAGCCCCTCCGACCCCGTCACGATGCCGAGAAGGTCGTAGCCGCCGGCATCGAGATGCTTGCCGCCCAGGCGTACGACCTCGCCGTCGATCAACACCAACTCGCAGCCGAGCACGTTGTTCGTGGTTGTCCCGTATTTGAGGCAGTGCACGCCTCCTGCGTTCTCCGCCAGATTGCCGCCAATGGTGCAGGCGATCTGCGAAGACGGATCGGGCGCGTAGTAGAAACCGGCATGCTCGACCGCTTGCGTCACTGCAAGATTCGTCACCCCGGGCTCGACCACCGCTACGCGGTTGGCGAAATCGATCTCGCGGATGCGGTTGAATTTGGCCATGCCGAGAAGGACCCCGTCCGAGAGCGGCAGCGCCCCGCCGGAAAGCGATGTGCCTGCCCCTCGGGGCACGACCTTGATGCCTTCCCGATGGCACAGGCTGAGCACGCGGCTCACCTGGTCCGTCGTGTCGGGGAGCACTACGACCATGGGGAGCTGGCGATAGGCGGTGAGGCCGTCGCATTCGTAAGGGCGCATCTCTCGCTCGGTCGCGATGACGCCTTCTCCCGGCACTATGGAACGCAGCATCGCCACAATCTCGTCGCGACGCGCCAGTGTGGATTCGTCCGTGGGCAGCTTCAGTGACACCGTAGCGGTCCTTGAAACAACGAGCTGCGGGCGCAAAGGCGACCTTACCGTACGCTAAGATATAGCAGGAACCGCCGATGAATTCCTGCTCTCGCGCTCCGCCTCTGGCGCCAGGGCGTCTCGTACAGATTGACAGGGCGGGGAGTTGCCGTCATTCGAGCACCGCGTTACGCGACTTGATGCCAAGCCGCTCGGAGGACTGGGCTTCTCGCCCAGGCTGATCTTCCTCCCCTGGCGGCCAAGGCATGAGGCAGCGTGAGGGCAACCAGGAGGACTTGATGAGGACCGTGCTGATGGCCGTCGTGGCGCTTGCTGCTTGCACCGGGCCGTCTCTGGCGCAGGACGCCGCGGCCGGCGAGCAGGTGTTCAAACGGCTATGCTTGCCCTGCCACGATGTCGGGCCCGAAGCCAAGATCAAGCTCGGACCCCCTCTCAACGGCATCGACGGGCGCCAGGCCGGCACCGTCGAGGGCTACAGCTACTCGCAGGCCAACAAATCTTCCGGCATCACCTGGAACGAGCAGTCGTTCCCTTCCTATATCCGCGCGCCCATGCAGAAGATCCCGGGCACCAAGATGGCATTCGTCGGAATCAAGAACGACAAGGACATCGCCGATCTCTGGGCTTATCTCAAGCAATTCGGGCCCGACGGCCAGAAGAAGTAATCGAGCCGAGGGTCCCTGCCATGATCAAGGATATCGTTGTCAATCTGGTCGGGCGAGGACCTCAGGACTTCGCCGCGGAGTACGCTATCTCCGTTGCGGCGACGTTCGGCGCGCATCTGGTCGGAACCGCATTCGTCTATGACGCAGTCATTCCCGACGGCGCATTGGGGGCAATCCCGGTCGATCTGATCGAGCTGCAGCAGGAGGAAAACACCAAGATCGCCAGGACCGCGGTCGAGCACTTCACCGCGCGAGCCAAGGCGTCGGGCGTGTCGGCCGAGACGCGCACGCTCGATGCCAGCCTGGGCGGGGCGGCCACGTTGTTCGCCTCCCTCGCCCGGCGATTCGACCTGGCTGTGGTCGGGCAAGCACAGCGCGAGCATGGCGCATCGGAGGATCTCCTCATCGAAGCGGCATTGTTCGAATCGGGACGCCCGGTCGTCCTGGTGCCGTACATTCAGCAGCAAGGGCTCAAGCTTGATCGCGTCGTCGTGTGCTGGGATGGCGAACGCACGGCTGCCCGCGCCATTGCCGACGCGATGCCCTTCCTCGAACGCGCCAAGGCAGTCGATGTCGTCATAGTGTCTGAAGAGCGCAAGCAGGAAGAGATCGCCGGCGCCGACATGATCGCGCACCTTGTCCGCCATGGCGTTCCGGCAACCGCGAAGCGCACCTCCAAGGGCGACATCAGCATCGAGAACGTCATCTTGTCCTACTCAGCCGACAGCGCTGCCGATTTTCTGGTGATGGGCGGCTACGGCCATTCGCGCTTGCGCGAGTTCATTCTCGGCGGGGTTACGCGCGGCATTCTTGCCTCCATGACGCTCCCGGTTCTCATGTCGCACTGAGGGCAGCGTTGTAGGGTGGGTTAGCCGCACAAGTCGGCTGTGGACAGCCGACTTGTCGGCGTAACCCACCGTTACCGGTGACGCAGCTGCCGCCGCATGGCGGGTTACGGCAGCGAGCCCTGAAGGCGGCTCGCTGCCTAACCCGCCCTACCCACTACCCACCTCAGCCTTTGCGCAGCAAAGCGAACCCGAAATTCCTTCCGAGCTTCTGCACCAGCGCCAGCTTGATCCACACCATCGCCATCGGCTCGAGATAACGGCTCATCGCGAGCGGACCCGCGTCAACCGCTTCGAACCCCAGATCGTTGGCAAGCGACATCACGCTCGCCTTGGCTTGCGTATCGTCGCCGGCCACCAGCATGACAAGCTTGCCGTTGGAGTAGCGGCTGTCCGCCATGTTGCTGGCCCCGGTGGTGTTGAAGGCCTTGACCACCCGTGCGCCAGGGGCGAGCCGCGCCACTGTCTCGCCAGCCGAATCGGAATGGCCAACCGCGAGCGACATATCCGCGGTCAGCGGATTGGTTGCGTCGACAACGATCTTGCCTGCAAGCGAGCCGAGGCTCTCCAGCGTCGAGCGAAGCGCGCCCCACGGCACCGCGAGCACGACCACATCCGCGCGGGCGGCGGCATCCCTAGGCGCGGCGATGGTGAAACCTTGCTGCTTGAGGTCGATCGCCCGGCTGCCTGCCGGATCGCGCACGCCCAATGTCACGCCGTGACCGGACTTGCGCCAGCCACTACCGAGCGCACGGCCGACATTTCCTGCTCCAATGATGGCGATCTTCATCTCTTGTCACCTCCGTCCTGCTTCGCCCACCCTACAGAGCCCATTAGAAGGTCAGCTCTTGAGCCGATAGCCGGTCTTGAAGATCCACCACACGGCAGCGAGGCACGCGCTCAGAAACACGCCCGTCATCGCGAGGCTCACCGCCACGTTCACGTCGGCAACCTCGAAGAAGGCCCAGCGAAATCCGCTGACCAGATAGACCACCGGATTGAACAAGGTGATGGTCTGCCAGGCGGGCGGCAGCACGTCGATCGAGTAGAAGCTGCCGCCCAGAAAGGTGAGCGGGGTGATGACGAGCAGGGGCACCACCTGCAGCTTCTCGAAGCCCTCCGCCACGATGCCGATGATGAAGCCGAGCAGGCTGAAAGTAACCGCGGTGAGCACGAGGAACATGATCATCCAGAAGGGATGGGCGATGCGCAGCGGCACGCAGAAGCTTGCCGTAAGCAGGATGATCAGACCCAGAATGATTGACTTGGTTGCGGCCGCGCCGACATAGCCGAGAACGATCTCGAGATACGAGACCGGTGCCGAGAGGATCTCGTAGATGGTCCCCGTAAACCTGGGAAAATAGATGCCGAACGATGCGTTCATCACGCTCTGGGTCAGCAGCGTGAGCATGATCAGTCCCGGCACGATGAACGCGCCGTAGCTCACGCCCTCGATCTCGCTGATGCGCGAGCCGATGGCCGCGCCGAACACGACGAAATAGAGCGAGGTCGAGATCACCGGAGAGACGATGCTCTGGAGCAGCGTGCGCCCGGTGCGTGCCATCTCGAACCGGTAGATTGCGTGGACCGCGCGCAGGTTCATCATCCCTGCCGCACCAGATCGACGAAGATGTCCTCCAGCGAGCTCTGGCTCGTCTCCAGGTCGCGGAACCTGATGCCTGCCCGGCGCAGATCCTGCAGCAGCCCGGTGATGCCGGTGCGTTCCGCGTTGGTGTCATAGTTGCAGACCAGGGCGCGGCCGCCGTCCGTCAATGTCAGGGCATAGATGCCGAGCTCGGGCGGTATCGCGTCGAGCGGCTTTTGCAGGTGCAAGGTGAGCTGCTTGTTGCCCAGCTTGCGCATGAGCTCGGCCTTGTCCTCGACCAGAATGAGCTCGCCGTGATTGATCACACCGATGCGGTCGGCCATCTCTTCCGCCTCTTCGATGTAATGCGTGGTCAGGATGATGGTGACGCCTGCTGCGCGCAGCGCCTGAACGTTGCGCCACATGTCCTGGCGCAATCGCACGTCGACCCCGGCCGTTGGCTCATCCAGAAACAGGATCTGCGGCTCGTGCGACAACGCCTTTGCGATCAGCACGCGGCGCTTCATGCCGCCGGAGAGCGTCATGATCTTGCTGTCCTTCTTCTCCCAGAGCGAGAGCTCCTTGAGCACCTTCTCGACGTAAGCGGGATTGCGCGGCTTGCCGAACAGCCCGCGGCTGAAGCTCACCGTCGCCCAGACCGTCTCGAAAGCGTCGGTATGGAGTTCCTGCGGAACGAGACCGATCATGGAACGGGCGGCACGGTAGTCCGCAACGATGTCATGGCCCGCGACGCGAACCCGTCCTTCGGATGCGGTCACTATCCCGCAGACAATATTGATGAGGGTTGTCTTACCCGCGCCGTTGGGCCCCAGCAGCGCGAAAATCTCGCCGCGGCGCACATCGAGGTTGACGCGTTTGAGAGCATTGAAGCCCGACGCATAAGTTTTCGACAGGTTCTCGATCGAGAGAGCCGGCTGCATGCGCCGGGCGATAGCGGATGCCCGGCCGGGGCGCTACCCCTCGGCGGATGCGCAACTCGCGAAATGGATCGCGTGGTTGAAACAGGCCCATCCGCAGCTCCTTCTGTCGCATCCGATGCCGGGCCACAATGGCCGCAAACCGTAAACAATTCGGCGCGCGGTCGGTTAAAGCTGCATCGATCTCATTTGAATAAAACGCCGACCAATCGGTTGAGCAGATGGGAAAACTCGAATCCTAGTCTGCGCATCCTGCCGTCTGGCGATGGCACGCTGTTGATTGAGGGCACATCTGTTTCTGCGGGAAGGCGAAAGAAAAGCCGCTGGCGCCTAGACGTTTAGAATGTGCTACTCTTTTGCGCCGATCGGGGTTACCCTGAGGCTCTGGATCCGAGCACATGCGGCGCCGAGACTTCATCGCATTGGCGGGCAGCGCGGCCACGGCGTGGCCGTTCGGCGCGATCGCGCAACAAGCCAAGGGGCTGCGCGTCGGCTACTCGGGAATGCTGCCGCGGGGAGCCCCGCATTATGCCGCCTTCGAGCAACGCATGGCCGAGCTCGGCTACGTCGAGGGCCGCAATTTCACATTCGAATTTATCCAGGCCCCGAGCATCGAAGGCTATGACCAGACCTACCGCGAGCTGGCGGCCCGAGGCGTGGACTTGCTGGTCGCGGGGGGCAACGAGCCGGCGCTGCTGGCGGCGCGGGCGGCCGCGGGTTCAAATCCCGTCGTGTTTTTCGCCATCGACTTCGACCCGGTCGAGAAAGACTATATCGGAAGTCTCTCGCACCCCGGCCACAACACCACCGGGATTTTCGTCAGCCAGCTCGAATTGGCAGGCAAACGGATAGAGATCCTGCGCGATGCCTTTCCGAGTGCGCGCCGCGTGGGATTCCTTTCGGAACCGGCATCGCGGGAGCAGACCGAGGCCGCTTTACCGGTAGCACGGCAACTCGGGTTCGAGCCGCGTCTGCTCGAAGTTGTCGGCGAGCCGCCGGACTATGCGGCGGCGCTGACTCTCATGGCCGATTCCCCCGGCGAACCGATCACGATCCCTGCCAGTCCAGTGTTCTTGCGCGACCGAGCAACCATCGTGCGCCTTTTGATGGAGCATCGCACGCCGTCCATATGCGCCTTCCGCGAGATCATGGAAGCGGGTGCGCTGATGAGCTACGGGGTCAATCTCGTGGACGTGTTCCGCGATGTCGCCGGGGTTGTTGATCAGGTCGCCAAAGGCGCCAAGGCCGGCGAGATTCCGATGCGCGAGCTGTCGCATTTCCACACTGCGATGAACCTCAAGACCGCCAAAGCCCTCGGCCTTGACATCTCGCCCATGCTGGTTGCCCGCGCCGACGAGGTGATCGAGTAGGCGGTGATGAAAGTGGTTACGCTGCGGTGGCACACATTACTGCTTGGGGTTATGGATTCCGGGCTCGCAGGCAAATCGGCACAGCCGATTTGCCTGCGCCCCGGAATGACGTCGAGGGGCGACTTGTGACGCAGTAGCGTTACCCGCCCCTTCTCATCAGGCACGAGGTCCCTGATCGTCCCGTGAGTCTCATGCCTTCCCTTGACCCCAACGGCGCCGTGCTCGGCGCTGTCGCGACGCCTGCGCTCGTTATCGAGGCGGCTTTGGTTGATGCCAATATCGAGCGCATGCAGGCCGCCGCGCGCCGTGCCGGCGTGTCGCTTCGCCCGCATGCCAAGACCCACAAGTCGCCGGACATCGCCCGCCGGCAGCGCCAAGCCGGTGCCATCGGGATGGCCTGCGCCTCGGTGCGCGAGGCAGAGGACATGAGCGTGGCCGGAATATCGGACGTGCTCATCACCTCCCCGGTGGTCGGCGCCGACAAGCTTGGCCGTGTAGCCGAGCTTCACCGCCGCTCCAGCATCATGCTGGTCGCCGACCACCCGGCGCAGGTCGATGCCATCGCGGCCGCGCTTCGCGCCGACGATCCATCGCTTTCGCTCCTCGTCGATGTGGATGTCGGCCAGGCCCGAACCGGCATCGTGAGCCCGCGAGATGCCGTCACGCTCGCGCGCCAGATCCGAAGCGCTCCGCGGCTGCGATTTGCCGGACTGCAAGGCTATGCCGGACACGTTCAGCACGTCGTCGATGGCAAGGAGCGCAGCCAAGCCACGGAGGGCGCTGCCGCCCTGCTGCGAGCCGTAGTCGAAGCTTTGCGGGCGGACCATCTTACCCCTGAGATTGTTTCCGGGAGCGGCACGGGTACGAGCGCGTTCGATCTCGCCGGCGACTGCTACACCGAGCTGCAAACCGGCTCTTATGTCTTCATGGATGCGGACTACGGCCGCGTGCGCGAGCCCGACGGGACGGAGCTGCCATACCAGCACGCCCTGTTCGTGCTGGCGACGGTTGTTTCCGCCAATCGAGCCGGTCAGGTGACCGTCGATGCCGGCACCAAGGCGCTCGCCGTCAACGGGCCGGCGCCGGACCGGTTCATCGGTGTGCCTGCCGGGAGCAGCTATTCGTTTGCGGGAGATGAGCACGGCACCATCAAGTTGCCGACCGGGGCGATGCCGCCCGCAATCGGCAGTCGCGTCCTGATCGGCGCAACCCACTGCGATCCGACCGTCAATCTGCACGGCAGCTATCACGTGGTGAACGCGGACGGCCGCCTCACCCGCTGGCCCATTGTCGGCCGTTACAGCTAGCTCGGAGCCGGTAGGCCGGGTTAGCGGTAGTGCGTCACAAACTACGCTGTCATTCCGGGGCCGCGAGCATAGCGAGCGGAGCCCGGAAACCATAACCCCAAGCAGTAATGTGTGCCACCGCAGCCTAATCACTTTCATCACTGCACGGCCTGTGGTTATGGATTCCGGGCTCCGTTCGCACTCGGACGGCGCGAAGCGCCGATCCGAGCACTCACGGCCCCGGAATGACAGAATACGTATTACCCGCCGTCGCTCATGCGTTCAGCGTCCCCCGTGAGACGATGACCGCGTCGCCCGCGATGGAGGCGGTGGTCAGCTTTCCGCCCTCGATCTGAACCTCGAGCTCGATCGTGCTCGGCCGACCCATGTCACGGCCCTGCTCGATAACGATGCTGTGCGCGCCCGTTCCAAGACCACCATGCGCCGTCAGCACGCCTGCCAAAGCTGCCGCCGCCGAACCGGTCGCAGGATCCTCCCGAATGCCGAGAAGCGGCGCAAACATCCGCGCGCGGAAGCTCTTTGCAGGTGCTTCTCCCTCGGGGCAAAAGACATAGACCGCGCGCGGGCCGGTGTCGCCGAAGGCGGCTTTCCACCCGGACACATCGGGGCAGGCGCTGGAAAGCGCGGCGGCACTCTTGACCGCGACCATGCACATCTCGATCCCTGCCGACCATTTCTCCGGCACAAACCAATCGCTGTCTATGTCCGCAGGCGATAGTCCCAGCGCAGCCGCAACCGCAGTCGGGTCAGCTCTCCAATCCAGCTGGCGCGGCAGGACCGGCAGTGCAAATCTCGCATGCGCCAAGTCGCTCGCTTTTGGCGTGGCGTGACAACGCACGTGCCCGATCCCCTCTTCCAGCACCAGGTGCTGCGGCTTGCTGCTGTCGCCGGAGAGGGCAAGCAGAGCCGCGGTGCCCACCGTCGGATGCCCTGCGAACGGCAACTCCGTTGCCGGCGTGAAGATGCGCAGACGTGCCGCGTGCGCGGGGTCAGCCGGCGGAAAGACGAAGACCGTCTCCGGCAGGCCGAACTCCCGCGCAATCCGCTGCATGCGCGCTGCATCGAGGCCCTCGGCCTCTGCAACAACCGCGAGCGGGTTTCCGGCGAAGCGCTCGCTCGTGAATACATCGAGGGTGGTGAATCGCCGCTGCATCAGGGATGCCTCGCAGGGCAGTGCCTCGCCCCTACACTCCGCCGGGGGCATAGCATACTCTCACCACAGATCGACAAAGCTGCGCGAGAAGGCGGGAGATGGCCATGGCATGGATCGAGGCCCTCAAATACGGCCTTACCGCACTTGCTGCCCTGTTCGGAATCTGGTCGGCGCTGCGGCTCAAGGCGGAGGTCAAGTCACCGAGCGAGAGGGGTGCACGCCTCCTCGACCGATTCATGATCTTCTGCGTGCTGCTTCTTGTCCTCTCCGGGCTGCTCGCGGCCTATGACGGCTACTTTCTCCAGGAGAACAGGCGGGTGAGCGGGATGGCGCCGATCCTGGCGCGCATGGACCAGACCGTCGGCGACAAGCTCGATATCGGCAATGATGCATTTGCGCCAATGGACTCGCTCTCCAAACAATTCCTCGACAACATCTTCCGGCAGCTCTGCCGCGACCTGGTCGACCTGAGCAAAGCGGCCGCGGCGCCTGCACCGAGGTGCGGCGCTCGACTTGAGCGCCCGCCGTTCGAAGCGCCGACGTGAAACCATCCGCCATGACGGAGCATGCGCGCGCCGTGGCGGATCTTGCGCGCGATCTCGTGCGCATCGACAGCCGCAGCTTCCTGTCCAACTGCGCGGTGGCTGACCGCATCGAAGCCGAGCTTTCCGGCTTCGAGATCGAGCGCCTCGATTACCGCGACCGCAACGGCGTGGATAAGCGGGCCTTGGTTGCGCATCGCGGGCCGAAAGGCGGTCTCGCTCTCTCCGGGCACATGGATACGGTCCCCGACACCGGCTGGTGCACTGATCCCTGGAGCGGACGGATCGAAGCAGAGCGCTTGCAAGGGCTGGGCAGCACCGACATGAAAGGCCCGATCGCGGCAGCGATCGTGGCAGCGCGCGCACTGCCGGGCGAGGTGCCCATTACGCTGCTGCTTACCACCGACGAGGAGATCACCAAGGCCGGCGCCCGGGAGATTGCGCAACGCTCAGGGCTCGCCAAGGATGCTGCCCCGGAGGGCATAATCGTGGTCGAGCCGACCCGCATGATCCCCATGCGCGGCCACCGCGTGCACATTGTCTTCACCGCGGTCGCGACCGGGATCCAGGCGCACAGCAGCACCGGCCGCGGTCGCAATGCCAACTGGGACTTGCTGCCTTTCCTCGTGGAAATGCGCGCGCTGCACCAGCGGCTGCGCACGGACGCAGCCCTGCAGGATCCGGACTACGATCCGCCCTTCAGCGATTTCAATCTGGTGCTCGACAACCATGGCGCGGCGGTAAACGTCGCGGTGCCGAAGGCGACCGCCACCATCAAGTTCCGCTACAGCGCCAAGGTCGACCCTGAAGCGGTGGCGGACATCGTCCGCGCTGCGGCGCGCCGCGCCGGCCTTGCTTTGAACGAGGCGCGGGAAGGCAGTCCGCCCGAGCTCCCCGAGGCTCATCCCCTGGTGCGCCTGTGCAGCGAAGTCGCGGGCGCCTCAGCGCGTGTTGCCGCCTTCGGTACCGACGCCTCGGAGCTTCAGGCTGTGGCGCCGTGCGTCATCATGGGCCCCGGCGACATCGCCGTGGCGCATGCTCCCGAGGAGAGCGTATCGATTGCCGAGCTCGCAGCTGCCGTCCCGGTTTTCATGCGCCTCGCGCATGCGATGGCCGGCACGTAGGGTAGGTTACGCCAGCGCGACTTGGGTTGGCTAACCGCACTGCATCACAAACTACTCTAGCCCGTCATTCCGGGGCCGCGAATCCACAACCACGGGCCGTGCAGTGATGAAAGTGGTTACGCTGCGGTGGCACACATTACTGCTTGGGGTTATGGATGCCGGGCTCGCAGGCAAATCGGCACGGCCGATTTGCCTGCGCCCCGGAATGACGTCGAGGGGCAACTTGTGACGCAGTACTACTAACCCACTCTACACGTCGCTATATTCCCGGTGATCATCGGAGAGCCCCTGTCATGTTCAGCTTCAAGAAGATGCTTGCCATGCCGTCCGCTGCCGAGGCGCTGCCCGGCCGCGCAACGCCCATCCCGACCACGCGCGAGCATTTCATTTTTCACCGGCCGCTCAAGCCGCCCTACCCCGAGGGTTTGGAAAAAGCGATGTTCGGGATGGGATGCTTCTGGGGCGCCGAGCGCAAGTTCTGGGAGCTGGGAAAGGGGATCCATGTGACCGCGGTGGGCTACGCCGCTGGCGTCACTCCCAACCCGACCTACGAGGAGGTCTGCAGCGGGCGCACCGGCCACAACGAGGTGGTGCTGGTGGTGTTCGATCCCAAGCAGATTTCCTATGAACGCCTGCTCAAGACATTCTGGGAGAACCACGACCCAACCCAGGGCATGCGCCAGGGAAACGATGTCGGCACGCAATATCGCTCCGGCATTTATGTGTTCTCGCCGGAGCAGCGCAAAGCCGCGGAGCAATCCCAGGCGATGTATGCGAATGAGCTCAAAGAGCAGCGCTTCAATCCCATCACCACCGAGATCCTCGATGCCCCGGAGTTCTATTTCGCCGAGGATTATCACCAGCAGTACCTCGCGAAGAATCCGATGGGTTACTGCGGTCTCGGCGGCACCGGCGTCAGCTGCCCCATAGGCCTTGGTGAAAGGGCTGCCTGACCTGCCCAGCGCATTCATCCTTGCGCTCGCGGCTGCCGACCAGAGCTTCGTCGAGCGCATCGGGCCCAAGGCTGCAAATCTCGCCGCCCTGGCGCGCGCGGGGCTGCCCACCCCGGGCGGTTTCTGTGTCGATGCGAACGCCTATCGCGCCCAGATCGCGGCGCTCGGACTGGAGGACTTGGTGCTCCGCTTCGACGCGGGCGATCCCGCCGAGCAGCGCCGCCTCGCCGTCGATATCAGACTGACGTTGTATGAGCAGCCGGTCGCGGACGCTGTCCGCGTTCCGCTGCTCGCAGCGTGGCAAGCGCTGCGGGAAGAAAGCGGCGCGCCTCTCGCCGTGCGCTCCTCGGCTCTGATCGAGGACAGGAAGGGCGCGAGCTTCGCCGGACAGTTCGAGAGCTTCCTCGGCATCGACAGCGATGCCGCGTTCCTGACGGCAGTCCGCGCCTGCTGGGCCGCATTGTGGACCACGAACGCGCGCCGCTATATGGAAAATCGCGGCCTGTCACCCGCCGCAACCGCCATGGCCGTGCTGGTCCAGCCGCTGATCGATGCGCGTGCCTCGGGCGGCGGCTTGAGCGAGACGGCGGAAGGGCAGATGCTGATCAGCGCGACCTGGGGGCTGGGCTCCGCCATTGCCCAAGGCGAGGTGGTGCCGGACCGAATCGTGCTTTCCCGGCAGGGATTCCTGCGCACCATCGAACCTGGTCGCAAGCATCACCGTGACACCTGCGTGCACGGCAGCGGCGCAGCACCGCAGGCGGTGGCCAGCGAGCTTGTTGCCGCCCCCTGCCTCGATGCTGCCCAGGCGGTCACGCTCGCACGCATGATGCGCAAGGCCGAAGACGCCATGGGAGGGCCGATCGAGATCGAGTGGGCGCTGGACGATAGCGGATTCAAGCTGCTGCAGGCCCGCCCCCTCACGGTGGAGCGGCCGGCGCTGCCCGACGAGATCTGGCGCAGGCATCCCGGGCTCTCCGGCCATCCCGCCGGCATTGGCTGGGGCGCGGGGCGCGCCGTCGTCGTGAGCTGCGAATGCGAGCTGGCGCGTGTAGCGCCAGGCGACGTGCTGGTCACCAGGGTGGCGGGGCCCGCGCTGGGACATGTGCTGGCGCGCGTCGCCGCAGTCGTATCCGAGCTCGGCGGCTCGACGTCGCATCTGGCCTCGCTCGCGCGCGAGCGCGGCATCCCGATGGTGCTGGGCGTGCTCGACGCCACCGCCCGTATTCCCGATGGTTCGCAGGTTGCAGTCGATGGGGTCGCCGGCATCGTGCGATGGATGGCCTGATGCGGCCGCGCATTTTCGTCACCCAGCCGGTCGCCAACACCGCCCTTGCCCGCTTGCGCAAGCACGCCGACGTGACCGTCAACCCGGAAGCCGGTCGGATCATTGCGAAAAAGACGCTCGTCGCCGCGGCGCGGCGGTGCGACATTCTGTTTTCCCTGCTGCATGACCGCATCGACCGCGACGTCATCGCAGCCAATCCCCGCCTGCGCGCGATCGCGTCGCAATCGATCACTCCCGACAACATCGATGTGGCGGAAGCGACGCGCCGCAACATCCCGGTAACTGTCGTGCCGCCGATCGTGGCGGAGGCAACGGCTGATATCGCCTTCGGGCTTATGCTCATGGCCGCCCGGCGCATGGTCGAGGGCGACCGTCTCGTGCACAAAGGGCGCTTCCCCGGATCGCAATCGCGCTATCTCCTGGGCGCCGCCGTGTACGGCAAGACCATCGGGCTCATCGGCGGCGGCGGGCGCATCGGGAGCGCGGTAGCGCGGCGCGCGCGGGGCTTTGACATGCGCGTTCTCTACTGGGGTCCGCGGCGCAAACCCGACAGCTTCGGGCGCCAATTCCAGATGACCTACGCGCCGCTCGATCGGCTCCTGCAGGAGTCCGACTTCGTCTCGGTGCATTCGCCGCTCAAGCCGGAGACGCATCATCAGATCGGCAGGCGCGAGCTCGCGCTGATGAAACCCACGGCCTTTCTCATCAACACCGCACGCGGCGCTGTTGTCGACGAAGCGGCACTCACGCGCGCGCTGAAGCAAGGCCGGATTGCCGGCGCCGGTCTCGATGTGTTCGAGCATGAACCCAAGGTGGCGCCTGGCCTGCTCGCGATGAGCAACGTTGTCGCCACCCCGCATCTCGGCAGCGCCGTGGCCGAGGTGCGCGAGCAGATGGCCAACATCGTCGTCGACAACATCCTGGCGCTGCTGGCGGGAAAGCCTCCGCCCAACTGCATCAATCCGGAGGTGCTCGCAGCATGCCGCGCACATTGATTGCCGTCACCGACAGCCCGTTTCCCTCGCTTGAGCCGGCGCGGGCGGCGCTCAAGCGGGTCGATCCGGAGCTGCGCATGGCGGCGAGCGCGTCAGCCGACGATATCCTCGCGGTCGCGCGGGATGCGGACGCCATCCTCGTCACCTATGCCAAGCTTCCGGGCGAGCTCCTGCGCCAGCTGACGCGCTGCAAGGCGATCGGACGCTTCGGGCTCGGCGTCGACAATATCGACATCAAGACGGCAGCCGTGCTCGGCATCCCTGTGACCTACGTGCCGGATTATTGCATGCAGGAGGTGTCCGACCATGCCATGGTGCTTCTGCTCGCGCTTGCTCGCAAGGTGCCCCTGTCCAACAAGCTGGTGCAGGCCGGGCGCTGGGAGATCCCGCCGCTTGTTCCCATCCACCGCCTCGCCGGCCGCGTGCTCGGGCTGGTCGGTTTTGGCAACATCCCGCGCACGCTCGCGCCGAAGGCGAAGGTATTCGGGTTGCGCGTCGTCGCCCATGATCCGTTTGTCGGCAAAGGCGCATTCTCGGCCGCGGGCGTGGAGCAAGTGGCCTTTGATGCGCTTTTACAGATGTCCGACTTTGTCTCCATTCACGCGCCGCTTGTTCCGGCGACCCGCGGCCTGTTCAACGCCGATGTGTTCCGCCAGATGAAAACGGGCGCCCTGCTCATCAACACCGCGCGCGGGCCGCTGGTCGACGAGGAGGCACTGATTGCGGCGATCGATTCCGGCCACCTCGGCGGGGCTGCGCTCGATGTGCTCGCGGTCGAGCCGCCGCCTTCGGGGTCCAGGCTTCTCGATCGGGACAACGTCATCCTCACGCCGCACACCGCGTTCTATTCGGTCGAGGCGCTCGACGAGCTGCAAACCAAGTGCGCTACGGACGTCGCCCGCGTCCTCTGCGGCGAGCCCCCGATCTACCCGGTCAGGCCGGGGTCATAGCAAGTCAGCTCGCGCCAACTCCATTACCAGACCTCGCCGTCAAAGCGTGGTATCGTCTGCCGGTTGCATGGGTATGACCCCGTAGGGAGGGGCGTATGTCCATCCGCATTCGCCGGCGAGAATTCATCGCCACGCTGGGCGGCGCGGCGGTGTCGCGGTCGCTCGCGGCGCGCGCGCAGCAGGCGCCGCTGCCGGTGATCGGGTTTCTCAACGGCGCATCGCCGGAGGGCTACGCCCTCTACGCCACTGCGTTCCGCCAAGGCTTGCAGCAAGCGGGATACATCGAGGGCCAGAACGTGGCGATCAAGTACCGCTGGGCGGAAGGTCATTACGAGCGCTTGCCGGCACTGCTGGCCGACCTCATTCGTTTACAGCCGACCGTGATTGCGGCAACCAGCACGCCCGCGGCGGTAGCAGCCAAGGCGGCAAGCACAACCATCCCCATCGTTTTCACGACCTCCAGCGATCCCGTGCAACTCGGTCTCGTTCCCGCGCTGAGCCGTCCCGGAGGCAACATCACCGGGATCAGCCAACTGAACGTCGAGGTCGCGCCGAAGCGGCTGGAGCTGGCGCATGAGCTGGCGCCAGCAGCAAGCACAATAGCGCTGCTCCTCAATCCAACCGATCCCAACACCAAAACGCTCTCCAATGAGCTTGCGGCCGCGGCCGGAACGCTTGGGCTCAAGCTTCACGTCCTGCGCGCCAGCAGCGAACGCGAGATCGACGCGGCGTTCGCAAGCCTTGCGCAACTGCCCGCCGGCGCGCTCGTGATCGGCACCGATGCCTACTTCAACAGCCGCACCGAGCAGCTTGGCGCGCTCGCGCTTCGCTATGCGATCCCCACGATCTATCAGTATCGACAGTTCTGCGCGGCCGACGGCCTGATCAGCTATGGGGGCAACCTGACCGAGTTGTATCGCCTCGCCGGCATCTATGCCGGCCGGATCGTGAAAGGAGAGAAGCCTGCAGACCTGCCGGTGCAACAGGTCACCAAGGTCGAGCTGATCGTCAACCTGAAGACCGCCAAGGCGCTCGGCATCGAGATGCCGCCCGCCCTGCTCATTCGTGCCGACGAGGTGATCGAGTGATCAAACGGCGCGAGCTCATCGCGCTGCTCGGCGGCGCGGCGGCAATGCGACCGCTCGCTGCGCGGGCGCAGCAGCCCGCGCTACCGGTGGTCGGCATCCTCGCGGTTGCCTCACCTGAAGCCAATGCCGTTCGGCTGCGTGCTTTCCGCGAGGGGCTAAGAGTGGCAGGCTATGTAGTGGGCCAGAACGTCAACATCGAATATCGATGGGCGGAGGCGCACACCGATCGACTGCCGGAACTCGCGGCGCAACTGGTTCAAGATCGGGTGGCCGTACTTATAGCCGCCGGTGGCACTGCTTCGGCGAAGGCGGCGAAGGCGGCGACATCGAGCACTCCAATCGTCTTTGGGATAGGGGCTGATCCAGTCAGCATTGGACTTGTCGACAGCCTTAACCGCCCCGGCGGCAATGTGACCGGTGTGACAAGCCTGAATGTGGAGGTAGCGCCGAAGAGGCTGGAGCTGCTTCACGAGCTGCTGCCCTCGGCTACCATCATGGCTCTTCTGGTCAACCCGGCGGTCCCTGCGCTTGCCGAGCCCGCTTCGCGCACCTCGCAGGCGGCAGCACACGCCCTCGGGCTGCAACTCCATGTTGTGCAGCGAGCGCGATTTCGATGCGATCTTTGAAAGCTTGACCCAACTACACGCAGGTGCGCTCGTCATCGCTCCCGACAACCTCTTCACTGCTCACAGCCAACAACTCGCCGCACTGACGGTGCGCCATGCGCTGCCCGCGATCTACGAGTTTCGCCAGTTCGCCGCCGCCGGCGGCCTAATCAGCTATGGCAGCAGTGAAACGGAATACTACCGTCTGGTCGGAACCTATGCTGGGAGAGTTCTCAATGGTGACAAGCCGGCCGATTTGCCGGTTCAGCAGTCAACGAAAGTCGAGCTGGCCATCAACCTCAAGACCGCCAAGACGCTCGGCATCACGTTTCCGCTCACGCTGCTCGGTCGCGCTGACGAGGTTTTCGAGTGAGGCGGCGCGAATTCATCAGTCTGTTCGGCGGGGCGGTGGGTTTCTGGTCGCGCGCTGCGCGGGCGCAGCAGCCCGCGCAAATACGGCGCATCGGCGTTCTCATGAACCGGGCCGCGGACGACCCACAGGGTCAGGCCCGGCTCGCGGCCTTCCAGCAAACGCTGCAAGAATTGGGTTGGAGCGATGGCCGCAATGCGCGGATCGACATTCGCTGGGGCGAGGACGACGTCGAGCGCGAGCGCAAATATGCGACGGAACTGGTCGCGCTCGCGCCGGATGTGATCTTGGCCAGCGGCTCTCTGAGCGTCGCGGCATTGCAGCGGATCACTCGCTCCGTGCCCATCGTGTTCACGACGGTGGCCGATCCGGTCGGCGCCGGCCTAGTCGATAGCCTGCCGCGGCCCGGCGGCAACACCACGGGCTTCATGCTGTTCGAGTACAGTTTGAGCGGGAAGTGGCTGGAGCTCCTCAAACAGGTCGCGCCTCAGGTGGCGCGGGCGGGAATCCTGCGCATACCCAATGATGCCTCAGCTACCGCTCAGTTCGCGGTCATCCAGGCGGTGGCGCAGTCGCTCGGGGTGGAGGTGACCCCGTTCCTGGTGCGCGATTCCGGCGAGATCGAGCGCGCCGTCGTAACCTTCGCCCGCGCTGCAAATGGCGGCCTGATCTTGACACCGAGCGCGTCGGCCTCGGTACATCGCGATCTGATCATCGCGCTTGCGGCCCGGCATAAGTTGCCCGCGGTCTACACCTATCGCTTCGACGTCAGCGGCGGCGGCCTGATCTCCTACGGGCCTGATCCGGTCGATCAGTTTCGACGCGCGGCCGGATACGTCGATCGCATCCTCAAGGGCGAGAAGCCAGCCGATCTTCCGGTGCAGGCGCCGACCAAGTACGAGCTGGTGATCAATCTCCGAACCGCCAAGGCTCTGGGCCTCACTATCCCGACAACCCTGCTTGCCACCGCCGACGAGGTGATCGAGTGAGACGGCGCGAGCTCGTAATATTCCTTGGCGGCCTGGCAACGTGGCCGCTCGTCGCGCGGGCGCAGCAGCCCGAGCAAATGCGGCGCATCGGCGTGTTGATGAACCGGGCCGCAGACGATGCGGACGGTCAGGCCCGCCTCGCGGCATTCCAGCAGGCACTGCACGCATTGGGCTGGAGCGATGGCGGCAATATGCGCATCGACACCCGCTGGGGCGTGAATGATGTCGACCGCGAGCGCAGATATGCGGCGGAGCTGGTCGCGCTCGCGCCGGACATCATATTCGCAAGCGGCACCGCCAGCGTAGCGGCGCTGCAACAAGCTAGCCGCACCTTGCCAATCGTGTTCGCGGGCGTCTCCGATCCGGTCGGTGCTGGCCTGGTCGATACCCTGGCCCGGCCCGGCGGCAATGTTACGGGGTTCATGAATTTCGAATATAATTTGAGCGGGAAATGGCTGGAGCTGCTCAAGCAGATCGCGCCGCGAGTGATGCGCGCGGCGGTCTTGCGCAATCCCGCCATTCCTGCCGGGATCGGTCAGTTCAGCGCCATCCAGGCTGTGGCACCTACCATCGGGGTTGAGGTGAGCCCGATCGGCGTGAAGGACGCCGAGGAGGTCGACCGCGCCCTGACAGCTTTCGCCGGCTCTCCCGACAGGGGCCTGATCGTGACGGCGAGCGCTCTCGCATCGATTCATATCGATCGGATTGTCGCGCTTGCTGCCCGGCTCAAGCTGCCCGCGGTCTACCCGTACCGCAACCTCGTGGATCGCGGTGCCCTCGTTTCCTACGGTCCTGACCTGCTCGATCAGTTCCGACGCGCGGCCGGTTACGTCGATCGCATCCTCAAGGGCGAGAAGGTGGCCGATCTTCCGGTCCAGGCGCCAACCAAATACGACCTGGTGATCAATCTGAAAGCCGCGAGATCGATTGGGCTTGACGTGCCGGCGCTGCTGCTCGCGCGTGCCGACGCGGTGATCGAGTGAGAAGGCGGCAGGCTAGAGCATGTCCTTTTCGCAAAACCGGTTCCCGCTTTTGCTGGATATGGTCTAACCCGCCGCTCCTAAAACGCTGCGCAGCTTCGCTGCGAGCGCTTCCAGACCGAAGGGTTTGGCCAAGAGGCTGATGCCGGGATCGACGATGCCGTTGTGGATCACGGCATTGCGCGTGAAGCCGGTCGTGAACAGCACCTTGAGGCCGGGTCGACGGCGCTGCGCTTCCTCGGCAAGCGCGCGTCCATTCATGTCCGGCATCACAATATCGGTGAGCAGCAGCACGATCTCCGGATGCGCATCGAGAATACGCAACGCCGCTGCCGCGTTGCCGGCCTGGTGCACCCGATACCCGAGCTCCTCAACGGCGGAGACCGTGAGCGTGCGGACCTGCTCGTCATCCTCCACGACCAGCACGGGTTCGTGCGATCGGCCCGACATGCCCGCGGCGTCGATCTTGGACGCAGCAAGGGAGCCTTCTTCCGCCTCCTGCATATAGCGAGGCAGATGGAGCTTGATCGAGGTGCCATGACCCGGCTCGGAATAGATCTTGGCATGGCCTCCGGATTGCCGAACAAAGCCATAGACCTGAGACAGGCCCAGCCCGGTTCCCTTTCCGGTCTTGGTGGTAAAGAACGGGTCGAATGCCTTCTCGGCTGTTTCCGCCGACATGCCGGTCCCGGTATCCGTCACTGCGATCAGGACGTACTGACCGGGCGTCACACCATGTTCTGCGGTGTACGCATCATCCAAAGAGGCATTTGCCGTCTCAATGGTCAGCTTTCCGCCGTTTGGCATGGAGTCGCGTGCGTTGACGCACAGATTGAGGATGGCGTTTTCCAGCTGGCTTGCGTCAATGTGCGTGCGCCAGATCCCTCCGGCCAGCACGGTTTCGAAACGAATGTCCTCGCCGAGGGTATGTCTCAGAAGATCGGACATTTTGGCAACGAACTTGTTCACGTCGATTGACTCGGGAGCGAGCGGTTGCTGGCGCGCAAACGCGAGCAAGCGCTCGGTCAAGGTTGCGGCCCGCTGTGCTCCGTCCAGGCCGCCGTCGATGAGCTCAACGATGTTGGCGTCACCGCGCTCGATCCGCCGCTTGATCAGGTTCAGGCTTCCCATCACGACCGTGAGCATATTGTTGAAGTCGTGGGCGATGCCCCCGGAAAGCTGACCAATAGCCTCCATCTTCTGCGCTTCGCGCAACTGTTGTCCCAGCCTTTCGCGTTGCGTCGCCTCTGCTACGAGCTGGCGATTTGCCCGCTCCATGAAGCGCCGCGTCTCATTTACTGTTTTGAACTGGAGACGCATCTCGCGGAATGCGACGCCCGCCAATCCGATCAGCACGACGATCGCCGCCACGATCCCGAACTGCAGAGCGCGATCGGTATTCAGCGCAGCCGCTTGCCGCTCCGCAAGGATCCTCCCCTCCTGCGCGGCCATTTGCCCGATCAGCGCCCGGGCGCGATCCATCGCCTCCTTGCCGGCTCCGGAACGGACCGTCGCAATTGCTTCCTCGGTGCGGCCCCTTCTTCGTAGCTCCACCGTCCGCTGCAGCTCCGCGAGCTTCTCTCGGGCCACGGCCAGCAAGGCGGCAGCGGCCTGCCCGTGAGTTTCGTTGCCGGCCATCGCGGCTTGCAAGGATCGAGCTTCCGCTTGGATCTGCGGAGCAGCGTTGTTGAAAGGTTCGAGATAGCTTTCGTCGCCGGTGATGAGATAGCCGCGCTCCCCCGTCTCCGCGTCTTGCAGCAGGGAAAGAATGCGGGAGAGGCGGCCCTGTACCTCGGCCGAGTGCCTGACCGCGGCCTGGTCGCTGGCTTGTCTGAAGGCCAGGATGGCTGTTGCGGCTATGATGAAGAACAAGAGGCCGAAGCCGATCAAAGGGATGGTGAAATTGATCTTCAATTTCGGTGAAACGAGCTCACCGGGTTTCGCCTCGGGTGGGTTGGCCGTGCTCACGCCCATCTACCCATTGCCAAACGGAGCATGTGAAAA
Organism: uncultured Alphaproteobacteria bacterium; assembly: GCA_963841705.1. Lineage (GTDB taxonomy): Bacteria > Pseudomonadota > Alphaproteobacteria > Rhizobiales > Xanthobacteraceae > VAZQ01. The sequence continues at coordinate 75,029 of CAWJDY010000016.1, forward strand.
GCCTGGCTCGGCTTACCCCGGCTTGATGCCCGCGAACTTCACCACCTTAGCCCACTTTTCGATCTCCTCGGTCATGAACTTCCCGAGCTCATCGGGGGTCATCGGCATCGGCTCGGCTCCCAATTGGGCGAATCGCTCCCTGATGGTCGCATCCGCGAGGACGGCATTGATCTCCTTGTTGAGCCTGTTGACGATGTCCGCCGGCGTGCGCTTGGGCGCGCCGATCCCGTGCCAGACGTCGGCCACATAGCCCGGCACGAATTCTGCCATGGCGGGAACGTCCGGCAGCGCATCCGAGCGTGTCGTGCTGGTGACCGCCAGGGCGCGCAGCTTGCCGTCTCTGACGTAGGCGATCGAAAGCGGGATGGGCGTGAACTCGGCTTCAATCTGCCCGGCGAGCAGGTCGGGGATGGTGCTGCCCCGGTACGGCACGTGCACCAGGTCGACGCCGGCCATCATCTTGAACAGCTCGGCGGCCATGTTCGGCGCGCTGCCATAGCCGCCCGAGGCATAATTGATCTTGCCGGGATGCGCCTTGGCGTAGGCGACGAACTCAGGCACGGTCTTGGCCGGAAGCGATGGATGTACGACCATCACATTGGCCGTGCGCATGGTGCCGGCGATCGGTGCGATGTCGCGCACGATATCGAAGTTCAGCCCTTGATAGAGCGTGACGTTGACCGCGTTGGTCACCGTCAACATCAGGAGCGTGTACCCGTCAGGCGCGCTCCTGATCACCTCATCGGCAGCAATATTGCTGCCGGCCCCCGGCCGGTTATCGACGACGACTTGCTGCGCCAGTCGCCCCGACAGCCATTGCGCGATCAGTCGCGCGTCGATGTCGGTTGCGGTCCCGGGCGGGAAGCCAGCCACGATGCGCACGGGTCGGCTCGGATAGGTTTGCGCATTCGCAACGCGCCGCAGCGCCGGCAGAACGGCAACGCCAGCGCTCAAACGCAAAAACTCTCTACGCGCAATTTTCATGTAGCACCTACGGGCGCAATGACCCGATCGCACACTAACATGGCTGCGCGCACAGCGGGAGCGGCTGGATCGTGATGCATTCCACCAGGTCGCAGCCTTTCGTCACGGTGCGGAGAAGCGCCCTTGCACGCGTCCCGCTGGCTGTTATGACGCATAACCTCGTCGAGGGTTGCAGCATCGAGGAGTGCCGTGACGAGCGCACAAGCGAGCATACTTCTGGAAAAGCGCAGAAACGGCGTCGCCGTCATCACGCTCAATCGCCCGCAGGTGCTCAACGCCCTCGACGTGCCGGCAAAGGAGCGGCTCGGCGCGATCTGGCAGGAGATTGCCGATGATGGCGCCGTCCGTGTTGCGATGATCGCCGGCGCCGGAGGAAGAGCATTTTGCGCCGGCTCGGACATCAAGGAGATCAACCGCACCGGCCACATGGTTACGACCGAGACGTTGATGCGCGCTCTCCCCGGCGTCGGCGTTGCGCTCGACAAGCCGGTGATCGCGGCACTCAACGGCTACTGCGTGGGCATGGGCATGACGCTCGCCTTGCATTGCGACCTGCGCGTTGCCGCGCGCGACACCGTGCTTGGCTATCCCGAGGTGCGCCACGGCATGATCTCGGCAGTGAGCGCGCTGCGCCTGCCGCAGGTGATGCCGAGCGCCCGCGCGCTGGAAATGCTGCTGCTCACCCGCAACATCTCCGCCGAGGAGGGCCTGCGCTGGGGGCTCCTCAACGCGGTGGTCGACGATGCCGCGGCCGAAGCGCAGAAATGGGCGGAGGCGATTGCATCCTATCCGCCGGCGGCGGTGCAGGCGACCAAGCGGCTTGCCATCTTCTCCCGCCGTCTGTCGGAAGCCGAACGACACGAGATTGCCGCCGCGCGGGCGCAGGTCGAGGGCGCCGACGATTACCGCCAGGGGGCAGCGGCTTTCACCGGGCGAAGGTGAAGCCCCATGGCGCGCATGCAGGCAGTGACGTTTGCGGCCTTCGGCGCGCCAAATGTTCTCGAAGCGCGCGAGATCGAGCGACCGGAGCCCGGCCCAGGGGATGTCCTCGTGCGCATCCATGCCGCGGGTATCTGCTATCACGACGTGCTGTCCCGCGCCGGCAAGATCGGCGGCCGCCCCGGACGCGTCCTTGGCCATGAGATCGCCGGCGAGATTGTTGCAGTCGGAGATAACGTCCCGTCAGGCCGCATCGCCGAACGGGTGGTGATCTATCAGCGCCTGTTCTGCGGCAGCTGCCGCTACTGCCTGCGCGGCCGGCATGATCTCTGCCGCAAAAGCCGCGTCCTCGGGGAGGAAGGCGCCGGCGGCTACGCCGAGTTCGCTTGCGTGCCCGCCCCCAACGCAATCGCCATTCCCGATGCCCTCGACATGACGACGGCGGCGCTGGCGGTCTGCCCGGTCGGCACCAGCGTGCGCGCGGCGCTTGGGGTCGCTGCCACTGCACCCGGCCAGACCGTGCTGGTGACCGGTGCCGGTGGCGGGCTCGGCCTGCATCAGATTCAGGTCGCAAAGAGCGTGCAGGCGCGCGTCCTTGCGGTCACCGGCTCGCAACAAAAAGCGCAAGCCGTGCGCGCGGCAGGGGCCGATGAGGTCATCGTCAGCGCGGACCTCAAGTTCAGCGCCGAGGCGTGGAAGCTGACGCAGAAGCAGGGTGCCGAGGTGGTGCTGGACAATGTGGTGACCGGCACGTTGCGCGAGAGCCTGCGCGCGTGCGCGCAGAACGCGACCGTGGTGGTGCTCGGGAATATCGCTGCGCAGCCGGTCGAGATCGACCCCGGGCTTGTCATCATGCGGCGCATCCGCATTGCGGGGTCGGGCAACGCCACTTTCGCCGATGTCGATACCGCGCTTCACCTGCTCGCGGCGGGAAAGGTGAAGCCCTGCATCGGCTGCGTGCTGCCGTTCCCGAAGGCGGCCGAAGGCCACGCCATGCTCGAGCAGCGCGCGGTAACCGGGCGTGTCGTGCTTGCGGGCTGGTGAATGAAAGACGCAAAGGCGCATATCGGCGCGCAGTGGCGCGCGCTTGCGCGGCGCCACGGCGAGCGCCCCGCCATTGTGGATGACGGGCGCAGATGGACCTATCGCGAGGTCGCGGACCGCATCTTTCGCTTCGCCAACGCGCTTCTTGCGCTTGGTCTGCGCCAGGGTGAGCGGGTCGCGCTGCTCATGCCCGACATCCGGGAATATCTTGAGGCGGATTACGCCATCATGTCTGCGGGGCTCGTGCGCGTCCCGCTCGATCCGCGTCTCACAGTTGCCGAGCTCACCGCGCTCCTGCGCCACGTGGAGGCGCGCGCGCTCATAACCCACGCGTCCTTTGCCGCGACCGTCGCTGCGCTCACATGCGAGGTCGAAACGCTGGGGCCGGTGATCTCGGTCGCAGGCGCCGCCGGGCTCGACTATGAGCATCAGCTGGCGCATGCGAGCGATCGCCCCCCGCCCCTGGGAGACGGCGATGATCTCGCCTCGCTCAATCTCAGCGGCGGCACGACCGGGGCACCGAAGGCGGCGATGCTGCGCCACCGCAACGTGGTCACGGTAGCGCGTACCACCATCCGCAGCTTCGACATCGGCGAGGACGATGTCTTCCTCAACGTGCGGCCGCTATGGCCGATCGCGCAGGTGATTCTGATGTCCTATCTGTTTGCAGGGGCGACCGTGGTGCTGCGCCGGTTCGATCCCGCAAGCCTTGCGGACACCATCGCGCGCAGCGGTGCAACGCGTACCTCGCTGGTGCCGACGCAGCTCGTTCGTTGGCTCGATCGCCTCACTGCTTGCGATCCCCGGCTCGATCGGCTGCAAGCCATCCACGTCGGCGGATCGCGCATCCCGCCGGCGGTGTTCGAACGTGCGCTGCACCTGATCGGGCCGAAGCTCGGCGTGCTTTATGGCCTCACCGAAGCGCCGATCACCTGCTATCTGCCGCCGCGCGCGCTCGCGGGTGACAGCGCAGAGCGCGAGCGGCTCATTCATTCGGTCGGGCAGGCGCTGCCGGGATACGAGGTCGCAATCGCGGGGGCGGATGTCGGCCCCGAAAGCGCGGGCGAAATCCTGATCCGCGGCGGCAACGTCATGGCGGGCTACTGGCGCAACGAAGCCGAGAGCCGGCTCGGGTTGCGCGAGGGCTGGCTGCATACCGGCGATATCGGCGAATTCGACGCCGCCGGCAATCTCTGCATCGTCGGCCGGCTGAAAGAGGTGATCCGATCCGGCAGCAGCACCGTCATCCCCAAGGAAGTCGAGGACGTGCTGGCGCGCCATCCGGCCGTCGCCGAGGTCGCGGTGGTGGGCCTGCCCGATGCGGAATGGGGCGAAGCGGTAACCGCCTTCATCGTGGCAAAGGGTGGAATGTCGGTGAGCGAACGCGAGCTGATCGAGCACTGCCGTTCGCAGCTTGCCGGCTACAAGAAGCCGCGCTCCATCCGCTTCGTCGTAAGCCTGCCGCGCTCCCATTACGGCAAGGTTCTGCGCAATCAGCTGCTCGCTTCAGAGCCAAGCTGATCGCGGTCTACTCTGCTGCGTCACAAATTCACATCGGAATCCATAACCCCAGGCGGCCAAGTCATGCGACCTACCGGTCGAAGCTCCGAGACCTGTGGTTACGGATTCCGGGCTCCGCTCGCGGAGCCAGTGCTCGGACGGCGCAAAGCGCCGATCCGAGTGCTCGCGGCCCCGGAATGACAGACGTTGGATGTTATTTCCGTCACTCGGCCTTGATGTTGGCTTCGGTGATGATCTTCTGCGCCCGCGCCATCTCGCTGCGGATGTAGCTCGCGAACCCTTCGGAAGGCATGCCGATCGGCTCGAAGCCCAGCTGCTGAAAGCGCTCTTTCACCTCTGGCAGCGCCAGCACCTTCCCGACATCGGACTGCAGCGCCTGCGATACATCCGCGGGCAGATTCTTCGGCCCCCAGAGGCCGTACCACGAGACAAAGTCGAAGCCCTGCACGCCGGATTCGGCAATCGTGGGGATCTCGGGGGCGGCGGGAGCGCGCTTCGAGCTGGTGAGCCCAAGCGCCTTGATCTTGCCGCCTCGAGCCAGCGGCAGCGACGACAGCATGGGATCGGCGAGCAGCTGGATCTGTCCGCTCATGAGATCGGTGAGCGCGGGCGCAGTCCCCTTGTAGGTGACCACCAAGGTGTCGAGGCCGGCCTCACGCTTGAGCAGCTCGATCGCGAGGTGACTGGCCGAGCCGAGCGTGGTGGCACCGAAGGTGAATTTCTGCGGGTCCTTGCGCACCAGATCGAACAGATCCTTCAGGTTGTTTGCCGTCACGCTGGGAGTGGTGCTCACGATCAGCGGACCGTCGCAGATGAGCATCAGCGGCGTGAAATCCTTCATGACATCGTACGGAACGGTCTTGTAGAGGAACGGATTGATGACGTGCACGGAAGCCGAAAGAAGCAACGTGTAGCCGTCGGGCGGCGCCTTGGCCACGGCATTGGCGCCGACGATGCCGGAGGCCCCGCTTGCGCGGTTCTCCACGATGAAGTGCTGGCCGACCATCTCGTTGAGCCTTTGCACCAGAATGCGCGCGACGCCATCGACCGAGCCGCCCGGCGGAAACGGCACGACGATGCTCACGGTGCGCGAAGGATAGGTTTGTGCCGTTGCGGCCTGCGGCGCCGCCGCAAGCAGCGCACCCGCAAGCGCCCAGGGTAAGATCGATCTCCCGATCATGAGTGTTGCTCCCAGTCGCGGCGGCCAAGCGTCTCCATACCTCCCCCTGAAAGGGTCCCTGAAAGGGGGAGGTCGACAGCATTTGCCACCGCCTTGCGCCGGGGCAAATGTCGTCGGGTGGGGGTCGGACGCTCGACGCTCGTGTTTACTAATCACGCTGCAACGGCAGAGATCGGCGAGACCTTGTAGCCGTAGCGCTTGTCGAGCCCGAGCTCCTGGACGATGCGCACGCCCTTGGCGAGCGCCGCAGCGTCGAGCCCGGTCAGCGGCTTGCGCAGATCGCCGGAGGGGAGCCCGAGCGCCTTCATCAGCGATTTGACCGCAACCGGGTTGATTGCGGAATAGGTGAAATGCAGGAGCGGGAGCATGCCCAAATATGTGCTGCGGAAATCCTCCGCCTGGCGATAGCTCGTCCACGGGGTCGAGATGGTCGCGAGCTCGGCAGGAGCGACGTTGCCCGTCATGTTGGCGGTGCCATGGCCGCCGAGGCTCATGGTCGGAACGACGAGGCCGAGATTCGGACTGTCGCAGCACATCACCGAAACCTCGGGCTTGCCGGCAAGCACCTGCGCAACCTGGCCCACGCGCGCAGTGGATTCCTTGTGCACGACGTAGGTCGGGTGCTTGAAAATTCGCAACAGGTGCTCCCAGTGCAGGTCGCTCTTCACCCGCGGCGGATTATTGTAGATGCCGAGCGGCAGGTCGGTGGCGTCCGCCACGTCGAGAAAGAAACGCTCGATGTCGGCTTCGGGGGCGCAAATATATGCGGGCGCCGCGAGGATCGCGCCGTCGGCGCCGTTGTCCTTGGCGAAGCGCACGTTGGCGATTGTGCTTTCGGTGTTGTTGCCGGTTGCGCCGAAGAAGACCGGCATGCGCGCGCTCTTCGACTTGGCGCATTCGATGATGATGCGTTTTTTCTCCTCCGGGGAGAGCATCGAGGTCTCCCCGGTCGAGCCCATGATAAGCACCGCGCTGGTGCCGTGCTCTTCCTGGAAGGCGAGCAGCGTGCGGAACGCGGCGAAATCGACCGAACCGTCCTTGTTGAAGGGCGTGATCAGCGCCACGAACGAGCCGGTCAGCTTGCTGCCGCGCATGGAAACCCCTCCTGGAGGCTGAGTAGGGCCGGTGCCTCACCATATTGCGGTGGGTTGCAGCAGACAAGTCGGCTCTCAGCAGCCGCCTTGTATGCCTCTTGCATCTCGATCGTCTTTCTCGGACTTGACCAGGCTTGACCCGCAATCCATCTTTTCGCAAGAAGATTTCGGTGGACGACATCCTCCCGGTTTCACTCGCAATGCGAATGGCAACCTCGCAAGTCAGCGGCTGATCGCGCCTGATATCATCAAGGATCCCACCATTTACCCTCCGCCCGAAGTCATGGAAAGACTCTATACTGTGAACACGCGGGATCGTGCCACGCAGCGCCTGCTGCAGCGGCTGTGGACCCGGATCAAGACCGGGCGGTAATGCAAGATGCTTAAAGATGCGAACGTCGGGCGGCAAACGCATTCCTGGTGCAGGCGCGCGGGTGCAGGCGCGACGTTGCTATTATTATTGCTCGCTGGACACGCCTGCGCCGACGGTTTGCAGGCGGGGCAGTGGCGGACGGTGCAATCGCCGGAAATTGATGGTGTTGCAGGCCCAGTCCAGGAAAGTATGCTTTGCCTGACGCAGGAAGCCGTCGCCGACCTCGAGAAGACCTTCAGCCCGATCAGCCGCACCACCAACTCGACCTGCGAACGCACCGAGCATGAGCTGACGCCACAGCGGCTCAAGTGGCGGCTGCAATGCACCGGTCAAATCGATATGGACGTGGCCGGAGAGTTTATCTTCGTCACTCCCGAGCATTACACCGCGATCGTCACCGCGCGCTCGTTCATGCTGGGCCGCCTCATGCAGAGCGTGCGAACCTCCATTGATGCACAGAGGGTTGGCGATTGCCCCTGAGCATATCCTGGCTGCGTTCGCCCAGGATTTGCGCAGCCGCGGTCCAAGCCCCTCTCAATGTCTCCCAGGCCTCTTCCTCCACCGCAAGCAAATACGGCGGTACGGGACTTGGCCTCGCCATCAGCCGGCGCTTCTGTCAGATGATGGGCGGCGACATCACGGTCGAGAGCGAGCCCGGTCGCGGCTCGACTTTCACGATCAGGCTGCCGAGAATGGTCGAGGGTCGGAAGGAGTTTGTGCCCGCCAATCCGGCTTGATGGTGGCAACCGTTTCCATCGGAGCCGCCTGTGGTGGTGACCTTCGAAAGGTGCGTAGTTGCACCGTCATTCGATGACCTCGTCGGCGGTCGCCAGCAGCGCCGCCGGAACTTCAAGACCGATCGCCTTCGCAGTTTTGAGATTGATCACCAGCTTGAAGCGAGTCGGCTGCTCGAATGGCAGCTCCGCCGGATTGGTGCCTTTAAGAATACGATCGACCAGCGCGGCCACGCGGCTGAACGATTCCTCGAGATCGGGCGCATACGACATGAGGCCGCCGTCGCGGACGAGCCAGTCGAACTCATAGATGGTCGGCAGCCGATGCGCCGCCGCATAGGCGAACACCCGCTCGCGGTTGAGCACGGTGAGCGAGTCGGTGACCATGAGGATCGCGTCCGGCTTCTCGCGGTCCATGGCTGCGAACGCCTCGTTGAAGTCGTCGGGCTCACGCACTCCGAGTGCCTGGACGCTGAGCCTCATGGTGGTGGCACCGGTTTCCGAGGCGCGGTAACGCATGGTCATGCCGAGATCGTCGGCGTTCCACAGCATCGCCACGCGCTTGAGCCCGGGCGTCATCTCCTTGAGCAGTTCCATGCGCTTCGGCGTGAGCTCTGCGGAGACGTCCGAGATGCCGGTGACATGGCCGCCGGGCCGGGCCAGGCTGGCGACCAGGCCCGTGCTCACCGGGTCGCCGGCTGCGAACACCACCACCGGCAGCGTGGTCTTTTCCTTGGCGATGACCGCCGGCGGATAGCCGAAGGTGACGATGAGGTCGGGCTTGCTTGCAACCAGCTCTTCAAGCAGGCGCGGCAGGCGGTCCAAGTGCCCTTCGGCGCCTCGTCGCTCAAGCGCGAGGTTGCGACCGAGCACGTAGCCATGCTCGGCCAGGCCACGGATGAGCGGCGCCCCATTGGGGCTCGCGTCGGCAATGGGCGCCCCGGGACTGAGGAGGCCGATGCGATAGACCTTGGCCGGCGACTGGGCGAAGCCGGCACCCGGACACAGAAACGTCGTGCCGCCGAGCAATGCGACGAAATCCCGCCGATTTATCTGGTGCCTCCTTCGGGTCGCTATCGCGCTGCCGATCACGTCAGCAGACGCTTTTGCAAGGGTTCGCCAGCCCTTATATAGCGTCCAGGCGAGGACTGTCGTGATCACCCGTCGTGAAATCGTTGTTCTTGGAACCGGCAGCGCGGCCGTGGTCTGGCTCGCCTGGCTCGCCAAAGGTGCCGCGACCGAGCCTGTTCCAGCGGGCAAATTCGAGATCGTCAAGCCGGACGAACAATGGCGTCGGGAACTGACCCCTGAGCAATATGCGGTGCTCCGCGGCCACGACACTGAGCGACCCTGGAGCAGCCCCCTCAACAAGGAGCACCGGAGCGGCACATATCTCTGCTCGGGGTGCAGCTTGCCGCTGTTTTCCTCGACCACCAAGTTCGAGAGTGAAACGGGTTGGCCGAGCTTCTGGGCTCCGATCAAAGGGGCGATCGAAACATCGGAGGACCGCAGCCTCTTTTTCCTGGTCCGCACCGAGGTCCATTGCCATCGCTGCGGCGGTCATCTCGGACATGTCTTCAACGACGGTCCTCAGCCGACCGGGCTGCGTTATTGCATGAATGGTGCGGCGCTCAAGTTCCTGCCGGACTGATTCACGCTACGTGGGACTGGTCCTCGATACCCTAAGAGCCGATGCGATCCGGTCCTGAATGTGTATTCTGCGATATCGTGGCTGGCACCAGCCCGTGTCAGGAAATATTTCAGGACGACGCGACCCTTTCATTCATGGATATTCATCCAGCTAACGACGGACACTGCCTCGTAATTCCGAAAGCGCACTTTGAAACCCTGCTGGATATGCCTCCGGATGCATTTGCAGCAGTGGCACGGGTCGTCACCAAGGTCGTGCGCGCCGTCAGCGATGTGCTGCAACCCGGAGGCATCAGCCTGGTGCAGGCCAACGGCGCACTTGCCGGACAGACGGTGCGTCATGTCCATGTCCATGTCCTGCCCCGCCGCACCGGGGACGGTCTTCTGCTCAATTGGGACCGCGAGAGGACCGACCAGAGCAAATCCGACAGCGGCCGCATCGCCGAGATTGCTGCCCGCCTTCGCTCGCGACTTCGCAGCAGTTGAGCCTGACACAGGGCGGTGATCACTACAGCGTCGCCTCGGCCATCAGCGCGAGTGCGCGCACCGCGGCGCGCGTCGTCGGGAAGACCGGGATGCTCGCGCCTTCGAGGCTCGCGGTCCAGCGCTGCCGCGCCTCGCCGCCATAGATCACCAGCGCGACCGGCTTCTCATGGCTGTGGCGCAGCCCCAGCATCAGCTCGCCGAACTCGGCGAAATCCGCATTGCCCGGCGCGAGCAGGGTGCAGAGCACCAGATCGACATTGGGATCGGCGAAAATAGCGCCAAGTCCGGTCTCGTGCGCCTCGCGCGGGCCTTTCACGTCGATGCCTATCCAGAAATCAAACGGATTGGCAGGCTCCAGCCAGTCCGGGAGGATGCTGCGCATCCTCGCCAAGGTCGCCGGCTCGAAGCTTGCTAGCTCGAGCCCGTTGTCGATGAGGAGATCGGTTGCGATCACGCCCAGCGCCCCGCTCGTCGTCGCCACGCCGACGCGCCGGCCGCGCGGCCGCGGCAGCATGACGAGCGCGCGCAGCGCATTGAGAAATTCGTCCTCGTCGGCGGCGCGGGGGATGCCGTGCCGGCGCAGCGCGTCCTCGAGCTTCACATGGTCCGTGGCGAGTGAGCCGGTGTGGAAGAGAGAGGCCTTCGCGCCCTCGCGGCTGCGCCCCGGCTTGAGCACGACGATCGGCTTTACTCTGCGCACCTCGCGCGCCTTCGCCAAGAACGCATCGGGACGGCGGATGCTTTCGATGTAGAACCCGATCACCTCCGTGCTCGGATCTCCGGCAACGTAATGCAGAAAGTCGAGCTCATCGACGTCGACCTTGTTGCCGACATCGACGCTCTTGCCCACGGGCAGGCGTTGTTGCTGCGCGGTCATGACATGGAGCATGACAGCACCCGTGAAGATCCCGGTCTGGGTGAAGAACGACACGCCGCCGCGCTCCCAGCGCGGAAAGTTCACGAAGCTTCCCATCATGCCGATCTCGGCGTTCACCATGCCGATGGTATTGGGGCCGGCAAGGAGGAGCCCGGTCTCGCGAGCGATCGCCCGCAGGCGCTCCTCGTCGGCGCGGCCCTGCTCGCTCGCCTCGGAAAAACCGGCGGTGATGATGCAGGCGGCGCGCGCGCCGGCGTCCACGCATTGCCGCACGGCGGCCTCGACGTGCTGCTGCGGCAGCACGATGTAGACGAGATCGATCTTCTGCGGCACGTCGGCGAGGCTCGGATAGGCCTTGCGGCCCATCACCTCGGCAGCGGTGCGGTTGATGGGATAGAGCGGACCGTGAAATTTACCCTTCACCAGGTTGTCGAACAGCACGCCCCCCGACTTGGTCGGGTTGGCCGAGGCGCCGATCACCGCGATCGAGCGCGGCGCAACCAGCGGCGTGATGTCTCGCATTCACTGCTCCACCCGCAGGACGACCTTGCCGAACTGCTTGGCCGCTTCGAGGTAGCGGTGCGCCTCCGCCGCCTCGCGCAGCGGAAAGATACGATCGATCACCGTCCTGAGCTTGCCGCTGCCGAGCAGCGGCATCATCACCTCAAGATCGCGCTTGGTCGCGCTGTTCGATCCGATCACCGAGAGCTCCTTGTGAAAGATGTAGTTCACCGCAACCTTGCAGTCGTATGACTTGGTGCCGCCTACGGTCACCACCCGGCCGCCGCGGGTGAGACAGCGGATCGATTTGTCGAGAAAGTCGCCACCGACATGCTCGACCACGAGATCGACCCCGCGCTTTCCCGTGCGCTTGAGGATCTCGTCGGCAAAATCCACCTGCGTGTAGTTGATCAGCTCGTCGGCGCCGAGAGCGCGCGCGCGCTCGAGTTTCCAGTCGGCGCTCGATGTGGTGTAGACGTAGGCGCCGGCAAGCTTGCAGATCTGGATCGCGGCCATGCTCACGCCGGAGCTCGCCGAGTTCACCAGCACGGTTTCGCCCGCGCGCAGTTTTCCGCGGTCGATCAGCATGTGCCAGGCTGTGCCGAAGGCGTTGGGAAACGCCGACGCCTGCTCGAAGCTCACGCTGTCGGGGAGGGGGATGAGGTGATCGGCACGATGCCTGACGTATTGCGCATAGGCGCCGTGCTCGTGCGCGCCGAGATAGCGGTAATCGCGCGCGCACCGGTTCTGATGACCGGCGACGCATTGCTCGCAGCGCCCGCAGGGGAGGATCCACCAGCTGGTCACGCGCGCGCCCAGCGGCAGGTCGCATTCGGTCTCCGGCCCGAGCGCAACCAGCTCGCCGCCGAAATCGCCACCGAGGATGTGGGGAAACTTGCCCTTGTTCGGGCGGTAACGCCCGGCCCTCGCCATCAGGTCGTAACCGTTGAGACTGACTGCGTGCACCTTGACCAGCGCTTCGCCGCGTCGCGGCTGCGGCACGGGAAAGTCGACGTATTTGAGAACATCGGGATCGCCGTATTGCTCGAATACGACCGCCTTCATCTCGCTCGGAATCAACGCCGCCTCCAGTAACCGCGCTTGTCATGCTGCGCATTTCTGTACTAGAGCGTTTTGCGATGATGTTGAATACCCTCGGTCGTCATGGCCGGCTTGGCCCGGCCATCCACGCGTTGATAGCGACAAAGAGACCTGGATGCCCGCGACAGGCGCGGGCATGACGGTGTAAAAACCTCCGACAACATCATTTTCATCAGCGCTGTGTTCGAAGCACAGGAAACAGCAATGCGCAGAATCGCCGCTCATTTCATCTTTTTGCTCGCAACGCTCTGCACGTGTGCGTTGGCGCCGCGCGGCGCGGATGCTGCCGACAAGGTGACGTTCGTCACCGATTTCGGCTTCAACGGACGGCACGCCTATTATTTCGTCGCTTTGGATAAGGGCTATTATGCCAAGCACAATCTCGAAGTGACGATCGTGCGCGGGCAGGGCTCCGCCGACGCGGTGAAGCAGGTCGCGGCCGGCACCGCGCAGATCGGTTTTGCCGATACCGCTGCAGTCATTCTCGGCCGCGGCAATGATCAGATCCCGACCAAGCTCGTGGCCGTCGTCTATGCGCGCCCGCCGCACGCGATCTACGTGCTCAAGGATTCCGGCATCGCCGGCCCCAAGGATCTCGAGGGCAAGAAGATCGCCGACACCGCGTTCAGCGCCGTACCGAAGCTGTTCGACGCCTACGCCAAAGCGGCAAAAATCGATGCAACCAAGGTGACGTGGCTGGTCGCGTCATCCGATACGCTGCCGGGAATGCTGACCCAGGGCCGCGCCGACGGCATCGGACAGTTCCTCGTCGGCGAGCCGCTCCTCGCGAAAGCCGCCGCGCCGAAGCAGGTTCGCGCGCTCTCCTATGCCGATGTCGGGCTCGACCTCTACGGCAACGGCATCATCGCCAGCGACGATCTGATCAAGTCCAATCCGGACCTGGTGCGGCGCTTTGTCGCCGCCACCATGGAGGGCCTCAAGGATGCCATCGCCAACCCAGACGAAGCGGGTGCGATCATGCACAAGCATCACCGCGAGGTCGATGCCGACATCGCGACGGCGGAAACCAGGATCGTCGGCACGCTCACGGGAAAACCGCTCGGCGTGCTCGATCCGGGGCGGGTGAAGAAGTCGCTTGACATCGTAGGCGCCGCCTACAGTTTGAAGCATCCCGTCGCGCCCGAGGATATCTACGCCCCCGGCTTCGTACCTAATTAGCGCAAGTTTCGATCACGTCGATGCAGCTGCGAATAGTCCCGACCTCATGCTGAGGAGCGTCGCAGCGCGCGCGAGAACGTGCGGGTTGCTCGATGCGATGCGCGCTGCGGCGCGTCTCGAAGCATGGGAACCGCACCCAAATGTACCGATCTCTGGTAGATCCGAGATCGGGTGCCGCCCTCCTCCTTCGAGACGGGCGCATGCAAGCATGCGCCCTCCTCAGGACGAGGGCGGAACGAACGGCGTCGCACCGGAAGGCGGTGTCCCGGCTTGAGCAAGATCGAGATCGAGGGCCTGCACAAGACCTACGCTTCGCGTAACGGTCCGGTCACGGCGCTCGCGGACGTCACGCTCTCGATCGAGCAAAATGAGTTCATCACTCTCGTTGGGCCGTCGGGTTGCGGCAAATCCACCCTGCTCAAGCTGATCGGCGCGCTCATTCGCCCCAGCCGCGGCAAGCTTCGCTTTGACGGCGCGCCGCTCGTGCATCCCACCCGCGATGTGGGCATCGTCTTTCAGGACGCCGTGCTGCTGGAATGGCGCACGGTTCTCGACAACGTGCTCCTGCCTGCCGAAATTCTCGGACTCGACCGGGCGAGATCGCGCGCCCGCGCTGTGGATCTGATCGCTCTGGTCGGGCTCGGGGGATTCGAGCGGCGTTATCCGCGCGAGCTGTCCGGCGGCATGCAGCAGCGGGTGTCGCTCTGTCGGGCGCTCATCCACAATCCGTCGGTCCTTCTCATGGATGAGCCGTTCGCCGCGCTCGACGCCTTGACCCGCGAAGAGCTCGGCTTCGAGCTGATGCGCATCTGGGATGCGGACAAGAAGACGGTGATCTTCGTCACTCACAACATCAGCGAAGCGATCCTGCTCGCCGACCGGGTGGTGGCGATGAGCCCGCGTCCCGGCCGTATCGCGCGCGTGCTCGACGTCGCGCTGCCGCGGCCGCGCACCATCGCGATGGAGTTCACCGAGACCTTCAAATCTCACTCGGAGGAGATCCGAGGAGTGATCTATCAGGGCAAGGGAGCGGGCCGAACATGAGTGCCATGAGTGTCGAGACGACTGTGCTTGCGGACGACGAAGCACTGGAGGGGGCGGCGTCCACGCTCAAGGCGGCGGCAGGCGCGACGGCGACGCTGATCGCGCTGGTGATCGTGTGGGAGATCCTGGCGCGGGAATTTCAGATTCCGTCGTGGCTGCTGCCGGCGCCGAGCCTGATCGCACAGTCCATGCTGGAATGGCGATCCGAGCTCATCGGTCATTCCCTGGTCACGCTCTATGAGACGCTCGTGGGTTTCGCTCTCGCCATCGCCATCAGCATTCCGCTGGCGGTGGCCGTGGTCTACTCGCGGCTCCTGCAGAACACCATCTACCCCATCCTGCTCGCGCTGCAGTCGATGCCGAAGGTCGCCATCGCTCCGCTGCTGGCGCTGTGGATCGGGTTCGGAACGCTCCCCAAGATCGTTGTGGTTTTCCTGGTGTGCTTCTTCCCGATCGTCGTTGCCACTACCAGCGGGCTGACCGCGGTGCCGAGCCCGCTGATGGATCTCATCCGCTCGCTCTCGGCGACGTCGCTGCAGACTTTCGTCAAGATCCGCTTTCCGACCGCGATGCCGCACATGTTCGTCGGCCTGAAGATCGCCATCACCTTTGCGGTGATCGGCGCGGTGATCGGGGAATTCGTCGGCTCCGAGAACGGGCTCGGCTACCTCATCCTGGTCTCGACCTCCCAGTCGCGCACCCCGCTCGCCTTCGGCTCGCTGGTACTCCTCACGGTCATGAGCATCGTGCTCTATTACGCTATTGCGCTGATCGAGCGCCTTGTCGTGCCCTGGGCCCCGCGGAACTGAAGCAAGGTTGGTGGTACTGCGTCACAAGTTGCCCCTCGACGTCATTCCGGGGCGCAGGCAAATCGGCCGTGCCGATTTGCCTGCGAGCCCGGAATCCATAACCCCAAGCAGTAATGTGTGCCACCGCAGCGTAACCACTTTCATCACTGCACGGCCTGTGGTTATGGATTCCGGGCTCCGCTCGCACTCGGACGGCGCGAAGCGCCGATCCGAGCACTCGCGGCCCCGGAATGACGGTGATGCAGTGGGGTAGGGTTCGCGATGTTCATCTTCAAACATTGTTTTCATTACGTTTTTCCAGTTGGCTTCGTTTGCGGAACTTGGGTTCGTTTGCGGAAACTGGCAAAACTGGCTGCATGATTGGAATTGTACAGCCGCCCGTAATAGTCCCCTGCAGCGTCCTGGGCGCCCATGCCCTTGGGTTCGTTTGGCCAAAATAGGTTTGCTTTGCTTGGGTTCGCTCTGCCGATCTGCGGTCCAACCGGGCGGGCCCCCCGCTCCACCAAATTGGAGGTTCCGGCTGGGAGGCGGTGGCAAGCCAGCGGCTGATGGATGGAACAGACTTGTACATGGTTTGTTCTAAGCCGAGTCGCGGCAAAAAAACAAGCAAATTCCCCAAGACTCATCCTGCTCCGGCGGAACACGGAGCCCGCATGAGGGCAGCGACTTCAAGTTTTCATCGGACCCCCCTTACCCGCATACGCTGTGCGATCAGCACGGTGGCGACCACCGCGGCCGCGAACAGGACGGTTTCAAAGCTGATCGGCTCGCCGTTCACCGGGGTTGCGAGCGCCACGATCATGAACGGCTGCAGCAGCATGATCTGGCCCGTGCGCGCGATGCCGGCCATCCCCATCGCGGCGTTAAACACGAAGAACGCCGTGTACTGGCTGACCAGGCCGACATAGGCGAGCGCGGCCCAGCAAGCGAGCGGCACGCCTGCGATATCGGGCGGCCAGAGGACCAACGTGGCGAGCGCGGCGGGTGCAAGGAAGATCACGACCTGCCAGGAGATGACCTCCCATCCCGCCATCAGCCCGGTGAGGCGGCCGGAGAGCGTGTAGCCGACCGCACCTGCGGCCACCGTGCCGAGCAGAAACAAGTCACCCGCCGAAAAGCTTGCGCCGCCGCTGCGTCGCAGCACGAACGTGAGCACGATGAGCGCGCCGGCGGCACTCGCCAGCCAGAAGCCTGCGCTCGGCCGCTCATGGGTGAACATCGCCGCACATGCGGTCGTAGCCAGCGGCAGGATGCCGAAGACGACGCCGCCATGCGCCGCGGGCACCGTCATCATGGCGAATGCGGCAAGCAGCGGAAAGCCGAAGACGGTGCAGCTTGCGGCGACGCACATTTCCGCCCAAAGCGCGCGCGGCGGCAGCGGGCGATGCGTGATGATGAGCACGGCAAGCGCCGCACAGCCCGCGAGCGTCACGCGCGCAACCGTGAGAAACAGCGGATCGAAACCCATCACCGCGAGGCGGGTCGCCGGCAGCGTGCCGGCAAACAGGCACATGCCGATGAAGCCCAGCAAGAGGCCGAGCCTTTCGCGCGAACGGCTCATTGCTGCCGCGCCTCCTCGCGCGCGAGTACTGGAACAGGGAGCGAAACTGCTCTAACCACGCTTGCGACGACTTGGCGAGGTGACGGCAGTGCAACGCGCGGCGCAAGGAAACGTCGACATCGACCGGCAGAGCCTGCGCGGGTTCCTGCACCTGGTCGAGACCGAGCATCCCGATGAGCTGCTGCGCGTGCGCGCGCCGGTCGATCTCGCCTTCGAGCCCACCGCGCTCGTGTTCGAGCTCGATCGCGCCGACAAGAGCCCGGTCATCGTATTCGAGAACGCGGGCGGACAAGGCATGCCGCTCGTCACCAACGTCGCGGGCAATCGCAAGCTGCTCGCCGCCTGCCTTGGCGTCGAGCCCGGCGATCTGCCCACCGCATTTCGCGAGCGCTGCCAGAAATACATCCCGTGCGAAACGGTCGCGCGTGGCGCGTGGGAGGACGTCGTCATCGAGGGCGACGACATCGATCTCACCAAGCTCCCAATCCCGCTGCAATTCGCGGTCGATGCCGCGCCCTACATCACCGCCGGGCAGATCGTCGCGCGCGATCCCGTCAGCGGCATCGACACCACCGGCTTCCACCGTCTGATGCTCAAGGGCAAGAACCGCCTCGGCGTCTCGTTGCACTCGCGCCGGCGGCTCTATGAATACCATCGCCGCGCCGAGCAGCGCGGCGAATCCCTTCCTGCCGTCGTCACGCTGGGCACGCACCCGCTGCATTACATGGGCTCGATGGTATACGCCTATCCGCCGCAGGTGAGGAAGTTCGAGATCATCGGCGGGCTGTTCGGCGAGCCCTATCGGCTGGCCCGCTGCAGCACGGCTGATCTCGAAGTCCCCGCAGGCGCCGAGATCGTCATCGAGGGCGAGATCCTTGCGGGCGTGCATGAGCCCGAGGGCCCGTTCGGCGAGTTCACGGGCTATGCGTCGTATCGCAGCACCCAGAATGTATTTGTCGCGCACCGCATCCGCATGCGCCGCGACGCCATGTTTCACAGCGTGACCTCGGGAATGTCGCGCGATCACATCCTGGTGTCGTGCATCACGCGCGAGGGCGAGATCCTCAATGCGCTGCGCCGCAACCTGCCCAACGTGCAGTCCGTGCACGTCCCGCACACCACCTGCGGCGCCTTCATGGCCTTCATTGCCATGAAGAAGATCGCCGAGGGCGAGCCGCAGATGGCCATCATGGCGACGCTGGGCACCGAGCTCTACACCAAATATGTCGTGGTGATGGACGATGACGTGGACATCTTCAACATGAACGACGTGATGTGGGCCATTGCCACACGGGTGCGTGCGGACAAGGACATCGTGCTCATTCCCGGCGCCAAGGGGGCGATCCTCGATCCGACCTCCGATCCCGAGACTTTCACCTTGACCAAGATGGGCATCGATGCCACCCGCCCCGCCGGGCGCGATTTCGCGCAGCGCCTCACCATCTCCGAGGATCAGCGCGCGCGGGCGCGCTCCCTGCTGCAGGCCGCAGGAGTGAAGATTTAGCGTGTTCCGGCGAGCTTGATGCGCAAAGGTGCCGCAAACTCGGTCGCTCCCTCTCCCCGTAAGAACGGGGAGAGGGAGCAGACCGCTTGTGCAGGGCTGCTGATCACAACTCACCAGAACGCGATCACCAGGAGGAGAGAATGAAAACAGAAGCACGCGGCGGCATCGCGGCGCTCGCGCTCGTGGCCAGCATGATGTGGTCAGCGCGCAGGCGCAAACGAAGATCCGCTTCTCCCTCGACTGGATCCCAGGGTCGGTGCACGCGCCCTTCTTCATCGCGCTGTACAAAGGCTACTACAAGGCCGAGGGGCTCGATGTCTCCATCGATCGCGGCAAGGGATCGGCCGAGCTTGTGCGCCAGCTCGCGAGCGGCGTCTACGACATGGGTTATCCCGACATCAGCGTCGTTACCGACTTCAATTCCAAAAATCCCGACAAGGGATTCCCGGTGCTGATGATGGGCTACGAGCAGGCGCCCGCGGCGATCATCTTCCTGAAGTCGAGCGGCATCACCGCGCCCAAGCAGCTCGAAGGCAAGAAGCTCGGAGCAGCCGCGAACGATGCGACATTCAAGCTGTTCCCGCTGTTTGCGCAGCACGCGGGCTTCGACGCCGGGAAGGTCAACATCCAGTACATCGAGCCGAAGCTGCGGGAAGTCCTGCTGGCGAAGAAGGACGTCGACGCCATTCCGGGACAGATCTTCAACGCCATGCTCGAGCTCAAGGCCAAGGGCGTGCAGGAATCGGAGGTGGGCTCGTTCCTGTACCGGGATTACGGGCTCGATCTCTACGGCAACGGCGTTGCCGCCTCGCGCGCTTTCCTCAAGGACCATCCCGACGCGGCGAAGGGCTTCATCCGCGCGACGATCAAAGGCGTGCGGGACATGGCACAGGACCCCAATCTCGCCGTGGACATGACGCTCAAATACGAGCCGCTGCTCAATGCCGATATCGAGCGCGACCGGCTCAAGCTGGCTTCGGCGTGCTGCATCATTAGCCCCAACGTGCGCCAACATGGATTTGGCGGTATCGACGAGGCGCGGCTCAAGCGCGGCATTGCCCTGATCGCGCAAGGCTATGGGTTGCCGCGCGAGCCTGGGGTCCGCGAGGTGTTCGACCCGGAGCTCCTGCCGCCGGAAAAAGACCGCATGCTGCAATAGCCGCGGCATGAACCGGGCGACGGAGCGCGCGGCGCCCTGGGTCACCACGGTGCTGCTGGTCTTCCTGTGGTGGCTCGTCGTCGTGGTGTTCCGGATCGAGAGCTTCGTGCTCCCGTCACCAGTCGAGTCGGTCGTCGCGCTCTATCAGTACCGCTACCCGCTTGCGGTCAACGGCCTCTCCACCCTTTCCACCACGCTTGTCGGATTTGGCCTTGCGGTCGTGTTCGGGCTCGTGCTGGGGATCATCGTCGGCTCATTCCGGCTTGCTTACGCCGCGCTCTATCCCGTGCTGATCGCCTTCAACAGCGTGCCCAAGGCGGCGCTGGTCCCGATCCTGGTGATCTGGTTCGGCGTTGGGACCGTGCCGGCGGTCCTTACCGCCTTCATGCTTTCGTTCTTTCCGGTGGTGGTCAATGTCGCAACCGGCTTTGCTACGATCGAGCCCGAGCTGCTCGATGTGCTGCGCGCGCTCGGGGCCACGCGGCTCGACATGGTGACGAAGGTGGGAATGCCGCGCTCGCTTCCCTATTTCTTTGCCTCGCTCAAGATCGCCATCACCCTGTCCTTCGTCGGAACTGTCATCGCCGAGATCGTCGCCGGCAACAGCGGGATCGGCAACGTCATGCTGATCGCCGGCTCCAACTTCAACGTACCGCTTGTGTTCGCCGCGCTCCTCGTCGTCGGCACCATGGGAGTGGGCATGTATTCCATCTTTGCGGTGCTGGAGCATCGCTTCGCCGGATGGTCCACGCGCGGCGGCGGAATAGAATTCGCCGCCGGGGGATGACAGCGGGTGGGCGAGGCATGCATTGACGGCGTTGCAGGCGCCTTCTACCAAGATACGCCCGTGGATGATCGCGCGATTTCATCTGCGCGGAATATTTGCGTGGGCACGCCTTTACCCACGAACTAACAATAGGGCGGGTTAGCCAGCGAGCCGGCTCCAGCCCCGGGTCGCTGGCGTAACCCGCCGCGGTTGGTGGGTTACGCGCACGCATCGGCTGTCATCAGCCGATGCGTGTGGCTAACCCTCCCTACGGGACTGAGGTTGTTGAATGAGCACGAATGCCCGCCGGAAGGTGTTGGACAAGATCGACGAACGACGCGATCAAGCCATCGGCTTCCTGCAGAAGATGATCGCCATCCCCAGCGTCACCGGCGACGAGGCGAAAATCCAGAAATTCCTTGCGGATTATCTGGCGAGCGTGGGCCTCGATGTGGACATGTGGGAGACGGATTGGGAAGCGCTGAAAAAGCATCCCGCCTATCGCCCGGTGGCGAGGGGCTATGAGGGCCGCCCCAACATCGTCGCCACGTTAAGGGGCACGGGCGGCGGGCGCTCATTGCTGCTCAATGGGCACACCGATGTCATCCCGGTCGCCGGCGGCGAAGGCTGGAGCGACGATCCCTGGTCCGCGAAGATCAGGGACGGCCGCATCTATGGGCGCGGCTCCGCCGACATGAAGAGCGGAGTGGCGAGCCACATCATGGCGCTGGAATATCTCCTCGCCGCGGGGGTCAAACTCAGGGGCGACGTCCTGGTCGACATCGTCGTCGATGAGGAAGTGAGCGGACATGGCACCCTGGACACGGTGATCCGCGGCTACAAGGCGGACGCCGGCATTTCAGGCGAGACGAGCGGGCTCGCGGTGCAGCCCGCCTGCATCGGCCGCATCTGGTTCGAGATCGAGATCCACGGCAAGCCCGCCGGCATTCAGAAGCGCTATGAGGGGATCAGCGGCATCGATCTCGGCAACAAGATCGTCAAGGCGGTCAATGACCTGGAAGCGAAGCGCGTGGCAACGGTGACGCATCCCCTCTATCCGAACGCGCTCGACACTCTGCCCTGCATGATCGGCAGCTTCTCCGCTGGAAACTATCCCAGTGCATTCCCCGCGAATTGTCTGCTCAAAGGCAGCATGGGCACGGTGCCGGGTGAGGACCATGAAGGCGTCAAGCGGAGCCTCGTCGAGCAGATCGCGCGCGCCGCGGCCGAGGACGCCTGGATGAAGCTGCATCCCCCCAAGGTGCGCTTCGTCGGCTATGACGCGGAAGCCTCCGAGATCCCGCGCGACCATCCCATCGTGTTGACCGTGTGCAAGAACTACAAGGAGATCACGGGGCGCGATCCCGAGATCAGCGGCCGCCAGGGCGCCGCCGATACGCGCTTCCTCAATCGCTACGCCAACACGCCGACCGTCATCTTCGGCCCTGGGTCGACGGCGGTCATGCATGCCGACGACGAGTACGTCTCGATCGAGGACTACATGACCGCCATCAAGGTCATGGCGCTGAGCATCTGCGACTGGTGCGGTGTTGACGGCGCGTAGGCCGGTGCAACCGCTCCATACCTCCCCCTGCAAGGGGGAGGTCGACAGCATTTGCTTCGCTCGCGAAGGAAATGCTGTCGGGTGGGGGTCGGGCGTCAGGGGACGCTTTCAACGATTATCGCGGCACCGAGTACACCCCCACCCGGCGACCCCCGACAAAGTCGGGGGTCGCCGACCTCCCCCTGCAAGGGGGAGGTATTACGGAGATCGCTGCGCTGCGCTGTGCACATGCGAGGGCCTTGCGTACCGATGCGGGCGACGCATGCGTCGCCCCTACGCAGCCGTTTGATGACCAACCTCTCCCTCATGCGGCCGGAAATCGTGGACCACAAGCGCCGGCGTGCGGCAGTGGAAGCGCTGCGCGCGGCGCGCGTGAGCCTGCCGCGCTGGAGCGAACTCGCCGATCCCGCACGCATCTCCTCGACCGTGATAACGAGCCTCAAGTCGATCGCCCCCGATGCGCCGGACCCGCGCAACCTGTGGCGGGTACATTGGTTCAACGACGCCGCACGCAGGGAGCGGGTGTTCGTGCCGGGGCATGTGGTGCTGCCGCAGGCGCTGACCGGGGTAAAGGCGCCGATCGTCGTGCTGCTTGGGCGGCGCTTTCCCATGATCGGCGCGCACAAGGTGCTCGCCGCCTATGCCTGCCTGGTACCGCGCCTGGTCACCGGGCGGCTCGACCCCAGGCATGATCGCGCGGTGTGGCCGTCCACCGGAAACTACTGTCGCGGAGGCGTTGCCATCTCCCGCATCCTGGGATGCCGCGGCGTGGCGGTGCTGCCGGCGGGGATGAGCCGGGAGCGTTTCGAATGGCTGCAGGAGTGGGTCTCCGATCCTGCCGACATCATCCGCACCCCCGGCACGGAGAGCAACGTCAAGGAAATCTACGACAAGTGCGCCGAGCTCGCCCGTGACAACTCGAACATCATCCTCAATCAGTTCTCCGAATTCGCCAATTATCTGGTCCATTACCTCTGCACCGGCGCGGCGCTGGATCGCGTGTTCGCGCACGTCAAAGGCAGGGATCCCGAGCGCCGGCTCGCGGCGTTCGTCTGCGCCACGGGCTCGGCTGGAACCATAGCCGCCGGCGATTACCTCAAGCTACGGCACGGCAGCAAGACAGCGGCGGTGGAAGCGATCGAGTGCCCGACCATGCTGTGCAACGGCTATGGCGAGCACAACATCCAGGGCATCGGCGACAAGCACATTCCGCTCATACATAACGTGATGAACACGGACGCGGTGATCGGAGTGTCCGATCTCGCCAGCGACTCGCTGAACGTGCTGCTCGGGGGCAATGTCGGGCGCAGCTATCTGGTGGGCCGGCGCAAGATCGACCCGGATGTGATAAGGACCTTCGATGACATCGGCATCTCGGGACTGGCGAACATCGTGGCCGCCATCAAGCTTGCCAAGCATCTCGACTTCGGCGCCGATGACGTAATCATGACCTTGGCGACCGACAGCGCGATGCTTTACGCCAGCGAGCGGCAGAATTTTCTCGCCCGGCGCTATGGCGACGGATTCGATGAGGTCAACGCGGGCGAGATCTTCAGCCGGCACCTGGAAGGCGTTGCCGACGATCACGTGCTCGAGCTCACCCATTTCGAGCGCAAGCGCATCTTCAATCTCGGCTATTTCACCTGGGTGGAGCAGCAAGGCGTGACCCTCGACGCGTTCGACCAGCGCCGGGAGCAACGGTTCTGGCGCAGTCTCGTCGACAGCATCCCGGCATGGGACCGCATGATCGATGCGTTCAACGCCGAGGTCGGGGCCGAGCGCGCGCACGCAGCGTCATGACCAAAACAACCACACGTGTCCCGGCCGAGCACCGCGAGCGCTTTGGCGCGAGCGAACGAGAGCCGGGACCCAGGGGCACAAGCTCGGGGGCCCTGGGTCCCGGATCTTCGCTCGCCCGGGAAAGCCCGGGCTCGCTCGTCCGGGACACGAGCCCCGAGTTGACGCGATCCGAAACTAAAGGCGCGCAACGAGCGGTCCTTCCCTACCTGGAGCTGCGCGAGGAGCTGCAGCGCCGGGATCGCAGCCTGCGGGACAAGGTCGTCTCGCTGGAAGAAGCTACGTCGTTCGTGCGCGACGGCGATTCGGTCGGGATCGGCGGGAGTACCATGTCGCGCACGCCCATGGGCATCATCTGGGCGCTCATTCGCGCCGGCCGCAAGGGGCTCACCTGCTCGCGCAGCATCGTGTCGAGCGACGGCGACCTGCTGCTCGCTTCAGGCGCGTGCGAGCGCATCGTGACGAGCTGGTTCAGCCAGGGAATCCTGTGGGGCGTGTCGAAGGTAATGCGCCACCATGTGGAGACGGGAAAAGCCAAGTTCGACGAATGGAGCCACATGGCCATGGGCATGCGCTTTCGCGCCGGGGCCATGGGGGTTCCGTTTATGCCGATCCGCTCCATGCTGGGCTCCGACGTGCGCAAGCAGCGCCCCGAGCCGGTCGAGATCGACTGCCCCTTCACCGGCGAGAAGATCCTGCTTGTTCCCGCGCTCAATCCGGATGTCGCGCTCATTCACGTCCAGCGCTGCGACGCGTACGGTAACGCGCAGATCGACGGGCTGCAGTTCATGGACATCGATCTTGCCATCGCCGCCAACAAGGTGATCCTGACAACGGAACGCATCGTCTCGAACGATCAGATCCGCCGTGCGCCCGACCAGACCAAAATCCCATTTTTCGCGGTCGACGCCGTGGTGGAGCTGCCGTTCGGATGCGCTCCGCACGAGTGCTACGGCATCAACGAGCCGATGCTTCGCCATATGGAATACTACGTGGGGTTGGTAAACAAGGAGCCGGTCAAGGGAATGCAGCAGTATCTCGACAAGTTCGTCTACGGCCCGAAATCGTGGAGCGACTTCCTCGCCCTGATCGGGATGGACGAGCTGCTCGAAGCGGCACGCGCCGGCCAGAGCATCTACGATGCTTAGTCGGGCGCACGAGCATACGGCGGCGGAGCTGCTCACCATCCTGAGCGCGCGCCAGCTCAGCGACGGGCAGACCGTTTTCGCCGGCGTGGGCATCCCGCTCCTTGCCGCGACCCTGGCACAGCGCCTGCGCTGCCCGGGGCTCACCATCCTGTTCGAGGGCGGCGTGATCGGCGCATTCATCGAGCCGGGAAAGCTTCCGCCCTCCACCAACGATCAGCGCTGCACCAAGCGCGCCAACATGGTACTGGGGAGCGCGGAAGTGCTGCTGCTCCTGCAGCGCGGCTATGTGGATGTGGGCTTCATGGGCGGCGCGCAGATAGATCAGTACGGCAATCTCAACAGCTCCTTCATCGGCGATCCCGCGCACCCCAAGACGCGGCTCCCCGGCACCGGCGGCGGCAACGACATCGCCAGCCTCGCGCAGATGATCGTGGCCATGAAGCACGAGAAGCGCCGCTTCGTGGAGCACGTCGATTTCATCACCAGCCCGGGATTCCTGCACGGCGGCGAGAGCCGGCGAGAGAGCGGCCTCTTGGCCGGCGGCATGTTCCGCGTGGTCACCGATCTCGCCGTGTTCGGCTTCGATCACGACAACAGGCGCATGCAGGTCATGTCGCTCAATCCGGGAGTGAGCCGCGAGCAGCTGCAGGAGAATACCGGATTTCCCCTGCAGTTTTCCGAGCATCTCGGCGTGACCGAGCCGCCGACGGATCAGGAGCTCAGAGTATTGCGCGAGCTCGATCCGAAGCAGCTCTACACCGCGTAAAAAGAGGAGTGTCGGTAATGGCCGCCCTAGCCGGGACGTTCGGCATCGCTGTCCCAAATTTCACTGCCTATCCGCAAATGCCGGATATCAAGGCGCTGGTCGAATACGGAATGCGAATGGAGCAGCTGGGCTTCGATTCGCTCTGGGTGTGGGATCACATCCTGCTCGGCGTCGATCCGAATTTTCCCATCATCGAATCCTTGACGCTGCTCACCGCCATCGCCGCGCGCACGAGCAGGATCAAGCTCGGCACCGGCATCCTGGTGCTGCCGATGCGCAATCCCGTGATCCTCGCCAAGCAGCTGGCGTGCATGGATCTTCTCTCCGATGGCCGCCTGCTCATGGGCATGGCGTCGGGCTGGTACCGGCGCGAGTTCAACGCC
This sequence comes from uncultured Alphaproteobacteria bacterium, assembly GCA_963841705.1. Classification (GTDB taxonomy): domain Bacteria; phylum Pseudomonadota; class Alphaproteobacteria; order Rhizobiales; family Xanthobacteraceae; genus VAZQ01. The sequence goes on from CAWJDY010000016.1 coordinate 101,193, forward strand.
ATCGGGGTGCCGTTCGAGCAGCGCGGCAAGATCATGGACGAGAACCTGGACATCCTGAAGCGGTTCTGGACCGAGCACACCGTGAGCGGCAAGTTTCCGCATCACGATATTCCCGCGGGGGTGATGTATCCCAAGCCGCTGCAGAAGCCGATTCCCATCCTGATCGGCGGCTACGTCGATCGCGTGCTCCAGCGCGCGGCGACCGCCGGCGACGGCTGGCTAACCTATTTCTATCGGCCGGAGAGCTTCGCAAAGTCGTGGGGCAAGATCTGCAATTTCGCCAAGGAAGCGGGCAAGGATCCGAGCAAGCTCCTCAATGCCTCGCAGCTGCCGATCTGCATCGGCAAGTCGCGGGCAGCGGTCGAGGCGAAGATGATGGAGTGGCTCACCAAGGAATGGGATTTTGCCTCCTGGAGCGAATCGTCCAAGGACAGCGCGATAATGGGAACCGTTGACGAATGTGTCGAGCAGCTCAAGGCGCACATCGCGGTCGGAACGCAGAAGCTCATCTTTGTTCCGTACCGGTATCAGAGCGAGCAGATCGAGACGATTGCGCGCGACGTCATCCCGCGGCTGAAGGGGAAGTGAACAGCGTTGTGCAATTCAGTTCAATACACCAGCACGGGCGTCTCGCGAACATGGGCACGATCCTCAATCTGCCGCACGAGAAAGTCGGCGACATCTGCCCGTGAGATGCTGCCATTTCGCCACTGCGACGGCGCTTTGAGAACCTTGTAGCGTCCCGTCCGGCCGCCGCTGGTCAACAGTCCGGGCCGGGCAATCGTCCAGTCGAGCCTGCTCTCCTTGATCAAGCGTTCCTGCACATCTTTGTCGTCGTAGGCGCGGCCGAGAAAGACCCGGAATGGCAATAGCTGGATGCAGCTGATGCTGGCGCGACTGTCGCCTGCTCCGAACCCGGTCACGCTGATCAGTCGCTTCACGCCCTGAGCTTGCATGGCCGCAATCAGAATCCGTGTGGCGTCTGAAAAAAGATGCACGGGCCCAAACAGGTCGCCGAGACCGCCGCCCAACGCCTGGATCACGGCATTCGTCCCCTTGACCGCCGCCGCCACGTCGTTGCTCCTCAGCGCGTCGCCCCGCACCTTCTCCAGCTTGGGGTCCGAGATGCTGATGTCGGCTGCCGAGCGCGCAAAGGCGCGCACCGTGTGCCCCGCCGCAAGCGCCTGGCGCGTGGTTTCAAATCCGATGCCCTTGCTGGCTCCGATGATCACCACCCGTGCCATGGCCATCCTCCGCGACCGAGCGCCAGAGGTCGTTCACGGCGCCTGTGGCCAACACCTATGCGGCTTATGCGGCTCGGCAACTTCTCAGATCCCTTGGTATCGGAATAAAAGTATGTACGGGCCGTTGCGCGACTTTCATCATCTCCGTCCGGAGCGCCAGATCGAAAGGATGATCCAGAGGCTGTTTACGAATGCTATCAGATAACCGACCAGCCCGCAGTAGGTGAGCAGCGAGATCCCAAACACGGTCGGCCCTCCCGCTACCGTCATCACGATGGATGAGCCGATCACCAGCGAAGCGGTCATGATGCCGATCGTTGCGCGATTAAGCGAGCGGTGAACGAGATCACCAAAGCTGTCGAGGCGTTTAAGATCGAGCTCGACGCGCATGCGGCCATGGCGCGCGTCCTTGATCAGCCGGGCGAGGTCACGCGGCAACGAGGCGACCAGCCCCAGGAAGTCGACGAGTGTCGCTTGACCCCGCCGCAACACGTCCTCCGACGGCTGATAGCGCTCGGACACCGCGCGACTGAGAAACGGCTCCACACGGTCGACCAGACGGAACTCCGGATCGTACTGTCGGCCAAAACCCTCAAGCGTGATGAGCGCCTTGAACAGGAGAGCGAGATCCGCAGGCAGCACGATCGAGTGCTCGCGAAGGAGCGTCGATACTCTGTGCAGCAGCGTCCCGATCTTCAGATCCTTCAGCTGCGCATCGGAATAGTCGAGAGCCAGCTCGCCGAGATCGGCGGCAAGCCGAGCCTCGTTCACAGCCTCGTTGCCGCGCCACTCAAGCAGCACCTCCAGCATGGTCTCCTCGTCGCGGTGCACGAACCCGGCGAGCAGATCGACGAGCTGACTGCGACGCGCCGGCGAGAGCCGGCCCACCATGCCGAAATCGATCAGCACGATGCGGTTGCCGGGCAGGCACATCACGTTGCCAGGATGCGGATCGGCCTGGAAGAAGCCGTCCACCAGGATCATTTTGAGCATGGCATCAACACCGCGCGCGGCGAGCGCCTTGCGGTCGAGCCCCGCCCGGTCGATGGCCGCCAAATCGTCGCCGCGTATGCCCTCGATGTGCTCCTGCACATTCATCGAGCTGCTGGTCCATTCCCAGTATACGCGTGGGACGAGCACGTTGAGATCGCCGGCAAAGTTGCTGGCAAAACGTTCCGTATTGCGTGCCTCCACTGCGAGATCAAGCTCGCGCTCGAGCGAGCGGCGCAATTGGCCTACGACGTCGAGGGGCCGGTAGCGCCGAACCTCGGGCAGCTCCTGCTCAGCCAGCCAGGCAAGATGCTCGAGGATCCTCAGATCGGCGTCGACCTTTGTCGCTATTCCGGGGCGGCGAATCTTCAGGATTACCGGCGTGCCGCTGGCAAGCGTTGCCCGGTGTATCTGCGCGATCGAGGCGGCGGCGTAGGGTTCGCGCTCAAGGTTGGCAAACACTTCAGCCGGAGACCGGCCGAGCGCCTGCTCGATCTGCGGCAACAGATCCTCGAACGGCACCGGCGCCACTTGGCTGTACAGCCGGCTGAGCTCATCGGTCCACGCCGAAGGCAGAAGGTCCTCTCTGGTCGAGAGCATCTGACCCAGCTTGACGAAGGTTGGCCCGAGTTGCTCCAAGGCCAGCCTGGCACGCTGCTGCGGCTCGAGCTGCGCGATCTCGCCAGCCTGTCCCCATTGCAGTACCTGGCCGGCGCGTTCGAGCAGCGTAGAGACGCCGGCGCGACGCACGAGGTCGCCAAGCCCATGGCGAATGAGGACCGTCGTGATCTCTCGCAGGCGGGGCAGCTCGCGGCCCGCGCCGAACACCCCGGAGACCACTGTATCGAAACCTATGTGCCCTTCTTCGCCTCGGACTGATCGCGCAGGGCATCGGCGACGCCGGCCAGCACGCCACTCGCAAGCAACGCCATTCGGACGCCTGCATCCCGCATTCTCGCGATCCCGGGTGCGGCGCCCATGCTTCCGGCAAACTCGTCCATCAGGCTTGCGACGCGGGCACTCGCCTCCACTCCGAGGTTTTGGGCGTGGGCCGTAAGCTCCATCATTTCGCGACGGAGATTGCCGGTCATCGCTTCCCCGATGCGGCTCGCTGCAGCCGCGCAATCTTGTTCCAGCTTCCTCAGGCCGACCAGCGCTTCCTTCAAGTCATTGTCGGAGAAGTCCTTTCCTCGTGTCGCGAGCCGCTGGAGCGCGTCGTGCGTCGCGCTCGCGGAGTTCGCAAGCGCCTCGTCAAGCTTTCTCACTGCGCTGACAAACAGCTCCCGCGCCTCGGCGCTGCTGACGGCTGTATCGCCCGGCGTCCCACCCATGACGGCGCGAACGATTTCCTTGACCGCCTGCGGGTCGACCCGGCCGTGCTGCAGAGCCTGGCTTGTCAACCCCTTGACCCGTTCTCGGATCGCTTCGTCCTCGGGAGTCGCGGGAGGGGCCCCCGACGTAGTTGGCTCGGACATGCATTGCTCCCTGGCTGGTACTGCCCAACCTTAGCGCATTTTGGGGTGGCCGTCAGGAGAAAGTTCATCGCCTCGGATGCATGAGCATCTGCCTCATTCTGCTCGTTGTGCAGGCGCTTAGCCGCAGTCAAGTCGGTGAAAGGGAATCGGTCAGGATGATCGCCCGAAAGGCAATTCCGGTCACGGCGGAAGCGCTCGATGAACTCGCTGGTCGCGAGCAGAGCTTTTGCGGCTGGTGCGTCCCCTCCCGATACCACGGGCTCACAACCGCAAAGCCTGCACCGTTCGCCCGCTGTTGTTGACTCAGCTGCGACGGATTGTAAGTGTATACGCGAAGAATTATGAGTGCCGGCAAAGGGACCACCTTTGCCGGCATCATGCGGGGCGATGCGGAAGTCGTTGTGTTGCAAACAGGGGTGCTGAGCTCTTCGCGGAGCGAATTTTCGCCGGACGAGCTGAAAAGGTCAATTCGTTCGCTGCTGCCGCGCGTCAGGGCGCGAGCCGCGGAATGCGAGCGCGCGAGAAGCGTTCCAGCTGAGACCGTGGCCGAGCTCCGCGAGCTTGGATTCTACAAGCTTGTACAGCCCGGCGCATATGGCGGCTATGAGCAGGATTTCGCTATCCTCGCCGAGCTGATGATGGAATTGGCCGGCGCGTGCGCATCCACTGCATGGGTTTGCGGACTGCTCGCGGCGCATCAATGGATGGTAGGCACGTTTCCGGCGCAAGCGCAGCGCGAGGTTTGGCGCAGCAACCCCGATGCCACGTTCTGCGGCTCTTACGCTCCGGTGAATGAGGCGCTGGCGGATGGCGGCGGATTTCGGCTCAGTGGACATTGGTCGTTCGCGAGCGGCTGCGATAATTCACAATGGGCGATCTGTGGCGCGCGGCTACCCGCAACACCGGATCGGCCGAGTCAGCCGGCATTCCTGTTGGTCCCCGCATCGGATTACGCGATCGAAGATACCTGGGACGTGATCGGCCTTGCCGGAACAGGCAGCAAAACCCTCGTCTTAAACGACGTGCTCGTCCCCGAATATCGCGTGCTGTTGTTTGCGGATGCCGCCTCGGGCCGGACCCCGGGCAGCCAACTCTACTCCAACCGCCTCTACGCCGTGCCGGTCTACTGTCATGTATCGGCCTGTCTGGCGGCGACCGCAATCGGCGCGGCTGCCGGCGCGGTCGAGGACTTCATCGCCGCGACGACCGGCCGCTTGACCCGAGGTTCCGTCACCGGTGGAAAGAATCAGATGGCCGAATTCCCGACCGTGCAGATCAAGCTGGCGGACGCTGCGGCTTGCGTCGACGCCGCCCGGACCATCTTGCTCCGCGATCTGGAGGCAATCGCTTGCGAGCTGCGCGAGAACGGCGAAGGATCGATCCAACAGCGCGTCGCCAATCGCCGCGGTCAGGCCTTCACCGTCAACCTCGCCGTCCGGGCGGTGGATATTCTCAATGCCGCGACCGGCGGCAACGGGCTTGCAATGTCAAATCCGATTCAACGCGCCTGGCGGGATGTCAATGCGGTAGCCCGCCACGTCTCCCTCAACTGGGACAGCGTCGGTGCAATGTACGGCCAGATGGCGCTGGGGCTTGAGCCGCGCGGACAGTATTGAATTGAGCCTCTGCTCTTGGCCAGTGCGGGAGAAAATTGGAGAGATGATCGTCCAGACCGCCCCCAGCGACACGCCTCGGCTCGCCATCATGATGCATGAGCATACGGCGCTGTGCCTGCAATTCGCCCACGCATTTGGCAATGAGCGTTTCGAGCCGCTCGCTCCTGCGGACTTGATGATCTACGTGATTTCCAATCACGACGCGGGCTGGTTTGATTTCGACCGCAACCCGGCGATCGACGAGAAAACCGGTCTTCCATACAATCTTGCGGAAACGCCCCCGGAACACATTACCACGACCAGTCGGCTATCGCCTGACTTCAACCAACGTCAGCATCCCTATTGCGGCCTGATATCGAGCATGCACAGCTGGGGGCTCTACAACGGCCGCTACGGCCTCTCGAAGCTGATGTTGCTCGACAAGATCGCCGAGATCGACCGCCCGGTCGTAGACAAGATGCTCAGCGGGGAGATCGAGCGGCAAAAGCACCTCAAAACCGAGCTCGCCAGAAATCCGCAGACATCCGGCTGGCTCGACGAACGCATGATATTCCAGAACTACAAGCAGCTGCAGTTTATCGATACGCTGGCGCTTTATTTCAACCGCATTCACGCCGGCGAGCGCCGCGAGCAGGATTTCGAGAACGTCCCTGCGAGCGCGCGCGAGGATGTAACGGTCACGATACGGCCCGCTGGAGAAACCCGGTACTCGCTTGCGCCCTTCCCCTTTGCCGCGTCCGGCGCAGAGTTTGCTTTCCAAGGCCGACCCGTCGACCCCAAGATGTCGAATGTGACTGGCGGCTGGCCGGCGGCACTGAACCAATCCCCCACCAGGTCGGAGCGTTTTCAGCTCATTGCCGGATAGGAAATTACCGGCCGGGACGATGATGGAGTAAGTGCCCATGGAGATATCCGTCGGGGTTGCAAATTTGCGCAAGAGGAAGATGCGGCGGATATCGGGGAGTTTTTGGACGCCGGAGCGGGATGAACGGCTGCGGCGTCTGGAGGCTGACGGCTTGTCGGCAGCGAAGATTGCGCAGAGGCTCGGGACGACGCGGGATGCGGTGTTGGGCCGATTGCATCGCCTGAGCGGCGCCGCGCTTGGATATCCTTCGTACCTGCGAGAAGCAGAAAAGGCGCGAGAGAGAAATGCAGCGCGCCTGAAAAAGCGGAACCGGGTCAATGAGGCCGCACTCTCGAAATTGCAGCGGGAGATTGCGCGGGGCATTGACCGCGATCAGGCGATTGCGAAGGCGCGGAAGACGGGAGCGACGCTCAGGGCGATTGGCGATGCGGTCGGGATCTCAAAGGAGCGGGTGAGGCAGATATCGGTGGAGGTAAGGAGAGCGCGACATAAATGATTCTCGCGAGCACACCATCGTGCAAGCAGCACCAGCGGCGGAACAAAATGCTCCGGCTACTTTCGCGGTCTGTCGGCCGCGCGAGGTCGCGCCAGGATTTCCTCGACCGTTGCCTTGTCGGCAGGAAGCTTTCCCTGCAGATACGCCTTCAGCAAGTGAAGCCTGTCATTTCCCCAAAAGATCTCGCCGTCCACTACAAAGCTCGGAACCCCAAATACTCCAGCCGCAATGGCAGTCTCCGTTTGCAGGCGAAGCCTTTGCTTGATCTCGTCGCTGTGGGTCTTGCCCAAAAGCTCTTCCCCGTCGAGGCCCATGCTGTCGGCGATCTCGTGAACAACGCTGTCGGAAGTGATATCTCTCCCCTCGCTCCACGCCGCATCCAGAAGCTTCACCGCAAGGTCTTCTCGAACACTATCGTCGTCGACAGCCGACGTGACCCGAAGGGGTTTGAGCGGATTAAAGGGATGAGCCGGCGGGCTCTTGAATGCGAGTCCCAAGTATACAGCCCAGCGTTGCGCATCCACAAAGGTATAACGGCGCTTGGCGGGGATTTCTGCAGGCCCCAAATTCGCGTGGTGATCTAGAAGCCCTGCAAAAAGCACCGGCACAAAGCGGAATTTGGCCGCCGTGCAGTCCCGCACCTCGCCAATTTGATGCGAAGCAAGCCAGACATATGGGCTGACGAAGTCGAGATAGAATTCAACTTGTTGCATGAACGCTTCCGTTCAACAGATGCGTTTATAGTACGCGCCGTATTCAGAGTCGATTGTGGCTGCTTGGGCCAACCGGCGCGCAAAAGTCGGCGGTGACAATGGATGAGCTGTCGCAACTGTTCAAACGCAGAGAAGGCACCGCAGTCAGCGAGTTGCGCCGATCTACCGCCCGATATGCGAACCGCCGAAGGGCCGAAAGTATCTCACAACGAATCCGTCCAGCAGTCCCCTCAATTCATCGCTCGGGTTGCCGAACACCGTGAACTGAAGCCGGTCAACCATGGCCAGGAACCGTTCGCTGAAGTTCTTCCCGAACTTTCGCAAGTGTGCGGCCGCTGCGGCCGAATCTGCGTACCGCTCGTAGACGTGTACGAGCTTGCTATCGTCGCTAACGAACCGCTCGTAGTTCAACACACCGGGCTCGTCGCGCGCGGACTGCACCATCTCTACCGTCAGTGCCAGAAAATTCTCGATCTGGCCCGGCTTGACCGCCAACTCGACGTGCCAAGAAATCTGATCGTCCATGTTCCTCACCCTCATGGCCACCTGCGCCGCCGACTTGCACGGCGTAACCCACCGCAATATGAGGACCATATCTGAGGTCGGATCGGCGGGTTACGCCAGTGAGCCGGCTGGAGCCGCCTCGCCCGCTAACCGTACTGCATCACAAACTACTCTAGCCCGTCATTCCGGGGCCGCGAGCGCTCGGATCGGCGCTTCGCGCCGTCCGAGTGCGAGCGGAGCGCCGGGTAGGTGAGGATGTTACCACCCTCACCCCCCACGGACCCGGACGTGCAGGATTACCGCTTCCGGTTCTTCATGAGAGAGCCTGGCTAGCGGTGGCGTACTGATGGACGATGCGAGGTCGCGGGAGGGGATGGCGGGCGAGGAAGGCAGAGAACCGCTCCCATGAGAGAGGCTCCGAGCGCGTCCGCCGTTCCAGCCACTTCCTCCACGTCCTTGTGATCTGATGAGCGTAGGTGGCGAGTTGCCGGCTGTTCCCCGTGATACCGTAGTAGGCATAGTGACCTACCAGCTTCTCAGACAGCCGCTTGCGCTGATCGAGGATCGGCAGGTGGCGGTTGAACCGACACCACTCCTTCGCCGCGAGCAGCGCGCGAGCGAGCCGGCTCTTGGCCGTCCGTTGCCGTACCACGTTCTGCCCCTTGAGTGACTTCGCCCAGGTGTGGGTGAAGCCCAGAAAGTCGAACGGCGGTTCGGCGCAGTCCGGATGCGTGCCACCTTTGCGCTCGGGGCGGAAGTCGACGAACCGGGTCTTGTCGGGATGCAGCGTGAGCCCATACCGTGCAAGCCGTTTCCCCAGCACTTCCAGAACCCGTTTGGCGTCGCGGTGGTTCTTGAACGTCATCACGAAGTCATCGGCAAAGCGCACCAACGTACACTCTCCCAGCATGCGGGGTCGCACCTCTGCCTCGAACCATTCGTCCAGCACGTGGTGCAGGAAGATGTTCGAGAGCATCGGTGAGATGACGCCGCCTTGCGGGGTACCTTCAGTCGCAAGGCGCAGGGTTCCATCTTCCAGGACCCCTGCTTTCAGCCACTTGTCGATCATCCGTCGGATCACGCCATCCGTTACTCGCTGGTCGAGGAACGCCCGAAGTTGCGCGTGCGGAATCAAGTCGAAGTACTTGCGTATATCGACATCCAGCACCCAGTGCTGTCCATGCCACGAGATGGCGCCATGCAGTTTGCGCAGCGCCTCATGGGCTGAGCGTCGCGGTCGGAAGCCATACGAGCAAGGCATGAAGTCCTGCTCGTAGATGGTCGCCAGAACCATGACAATCGCCCGCTGCGCCACCTTGTCTTCAAAGGTCGGAATGCCGAGCGGCCGCTTTGAGCCGTCTGCCTTCGGGATGTAGGTTCTGCGCACCGGCGGTGCTTTGTAGCTTCCGGACTTGATGCGATTGAGCAGGTCCAAGAGATTGGCCTGCAGCTTCGCTTCATATTCCTTCGCGGTAACACCGTCGATGCCAGTCGCTCCATCCTTGCGGGTCAGCCGGTAGGCTTTCAGCATCCATTCCAGATCGATAACGTGGTGCAGCGAGAACAGCACCTTCTTCGGCTTCGCTCTCGCCAGTTCGGCTATCCATTGTCGTTTCGTGTACAGGTTCGCGAGGTTCATGTCCCCTCCCGTGTTTCCCGGCAATGGTTCTCTCTCACGACGCCTCCCTTTCCTCCATCGGGTCCCAGTGAGCCCAGTTCCCCGCTCTCGTCGGTACTATGAAGGCGCTACGACTTCCCACCCGCGTATCAACGGTCACTTATTGGTTCGCTCCCGCCGCCCACGCGATCCTCCTGGTTCGTGTCCCGCCGTGGCGCTCCTGAAGGAGCGGAGGTCTCCTCCAGGCCGGGGCTTTTGTTGCCGGCTGCCCTGCTCCGGTTCTCGCACGTGGACGCGAATGGGATCTCTCAGGTCTTCAGGCGATCCATCCCGTGCCTCTGCTCCGTTCCAGGACCCCGGTCGAACCAACGTGCCCTCGCCAGTGACGGCCACGTCGATGCTGCCCCCGCATTCCGGACTACGAAGGCTTCAGCGAAAATGATTTCGGGGCTAACCCGCAGCTTCAGCACCTGCTACCGTACGCTTCACGCGTGACGTTGCCGCACACGTGCAAGGCTCGCTTCCGGCTGGCGGGCTGCGCCTTTGCCGGGAGGGAGTCGAACCCTCTGGACCGCTACGAAAGGTTTCAGCTCGTTTTCACGATCGTCCTCCTCTCCTGCTCTCCTGACGCTACCGGAATCCATAACCACAGGCCGTGCAGTGATGAAAGTGGTTACGCTGCGGTGGCACACATTACTGCTTGGGGTTATGGTTTCCGGGCTCGTCGGCAAGTCGGTGAAACCGCCTTGCCGACGCCCCGGAATGACAGCGTAGTCTGTGACGCAGCACCGCTAACCCGGCCTACAGGACTGAGATGACATCAGAACCCGCATACCTCGCGCCATCGCCGTTCATCGACAGCGATGCGCCCAACGTTCGCGAGTTCGCCACTGCGGCCGTGGCCGGGACGAAGGACGAGATCGCGCGGGTGATCGCGCTCTACCGCGCCGCGCGCGAGAGCGTTGTCTACGACCCCTACGTGGATGTGTCCTCGCCTTCGACCTATCGCGCCAGCGAGGTCCTGGCGGCAGGCCGCGGCTATTGCGTCAGCAAGGCGGCGGTGCTGGCCGCCGCTGCGCGGGCGGCGGGCGTGCCGGCGCGGGTCGGCTACGCCGATGTGCGCAACCACATGACGTCGCCCCGCCTGCACGAGATGCTCGGCACCGATGTCTTCCGCTGGCACTCCTACACCGATCTCTATGTGAATAGCCGCTGGGTGAAGGCGACGCCCGCTTTCAACGCATCGCTCTGCGAGCGGCTCGGCCTGAGCGCGCTCGAATTCGACGGGCGCACGGACTCGCTGTTTCAGCCGTTCGACCGGTCCGGACGGCGCCACATGGAATATCTGCTCGACCGCGGCACCTATGCCGACGTGCCGTTCGAGACCATTCTCGATGACTTCCGCGTGCATTATCCGGCGTGGCTGGCAAAACACGGACTGGCTGGAGACTTTCAGACCGAAGCGGTCTCCGGAGACTGAGTCATAAGTACCATTGCCGTGGCATTGGGGGTGACCCTTTCCGATTGCGGCAACGATAGCTTCTGGAATACGCGAGTGTCGAGCAACGCAATCGCAGCCCATGCACCGGTGCGCTTGAGCGAATTTCGCATGGCCATTCGCCAGGTTCTGGGCTGCGACGCCGATCCCGCAGGCGTTGTCGAGCTGCACCTGCGCCGGAGAGATGGAGAGGGCTGGCGGGGTGCCGTGCATGTCTTCGAGATCAGCGGACATCCGCGCGCGAGCCGCTGCTACGCCTGGCCGGAGCTTCTCAATGACACCAGCGTGATCATCCGGGTGGTGCCGCAGGCCGGACGGATTACCTCGCCGGAACAGGCGGTGCGCTTCATCCTCAATCGCCGGAGCGGGTAAGGGCGGGTTTCAAGCCCGCCCAATACCCGTCGCAAGGCCAAAATGTGCTATATGGCGTGCTTCGAGCGGACCATGACGCAAGCATCGCGGAAGAAATGGGAGCCCCCAGGGCTTGTTGCGGCGGGTAAAGCTCGCGGCGCGGCTGCACCCGCGTGCGTGGTAGGCTGCGCGTCCGCGCGTATCGGGGTGACCGGATGAGAGCGCCGACGACAGCCCCGCCTGAAATGGTCGCGGAGAAACCCGTGCGCACCAGGGCGCACGGGCGGCTGTTTCGCAAATACGTCGGGCTGTTTCTTGCGGTCGTGTGCATCGCCCTGCTCACCAACGGATTATCGGAAATCATCTTCTCCTTTCAGGAGCATAAGGCATCCCTGATCCGCATCCAGCGCGAGCAGGCCGAGGCCGCGGCGGCCAAGATCAGCCAGTTCATCAAGGAGATCGAGAGCCAGGTGGGATGGACCACCCAGCTGCCCTGGTCCGCCGGCACCATTGATCAGCGGCGCTTCGACGGGCTGCGGCTCCTGCGTCAGGTGCCGGCGATCACCGAGCTTTCCCAGCTCGACGCGACCGGGCATGAGCAGCTGCGCGTGTCGCGGCTCGCCATGGATGTGGTGGCTAGCAAGGCCGACTTCTCCAAGGACCCGAAATTCGCCGAAGCGGTTGCTCACAAGGTCTATTACGGACCCGTCTATTTTCGCCGGGAGTCCGAGCCCTACATGACCTTGGCGCTCACCGGCACGCGCCGGGATGCGGGCGTCAGCGTCGCCGAGGTCAACCTCAAGCTCATCTGGGACGTGATATCCCAGATCAAGGTCGGCGAACGGGGACAGGCCTATCTGGTCGATGCGCAAGGCCGTCTCATCGCGCATCCCGACATCAGCCTGGTGCTGCGCAACACCGATCTCTCCCGTTTGGCGCAGGTGCAGGCGGCCCGCGCGGCTGGTACCGGCGGCGATGCGAGCGAGCAGCTCCAGGAGGCCGAGGATATCCAGGGCCGGAGCGTGCTGACCGCATATGCCCACGTTGCGCCCTTGGGATGGATCGTGTTCGTCGAGCTGCCGCGGGCGGAGGCCTATGCTCCGCTCTATACCACCATCAAGCGCTCGGGCATTCTGCTGCTGGCGGCCCTGGGATTTGCCTTCGTCGCGGGGCTGGTGCTCGCGCGCAAGATGGTGGGCCCGATCCAGGCGCTGCGCGCCGGCGCCGCCCGCATTGGCAGCGGCGATCTTACCCAGCGCATCTCGGTGAAAACCGGCGACGAGCTGGAGGCACTCGCCGACCAGTTCAACGACATGGCGGGACAGCTGCAGGAGTCCTACACCGACCTGGAGAAAAAGGTCGAGCAGCGCACGCACGAGCTTGCGCAGTCGGTCGGAGAGCTGCGCGCCCTCGGCGAGGTGAGCCAGGCCGTGAACTCAACGCTCGATCTGCAGGAGGTGCTCAACACCATTGTCGGCAAGGCCGTGCAGCTCTCAAATACGGATGCGGGCGCGATCTACGTATATGACGAGGCCAATGAGGAATTCACGTTGCGCTCCACCTACGGGATGGAGGAGGAGCTGATCGCCGCAATCAAGCAGCGCCACGTCCATATCGGCGATGCCGGTATCGGGCATGCGGCGGCGCAACGCGCGCCGCTGCAGATCGCCGACGTGCAAAAAGAACCGCACTCCGAAGTCCTGGACGTCGTCGTGCGTGCCGGCTACCGCGCCCTGCTGTTTCTTCCGCTGCTCGGGGCCGACCGCATTGTCGGCGCTCTCGTGGTGCGGCGGAAAACACCGGGGGAGTTCCCCAAACAGACCATCGATCTCCTGCAGACCTTTGCCGCTCAATCGGTGCTGGCGATCCAGAACGCGCACCTGTTCCACGAGATCGAGGAGAAGGGCCGACAGCTCGAAGTCGCGAGCCAGCACAAGTCGCAATTCCTCGCCAACATGAGCCACGAGCTGCGCACGCCGCTCAACGCCATCCTCGGCTATACCGAGCTCATTCTCGACAACATCTATGGCGAGACGCCGCAGAAGATGCGCGGCGTCCTCGAGCGCGTCCAGCGCAATGGCAAGCATCTCCTCGGGCTCATCAACGACGTGCTCGACCTGTCGAAGATCGAGGCCGGCCAGCTCACGCTCGCCCTTGGCGACTATTCTCTCAAAGACGTCGTGCAGAACGTGTTCTCTGCCGTCGAATCGCTCGCGAATGAGAAAAAGCTCGCGTTGCGCATCGAAATGCCGAACAATCTTCCGGTCGGACGCGGCGACGAGCGCCGGCTGACGCAAGTGCTGCTCAATCTCGTCGGCAATGCGATAAAATTCACCGATCAAGGGGAGGTCGCAGTCAAAGCGTCCGCGATGAACGGCGCATACACGCTTTCGGTCTGCGACACCGGACCGGGAATTCCCGCCGCCGACCAGGCCAAGATCTTCGAGGAGTTCCAGCAGGCCGACAGCTCGGCCACCAAGAAAAAAGGCGGGACCGGGCTCGGGCTGTCCATTGCGCGCCGCATCATCGAGATGCACGGCGGACGCATCTGGGTCGAGTCCGAGGTTGGTAAAGGCGCCACCTTCTCCATCAACCTTCCGATCAAGGTCGAGCAGCAGAAACTGGAGCAGGCGCGGGCATGAGCAGGCGAATTCTCGTGGTCGAGGACCAGGAAGACAACCGTCAGATCCTGCGCGATCTCTTGTCCAACGCCGGCTACGAGATGCTCGAGGCGGAAGACGGGATCCAAGCCATCTCCCAGGCCTCCAAGCATCGGCCGGATCTGATTCTCATGGACATCCAGCTGCCGATGCTTGACGGCTACGAGGCGACCCGGCGGATCAAGGCCGACCCGGCGCTCAGCGCCATTCCGATCATCGTGGTCACCTCCTATGCGCTCAGCGGCGACGATGAGAAGGCCAAGGCGGCAGGCTGCGATGCCTATGTGGCCAAGCCTTACAGTCCGCGTGCGCTGCTGGCCAAGATTTGCGAATATCTGCCGTAACGCGTATCCGATCCAAGTTCTGTATCAGCGGTCCGGAACAGCCCATGCATACACCTCCGCGGATCCTCATCGTTGATGACAATGAAATGAACCGTGACATCCTGGTCACCCGGCTCGACACCCAGGGCTACGAGCTGCTGCAGGCGTGCGACGGCGAGGAGGCGCTTGCGGCGGCCACGCAGCACCTGCCCGATCTCATCCTGCTCGACGTGATGATGCCGAAGATCGACGGCATGGAAGTGTGCCGCCGGCTCAAGGGCGACCCGCTGCTCCCGTTCATGCCCATCATCCTGGTGACCGCCAAGGCCGCGAGCACCGACGTAGTGGCCGGGCTCGAAGCCGGCGCGGACGAATATCTGACCAAGCCGATCGACCAGATGGCGCTGGTGGCGCGGGTCAAGTCGGTGCTGCGCCTCAAGGAGCTGCACGACCAGGTGCAGGCGCAGGCGTCCGACCTGGCCTCATGGAACAAGACACTCGAGCAGCGGGTGCAGGAGCAGCTTGCCGAGCTCGAGCGGGCAAGCCGCCTGCAACGGTTTCTCTCGCCGCAAATCGCAAACCTCGTTCTCTCGGCGGGCGGCGACCGCGTGCTGGAGAGCCACCGCCGCGCCATAACCGTGGTGTTCTGCGATATGCGCGGCTTTACCGCGTTCTCCGAGCTGACCGAGCCGGAAGAGGTCATGTCGCTGCTCAAGCAATACCATGCCGTGCTCGGAGGCCTGATCCATAAATACGAGGGTACGGTCGAGCGTTTTTCCGGCGACGGGATCATGATCTTCTTCAATGATCCCGTGCCGTGCCCCGACCCCTCGCTGCGCGCCGTGCAGATGGCGGTCGAGATGCGCGAGAAAGTGGGCCAGCTGCTCGAGACATGGCGCAAGCACGGCTACGAGCTCGGCTTTGGCGTCGGCATCGCGCACGGCTATGCCACGCTCGGGCGCATCGGCTTCGAGGGCCGCTTCGACTACGGCGCGGTGGGAACGGTGGTCAATCTCGCGGCGCGGCTGTGCTCCCAGGCCCAGGACGGCCAGATCCTGATCGAGGGCAAGGTGCACTCGGCGATCGAGGAAACCAGCAGCACCGAGCCCGCGGGCGAGCTCACGCTCAAGGGCATCATGCGGCCGGTACGCATCTTCAACGTCTGCGCCCTGCAGGCCCAGGCTGCTCCGGCGGCATAGTGCTCGCGGCAGACATGTCGAGCGAGCCGGCCGCCGCGCGCATCGTTGAGAACGAGGCGCCGCCGGTTCCGCCTTCACGCCGCGAGCGCATCGAGTTCCTCAACAACTCGATCATCTTTGCCGAGGCCAACATCCGCGCCTTCGATACCAAGTCGCAGATCGCGCTCGCTGCTTTCGTGTTCTCCATGACCCCGCTGTGGTCCATTCTCAACAGCGCCTGCAACGGCGTTGCCGGCCGGCCGGCCGCCACGCTTCTGCTGGCTGCATTCATCTGCACGATCCTGCTCTACGGTTTCGTGCTCTGGCCGATCCGCCCGCTCTCCGGCCTGGTCAAGAACAAGCGGGTGCACGGGCTCTTTTTCGTCGTGGACCCGATGGCGATCAGCGCCACCTATGCCGAGAAATTGCAGGATGCCTCGCTCGAAGCCGAGCTCACCGGAGAGGTGCTCAAGCTCGCCTTCATCCGCGCCAGCAAGGGCCGGCGCTTTCGCTACGCGCTGTGGGCGACGGGTGGCTTCTATCTCCTGGTCTTCGTCTCGTTCCTGCTGCTGCAGCGGTGCATGTAAGTCAAGGTCGTCATGACATCACTCCTCTTCTTTCGCGCAGCACTGAATTCACCGCCGTTCAGAAATCTGCGAGCAAAGTTGCTGCGTCCCGATATTCGTAAGCCCTGATCGTCTGTAGCCGATGCCTTTGGTCCTGCGGCTTACCGCGTTTCTGCGTCGTCACCGGATGGGCAAGCAATGAACTTGAGCCGTTCATCCATGTGGTTACACTCCTTCCAGGGCACTTTTGCTCTCCCGCAAAAAGGGCCGATTGTGTAACCCATGTGTCCGGAATGAAGTGTCACCCTTCTCTTAGGAAGGACACTCACGGTGCGCGGCAATGACGCGGGAACCGCAATGTGATAGCTAGATGACCATGACGACCCTTGAAGACATCGAAAAAGCCGTAACCGAATTGCCTGCCGACCAGCTCGCAAAGTTCCGCGCCTGGTTCGAGGAATTTGAGGCGACGCGCTTCGATCAGAGGATCGAGCGGGACGCCAAGGCGGGCAGGCTCGACCAGCTCGCCGAGCAGGCGCTTGCGGATTTCCGCGCCAGCCGCGCGCGCGAGCTGTGAGGCACTTCGCCAGCCCGTCGTTCTGGGAAGCCTATGCGAAGCTCCCCGGAAAATATCCGAGTGCTGGCCGACAAGAACTATGCATTGCTGAAAGAGAATCCGCGACATCCGTCCTTGCAGTTGAAGAAGGTCGGCCGGTTCTGGTCGGTTCGTGTGGGCAGCCGTTACCGCGCGTTGGCCGTCGAAGCCGATGCAGGCCTGCTGTGGTTTTGGATCGGTTCGCACGCGGACTATGACGCCATGATCTGATCGCGACAGCGAGGCAACCAGCATCCGCTTGCTCGTTGCGAGTGGCGGCGTTCCGACCGCCAATGTACATTCAAACTGCCGCACGATTTACCGGCGATGCGAAACTGAACACGCATGGAACGCTGGCCGAGCACAGGACCTTTGCACGAATTCTTACGAGCCAACCGCAGACCGGCGCCACCCAATCAACTGCTCCAACGATGGACATTTGGCTCCGCGCGATCGAGGACATCACTATGAGTACATCACTTTGACTGCGGACATCCTGACGATCGTTTTCATTTTCCGAGAACTGTTCGGGAGGTATTTCCGACACTAGATCAGATGGCCGCTTCAATCCGGGTCGGCCTTTTGATTTTCTGGGTTTGCTTCGTTCCAACTCCACACTTCACCCGCCGGCAATGTGGATGTCGGCCAGGGATTGGACCAGCGGTCGGCGTAGGCAACCTCGGTGACAGGGCGGCGGGTCACTGGGCCAAATTTTCCTTGCGGGTAGCCGATCGGCATCAGCGCATAGGTATCCACGTCAGCGGGAATGCCCAAGAGCGATTTGACCTCACTCTCGCAGCGGATGTGATTGGTGGTGATCAGGCTCGCCAACCCCAGCGCGCGGCAAGCGAGGATGATGTTCTGCACCGCCGGATAGATGCTGGCGCCGCGAATGCGCGCGACATAGGTCTCCTCGTCGGCATAGCGCGCCTGCACCTTCGCCGGCAGCGAATCGCGCGGCGGCAACCCCACGCGCTGCATGCAGGGGATGAGCAGGACAGGCGCTTCTCCCATGTGGTCCCAAAGGTACGCGCCCGAGGACATGAAGCGCTGATATTGCTGTTCGCTCATATGCGCGGGGCGCCCGCGGCTGGCATAGATCGCCGCCGCGATGTCGGAAGCCTTGCGATAGACCGCGCCGATGCCTGTGCGCAGCCCGGCGTCGCGCACCACAATGAACGACCAGTTCTGGGCGTTGCCCGCCGACGGCGCGCGAATGGCGGCGTCGAGCACCTTCGTGAGCAATCCCTCCGGCACCGGATCGGGCTTGAGCCGGCGCAGCGCGCGCGCCGAATACATGGCTTCAAACAGCGAGATCTCGGTCATTGCGCCGGCTCCTGTCGCCCTGGCATTCCGGGCGCTGCATGCAGGGGACGGGTTTTAAACCCGCCCCCCTACAATGGCCTGAGAATCGTAGAGTGCGCAAAGGCGCGCACGCCGCCAAATACTCCGCGCAAGCACAGTCACGCGCGCCGTACCCACGCGGTCCGCGGTCGCAGAGAGTCCGCGCGTGGACACGGCGCGGCGCAGTCAAGCTTGCGCAGACTGCGTAAACTTGTCTGCGCTGCGCGCCTTTGCCCATCCTACCGGTCCATGGGAGCTTTGGGACGATTGCTTTGCGGTAGCCGTCCGGAGAAACTGGTGCCAGGCCGTGGGAGAGACCGGCGATGAATGTGATCAGCGCACCGCCCATTCTGGAGCGGGGCGAGCAGGATCAGCTGCTCGCCACAATCGACCGCTGGCTGGAGCGCGAGGTCAAGCCGGTGGTGCGGGAACACGATCACGCCGACCGCTGGCCGGCCAAGACCGTCAGAGAGATGCAGGAGCTCGGTCTCTTCGGCGCCACTATCGGCACCGCCTACGGGGGTCTCGGCCTGCCCGCCGCCACCTATGCGGAAATCGTCATGCGCATCTCCGCGGTGTGGATGGCGATCACCGGCATCTTCAATTCCCACCTGATGCTGGCGCTTGCGATCGAGAAGTTCGGCACCGAGCCGCAGAAGCGACAATGGCTGCCGCAGCTTGCGAGCGGCGAAACTCGCGGGGGGCTGGCGCTCACCGAGCCCGATGCCGGCACCGACCTCCAAGGCATCCGCATGACGGCGCGGCGCGAGGGCAACCAGTACGTCATCAACGGCACCAAGACCTGGATCTCCAACGGCATCGAAGGCTCCTGCTTCGCGCTCCTGGTGAAGACCGATCCCAAGGCCGAGCCGCGGCACAAAGGGATGAGCCTGTTCATCGCCCCGAAACAGGCCGGCTTGCGGGTGGGCCGCAAGCTGGAGAAGCTCGGCTACAAAGCGATCGATTCCGCCGAGCTGATATTCGAGGACTATCGCGTTCCTGCCGATCACCTCATCGGTGAGGCGGAGGGCCACGGCTTCTACCAGGCGACCGGCGGGCTCGAGCTTGGACGCATCAACGTCGCTGCCCGCGGCGTCGGCATCGCCGAAGGGGCGCTGCGGCTTGCGACCGAATACGCGCAGATCCGCCGCACCTTCGGCAAGCCGATCGCCGAGCATCAAGCGATCGCGCTCAAGCTTGGCGAGATGGTGACGCGGGCCCGCGCCGCCCGGCTGCTCACGCTCGATGCCGCCGCCGCCTTCGATCGCGGCGAGCGCTGCGACATGGAGGCGGGCATGGCCAAGTATTTCGCCTCGGAAGCCGCGCTCACGAACAGCACCGAGTCGCTGCGCATCCACGGCGCCTACGGCTACTCGAAGGAGTACGATATCGAGCGGCTCTATCGCGACGCGCCGCTCACCTGCATCGGCGAAGGCACCAACGAGATGCAGCGCCTGATCATCGCCAGGCAGTGGCTCAAGCGGAGCGCCTCGGCATGAAGCCGCTCGCCGGCATGCGGGTGATCGCCGTCGAGCAGTATGGCGCGGCACCCTACGGCACCATGTTCCTGGCGGAGCTCGGAGCCGATGTGATCAAGGTCGAGCACGGGGCAACCGGCGGCGACCCGGCGCGTCACGTCGGCCCGCATCGGCTCGGCCCCAACGACAGCCATTATTTCCAGGCGTGGAATCTCGGCAAACGCAGCATCACGAAGGCGACACATCGAGCGCCTTCCGCGCAGCGCGCATCTTTCCCTGGTGCCGGTGCAGACCTTTCCCACTGCGGACGGCTGGGTCTTCATCATGTGCATGACGGAGAAATTCTGGCGCATTTTCTGCAACGCAATCGGGCGGCCGGACCTGCCGCACAATTCTCGTTTCGCGACGGCGGAGAGCCGTCACCAGAACCGCACCGCGCCGACCGCGCTATTGGATCCTGAGTTGCGCAAGCAAACCACGGAGCATTGGCTCACGCTGCTGACTGGCAGGATACCGATCGCGCCGGTCTATGATCTCGCCCAGGCGCTGGACGCGCCCTTTGTCAGGCATACCGGCATGGTGCGCAGCATCGCGCATCCGGCGCGGCCCGAGCTGCGCGTCCTCGCCAATCCGCTGAAGCTCGACGGCGTGCGGCCGGAGCAGCAGGCCTGCGCGTCACTGGGCGCGGACAACACGCTTCTTCTGCCGCCGGAGCCCGCGACCGCATGAAGCTCGAGCACCTCAAGGTCATCGACCTGGCCTGGTTTCTGCCCGGGCCATTCCTCACCATGGCGCTCGCAGATCACGGCGCCGAGGTGATCAAGGTCGAGCCGCCAGGCGGCGACCCCGGCCGGCACATCGCTCCGATGGACGCGCGCACGAGCACGTTCTTCCGCAATCTCAACCGCGGCAAGAAAAGCGTGGTCATCGATCTGAAAACTGCCGCAGGGCGCGAGGCGCTGCTGCGCCTGTGCGAGGCTGCGGACGTGGTGGTGGAATCGTTTCGCCCCGGCGTCGCGACGCGGCTCGGCATCGACCACGACACGGTGCGCGCGCGCAACCCGCGGATCGTCTATTGCTCCATCAGCGCCTTCGGCCAGGACGGCGTCTACGCGGCGCGGCCGGCACATGATCTCGCGCTCGAAGCCACGACCGGCGTGCTTGGCCTCACCCTGGGCGATGACGGCCGCCCTGCCGTTCCCGGCATTCCGATTGCCGACCAGGTGAGCGCGCTGCAAGCTCTCTCCGGCGTGCTGATGGCCCTGCTCCGACGCCAGCAGACCGGACGCGGCGACTACCTCGACATCGCCATGCACGACTGCCTCCTTGCCGCCTGCACCAATGTCGTGGGATGGGGGATGGATGGCCGGCAGCCGACCGTGAAGCATCAGCGCACCACCGGCGGCTCGGCTTTCTATCACATCTACGACACGCGCGACGGCCGGCAGCTCGTGCTGGCGGGCCAGGAAGCCAAGTTCGTGCACAACCTGCTGCAGGCGCTGGATCGCCTTGATCTGGAGCCGCTCTGCTTGCGCGGCCCCGGCCCCCATCAGCAACCCGTCATCGATTTCCTGCGCGAGACGTTTCTCAAGCGCAGCCTGTCGGAATGGATGAATTATCTTTCCGGATTGGACGTCTGCTTCGCGCCGGTGAACACGCTGCCGGAAGCCCTCGCCGACCCGAATCTGCGCGCGCGCGCCATGCTGCTCACCGACGAAGCGGGACGCCGACACATCGCGCCGGCGATCCGCTTTCGCGACGAGCCGGCCGGGCCGGTGCTGCGCGAGCCGCTCCTTGGCGAGCACACGGCGGAGATTCTCGGGCGGATCGGGATCGACCCGCCGCTGCCGCGCACAGCAGAGGGATGAGGGGCATTCATTATCATTTCGGTTCGCCCGTGAGGGCAAAACGAACGAAGCGATTGCAGCAGGTGGTGTGAGAGACCAAAGCTGTCCGGCAGATCGCGCCACGGTGCCCCAGATCGCAAGACTCCAGAAGATGCCGTTAAGGACACGGCGGTCGTTCACCCCGGGAACGCCACGCGGCTTGTTCGGCAGCATCGGCTTGCTGGCAGCCCACTCATAGTCGCTGAGCTCATGGCGCATCACTGCCCGGGAGCCGGTCTCAACGCGCCTTCAGCTTGCCGCCCTTTACGCCCAAGGTCGCTTTTGGGGGTCAAGCGGACATCAACCGGCAGGCAAAACCGGCTGGATCGGACGAAAATGACCCCGAGCCGACATAAACGGGAATATTTCGCTGCGATGCATAGCGCCCACATCGTCCAATGATGTGGTAGCCTGTTGGCCTCGTCCGAGGGCAACTCATGCGACGGCGCGAGTTCATCACCCTTCTTGGCGGCGTAGCTACATGGCCCCTTGGGGCGCGCGCGCAGCGGCCGGCGATGCCGGTGGTCGGATTTCTGAGTGGCCGATCGCCTGGCAAATCGGCGGCTGTGGTCAACGCGTTCCGCCGCGGGTTGGCCGAGAACGGTTATGTCGAGGGGAAGGACATCGCGATAGAATTTCGCTGGGCGGACGGTCGCTACGACCGGTTGGCTGCGTTAGCCGCGGAGCTGGTTGCGCGCCAGGTCGAGGTCATCGCCGCGACCGGCGGTAGCGTCTCGGGACTTGCGGCGAAGTCGGCTACGAGCACGATTCCGATCGTGTTTTCAAGCGGAGGCGATGCGGTCAAGCTCGGTCTGGTCGCCAGCCTCAACCGGCCCGGCGGGAACGTAACCGGGGTCAATCTGGTCTTTGGCGCCCTCGGCGCGAAGCGGCTCGAACTTCTACGCTCAATCGTTCCCGCCGCCGCCATCGCCATGCTGGTCAATCCGAACTATCCCAGCGCGGCAAGCGAAGTGCAGGACGTCGAGGCCGCGGGACGCACGCTCGGCTTGCGGATCAGCACTTTCAACGCGCGAACCGAAAGCGAATTCGAACCCGCCTTTACTGCCCTTGTCGAGCAAAAGGCGGCAGCGCTCCTTGTTGCCGACGATCCTTATCTTCTGAGCCAGCGCGACCGGATCGTGCAGCTTGCGGCGCGATATGGGGTGCCTGCAATGTATATCACACGTGATTTTGCAGACGCCGGGGGGCTGATGAGTTACGGTCCCAGCATTATCGATGCGTATCGCCTGGTCGGGGTGTACACGGGTCGCATTCTCAAGGGCGAGAAGCCTGCCGACCTCCCAGTCGTGCAGCCAACCAAGTTCGATCTGGTCATCAACCTCAAGACTGCGAGGGCACTCGAACTCACAATCCCCGACAAGATGCTCGCGCTGGCCGATGAGGTCATCGAATGAACCGCCGCGAGTTCATTGCTGCTTCTCGGCGGCGTGGTCAAGTGGCCGTTCGTGGCGCGCACACCGCGATGGCATAGACTGTTTGCTTTCATCACGGCGGATTGAGGCTTAGGGAAGTGGCATGCTGGGATTGAGTCGCTGGCAAATCTTCAAAACATCAGCTGCGGCCGTGCTTGTGGTTGGCACAATCTCGCTGCTGCTGATCTATTTCATTCCTGCGCCCCCGTCGACGGTCACGATGGCTACGGGAAACAAAGGTACCACGTTTGAATACTTTGGCCAGCGATACCGCGACATTTTTGCGCGTTCTCACGTTGAGCTGAAGCTGCGCGAAACTGACGGCGCGGTGGACAACATCGAGCTTCTGAAAAATCCAAACTCTGGAGTTCAGATTGCCCTCGATTTCGGAGGCATCTCTGATGGGGAGCCCGCGCCGGGAGTGCTGTCGCTGGGAAACGCGTACACTAACCCATTTTGGATCTTTTATTCCTCGGATGAGCCGTTGGACCGATTGTCACAGCTCAAAGGCAAGCGCATCGCCGTCGGCGCTGTCGGAAGCGGCACCCACGTTTCAGCGGAACGACTTCTTGGCAGGAGTGGCGTCGATTCCACGACGGCCACGCTGCTTCCTTTCGGAGGAGCAGCGGCAGTCGCGGCACTCAATGAAAGCAAAGCGGATGTCGTGTGGACCGCTGGACCGCCGGATGCACCGACTATCAGCTCATTGCTGAGGAATCCCAAGGTTCAACTCATGAGCTTCCCCATGGCGGACGCTTTCACCCGCGTTTTCCCGAATCTTGTTCGGCTCGTACTGCCACAAGGTGTGATCGATCTTGACAGCATCATTCCGCCCAATGACGTGGTGCTCATTGGAACCACAACGAAGGTGTTGGTGCGTAACGATCTTCATCCACAAATTGTCCAGCTTCTCTTGCAGACAATGGTAGAGGCGCATGGTGGGGCAAATATCTTTCAGCGCGTCGGTGAGTTCCCTAACGCCGCCGATCCAGAGTACCCGGTCGCTATTGCCGCCAGCGACTTTTACAAATCAGGACCGTCGCTGACACAAAGATATTTGCCCTTATGGCTCTCCGTGCATGCGCAAAGAGCGATCGCCGTGCTGGTGGCAGGGCTCGCCATTGGGCTTCCCACGTTCCGCTTTCTGCCGGTGTTTTACCAATGGGTCATGCGTCGCCGCCTAATATACTGGTACGCCAAGCTCAAGGCTTTGGAGGCCTCATTCGACGCCAATGCGAATGCCATATCTCTACCGGAGACGAAAATCGAAGTTGAACGGATCGAAGACGCCGTCAGTCACATCCAGTTTCCGCTAACCTTCACGGACCAGCTATACAATTTGCGCAGTCACATCGACATCGTTCGGCGCAAAATCGCCTCCCGCGCGAATACACCCGGGTCAATGGCGGCCGAATAATACCACCTCGCCGTCGCGTCCCACAGTTTGTGCTGCACCTGCTCAGGTCTCCAAGTGGCACTGAACGGCGGTCCTTTGGGGTGAGCTTTACGCCCGCTATCGGAGGTGCTGCGGACCTACCATGATAACATTGAATAACTGGGATCGACGCGGATGGCCCAGCGCGGACACACAGCATCAGTTAACGTGTGGGCGGGAGCAACTTGCCGCCCTAGCGCGTTACGATCCCATTTCCCGAGGCTCCTCCGCTGGAGCGACGTTCGGGATTCCAGCCATCAGGGAAGCTGGAATGAGCTTGATCAATTCGTCGACTGTGAACTCGCCGTTGTTTTCGTATTTGTAGAGCGAGCGCGCGACCTCGCCATAGTGGTAGGTGTGGTAGTGCGATTTCTCGGCGTGGAAGATCTGGCCGTTCACGTCCTTCGCCGCGTCCGTGCACAGGTACGCGACCATCGGCGCCACGAACTCGGGCCCGGGCATCGCCATTCGCGCCTCGAACTCCGCTTGCGTCAACAGCCCGGAGTCGACGCGCCGCCTCCAGTTGGCAATGACCGCATCGTTGACCGTCATGCGGGTGGCGGCGAACGGGCACATGGCGTTAGCGGTGATGCCGTAGCGGCCGCACTCGCGTGCTATCGTGCGCGTCAGACCGATGACGCCGGCCTTTGCTGCCGCATAGTTGCACTGGCCGACGGAGCCCTTGAAGGCGTCCGAGGCGAAGTTGACGATCCGGCCGAAGCGCTCGCCACGCATCAACTTGATGGCGTGGTGGGACATGTTCCACGTGCCCTTGAGGTGCACGGAGATCACGGCATCGAAATCGTCCTCGGTCATGTTCCAGATCATGCGCTCGCGCAGCACGCCTGCCGCGTTGACGACGAAATCGATCTTGCCGAACGTGTCCGCGCACTGGCGAACCATGCGGCCGGCACTGGCGTAGTCAGCGACCGAGTCATAGTTGGCGAGCGCATCGCCGCCGGCCTTGGCGATTTCAGCCACCACCGCGTCGGCCGGGTGCTCGGTCGTGACCTCGCCGTTGCGGCCGGCGCCGGGGTCGTTGACGATGACGCTGGCGCCTTCCCTGGCCAGGAGCAGCGCGACGCTGCGACCGATGCCGCGCCCCGCTCCAGTGACGATGCCGGCCTTATCTTCGAGATTCATCGGTCCTTCTCCTCTCTGCTCTGGGCACTTCGTTCGCTCGGCGTTAACCGCTTGGCCTGACTATACCGCGCACGCTGCTCGCACTGGCCGCCGAAGCGATTCGAGTAGAGATGCCGTTTTGCTGCGGTGTGATTCGGTTGCGCCTTTGCAGTGGCACGAGCGCGGGAGCAACAAACCACAGTTGATTACCCCATTGCTACGGCGCTACAAAACTTTTCCGGCTGTAATCTCCGAGACACTGACACCCATGCCCAGCAACCAGGAAGCGCCGCTCAAGACCTATCTCGATCATCTCGCGCGCGGTGAGCTGGCCTATCAGTTCAGTCACCGGGCGGGACGCGCTGTCTTCTACCCGCGTGTGCTTTGTCCCTTCACCGGCAGCGATCGGCTGGAATGGCGCATCAGTAAGGGGCTCGGAACGGTCTACGCCACGACGGTCGTGCATCCCACCGAAGGCAAGCCGTTCAATGTTGCGCTGATCGATTGCGACGAAGGCTTCCGCCTGATGAGTTGGGTGGAAGACATCGCGCCGGAGCAGGTACGCATCGGGCAGCGCGTACGTTTTCGCGTGCATCACCCGGGCGGCGAGGAGCCGCCACACCCCGTATTTGTCCCCATGGAGGGGGCGTGATGGACGGGCTCAAGCGAGGCAGCGCGGCGATTGTCGGGGTGGCAGAATCCGACCTTGGCCAGGTGGCGGACGGAATGTCCGTCATCGACCTGATGGCGCAAGGCGTAAAACGAGCTCTCGACGATTGCGGCCTGAGCTTGAAAGACGTCGACGGCCTGTTTTCGGCAACTACCCAGAGCCGCCTGTCCGTCCTGGCGCTTGCTGAATATCTCGGCATCAATCCGCCGTTCCTTGGCTCGACCATCGTCGGAGGTTCGTCGTTTGAATATCACGTGGCCCATGCCATGGGCGCGATCGCGCTCGGTCTCTGCAACGTCGCTGTCATCGCCTACGGCAGCACCCAACGCAGCGTCGGCCGCAAGCAGGCGTCGGTGCGCGAGATCAATCCCTACGAAGCGCCCTTGAAGCCATTCCTGCCGGCCAGCGCTTATGCGCTCGCCGCTTCACGGCACATGCACGAATTCGGCACAAGTCGCGAGCAGCTCGCTGCCGTCGCGGTGGCAGCGCGCGAATGGGCGTTGCTTAACCCGGCTGCGTGGGAGAAGAAGCCGCTAACCATCGAGGGCGTGATTTCGTCACGCATGGTGAGCTATCCGTTCACGGTGCGGGACTGCTGCCTCGTCACCGATGGAGGGGGCGCGATTGTCGTCACATCGGCTGAACGCGCCAAATCGCTCAAGAAGCCGTCCGCGTATGTGCTGGGCTGCGGCCAGTCGGTCACCCACGCCAACATTTCCAGCATGCCGGACCTCACGGTGACCGGCGCGTTGCTCGCTGGGAAGGCCGCTTACGCGATGGCCAGGCTCGGCCCGGCCGACGTCGACGTCGTCGAGCTCTATGACGCCTTCACCATCAACACCATCCTGTTCCTGGAGGACCTCGGCTTTTGCAAGAAGGGCGAGGGCGGCGCTTTCGTCAGCGGCGGGCGCATCGGTCCCAACGGCAGCCTCGCAGTCAACACCAATGGTGGCGGACTGTCGTATTGTCACCCGGGCATGTACGGGCTGTTTCTTTTGATCGAATCAGTGCGTCAACTGCGCGGCGAGTGCGGCGTGCGTCAGGTGAAAAATTGCGAAGTTGCGCTGGCGCACGGCAACGGAGGGGTTCTCTCGTCCCAGGCCACAGTGATCCTTGGCACGCAGGCCACGCTGTAAGGCTACGCGCCAATCGCGTCGAGAAACTCATCGACCGTTCGGGCGTACAGTTCGGGCGTCTGTATCGGCGCGTAGTGTCCCGTCTCGAGTACGACGTAGCGCGCGCCGGGAATTGCACGTGCCACCGGCTCGACCAGCAGTGGCGGACGGGTGTGATCGAGCGCGCCGGCAATGACCAGGACCGGGCAAGCGATCCGCGGCAGCTCGGGTGCGAGGTCCATGGCGGCAAGCATGCGGTAGATCGCGCCATAGCTGATCGGGTCATTACCCAGCCACCGGGCGCGGAAGGCCGCAAAGCGCTGCGCGTTGTCGCGCAGCTCCGGCGGGTAGCCGCGATCGAGCGTATCTATGACAGCCTGCAGCCCTTCGCGTTCCATCTTCTCTACCCGGGCCAGCAATGCGGGGCGGCGATCGGAATCAATGCCGATGGCTGGGCTGCTGACCGCCACCGCTGCGACGCGCTGCGGAGATCGCGCCGCGGCATGCAGAGCGATGGCGCCGCCGACGGCGATACCGGCGAGCGCGACCTTGCCGGCAATGCCGAGCGTGTCCAGCAGCGCAACCAGGTCTTCGACCATGCTGTCGATGGCGAGGGGTTGACGTATTTTTTGCGATAATCCGGCGCCGCGGGTGTCGTAACGCAGCACGCGGCGCTTGGTGGAAAGCATGGGCGCGACCAGGTCCCAGCTCTCGATCGTTCCACCCATTTCGTGGATTAGAACGAGTGTGGCCGCACCGCTGCCGAGGAGATGGTAGCGAAGCGCGGTGCCGTTGGCCTCAGCAAAGTTCACGGGCGGTCTCCGGCTGGCAGCTCGATCTGCGGCGTAGTCAGCAACCGGCAGTCCGGCGCAAAGGTGAGCGCTGCACCGGTTCGCTGGCGTAGATCCGTTACCCTGAGACCCTCAAGCATCTCACGCACAACCATGCCCGCCTGCGTAATGTCGATGACGGCGAGGTCGGTGTAGACGCGCTTGACGCAGCGCACGGCTGTGAGGGGCAACGTGCACTTTTCGAGCAATCGTGGCGCGCCCTTGCGCGTGACGTGATCCATAATCACCCAGACCGCGCGCGCACACGACGCCAGATCCATTGCGCCGCCAACCAGCGGGCCTTTGTTCGGCAGGCGCATGTCCCAGTTAGCCAGATCGCCGTTGGCTGCAACCTCGAAGGCACCCAAGATCGCGACGTCGATGTGACCCCCGCGAATTGCGGCAAACGACCAGGAGGAATCAACAATCGCGGCGCCAGGCCGCAGTGTAATGCGCCTGCTGCCCGCATCGACCAAGTCGGCATCGATGTGCTCGGGCGCGGCAAGCGGACCTGCGCCGATCACGCCGTTCTCCGAATGGAAGAAGACGTCGGCCTCAGGGCGCAGATAGTCCGCCACGGCGACAGGCATGCCCATACCCAGGTTGACAACCCTGCCGTCACCGATGTCCTGGGCGGCGCACCACGCAATCTGCAGACGGTTAAGAGACCTCATCGTCACGCCCCCACCGTGACAACGCGGTCGACGTAAAGTCCCGGCAGCTGCACGCGCTCATACGGAATGGGCGCTTCGAGCACGGCGCGTACCTCTACGACGACGCGTGCCGCGGCTGTCGCCATGACCGGACCAAAGTTCATCTGGGCGTAGCGAAAGGTCAGATTGCCGTATCGGTCTGCGGTATCGGCGCGTACGAGAGCCAGGTCTCCTTTGATGGCCTGTTCGAGAACGAATTCTCGGTCACCGAAGCGTCGCACCTCTTTTCCTCGTGCGAGCTCGGTACCTAAACCGACCGGCGTATAGAAGGCCGGAATGCCTGCGCCGCCGGCGCGGATACGCTCGGCAAACGTACCCTGCGGCACGCATTCGAGCTCGATCTTGCCGTCCATCCATTGCAGCTCGAAAGGCGAGGGCTCCTTGTTGTGGCCTCTGGCAGCAGTGCATACCACTTTGCGCACAAGTCCGGCTTCGATCAACTCGTGGGTCATTGAATACCGGTGGGTTGCCGAGTTTACGACGAGGGTCAATTGCCTTGGACCGCGATCGCGAAGGGCGCGGATCAGGATGTTGGGAAATCCGGCGCCGCCAAAGCCCGAGATGAAAACGGTCGCTCCATCCGCAACGTCGGCGAGAGCCTCTGCGGCTGTGCCGGCTCGTTTGTCGATCGGCATCGCTTGTATGCCTCCTTTTTGAACCGCAGCTCTCCCCGGCATTCGTGTGACGAAGCACTAAGAGCCATGCCACTGGGCTCAAAATCTGAGACAAGTGACTGCTCCTAGGTTGGCGATTAGGTTGACTCCAGTCTACCAACGACCCAAGCCCACCTTGTAGTCTAGCCTAGAGCCGGAGTTCAGGATGAGACGGGACACGACGATGTTGCTGGGTCTCGCGTTCTGGCCAGCGGTGCCCTTCTTCGCGACTATGCTGTTGTCGTCCGCGCCAGCTTTAACCCAAGATTATCCGGAGCGGCCTATTAAGCTCGTCGTGCCGTTTCCCGCCGGTGGGCCCTCCGACTTCTTGGCCCGCACCCTGGCGCACGGGGTCACCGCCGAGCTTGGGCAGCAGGTCGTCTTGGAAAACCGCGCCGGAGCGGGCGGCGTAACCGGAGTTGAATCCGTCGCCAAGAGCCCGCCCGATGGATACGTCATTGGGTTGACTAGCGGCTCCGTGTTGTCGGCTATTCCATTCATGACGACCAGGTTCCCTTTCGACTGGCAGAAGGATCTCAGCCTGCTCACCTTGGTAGCGCGCGTTCATGAGGCGCTGGTGGTGCACCCGTCCATCCCAGTTAATACGCTGCAGGAGCTCGTCACCTACGCAAGGAGCAACCCGCGCAAGATCAACTTCGGCTCGGCCGGCACCGGAACTTTCACGCATCTGGCGGTAGAGTTGCTCAAGATCGAGGCCAACATCGATCTCGTTCACGTGCCCTACCGCGGCGCAGCGCCGGCGTTGAACGATCTACTCGGCGGCCACATCGATATAATCGTGCTCGACGTCTCAGTGCTGCTGCCGCATATCCGTTCTGGCGCAATAAAGGCTCTTGCGGTGACGTCGGCCTCGCGCTCCGACGTCTTGCCGGGCATACCGACGACAGCTGAGGCTGGTTTCAAGACCGTGCTCTCGGACAATTGGTACGGCTTGATTGCGCCCCCCGGCCTGGCGGTCAAAGTCGAGGACAAGCTGCGCAAGGCGGCGATCAGCACGTTGCACTCGGTTGAGCTGAAGAAGCAGTTTGAAACCCAGGGTGCCGTGCCGTCGCCGTCTACGCCCGAGGAGTTCACCAAGTTCGTGAATGCGGAGCGGGCGAAATGGAAACCCGTGGTGAGCGCAGTCGGCATCAACCTTGACTGAGGCAAGCGGCGTTCCTCGCAGCCTTTGGCCCCCGGGGTCAGGGCACGACTGCTCACAATGCGACGCGATGTGCGGTCGCGCACTACTAATGTCCGCTTACGGCACTCAAAAGCGTCCTCAACGTCGACCCGCTAGGTCTGCTTACTAAGGTGCTGCGGACGTGAATGCAGGCGGGCCGGGACAGGGCTGAACCGCTGCATTTGACCCCAAGCGGTCACAGCCAGGATTGAAATCCCGCAGCGCGGCAGTCTCCTTCGGTGCTGAAGGTGTGCTATCCTATCGGTCGGAGGCGCCGACCGCGCCCACCTCGATTCAGGACCTGCTGGCCTCCCGCGAGGTGATCCGATGAAACGACGCGAATTCATCACCCTGCTCGGCAGCGCAGCTGCGACTTGGCCGGTCGAAGCGCGTGCGCAGCAGGCCGACCGGATGCGGCGTATCGGCTTGTTGATGAATCGGATCGCGGACGACCCGGAAGCACAGGCCCGACTTAAGGTGTTCGTGCAAGGACTACAGCAATTGGGATGGGCCGAGGGTCGCAATGTGCGGATGGACGTGCGTTGGACAGCGGGCGCCGACCATCACAGGTATGCGGCAGAATTGGTCGCACTCATGCCGGACGTCATTCTGGCCGATGGCGCCGTCGGCGTGAGCGCATTGCAAGGCGCAACCCGCTCGGTCCCGATTGTTTTCGCGGCGGTCCCCGATCCGGTGGGCGCCGGTTTCGTCAAGAGCTTGGCGCGACCGGGCGGCAATACCACTGGGTTTACCGCGTTCGAATACGCTATCGCGGTCAAGTGGCTGGAACTGCTTAAGGAGATCGCGCCAAGCGTGACGCGGGCAGCGGTTCTGAGGGATCCTACAATTGCCGCCGGAATCGGCCAATTTGCCGCAATCCAAGCGGTGGGACCGATCGCGATGGAGCTGAGTGTGGTCGATCTGCGCGATGCCGATGCGATCGAGCAGGACGTTGCGGAATTTGCGCGCGGCTCGAACGGTGGGCTGATTGTGACGGTAGGACCGTTTGGGGCGAATCATCCCAATGTGATCACCACATTGGCGGACCGCTACAAGCTGCCCGCCGTCTACCCCTTCCGCTATTTCGTCGGCGTCGGCGGGCTCATATCGTATGGGCCCGACCTCGTGAGTCAGTACCGCCACGCGGCAGGCTACGTCGATCGCATCCTCAAGGGTGCAAGACCTGCCGATCTACCGGTGCAGCACCCGACGAAATATGAGCTGGTGATCAACCTCAAGACCGCCAAGGCGCTCGGCCTCGACGTGCCGCCGACGCTCATCGCCCGCGCCGACGAGGTGATCGAATAGCCGCGCATCCGCGCATGTTATTTGCTGCATCTGCTCAAGACCGGTTGTGGCACTTCTCGGGCATTAGCCCCGCCATGGACGGCTAGACCGGAGTTGGACCAACACCGGACCTGAGCTCCTGAACTAAACCAAATCACACTCGATCCCTTGATCCTGCAGGGCGCACGCGCCGGCATGGATTCCATGACGGACCGACATAGCAGTTGCCCATTATCGGTGTTGCGGCTGGTGCCATTGGCTTCCCCTGCCTGCAAATCCCTGTAAAGGGGGCGGGGCGACACCCAAAACCCGCAAAAAAGCGAGTACCAGCAAGGACATCTGCCGAAATGCCAGGATCAGGAACAGGGAAAAACAGGAGATAACAGGGAAATAACAGGGAAATGACCAGTGATTCATGACCCAACGCCGCGATCACCACTCCCAGCGAAAGATGATGTAGTCGTCGTTCGCATCGGCGCGTCCCAGCTCGACCATTCGGCGAAAACGCTCCCGCACGTCGTCGAGACTTTCGCCTGCGTCCCTCCACAGGTAATGGGTGTGCGTTTCATTGCGCCGTTCTTCCTGCGCTCTCAAGCGCTTATGCCAGGCCGGCTCCATCGGTTCAGCCTTTGCGCTCACGGTCGATGGAGCCCGCATTACTGGCGATGGGCGCGCCGGTTCTCGCCTCTCCCATCCGCTTGAGGTCGGTGCGTTCCAGCAAAGCGAGCAGACAAAAAGCCCGGCGCGGGAGTCCGGGCCGGGCTTCTCTCACAGCTTTCTAAGGTTAGCGACTCATAGCAGAAGTTTGTTACATTGTCAAGATATCGAGCAAAATTTGTGTCGTAAGCTCATGAGTTGTCCGGGTTAGGTAGCACACGAGCTGTCCGGTTTTCTGCCTCCTTGCAGCGATTTAAAAAGAAGCCGAAAGCAATAGACAAAAAGTCGTTGACACGTTACGGGACTCATGTATAATTGGTTATCCTCCAGAATTGCGAAGATGACGAGCGCGAGAAAGAATTTCCCGCGCATAGGCTGTTTCTTGGTCCGTCATTGACGGCGTAAGTCGAATGGGATGAGATGAAGAGCCTCGCCAACGCCAAGACGCGAGGCCTGCCGTTCGAGATCGCAATGGCTTTGTTTGACGGACCGACATTGGAGAGCCCGGACCGAAGGCGCGACTATGGCGAACGGCGAATAAAGGCAATAGCTCGCGCGGCAGGGCAGGTTCCGGTTTGGGTGTACACCGATCGCAGTGCCGGTCGAAGGATCATCAGTTTGCGCGTGGCTGACAGGAGAGAGCATGATGCCTATCGTGCAGCGTACAAGGGCTGATCTCGACCTGTCAAAGGTCGATTGGCGGCGTGTGGCAGCGACGACGGATCGGGAAATTGCGAAGCAGATTGCGGCCGATCCGGATACTGCGCCCATTTTTTCCGCCCGCGAGTTGAGCCGGGCGAAGCGAGTTGTTCCGCCGCCTGCGGCTGAGGATGTGCGGGCGATTCGTCGGCGGCTGGGATTGACCCAGGCACAGTTTGCAGATCGCTATGGGTTCTCCTTGGAGACGATCCGCAATTACGAGCAAGGCCATCGCCGACCGGTGGGGCCGGCGCGCGTCCTCCTCAAGGTGATCGCCTCGGAACCGGACGCCGTGACGCGCGCTTTACAGCGATAGACGGTGTAGGCCGGATAGGCGGAGGCTTGGCTCTTCACCCCCGCATCAGCGCCAAGGCGGTGCGGGCGTAGATCTTGGCGCAGTCCACGACGTCCTGCTCGTTGACGTAGTCGTCGACACCGGCGGAGAGGGTGGGCTGCGGGCCGTAGCAGACCGCGGGAACGCCGAGGTCGCGCCAGCGCCGCGCATCGCTGCCGGGCAGGCGCACGACCAAGGCAGGCTTCTCTCCCCGCACTGTCTGCGCGGCCTCTGCAAGAGCGAGCACAAGAGGATTGCCCAGCGCGGTCCAGTTGGCGTCCCAGGACTTGACCACCGCAATGGTGATGCCGCCGTCGGCGTTCCCGTCGCCGGCTTCCCTGCGGATCATCGCCTCGCAGGCCTGCACGCTGATTCCCGGCGGCAGCCGAATGTCGATCTCGGCCCGCGCACGCGTCGCCACCTGGCTGCGCACCGTGCCCGCCGCGATGGTCCCGGCATTAAGCGACAAGCGCAGGCCGAGATCGCCTTCGCCGCCGGTCACACCCGCAAGCGCTGGCGGCAGCGTGGCGTATACGTCGTTCATGGCATCGAGGCGCGCGAGCAGGGCCGCAAGCCGCATGACAGCGGTTTGGCCGCGCAGGGCGCGCGAGGCATGCCCGCCCGGCGCACGCGCCTCGAGGTCGAGCCAGAGGAGCCCCTTCTCGGCCACGGCGAAGCCCATGAAGCCCGGTCCCTCGCCGCTGATGAGAAAATCGCCGGCAAGATCGGGGCGCGCACGCAGGAGAAACACGGTGCCGCGCTCGCCGAACATCACCTCGTCGGAGACAGCAGTCATGCTCAGCCGCCCGCTCCACGCGTTGCGGTGACGATGCAGCACCGCGCTCGCCACGCACATGGCGGCGAGCGCGCCTTTCATATTGCCCAGGCCGAGGCCGTAGAGCCGGCTGTCGCGACGGGTGAGTTGAAAGACCGGCACGGTCCAGTCGCTTTGGTTGCCCGCTTCCATGGTGTCCATGTGGGCATTGAAGACGACGTGAGGTCCGCCGGATGAGCCCGCAATCTGCGCCACCACGTTCGGCGCCGCGTCGTCGACCTTGACGGTCTCGCTCGCTATGCCGTTCGCTGCAAGATACCGGCGCACGACCTCGGCCACTTCGGCGGTGCGCCCCGGAGGGTTGACGCTCTCGGCGGCAACGAGCTCGCGGCACAGCGAGACCAGCTCCTCGCCTGCGGCATCGATCTCGGCGCATACCCTCGCGGCCAATTCTTGAGCTGGTAGGTCCGACATTTTGCTCATTTCGCGCGGAGAGTTTCGGTCACAGCGCGGCAGCGACGATTTGCGCCCGAAGAGAGGGGAGAGCGGGATCAGGCCGAGACTGCGGCGCGGCGTGCATCAATATCACCGACCCGGCTGGGCAATAACCTCGGCGGGCCGGCGGCCGACGATCGCGCGCCAGGTGTCGGGATCGGTAGCGCCCTCGGTGCCGATCACGAGGACGCGGCTCTCGCCGCCGAGACCCAGATCGGCGCCGGCCTGCGTGTCGGCGCAGGCGAGCAACAGTGCGGCCAGTCCGGCCACCCCCGATTCCCCGGCGACGACCGGATTATCGCCGCAGCGGCCTTCCGCAAGAAGCCGCATGCAGTCGGCCGCGCCCGCATCATCGATGCTGACGCAGGCATCGACGCCGGGACCAAGAATCTGCCAGGCGAGCGGAGAGACCTCGCCACAGGCAAGCCCGCCCATGATGGTGTCGAGCGCTCCTTCCGCCCGGATCGGGCGGCCCGCGCGCACGCTGCGCAGGATGCAATCGGCCGGGTGCGGTTCAACAACAATGAGGCGCGGGCGCTCGCCGCCGCAGCGCTGCCAAAGATAGGCGCAAGTGGCGGCCGCGAGGCCGCCGACCCCGCCCTGCACGAACACGTGCGAAGGCACGCCGGCAGACTGCGACAGCGCCTCGTCGGCGATGAGACCGTAGCCTTGCATCACATCGCGCGGTGGCTCGAAGCTGCCGTCGGCGGAGGTGTCGGAGACCACTTGCCAGCCCTGCGCCGCCGCGTCCGCAGCGGCCCTGCGTACGGCGTCGTCGAAGGTGCCGCCGACGCGCCGCACCTGCGCGCCGTAAGCCTCGATGGCGCGGCAGCGGCCCGCGCTCACCACATCAGGCATGTAGATCACGCAGGCGCAGCCGAAGATGTGCGCGCCCCAGGCCACTGAGCGCCCGTGATTGCCGTCGGTCGCACAGGTGACGGTCACGCTTGTGGTGAGATCACCGTAGTGGCCGGAAGCGAGATCGCGGGAGGAAACCGTGACGAGCTTTGTCGCCGGGATGTGGCGCTGCAGGACCTTGAACACGGCATAGGCGCCGCCCAGCGCCTTGAAACTGCCGATACCGAAACGTTCGGCTTCGTCCTTGTAGAGGATGTCGCCGAGCCCTGCATGGGCGGCAAGCCTGGAGAGCCGGTACAACGGGGTCGGCCCGTAGCCCGGCCAGGACGTGATCTCGCGCTTCGCTTCGGCAAAGGCGGGAAGGCTCAGGATCTGGTCGCGGCCCTCCTCGCCGTAGGGGCGCGTGCGCGCCACGCGCGGATTGAGCACCCAGCGCAGGCCGGGAGATTTCAGCACGCTACCCAAAGCACATTTCCGCGTTGTGAAATCAAGCCGCGCAGCCCGCTTGGCCTGGGTACGCCTGATCGGCCCGTGTCACAGGGTGGCAAGCGACGCGTTGCGCAGGTCGGTGATCAGCATGCACGAGGGCGCGTGGGTGATGCACAGGGGCGGCTTGGCGTTCTTGACCGCCAGCTGGGGGGTAAGCCCGCAGGCCCAGAACACGGGGAGCTCGTCGTCGGCGACTTCGGGGTCGCCGACGTTCTGGTAACGCTTGCGCAGGTCGACCCCGATGGCATCGGGGTTGCCGATGTGGATCGGCGCCCCGTGCACATTGGGAAAGCGCGAGGTGATCTGCACGGCGCGGATGGCATCGGCCGGCTTGAACGCACGCATGGTGACCATGAGCGGTCCCCGGAACGGCCCCGCCGGAACCGTCTCGATGGTCGTCTGATAGACCGCCGCAACGTTGTCGCGCTCGAGAAAGCGCAGCCGCAGCCCGGCCTGGACCAGCGCCTCCTCGAAGGAGAACGAGCAGCCCAGCGCGAAGGTGACGAGATCGTCGCGCCAGTACGCGCGGATGTCGGCGACCTCCGTTACGAGCTCGCCGTGCTCGAATACATGATAGCGGGCAATGTCGGTGCGGATGTCGAGATCCTCGGCGAGCGTGGGAAGATGCGGATCGCCGGGATCGGAGCGCACCAGCAGCGGGCACGGCTTGGGATTGCGCTGACAATAGAGCAGAAAATCCTCGGCGAACGCGCGCGGCAGGATGCAGACATTGGCCTGCACGCGTCCCGGCGCGATGCCCGCGGTGTAGCCGCGGTAGGCGCCGGAGCGGATCGCGTGTCGCGCCGCGCGCGGATCCCGGCGGTCGAAGTCCTTCGGGGAGTCGGCGGTTGCCCAGTTGTCGCGCCGCCCTGCCTCGGCCGTCATGGCCGGACCTGTCCCTGACCTGTCCCCGGCCATCCACGCCTTGCCGGCAACAAGAAAGACGCGGATGCCCGGAACAAGTCCGGGCTTGACGGTGTAAACAGCCTACTCATGCGGTCGGTATACCAAAGCGAATCCGCGCTTGTATACTCACCGCAAGTGGTCGTTCGGAAGGGTTGACAGGATGAGCTTTGGATTACGCGCCGCAGCGTGCGGATCGGCGATGATGGCCGGGATGCTTGTTGCCGGTGGCAACGCGCGGGGGACCGAAAACGTCACCCTCATCACCGATTTCGGGTTCAACGGCCGGCACGCGTATTTCTTTGTCGCCCTCGACAAGGGCTACTACAAGGCCGCCGATCTCGATGTGAAGATCGTCCGCGGCCAGGGTTCGGTCGACGCTATCCGCCAGGTTGGCGCCAACAACGCTCTCGTCGGCTTTGCCGACGCCGGGTCGCTGGTGCTCGCACGCGGAAACGATCAGATCCCGGTCAAGCTCGTTGCGATCGTGTATGCCAAGCCGCCGCAGGCGGTGTTCTGCCGGGAGGATTCGGGGTTCAAGCAACCGAAGGACCTCGAAGGCGCCTCCATCGCCAACCCCGCAGGCGGCGCCACCGTGGACATGTTTCCCGTCTACGCGAGGGCGGCCGGGTTCGATGCGAGCAAGGTCAAATGGATTGTCGCGGGGAGCGACGCGCTGCCGGGACTCCTGGCCAGCAATCGCGTCCCTTGCGTCGGCCAGTTCACGGTCGGCGAGCCGCTGCTGCGCATGCAGGCTGCCCCGGCCAAGCTGGTGCGTTTCGCCTTTGCCGATGCGGGTGTGAGCTTTTACGGCAACGGCATCGTTGCGACCGACACCACCATGGCCACCAAGCCGGATGTGATCCGACGCTTCGTGCAGGCGACCATCCATGGCATGCGCGACGCCTTTGCCAATCCCGAGGAGGCCGGGGCGATCATGCACAAATATCACCCGACCGTTGAGGTCGCGGTGGCAAAGGGCGAAACCGCAGCGGTGGCGGAGCTGGCGCAGGTCCCCGGCCGCGAGCTGGGGCTGGTCGATCCGGCACGCGTGGCGGAGACCATTGACGTGATCAGAAGCGTGTTCACGCTCAAGCACCCGGTGAGCGTCGGCGATATCTATGCGCCGGGGTTCGTGGGGAAAGGTTCGTGATCCCGGTAAGGGTTGCGCTCCCGGATCTCGTCTCCAACTCGTATTTTCCGGCGATTGCCGCCATCGAGCTCGGCTTCTTCGCCAAGGAAGAGCTGGCAGCTTCGCACCAGCTCATTTTTCCGAACTACAAGGCCTATGAGGCTTTGCGCGACGGCCGCGTCGATTTCGTCGCGGGCCCGGCGCATGTGGTCTTTCGCGCGTTCCCGCAAGGACGCAATGCCAGGTTCCTGGCCGCACTTTCGCAGGGCATGTACTGGCTCCTGGTCATGCGGGCGGAGCTTGCGGCCACGCCGGGAGATGTGAACGCGGTGAAGGGCCGGACCATCGGCGCGGCACCGTTGGTCAACGATGGGCTCAAGCGCCTCCTCATCGATGCCGGCCTTGACCTTGAGCGCGACCAGGTCCGCATCGTCGGGGTACCCGGCACCAGCGAGCCGGGGGTTTCGTTCGGGGTCGCCGCCGCCAAAGCCCTGGAAGCGGGCAA
This sequence comes from uncultured Alphaproteobacteria bacterium, assembly GCA_963841705.1. Lineage (GTDB taxonomy): Bacteria > Pseudomonadota > Alphaproteobacteria > Rhizobiales > Xanthobacteraceae > VAZQ01. Next base: position 139,881 of record CAWJDY010000016.1, read on the forward strand.
GCTCGATGGCTTCTGGGCGAACGCCATGGGCGCGGAGAATGCGATCCGGCGCGGGGTCGGCAAGGTCGTTCTCGACGTGCGCCGCGGTCTCGGCCCAGCCGCCGCCTTCCACTACACCATGCCGGTGCTGGCAACGAGCACGCCGGTGGTCGAGCGGCATCCCGAGATGGCGGCCGCGGCGGTGCTTGCGATCGTCAGCGCGCAGCGCGCGCTCAAGGCGGACGTCGGTCTCGCGACCAAGGTGGGCCGCGCCCTGTTCCCGCCGGCCGAGGCGGAAACGATCGCCGCCGTGGTCGAGCGCGATCTGCCGTTTTATGACGCGACGATTTCGCCAGCGGCGATTGCAGGGCTCAATCGTTTCGCGCAAGCCGCCGGTCTGCTCGATCAGCCCGTGGAGTACGAGGCCCTCGTCGCCACCCAGTTCAGCCAGCTGTGGACGCGCTGACTGCATTGAGACACACGCGCTGGTATTTCTCCGCCGACTCGCCTACACTGGTGCTGCTATTGCTGCGGGAGAGATCGGCCGCGTGCCGGCGCCGAAGGAGCAACCGCCCCGGAAACTCTCAGGCAGACGGACCCGGCGATAGCACAGGAGACTCTGGAAAGAGGCGCTTGACGCGCCCGCCGACGGGATAACGTTCTCAGGCAAAAAGACAGAGGGGGCACTGGAGGTCGACATCCGGTCGACTGGAGGTGCTCCAATGTCACTTCAGCCGTCCTCCGCCGCCAGCCCCCCATTGCAGCGCACGCCGCTCTATCCGCTGCACCAGGAGCTCGGCGCGCGCTTCGTCCCGTTCGCCGGTTACGAGATGCCGGTGCAGTTCCCCACCGGCATCCTGAAAGAGCACCTGCACACCCGCGCCGCTGCCGGCCTGTTCGACGTGTCGCATATGGGCCAGCTGGCGCTCTATCCGCGCGGCACGCTCGAGCACGCGGCGGTTGCGCTCGAAAGCCTGATGCCCATCGACGTGCTGGGCCTCAAGGAAGGGCGCCAGCGCTATGGGCTCTTCACCAATCCCGCAGGCGGCATCCTCGACGACTGCATGGTTGCCCATCGCGGCGATCATTTTCTGCTTGTGGTCAATGCCGCGTGCAAGCAGGCGGACGAGGCGCACCTGCGAGCGGCGCTGTCCGGGCGCTGCATCATCGAGCGTTGCGACACGCGTGCGCTGCTCGCGCTGCAAGGTCCGCTGGCGGAGGCGGTTCTCGCCGGATTTGCTCCCGCCGTTACCGGCATGGGCTTCATGGACGTGCGGCGCGAGAAGATCTCAGGCGTTGACTGCGTCGTATCGCGTTCCGGCTATACCGGCGAGGACGGATTCGAGATCAGCATTCCGGCGGAACAATCGGAAACGTTGGCGCGCCGGCTCCTGGACGACGGCCGTGTCGCGCCGGTCGGGCTCGGAGCGCGCGACAGCCTGCGGCTCGAAGCAGGCCTGTGTCTTTACGGCTCCGATCTCGATGCGAGCACCACTCCGGTCGAGGCGAGCCTGGAGTGGGCGATTCCGAAAAGCCGGCGCGCCGGCGGCGCGCGCGCGGGCGGCTTTCCCGGCAGCGACGCGATCCTGCATGAGCTTGCCTGCGGCAGCGCGCGCCGGCGGGTGGGGCTGCGCTCGCAGGAACGCACCCCCGTACGGGGCGGCAGCGCGCTTTACCCCGACGCGCACGGCGCCACCCCGCTCGGACGAGTGACCTCGGGCGGCTTCGGCCCGAGCGTCAATGCGCCTGTCGCCATGGGATATGTGACGCGCACAGCGGCCGCGCCCGGCACCGTGGTGTTCGCAGATGTTCGTGGCAAGCGCGTTGCCGTCGAGGTGAGCGAGCTGCCTTTCGTCAAGCACAACTATAAGGGCGCGAAATCGTAGCGGCGGGTTTTAAACCCGCCGCTACATACGACCGGGCTCGGGCGTGGGAAATGGAGCAGGAGAGATGCTGAAATTCACCAAGGATCACGAGTGGCTCAGCGTCGAGGGAGACGTCGCCACGGTGGGGATCACGCCTTACGCGCAGGAGCAGCTGGGCGACCTCGTATTCGTGGAAGTGCCGGAGGCGGGACGCGCGCTCGAACGCGGCGCCGCCGCGGCGGTGGTCGAATCGGTGAAGGCCGCCTCCGACGTTTATGCGCCGATCAGCGGCGAGATCATCGAAGGCAACGCCGAGATCGTGAAAGAGCCGAGCCTGGTCAATTCCGATCCCATGGGAAAAGGCTGGTTGTTCAAGCTGCGGATCAAGGACGCGTCCGAGATCGAGACGCTGATGAACGAGGACGCGTATCGGGAGCTTATCGAGTGAGCGTGTCGTGAACAATTCGCGTCGGTCGTCATGGCCAGACGTGGATGCCCGGAACAAGTCCGGGCATGACGGTGCAAGAACCGACGCTTTAGATTTGGCAGGGGTGCAAGGGATGTCGCGAGATAAAGGCTTCGTCGAGATGCTCAGAGAGAACGAATTTGCCGCGCGCCACCTTGGGGTATCCGCCGAGGATCTGCCTGACATGCTTGCGGCGGTCGGGGCTGCGAGCCTTGACGCATTGATCGACGAGACCGTTCCGCAGGACATCCGTCAGCGCGAGGCGCTCGATCTCGGCGCGGCGCTCTCGGAACGCGAGGCGCTGCAGAAGCTGCGCTCCATTGCCGAGAACAACAAAGTGCTGATCTCGATGATCGGCCAAGGCTATTACGGCACGATCACGCCCAACGTGATTGCACGCAACATCCTGGAAAATCCGGCGTGGTACACGGCCTATACGCCCTATCAATCCGAGATCAGCCAGGGCCGGCTGGAAGCCTTGCTCAACTTCCAGACCATGATCGCGGATCTCACCGGCCTCGAGATCGCCAACGCATCGCTGCTCGACGAGGCGACCGCCGCGGCCGAGGCCATGGCCATGGCGCGGCGCGTTGCACGCTCGCAGGCGCAGGCTTTCTTCGTCGATCGCGATTGCCTCCCGCAAACCATTGCGGTCGTCCGCACCCGCGCCGAGCCGTTCGGCCGGCGCATCATTGTGGGAGATCCCTTGACCGAGCTGGAGCCGAACGCGGTGTTCGGAGCGCTGTTGCAATATCCCGGATGCTCGGGAGAGATCCGCGACTTGCGTCCAGTCATTGCCGCTCTGCACTCCGCCGGCGCGCTTGCGGTGATGGCGGCCGATCCCTTGGCGCTCACCCTGATCACTGCGCCCGGCGAGCTCGGCGCCGATATCGCCGTCGGCTCCACCCAGCGCTTCGGCGTGCCGATGGGTTACGGCGGGCCGCATGCCGCCTACGTCGCAACCCGGCCGGCGCATCAGCGCTCGCTCCCCGGACGCCTGGTCGGAGTGTCCATAGACAGCCGCGAGCGCTCCGCCTACCGGCTCGCGCTGCAAACGCGCGAGCAGCACATCCGGCGGGAGAAGGCGACCTCGAACATCTGCACCGCCCAGGTGCTGCTCGCGATCATGGCCTCGATGTATGCGGTCTACCATGGCCCGGAGGGGCTGAAGAAAATTGCCCGCCGCGTGCATCACAGCGCCGTCGTGCTTGCCGGCGGATTGAAGGCACTGGGCTGGACGGTTACGCCGCAACATTTCTTCGACACCATCACGGTCGATGTCGGCGATCAGCAGGCGCAGATCCTGCAACGCGCCGTCGAGCATGGCATCAATCTGCGCCGTATTGTGACCGCGCAGGGCAAGCGTTGCATTGGGATGAGTTGTGACGAGACCACCACCTCCGTGGTGATCGAGGCGGTGTGGCAGTCGTTCAGAAACGTTACCGAAAGACCCGCGGCGGCCGACATCTCCTACGCAACGCTGGCAAAGCAGAGCTCCGATGCGCTCCCCGCGGCGCTGCAGCGCCAGAGCGCGTTTCTCACCCATCCCGTCTTTCATCGGCATCGCTCCGAGACGGAGATGCTGCGCTACATGCGCCGCCTCGCGGATCGCGATCTCGCGCTCGACCGCAGCATGATTCCGCTCGGCTCCTGCACCATGAAGCTCAACGCCACCGCCGAGATGATCCCGCTCAGCTGGCCCGAAATCGCCGACCTGCATCCCTTTGCGCCGGCGGATCAGGCCAAAGGTTATGCGGAAATGATCGCCGACCTCTCGGCCAAGCTCTGCGCCATCACCGGCTTCGACGCGGTCTCGCTGCAGCCCAACTCCGGCGCTCAGGGCGAATATGCCGGGCTCCTTGCCATCCGCGCCTGGCATCGCAGCAAGGGGCAGGGACACCGCAATGTGTGTCTCATTCCATCCTCCGCGCATGGCACCAATCCCGCCTCCGCGCACATGGCCGGCATGGAGGTGGTGGTCGTGAGCTGCAACATGCGCGGCGACGTGGATCTCGTCGATCTACGCGCCAAGGCCGAGAAACACGCCGAGCATCTCGCCGTGCTCATGATCACCTACCCGTCGACGCACGGGGTGTTCGAGCCGCAGATCCGCGCGATCTGCGATATCGTGCACCGGTGCGGGGGACAGGTCTATCTCGACGGCGCCAATCTCAACGCGCAGGTGGGGCTCGCCCGGCCGGGCGACTACGGCGCCGACGTAAGCCACCTCAACCTGCACAAGACGTTCTGCATTCCGCACGGCGGCGGCGGGCCGGGGGTGGGTCCGATCGGAGTGAAGGCGCATCTTGCCCCCTTCCTCCCCGGCTATCCCGACCCTCAGGGCAATGCTGTCGGCATGGGGCCGGTAGCGGCGGCTCCGTTCGGCTCGGCCTCGATCCTCTCCATCTCCTGGATGTACATCGTGCTGATGGGAGGCCACGGGCTTACGGCCGCAACGGCGGCGGCAATCCTCAATGCCAACTACATCGCGGCACGGCTCCAGCCGCACTACCCGCTGCTATTCACTGGCGCGAGCGGCCGCGTCGCCCATGAGTGCATCCTCGACACGCGCCCGCTCAAGGAGGCTGCGGGCGTTTCCGTCGAGGACATTGCCAAGCGGCTCATCGATTACGGTTTTCACGCGCCGACAATGAGCTTTCCCGTTGCCGGCACATTGATGGTCGAGCCGACCGAGTCGGAATCGAAGGTCGAGCTCGATCGGTTTTGTGACGCGATGATTGCGATTCGCAATGAGATCCGTGCCATCGAAGACGGGAAAATGCCGCGGGAGAACAATCTGCTGCGCAACGCGCCGCACACGGTGTTGGATCTCGCGCAGGAGAGATGGGACCGGCCCTACAGCCGCGCGCAAGCCTGTTTCCCCGTCGAGGCGCTGGCAGTCGACAAATACTGGTGCCCGGTGAACCGGATCGACAATGTTTACGGCGACCGCAACCTTTTCTGCTCCTGCCCGCCGCTCGCCGACCTGCAACAAGCCGCGGAATGAGTGAAGCCTGCTGCATCACAAATCTCGCCGCACTTCTGATGACTCGCTCCGTGATCCCGAGGTATCGGCGTAATGCCAGACATCACCACGTGTTGAGACTTTGGATATGCGCCGGCCTCGAAGGGAGCGACCGGGTCGGAACTCAGTCGGGGCCGGACGGCGCTACTGGCAACGCTGAGAAATTCGGCAGCGATCGGATCGGCTCGCTGACGCTCCACCAAGACACGGAAGGACCACATGTACTATCAAGTGATTTCGCAGTGCACGCAGAGCCTGAAGAACTTAGAGACCTGTCTAGACAAGGCTGAGCAGCATGCGGCCGCCAAGAAGTTCGACGTCGGCGTGCTCATGACCAGCCGCCTCGCGCCTGACATGCAGCATTTCATCTACCAGGTCCAAAGCGCTTGCGACTATGTCAAAGCCGCGGCTGCCTGGCTCTCAGGGCAGACGCCGCCCAAGCACGAGGACAACGAGCGGACGATCGACGAACTGCGCGCCCGCATCCGGAAGACCGTCGCTTTCGCGGAGAGCGTGAAGGAGGCGCAGTACGCGGGCGCGAGCGAGCGCAAGGTCAAACTCTCCTGGGCGCCCGGCAAGGTCATCGGCGGCGAGGACTACCTGCTGCAGATGACGATCCCCAACACCTTTTTCCACATCGCGACGGCCTACGCCATCCTCCGCCACAATGGCGTCGATGTCGGCAAGATGGATTTTCTTGGTCTTATCAATCTGGTCGACGCCTGATCGGTCTAGGTGTGCCATTCAAACGGCCGAAATGTGGGGCAATGTCTGCTCATGGACGTTGCCGCCGCACGTCTTCCGTCCGGTTTCAAATCGCCGCGGACGACGGAGAACCTATCACCCGTTGATACGAGATGCCTGGTGGGCTGCTCAGGGCGACGGTGCGAGGAGGTCGTTTGTGACGCAGTAAAGGTGAATCCGGGCTACGGGCGCAAGGTGCTGCCCCGCGTGCTGCTCTAAAACACTGCGAGATATTTCAGCAGCGAGACGATGCCGATGATGATTACGATGGCTCGCACGATCTGCTTGGCGCGCCCGTCGAGCGGGAGCAGGTTGACGAGATAGAGCACGAGAATGATGACAACAAAGGTGATGAGGACGCCGATCAGAACGCTCATTGGCTTTTTCCCTTCATTATCCGCGCTCAAGCTCCTGCACGGCCAAATCCGTCAAATCATGCAATCGCGCCAGATCGCTTTCCCCCACCAGGCGTGGTCGCGTATCGATCAGGCAGAGCGATCCGACACAGCTTCCATCCTCCAGAATGAGCGGGGCGCCGGCATAGAACCTGATTCGCGGCTCATGCAGCACCAGGGGGTTGTCGGCAAAGCGCGGGTCCTGGAAGGTATCCGGAACGATCATCGGTTCACGGTCGCAGACCACGTGAGCGCAGAAGGAGGAATCCCGCGAGGTCTGCGGGACCTCGAGGCCGTGGCGTGATTTGAACCATTGGCGGTTCTCATCGACCAGGCTGACCAACGCGATCGGAACGTTGAACAGGGCGGCGGCGATGCGCGTGATCCGGTCAAACCTGTCCTCCAGGGGAGTATCCAGAACCTTCAGCGCCCGCAGCGAGGCGAGCCGCTGCTCTTCGTCCTGCGGGACGGCGGCCCGCATCCAATGGCACGCGGTTCTCAACACCCAGGCGCGCACCTTGGTACGAATGAAGCTTTCGGAGAACGGCTTGATCAGCCATTCCGTGACCCCTGCCGCGTCCCCGGAAGCCGCCTGCCGGTCGGCAATGACGACGACCGGCAGCCCGGATTCCTGTCCTTCCGTCCGCCTGATCGTCCGACACACGGCCATGCCGTCGATCAGCGGAGGGGCGTGTTCGATAAGGGCAAGGGAGGGTCGATCCTCCAGGATCGCCGTTTTGAGGTCGTGGATGTCCGAAACGAAGCGCGGGCGCAGCCCCTCGGCCCGGATCGCATTCGACAGCGCGCCGGCGGTCGCGGGATCGGCAATGTGAAGAAGCACCGAGCGTTCCACCAGGGCCGGCTCCACCGTTGCGGTGGCCGCATACTGCTGAGGTGCATCCTCGCGCGCGACGAGGTGCGACTCTTTCAGCTCGATGACCTGCCCCTCGGCGGCGGCAAAAACCTGAAGCTGCGATTGGCGCGGCAGCTTTTTCCGCGCCTCTTCGACCAGGTGATCGAGCGCATCGTCCTGCCTGAGCGGATCGTGGTGGGTGAGAGCGAGCCGCTTCACTCCTGCCTCTTGCGCAAGCCGCAGTGCGTATTCAATCGAGCTGTGACCCCAGCCGACCTTGTCCCGGTATTCATCCGCGGTGTACTGCGCGTCGTGGATAAGGAGATCGGCGCCCTTGATGAATTGCGCATGCCGCAGATCCTGGCCGGCGATCTCCCCTTCACCGGTGCCCAGCGCGCGGGCGTAGGGCTCGTGGTCGCAGCAATAAACGACAGTCATCCCATCCGCCTCCAGCCGATAGCCGAAGGTCAGTGCTGAATGGTTCAGGTACCGGGTGGAGATCCTGATGTCGTCGATGACGAAACCGCCTTCGACCAGATCGTGATAGCGAACCGTGGCCTCGAACTGATCGAGCGTGACCGGGAAATAGGTGTACTGCATCTGCCCCGCCAGCGTTTCGCGGAGCGACTGGCCGAGCCCCTTCGGACCATAAACGTCCCACTTGGCCCCCGCAGTAAAGAACGGAGCAAAAAACGGGATGCCCTGGATGTGATCCCAATGGGTATGGCTGATCAGCACATGTCCGTGCAGGGCTTGCCTGCCGGAGCCGATCAGCTTCTGACCCAGCGGATGCGCCCCGGTTCCACAGTCGAGAACGATGAGCGTTCCGCGCGCGGACCGCATCTCCACGCACGCCGTGTTGCCCCCGTACCGCATCGTGCTCGGTCCGGGCGTAGGAATCGATCCGCGGGTGCCCCAGAATTCTACGCGCAACCTGATCCTCGATACCTGGGCGCCGTCCGGCTTCTCCCCCAAGGCTGCACGTTTTCCGCTGCCGTCGCAAGCAACGCCAAGGCGAACCGTGTTCACTGAGCGGAAGGGGTCGACCTTGGATCTGGTCAAGTCATCGCGCCCAGAGCAGACCCGCCCTGACCCGCCTCGTCACTCCAGCTCGGAAGCTTCCGCGATCATCTTGCGCAGGCGCGCGGTGTCGGTGAGCACCATGGCACCACGCCGTTTCTCGAGCAGCCCGGCGCGCTCCAGTACCTTGAGCTCCCGCGTGACCGATTCGCGTCTCACGCTCACGCGCGCAGCAAGATCCGCGTGCACCGGCGGGGGCGAGACCAGGGCTTGCATCGGCTTGGCCGCGTCGGGCCGCGACAGGCGCAAGAGCTCGGCATAGATGCGGTGGCGCGCATCCAGCGTGGTGAACTCGTTGACGCGATTGGACACGCTGCGCACGTAACTGGCCAGAAGCTCGAGCAGCTGATCGCAAACGTCGGGATAGGCGTGGATGGCAGTGCGGAAGACCGAGGCAGGCATGCGCGCGTAGGCGACGTCAGTCACGGCAAATATTCCAGAGGAGCGTGGCTTGTTGTCGATTGCCGCGATCTCGCCGAAGAACTCCCCGGCGTTGAGCTCCCGCAGCAGGACTTCACGCCCGGAGACCGCCTGGATTTTCACCTGCAGTATCCCGCTTACGACGAAGAAAACATCGTTGCTGGGATCCTGATAATCGAGGATCCATTGATTGCGCGCGTCGCGATGCCAGGAACATTGGGTGTCGAGAAGCTGGATGCTCTCCGGGCTGAGCGAGCGAAACAAACCAATCTTGGCGAGGGTTTCAGTTTTTCGAGTCACGGGGCGTTGCCCCTGCTTGTCGTTTCCTCGGCGTTGCTACCGTCGACGCACGCGCTCAACTCCTACTTCGCCATTGCCTCGATCAGCGGGGCAACGTCGTCGCTCTGCTCGATCGACCACAGCCGATCGAGCAGCCTACCGGCCGCATCCGCGCCGAAAACGGGAGCGACGAGACCGACGAACTTTGCATGCAGCCCCGCATCGTCGAGCGGCACGATGCGCGAGCCGAGAGCCTCATCCGCCTGGCGCGTGAAGGCGCCGCCGGCGGTCGTCACCGTCACCCGCGCCGGCCGCAGCTGCGGGTAAAGCCGATCGACCTCCGGTGGCGCCGAAATGCTGATCTTTCGGGCGATCGCGGCAAATTCCGGATTGGCGCGCACCGCCGCATCGAAATGCTCGAACTTGATGCTGCGGAATTTGAGCACGAGCCCGAGCAGATAGGGAAAACTCAGCTGAGCGCTGGCGAAATCATCCCAGCCGGTCTCGGCGTGCTCGGCGGCGATGCGGTAGGTCGCGACATCGATCCGCTCGACCTGCTCGGGCGCGAGGTTTTCCTCGCGCAGGATGCCGATGAGCGCTTCCACGGCAGGCTGGATATGACGGCAGCAGGGATAGGGCTTGATGTAGCAGTCGGTGATGCCGAACGGCACCTTGGGCGGGAGCACGACGGCCCGCGGCTTGCGGTCACGGCCAAAGGCAAAAGCCTGCAGGAAGCCGTCGTGGGCTTCGATAACTCCGGGCGGGCCCTCAATGCCTTGCTCGGCGAGGAGCGCCGCCTGCAGCCCCTCACGCGAGGCATGTCCGGCGTGGAGGCGCTTGATGTCGGCACCGCCGTTGACGAAGGCGAACAGTCCGGCAGCGCTCGAAGCCGCGATCCCAAGGGCGTTGGCGAGCCGCTCGCGAGAGAGACCCCGCAACTTGCCGGCTGCCATCACGGCGCCGAAAACGCCCACGGCCGCCGCCGGATGGAACCCGCGCTGGCGCAGCTCGGGATGGCAGGCACGGCCGATGGCGATCTCGGCTTCGTAACCGGCGACCAGCGCCTCGATCAGCCTTTCGCCGCTGATGCGGCGCTCAAATCCAAGCGCGAGCACGGCCGGCACCACTACGCAGCCCGGATGTACCGAGCCCTGTCGGAAGCCGTCGTCGAGCTCGATGCCATGGGCGGCGGTGCCGCCGAGAAAGCTCGCGTCCAGGAGATCGGCGCGGCGCGCGCGGCCCGGCACCGGGATGCAGCCCGGCGGGCGTATGGCGGCGAGCACCGCCTCGGCGCGGCTGGCGACCTCTCCGCCCGCGCCTGCGATCATCACCCCGACGGTATCGAGCAGATGACGGCGCGCATAATGGCGCACCTCCTCGCTCAAGGCGTCAAAGCGCAGATCGGTCACGAAGCCGACGATGGCCTCGCTCGCGCCCAGCGCAGGATGCAGCGGCTCAAATACTTGGGCGTGCGACATGGCTGACCCTCATCTGCGGCGATCGATGATCGCACATCACCTTGCGGCCGTCATCCCACCAACCTCGGGTTTACCCGAGGTTGGCTCTTTAATTAGGCAAGTCTTAATTAGGCAAGTCGGCTGAAGCCGACTTGCGATGGCACGCGCCGGCCGAGTCCAGACGCGGCGCGGCGTTTACTCGGCGCGGCACCTCAGGATCACGGCTCAAAATAATCGAGCTTGCGATCCGGCCAGACTACTTGATCCTGACCAAAGCATCGAGGGCGATGACGCCCTCCCCCTTGGGCAGCACCAGCAATGGGTTGATCTCAGCCTCGGCGATGGAATGGTCATGGGCAAGCTGCGACAGCGCAACCAGGGCCCGCGCGAGCGCATCGAGATCGCCCTTGGCCCGGCCGCGATAGCCGCAGAGCAGGGGCAGGCTGCGCAATTCCGCGACCATCTCCTGCGCAACGGCCATGTCGATGGGTGCTAAGCGCAGGCTGCGGTCACGCTCGATCTCGGCGAGTATGCCGCCAGCAGCCACCATGATCAGCGGCCCCACGTCGCGGTCGACGCGATAACCGATCAGCACCTCGGCGACCCCGGACAGCATGGGCTGCACCATGACGCGCTGCAGGGAGACCTGGGGCAAGCGTCGTCCAACATTGGTGCGGATCTGCGCAATGGCAGCCAACAGCCGCCTCTCGTCGGCTACGTCGAGCACTACCCCGCCGACGTCGGTCTTGTGCGCAATGTCAGCGGAGAGAGCTTTGACCGCGACCGGATAAGCAAACGGGAGCCGAGGCACCTGGTTAGTCCCCGCGTCGAGCGCAATCGCTGGCGCGCGCGCGATCCCGAGCCGATCAAGAAACTCGCCCGATGCCAGCTCGTCGAGACCGCGGGAGCCCTGTTCCTTCGCAGGGGCGAGGCATGCCTCGCCCCTACAAGGATTGGTAGCGATCGGTACTGGGGCGCGCTGCGCGAGGGCCGCCGCAACAGCATCGGCGCACGCTTCGGGGGTGTGGAAATTCGGCACCCCCGCCCGACTCAATGCCGCCAAGGCCTCCGGAGCTTCCGGCACGAGGAAGACCGCAAGCGGGCTGCCTTTTCCCGCGCACTCGATAAGCGGACGCACGGTCGCTTGCGGATAATGCCGCGCCGAGGAGCCGATCGCGGCCAGCACGAGATCGAATTCCGGCGCAGTTACCAGGATGTCGAGCGCCGCTTTCATGCTGTCGTAGCGCGCGCCGGCGATGGTGAGATCGATGATGCGCGCCGGTTTGACCTCGATCCCCGCGGCGGCAAACTTTGCCAGCGTCGCCGGGCTCGGGGCCTCGATGTTGACGCCGCGACGGGCAAGCGGATCGACCACCATGGTCGCGCCCCCGGCGGTGGTGGTGATGACGCCGACGTTGGCGCGCCTGCCGCGCCCTTGCGCGGCGGGCACGCGAGAAAGCAGCAAGGCACCCTCGATCAGCCCTTCCAGGGTATCGACGCGGACGATGCCGCAGGCCTTGAGAAACACATCCGCGATATCGTCCTCGCCCGCGAGCGCGCCGGTGTGGGAAACCGCGAGCTCGCGCGCAGCGGCCGAGCGGCCGAGCTTGTAGGCGATCACCGGCTTGCCTGCTTGCGCAGCGGCGAGCGCAAAGCGGCGCAAGGCACCGGCATGGCGCAGGGTCTCCAGAAACAACATGTAGCCGTCGATATCGGGATCATCGATGGTGGCTTCGCATATCTCTCCCAGGGAAAGATCGATCTCGTTGCCAACCGAGACGAGCGCGGCGAAGCGCGCGCCGCGGGCATTGCCACGCGAAAGGAGCGCTCCGATCATGCTGCCGCTGTGGGAGGCAACGAAGGTACGGCCGACCGGCAGGTCACGCTCGTCCAATGCAGCATTGGCGGTGAGCATCGATTTGGTCCGCAGATCGACCACCCCGAGGCTCGAAGGGCCGACGATGCGGATGCCGGTGCGTGCGCACAGCGCGCGCAGCCGCGCCTCGCGCGCGAGGCCCGCATTGCCCGCTTCGGCAAAGCCGTCCGCGAGCACTGTTGCCACCTTCACCCCGAACTCTGCGCACTCCTCCGCGGCATCCACGGCGGGATCGGTGGGCAGCACGATATAGGCATGGTCCGGGATCTCCGGCAGCGCGGAAACGCGCGGCCAGGCCCGCTCGCCGAGCACGGTCTCGCGCCGGGGATTAATCGGGTAGACCCGACCGGCGTAGCCCATCTGGCGGAGGAATTTCAGCGGCCGCCCCGCGGCTTTGCCGGGATCATCGGACTGCCCGATGATCGCGACCGAACGTGGGGCGAACAAATACTGTGCCAGCGCCGAGGTCACAGCGCAGCTCATACCTCCCCCTGCAAGGGGGAGGTCGACAGCATTTGCCCCGGCCTTGCGCCGGGGCAAATGCTGTCGGGTGGGGGTCCGGCGCTCGGTGCCGGCATTGGCTGATCACCTCGGCCGCGGCTGCACCCCCACCCGGCTCCCTCGACAAGTCGGGGTCGCCGACCTCCCCCTTTCAGGGGGAGGTATTGCGGAGCTTCCTGCGCCGCTGAGTCCAAATACGCCAGCGCCGAGGTCACAGGGGCGGCAACGCAGCGCGGAAGCGATCGCGGCAAAAAGAGGCGTCGAAATTGCGCTTGAACGGAGCCGGCTCGGTCGGCTTGACGCGCGCCACCACGAACGCAGTGCCATTGCTCCCGCGCAGGAGCCGAGCCCCGGCCTCGATGTCGCTTTCGGTGGCGACAGTGTGGGTGTGCTTGATCCCGCAGCCGGCCGCGATCTTTTCCAGATCAACCCCGAGGCTGGTATGGCTCTTCTGCCAGCCGGTCTCCCCGTAGTGGCCGTTATCCACGCACAGGATGGCGAGATTGGGCGGGTCGATCACCGCGATGGTGGCAAGCGCGCCGATGTTCATCAGCAGCTCGCCGTCGCCGGTGACGACGAGCACGCGCTCTTGCGTGCGCGCGAGCGCAAGCCCGAGCCCCATCATGCACGCGGCGCCCATGGCGCCTGCGAGCGAATAGACATGCGCGCGATCGCCGGTGACCGCGCCGACGTCGCAGGCGGTGCCCCCTAAACCGGTGATGATCAGAAAGTCTTCATGACGTCCCATCAAGGCCGGCACGACCTTACTGCGTTCCAGCACCACACCGGCTGACGCGGTCAGGGAAACAGGTGGCTTGCGCGGCATGATCGCCTCACAACGGCTGGTCAAAACGGCTTGGCGCCGATCAGGCGCTGCGAGAGCAGCACGGCCACGGCCTGCCCGCTCTTGAACACCATGGTGAGCGCGGCATTGATGCCGGGAATGACATCCGCCGGGCGCTCGATCCGCAGGCAAATCACGCCGATGGCCGCGAGCACCGCCTCGGTCGCTTGCCCCATGGGGAACTGCCACGGATTTCCCTCGCCGAAATCGCCGCGCATGCTCACGAGCGTGAGGAATGGAAACCGCGCCCCTTTGATCAGCGACAACATGTTGATGCAGTTGCCGACCCCGCTTGACTGCATCAGCAACACCGCGCGCACGCCGCCGAGATCGGCGCCCGCGATCAGCGCTACGCCCTCCTCCTCCGTGGTCAAGGGAATAGAGTGCACATCCGGGTCCGCGAGCGATCGATCGATGAGAATGCTGTGACCCGCGTCGGGCACGTAGGCGATCTGCGTGATCCCATTGGCGCGCAGCAGATCGTAGAGATCATGCTGCCAGGAGCTTACAGGCTGCGCTTCGACGACTGCATCCATGTTTGGGTCTATCCGCTTTGGCGCCGGACGAGCTGACGATGGCGGACCACTTTACAGGCGTGCTCACTCCGGCTGAAGACCGACGGAGCGGATGAGCGCCGACCACTTGGTCTCTTCGCGGTCGATTACGGCCGCATGCTCCTCGGGCGTTGTCGGCATGGGCTCGGCCCGTTCCTGCAGCAGCCGCTGCTTGACCTCCTCGGTTGCGAGCGCCGCGCGCAGATCCGTGTTGAGCGTGTCGATGATGGGTCGCGGCGTCCCGACAGGCGCGAGCAGGCCATAGCTCAAGACCGCGTCGAACCCGGGCAATCCCAACTCGGCGACGGTTGGAACATCGGGCAGCGCGGTCGAGCGGCGCAACGCGGTCGCGGCGAGCGCAACGATCAGTTTGGACTCCAGCGCCGCGCGCGAGACCGGAATGGGATTGAACCCGACCTTCACGTGACCGCCCGCAAGATCGATGATCAGCGCATTCGAGCCCTTGTAGGGAATCTGCTGCACGTTCACCCCGGCCTGCTGGGCGAACAAAACCGAGGCGAGATGATTGACGGTGCCAATACCCGGCACGCCAACCTGGAACGGAGGATTCGCCCGCTTCATCATCGCGATCAACTCGCTCACGCTGCGAATTTTGAGATCGGGATGCAGCAGCAGGAGCGACGGCGCTTCCGCGATCAGTCCGATGGGGGCAAAGTCCTTGCGCGGATCATAGCCCAGATCGCGGTGCATGCTCGGGCCGGTAGCAAGCGTCGAGGTGTAGCCGAGGAGGAGCGTGTAGCCGTCGGGTGGGCTCTTTGCGACCTGGCGGGTGCCGACCGTGCCGCTGCCGCCGGCAGCGCGGTTCTCGACCACCACCTGCTGCCCCAACGAGGTGCTGAGCTTGTCCGCCACCGCGCGCGCCATGATGTCATTGCTGCCGCCGGGAGGCAGCGGAACGATCAGCGCGATCGGCCGGCCGGGATAGGGCTGCGCCCACGCCGGCGCTGCATCGCACGCGACGCATATTGCGAGGGCGGGGAGAACAAACCTCCAGCGGAGAAATCCGAATGCTTGCATGCGCCGCATCGTCCCTGGTCACTTCGCCTTGATTCCCGCCTCCCTCACTACATCGGACCACATTGCGAGCTCGCGGTCGATGAGCATCGCGTATTCCGCGGGCGCGGTCGGCTCGGGTTCTGCGCCTTCCAGGGCGAGACGCTGGCGGACCTCCGCGCTCGAGAGCGCCAAGTTGAGCGCGCGATTGAGCGCCTCGATGACGGCATGCGGTGTGCCGGCAGGAGCGGCTAATCCCCAGCGCAGCGGGATCTCGTATCCGACGAGCCCGGCCTCGGCCAGGGTAGGAACCTGCGGGATGAGCGGCGAACGCTTGGCGCCCGTGATCGCAAGCGCGCGCATCGCCCCGGCGGCAATGTGCCCGTGGGCATTGGGAACGGCGCTGATGAGAAGGCTGATGTGGCCGCCGAGCAGGTCATTGAGCGCCGGGCTCGCGCCCTTGTACGGGACGTGGATGAGCTTCATGCCGGTGCGATGGGCAAGCAGCTCCATGGTAAGGTGGTTGAGGGTGCCCGTCCCAGGCGAGCCATAGGGGATCGGGGCGATCGCCTGCCTGCCGAGCGTGATCAGCTCCTGCAGCGAGTGGGCAGGAAAGCCTGGATGCACGGCGATCACGTTGGGCGTGGCGGCAATGAGCCCGATCGGCGCGAAGTCGGCGCGCGGATCATAGCCGAGATCGTCAAACAGGCAGGGAGCGGTCCCCAGCGTCGCACTGGTCACCAGCAGAATGGTGTAGCCGTCGGGCGTCGCCTTGGCGGCAGCCCGGGTCGCGACCGTGCCGCCGGCGCCAGGCCGATTGTCGATGACGATCTGCTGTCCGAGCGTTTCGCTCATCTTGTCCGCGATGCTGCGCGCGGCCGTGCTGGAGCTGCCGCCGGGAGCGAAAGGAATGACCAGGGTGATCGGACGGGTGGGGTAGCTCGCCGCAACGGCCGCGTGCGACGCCAGGATCGTCCAGGCAATGAGCGCCGTCGCCCGCAGCATCTCAGCGCGATCGGTTGAGGGGTTTGCAGCCCCGCGGAGTTGGGGTACGCCTGGCGGACAGATGGCGGGCAAGCGCGTGCATGGCGGTCCTGCGGCGGTGTTCCATGTCTCAGGCGTGTCGATGGTGCGTTACTCGTGCTTGGGGATGCCGGCCTTCTCGATTACGGCCGCCCATTTGGCGATATCGCTCTTCATGCGCTGCGTCATCGCCTCGGGAGTGCTGGCGCGCATTTCCATGCCGAGCTTGGCCGCCTTCTCCTGGACCTCAGGTCGGGGCAGAACCTCGTTGATGGCGCGGGTGAGAATCTCGATGATCGGCTGGGGCGTGGCAGCGGGGACGGAAATTCCGTTCCAGCTTACGACCTCAAAACCTTCGATCCCGCTCTCCTGAATGGTCGGCACGTCCGGCAGATAGGAAGTGCGCTGCCCTCCCGTGGACGCAAGCACGACGACCTTCCTGTCGCTGATCAGGCCATGCATGGCCGCATAGAACTCGAACGCCACATCCACATCGCCCCGCAGCAACGCCGTCGCCAAGTCCGGCGATGTGCGGAAGGGCACAATGGTCGCCCCAATCCCGGCTGCGCTTTTGAACAGCTCGGCGGCCAGGTTCTGGGTGCTGCCGGGATTGGTAGTGGCGATGTTCAGGCGTCCGGGATTTGCGCGGGCCGCTTTCACGATGTCCTCCACCGAGGCAAACGGCGAACCTGCCCCGGTGACGATCAGAAGATCGAAGAAAGACACGGTAGAGGTGGAAGCGAAGTCGGTGAGAATGTCGTAGGGGAGCGCCTTGAACAGTCCTGCGCTGATCGCGTTGTTGTTGCCGGTCATCAGCAAGGTGTAGCCATCGGGAGCCGCCGACGCGCCGGTCTTGGCGGCGACGATGCCGCCGGCCCCGGGGCGGTTCTCGATGACGAACGGCTGCTTGAGCAGCCCGGTGAGCTGCTCCGCCAGGATGCGCATGCCGGTATCCGCCACCCCGCCGGCGCCGTAAGGTACGATGAGCTGGACGGGGCGGTTGGGGTAATCCGCGTCCGCGGCGGCCGGTGTGCTCAGGGCCACAGCCGCGATGAGCGTGCCAAAGGCGATGAGCGTCAAGTTCAGACGTGCCACAGCCACCCTTAATCCATCCGTTTCACCGCGCCCCTTGTTTCGAAGAAGATGGATGCGCGGGTCAAGCCCCGCGCCTGACCGGGCATCATGCCGGCGCGGTTGCACGCAGGGCTGGGGGCGCCGATGTCGAGCGCAGCGGCAGCAGCACGGCAAAGAAGGCAGGCAGCGCCAGCAGATAGGCCGCGCCCGCGAGCATGAGCACGACGTTGAGCCCGAACGAGGTTGCGATGATCGGCACCATGGCGGCGCCGATCACCGAGAAGCAGCCGTTGATCCCCCACGCCCACAAAAACATGTGGTCCTTGCCCAACCGGGCGAGCGAGGTCATCGCCGTCGGCATGGGGAAGCCCATCAGGAAGGCCGGCGGGAAGATGAGCGCGAAACAGAAAACGAGTCGCAGGAGGTAGGGAAACGTGCCGATGAGATCGAGCGCGCGGTCGAGAGCAAGGCCGTAGCCGATCAAGATGACGCCGATGGCCACGAAGATCCGCGGCATGACGCTGCGCGCGCGGTCGAGATATCGTTCCGAGAGGAATGCGCCGAGGCCGGAAAAGACCAGCATGCCGGTGATCAGGACGGAAGCCGACACGGTTGCATTGCTCAGCGCCAGCATGAACTCGGAGATCAGCCCGACCTCCACCATGATGTAACCGGCGCCGAGGCAGGCGAAATAAACAATGGTGCGAAACTTGCCTGGGTTGCGGCGAAATATCGTGCGCCAGCCGAAGATCACCGGGATCGCAACGAGCGACAGCGCCGCAATGCACGCAATGGCGAGAGTGGCCCAGAGCAGGAGATAGCCCCATTCGTCCTGCAGCAGCTCGAGCCGGTCGGTCACCCGCAGAAGATCGCCCGGTTTGATGTAGGCCGCGAAATACGGGCGCGTGTTGGTCAGCGGCCGGGTGTCGAATACGTAGCGTTGCGCGATGTCGTTCCAGTCGCCATGCACGAGATGCTGCCAGGCGAGCTGGCCCATGACGGTCGCGGGCACTGCTGATCCCGGCTTTTCCGCATCGGGCTCGTCGGCGTCAGGCGGCTCCGCCGGGGTCATCGCCTGATGCGGCTGCGCCTCGTTCAGGCCGGTTTCGGAGGCGACATTGGAGAAGATCTGATCATTGTAGTCCTGCAGCAACCTGGCATCCTGCGCCTCGTCGTAGGCGATGCCGGGGAAGTAGATCTCGTCGAACGACATGGCCCGCGTGTGCCGGCGCAGCTTGTCGATCTCGTCGGCAGAAAAGCCGCCGCGCTTGTAGAGGACGGTTGCGGTCGACAAATAGCTCGAAACCACAAAGAAGCGATCGGCGATCTCGCCCCCTTGGGCGTCGCGCGCCGCCGCAGCCATGGTGGTGTAGAGCTTGAGCACCGATCTCGGCGGCTCCTCCTTGTTCCAGAGCGTCACCGAGAGCACCCCGCCCTGCTTCAGCGCGCCCATGTAGCTCGCCATCGCTTCGCGGGAATAGGAGAGCTTCTCGACGACGGCGAACCCGCCGGGGCTGGAGAGGCCCGCGGAATCGGCAAGGCTCAAGTCGATGACGTCATAACGCTCCGAGGTGTGCGCAAGGTAAAGCCGGCCGTCATAATCGATCACTCGCAAATTGGGATTGTGCAGCACGTCGCCGGTGAAATCGCGCAGACCTTTGTCGCTGCGAAAAGCGGCGAGCACGGCGGGGTTTCCCTCCGCGACGGTGACGCTCCTCGAGTTGCGCAACGCGACCGACGTGGAGATGCCGCCGCCGAACTGAACCACGAAGGTGTCCGGCGCCGACTTGATCACGTAGGGATAGATCATCGGCAGAAAGCGGTAATAGGCCGTCTGTTGCGGCGGCAGGTCGCGGATGATGCCGCTTGGCCCCTCCCCGTCGATGTACATGCCGAGATACGCGTTGGCCGGCATGTCAGGGAGCGTGAACGCCGCATTGTCGGAAAGCCCCGGCGCGAAATGCAGATACGAGCTGGAGTAAATCTCCAGGTATCCGAACGGGGACGCGCTTTCGTACACGCGCGCGCTGTCGGGGAATTTGCGCGCGTAGGAGACGCCCTTGTAGTCGGAGATCGCCAGCTTCGGAATATCAAGCAGCGGCGGCAGCGCGAGATGAGCAGCGATTGCGGCGAGCGCCATGATAGCCACCCATGCCATGCCGCGCCGGCTCGCGAGGGCGTAGAACCAGAGCAAGCTTCCCGCGAGCCACAGGAGAAGCGGCACGACAATCAGGTTTTCCGGGTGTGACACATACATGGCCAGCAGGAATGCCAGCCCACACAACCCGGCCCCGGACAGGTCGGCGAAATAGACACGACCGAATATCTTGTTGGCTTTCAGAAAAACGGTGCCAAGAAACAGCGCGCCGGCCAGAAACGGCAGCATGTAGAGCATGAAATTCCCGAACAAGCGCCACTTCTGCATGGGATCGGAAACAAGGAAGATGGCATTGAACGGAATCTGCTGCGCCAGAAGATTCGATGCGACGGTCAGCGGGCCGAATGCCATCAGCGCCGCTGCCGCAACCCCCTGCCAATGACGCTCGAACCAGCCCTTGCCGATGCACATGACGGCGCTGGTCAGCCCGAACCCCAGCATGGCGAGGCTCACCACCAGGGAGCCGAAATGTGCCCAGCTTCCGACGGCGAAAATCCGCATGATGCAGATCTGCAGCGCGATAACCGCGCCGGCCTCGAGCCCGACGGCGAGGTAAAGCGCGGGCGTCGGGCGAAGCTCAAGCTCGAGCTGCAACGGTGCGGCGTCGGGTGCTCTCATGGCGCGTCTTCACCGTGATGGATCAGAATGAAGACATGGCAAAGGCAGTTTTCGAGCGGGCTTTTGAGAATTACAGCCAAGCTTGCGCACTCAAACCAACCGGCTTCGCAAGCATGCGGCATCCTGTTA
Source organism: uncultured Alphaproteobacteria bacterium (assembly GCA_963841705.1). GTDB lineage: Bacteria > Pseudomonadota > Alphaproteobacteria > Rhizobiales > Xanthobacteraceae > VAZQ01. The sequence continues at coordinate 160,235 of CAWJDY010000016.1, forward strand.
CTTATGCCTTGCGTTAGCTAACGCCATGCGTTAGTATCGCCCTACCCATGATCAAATCGTTCCGGAATGCCGCCGCCGAAGCTGCATGGCAACGCCGGTTCATAAAAGGCATTCCCAATGACATCATGAAGGCGGGGAATCGTAAGCTGATGCAGATTCACAATGCTCGCAATCTCGAGGACTTGAGGGCGCCCCCAGGTAACCGGCTGGAGCGGCTGTCCGGGGATCGGAAAGGGCAGCACAGCATCCGAATCAATGACCAGTGGCGCATCTGCTTCCGTTGGCGTGACGGCGACGCCCACGACGTCGAGATCGTCGATTATCATTGAGGAGATCTGAGCAGTGGCCGATTTTCCACCAGCACATCCAGGCGAGGTTCTGCGCGAGGACTTTTTGAAGCCACTGCATCTCTCGCAGTACGCGCTGGCCAAGGCTATTGGTGTCCCGCAGATACGCATCAGCGAGATCGTCAATGCCAAACGCGCAATTACACCTGACACAGCCCTCAGGCTGGCACGCTACTTTGGCACGAGCGCCGAATTCTGGATGGGCATGCAGACGACATACGACCTCGAAATGGCGCGCGATGAGATAGGCGCCAAGATCAAGACGCGAGTTCATCCGCGGGCCGCGTGATTGTCGAAGTCGCCGAGCAACGCCGCGAACTCCCGCGCGCTACAGCGAAAACGTGCGTGTTTTCGCGAATTTCTGCGCAGGAGCGGGGAGGCCGTATTGTCGGTTTCGTTTGAACTGAAATGCAGACCAACGCAGCGGATGTTCTAAGCTGGCGGCAGAAATGCGGCAGTTGGCAGCGGGCTTGATTTCAAGAATGCAATTGCGTCGCATTGCTCGGCGGCCGAGCAAATCCCTTCATGGCGTGAGCGCATCCGCGACCGCCTTCGGGTTGCGGGCGATGACAGTGAGATAGGCGCGTGCGGCTTGGTCCGGCTCGGCCGCCCCCTGCTCCCAATCGCGCAGCGTGCCGAGAGGAATCCGAAACCGGGCGGAAAACTCCTCCTGTGTCAGGCCGAGCGCGCGGCGTATGATCTTCGCGCGCGGAATGCGTTTCATGCGCCTCAAGTCCTGCGGCGTCAGCGGCTTGGAGTCAGGATCGGCAAGCGCCGCGGCCATTACCTCGGCCTCGGTCATCGGCCGCAGCGGCTCAAGGCGTTTGCCCGTTCTGCTGGAAGTAGTCGTCTTGCTCATGCCTGGTTTGGTGTTGTCCCATTCGAAGTCGTCATCTTTCATGACGGTACTGCTTAGCAGTAGTCCTGGTCAAGTGTCCATCGGAGCGGTCCAGGAGCGGTCCTGGGTACAAGCCACATCCGCGAGATTTCATGAAGAAATCGACAGACCGGCTCCAGCCCCGCTCAGCGCATTCCGGGAAAATCGCGGATCCGGTGTTGGATTTAAGCCTCGCGGGCGCTCCGCTTTTCCGCGCGCATGTCGCGTCGCTGCTCTTCTCGGATCGAAGCTGTTGCCGCCGCGCCGCTCGCAAGACCGCAGACAATTTTTAGTTTCCAGTTCTTCTCGCTTGGGCTGGCGGAGAGGGA
>CAWJDY010000017.1:0-79644 GCA_963841705.1 uncultured Alphaproteobacteria bacterium
GCTGGTTGCGCGCAAATAGATGGATGCAGAGGTGGCTTCCCTGCCAGACGGCGGTTGCTTCCTTGGCATATTTCGCACTCGCTGCCAGCATCTTCGACAGGCAGATGAGCGAAACGTTGTTCACCGCCTGGATGGCGCCAACGGTCGCGATCGAAACCGGCGCGGGTCGCGTCGCGTTGACGATCGTACCCACGGGCGCAAGCATCCGTACCGGTTTGAGCACACCCTCATTCCAGGTGATGTCGTAGCAGAGCAGCGGATAGAGCGGCGCCAGCAATCCGCCCCATGCACCCCAGTGCGTGCAGTTCACGCCGCGCTCCGACTGTGGGCTGCTGCCTGTGAAGCCGCAATTCGAGCGCATCATCCGACTTGGTCATCGCCAGGCGGATTTCGAGCGGCCGGCCGGCGACGTCCATGTACTGGCGGGCGACCCAGCGGCCGTCCGGCAACGCGAAAGCCGCGCGCGCAGCAGCTTTTCCGATTGCGCGATCAGAGTGCGGCTCACCTGTGTCACCAGGTCAGGGCCGTATTTTTCGTAGAGCACCTGCAGCCGCTGGGCCGCCACATTGTTGCAGGCGATCATTGAGCGAATGTCGAGCGCGACCAGTTCCCGCACGCGCACCATGTTGAGGAACGTGTCGAACACGTCCTCGCACAAACCGACCCCGATCGATCAGGCGCAGGCCGGGCGATGAAAATCCTTCGGTATAAATCTCACGCGCCTCTGGGCAAAAGCCGCCGGGATTTATCGCTCCGATATCGCTCACATGCACGAAGCATGCTGACCACGCTACAAGTTCACCGCCATAAACGAGATTCGGCCAAACGATGTAGACGTCGGAGGTGTGGAGCGCCGCCGTGTAGGGATCGTTGAGAAGAAACATGTCTCCTTCGTTGATGCGTCCCTTGAAGCGGCGAAGGATGGCTTTGCAGGCCTCGGAGGCGCAGCTCAGATGATGCAAAAACCCGACCCCGCCCAACAGCAATCCGCCGTCTGAGGTATACAGTGACACCATCAGATCGTGGCCCTCATTAGTGATGGCGCTGCCGGACACGTGCTTAAGCGTGATGACCGCCTCCTCGATCACACGAAACAAGCGGTGGCGGATGATCTCAAAAGTAATTGGATCGACCATCACGCCTCCTCCAGGATCAAGTTGCGCAGTTCGTCCATACGCGCGATCTGTCCGTTGTGAACAACGATGGTGGTGACCGCCGAATGCACGACCGTCGGACCGCGCACGACATTGCCGGGTTCCAGCCGATCGAAATCATAGACCGTGACCGGCCGCATGCCGATGTCATCGATGAACATGATGTTGCGCCGTCCACGTTCTGCGCGCGAGGGATCGGAGCCGCCGAGCGGCACGGGCTCGATCCGTGGGCGTGGCATCATGCCGTGCGCCTTGAGCCTGAACGCGACAAGCTCGATTCCGGCTGCACGGTAGGACGAGCCGGGGCCGTAGCGCCGTTCGTATAGATTTTCGAGGTCGGACTGCAGGACGTCGAGGCTTTGCGCCGTGATGGGTAGACCGCCGCGCAATGGCGTGCTCACTGATGCACCTGACGGCGATATCGCATCTCCACAATCCATTCCAGCGTGACGCGCTCGGCTTCAAACCCTTCCGCGGCGAGCTGATGACGCGCGCGTTGCGCTATCGGTTCGAGCACAGCTTCGACCGCGGCTGGCTCCACCGGCATCGGCATCGGTTGGACAACCGAATAGAGGTGAAAACATCGGCTCAACCATGCCGAAGGCGCACAGCACCGCAGCGGTATGCGGGATAATCACGCGCCGAATGGACAAGTCCTGCGCGTAGGCGTCGGCGAAAAGTCCGCCGCTGCCGCCGAAGGACTGCAGCACGAATTCGCGCGGATCGAGTTTGCGCTCGACAGTGACGTTGCGATGAGATTGGCGATTTTGGCCACCGCTACGCGGTAGATGCCCAGCGCGGCCTCATCGACGCCCATCCCGAGCGGCCGTGCAATCCGCTCGCCAAAAATCTGGCGCGCCCTCCCGATGTCGAGCTGGATCGTGCCTCCCAGGAAGGTGCCCGGGTCCATGTAACCCATGATCGCGGCGACATCGGTCAGGGTCGGCTGGTCGCCTCCGAGCCCATAGCAGATCGGGCCGGGTCGCGCGCCGGCGCTGCCCGGACCGACGGCCGGGCGCATCGTGCGGCAATCGACGTCAACGATGCTGCCACCGCCGGCGCCGATCGATTGCAGATCGATTTCGGCGCTATGTAATGATAGCGGTCCACCATCGGCTCGCGCGCGTATTCGAAGCGGCCGTCCTGGATCACCCCGACCTTGAAGGTCGTGCCGCCCATGTCGGCAGCGATGACGTTTGTGTCGCCAAGCATGTTGACGAGGAATTGTGCGCCGACAACACCCGCAGCCGGGCCGCACTCGATCATCCCGACCGGCCGGGCGGCCGCCTCTGCGATGGGCACGAGACCGCCATAACCCTGCATCACCAGCACCGCGCCGGTATAACCGTTGTCGTCGAGAAGCTGCGTCAGTTCGGCGAGATACGCCTGCGTCACCCGACCCACGTAAGCGTCGATGACGGTCGCGGAGGTGCGCTCGTATTCGCCGGGAAAAGGCGCCACGTCAGCCGAGATCGACACGTGCACGTGCGGCGCCAGACGGCGCACGATATCGCGGATGCGTTGTTCGTGCGCCGGATTGCGAAACGACCACAACAGGCACACGCTGATCGCTTCGACACGCTCGCGTCCAACCAGCCGCTCAACCGCCGCCTCGACGTCACTCTCGTCGAGCGGCTGCAAGATGGCGCCCTTGTAGTCGACGCGTTCGCGGACACCGGCGATGCGCGCATGGGGCACCAGCGGCATCGGCCGGTTCGACGCGACCGGATGTTTTATCGCCTCCTCGGGCTGGCCGGACCAGCGGCCGTAAGCACCGCGGGTCACCAGAAGCGTGTCCTCGAAGCCGGCGGTCGTGATCAGGCCGGTGCGCGCGCCTTCTCGGGTGAATATCGCATTGTCCACGACGGTCGAGCCATGCAGGAACAGCCGCGTCTGCGCCAACAGCGCATCGAACGCGACGCCCATCGCAGCCGCGGTCGCGCGCACCAAATCGACCACGCCGAGCGCGAAACGCGGCGGTGTCGACAGTGCCTTGCCGAAATGGATGGGCTCACCGTCGCGCAGGACGACACAATCGGTGCACGTACCACCGACATCGACCGCAACGACGTAGCCTTGTTTGCCGATGAGCGTATTCGGCGCAATTTGCGCTACGACAGCGATTGCAGGAACTCCCGCACCATCGCGTTGAATTCCTTCGGGCGCTCCCAATGCACGAAGCGGCCCGCCCCCGGTATCGCCGGCGCCTCGCGGAAATTGTTCATGCCGGCCAGCACTTCAGCCCGGTCAGGATAGGGATCGTCGCCGCCGCACAAGCCGAGGACTGGAAGGTCGAGCTTGCGAAAGGCTGGGACGAGATCGGGCACGGAGGAACCGAATTCCAGCATGCCGCGGCGGTATTCCTCGATCGGATAACTCGCGAACAGCTGGATCGATTTTCGCGCACCGTCGAGTTGACGGGAATTACCTTATAGATCCGCTTACCGGCGTCGGCGCGCAGGAGCGAAATAAACGCATCGCGGCCACGCGTTTGAAGAACCTGCGTCGCTTCTTCGTTGTACTTTTTCCAGCGGTGGAGGTACTGCATCGCGTCATGCAGTTCGCTCCAGGCGACCAGAACCAGGCCCTTCAGCCGGTCGGGATATTCGATGGCGTAGTTGGCCGCGATCGTCGTGCCGAATGCGACCGCGATGATCACCGGCTGATGCAGGCCGAGCTTCTCGATCAGCGCCGCCAGATCACGCGTCTGGTTGACCAGCGAAAAGCCGAAATCGGTGAGTTCGGTCCCGGCGTGCCCGCGCCTGTTGTAGGCAAAGCAGCGATATTCACGCGCGAATTCCGGGAGTTGATATTCCCAATAGGCCGTGCCGTGAATTTCGCCGTGAATGAAGACGACGTCGGGCCCCTCACCCTGCAATTCGTAGTAGAAATTGCAGCCGTTGGCTTCGATGGTCGGCACGTGATCGAACTCTTGGGGATTGCATCGCCCACGACTATCAGGAAAAGCGTGGGAAGTGTCAACGTTTACTGCGCAGCCTTGGCGCATATGAGGAGCGCATTCAGAGGGAGGAACGGCCCGCGATGGCCACGTGGAACATCGGCGGCGTCACTATCACGCGGGTCGGCGAACTGTTGGGGTTCACCAGCCTTCCGCCGGAGCAATTCCTGGTCGGATTTGATCGCGATGTGCTCGAAACGCATCGGCACTGGCTTATCCCAAACCATTATTCGCCAGAGCATGACCGGCTGATCACCAGCGTGCATTCATGGCTCATTCGCACAGAACGGCACACCATCCTGCTCGATTGCTGTGCGGGTAATCATAAAAATCGGCCGGGCGCACCGCGATTTCATCAGCTCGAAACGCCATATCTCGAACGCCTTCGCGAAGCCGGTGCGGCGCCGGAGGACATTGATATCGTGCTGTGCACGCACCTGCACACGGATCATGTCGGCTGGAACACGATGCTGCGGGACGGCCGCTGGGTGCCGACTTTCCCGAATGCAAAATATCTATTTTCGCGCATCGAGAACGAATGGGGTGATCCCCGCCGCAATCCCGCGGCTGATGCCGATCCGCAACGCACATATTCTTATCGCGACAGCGTGCTCCCGGTGATCGAGGCCGGCCAAGTGGAACTGGTCGATGGTCCGCATGCAATCGGGGATTCGATGCTGATCGAGCCGGCGCCGGGACATACGCCGGGCCATGTGATGCTCAAGCTCAAAGATAAAAGTGAAAACGCGGTTTTTTGCGGCGACGCCATCCACCATCCGCTGCAGGTTTACGCTCCGCAGTGGAATTCGGGCTTTTGCGAGCTGCCAGCGGAAGCGCGTATGACCCGCCGCCGTTTGTTGGAGCATTGTGCCGAGCAGCGCGCTTTGCTGTTTCCGATCCATTTCGGTGCGCCGTACGTCGCTGCCGTTGCTAGCGCCAACGACGCTTTCTCGTTACGTTTCGTGGATAGCAGCGGCGCGTAAAGCCAGGGCACAGATCAATTGCGCTGCTGCGTGTAACCATAATGCCACGCGAGCACACGATTTTCGATGACGACGAACAGTCTGTTCAGCACATAACCGACGACGGCCAGCGTCAACACGCCGGCAAACATCTCGCGAATCTGGAAGCCGCGTTGTGCGCTCAGAATGAAGTAGCCAATGCCGCTTGATGCCGCCACCATCTCGCTGATCACCATGACGATAAGCGCGACGGCAAGACTGACGCGCATGCCCGTGAAGATGTACGGCGATGCTGCCGGGAGTACGATTTGCCAGATGAGCTTTCGGCCGGTAACGCCGAATGTGCGTGCAGTCTGGAGCTGAATCGGATCGACGCTCCGTACGCCGCTGTAGGTATTGATCAAGACCGGAAACAGCGACGCGAATGCGATCATGAAAAGTTTCATCTCGTCGTCAATGCCAAGAAAGAGGATTACGATCGGAAGATAGGCCGGGCTCGGGATTGGTCGAAGCACCTCGGTGATCGGCTCGAGAAGATTATAGAAAAAGCGGAAATAGCCCATGAGCAGGCCGAGGAAAACGCCGAACAGAACGCCGACAAAGTAGCCGGTAAACATCCGCCAGAGGCTATCGCCAAGCTCGCGGGGCAACTCGCCCGAAATCACAAGACGCCACCACGCCGCGATAATTTCGCTCATACGTGGAAAGCTCAGCGACGGCATTCTGCCCGTCGCCGCGGCCGCTTCCCAAATGAGCAGCAGGACCACGATCAGAGCGACGCCGAGCCAGCGGGTATTCCAAAGTGGTGTACGCCGGCGCGCGGGCGTTGCTTCGGCTGCGGGGAGCGCAGGTGTATCCGAGACGGCGCTGTCCGTCATGCGACGTTCCCGGCGATGAGCCCTTCGTCGGCGAAAAGCTGTGCGAGCAACCGGGCGCGGTAGTCGAGATACTGGGGCAACGCGCGAGTGGCGATCTGGTCGCGCGGATGCGGCAGGTCGATCGGCAAATCGGCAGCGACGGTGCCGGGGGCGCGCGTCAGGGCCATAATTCGCGTCGAGAGATAGAGGCCTTCATCAACATCGTGGGTGACGAAAATGACAGTGAGGCCAAGTTCGCGCCACAGACCGCGCAACAACTCCTGCAGCCCGGCGCGCGTCAACGCGTCCACCGCGCTGAACGGCTCATCCATCAACAGCACCTCCGGCCGGCAGGCGAGCGCCCTGGCAATCGCCACGCGCTGCTGCATGCCGCCCGAGAGTTGCCACGGATAATGATGCTCAAAACCGGTAAGCTTCACCAGCCGGATTATTTCATGGGCGCGTGTATTGATCTCCACCCGGGAAAGTGCTTCCCGATTTTCCAGGCCGAAAGTGACGTTGCGTTCCACCGTTTTCCAGGGAAACAGCGACCGTGTATATTGCTGAAAGACATAGAGCGCGCCGCGGGGCGGACCAATTACTCGACAATCATCAAAAAAAACCGCGCCTGACGAGGCGTCGATGAGGCCGGCGATTATCTGCAACAGCGTGGACTTGCCGCACCCAGACGGACCGACGATGGATACAAAGCTGCCCTTCGCGATCTCGAGGTCAACGCCATTGAGCGCAACGGTGGTCCGTCCGGCGGGGCCAAATACTTTACGTACGCCACAGACGCGCAGAAACGGTCGCGGGGCGTCGGTCATCGACCGCTCAAGGTAGCTTCAGGACCCGGCTAGTAATATCGATCGGTTTCTGCAGCATCCCGTATTTCTGCATCAGCTCCATCGTGCGGTTCATTCCGGCCACGTTGACCGCGGTTCCGAGCTCCGGCAGCAGCACCTTATCCTTGAAGGCCGGGTTTAGTTTCGTATAGGCGACATTGACCTCGCGCGCAGCAGCGTCGTTGGCCTTCGCGAACTCAGCACCTTTGATCACCGTGCGGGCGAACTTGATCGCGGTGTCGTGATTTTTCTCCACCCAAGAGGTGAGCGCCAGATATTGCGTAACGTCAGTCTTCGGCGCGGTTTCAACGTACGTCCAGCTGATGATCTCAGCCTTGCCGGACGCCATCAGCGCTGAGCGGAAGGGCTCGACTTGGACAACAGCGTCGATTTGGCCGTTCAACAGCGGATCGTTCATCTGCGGGAACGGCACCTCGGTGAATCTCACCTTGCTGTGGTCCACGCCGTGCAACTCCAGCGCCGCGACAGCATGCAACCATGCGGTGCTGTTGATGACATTGACCGCAATGCGCTTGCCCTCGAGATCCTTGACCGATTTCACGTCGTCCTTGCGCACAATGAGCGCGGTCGTCGTATCGGGTGGTGCGCTGCGCACAACAGCAGCCGGGGCCAGCACGACCGCATCGAGACCTTGCCCGATCGCCTGCAAGGTCGCTACCGTGTTGCTGATGGCGATATCGATGCGCCCGGACTGCAAAACCGGCAGCGCCACGGCGCCGCTTTGAAATTGCGTAATCTCGATTTCGAGGCCCTCGGCTTTGAAAAATCCCTCTTTATCGGCGATGACGGCGGCCAGGGATTCGGAGAACGGCAATAAGCCGACCCTTAACTTGGTCTGCGCGGTCGCCGCAATGGGGATCGAGAGTATGCCGAGCAGGACCAGAAACGTGCACACCACGCTGCGAGTGACTGGCATAACGAACTCTACCATCCGTCAACGGCGCTGCATAGCATGACGTCGGTCGCATCCGCAGTCCGCCGGGCGCGGCGCAGTGCCGCCAATATCTGGATGCAGCGAATAATTTTCGCCGCGCCGTCGCGAGCCTGACACGCAGCCTGATGAAGCTTGAACTCGGCCGATTTTGTTATCCATTCGGCCTATCGGGTTGGAAATTGGTCCACGATGCTGCGTTTGTTACGTAGGAGTTTGCAGGACACCAATGGAGCGGTATTTGTCCAGTTGCACAAAATAGGCGTCAAGTGCCTTTTGCACGGCCTGCGTGATCAGAGTTTCACTCTGCCCAGGTGAACCCGATCCAAGTTGTTCCGTCGGCTCGCGATCATAGATTTCCTTGGCTACTCCGACTGTGATCACAGAACCGTCCGAGGTGAAAAATGCCGCGGGCCCCTCAAATTGCCATCCGTCCTTCCTCTTGGGTCCAATACACCTAAAAGTCATTGTAGGATTTTTACTCACAATTCCTTTAACTTCAAAATCACTAGTGATTTTGGTCTCTATACCATTTTGACGAAATGCCGCCACTGCTTTTTCAAGAAGCGGAAGAACCTCCGCCGTCAGTGCAGCTACCGCGGCGTCTACAATCCGCCCTCTGTCATCGCGTTGAGCTGTGTCCTGTCGATCCTGTTGCGCCATTCGCGCCTCATGTGCAGCCTTCGCTTTTGATGCCATGTCGTCAAAATCTGCACTCATCAAGTTTCCACTCTTTTTCATCATCTTTTACCAATCAATTTGATAGCCAGCATTACCGAGCTCAAGCGATATTCGATCGCCACGTTCCGGCCCCCGTGCGAGCGGCCACCCTCCCGCTGAGGGGGAGGGATTGCAAGTCTGAGCAGAGCTCAAGTTGCAAAAACTTCAAACGGTCAAAATCACGGGCTACTAGCCTGCGACCACGCCGAGCTTGCTGAGAATGACCTTCCACGTATCGAATTGCTCCTTTTGAAATGCGTTCAATCGTTGTGGCGTATAATCGATCATTGGATCGATGGCATACACGCCTAGCGCGGCTTTCAATTCCGATTTATGCAGGGCCGCATTGTAGGCAGCATAGAGCTGATCGAGGATCGACCGCGGCGTGCCTGTAGGCGCGTAGATCGCGATCCATACCCTCCAATCGACATCCATAAATTCCGGCATGCCTGCTTCGCCCATGGTGGGAACGTCGGGCATCTGCGGAAGACGCTTTTCCGACATTGCCCCAAGCACGGTGAGCTCGCTGCGCAATCCGAGAGCGACGGGCAGCGTCGCGGCGGCAAAGGTCAATTGACCCGATAGCACGTCCGTTATCAGCCCGGAGCCGCCTCTGTAGTGGACGGCTTCCGCCTTGCCGCTTGCGACATGGGCGAGCCATGCCGACATGAAGTGGCTGGGCGTATTGGCTCCCGCGGTCCCGTATGTCACCCAGCCGCCGCTCGCGATCTTTTCCTTCAATGCCATGAGTGAGCCTATTGCGGTCGCCTTGGAGGTGATGAACACGGAGTTGAACGTTATGGCGCCGCAAACCGGGGTGAGGTCCTTGAACAGGTCGTAGCCTGCGTCCTTGCTCGTCAGAATTGCCGTAATGCTCGTCAGGCCGCCCAATACTAGCGTGTATCCATCGCCGGGCGCGGCAGCGGCGGCCTGCGTGCCGATATTGCCGCCTGCGCCGACTCTGTTTTCGATCACGATCGACCCACCGAGCGTCTTGCTCGCCTCGATGCTGATCAACCTTGCCGCAACGTCCGTCACCCCACCAGGCGCAAAAGGAACGATGAGCTTGATGGGCCTGTTCGGAAAAGCGCTCTGTCCGGCGGCCGGAACGACCGCTACCAGCGTAAGTAACAAAAAGATCGACGAGGCAATCACGGCCGGGCCTCGCTGGCGAAACTCGATCGCGACCATGCTTTCCTCCCCTGCCCGATATCGTTGTTGCTTGCCCGCGCGCGAACGCGGAACACTAGTCCCCACAGACCGCAAGAGCGACGAGCGCTGCTCGCAACAGGATAGCTTATTGACGCAAGAATATGCAGCCATAGAATGGGCCTGATAGAGAAACGGGAGGTCCGCCATGCTCAGTGTTGCCGAAAATGAGATGCTCACTCGTGTCGGGCCGGGCACGCCAGGCGGCGAGCTCATGCGGCGTTATTGGCAGCCGATCACCGGAAGCTCTTATTTGAAGAAGAAGAAGGTCGTCCCAATCCGAATCCTCGGGGAGGACTTGGTGCTCTACCAGGATTTGCGTGGCACAATCGGATTGGTCGACCATATTTGCGCCCATCGCAGAGTTGATCTGGCAAACGGATACCCTGTCGAGGACGGCCTGAGATGCCCCTATCACGGATGGACTTATAACGGCAAAGGGCACTGCATCGCTCAGCCGGCTGAACCCACGAACAGCAGATTGAAGAACGAGGTGAAGCTCAAGGCCTATCCGGTCCAGGAACTGGGCGGATTGGTGTTTGCTTATCTTGGCCCGGAGCCGGCGCCGCTCCTGCCACGATGGGACTACCTCGTTGATGACCACATGATCCGACAGATCGGTTTCGTGGTTGCCCCGTACAACTGGCTGCAAGGAATGGAGAACAGCTACGATGCCACGCACGCGGAGTGGCTGCACGGGCATTTTTTCAAGCATGCCCTGGACGAGCAAGGCGATCCGAACGATCCGAAGTTCGAGATCAACGTCAATCCGATGCTGCGCCACCATGACGAGATCGAATACGAGCGGGTATCGTACGGCTTCCTTCGACGCGTCGCACTGGAGGGCGATCGCAAAGATGCCGATACCTATTCCGTTGGCCACGCCAAGCTGTTTCCCAACATAACGACGATCAATGCGGGGGGGAACGTGCACCAGCACTTATCAAGTTCCGATCGACGATACGCACACGCTCTACATCGGCCATCGCGCCTATCGTTTTCCGGAATACGTGCGCGTACCCGAGCAGGCAGAGTTGCCCTGGTTTGAAATACCGACCCACGACCGGAATGGAGATTGGATTTGCGACGACATTGTTGCGCAGGACATCATGGTGATGACGTCACAAGGTCCGATCGTGGACCGATCGCGCGAAATGCTGGGCGTCTCCGACATCGGCGTGGTCAAATTTCGGCGGCTGCTCAAGGAGCAGATCGAGCTCGTCCGTGGCGGTGGTGAGCCGATAAACGTCTATCGCGACGCAGGCGAGAACCGCCGCCTCGTGCTGCCGCATTCAAAGGACTTCTACGATCGCGGAGTGTTCGGCAGCGGTGCCTCTTATCGCCGCGGCTCTGCAACAGGAGCGCTCGGCATGCAGAATAGCCCCATCAACGACCTGATAGAGGACCTGTTCGAGGAGGCCGCCCGCGCTGCGCCGCTCGGGGCCCTGCGAGAAGGGCAGCGTCAGCCCGCCTAGATCAAGGCAAAGCGCACGGAATTCCAGCACGTTGATTTCACGGCCTCTCAATCCCTCCCCCGATTGGCGGGGATCAGTCGGCGGGTATGCCTGACATTTTGCACCCATTCAGAGGGCGGCATGCACACCCCAGGTCTGTTCAGGGTCATGGAGAGACGAACTCGCCGTGAGCAAAACGGGTCCGCTGCACCTCAGTGAGCGGAATTCATTGGTACCCTCAAAGGCTTCCGGGTAGTGTAGAGTTGAGATGTGGCGCGGTGGCTGTAGGTCGAACATAGCTGTTGCCGCCTCTTTCGTCTGGCGGTGCCTTAGTGGTTCGAGCATGACTTCGTTTCCACATCCCGCTCATCGAACCGGACATGCAGATTTCCCGCATCCGGCTTGTATGGGGCTTTCTTTGTCAAGCGGCATCAACGCCATTTTTGTCGTGCTTTGTCATTCCATTCTTTTGTTCGACCTCGCGCCGCGAGCATTCTTTCGTCCCGACCGCATGTTTCCATCGCCGTCGCGCGCAAACGTCGGTCAAGGACGGCGCTTCTTCAGCGCCACCGAAGGCTTGTCCTTGACCGACGCGAGCACGGCGGCAAGCTGCCGGGGTCGGGTGGGTTGGCCGCGCGATGATCCGAGGGGAGCCTGCCATTGGCCGCGATCAATCGCGCGAACCACGCTTGTATATCGTGAGGTGAAGGAAGAATTCACGCCGCTGAGAACGCTTGCGGTCAGTGATTTGTTTCGTGTGCCTGACGGTGAAGCCAGTCGGAGAGCCTGATGCCGGAAATCGGCACGTCCGGTTCGGTCGGTTGAACCCGTACGGGTCCCGACCATGAAGCAGTCATACGCTTCTGCGGGCAAGGCTCCGAGGCGGCGGGTCCATTCTCTCAGCGGCATTGCAGCCATAGCCGAATGCGGATTGCCGCCAAGCGGGGCATCAAGGGTGCTCGTTCTCCAGCAGCCAATCGGTGGGGATCTCCCGGCCGATGCCACCAGCTTTTGCTTTCCGGTGAGCAAGGGCCCCGAGGGCGGCGAACTGCAGGCCAAGCCCAATCACATTTACGAAACATGTGATGCCGCCGTGCGGAGGTGGCTGCACGTGTCCGGAGACCAGTTCGCCCAGATCCGGCCGGTCTGCAAGATCGAGGCGGCTTTTGCGCGCCCCGCGAATTTTCTGCAACTCCTCTGCTAGGCCCTCTTTCGGATCGTGGTCGTAGATCGGTTCGTCGCCTTTCCCCATGATGTAATTGGCCGGCCGCCCCAATCGCGTGTGCACGATAACCTGCGCGCTACGCTCGAGAATACGATCATCCAACTCCAATTCCTTCACGCATGTCACGTGAGCGTTCGGCTCCAGCCAGTCAGCGTCCAAGACGGGAGTGAGGCTGTTGGTAGCGGTTCCGACAATATGGGCGCCGCGCACGGCAGTACGCGCGTCGTCAACGGCGCAAACGTCGATGCCGAGGTGCTCCTCGAGGTCGGTCGCGAGCGCCTCGCGGTTGGCTGGAGTTGGGCTGTAGATGCGAATTTCCTTGAGGGGGCGGACCAGGGCCATCGCCGTGGCCTGGGCGCTTGCCTGCCAGCCGGACCCGATAAGGGCGTAAACCGAAGCGTCAGGTGCAGCCATGTACTTTGCTCCCAACGCATTGGTGCAGGCCACGCGCAGGCGTTGGATTACGCCGTCCGGCATGATCGCCAGGGGTTCGCCGTTGCGGGTGCTGAACAATAGGATGAGACCGACGAATTTTTCCCCCGGCGCCGTCCTTTGTTTGTCCTTTCGAATGCCTCCCGGTCCAGCCCCCCAACGGATTACATCGGAGTTGAGACGCACGGCTGCGGCCTCGAACCGCGGCACCATCCCATCCATGGTCTTGAACACATATCGACCGTTGTCGTGGATGGGTCCGTAAATGTCGCTTCGTGTCCGGCTGATTGCATTGCCTTCTCCGAGATCGCGATACGCCGCGTCCAGTTGGTCGAGGCAGTCCGCCATTGGCAGCAGCTGTGTGATCTCGTCGTTGTTCAAAATGAGCGTCATGCTGCGGACCTTCGTCAGGGTTGAGCTGCAGAGTCTTCTATGGAATGTATTTCTTGCCCTGATGAAACCATTCGAGCGGCGCGCTGACGCCCAGGCCTCGCTCGCGGGCGAGGTCGTAGAGCTTGCGGCCGACCGCGGCGAACTGCATTCCCTCACCCTGGTTCATGAACGCAATGATCTCCTTGTCGTCGCTGCGCCCCGGCTCCCGCCCCGCAACGACGCGTCCCAGCAACCGCACCGCTTTCCATTGCTGCTGGGACCAGCGGTACCATATTTCACGCCCCTGCTCGACGATGGTCTGCGATCCACCGACTACGTAACGCGACCAAGTCGGTCCGCGCCGATTGCCGGTGAGAAGATCACAGCGCGCATAGACCTCGTCCTCGAGCTCCAGCTCCTTGACGGAGGTGATGAACATTCCGGGCTCGAGCCAGGACGCAAACAGCACCGGCTCAATCGAGTTGGTTGCGGTGGCTACAATGGCGGCGCCCCGCACTGCCGCTTCGGCGCTGGCGACTGCCTTCACCTTGGCTTTGACCTTGCTTGCCATCTCGATAGCAAAGGCCTCACGGCGCTTTTCATTGGGACTGTAGACGCGGACCTCACGGATCGAGGGCCGCGCGCGACAATGCGCCTCGACCTGCGCCGTCGCCTGCCAGCCGGAACCAATCACGGCCAGAATATCGGCGTCTTTGCGGGCGAGATACTTGGACGCCACGCCGGCTAGGCCACCGACTCTCGTCTTTTGCATAAAGCCGTCCTGGATGACCGCAAGGAGTTCGCCGGTCGATACCCGGTGCAGCAGCATGAAGCCGCAATATGTCTCGCCCGGGGAGGCCGGAATTCGGACGAGGCGCACACCAGTCGCCGTCGGTTGGTAGTCGAGAAGGTCGGAATCCTGCCGGTTGGCAGCAACGTCCCAACCCGGCAGCGCCGCCGCCATCGAGGCGTAGGCGTAGAACAATTGCCTCCCCCCCGGCCGTGGTGCGTCGCTGGCCGTCACCGGGGAGATCACGCGGATGACCGGGCCCATCACGGCCTGATCGCGCCCAAGCTCGCCATAAGCATATTCGAGCGCATCCATGCAATCCTTCATGGTGAGGAGCTTTTCCACGTCCTCATTGGAGAGCATGAGCGTCATGGTCCCTCGCTATCGGGTGGGCGGGTGGATGCGCTAGCATAGCGCTGATCTCTGATCGTCTTGGCACCTTTTGGAAACATGCCGGCTCTCCACCATCAACCGTCAGCCTCACGGCGACGCAACACATCACGTCCATCGAGCCTATCGCAGCTCCTCATCCTAGCCGCGCTCATCGCGTCGAGCGCGGCGCTGACGCTGGCGCCTGCGTGCGCAGAACCCGGATATCCGCGAAGGCCGGTGACGATCTACGTGCCCTATGGAGCGGGCGGCCTTGGCGACGTCACCTTGCGCTTGTATTCGCAAAAGCTCGCGCCGCGGCTCGGCCAGCAGATCGTGATCGAGAACCGCCCCGGTGCCGGCGGCGGCGTCGCCGCCAAGGCTGCACTGGCGAACCCGCGCGACGGCTATTCGCTGTTTTTCTGCGGCAGCGGCATGGCGATCAGCATGTCGCTGTTCAAAACCAGGCCGTTCGATATCCTGAATGACTTCACCCAGATTTCGACCATTTCCAGTCTAGACGAGCTCTTGTTCGCAACCGGGGCGAGCTCGCCATTCAACAGCGTGCAGGACGTAGTGGCGATGGCGCACAAGGATCCAGGGAAACTCACGTTCGGCGCGATCAATCCGGGCAGCACGCAGAACCTGACTGCGCACCTTTTTAAGCAGAGGACCGGGATCGACGTGGTCATCGTTCCTTATAAGGTGGTGCCCGACCTGATCACTGCCTTGATCCGCGGTGATGTCGACGTCGGCGTCGACTATTTTGCCGGCTTTCAGCCGGCTGCCGGCGACACCAGGATCAAGATCATCGCCACAACCGGGGTAAGGCGAAGTCCTCTACTGCCCCTTGTTCCAACCATCAAGGAAAGCGGCTACCCCGACTTCGTAGTCAAAACCTGGCAGGCCCTGGCTGCGCCAAGAGGCGTTCCGGACGATGTGCTGAAGCTACTCAACCACGCGATGGTCCAAGCGGCCACCGACCCCGAGTTTCGCGAATGGCTGGTGAAATACGGAATGTCGCCCGGCGGAAGCACAGTGGAAGCTCAGAACATGGCAATGGCGCAGGAGGTCAAGAAATGGGCCGAGGTAATCCAGAAAGCGGGGCTCGCCCTGCCATGATGTTCCGCGTGGGAACACCAGGAAACTTCTCCGCCTAGGTTCTTGCATTTGGCAGCAGCAGCCCTCCCGGCTGCTTCTCGGGCCGCAACGGCGCAAGCCTATTGCGGCACTCTTGGAGAGAGCGGTCTTACTTTTCGGGCCGATCAGCCTACGGTGATCGTCATGTACCAGCCCGATGATTTTCGTGTTGAGGATATACCGGAGATGCACGCGCTCCTGCGTGCTAGACCTTTTGCTGCACTCGTATCCGGTGGCGCGGCTGGTCTCTATGCCAGCCACCTACCGACCGTCCTTAAGGACGATGGGCCTTACGGCGTCATCGAATGCCATCTTGCGCGTGCCAATCCACACTGGACCGATCTTGCTGAGGGCAGCGAGGCGCTGATGATCTTTCAGGGACCCGAAGGCTACATCACACCCAACTGGTATCCTTCTAAAGCTCTACACGGAAAGGCCGTGCCGACATGGAATTTTGCGGCCGTGCACGCATATGGTCGTCCCGAAGTGATGAAGGAAAAAGATTGGCTGCTCCGGCACGTAACTGAGCTTACTGCTCAGCAGGAGAGGAACGAAGCCAAACCGTGGGCGCCGTCAGATGCGCCCGACACCTACATAGAAGTCATGTTGCGCGGCATTGTAGGTTTCCGCTTTGCCATCACGCGGCTCAAAGGCAAGTGGAAGATGAGCCAAAATCGCGAGGTGCAAGATCGCGTGGGCGTCGTCAAAGGCCTCAACACGCGAGGTGCCGGCGACGATCTAGAGATGGCCCAGTTCATCTCGCGCCAGATCACGCCAAGCGGCTGATACATGTGAGCAGATTGGCCATGTGTGCGAGAGCCTGCTTGTGTAGGCCGGGTCTGCAAGTCGATGACAGTTGTGCTTGCGATGGCATCGCGGCATGTCCAATGGCTGCGCGTTACCCTTTAGGTCGCAACTCACCTCCCGCTCATGTCTGCTAACTGAGGTGAACCGGCCGCTGCTGTTGCGGTGCGGTAATGCGTGCTTTTGACCCAAAGCGGTCCTCGCTATTGCTGCCAATTTGCGCTGCAACAACCGATTGGACGCTTACTCGATCACCTCGTCGGCCCGCGCCAGCACCGTCGCCGGCACGTCAAGGCCGAGAGCCTTGGCGGTCTTGAGGTTGAGCACCGTTTCGTATCTGGTCGGCGCCTGCACCGGCAGGTCGGCGGTTCCAGCGCACTCGTCAGTTTTAGACCGGTCTTTCTCACCAAAGACGATCTAACCAACTGCGCAACGCTGGGTCGGCCCTCAGCGGCCTCAGCATCCGCGGCAGATATTGAGCTGTGGGTCGATGTTGCGATCCTGACCCGCTCGCGATGGCTCGGCGAACTTTGGCGGCCTCGCAAACTGCTCCTCCTGGCGCGCGAGATCGGGGGGAAGGTCACTCAATTTTGGTTGCCGATGTCCGACTGGCGCCTGCCATGCGGCCCCCACCGTCGAGGGCTGTCGAGACGCGGGTGATTGGGATGTCGGGGTTTCCTGCGCCAAAGCGCCGCTGGCTGCGAGCGTCAGGATCGCCGCACAAATCGCTGCTAGTCGCATGAAAATACTCCTTTCCGCACGGAACGTCTGAATCGAAAGAAAGTTCCGACCCGGCGCAACACAGCCGACCCTGCCGGCGGACCGAGGTCGCGAGCTGTCAGGTTCATAATGTAGCAATGGGCAAAGACATCTCTTGTTGTGTTTTGCGGTGCATGGACACGGGTGCTGATGAGGTCTCGATCAGTGCCTGAGGCAGTGTCTCCAAAATGCTCGCGGACAGCTCGGCTAACGCCTGCCCCCAACACAAAAGTCGAACTGCTCCGATCACGCTGAACCCGAGCAGCGCGCAGCTCAGCTCGTGACCGGAAATGAGCCGACCGGGTAAGGAAAATCGTGACGCAGGCTATTTGTTGAACTGCTCGCGCACGTACTCGTCACGGTTGCTAGGGTTGTTGCCCATGCCCCTGTTAAGGGGAAAAGACTGATCTGATTGCGTGACGCCCGCGCCGGGATTGCTCACGGCCGGTGGGTTGTAAGGAGCGACGGCCGGTCCTTGCTCGATCAAGGGCGTCCGCGGAAGGCCCTCTTGCGCCGCTGCTTGTTCGACGCCCACCGCGGAAAAAACGAGAACAAGCGCGGCGAGCGTCACCGAAATCGGGCGCTCGATCTTGCTACCTATCATCTTCATGTTACGACCTCATTGACATGCGACCAATTCTTGCAGTGCTGACATAACTAGTCGAGCTGAAGGAAGTTTGGCCATGCTTGCGGCTACTTAGCCTGAATTGCGCTTATCCTTGTCATCAAGACGCGAGCGTCGTTCGCACTGCCGGGCCACGGCCTCGTCGGTGCGCCCGAGCGCACCGAGCGGCAGGGCGCTTTGCGAAAAGAAAGAGGCCGGCATACTCGCGCAGACCCGACTACCTGGCTGGGCTGAGAGGACTGGAACTCCCAAACGTCACGAACGGATCGCGCTCCCGGGCTGCGCGACCCGCACATCGAAAGCGCGGCGCAGGCCGTCGCCCAGCAGGTTGAACGCCGACACGGCGAGGATGATGGCGAAGATCGGAAACAGCAGGTTCCAGGGCGACTGGTAGATGTACGCCCGCGCGTCGGCGATCATCTGCCCCCATGCCGCCTGGTCCGGCGTCACCCCCAGCCCGACAAAGGACAGGATCGCCTCCACCACGATGGCAACCGCCATCTCCAGGCTCAATAGCGTGATCAGGAGCGGCAAGGTCGCGGGAAGAATTTCGCGGGTCATCGTCTGCCAATGGGTGAAGCCGAGAAGGCGCGCCGCAGTGACGTCATCCCGCTGCGCCACCCCTCCTCGTGGTGTTCTGCTGGATATCCACCCGGTGCTGCGTTACGAATGCGCAGCGCTCAGCTTGGCATAGGAGCCGGTCTCAACCCGGCTCCTGCTGAGAGTCTCAAACACGACTACATCTCTGGAGTATGTGACCATGACAGGTCAATGGAGCCGGGACGCGGGTACCCCACCCTTCATCGACCTCGTTCCGATCGAAGAGGCAACGGGCGCCCGCAAGGAGCTGTACGACGAGATGGCGCGCGTCCGCGGGCCCGGCCGGGTCTCAAATCTATTATGAGGAGGCTTTCGCTCCTAACAAGCCGGCGCGCACCTGCGTGGCCGTTTCCGCGCTGCCGGTGCGCGAGCGCATGAAAATCGACCTGGTCGCCTATCGGGAAGGCAAATAGAAAATTGGACGAGAAAGCTGCAGGCGGAACAAAAGGAGAGGCGGGATGAGAAACACCGTACGCTGGGCGGCCGGAGCACTGGCTTTATGTGCGGGGTATCTGCCGTGCGGCCCGGCGCTGGCGCAGAGCAAGCCAGCCGAGGTCAAGATCGCAATCGTTCAGTTTCTCTCCGGGGCGGCGGCACCGCATGATGCCGCATCGGTCAATACCGCCAAGCTGCTCACCGAGCAATTCAATGCTTCCGCCGGAATCGCCGGTGTGCGTCTCAACACCATCTATGTCGACGAGGCTGGATCGACGGCTGACAAAGTGGCGGAGTATCGTCGCCTCGTCCAGGACGAGAAGGTCGCAATTGTGATCGGCTACACCTCGAGCGCCAATTGTCTGGCGGTCGCTCCGATCGCCGACGAGCTCAAGACCCTGACCATCTTTCAGGTCTGCGCAACTTATCGCTTGTTCGACAAGGGCGTGTACAAATATGTCTTCCGCACCGCCGCGCACTCGGCGTCCGAGAACATTGCTGCGGCGCTCTACGTTCTTGCCCGCAAGCCCGATCTCAAGACCATTGCCGGGATGAACTACGACTATGCCTATGGTCGCGATTCCTGGGATGTGTTCAAGCGCACGATCCTCAAGCGCAAGCCGGACGTGCAGGTGGTCGGCGAGCTGTGGCCGAAGTTTCTGGCGACCGAATACTCTTCCGAGATCTCGCGGCTGCTGGCGCTCAAGCCGGACGTCATCCACACCGTCAACTGGGGCGCCGGTCTCACCAGCTTCATCAATCAAGCCGAGACGCGCGGCCTGTTTGATCAGAGTCTTGTCATGATGACCACCGGTCTGGTGAGCCAGATCGGCATTCTCCCCAAGGGGGCGGCATTTTCCGGACGCGGCTATCATCTCCAGCATCCGGATCCCCGGACCTACGCGGCGAACCGGGATTACATGAAGAGCTACAAGGAGAGGTTCAACAGTTTTCCCGATTACACCGGATATTTCATGGCGCAGGCTTTCGACGGGCTCAAGGCTGCGATTGATAAGGCGGTTGCGGCCAAGAACGGTGGCTGGCCCAGCAATGAGGAGATCGGCGCGGCCTTTGAAGGCCTCGCGTTCGATACACCGCGCGGCCGCGTTCTCGTGCGCAAGGACCACGAGGCGGTGAACGAGGCGATGTGGGGGCTCACGTCCGGTCAGACCAATCCCGAGTTTGGTTATCCGGTCCTTGCTGAGTTCCGCGTTTTTCCTCCCGCCGACGTCGTCACGCCGGAGGGCAAGCAAACCATCGAGTGGATCGAAAGCTGGCCGGCCGGCAAATAGTCCCAAGCTCGTCGTGTCCCGGACCAGCGTTGCGAGCGCTCAGGCGCGAGCAAACGAGATCGGGGACACGACCTCTAACTCTACTGCGTCACAAACTACTCTAGCCCGTCATTCCGGGGCCGCGAGCGCTCGGATCGGCGCTTCGCGCCGTCCGAGTGCGAGCGGAGCCCGGAATGCATAACCACAGGCCGTCCGGTTGCGAACGGCGAGCGAACAACTGCCAGCTGGGGTTATGGTTTCCGGGCTCGTCGGCAAGTCGGTGAAACCGACTTGCCGACGCCCCGGAATGACAGCGTAGCTTGTGACGTAGTACCGCTAACCGACCGTCCACCTAAAGCGGCGCTTGGGATGCTCTTATCATGAACATCGTGCCGATCATCCTGATCGACGGAATCACGTACGCGTCCTGGCTGTTCCTGGTCTCCGCCGGGATCACCTTCATCTTCGGGGTGTTGCGAATCCTCAATGTCGCGCACGGGAGTCTCTATGCCATCGGCGCTTATCTCGGTGCGACCCTCGTGCTGCGGTTTGCCGGACAGAACCAGCAGAGCTGGACAACCCTGCTATTACTGTTGCTCGGCGCGATCATTGTCGGATTGACGCTCGGCCCGCTGATCGAACGCCTGTTGTTGCGGCGCGTCTACCAGCAGGATGAGGTCGTCGGCCTGCTGACGACGTTTGCGCTTTTCCTCATCCTCGAGGATGTCATGCGGCTCATCTGGGGAATCGAGCCGTATATGGTGGAGGGGCCCTACCGCATGTTCGGGCGGGTGCGCTTGGCCGGAATCGCGTTTGCCGGCTATCCCTTTGTGCTGACCATCGTTGCGATCCTGGCGGGCCTTTTGCTGTGGTTCGTCATCCATCACACGTCATTCGGCCGGCAGGTCACCTGCGTCATCAGCGATCGGGAGATGGCGGGCGCGCTCGGCATCAACGTTCCGCGCATTGATCTCATCGCTTTCGCGCTCGGCACCTTCCTCGCGGCGCTCGGAGGCGCGTTCACCGCGCCGCTGACATCGGTCGAGCCGGGCATGGGGGTGTCCGTCATCGTGCTTGCATTCGCGGTTGTCGGCATCGGCGGGCTGGGCAGCGTTGGGGGCGCAGCATTCGGCTGCCTGATCGTGGGTCTTGCGCGCGCCGCCGCCGTTCAGCTCTTTCCGGAGCTGGAGCTGGTCGTGATCTACGCGCTGATGGTTGCGGTTCTGCTGTGGCGGCCGCAGGGCCTGTTCGGCGCGATCGAGCTGCGGAAGATATGAGCAAGACCGCGACGCAGGCGAGCGTTCCAGTCGCGGTCATGGCGACGTTCGCGGTGCTTGCTCTGCTGCCGGTGTTCCTCTCGGATTGGATCGTCTTTCTTCTTGCGCTGGCATTGGCCAAGGGCGCCGTGGTCCTTGGTGTGGTGCTGCTCCTGCGCGGTGGTCTTATTTCCTTTGGCCATGGCCTTTATTATGCGGTCGGCGCCTACACCGTCGGCTTTCTCGCCAACAAATTCGGCATCGGCGAGGCGCTGATCGCGGTCCCCTTGGCGATCGTCATATCCGGGCTGCTTGCGGCCGTGCTCGGATTCCTGCTCACGCGCTTTCGCGGAATTTACTTCGCGATGCTGAGCCTTGCCTTCTCGATGATCGTCTACACGGTGCTGATCAAGTTCTACGACTTCTCCGGCGGGACGGACGGGCTCAGCGTGCGCGGGTTTTCCCTGGCCGGCGTTGCGCCGGTGCATTCCGGCCTGGTCAAGTACTACCTCGTCCTCGTGCTTACCGCGGCGGCTGCGTATATCGGCGCGCGTTTTCTTGCTTCGCCGCTTGGGTATCTCATGCAGGCGGTGCGCTACAACGAGATACGCATTGAGTATCTCGGTGCCTCGGCGAGCCAGGCCATCCTCGCGTCCTACATCATCTCCGGGGCCATCAGCGGGGTTGGCGGAGCATTGGTCGCCTTTCTCGTCGGCCAGGTCTCCCCGGAGCTCGCATACTGGGTCGCATCCGGCGATTTCGTGTTTGTCGCAGTACTGGGCGGGACCGGGAGCGTGTTTGCACCCTGGATCGGCTCGGTCGTGTTCGAGCTCGTCAAGAACTATGCGGTCAAGTTCTCTCCCAGCACCTGGCAGCTGACCCTCGGAGTTTTCCTCCTGCTGGTGATCTATTTCCAGCCGCAGGGACTATGGGGCCTGCTCACCCGATGGCGTGCCAAACTACGATGACGACCCCAATGATCGAGGTCGATAACGTATCCCGCGCGTTCGACATGCTGCGTGCAGTGGACGATGTCAGCCTGTCCGTTGGCGAGGGCGAAACCGTGGGGATCATCGGTACCAACGGCTCCGGCAAGACGACGCTCTTGAACCTGATAACCGGCTATCTACAGCCTACGTCCGGCCGCATCCTGTTTCGCGGCAGCGATATCACGGGCCTCGGTCCTCGACGGGTAACCACGCTCGGCGTTGCGCGTTCCTTTCAGGTCCCCCAGCTCTATACCGGGCTCACCGTGCTCGACAACGTGCTCATCGCGATTGCCGCCCATTCCGGCCGAACCGCCGATTTCTGGACGCCTATGCACCGCCGCGACGCCCTGGTCAGGGCGCAAGACCTCGCCGCGCGTTTTGGGCTCTCCGAGCACAGCACCGCGGAGGTGCGGAGCCTGCCTGAAGGCGCGCGCAAGGTGCTCGATGTGGTGCTGTCGGTCATTCTCGAGCCGAAGGTCCTGCTGATGGATGAACCCACGAGCGGTGTGAGCGCCCGCGACAAGTTCTCCGTCATGGACATGTTGATGCCGACGCTTAGGGAACGCCGGGTCACAACGATTTTCGTCGAGCATGACATGGAAATCATCGAACGCTACGCAGAGCGCGCAGTGGCATTCGACGCGGGAAGAATCATCGCCGACGGCCCCGTCGCCGGCGTGCTGGCAAAAGCAGAGGTTCGCCGCGCCGTTCTCGGTGAAAGCTGACGTGCTCCGGGTCGAGGACATCGCAGTCGCGATCAGCGGGGTGACCATCCTGCGCGGGCTGAGCCTGACAGTCGAGAAAGGCGACATCGTCGGGCTTGTCGGTCGCAATGGAGCCGGCAAGACCACGACGCTGCGCAGCATCATGGGGTTGGTCCACCTGAGCGCGGGCCGCATCGCGCTTGAGGGCAGCCTGCTTGACGGAATGCCGTCCTACACGCGGGCCAGGCTCGGCATTGGATATCTGCCTGAGGATCGCCGCCTCGTGCCGGCGCTCTCGGTCTACAACAATCTGCTGATACCCGCGCAGGCGAGCGGCATTGCAGACTTTGACGAGCGCTTGCGCGGGATCTTCGATTTGATCCCGGAGCTCAGGGAATGGTCCGCGCGCAAGGCGAGTACCCTGAGCGGCGGCCAGCAAAAGCTGGTGGCGCTGGCCCGCGCTTTTGTGAACGGCCGCAAGCTGCTGCTTCTCGATGAACCCTTCGAAGGAGTCTCGACGGCACTGTCGCGGCGACTGGCGCAAACGATCGGCGAGTTCAAGCAGAGGGCAGGGGGCGTCACCGTGCTCGTCGCCGAATCCGATCTCAAGCGAGCCGCCATGCTCACCCCGCGTGCCTATGTGATCGAGCGCGGCGAGGTGATCGACGAACTGAGGCTGCAGCAGGCGCCGAGCACATCGCCCTGAAAGGGCAGGGCTATCGCAGGTGGGCTGTCGTCCCGGCCAAGCGAGCCCGGCTCAACCGGGCTCGCGCGAGCCGGGACCCAGTAATCCACGGCCGGCATGAATGAACGAGCTCCTGTGATTACTGGATTCCGGCTCTCTCTCGCCGGGCGAAGCCCGGCTCGGTCGGCCGGAATGACAGGCACGGATGTTTGCCGTGGGGCGCGACACACAATTCTTAAAGTCAAATGCGATAGCCCTGCCTTTCAGGGGGAGGTAGGGAATTCCGCGCTCTATGGCGGTGCTTCAGATCAACTCACCGCGACAGCTGCCGGACCAGCAGCGCGAGTGCGGCATCGACCGCCTGCATGCGAACGGCATCGCGGTCGCCGGAGAACACGTGGCGTTCGACCAGGGTATCGGCGCCGTTGCGGGCCGCAGCGACGTAGACGGTGCCCACGGGATTCTTTTCGTTGCCGCCTCCGGGTCCGGCGTACCCTGTCACCGCAACTGCCACGCCCGCGGTTGAATTGCCGAGCGCGCCTTCCGCGAGATCCTTGGTGACCTCGGCGCTTACCGCACCGTGCTGGCGTGAAACCGCTTCGGACACACCGAGCCCCGTGGCCTTGGCGGAATCGTGGTAGAGCACGAAGCCGCGCTCGAATGTCTTGGATGCGCCCGGCACCGAGGTCAGGCAGCTCGACACCAGGCCGGCCGTGCATGTCTCCGCGGTGGCAATGCGCACCTCCTGCGTGGAAGCAAGCTGCAGCGCCTGTGCCGCGCGGTCGAGCGTGGGTTTGGGGAACATCAGGCGCCCGTAGCCGTCCGCAGCCGCTCGATGGTGCGTATCGCGCTCGGCTTGATGTCGCGCACGTCGAGGCTGATGTCGACCGAGGTCACGCTGTGGGTAAGATCGCCGACCGATATTACGTCGACCCCGGTTTCCGCGATAGGGACGATCGTCCTTTCGTTGATGCCGCCCGACGCTTCGGTGATGGCGCGGCCGTTTACCAGCTTGAGCCCGGCCTTGATCTCGTCGAGGTCCATGTTGTCGAACATGATCACTTCGACGCCGCAGTCGAGCGCTTCCTGCACCATCTGCAAGGTCTCACACTCGACCTCGAGCTTGAAGGTATGTTGCGCGCGCGAGCGCAGGATCTCGACAGCGTTGCGAATGCCGCCGGCGATCTTGATGTGATTGTCTTTCACCAGAACGCAATTGCTCAGGTTGAAGATGTGGTTATGGGCGCCGCCGCAGCGCACGGCATATTTCTGCAGCATGCGTAGGCCGGGCCAGCCCTTGCGGGTGTCGGTGATACGCACCTTGGTGTGCTGCACCAGGTTGACGTAACGCCGGGTCTTGGTGGCGATGCCGGACATCTGCTGGATCCAGTCCAGCGCGCAGCGCTCGATCATGAAGAAGGTCGATGCCTTGGCCTGGATCTTCAAGAGGATCGTGCCCGGTCCCATGTCCTGGCCGTCCTGTACCGTCTGCTCGATGCGCGCATCGGGATCGACGGTGCGAATGGTCTCATCCGCGAGCAGCAGGCCGCAGACGATGCCGGTGCCCTTGGCGTAGATCTGCGCGGTCTGGACCGGGTCGTCGCCGACCAGGAATCCGCCGGTCGTATCACCCGGACCGATCTCGTCGCGCAGCGCCTGCTCGACATAGGGTCGGATCATGAAGCGATTGAGTTGCATGCGCGTGCTCCTTCAGGTCGTGCCCCCTGCTACGGCAGCGGCATCACTCTAATTAATCAAATTATTGTAGGATACGTAGGGTGGGTTAGTCCAAGTCGGCCAGCCGACTTGCACGGCTAACCGACCCTACGCAGCGATCGTGATTTAACTTCATCGAAACGCGCTCTAATTCATCAAATTCTTGTAGGCCGAGCCATCCTTGACGATCAGGTGCAGGCGCTTGCGGTCCTGCAATACGGCAATGTCCGCGAGCGGGTCGCCGTCAACCGCGAGCAGGTCCGCTCGCTTGCCGGGGGCGAGCGCGCCAAGCTCGGGTCGCTCGATGCATTCGGCGGCGCGGCTGGTTGCGGCGACAAGGGCATCCATCTCGGGCATGCCAAGCCATTTCACCATGAACTCCAGCTCGACCAGGTTCTCGCCGACGAGCAGGCGGTGCGATTGGTCGGTGCCCATCGCTACCTTGATGCCGCGGCGCACCGCGTCTTTCCACAGCGGGATCTGTTTCTGCATCGCCGCGTAGATGGCGGCGTCCTTGTCGTCCTCCTTGGCAAGCTGCTGGATGCTCCAGGCGGGGTCGACCTTGCGACGTTCGACCGACAAAGGCACCAGCGCGATCGTCGGCACCCACCAGGTGCCGTGCTTGATCATGTGGGCGACGCACTGCTCGTCGAGGAACCAGCCGTGCTCCAGCGAGTGAATATCCGCGGTCAGCGCATTGCGGATCCCGGCAAGGCCTTCCGCGTGCACAGCGACACCCCGGCGTTTGGCGCGGGCTTCGGCAACGGCCGTGCGGATCTCGTCAGTGGTGAGTTGCGGCTCGTCCCAGCTGTCGGTGAGCGAGGTAATGCCCCCGGTCGTGCAGATCTTGATGAAATCCGCGCCCGCCATCAGCAGCGTGCGCACGAGCTTGCGCATTTCCTGCGGGCCGTCGACGATGCCGCTGGGGAGCCAGGCACGCTTCTGCAGGCGGATGCCGGCCGGCACCCAGCTATCCCCGTGGCCGCCGGTCTGCGAGATCATGACGATCGAGATCAAGAGCCGCGGCCCTTTGATGAATCCGTCCGCAATGGCCTCGCGAAACCCGGCATCCGCCCCGCCCATGTCGCGAGCGGTGGTCACGCCACAGGCCAGCGTCTCCTCCAGGATGTGGGTCGAGCGCAGCACGTTGTAGGTCGGCGTGTTGGTCAGATGCGCGCGGATGTCGCGAGCCCGGTGGGTCGAATGCACGTGGCAATCGATGATGCCCGGAAGCACCGTGCGTCCGGCGGCATCGAGCATCTTGGCACCGCGCGGGATTTGGACGGCGCTGTCCTTTCCGACTGCAGCGATGCGGTCGCGCTCGATCACGATCGTGCCCTTCTCGATGGGGTCGCGGCCGAGACCGTCGATCACGCGTGCGCCGACGATCGCTGTTGTCCCGCCGTCGGCTGTCAACTCCCAAGCTCCACAAACACGTTCTTGACCTCGGTATAAAGCCCGAGCGCATGCATGCCGAGCTCGCGCCCGAGCCCTGATTTCTTGTAGCCGCCGAATGGAGCGTAGGTGCCGTAGCGGCTGGCGCTGCCATGGGAGTTGATGCTTACCATTCCAGCGCGCAAGGCGCGCGCGACCCGCAGCGCACGGCCGATGTCGCGCGTCCACACCGAGCTATTGAGCCCGTAGTCGCTGTCGTTCGCCAGCGCGATCGCCTGCTCCTCGTTCTCGAAGGAAATGACGACCACGACCGGGCCGAAAATCTCATCGCGCGCAATGCGCATGCGGTTGTCGACCTGCGTCATGATCGTCGGCGCAAAATAGCAGCCTTCCGGCCATTGCGCCGGACGGGCACCGCCGCGGAGAATGCGCGCGCCTTCGGCCGCTCCCGCATCGACCAGGGCTTTGACGTTTTGCCAATGCGCGTTGCCCACCAGCGGCCCCATCTCGGTCTTCGGGTCGAGGGGATCGCCGACCTGGTATCTCTCGGTCGCGGCGACGAACGCCGCGACAAGCTCGTCGTGGATTTTCCGCTCGACCAGGAGGCGGGTGCGTGCCGAGCAGCTCTGCCCCGCATTGCCGAAGCCGCCTCTGACTGCCGCTGACGCAGCCTTGGCGATATCCGCATCAGCGAACACGATGTTCGGGCTCTTGCCGCCGAGTTCGAGCGAAACGCGCTTGATCCCGTCGGCGGAGAGCTTGACCAGGCTGGCGCCGGTGCGCGTCTCGCCCGTGAACGCGATCTTGTCGATAAGAGGATGGGTGGCGATGTGCTCGCCCAGGGCTGCGCCCGGTCCGGGCAGTACATTGAGGACGCCCGCAGGCACGCCGGCATCGAGGGCGATGCGGCCCAGCAGCAAGGCTGTGAGCGGGGTATGGCTCGCGGGCTTGAGGATCACCGTGCAGCCGGTCGCCAACGCCGGGGCCACCTTCCATGCCGCGGCCAGGAAAGGAAAGTTCCAGGGCACTATCTGCGCGACGACCCCGACCGGTTCGCGCAGGGTGAAATCGAGCAGGCCCTCGCCCAGCGGAATGGTCTCGCCGAAATACTTGTCCATGGCGCCGGCGTAGTAATCAAAGACACGCGCCGCGGCGGTGACCTCGTTTCGCGAATCGGCAATAGTCTTGCCGCCGCTGCGGGTCTCGACCTCGGCGATGAGATCGAGCTCGCTACGGATGCCATCGGCAACGACGCGGAGCACGCGGCCGCGCTCGGCCGGCGGCAACCGCGGCCAGACATCCTTGTCGAACGCACGCCGAGCAGCTGTTGCCGCGCGATCGAGGTCCGCTGGTCCCGCACTCGCGACCTCCGCGTACGCTTCGCCCGTGAGCGGGCTCGTCACCGTGAAGGTCTTGCCCGCAGCGCTGGGGACAAACTGCCCGTCGATCAGCAGCCTGGTCTCGAACGCGTTCACCGCCTACACACTCTCGCGTCGCACTGCTGAGCGCTCAGCAAAAGCCCAGCGCCTCAGCAGCAAGGCGCCGTGCCGCCTCGCCCGGATCGCTGGCATCGTAGACGGCACGGCCGACCACCGCATAGGCGTTGCAGCCCGGCGCGGCGGCGAAGGCATCGGCAATGGAGCCGCCGAGCGCCCCGATGCCGGGAATGAACAGGCACGGCCGCTCGATCTTCTCTACCAGCCAGCGCGCATGATGCCGCACCTTGTCCGGGGTGTTTCCCGGGATCACGAAATGATCGACCCCGATCTCGATGGCTTTGCGGAGGATCTTGTCGAGCGCATCGTCGATCACGTAGCCGCCGCCGCTTGCGTTGTAATCCGGGAATGGAAGATCGCCGCCGACGATAGGAAGGAGCCGGTTGCGGTAGGCGCTGCCGGCGAACGCCACAACCGCGCGCGGACCGGCGACGGGAAAAAGGATCAACCCGTCGACGCCGGCCTCCTTGCAGGTGGCGGAGAATTTCGGCGCCATGTCGGGCACATCGGGCCCGGCCTTCTGATGGTCGTAGATCAGCGGCAGGTCGGTGAATTCGCGCAGACGGCGCACCGCACTGCCGAGACCTAGCCGCAACGTCGCGGTCAGCCCCACCTTGTAGCCGATGACGCCTGCGACACTGGTTGTTTGCTCAACCACCTTGCGCATCTGGTCGAGGGATTCCATGTCGAGGGCAATCAGGATTCCGTGGCTCGAAGGGAGCCGCACGTCGTGCCATTGTGCAATTGCCGCCCGGTCCAGTCGGCCGTCAGGAAGGCGGCAGCTTTGGTCGGGCCGGGGAAAGTCTGCACCTAGGCTCATTACGTCTTCCAACCCTCAGGTGGGCTTGGCCACCCAGGACCCGGGTTCGAGTGTCCCTCCTCCATGCTCGTCAGATTTGCGATGCGAGCCTCGGGCGGCTTGTGCCTTGCCCCGCGGCATGGGGTAATGTGGTCAACATCGTCATGCAAGCTGCCACGGCGCAAATGGGAGACTACGATGCAAACATACGTGCTCAGCATTGGCGGGAAAGCAGTGCTGGCATTTCGCGCCCGGGATGACGAGGAGGCGCGCGAGATCGCGCATTCGAGCTCTATGCAATCCGACCTGCGGACGCTCACCGATCTGGACGGAAAACCGCTGTGGGACGGCAAAGCGGAGATTCAGGTGCTGGAGGCGAGCGCCGCGCATGATGCCGAATGGAAGCGGTCCCGCGATCAGGCGATCAGGGACGGAGAAATTGACCTCAATGCCGGGCATAGTCCGGATGATTGGGAGGTCTACTTTCTCGAAGTCCATCGGACCCCGAACGGTCGGCGCAGCCGCCGCAGTCGCAAGTGAAGCCGCTCTTTTTACAGCCCGTTCGTCTTGTAACTGGCTGAGGAGTGTAGGGCGGCCCCCCGGCTAGTCGTCGTCCCAGTTTGCGCCCATGCACTTGCGCTTGAATGACTGATACTCGCTGGGAGGGATTTTCAATTCCTGGTAGCGAAAATCGCATTTTACCCTGTCCCCAAGCACCTCGACGTTCATCCCTGCTGGGGCAGCAACCGCAGCTTTCGGAGTTACTGCTCGGGCCAAGTGAGGACCACCCTGCTCAATCGCGAGCGCAAAATAGTGGTCAATTCCTGCCCCCACAGCCGCCGAAACGATGCACAAAGCGCAGACCGCAATTGTCTTCGCCATAGCACCCCCTCATTCTAGATCGTGAGTTGGAGTTTGAAACATCAAAGAGGAAAAATGAAGGCAGGTTGTGGGCAAAGGTTCCGAAGCCATTTTGTTGCCGCAGAGCATAACGATACTTCCCCACAGCACACGCGGTGCGGGGGGCATTCGCGATGTTTCGACGGTCTACTCAAGCTGGAAGCGACGACGCGGATGACCGATGGGTGGTCGCGACGTTCCGCAAGCGTCGGGCGGCCATCGAAAATGCCAGTGCTGCCGAACAACTCCCGTTTCAGTTGACGCTCGCAATCTTTTGGAAGGGCTTCATCGCGCAGCATGGCAACCCCGACCGTTTCGCTCAGTTACCGCGCATTGCCCAAATGGAATATTTCAAAAAGTTGCTTCGGTTGCAGGCTGCGTTGCTTGAGCAAAAGGATTTCGAGAAAGCCATTCCGCTCGAAATGCTGAACATCTACTTGGCAGCGATAATCAGCAAATGCCGTCATTTCAAAACTGAGGCAGCAACGTTCTTGGACCACCATGCGAGCCAAGGCCAGCAAATGCTGCCGGTGTGAACGCGACTACATACGAATCATTGCAAATCCTATAATTCGAGGCAATATCGTCACAAGCTATTTGGAGGTGCGCGTCTATCGCGTCCTCGACTCCAAGCGTTTTACGCGTGCTTCCAGGTCACGAACTGCTTGGACCAATTCATCAATCGCACATGCCATATTGTAGGCTACATCTTCGAGGCTGTCGGAATTTCGCGCTCGGCGCGCATACTTTTCAGCGCTGGACATGCTCATCTGAGCCTCACTTGAAACGAGGGCGGTTTCCCTGAGCATACTGCACGAAGCCCAACGAATGTTGTAGCGTCCCATTGTGGACGCTCTCTCACCGACCACCATTCAAAGCCTGATTCAGGTGTATGGCCTTTGGGTTCTTTTCCCGGTGGTCATGCTGGAAGGCATGGGCATTCCGGTGCCTGGAGAAACTGCCTTGGTCGCTGCCGCAGTCTACGCTGGTTCAACCAACCGAATCAGCATCGCTTCAGTGGTGCTCGTCGCAGCGGCGGGAGCAATAAGCGGGGACAACATCGGTTACTTCATCGGTCGGTTGATTGGTCTTCGCTTGGTCGTGCGATACGGCAGATATGTGCGGCTGACCGAGTCTCGGCTGAAGATAGGACAATATCTGTTTCTACGGCATGGTGGGAAAATTGTTTTAATCGCAAGGCTCATCTCGGTGTTGCGGGCGTTTGCGCCCCTGCTTGCTGGCATCAACCGAATGAGATGGCGTTACTTTCTCTTGATGAATGCCATTGGCGGGATTTGCTGGGCTTCGCTATTTGGAGGGGTCGCCTACCTGTTCGGGGAGGAAATCAAACGTGTGACCGGACCCGTCGGCTTACTGCTGCTCCTCGCTGCAATTGGTTTGGTCCTCGCGGGTATTTTATTCTTTCGGCGCCATGAACGGGAATTGGAGCAGCGGGCGGAGGCAGCCCTTCGGGAAAGGTGATTGCGGCGGAGCTGGCAGCGGGGAGGCTCACCCGAACGAGGAGAACGGCGCCAGGGATGACGCCCACGGGATCGCCTGATCCTGCCAACCTCTTTCGGCATTGCCGTATCAGCCTCGATGTGCGACCGACTCAGCAGAATTTCGTCGATATTTCTCTTTCAAAGCTCAATCGTTCGCCGTAATATTCGCGCCAGCAATTCGCGAACCGGGAGGAGCACATGGCCAAATTGATGTCGAAGTCCGAGCTTATTCAAAAAATAGCTGATCAGCATTCCAACGGCCTTTCCCGCAAGGATATCAAGGGCGTCATCGAGTCGCTTGCCAGTGTAGGCTACAAAGAGCTCAAGAAAGCGGGAGCCTTCTTTGTGCCCGGATTTGCGAAATTTGTTGTCATCAAGAAGCCCGCCACAAAGGCGCGGAAAGGCATCAATCCGTTTACAAAAGAGCCAACAATATTCAAGGCCAGGCCAGCTAGGAAGGTTATCAGGGCTCGCCCAGTGAAGGCTGTCAAAGACGCAGTGGCATAAAGGCATCCTTCGGGTCTTAGGGCTTGCTGTGTGGAGCGGCTGGTCCTGACGAACCGGTTCCTGGCGGGTCAAGGTGAATTGGCCCCGACGAAAAGGACCGGTGTACTCACACCGCCCCGAGAATAGTCAGGCCAACATACGCTGATTGCGGCTCGTCGAGCATAGACGGCCTCCGGGACAAAGATATTCACCAACTCAACCAAGAGGGTGAGGGCTTGTTCCGCTGGTCGACAGTTCGGCGCGTTCTCTCTCAGCGCCTCTTGAGGCGAAGCCGGAAGCACCCGGTTTCAACCCGGCTGTGTCATCTACCGGACACAGGAACGGTTAGCTCAACTCGAGGTTGTCCTGCATGAATGCCCTAAGTGATTGGGCAGTGAAGACGGGGCAACCAATGACACGATATTTCTTCCACATGCAGGACGGCGAGGCGGTGGTTGATGATGTACAAGGTCTGGAGCTTCCCGACCTGAATGCCGCTCGCGAGGAAGCCATTCGGACGTGCGCCGAGATCCTTCGCGATATGCCGCCAGCGATAAAGAATGGCGATCCATTCCGGCTCTGGGTGACTGACCAGCCAAGCAGCGGGGGCACAACGATGTTCGCCGTCACGGTGACTGTCGAGAGCGTCACCCAAGTGCTTTGGATTTCTCCGCAAGCAGACAGATATTCATTGGCTCGAATACGACTTCGTGGGGCGGGATGCGGTTCGCGGGGTGTTTAGTCCTACTGCGTCACACGATTAGCCGTCGATGTGATGCTGCAAGCGAGGTAAATCTCGTTTTGAGATAGACAACCGGGATCTTTTACCCCCTTGCATTTCTGTCTTTTTGTTGCCATATTACGGGCATGACAAAAGGTAAATTCGAGCAAAAAGAAGCAGGTCAGAAACATAAGATGGCTCGCCGTCAATCTCGACCTTTTGGTTATGCCAATCCGACCAAAGATCAATTGTATGCGATGTTGACCGAAGCTTGGAAAAATACCAAGGAACTATCAAAGCACCGGAAACCTTGAGTGCTGGAATAAAAGACCAGGAACGGTTCCCCGTACGTTTGGTCGCCTTCATGCCGGAGGCGGCCTCTATTTAATTCAGGCGCCGCCGATTTGGCTGGCAAACGAGTCCTTGCTCGGGAGGGGAAAACCAAACGAGGATTGCGGTCGCGAGAGGGCGATTCCGATAGGCACGTATTCCAGTACCGGGTGAGAGAGCGTTAAATTTCAACCTCTGCGAGCGCCGCTATTATAACCAACGCCGGACCTTCTCCTTGTAGCTGACATAGCACGCCAAAACGCTTTTCCAGAAACATCTCTTCTGGTTCGATTGCCCGACGCTGTATGACGATCAAAACCACCGGCAAAAGTATCAACGCCCAAATGGACTGATCCGCTATCGTAATGCCGAGGTAGACCACCGCGAGCCCGAGATACATTGGGTTCCGGGTGGCCTTGTAAGGACCTGCGATGACGAGCCTACTCGGCGCGCGGTCAGGTCGAACGGTCGTGCCCACGTCCTTGAATTTCACTATCGCCGAGCCCGCCAGAACAGCGCCGCAAAAAATGACAATTCCTGCAACCGTCCACGCTATCGAATTGGGAACGATCCTGGTCGGCACCCAGTTAGTGGCGAGAAAACCGATAACGATGCCCGCCAGATAAACCAGGGGAGGAATAATTCTTACGTTAGGCACGTCGTTGCCATCGCTCATATCGTCACTCCCTGACGGCCCGCCCCAAATTTTCTTCCATCATCGGATTCCTGCTTTCAGGTGCGTGACTCGGCAAGCAGTCAACGACGGGAACTTGCTGAGGAACCCTCGATTTTGATTTTCCCAATTTATATAATGGTCCACCCGAGATTTTTTGCGAACACGGCACCATGATGGTTTAAGCCGGACATTGATGCGCCGATTCGCTATCGTGAGGGATGGTCCGGTTCGTTGAGGGCTGGATTGTGTCGAGGATGACTCTCGTGATGTGCCCGAGTCAAACTGATATGAATTTCGACCTCACCGACGAGCAGCGGCAAATTCAGGACACGTTCGCGCGGTTCTGCGATGACAAGATCGTGCCGCAAGCCGCCGCGATGGACGAAGCGCATGCCTTCCCGCATGCGCTGTTCAAGGAGCTCGGCGCGCTTGGGTTCTTCGCCATGCGCTATCCCGCCGAGGTCGGCGGGCTCGACACGGACCTGGTGACGCTCTGCCTCGCGCTGGAGGAGATCGCGCGCGGCTCCATGTCGCTTGCGGGGTGCGTGACCATGCAGTCGCTCATGGGCACCAAGTTTCTGGAGCTGCTCGGCAACGACGACATCCGCAACCGCCTGCTCGTTCCGGCCCTGCGCGGGGAGAAGATCGGGGCGATCTGCATGACCGAGCCGAATGCGGGCAGCGATCTCGGCAGCATCGCGACGGCCGCGGTGAAGACCGAAGGCGGCTATCGCCTCAAAGGGCAGAAGATGTGGGTGACGTCGGCGCCGGTGGCCGACTTCTTCACGGTGTTCGCCCGCGCGGGCAATGAGCGCAAGCTGACGATCTTTCTTCTGGAGAAAGATTTTCCCGGCCTGCACGTGGGCAAGGCGATTGCAAAGATGGGCGTGTGGGCGCTGCCCACCTCCGAGCTTGCGCTCGATGATTGCTTCGTGCCGAACAGCCATCGCCTGAGCCGGGAGGAAGGGGACGGCGAGACCCATCTGCGCAAGCTCCTTGCCGAGATCCGCATCGTCACCGGGGCGCTGGCGCTCGGAGGGGCGCGCGGAGCGCTAGGGGAGGCAATCCGCTACGCCGGCGAGCGGCAGCAATTCGGCAAGCCGATCAACCGCTATCAGGCGATCCAGCTCAAGCTCGCCGAGATGGGGACCGAGCTGGAAGCGGCACGCCGCCTGGTGCATTACGCTGCCTGGCTAAAGGACAACGACAAGCCGCATCACAAGGAGGCCGCCATGGCCAAGCTGTTCGCCTCGGAAGCTGCGGCGCAGATCTGCGACAAGGCCGCCCGCATCATGGCCTCCTACGGCTACAGCATGGAATATGCGGTCCAGCGGCATCTGCGCGACATCCGCTTCACGCTGATCGGAGGCGGCACCAGCGAGATCCTCAAGCTGATCATCGCCAAGGAGCTTGCGGGGTGACCGATCGCAAGATCAAGGTGCTGCTGGCGAAGCCCGGACTGGACGGACACGATGTCGGTGCCAAGGTGGTGGTGCAGGCCCTGCTCGGTGCGGGCTTCGAGGTCACCTATACCGGGCTGCGGCAAACCCCTGAGGCTATCGCCAAGGCCGCGAAGGCGACCAATGCAGACGTGGTTGGTTTATCCATCCTTTCCGGCACGCATCTGCCGCTCTGCCGTCGGGTCCGCGACCTCTTGCTCGACCACGGCCTGCACGACAAGCTGTGGATCGTCGGCGGCAACATTCCGGAAACCGATCGCATGGTGCTGCGCCAACTTGGATACCGCGGCGTATTTCCCACGGGAAGCCGCACCGAGGAGATCGTCACATTCATTCGGGAGAACGTGAAATGACCATCGCTCCCACCGCGCAAAGCGAAATCGGGGCGCGTCAAGGCAAACCGCGCGCGACCGCAGAGAGCGTGTCTCGCGTCGTCAACGAAAGCGGGATCGAGATCAAGCCGCTCTACACCGCGCAGGATGTGCCCGCGAGCGGCGGGCTCGATGCAAGCGCTCCGGGCGAGCCGCCGTTCACCCGCGGCATCCACGCTCTGATGTACCGGCACCGGCCCTGGACCATGCGCCAGTACACCGGCTTCGCCAATGCGGCCGACACCAACGAGCGTTTCAAGTATCTCATCGCCAACGGCCAGACCGGGCTCAATGTCGCCTTCGATCTCGCCACCCAGTGCGGCTATGATTCCGATGCGCCCGAAGCCATGGGCGAGGTGGGACGCGTGGGCTTGGCGGTCGACACCTTGAAGGATTTCGAGATCGCATTCGACGGCATCGATCTCGACGCCATCACCGTCTCGCTCACCATCAACGGAGCTGCCGCGACCCTGATCGCGATGTATCTCGCCATGGCGGAAAAGCGCGGCTACGACCTCGCCCGGCTGCGCGGCACGGCGCAGAACGACATCCTCAAGGAGTTCATCGGCCGCGGCACCTGGGTGTTCCCGGTCGATCCCTCGATGAAGCTCGTCGCCGACACGATCGAGTACTGCGCCAAGGTTGCGCCCAAATACAGCCCGGTGAGCGTCTGCGGCTATCACATCCGCGAGTCCGGCGCGACGCCGGCCGAGGAGATGGCGTACGCCTTCTGTATCGCCAAGGCCTATGCCGATGCGGCGCTCGCGCGGGGGCTCGACATCGATGACTTTGCCGGGCGGCTGTCGTTCAACTTCAATGTCTTCGGCAGCTTGTTCGAGCAGGTGGCGAAGTTCCGGGCCGGACGACGGCTCTGGGCCAAGATCATCCTGGAGCAATACGGCGCGAAGAAACCCTCTTCCGGTTGGATGCGCATGATCGCCGGCGGCGGCGGCTTCGGGCTGACCATCGAGCAGCCGGAGAACAACATCATGCGCGGGGCCTATTACGCGCTGATTGCCGCGCTCGGCGGCGCGCAAACCATGGCGCTATGCTGCTACGACGAGGCTTATACCATTCCCACGCCGAAGGCGCAGCGCATCTCGCTGCGCACCATGCAGCTCCTGATCGAGGAGATGGGACTGACCGATACGGTCGATCCGCTCGGCGGGTCCTATTACGTCGAGACGCTCACCAACCAGATGGAGCAAAAGATCGTCGAGGCGATGCAATGGGTCGATGCCCGCGGGGGAATCGTGAAGGCGGTCGCCGACGGGATCATTCAGAAGCGTGTCTCGGAATATGCCTATCAGCGGCAGCGCGCGCTGGAGACCGGCGCGCTGCGCAAGGTGGGCGTGAATTGCTACACCGAGAGCGAGGAAGAAAATCCCAATGTCGAGATGCACCCCTATGACGAGCTGGGCGCAATGGAGCAGATCGAAAACCTGGGCCGCGTGAAGGCCGAGCGCGACAACGATGGCGTCGAGCGGGCGCTGAGCGCGCTGCGCGCCGATGCCGCCGCCGGCCGGAACGTCATGCCGGCGCTGATGCAGGCGGTCAAATCCTACGCCAGCGTGGGCGAGATGACCAAAGCGCTGGTCGAGGTCTATGGCCGGTTCCAGGAGCCGACCCAGCTCTGGCGCATGGTGGCGTGAGTCAATCCTTCACGTCGGATTCGTAGGGCGGATTAGCGACGCGATACTGGCGCCAGCCAGTACCGCGTCGCGTAATCCGCATAATGGTACTGCGTCACAAGTTGCCCCTCGACGTCATTCCGGGGCGCAGGAAAATCGGCCGTGCCGATTTGCCTGCGAGCCCGGAATCCATAACCCCAAGCAGTGATGTGTGCCACCGCAGCGTAACCACTTTCATCACTGCACGGCCTGTGGTTATAAATTCCGGGCTCCGCTCGCACTCGGACGGCGCGCAGCGCCGATCCGAGCACTCGCGGCCCCGGAATGACGGGCTGGAGTAGTTTGTGACGCAGTACCCATAACCCGCCCTACGACTCACTGGGAAACAGCCGGCGTCGGTCCATGGGGTAATGCGTGTTCCTGCCGGAGAACGGCGGGAACTGGCGAAAATGCGCGCGCAACTCGTGCCGCAAGGGCGATGCCATCGCCGCGTTGAAATCGTCGCTGTGATCGAACACCACCTCGTTGCCGAGCATGTAGTCCGCAACCGGAATTCCGGCGGGGTGACGCCATGCCAACGGCACATAGCACAGGACGTTGCGGATCCGCGGCAAGCGCCCGAGCAGCAGCGGATGGGTGTCGAGATAGTGCCGTACGAATACCGGCTCGTCCTCCGCCGGGCGATGATACCGCACGACGTAGGAGAATGGTGCGGTCAGGAGCGCGGGCGCGTCTGCGCCGGCAACGGCATGCTCGCTGCGCCGCATGGCGGTGCAGCTGAGAACGTCCTTCTCCAGGCCGGCCAAGCCGGCCTTGAAGCGGGTGCCGCGCGATGCTCGCTCGAGCGCATCGAGCGATGGAAAGGCAAGCTTGGCCAAGCAAGAAGGGGCGGCGCCCTCATCCACATATGGGTCGGCGGTTGATCCTGCGGCAGGCGCATAGAGGTCAAGAAAGAGGAGCTCGGGCAGGCCCGCCCAATGGCGGATGAATTCGACGAGACCGGTCAATCCTGACGGAGCAGGACGAGGTGTGACGAAGGCAACTTCGCAGACGATGGTCATTGTTCCTGGCAGGCGCCCGCCTTGCGGCGGGAAAAGACCGGGTGCAGGTTGATCCATTCAATGTAAGTTGACCAAAATCAATGCGAGCTTGACGAAAGCTCTGGAAGCGGACGGATACAACGGGGACACGCATGCCCTACAACTGTGAAATCCCCTACGGCGCCTACTGGAGCACGCCCTTCGCGCGCTGGCAGGGTGCCTTTGCCAACCTCAACGCGCTCCAGTTCGCAGCCTACACCCTCAAGCGCGAGCTCGGACGCCGGAACATCCCCAAGGACGCGGTTGATCACGGGGTTCTCGGCTTCACCGTACCGCAGAAGCATTCCTTCTATGGCATGCCCTGGGTGGCCGGGCTTGCCGGCATGCCCCATCTGGGCGGCCCAACGGTGATGCAGGCCTGCGCCACCGGGACACGCGCGCTCCTTGTGGCGGCACAGGAGATCGATGCGGGCCTGTCCGAGGTCTCGCTCGCGTTCACCTGCGATCGCACCTCCAACGGACCGCACATCTACTACCCCAATCCGCAGGGGCTCGGCGGCACCGGCCCGCACGAGGACTGGGTGGTGGATAATTTCAATCACGATCCGCTCGGCGGCCATGCCATGGTCCGCACTGCGGAGAATGTCGCGTCCAGGCACCAGATCACCGCCTCGGAGCAGCATGATGTCGTGCTGCGGCGGGAAGCGCAGTATCGCGACGCGCTTGCCGACGGTGCTGCGTTTCAGAAACGCTACATGAGCCTGCCCTTCGAGGTGCCCGATCCATCCTTTCGCAAGACGGTGGCGACGCTTGCCTCGGACGAAGGCATCAGATTTTCCACGCCCGAAGGTCTAGCGAAACTCAAACCGGCAATCGAAGGGGGCAGCGTCACTTTCGGCGGGCAGACACATCCGGCGGACGGCAACAGCGCGATCATCGTGACCTCGCCCGAGAGAGCCAAAGAGCTCAGCAGCGATCCCAAGATCCGCATCCGGCTGCACGGGTTCGGCGCAGCGCGGGCGGAGCTGGCCTACATGCCGGAAGCTCCGATCCCCGCCGCCCGCCGTGCGCTCGAGCAAGCCGGGATCACGATCGAGCGCATGGACGCCGTCAAGACGCATAACCCCTTCGCGTTGAACGATGTGCTGTTTTCCCGCCAGACCGGCGTGCCGCTCGAGCGCATGAACAACTACGGCTGCTCGCTGGTCTGGGGCCATCCGCAGGCGCCGATGGGTACGCGAGCCATCATCGAGCTCATCGAGGAGCTCGCGCTGCGTGGCGGCGGATACGGGCTGTTTACCGGCTGTGCCGCGGGCGATACCGCCATGTCGGTCGTCCTGGAAGTCTCCGACCGCGGGTAGAGCTATTGGCATGGGCCTGAAGATCGGCATCGATGTCGGCGGAACCTTCACCGACTTCATCGTCGCAGGCCACGGCGCCGCCGCATCGATCCACAAGGTGCTTTCCACCCCGGAGGATCCCTCGATTGCGGTCATTGAAGGCCTCCAGCAATTTGCGGCACAACTCGGGCCGCGGAGCGACTTCGGCGAATTCATCCGGTCAATCGACACCATCGTCCACGGCACGACCGTGGCCACCAACGCCACGCTCACACATACCGGCGCACGCTCGGCGCTCATAACGACCCGCGGCGTACGCGATGCGCTCGAGATGCGGCGCGGCATTCGCGAGCGGCAGTACGACAACCGCTACACCAATGTGACGCCGCTGGTGCCGCGCTATCTGCGCATCGGTGTCGGCGGCCGGCTGGACCGCAACGGCAAGGAGATCGAGCCGCTCTCGATCGACGAGATCAGGCGCGCGATCGCCTTGCTCAAGCAGGAGAACGTCGAGGCAGTCTCGATCTGCTTCATGAATGCCTTCGCCGATGCGGCGCACGAGCAGGCGGCAGCCGAGCTGCTGCGGCGCGAACTGCCCGATGCCTATCTGACGGTATCGACCGATCTGCTGCCGTCGATCCGTTTCTATGAGCGCGTGAGCACGACCGCGCTCAACTCCTATGTGGGCCCCAAGCTCAACCGCTATCTCGACCGCCTGGTCACGCGCCTGCACGAAGCCGGCTTCCGCGGCGTGCTCCTGATCATGCAGTCGAACGGCGGCGTGATCTCGCCGGAGCTGGCGCGGCGGAAGGCGGCGCTCACCCTGCTCTCGGGGCCGGCCGGCGGCCCCGCAGCCGGGCTGTTCTTCGCCAAGGCTCTGGGTAGTGACCGCTGCATCACCACGGATATGGGTGGAACCAGCTTCGAGGCCTCGGTGGCAATCGGCACGCCGGGAACGGTCAATGATGGCGAGATCGCACGGCACAAGATTGCGCTCCCCATGCTCGACATTCACACCATCGGGGCGGGGGGCGGCTCGATCGCCTGGCTGGATGAGGGCGGCTTGCTGCGCGTGGGCCCGCAGAGCGCCGGAGCCGCACCGGGCCCCGCCTGCTACGGCAGGGGCGGCACGCTGCCGACCACGACCGACGCCAACCTCGTGTTGGGCTACCTCGATGCGGATTATTTTGCTGGCGGCAAGATGCGTCTTGATCCGGCCGCGGCGCGGCACGCGATCGAGACCCAGATTGCAAAACCGATGGGATTGACCCTGGAGCAAGCGGCCGCCGGCATCTACCGCATCGCCTGCAACAACATGGCACAGGGGGTGCGGGAAGTGACCATCAAACGCGGCTTCGATCCGCGCGAATTCGTCTTCGTCGCGGCCGGCGGCGCCGGGCCCATGCATTCGTGCCTCATCTGCACTGAGCTCGAGATCCCCTTGCAGATCGTGCCCGCCTCAGCCTCCGTGCTCTGCGCCTATGGCATGCTGCTGTCCCAGCTTGCGCATGATTTCGTGCGCACCTTCGTCGCGCGACTGGCGCGGGTGGATTGGCCGCGGCTCAAGCGCATTCTCGACGAGATGCGACGCGAAGGCGATCGGCTCCTGCAGCAGGAGCATGTGGCGCGCGAGCTGCGGCAGTTCCGCGTCCGCTTTGATTGCCGCTA
The DNA here is from genome assembly GCA_963841705.1 of uncultured Alphaproteobacteria bacterium. Taxonomy (GTDB): domain Bacteria; phylum Pseudomonadota; class Alphaproteobacteria; order Rhizobiales; family Xanthobacteraceae; genus VAZQ01. The sequence goes on from CAWJDY010000017.1 coordinate 41,100, forward strand.
TGCCAAGCAGTACCACGAGGTATCGTTTCACGTTCCGGAAAAGTGGGTCGCGGACTGCGACAGCGAGGCTATCGCGCGCGCATTTCACGAGGCGCACAATCGCTCGTTCGGATACAGTCTGGAGGCGGAGGGAACGCCCATCGAGATCATCAATCTCCGTGTTCAGGCGGTTGGCGAGACCGAGCGGCCCGATTATCCCGTGGAGGAGGAGAGCGGCGAGGATGCAACCGCTGCCCTCAAGCAAAAACGCCTGGCGTATATCCCCGAAACAGGATCGTTCGAGGCCATTGCCGTGTATGACGGGCACCGCTTGCGCTGCGGCAACCGGATTGCCGGCCCTGCCTTGATCGAGACCGTGACCATGACCGTGCTGGTGTCGGCCAGCTTCGATTGCATGGTCGACCGTCATCGATCCTTTGTGCTCCACCGCAAGGACCGCCCCGACCTGGTGCGCAATTCCGACGCGCTCTCCTCTGCCCGCAGGACAGCGCTATCGCATATGCACTCAGCGGCGCAGCAAGCTCCGCAATACCTCCCCCTGAAAGGGGGAGAGCCTGCCCCGGACTTGATCCGGGGTCGGCGACCCCCGACCTTGTCGGGGGTCGCCGGGTGGGGGTCAATTGGCAGCCGAGATGGTCAGCAAATCCCAGCGCTGAGCGCAGCACCCCCACCCGACTGCATTTGCCCCGGCGCAAGGCCGGGGCAAATGCAGTCGACCTCCCCCTTTCAGGGGGAGGTATGGAGTATCCGCCCTGCGGCCCCGACATGACGATCGATCCGATTCTCACCTCGGTTTACGCGCGCACCTTCCGCTCGATCACGGACGAGATGTCCACATCCATGCAGCGGGCGACCCAGTCGCCGATCCTGAGCGAGGCCAAGGACTACGTGACGGGTCTCTACGATGCCGAGGGCCGCATGCTCGAGCAGACCGAGAACCTGCCCATCCTCGCCTTCTCGCTCGCGCCTGTTTGCAAGTACATCCGCAACTATTTCGGCGACGACATTCATCCCGGGGACGTCATTTTTCATAACGACGTTTTCTCCATGGGCAACCAGAACAACGATGTTGCCGTGTACAAGCCCATATTCTTCGAAGACGAGCTGGTCGCCTGGACCGCGGTGAAAGGCCACCAGGCCGATATCGGGGGCGCGGTTGCGGGCGGCTACAATCCCAACGCGGTTGAGGTCTGGCAGGAGGCGCTGCGCATTCCGCCGGTCAAGGTCTACGAGAGGGGGCGACTGCGCAAGGATGTATGGGACCTGATATTCGCCAACATCCGTTTTGATGTCGTGCAGCACGACATGAAGGCGGAGATCGGCGCGTGCCGTGTCGGCGAGCGCCGAATGCTTGCGCTCCTCGAGAAATATGGCCGTGCCAGCTTCGAAGCGCACAAGCAGGCGCTGTTCGATGCCACCCGCAAGATGATGGAAAGCGAGATCGCGGCCATCCCCAATGGGGTCTACAGCGGCGAAGGCCGGGTCTACTACGACGGCCGGCACGAGGGATCGATCTTCACCATTCGTGTTACCATCACGGTCGAGGACAAGCGTATCCGGTTTGATTACTCGAAAACCGACGCGCAGACCGACGGCTTCGTGAACGGGACTTTTACGTCAAGCGCCTCGGCGACGATCCTGACCCTGCTGCAGATGGTCAATCCGGACATCCCTCACAATGAGGGAATGGTCGCGCCGATCGAGATCATCATTCCCCAGGGCACGATACTCAACGCCGCGTACCCGAAGGCGACCACTTTCGGAAATCACCTCTGCCCGCCCAACGCGGAAGCTATTCAGCGCGCGTTGGCGCCGGCCATGCCGGAACGGGTGACCGCGGGCTGGAACAATCTCTTGTGCTCGCTGACGACCGGCCTCGATCGGGAGAAGAACGAGCGCTACGTCGATATCGGTTTCATGGGGCTCAAGGGGGGCTCCGGCGCCCTGCAAGGGACCGATGGCTACGACCACATCGGCATGATCGATGCATCGGGCGGCGTGCTGGATCAGGATTATGAGATGTTCGAGCAGCAGACGCCGCATCGGCTGATCAAGCACGAGTTGCTGCCGGACTTCGCCGGCCCCGGACAATGGCGCGGCGGGCTTGGAGTTGAGACCATTTTCGAGATCGGCTCGGACGACACTCAGGTCGTCGTTTTCGGGGACGGCGACTTCGAGCCCGCATTCGGATTGTTCGGCGGCGGCAGCGGCTCGCTCAACTTCATTCGGCTCACCTATCCAGACGGCACGGTGGTCAAACCGCGCAACAAGGACCTGATCGCCGGCGTGCCGCGCGGCACCGTCTATCACCAGCAGGCGGGCGGTGGCGGCGGGTACGGCGATCCGACCAAGCGCGACCGCGCGAAGCTCCGGCAAGAGATCCGCGACGGCATGATCTCCCCGGATGCCGCGCGGAAGATGTACGGAGCGGATCGGTGAGATCCCGCACGGTCCTCAGTCTGGAGCAGGCGCTGTCGATGCCTTCGGCGACGCTGCGCTTTGCGCAACTCGGCTGGCGCGTGATCCGCATCGAGGCGACCAAGGCAGACGGCGGTCTTCCCGGCGATCCCAACCGCTATATCGGCAGCCGCGTCGCCGACGAGGATCGGCGCAGCTACTTCATTGCGCCCAATGTGGGCAAGGAAGCCATCGCGTTGAACCTCAAGCATCCGCGCGGGCAGGAAATTCTTCGGCGGTTGATTACTGCCCTCGAGGTCGACGTCTTCTGCTGCAATACGCTGCCCTCACGCTACCAGGCGCTCGGCATCGGTTACACCGCGCTCAGTGCGGTCAAGCCGGACCTGATCTGGGCCGGCATCTCGGCGATGGGACCGGAATACCCGGATGTGCCCGGCTATGATCCAGTCACCCAGGCGATGTGCGGCTACATGGAGGTCACCGGGGATCCGGCGGGCGCGCCCACCCAGATGGGCGTGCCGGTGATCGATCTCAAAGCCGGGGACGAGGTTTATGCCAATGTGATGCTGGCGCTGCTCGAGCGCAACGAGACCGGGCGCGGCAAGGCGATCCATGTTTCCATGCTGCAGGCCGCTGCATCATGGCTCATCACCGTGCTCCCCTTGATCGATTTTGATTGCGAGCCAAACGAGATCACGCGCGCCGGCAACGAGCACCGCAAGTTCATCCCCACCAACGTCTATCCGGCAAAGGACGGCTTCGTCTATCTCGCGATCGGCAGCGACGTGCAGTGGCGCCGCTTGACCGCGGTGCCCAAATTCGAATGCGTTGCCAACCCGGTGCGGGCCACCAACGAAGGCCGTCACAAGGAGCGGCAATCCATTCATCGCGACATGGCGGCAGTCACGAGCCGGCACACGGTGGAGGAGCTGCTCCATGACCTGCGCTCGGCCACGATCCCGGCAACGCGCATTTTCAACATTCCGCAGGTGCGCGAGCTGCCGCAGCTCGCGCCCAGGCTCACGCAGACGCTGATGCCCAACGGCAAGGTGGTTCGCATGCAGCCGATGGCGGTTGATGTCGAAGGCGCCAGCGGAAAGCTCACTTTCCCCCCGAGCTACGGCGCCGATACCAGGCGCGTGCTGGTCCAGGCCGGCTACGCGGAGGGTGACATCGATGCGCTCGCCGCCGACGGGATCGTGGCGTGGAAACAGTAGCCCGGATGAGCGAAGCGATATCCGGGGCGTCTCCTGCCGTGAGCCCGCATGTCGCTCCGCTCATGCGGGCTACAGCCGCGTCTGAAGCATCTTGAGCATGCCCGCGAGATGCTCCATGCTTGCGCGAAAATCACGAACAAGGCTGATCTGAGGAAAGCACCATGATTCGACCTCTGTCACTTGCTCTGGCGCTGGCGTTTGCATCGGTGACCGGCGCGGCAGCCCAGGAGATCACCTTCGGGCTCACCATGGGAGCCACGGGACCGGGCGCTTCGCTCGGCATCCATTACAAGAACGCCTTCCAGCTGATGCCGAAGACGATCGCCGGCCACCCCGTCAAGGTGATCATGTACGAGGACAAGACCGATGCGACCGAAGCGGCAAAGAATGCGCGCAAGCTCATCACCGAGGACAACGTCGATGCGGTGATGGGCTCGGTCTCGGTACCGTCAACAACGCAGATCGCGCAAATCGCCGACGAGATGAAGGTGCCGTTGATCGCGCTCTCGCCGGTGGCGCTTCCCCCGGACAAGCTGCAATGGGTGTTCGTTGTCCCACAGCCGACGCCGCTCATGATGAGCGCCGTGGTCGAGCACATGAAGGCTCGTGGCGTGAAGACCGTGGGCTACATCGGCTTTTCCGACTCCTGGGGCGATCTCGTCCTGAAAGCGACCGAGCAGGAAGGGGCCCCCGCCGGAATCAAGGTGGTGACGGAGGAGCGTTATGGCCGCGCCGATACCAGCGTCACCGGCCAGGTGCTCAAGGTGCTTGCAGCCAATCCGGACGCGATCGTCGTCGGAGGGTCGGGCACCGGCGGCGCGCTTCCGCATGTGGGCTTTGTCGAGCGCGGCTACAAGAAACAGATCTATCACAACCACGGAACCGTCAACCGCGAGTTCATCAAGGTCGGAGGCAAGGCGGTCGAGGGCGCCATCGCGCCCACAGGCCCGCTCATCGTTCCGGAGGAACTGCCGGATGATAACCCGATCAAGCCGGTGGCGCTGGATTTCACCAGACGCTACGAGCAGACATTTGGCGAAGGCAGCCGCAATGCCTTCGGCGGCTACAGCTACGATGGCTTTCTGCTGCTCAACGCCGCCGTTCCCGTCGCTCTGCAAAAGGCAAAACCGGGCACGCCGGAGTTCCGCCAGGCGTTGCGGGACGCGCTGGAAAATGTCCACAATGTGGTCGGAACCCACGGCATCTACAACATGAGTGCCGGCGACCATAACGGTCTCGACAAACGTGCCCGCGTCCTCGTGCAGGTCGACAATGGCGTGTGGCGGCTGATGAAGTAACTGATGAACCGCGAGATCGCCCTGTGGCTGGCGCAGGATGCCGTCACCAATGGCGCGATCTATGCCCTGCTCGCTCTCGCACTCATCGTCGTCTACACCGTCACCCGCGTAATCCTTGTGCCGCAGGGAGAGTTTGTCTCCTATGCGGCCCTGTCGCTCGCAACGTTGCAGGCGGGCAAGGTGCCGGGAACGGTCTATCTGCTCCTCGTTGCAGGGCTCGCAGTAGCCGTGCTCGACGGCTGGGCGCTTCTCCGGCAAAACGCGCTGGGCGCACTGACGCGGTCCTTGTGCTGGAACGTGCTCGCCCCCCTGCTCGTTGCCGCCGCAGCGTGGACGGCGGCGGCACGCCCCGATGATGTTCTGTTACAGGTTGGCGTCACTCTCGCGATCGTGACGTTGATGGGGCCGATGCTCTACCGACTCGCCTTCCAGCCGCTGGCGAACGCGTCAATTCTCGTGCTGCTGATCATTGCCGTCGCAGTGCACTACATGATGACCGGGCTTGGGCTCTACTTCTTCGGCGGCGAGGGCCTGCGCTCGAGCATCCTGCCGGGCCTGCAATTCCAGCTCGGCTCTCTTATCATTACCGGTCAGAGCGTTGCCGTCGTGGTCACGGCGGTGGTCCTCGCGATCGTGCTTGCCGTTCTGTTCGGACGGACGGTCCACGGCAAGGCGCTGCGCGCTGCCGCAATCAACCGCGTCGGAGCGCGTCTTGTCGGAATATCGGCCGAGTTCTCCGGCCGCCTCAGCTTTGCGCTGGCGGCGCTGATCGGTGCCGTCTCCGGCATCCTGGTCTCGCCGATCACGACGATTTATTACGACACCGGCTTTCTCATCAGTCTGAAGGGCTTCGTCGGCGCCATCATTGGCGGCATGACGAGCTATCCTCTCGCTGTGGTCGGCTCGTTGCTGGTGGGATTGCTCGAATCGTTCTCGTCCTTCTGGGCGAGCGCGTTCAAGGAGTCGATCGTCTTCACCTTGATCATCCCCGTGCTGCTCTGGCGTTCCCTCGCGACCCGGCGGATCGAGGAGGAAGAGGAGCCATGAGCCGGCGCAACCTGACGCTTGCGGCCGTACTCCTCCTGATGATCGCCCCCCTCGTCCTGCCGGAATTCTACGTGACGCTGCTCAACTATACCGGGCTCGCCAGCATTGTTGCGCTCGGCCTCGTTCTGCTCACCGGCGTTGCCGGGCAGATGTCGTTCGGGCAGGCCGCCTTCGTCGGCATCGGCGCCTATACCACCGCCGTGCTCACCACCCGCTACGAACTGTCGCCTTGGCTCAGCCTGCCGGCGGCAATCGCGCTTACCGGCATCATCGCGCTGTTTCTCGGCTTCATCACCCTGCGGCTCTCCGGCCATTACCTGCCGCTTGGCACCATCGCATGGGGGATCGCCATCTACTACCTTCTCGGCAATCTGGAATGGCTCGGAAAATATTCCGGCATTGCGCAAATCCCGCCCCTCACCGTGCTGGGCGTGCGCTTGGGGGACGGCCGCACGTTCTACTATCTGATCTGGGTCCTGACGCTGCTCGCGTTGTTCGCCGCGCGCAATCTCCTCGACTCGCGCTCGGGGCGGGCGATCCGCACGCTCAAGGCCCGCGCCATCATGGCGGAAAGCTTCGGAGTGGACACTGCGCGCCTCAAGATCGTGGTCTTCGTCTACGCCGCGATGCTGGCCGCGCTGTCGGGCTGGCTCTACGCGCACTTTCTGCGCTTCATCAGTCCGCAACCGTTCGGCGTGAATGCGAGCATCGATTATCTCTTCATGGCGGTAATCGGTGGATCAAACGAAGTCTGGGGCGCGATTATCGGTGCCGCGCTGCTCACGTTCCTGCGGGAATGGATCAGGGATCTGCTCCCGAAGGTCATTGAGCAGAGCGGCAACTTCGAGATCGTCGTGTTCGGTCTTCTCGTCGTGGTCATGCTGCACTGGACCCGTGATGGGCTGGCATCGTATTTCGCCCGGCTGATCCCCGCCGATACCAAGCGCATGCTGCCGGCGCGCGCGCAACCGTTGCCGACACGAGCGCAGCCGGCGCAGGGCGAGCCGCTGATCGAGCTTCGCGGCGTGAGCAAATGGTTCGACGCCTTGGCGGCGGTGAAGGAGCTGTCGTTCGAGATGCGCGCCGGCGAGATTCTCGGGCTGATCGGCCCCAACGGCGCCGGCAAGAGCACGGCATTCAATCTGATGACCGGAGTGTTGCCGGTGGGGGACGGCCGGATCGTGTTTCGGGGCGAGCGCATCGAGCATCTCACTGGACGCGAGATCGCCCGCCGCGGCATTGCGCGGACTTTTCAGCACGTCAACATCCTTCCCCTCGTGAGCACGCTGGAGAACGCCGCATTGGGCGCGCATCTGCGCGGGCGGGATGGCGTGCTCGCAGCCAGCCTGCGGCTCGACCGTGCCGAGGAAGCACGTCTGCGCTACGAGGCGTCGCAGCGGCTGGATCAGGTCGGGCTGCGCCGACAGGCGTTCGACCCCGCCGGCACGCTGCCGCTGGGTTCGCAACGCATGCTGGAAGTGGCGCGCGCACTCTGCGCCGACCCGGTGCTGCTGCTGCTTGACGAGCCGGCGGCGGGCTTGCGTTATCTGGAAAAGAAGGCGCTCGCCGAGCTCGTTCAGACGCTTCGCCGTTCCGGGCTGAGCATTCTCCTGGTCGAGCACGACATGGAGTTCGTCATGGGCCTGGTTGATCGGCTGATCGTGATGAATTTCGGCGAGAAGCTCGCGGAAGGTTCGCCCGAGGACATCCAGGCCAATCCTGCGGTGATTGAGGCCTATCTCGGGAGCGTCGCATGAGCGGGCTTGAAGTCCGCGGGCTCTCGGCGGGTTACGGCAAGGCGGAGGTCCTGCATCGGCTCGATCTCAACGTGGAGAAAGGGGCAATCGTTACCGTCATCGGCCCTAACGGGGCTGGCAAGACCACGTTGCTCGCGGCATTGATGGGGCTTCTGCCGTCGCAGGGCTCGATCCGCTATGACGCCCAGGAGCTCTCGGGGCTGCCCACCGAGGAGCGCGTTCCGCGTCTTTGTCTGGTCCCGGAGCGGCGCGAGCTGTTCGGCGAGCTGTCGGTCGAGGACAATCTTGTGCTCGGGGCGTTTGCCCGCATGCGCGCAGGCGCGCGCGACCTCAAGGCCGACATGGAAGCGATCTACCGGCGATTTCCCCACCTCAAGGAGCGGCGAAAGCAGCTCGCTGCGACGCTTTCCGGCGGGGAGCGACAGATGCTCGCGCTCGGCCGGGCGCTGATGGCCAGGCCCGTGCTGCTGATGCTGGATGAGCCCAGTCTCGGCCTCGCGCCGACGATCGTGCGCCAGATATTTCACGTCATCGCCGACCTCAAATCGACCGGGGTGTCCATCCTGCTGGTGGAGCAGAATGCCCGCGCCGCCCTGCAGATCGCCGATTACGGCTACGTGCTCGAGATGGGCGAGCTCGTTCAGGAAGGACGCGCGTCCGATCTCGCCGCCAGCCCGCGCGTGGTCGAGAGTTATCTCGGTTTCGCGTCCCGAACGATGTAGAAGTAGCCCGGATGAGCGGAGCGACATCCGGGGAACTCGGCCTTGCGCTGCATCGCGCCTCCGTCCTACCTGTTTGACGGGTCGGAGGCTTGAGGCTTTCGGAGAAGAACATGACAAAATCAGCTCTGCGGATCATGCAGGGGCTGCGCGAAGCCGCTTCTCATGCTCGCGGCGAAAAAGTGCGCGGGCTCAAGCTGCACGTTCTTCGCGCGCCGCGTGGTGACAATACGATTACCCCGTCTTGGCAAAATCAGGGGCCCGGCGCTGCTGGAAGGCCTGCACGCCTTCCCGTGCCGCCGCAGTGCAGGCGCTGATCCCGAACGCGCGATAACCGACTTCGAGCGCGGCTTCAAAACGCGTTGCCGCCGCCGCCTCGGTGATCGCCGCTTCGATGATGCCGATGACCTCACGGCTCAGGCGCGTGCCGTTCGCTGCGATGGGCTCCATCGGGAGCGGCGGCGCGATGCTGACCCCGCCTTCGCCAAACCGCTGGCGCGGCAAGCTTCCCGAGAGCGCGTGCACGCGGGCGACCGCCGCGTCGATCAGACCGGCATGGTCATGCGCGAGCACGTCGATGACACCCAGCGCGTGCGCGGTCTTGGCCGGCATGCGCGCGGCCCCGCGGATCATGTCGTGGAACTCGGCCGCTGCCTGCGGCCACCGCCGATAGGGCACCACCATGCCGCCGAGCGCGGGCACGATCCCCAGCGTGATTTCCGGAAATTGCAGGACAGCGCCGGAGAGAGCGACGATCCCGTGGCAGCGCAGCGCCAGCTCGAGGCCGCCGCCCAACGCCATGCCGTTGAGCGCCGCGACCACCGGCTTGCGCATGGCATCGATGTGGACGAGCAGTCGCGCGCAGTCGCGCGCGTATTGCGCCGCGCCGGAAGCATTCCCCAGCACAGCCGGGAAGCGGCCGATGTCGGCGCCCGCGCAGAACGCGCGCGGGCCGTAACCCCTGAGCACAAAGCCTCGCACGGCATCCTCGCCTTCCCAGCGCCGGATCAGCGCCAGAATCTCGTCGGTCACCTCGTCGCTGAGCGCGTTCAGCGCCTCCGGGCGGCGCAGCGTGATGACCTTCACGTCGCCGACGTGATCGCTCTGCACGTAGCGGAAGAAATTCTGATAATCGCCAAGCCTCCGATGCGGCTGCGGCAAGCCCGGGCGTTCATGCCGCATACGCTCGACGATCCGGCCGACCTCGACATCGCCGAGCCCCTTCATGATCTCGAGCGGCCCGCGCTTGAATCCCAGCGCAAGACGGCAGCCGAGCTCCAGATCGGCAGCATCGCCGATCTTGCGGTCGAGAACATCCGCCGTCTGCGAGATCAGGATCCCCAGCATCCGGTCGCGGACGAGCGACCTGATCTCGGGACGGACCTCGACCTGCTTGCCCGCTGCCACGGTGCGCCAGGTCTGCACGGAATGGAAAATGCCGGCGGGGCGGTAGTGCGCGCCTTCGGCCTCGGCCTGCAGCGTATTGGTCTCGATGATGATGGGATTGCCGTTGGCGAGATTGAGCACGAAGAACGGCCCGGCGTGCACGAGCTCCATGGCGACCGTATCGATCTCCGCCGCGCTCGCTTGATCGAGCAGGAGCGCCGCATCGTTGCACCAGTTGTCGAAGATGCGGTCGAGCATGAAGCAGGGGACATCGGCAGTCACCAGAGGCACCTTGCCGGTCATGCTGAAGATCCAGTTGAGGTCGTCCAGCAATCGCGCGTCGGCGCCCGGCCAGCGGATCACCTCGACAATGGGATTGCGCCACGCCGGAGCGAAAAAATGCGTCACCGTCGCACGCTCCTTGTGACGCAGGTCGGCGAAGATGCGCTCAGCCGGGAGCGAGCTCGTATTCGAGGTGATCATCGCCTGCGGAGAGACGATCTCCTCAACTCGCGCGAAGATCCGGCGCTTGAGCGCGATCGCTTCGGTCGCCGCCTCGATGACCCAATCCGCATCGCGAGCGACGGCGTAGTCGAGCGTCGCGTGCACGTTCTGCATGACCCGCTGCGCCTGCTCCGTGCCGAGCCTGCCGCGCTCCACGCCTTTTTGCGCATAGCTCTTGAATCGCTCGACGGCGCGATCGAGCGGGGCTTGCGCCACGTCGACGAGATGCAGCATGAGGTCGGGAAGCGCGGTCTTGAGGTAATAGCCGATGTCCGGCCCGATGGTGCCTGCCCCGATGATCACCACGCGCGCGGGCAGGCGCCGCGAAGGCTTGTGCAAGAGATGATTGGCGTAGCTCATGGGTGTTCTGCCAAGACCAAACAACCACAATCCATTAGCATTGTTCGTTAACGCATGCCCAACCGTGATTGGGAAACGCATGATCACGCGCAGGCTGGCAACTTTCGATCCTCGGCATCAATGGCGCGGCAGTGACTTTCTCGGCCCTGAATATAATGCCATCGGCCGAGTTCAAGGGCGACATTCTGCGCCTGCGCGCAAGCTGGTCGCTGCACTAAACGCTGTCGATTAGCTAATGGGAGTGCGCGTGAGCGCGCAGCACGTGGTCAATGCCCGCATCACGCAGCAAGCGCCTTGAGCGCGGCCTTGGGATTCTTCGCCACGATGGTCAAGAGCGAGCGAGCAGCCGGGTCCGGCAGTACCCGGCCTTGCTCCCAGTTGCGCAAGGTCGACAGAGGGATGCGCAGGGCTTTTGCAAATTCGTCCTGCGTCATCCCGAGCTGCTTGCGCAGCAACTGGGGCGGGATTATCGGAGCGAATCCCGCGAGGTCTGTCTCCTCTTGATCATCCTCGCGCATGTGCCGCCGGATGTCGGTTTCAGTCGCTGCATCGATCTTGGCGCGATTGATCCGCGGCTGTAGCCTTCGGATGTTTTCCAGTGTTCTGCGAACGAGTGCCATGATCTGCGTTCCTTCCTACTGGCGAGCCGGGCCGAAATGATGTGACGTGCGCTACCACGATCGGTGTAGACGACAAGGAGAACATCGTCGCCGACCTGACCGATCGCCTGCATCCGGATTTCCCCGTAGCCACGGCCGGGTCCCACTAACGCCGGACGTCGGCATCGTTTCGGCTCTCGTCGGCCTGGTTCGCGGGTGCCTGGTATTTGAATCAGCCAGCTAGATCCGCGACGCGTAATGGACGGGAAGCGGAGTCGTGCGCTAACGGCAATGGGCAGCCTGAGTCATAGGTCGCTCCCTTGACCCGGGGTTATAGCCGGGCCAGAGCGCCAACTCCTGTTCGACTCGATATTTACGGCCCGATTATAGCTGCCGCGAGCCCGTGAACAAACAAAGAACAAAAAATTGGTTAGCATCAGGCTAAAGCTTGCGCCTTTGACGCAGTACGGCATACCAGTATAGGATGCGCCACGATGAATTCGAATGGGACGATCGGAAAGCGAAGAGGAATGATCGCGAGCATGGCGTGACCTTCGAGCTTGCCCGGCTCGTATTCGACGATCCGAACGCGATCGATCGGCTCGATCTGGATGAGCCAGACGAGGACAGGCAACTGATCACAGGCCTCGTCGGTGACGTGCTTTTGACGGCGTGTTTCGTCGAGCGCGGCCATCGCAAACGCATCATCTCGGCTAGAAAGGCAACGTACCGTGAGCAGATCGATTACAACGAAGCAAACGCGCCGACGCGGAATGGGGATTGATGAAAAAGCGCATGGGATGACGCCGGATAAGTGGGCTCGACTGCGCTCAAAAACCAACGATCAGGTTCTGGCCGAGGCGCGAGCTGATCGCACCGCATTGCCGGTCGAGGACCGCGAGCCCGGTAGCGTTGGACCCGTTGGTCGCGTTTCGCTGGCCAAGCGCATTCGCTGGGCTCTTCACATGTCGCAAATCGAGTTTGCCAAGATCTTTCACATCCCCCTTGGGACACTGCGCGATTGGGAACAGCACCGTCGCGATCCCGATCAAGCGGCGCAAGCATACCTGGAGGTCATTGCTCGCGAGCCCGATGCGGTACGCCGTGCTCTCGCACGCGTGACGGAGGCGGCCTGACGGGGGGCACGGCGGCGATATAGTGCAAGTAACACTTGGGACGTCTCGAACCCGAATCTAGCCGACGAACTGAATGCTATCGACCGTGTCGGAGGTTTGCTCAAAGAAAAGGCTGGATTGATTTCCGAGTCACGTCGTGAGCGTGTCGGGCCGATGGTCGAGAGCATCGAAACGATGGTCCATCACTATCGAAATTTACTTCGGCAGGAGCATGCGTCGCATTTACTGGAACGCAGTAGGAAGCTCAGTTCGGACAGCTAGAGCCGTTTGCCGCCATGCCTATCGCAGATTGAGAACCGCGCTTCCTCGCGCCGCCGCGCGAAGATGAAAGCCCTGCTCTATGCGGCATACGGCGGACCGGACGTGCTCCGGCTGCGGGAGCTCGAGGACCCGCGCCCCGGGTCCGGCGAGGTGCTCATTCGCGTGTGCGCGGCGAGCGTCGCCCCCGGCGATTGCAAGCTCCGCGCCGGGCTGCTGCTGCGGCACTTCGCCGTCAGCTTTCCCAAAATTCCGGGCCGGTACGGAGCGGGCGAAGTCATCGCTCGCGGCGAAGGTGTGAATGATCTGCACATCGGCGAGCGCGTCGTGTTCGCCGCTGCTCACGACGAGAACGGCAGCTGCGCCGAGCAAATCGTTCGCCGGCGCGGGAAGGTGGCGCTCGCTCCGGCCAACGTTGGCTTTTCTGAGGCGGCTGCCGTCATCCACGAGGGCGTGTGCGCGGTGAGCGCCTTTGCGAGCGACAACGTTGCCTCGGGCGCCCGCGTGCTGGTGCATGGCGCGGCCGGCGCGGTCGGCGGCGCTTGCGTGCAGCTGGCTCGGCATTTAGGCGCGGTCGTCACCGCAACTTGTCGCGAATGCGACCGCGATTACCTGCACGGGCTTGGGGCGCAGTTCGTGGTCGCGTTCGATCGAGAGGATTTCTCCCGCACCGTGGCCGATCACGACGTGGCCATCGACACCCAGGGCGGGGAGGTGCACGAGCGCTCGTACCGGGTGCTCAAACCGGGCGGAAAGCTGATCTGTTTCAATGCGGCTCCCATCGAGGATCGCGGCAGGGAGTACCGCATCAGGGTTCAGAACGTGAGAGTCGATGATGACCACGCTATGCTGGATTGCGTCTGCCGCCTGGTCGAGGCCGGTGTGTTCAAGCCGCGCGTCGCCAAGGAGCTGCCGCTTGCAGAAGGCGTGCTGGCCCATCGCCTCGTGGAGAACGGTGAAGTGAAGCGCGGACGCATGGTGTTGCTGATGAATTGAGCTCCCGGGCCGGCCAGGGGCCGCGTGGCAACGGCGTTGTAGGTCCGCAGACATACAACTTGCACTCCGTTGAGCTGTTACGTGACTCGTGTATAAAGGGCTATCCTTCACAAATGTGTTCACGCCCGGCCGGCTTACCGCGCCGGGTTTATTTTTGGCTGCGCTCAAGCGGGCTGCGCGTCGCCAATGCGTGTGTGCTTGGAAGCGATTCGACTAAGCTTGCGGTGCTCGGACGAGGGACATAGGCGGAAGTCTGCACTCGAGGAAGTGCGGGAGCGCTTTCGCCGGATGCTCATCATCTTCGTTGGCAGTTGTGATCGCGATATGCGGGAAGGCGTGATTTTCCCTGTTATTTCCTGTTCTTCCCTGTTCCTGATCCTGCCATTTCGGCGTATGTCCTTGCTGGTACTCACTTTTTTGCAGGTTTTGGCTGTCGCCCCGCCCCCTTTACAGGGATTTACAGGCAAGCCTAGCGCCTCCGCTCCACCCGCAGCGTCTCGCCATCGACGGTGACGCCATAGTGCGACTGTGCCGCCTCGACACTCACCTTGTCGTCGCGGAGATCGCGCTCGATCGCATCGAGGCTGCGTTCGCGCGCGGCTCCGTAGCCCCCCGCTCCCGGCAGGCGCAGGCTGACGAGATCGCCGGCTTGCAGGATGTCGAGGCCCTTGGATTTCAGTCGGCGTTCGTGCGGTGTGCCGGGATTGAGCAGGAACGCGCCGGTCGCGCCATCCTGCCCGCCGAACAAGCCGCGCGGCGCTATCTTGTGACGGTCGGCATAGCGCGCAAAGCTCACCGGCCCGGCAAGCACGCGAATATCGCGGCGCAGCGCCAGGCTGCCGCGAAACTTGCCGGCGCCGCCGCTGTCGCGAATAAGCTCATAGCGCTCGATGCGGACGGGGAAACGCTGCTCCACGGCTTCCACCGGCGTGTTCATGAAACGCGGCAGATGACTGTCCTGCCCGTCGGCGCCGTCGGCGTAAGGTCGCCCGCCGTTCCCTCCGCCCTGGATATCGGTAAAGATGAAGGGCGCCCCGGTTTGGGCGTCGCGGCCGCCGAACGCGCAGGTCGTGATCTGAGCATGCCCTCCGGCGACCACCCGATCCGGCAGCGCGGGAGCGAGCGCGCGCAACATGGCTTCCACGATCTTCTGCGAGCAGTTCGTGCGCGCGGCCACCGCTCCCGGCGGGAGCGGGTCGACCACGGTCCCAGGCCGGGTGATGATCTCGATCGGGCGGTAACAGCCGGAATTGGGCGGCATGTGCGGGTCCACCACCGCGATCATCACGTAATAAACGGCGGCATAGGTGTTGGCGATGGTCGAGTTGGTATTGCCCTCGGCCTGCGGATCGGAGCCGGAGAGATCGACAATGGCGCGATCATTGCTGATGGTGAGCTTGACGGCGACCCGAATCGGCTGCTCGTTGACGCCGTCATCATCGATGAAGTCGTCCGCCTCGTAGGTGCCGGCGGGGATGTGGCGCAGCCCCAGCCGCATGCGCCGCTCCGAGTAGTCGAGCAGATCGCGACACGCCTGCTGCACGGTGGTCCGGCCGTATTTCCGAAACAGCCGGTCCATGCGGTCGACACCCACCATGAGCGATGAAACCTGCGCCCGAATGTCGCCCAGCGTCTTGTCCGGGACCCGGATCTGATTGGCGATGACGGCGAACAGCTCCTTGTCCTCGACCCCGCGCTTGAGCAGCTTCACCATGGGCAGGCGCAAGCCTTCGAGATAGATCTCGCGAATCCCGCCCGCGACGCCGCCAGCCGCGAAGCCGCCGAGATCGGAATGATGCGCAATATTGCCGACGAACCCGACAAGCTCTCGGTCATGATACGCGGGAGCAATGGCGTAGAGATCCATCACATGCTGGCAGCCGCGGTAAGGGTCATTGGTGACGATAACGTCGCCCGGCGCGAGGTCTTTCGCTCCGAACGTCTTGACCAGCTCGCGCATGGTGATCTCGAAACCGGCGAGCAGGCTTGGCGTGTGATGCGCCTGAGCGATGGTCTGACCCGCTGCATCGGTGACCACGCAGGAGATGTCCTTGATCTCGGTAATGAGGGTCGAGCGTCCCGTTCGCACCAGGGTGTAGCCCATCTCGTCGGCGATCTGCTCGAGCGCATACCGGATCACCTGCATGGTCACCGTATCGGTCATGGCTGCTGACCCTGGAGTTTCACGAGCAGGCCGAGGTCAGGCGCGACATCTGCGGTAGCGCCCGGCGGAATGAGCGTGGCGGAGGTCTCCTCCTCGACTACGGCAGGCCCAAGGAGCCTCATGCCGGGCCGCAGGGAATCGCGCTTGAGCACCGAAGCGTTGATGTAGCCGAGCTTCTCAAAATAAACCGGGCGAATGGTCTTGCTGATTTCGGCAGAAATCATCGACTGCGGCTGGAACGACGGAAGCTCGATCGGGTCGTTCACGCCGAATGCCGCTACCCTGAGATTCACCAGCTCGATCGGCTCGCCTTCAAAGAAGAAGGCGTACCGCTCGCGATAGAGCCGGCTGAACGCGTCGACCAGCGCGGAAAACCCATTGCTGGTCAAGGGCGCAGGCTCGGGCAACCCTACCGTAAGCTCGTAGGTCTGGCCGGCGACCTTGAGATCGGCGCTGCGCACCAACCGGATGGCTTCGTCGCCGAATCCCTCTGCCCGCAACGACTGCCGGGCGTCATGCTCCATCGCGCAAAACCTCCGCTCGAGCTCGTTTGCATCGGCTGCGGTACTGATGACGCCGCCGAGCGCCGTCACAAGATCATGCCGCACGTCGGCCACCAGCAGACCGATCGCCGAGAACACGCCGGGCAGCGGCGGAATGATCGCCTCGCTCATCTCGAGCTCGCGCGCGAGATCGACGGCATGCAGCCCGCCGGCGCCGCCGAACGAGAGCAGCGCAAACTCACGGACATCGATGCCGCGTTGCACCGTCACCGTCGCAATGCCTTTGACCATGTTCGCATTCACGACCTTGATGATGCCGAGCGCTGCTTCCTCGACCGAGAGCGCGAGCCGACCGGCGAGAACAGCGATAGCAGCCTCTGCCGCAGATCGATCGAGCACGGTGCGGCCGCCATGGAAGGAAACAGGGTCGAGCCGCCCGAGCACCAGGTTGGCATCGGTGACCGTTGCCTCTCTCCCCCCGCGGCCATAGCAGGCAGGTCCGGGATGAGCGCCGGCCGAGCGCGGGCCTACATTGAGCGCGCCGCCGGAATCGATCCAGGCGATCGAGCCTCCGCCTGCGCCGATGATATGCAGATCGAGCATCGGGAGCTTGACCGGCAGGCCCTGGAAGCTGCCCTCGGTTGTCACCTGCGACATTCCCTGCTCGATGAGGCCGATGTCGAAGCTGGTGCCGCCCATGTCGACCGAGACGATGCGCTCGCGCTGGTGCCGCCGGCCGTACCATGCTGCCGCGACCACTCCGCCGGCGGGGCCGGAGTTCACGGTGGCAACCGCGCGCGAGCGCGCGGTCTCTACGGTGGTCGCTCCGCCGTTTGCCTGAATGACGAACAGCCTCGCATTGCCGAACAGCTTGGCAATGCGCGCATTGAGGCGATCGAGATAGTCGCTCATGACCGGCGAAAGGTAGGCGTTGATCACCGCCGTCGAGGCGCGCTCGTACTCGCGGTATTCCGGGCTGATCCGGTGCGACTGGCTGATCGCGACCCCTTGCAGGCGGCGCCCCAGGATCTCCGCCGCGCGACGCTCATGCTCGGGATTGAGGTACGAGAACAGAAAACAGATCGCGACCGCTTCAATCTCCTGCCGCGCGAAACTCTCGGCCGCGCGCTCGATCGACGAAACGTCCAAGGGCACGATGATCTCGCCCTGTGGCCCGATGCGCTCAATGGCTTCGAGGCATCGCCGTCGCGGCACCAAAGGCGGGGGGCGATCGACCGACATGTCGTAGATCCCCTCCATCGGTCGCATCACCCGACCGATCTCGAGGACATCGCGAAAGCCCGCTGTCGTGAGGAGGCCGGTTCTCGCGCCGGTGCGTTCAATCAGGGCATTCGTGCCGGTGGTGGAGCCGTGCACGATGTTGCGGACGCTCTCGTGGGCAACCCCGGCCTCGGCGATCACGCTCTCAATCGCCTCGATGACGCCCTGCGAGCGATCGGCCGGCGTCGTGAATGCCTTGGCCGAGAATATGCGGCCGCTGGTGCCGTCGATGAGGGTCGCATCGGTGAACGTTCCGCCCACATCGATGCCGACGCGTACCCGACCGTGCATTATTTGACTGCTGCGAGGGACGGCAGGAACAAGACGACCGGCGGAAAGAAAATCATGATGAACATCACGATCGTGTTCAAGCCCATGATCGGCACAGAGGCCTTGTACACGTCCATCATGGTCGTCCCTTGCGGTGCAACGGCTTTCATCACGAACAGGCCAAACCCGAACGGCGGCGAGATCGCGGCAATCTCCATGTTCAACAGCATGATCGCGCCGAACCAGATCGGGGAGAGATTCAGCGCCTCGATAATGGGGAAGTATATTGGGACCGTCAGCAGGATCATCGCCAGCGATTCCATGAACGTTCCGAGCAGCAGCAATACGAGCTGCATGGACACGACCACCCAGATCGGGCTGAAATTCGTGGAAGTGGCGAGCTCAACGATGCCCTGCGACGCCCCGGTATAGGCCATCAGCTGGGCAAAGCCGCTGGAGCCGGAAAGAATCATCAGCACCATCAGCGCTGTGATCATGGTCGAGTGCAGCGAGACCCTGATCATTTTCCAGTCGAGCGGTCCGTAGATGCGCGCGAGCACCAGGGCGCATAGCACGCCGAGCGCCGCCGACTCGGTCGGAGTTGCAATGCCGAGAAAGATCAAGCCGGTCACGACGAAGACGATGGTTGCGACCGGGAACACGTGGACGACGGTATCGCGCAGCTTCCGGCCCAGCGGAATGTCGCTGGCGTGATAGGAGGGCGCCAGATCCGGCTGCAGGCGGCAGCGCAGGACGATGTAGGCGGCGATGGAGACCGCCATCATCAACCCCGGGACGATGATCGCCATCAGCAGCGCGCCGACCGAGATGTCGGCGGTCGAGGCGAGGATGACGCCGAGAGCGGAGGGCGGCAGCATCACGGCTAGGCCGCCCGATCCCATCACCGGGCCGAGGGTCATCGGTTGCTTGTATCCGCGCCGTGCCATTTCAGGGACGAGGATCTTGCCGAGCAGCGCTGTCGTGGCCGCACCCGACCCGGCCAAGGTCGCAAACAGGGTCCCCCCGCCCACCGCCATCAGGCTCAAGCGGCCGGGGACCCGGCCGAACCACGCGTCCAGCACATCCATCAGCTTTGCCGCGATCCCGGAGCGGAACAGGAGCTCGCCCATCAGAATGAACAGGGGCACCGGCATGATCGAGAAGCTCGCAACGGAATCCATCGAGGCGAGCACCATCTGGTTGACGCCGGCAAACCCCGACCAGAAGACGTACGCACCGACCAGATTGACGGCGAGAAAGGCGAAGGCGATCGGCATTCCGATCGTCAGCAGCACCAACAGCCCGCCGGTGATCCAGAGGAAAGCGGCCCACCATTCCATGGGATCAGTCGATGGTCGGGCCGCGCTCGTGCTTGATCATGGGCCGGCCCTGCGCGATCGCCTGCGCGGTCAAGGCGACTTCGACCCCATAGCGCAGTGCCAGAACCAATGACCCGACCGGAATGACGATCAGCACGATCCAGGTCGGCACTTCGAGCAGCGTCGGCTTGAACAGGTGGCGGATGTAAGCCGTCCACGTCGTCCACGAGCCGAATACGGTGAGCGCGAGCGCAACTGCCAGCGATACCATGTTGCCGAGCAACGCGCAGACCTTCTGCACGTTTTCCGGCATGTGGATCACGAACGCATCGATATCGATGTGCGCGCCGCGCGGCACCGCCCAGGCGGCACCAAGGAAGGTGATGTAGACCAGGGCGTATTCCGTGAGCTCGGTAGAGCCCATGATCGGGCGTCCGAAGAAGTAGCGCATCAACACGTCGACGCAGATCGAGGCGCCGCAAAGTACCAGGATTGCTATGGCAATCTCGGCGAACAGGTCCTCGACGCGGGCGAGCCAGCGCGTGAAGAATTGCAAGCGGGGCATCAGTTGCCGCTGATGCTGCGCAGCTTCTGGATCAATTCGGGGGCGCGCGCCTGCAAGGCGGCCCATTCCACTTCATAGGCCGTTTGCCTGTATTTCTCATTCTCCTGCGGCGAGAATTTTACCTTGGTCACGGTGTTGCCGATCTCCTTCCATTCGTGCGCGTCCTCGTCGTTGAAATGCTGCACCATCTTCGGCTCGAATTCGGCGGTCAACGTGATCAACTGGCTGCGTACGGCCTCGGGAAGCGCGTTGAACTTGTCGAGGTTGATCAGGGCCACGACGTTGCTCGGCGCGAAGAAAGGCAGGTCGATCACGTATTTGACCGATTCGAGCCAGCCGCGCTTGCGCGGACCCGTTACCGGCCATCCGAACCCGTCGACCACGCCTGAGTTGAGCGCAGTGTACACTTCCGGCGCGTTGATCGTGACCGGCACCATTCCAAGCGCGCGCATCAACCGGTCGTAGAGCACGCCGGAGCGCATCTTCAGGCCGCTCAGATCGGCCAGGGATTTCGGCTCCTTCTTGGTCCACAGGTAGAAGGGCGAGATCTGCACGCGACCGAGGTAGCGCGCGTTGATCTTCTTTGCGTGCTCCTCGACCATGAAATCGTAGAACCCGCTCTTGCGCTCCTCGCTCGGCGTGAGCTTCGAGAGCACAAACGTCTGCGCGGCCGGCATTTGATCCTGATAATCTCCGCTCGGCACGAAGATGACATCGATGACGCCGGTGCGCAGCGCCTCGACCTGCTGAAACCGGCCGATGACTTCCGGACCTCCCACGTAGTTGATCCGCAGCTGGGAGCCGAGCTTGGCGTTGACCTCGGCGACCCAGGCGTTTGCCATGGCAAGCACGGGGTCGTTCTTCGGAATGAACGAGATGGCGCGCAGCGTCTCTGTGGCGTTGCCGAGCGCCGGCCAGGTCAGCGCGAGCATAAGCACAAGAAGTTGTTTCAAGGCGCGCATGGAGATGCCTCGCGACTGGAATCCTCAACGTATGCTGCGGACGCAGTGAAAACCTTAGGAAGTTGTGGTTGCGCGCGTCAAGCGCGCGACCGGGTGCTGGCCAGCCGCATGATGTCGCGCGCGCCGGGTTGGCCGTCCATCAGTGCGGTTGCAAGCGCATCGGCGGCCGCCGGCGCATAGAGATGCGCGGCATTGGAGTGAAACTTGCGCCTGATCTGATCGCTGTCGACGGGAGCAAGGCCGACCGGCTGGGCTGTCTCTCCGTGGGTTCGAACCACCCTGATGGTGCCGTCAAACCCGGTCCCCATATTCTCGCCCGTGTTGCATTCGATGCGGACCGCCAGCTCGCGCACATCAGCGCGACACAATCCGGCCTCCCCCAGAGTATCGAGATTGACGGTGCCGTCGCACAGGGCCGCGGCGACCATGAAAGGAAGGCTTGCAATGGCCTCGAGGTCGGAGCGCGGGGCAAGTTTGGCTTCCCGGGGAATGCAGACGATAGGATAGGCCCATGGGGCAACGGTGCAGCGGACAGAACGGATCTGCGTGATATCGGCCTCCCCCCGGCTGCGGAGCGCGAGCGCGGCATCGATGAAGGGCTGGATGACATGGGCGCACGGGTAGAGCTTGGTAACCGCCGCGTCTCCCTGCCACACTTTGCCCAAGTCCCGCGTCAGCAAACCAAACTCCGGTGACGCATCCTGTCCCAGGAAAGCGCCAAACAGTCCGGCGGGGTCGTCAAATCCGTGATGCGGTCCGCGAAAGCCTTCTCGCGCGAGCTCGGCGGCGATGATGCCGCCGTGCGCCGACCATCCCGTGTGCAGCCATTTGGACCAGGCTCCGTCGGGGAGGAAGGCCAAGAGCCCGCTGCTCATGCTGGTCGCAAGCCCGAGCGCATCAGCAGTCGCATCTGCATCGAGCTTCAGGAGGTGGGAGACAGTCGCAGCAGCGGCTAGCGGGCCGACGATCCCGGTGGCGTGAAAACCGCGCGCATGGAATCCGCGCCCCGCCACGCGGCCGAGCCGCGCAGCAATCTCGTAGCCGAGCACGACCGCCGCCGCCAGATCGGGCCAGCCCGCATCGATTTCCTCAGCAACAGCGAGGGCAGCGGGAACGACAACGCTGCCGGGATGGATGACGCTGTCGGGGAAAGTATCGTCGAAGTCGCGGGCGTGGGCGAGGGTGCCGTGGACGAGCGCAGCGATTGCAGCGGGAGCACGCGTGCTGCCGATGACGATCGTTGAGGGTCCCGTTCCGGTGTAGGGCTTGGCCCATTGCAGGAGGCTGCGGCAGACCGGTTCGGCGGAAGCGGCAGCGATGAGCCCAAGCGTATCGAGCAGTCGCAGGCGCGCCAGCCGATGCCGCGACGCAGGAATATCGGCTGGCCGAACCGCGCTGGCCCATGCCGCCATGCTTGCCAGCGGGGTCATGGAGGCCCCCTCACCAGGCCTCCCGCAACAGCACAAGCACTTCCTGTTCCGCCACGGGCCTCGGCAAGTTGGACATCATGTAATCAGAGAGACTGGAGCGGGCGATCTCGGCAAGCTCGTCCTTACGCACCCCGACGTCACGCAGGCGCCGCGGCAACGGCAACGCATTGATGAGCTCAGCCATGGCGTCGGCGGCCGAAGGGCGCTGCTGCGAGCCCGCGCTCCGCGCGCCCATCATGGCCTCCACCACCAACTCTTCTTCTCCAACCGTCGGCATGAGAATCCGCATGGCGGGCACCAGAAGAATCGCATGGGCGATACCGTGCTCGAGCGCGTAGCGGCCCCCTACGACATGCCCGATCGCGTGCACCAGCGAGACCATCGCGTTGATTGCCGCTACTCCCGACATGAGCGTGGCGATCTGGCAGTCGGCGCGTGCGGCGATGTCGCCCGGAACGGCGACGGCACGAGGCAGCGCCGCACGCAGCAGCCGGAGCGCGTGCAACGCAAGCCCCGTCGATAACGGCTGGCGCTTGCCGGAATAAAGAGACTCGATGCAGCGTGCGACCGCGGTCATGCCGCTCGCCGCGGTGAGCCTGGCATCGCTGTAGATCGCCATTTCCGGATCGAGGATCGTGCGCTGGGGAACCAACCGATGGTCCCAGAACAGCAGCTTGCTGCGGGAGACAGGATCGCGGCATCCGGCTGTCGGCATGACCTCGGATGCCGACCCGGTGGTCGTGGGCACGGCGATGTGCCGGATCAGGCCATCAGGCAGAGGCGAGCGGACCATCTCGCCACCGGGTGTGTACCGAATCGCGTAGGGCGCGAGCTCGCCCCTTGTGGCAAGGGTGATGGCGATGGCCTTGCCCGCGTCGATCGCCGATCCGCCGCCGACCGTGACCAGAAAGTCGGCCTTGGTCTCGACTACCCGCTCTGCCGCCCGCTTCACCATGTCGACGGGCGTGTGAGCAGTGACCTCATTGAACACTCCGGCGAGCCGATCACCGAGCGCGGACGCAACCTTCGTCAGCATCGGGCCGCGCGCTACCGTCGATCCACATATGACCAGGCCCCGGCGCGCGCCGAGGCCCGTGGCCTCGGTTCCGAGCCGGTCGACCGCGCCAGGTCCAAACACCACGCGTCGCGGCCAATCGCCGAAGGAAACTAGAGGCACGGCGTGAGCATCTGTCCCGAGCACAGCGCCGCCCTCACACGGGTTAGTGGTACTGCGTCACAAGTTGCCCCTCGACGTCATTCCGGGGCGCAGGCAAATCGGCCGTGCCGATTTGCCTGCGAGCCCGGAATCCATAACCCCAAGCAGTAATGTGTGCCACCGCAGCGTAACCACTTTCATCACTGCACGGCCTGTGGTTATGGATTCCGGTAGCGTCAGGAGAGCAGGAGAGGAGGACGATCGTGAAAACGAGCTGAAACCTTTCGTAGCGGTCCAGAGGGTTCGACTCCCTCCCGGCAAAGGCGCAGCCCGCCAGCCGGAAGCGAGCCTTGCACGTGTGCGGCAACGTCACGCGTGAAGCGTACGGTAGCAGGTGCTGAAGCTGCGGGTTAGCCCCGAAATCATTTTCGCTGAAGCCTTCGTAGTCCGGAATGCGGGGGCAGCATCGACGTGGCCGTCACTGGCGAGGGCACGTTGGTTCGACCGGGGTCCTGGAACGGAGCAGAGGCACGGGATGGATCGCCTGAAGACCTGAGAGATCCCATTCGCGTCCACGTGCGAGAACCGGAGCAGGGCAGCCGGCAACAAAAGCCCCGGCCTGGAGGAGACCTCCGCTCCTTCAGGAGCGCCACGGCGGGACACGAACCAGGAGGATCGCGTGGGCGGCGGGAGCGAACCAATAAGTGACCGTTGATACGCGGGTGGGAAGTCGTAGCGCCTTCATAGTACCGACGAGAGCGGGGAACTGGGCTCACTGGGACCCGATGGAGGAAAGGGAGGCGTCGTGAGAGAGAACCATTGCCGGGAAACACGGGAGGGGACATGAACCTCGCGAACCTGTACACGAAACGACAATGGATAGCCGAACTGGCGAGAGCGAAGCCGAAGAAGGTGCTGTTCTCGCTGCACCACGTTATCGATCTGGAATGGATGCTGAAAGCCTACCGGCTGACCCGCAAGGATGGAGCGACTGGCATCGACGGTGTTACCGCGAAGGAATATGAAGCGAAGCTGCAGGCCAATCTCTTGGACCTGCTCAATCGCATCAAGTCCGGAAGCTACAAAGCACCGCCGGTGCGCAGAACCTACATCCCGAAGGCAGACGGCTCAAAGCGGCCGCTCGGCATTCCGACCTTTGAAGACAAGGTGGCGCAGCGGGCGATTGTCATGGTTCTGGCGACCATCTACGAGCAGGACTTCATGCCTTGCTCGTATGGCTTCCGACCGCGACGCTCAGCCCATGAGGCGCTGCGCAAACTGCATGGCGCCATCTCGTGGCATGGACAGCACTGGGTGCTGGATGTCGATATACGCAAGTACTTCGACTCGATTCCGCACGCGCAACTTCGGGCGTTCCTCGACCAGCGAGTAACGGATGGCGTGATCCGACGGATGATCGACAAGTGGCTGAAAGCAGGGGTCCTGGAAGATGGAACCCTGCGCCTTGCGACTGAAGGTACCCCGCAAGGCGGCGTCATCTCACCGATGCTCTCGAACATCTTCCTGCACCACGTGCTGGACGAATGGTTCGAGGCAGAGGTGCGACCCCGCATGCTGGGAGAGTGTACGTTGGTGCGCTTTGCCGATGACTTCGTGATGACGTTCAAGAACCACCGCGACGCCAAACGGGTTCTGGAAGTGCTGGGGAAACGGCTTGCACGGTATGGGCTCACGCTGCATCCCGACAAGACCCGGTTCGTCGACTTCCGCCCCGAGCGCAAAGGTGGCACGCATCCGGACTGCGCCGAACCGCCGTTCGACTTTCTGGGCTTCACCCACACCTGGGCGAAGTCACTCAAGGGGCAGAACGTGGTACGGCAACGGACGGCCAAGAGCCGGCTCGCTCGCGCGCTGCTCGCGGCGAAGGAGTGGTGTCGGTTCAACCGCCACCTGCCGATCCTCGATCAGCGCAAGCGGCTGTCTGAGAAGCTGGTAGGTCACTATGCCTACTACGGTATCACGGGGAACAGCCGGCAACTCGCCACCTACGCTCATCAGATCACAAGGACGTGGAGGAAGTGGCTGGAACGGCGGACGCGCTCGGAGCCTCTCTCATGGGAGCGGTTCTCTGCCTTCCTCGCCCGCCATCCCCTCCCGCGACCTCGCATCGTCCATCAGTACGCCACCGCTAGCCAGGCTCTCTCATGAAGAACCGGAAGCGGTAATCCTGCACGTCCGGGTCCGTGGGGGGTGAGGGTGGTAACATCCTCACCTACCCGGCGCTCCGCTCGCTACGCTCGCGGCCCCGGAATGACAGAATACGTATTTTGTGACGCAGTACCACTAAGCGGGACTTGGCTCGTTCGAGGCCCTCCCGTTCGCTGCATTGGGATGTTAAATGGAGCTGATTGACGGAGAGCGAGATGACCGTGAACGCACCCGCGCGGCCCTATGCGGGAACCATGGACGTGGACGAGTTCATGGCCTTCCTCGAGACGCGGCCCAAGGAAGAGCGCTGGCACCTGATCGAGGGTAATGCCGTGATGATGGCTCCGCCAAGTTTGGCGCACCAGCGGATTGCGCGCAACCTCTGTGAGCTTCTTAATCGAGCCTTTGCGATGCAAGGCCGCGATCTCTTTGCGTATCACGAGATCGCAATTCGCCTGCCGGGAGTGGTCAATTTCCAGCCGGAGCCTGATGTCGTTGTCGGACCGGGCACAGCTGGTTATGAATTATATGCCGAGGATTTCCGGCTCGTTGCGGAGATTCTCTCGCCCTCGAACACCCGCACCGAGATCGAGCTGAAATTGCGCCGTTATCAGGAGGCGCCAGCCAATCTCTACGCCCTGGTGATCGAGCCCCGCGAATTCCTGGTGGAGATTCACGCAAGGAGCCGCAATTGGGATCCGATGATTCTCAGGCAGCGCGAGGATCCCATCGAGATGCCGGAGCTTGGCTTGCGCTCCTCTGTCGTGGACCTCTATCGCGGAACGCCGCTCGCTCCGGGTCGGGCGGGTTGACCAGTTCAGCCGGATTCGGGAGCTACCTGCGAGGCGTTAGGGAGTGGAGAATATGGGCCTCACTCGTGCACGCGTCCGCCTAGCCAACGCGCGGCGGCCGGATTTGGCCGCGATAGAAGTGGACGCGCTCGCCGACACTCCCGCCCTGCATCTCTGCATTCCCGAGTACGTGGCTATTCAGCTTCAACTCGACGAGCTTGAAAAGCGGGAAATCACGATGGCCGATGGTTCCAAACGTCTGGCGCCATACATGGGACCAATCATTGTCTCCTTTGCCAATCGGCAGTGCTATGCGGGCGCCATGGTGCTTGGCGACGAGGCCTTGTTGGGCGCCATCCCGATGGAGGACATGGACCTCGTTGTTGTGCCCGGCACGCAACAGGTCGCCGTCAATCCTGCAAATCCCAATATTGCGGTATCGATCGCAAAGGGGTTGCCGCCCTGAGCGAGGCGCGCAGTCAAAATGTTCTCAGGACTGGCCGCCACTGCAGTTGATGACCTGCCCGGTGATGAAGCTCGCGTCGTCCGATGCCAGAAAGGCGATGGCTGCGGCTTGCTCTTCGGCGAGGCCGCGCCGCTGCAGCGCCTGCTGATTGCGAATGTCCTGCGCCATCTCTGCGCGATAACGCTCGGCCTCTGCGCGCTCCGGCTCCCGTGCCATCACTCCCGGCCGGATGAGCTGGCGCGGCGTTACCCGGTCGGTAATGTCGGTGCCCCCAGGCGACATGGTGTTCACCCGAATGCCGTAGCGGCCATACTCCATCGCCAATACCTTGCTCAGCGCCAATACGCCTCCTTTGCTCGCGGCATAGGGAGCGCGGTAGAGACCTCGGACCGATTGCGAGCCCACATTCACGATGGAGCCCGCGCCCTGCTGCATCATGATCGGCAGCGCCGCCAGGCAGCACCACAGCGTCGGGTACAATGATCGCTCGATCTCCAGCTTCACTTCCTCTTCCGAATAAAGGTGAAAGGGCTTGATCCAGATCGTGCCGCCGACATTGTTGACCAGCACATCTATGCGACCATACGCATCGAGCGCCTGGCGCATCAGCGACTGCGCGCCCGCAAGCGTGCTTACATCGACCAGCACTTTGAGCGCCTCGACCCCTTGCTGATTGAGCTCGGTCCAGGTGCAGGTCGCGGCCGCATCGATGCGATCAGCGACGACAACCCTGCCCCCTTCCTGGCCGAGCCGCCGCGCTGCTGCCCGGCCAATGCCTTGGCCGGCGCCGGTGACGACGCACACCTTCTGCGCAAGCCTGCGGGCGCCGGCGGCCCGGGCATCCAGCTCGACTGCCACCAACGACCCCTACACCGGGAGGGCCGCTTTGATGCGCGCTCTACGCTTGCGCCTCATGATTGAAGGCAAAGTCCCGGGGAGGAACCGGGCCCCAGACATAAAATGAATCTTCCCCCGGATGATCGCCGGCCTCCCAGTCGTGGTCCACCGGGATGTAGTCGATGTCGGAGGAGTATTCCGCGTAGCTTCCCCAGGGATCGCGCACATAATGAAAATAGTTCGATCCCAGCACGTGGCGGCCGAGGCCCCATCCCGCCCTGAAGCCTTTGTCCGCCATCTGCATGGCACCAAGTCCGATCTCCTGGATCGAGCTCACGTCCCAGCTCAGATGATGCAAGCCCGGCGCTTCGGAGCGGACGAACGCGATCATGTGATGATCGCTGCCATGAATCCCGTGCATGAACGCGATCATGTCGCCGGAGCGGTCCGACAAGCGCAGACCAAGCACGTTGTGATAGAAATCGATCGTCTTGGGGATGTCACGCGTAAACACCAGGATGTGCGCCAAGCGTCGCGGTCGCACGAAAGGGACCTTGCTCCGGCTCGGCGCGTTGGCCTTGGCCACGGCTCCAGGCGGGTTGCTCACCGGCGACTTCTCGTTGGGGGACGACTTCTCGGCGACCCGGATCTCGAGCAGCGTGCCGTCGGGATCCCGAAACCACAGGCCGTTCGACTCGAAACCGGCCGGGGGATCGAGCAGGTCGATGCGCATGCTCTGCAGGCGCGCGCGAAACCGCGCAAAATCGTCTTCGAAGGCACCGAACGAGATGAAGTGGAGCTTCTTGCGCGGCCCCTCCACCACCGATCCCCAGCGGTGCGGATGCCCCTGCGTGTAGATGTTGAGCTTGCCTCCTTCCTCGCGCACGTCGAGGCCAAAGGAGCTGTAGAACTTCTCTGCCGCCGCTACATCCGGGACGGAGAAATTGAACAGGTCCAGCGAGTGCACGCCGAGCTCCCCGGGGCGGCGGGTGACGGGCTGGGCGAGCGAACGGATCTGGGTCATTGGGCGCTCCTGTGAGCAACGGGTCGAGCGAGCATCACTCGCCGCGGTCGATCTATTCTAGTCCTTTGGCCCCCAGGTCCGAAAGGCGGCAAAAATCGCTGCGAGGGCACGCAGCGCAAAAGTGCGAACCCGGTTTGCGCCGAGCCGATATCCCAGGCCCATAGCTCCGGCACGTCTCTCGCGTGCACCAGCCGGCACTTGGGGACGCCGAGATTGGCCCGGACGTCGTACGCCCAGTCAACTTGCGCGCAACGAGCGTTCCAGCGTCTCCGCAGTCTCATCAAAACGAGCCTCAAGCCACGCATTGGCGCCGCGCAATCCCTGCACAACGTCCTTTGACCAGGACAGATATTCGCTCTTTCGTTTCAAGCTCCAGTCCACTGGGGGACTTTTTATCAGCGAACGTAAGTTTGAAGTCTTATCGGCCAATTTGAGAATCTTTGCTCGACTGGTCTTTGCGCTCGCATGCTCGACTTGAAGCCTTTTCCTCTCGGCTTTGTCGAGTCGCTTGTCGTCGGTGACTTCCGCGACCAGACCGGCAATGTCAGTATTGAAGATCGATGCCAATTCGCCAACAAGCGTCGCTGTATCCTCGACAGTGTCGTGCAAAACTGCCGCTGCAACCAAATTTGCGTCATTGCCCTCGGTCGCAGTCGCGACCAACTCTGCAACCTCGGCAAGATGGTTCACATAGGGTTCCTGCGCGTCACCTTTGCGTCGCTGTTTGGCATGCCGCTCGGCCGAGAAATTCCATGCCCTGGCAATCAGCAAGACGTCGCTCACCTATCAGCTCCTCTGCCTGACTGTAATTTGTCAAGG
Organism: uncultured Alphaproteobacteria bacterium; assembly: GCA_963841705.1. GTDB lineage: Bacteria > Pseudomonadota > Alphaproteobacteria > Rhizobiales > Xanthobacteraceae > VAZQ01. The sequence goes on from CAWJDY010000017.1 coordinate 70,551, forward strand.
GTACCTGGCCCTCGTCTCACGCCGCTTGCGCCCTCTGACGAGCAGCAAGCGCCTCGTAGCCGAAGCACGCGAGCGCGACCACACAACGGGAGGGGTCCCCGTTTGAGATAATACTCGATCTGCCGTCGGCTGCGGCCAAGCAGAGCCGCAGCGGACTCGTGCGTGAGATTGTTTCTTGCAAGAAATTGCGCGAAATCCTCTGGTGTCATCGCCTCGCGAGCGAGCGTTTCTATCAGCTCGGCCGTCATTTCCAGATCGGGACCATCCCATGCCACGACCTCGCCGTCCTCGGCGAGGTGAGCCGTTGCAAACAGGTCGGCGTTGCCGCGCAAGGGACGATAAACTTTGTAGCTGCCGATCAGCGGCGTGAGATCGAGGACATCGGTGCGGCCACTGCGCGTCGTTTGCGACCAAGTAATCTCGATCGTGCTCGGCCCCACCACGCGAATTTTGGCGATCCGGGCCAATGGCGTACCTGTATCCAGGAATTCTTCATTCGCGCTCATTGAGCCTTCTCCATTCCTGCATGAGCCGCTCGCCGTTCTCGAAAACCTTTGCCCACGCGATGGCCTCTTCTATCGCTGCCGAAGGCGACCTGCCGACGGGCGCCAGAATTCCTCTGCACATAGTCTAGGAAAACTCAGCCCGCTTCTACATCCCCGCGAAGTTCGGGACGCGGCGCTCGGCCATGGCCTTCACACCTTCCTTGAAGTCCTCGGTCTTGCGCAGCGCAGTCTGCTCGCGCAGTTCGTGCTCCGTTGCCTTCGCAACGCGATCGGCGAGATCGCCGCGCAGGGTTGCTCGCGTTGCCATAATGCCGAGGGGTGCGTTCTCGGCGATCTCCGCGGCGAGCGCGTGCGCGGCGGCGCGCACCCGGTCCTGAGCAACGAGCACCTGCGCGAGACCCATCCGGTGCGCCTCCTCTCCGGTGAAGCGGCGGCTGGTGTAAAACATCAGGGCGGCATTGGTCTTGCCGACGGCGTCAGGCAGCGTGACGGTAAGCCCGAATCCGGGGTGAAAACCCAGCCGGGTGAAATTTGCGCAGAAGCGCGCTTCCGGGCAGGTCACTCGGAAATCTGCCGCCATCGCGAGCCCGAGGCCGCCGCCAACGGCGGCCCCGTGCACCGCAGCCACGATCGGCTTGCGCGTGCGAAAGAGCCGGACGGCCTCCACATAGAGGTGCGCGACCGGCTGGGCCTGCTCGCCCGGCCGCTGCCCCTCCCGGTCCAACGCGCTGCCGTCCCCGAAATTGGCACCGGCGCAGAACGCCCTGCCCTGCGCGGCGAGCACGATCGCCCGGCAGCTGCGATCCTGATCGAGCGCCTCGAACGCACCGGCGAGCTCGCGGATCAAGGCAAGATCAAAGAAATTGTTGGGAGGCCGGCGGATCTCCACCAGCGTCACGAAGCTCGATGTCTCCACACCGATGTCCTTGAAAGGACCCATGCAACTCCTCTTCAGCGCAAACCAAGACCGCGGGCGATGATACCGCGCAGGATCTCGGTGGTGCCGCCCTGAATGGTGAGCTTGGGCGCAATCATGGTGGCATAGGCGATCTGCTCGTCCAAAGTCGCGCGGTTCGCGATCTCGGGTTCCAGGAATGCAGCCAGCTCGCGCACCCGCGCCGGCAGCTTCTGCTCCCATGCCGTTCCCAGGTCCTTGACCAGCGAACCCTCGACCACTGGCTCCTCGCCTCGCTGCAGCATGCCGTTCACCGATACCGACATGCGCCGCAAGGTGTGCAGCTGCGCGACCAGGCGGCCAATCCCTTCCGCGCTGCGGAGATCCGGCTTCGGCCCCACGGCACGAGCAAGGCCACTGAGGAGGTAGAACGTTTCCAGGAACCGCTCCGGCCCGCTGCGTTCATAGGCGAGCTCGCTCGTCGCCTGTTTCCAGGCTCCGTCGATCTCGCCCAGCACATGATCGTCCGGCACGAAAGCATCCTCGAACACGACCTCGTTGAAGTCGTGCTGGCCGGTCAGCTGATAGATGGGATTGACCCGTATGCCCGGCGTCTTCATGTCGACCAGGAACTGGGTGAGCCCGTGACGGCGGTTCTCTTTCGTCGCCGGCGAGGTGCGGAACAGGCCGAGCATGTAATGGGCGAGATGCGCATTGCTGGTCCAGACCTTGGTGCCGTTGATCAGCCAGCCGCCACTAGTCCGCGTGGCCTTGGTCTTGGCTGCGAACAAATCCGACCCCGAGCCAGGCTCGCTCATCCCGATCACGAAGCACAACTCGCCCCGGCAGATGCGAGGCAAGATGTCCATCTTGATGTGCTCGGGCGCATATTTCAGAAGGATCGAACCGCTCTGGCGATCGGCAACGAAATGCAGCCGTACCGGGGCGTTTGCCACCCGAAATTCCTCGGTGACCACGTAGCGCTCCAGAAAGCTTCGCTCGCGGCCGCCATATTTCTTCGGCCAGGTCATTCCGATCCAGCCTCGCGCGCCTATGCGGCGGCTCAGCTCGGGATTGTGCAAATCGCCGTGTCTGGGGTCGCTCGGATCGAAGGTGCCGGCCGCTACCTCGTGGGCAATGAACGCGCGGACTTCCTGCCGCAGCTCGTCGCATTCCCGCGGCAGCCGGATCTGGTCGAAACGAAGCCGTGCGGTATCGAGCGTCATCTCAGGTTGATTTCATCGCGACGCAAGGAGGGGCCAGAGCTCATCGGCGCCGGCGGCGGCAATCCTGTTGCCGAGCGCCGCAGCCCAATAGCTCTCATTGCCGAAATCGTCCCGCCAGGAGAGTAATCGCAGCGTATAGCGGTGCAGGATATGCTCGCGGGTAAATCCCATCGCCCCATGTAACTGGTGAGCGATCGCAGCAGCTTGCTCGGCGGCCTCGGCGGAGCGGATCTTGGCGGCAGCGACTTCGAGGAAAACCGCGTCATCGAATCCTCCCGCGCGCGCGATGCAATCCGCCGCCGACCCGGCAGCGGTCATCGCCGCCGCGACCTCCCCGGCCAGCCGTGCAAGATTGTGCTGCACCACTTGAAACTTGCCTATCGGCCGCTCGAAGGCAATGCGCTCGTTCGCATAGGTCAAGCTCAGACTGAGAAGCGATTCCAGGGCACCCGCGCTCGCAACGCTGCGGATCGCCGCCCCCATGAGCATTGCCGAAGTTTGATCGAAATCGCTGCCCGCCGAGGCGATACGAACGGGTCTGACCCGATCGAAAATCACCGTGCTTCGCGGCTCGCCGGTGATGCTGCGGCCGCCCGGGATGGCACAGGCAGCCGCCTCAACGAGAGCGATCCAGCGGGCAGCACCATCATGCACGCAAACGGCGAAATGGCGGGCCTCCTGGGCGAAGGAAATGCCGCGCGCGCTCCCGCTCAAGGTCCCGTCGGAGCTGAGCGTGATCCGATCAGCAGGATGCATAGGTGCGACCGTCATCTCTCCCACGGGCGACGCAATTTCGGCCTGCGAGAGGAGCCAGCCCGCAAGCAGCGTCTCGGCAATGGGAACGGGGGCGGCGTATCGTCCCGCGGCGCCGATGATCGCAAAACCGTCTGCGCGACTCGCACCCGCTCCACCTTGTTCCTCCGCCACCCAGGCCAGGGTCAGACCGGTTTGGGTGAGAGCTTGCCACAACCGCGGCTTCCACGTCTCGTCTGCGCTGCTGTTGATGACCCGCGGATCCGCCAAGTCCGCGAAGATTTTTGCTGCTGTCGCAGCAACGATATCCGCGCTGTCAGTCACAACATCTACTCGTACCGAGTTGAGACGCCCATGCTGCGCGAGATCAGGTCGGGTCACACAGGGTGGCCTGCCATCTGATACCGCTTCCATAGCTGATTGAATTGAAGATTTCGCGGGTTTTGGTCGTGGACCGAGGGGGGATTTTGCTTGGCCGTGAGGTGTGATTTGCTAGGGCCATCTGATTCGGAGCGAGCAGATGGTCAAATGCACCAAGAGCCAGGTTCGACGGTTGAAGACGGCGCTGTACTGGAAAGGCGACCCGGCACGGCGTCAGCGCATTCAGATGGTGCTGCTGCGTGAAGGCGGAATGACACAGCCCTCCATTGCCGCGGCGATGGGCGTGTCGCTGAGCACGGTAAACCGTGCCCATATGGCCTACGACGGGGGTGGGCTTGCAGCGCTCAAATCCAAGCCGAGTGGCGGCCGCAAACGCCAGAATATGACCTTGGCGGAGGAGAAGGCCTTGCTGGCGCGCTTTGCCAAGGCGGCCGGAGCGGGGGAGCTGCTGAACATCCACGACATCAAGGCGGCGTATGAAAAGACCATTGGCCACGAAACCAGCAACAGCACAGTCTATAATCTTTTGGTCCGGCACGGCTGGCGCAAACTGATGCCACGCCCGTTCCATCCCAAGCGCAACCTCGCGGCGCAGAACGCTTTTAAAAAAACGGCTTTTCTGATGCTGTGAGGAAAGCCAGACGGGTGGCGGCCAAGCGCGGCCGTCGTTTGCGCGTGATGTTCGCAGATGAAGCCCGTTTTGGGCGCATGAACCGCCCGCGGCCATGCTGGGCGCCGACCGGCATCAGACCCGAGGTCGCCGCGCAACTCATTCGCGAATACATCTACCTATATGGCGCAGTCTGCCCCAAGGATGGAAGATGTGTCTATCTGATCATGCCGGCCTCGGACACCGGGTGCTTTCAGATCTACCTCGACGTTCTGTCCAAGAAATTCCGCACCCAGCACATTCTGTTGGTTCTCGACGGCGCCCCCAACCATCAGTGCGGCATTCTCGCGATTCCCGATAATATCTCGCTTCTGTTCCTGCCGCCCTATTCGCCGGAGTTGAACCCGAAGGAGAACCTGTGGGACGAAATCCGCGAGAAAATCTTCAAGAACTTCGCCCTCAAGTCCATGAACGCAGTGCGCGCGAAGCTCCAGCAGGCCGTCCTCTACATCGAACGCAACCCAAAAATCGTCAAATCCATCACATCCTTCCCTTACATTGCAAAGTCAATCTGATATGGAACCGGTATGAGATAGATTATATGGCCAACTCGTGCTAGGCTCGTTGCCACGGCGGCCGTTCGGTTTCGACTCGGGACGACCCGCCGAGGACGCCACAGGGGAGGAGACTGAATGCAGCTCATCGTCTACTACGTTGTGTTCATGATCTCGGGCGATATCGCTGCCTACCTGATCGGACTTGTCGTGGAGCGCGAGTTTGGCTCTCACGTCAGTCTCATTGTCTTCCTTGCGCTCTATTTCCTGTTCCTGTGGATTTCCTGGCTGCTCGCGGTACGCATGACGCAGCCGAAGGACATTCAGGTCGCCGGCGCTGCGTGAGCCCTGCTCGTCTGAGTTTTGTTATCTTGCCTCGGCAAAGCTGAGAGAGAAGTTTGCACCTCCGGCAGGGCGATTCTCGACCTTGATGCTGGCGGCATGTGCGTCGGCAATACGCTGAACGATTGACAGGCCCAGCCCTGCGCCTCCTTTGCGACGACGGTCCCGGCGCCAAAAACGGCGGAAGATCAATTCCCGATCATCGGGGGCAATTCCTGGCCCCTCATCAAGAACCTGGATCACGCCCTCTTCGCTGACCGCTATCTCCACTGTGCTTCCCGCTCCTGAATAGTTGATGGCATTCTCGACGAGGTTACGCACCGCGCGCGACAACATCTCGGAGTTGCCCCTGACCCATACCGGTTTGTCCGTGCCGCTCAGGGCAATGCTCTTGCCCTGCCCCAATGCTAAAGGGGCGGTGAACTCGGCAATCTCGGCGCATATCGCGTGCAGATCCGCTTCCTCCGATGGATCGAGGGAAAAAGTCTCCAACTCCGCTATGTCGAGCAGCTGGGTCAGTATCCTGGCCATGCCGTCGATGTCCTTGTGCAGGGCCTTGGCCGCATTGCGATCGAACAGGGTATCGAGGCGGCTGCGCAAGATGGTCAGCGGGGTGCGCAGCTCATGCGCGGCATCTGCCGTAAACTCGCGCTGGACTCGGAAGCCTTTCTCCAGCCGATCAAGTGCCTGGTTGACCGCCTCGACCAATGGCAGAATCTCGCCGGGAATGCTCTCTGTCGAGAGCCTGATATCAGCTCGTTGCGGAGTTATCTCCTTGGCGCTTTGCGAGGCCTTGAGCAGCGGACGCAATGCGCGGCGGAAAATCACGATGTCGATCGCCAGCAGGAACAACAGGATAGGCAGCGTTATCCACCCCACACGCTTGAAAAAATCCGCGACGATGTCGTCAATGATCACGTCGCGATGCGTCAGATCCTCGCCAACCTGGATCCAGACCGTCTGATCACCAATCTTCTTTGCGATACTGACACCGGAAATGGCGGCATTGCCGTGCCGCGTCTCGAGCAAGGCGAAGTTGCCAGGGCGCATATCTCCCGTGAATACCGGAGCTCGATGCTTCAGCGAGGAAAATAACACCCGTCCGCCGCTGTCGAGCACCGCGTAAAGGTATCGCCCGTAAGCCTGCGAGTACATGTCCGCAAGCCCGGGCGGCAATTCGAGCGTCCACTCGCCGTTGCCCCGCATTGCCAGATAGTGCGCCACCAAATCTGCCTGGTCGCGCATGGCTTGCCGCAGCAGGTCGTCGGCGGCCGATTTTACGAACCAGTACAGCACGAGAGGCATGAATATCGCCGTGACGACCACCGCGATCACGTGCAGAAAGATGATTCTCGAGAAGATCGACTTGAAAGAGATCACGCGGCTTTTTCTTCGCTGATGAGATAGCCCACGCCGCGAATGGTATGAATTTGAACTTTCGCGCCGTTCTCCGAAAGCTGTTTGCGCAAGCGATGCACGTAGACTTCGACGGCGTTGGAGGCAATTTCCCCCGAGACTCCAAAAATCTGATCTTCGACCAACTTCTTCGAGACGACACGGTCCTTGCGCCGCATCAGAAGCTCGAGCACCGCGACCTCGCGCGCCGACAGAGTTTGAGGCCTGTCGTCGATGAAGGCCTGCCTGCCCTCGGTGTCGAATACCAGGTTCGCAACCTGCAAGGCACGCCCGAGCAATTGGCCGGGGCGGCGCAACAGCGCTTCCAGTCGCGCCACCAGCTCCTCCAGGGCGAAAGGCTTGACCAGATAGTCATCCGCGCCGCTGCGCAGCCCGCTGACACGATCGTGCAAGCCGCCCCGCGCGGTCAGCACCAGAACCGGCAGCGGGTCCTTGCGCTCGCGGATCTCGCGCAGAATCGACAGGCCATCTGCGTCAGGAAGTCCGAGGTCGAGAATGAGAAGGGCATATCGGGTACTGGCCAGTGCCGCGCGGGCTTCGGCCGCCGTGGTCATGAGATCGCTGTCGTAACCTTCGCGCTTGAGGCCCTGGGTCAAGAGCTGAGCGAGCTCCGGATTGTCCTCGACTACGGCTAACCGCATGACCTTGCGACCCGATAACGCTCTCTGTCGTCATGCCCGCGGTTGTCGCGGGCATCCACGTTGGTCCGGCCGCGCAACACGAGCAAGCCGTGGATGGCCGGGACAACGGGGTCCCCGCTGCGCTTGCGCAGCGGGGGTCCCGTCCCGCATGCGAGGTCCGAATTGCACGTGCATCCGTTTGCTTTAAGGCAAATCAGCTGCATCGGCGACGACGGTTGGCTCGCCCGTTGGCGGCACAGGCGGCAGCCTCGGCGGCTCCTCGTTCTTCAGGTCCGGCCTCACCGGCAGCCTGACCGTGAATTTGGATCCCTCTCCCTCATGGCTCTCGACCGCGATCTCGCCGCCGTGGGCTTCCACGACCATCTTGGCGAGATACAGGCCGACGCCGGTACCCACAATGCCGGAGACATTGCTCCCTCGGTAGTAGCGCTCGAACACCTGGTCGATGTCTTTCGCCGGGATCCCGATGCCGTGGTCGCGCACGCTGACCAGCACGGCTCCCCCATCCCGCTCGGCGCCGACCTCGATCACGCGGCCCATTGACGAATACTTGACCGCATTGGAGAGAAGATTGCTGAACATTTGAAACAACAGCTTCTGGTCGCCCACGATATGCAAAGGGACGGCCCCGAAGCGCTCATCGATCTGCAATCCAGGCGCGGCCTCGCGATGCAGCTGGCAAGCTTCCCGCAAGAGCTTGGAGAGATCGATCTGCTCCGTCTGGAAGGAGAGACCGCCATCGATCACGCGGGAGGAGTTGAGCAGGTTCTCTATGAGGTGTGTGAGCCGCAGGACCGCCGCCCGCACTTTCCCCGCGCGCTCGCTGATCTCCTGTGACCCCAGACGGTCCTTCAGCTTGATCAGGCGCTGGGCATGACCGTCGATGATGCTCAACGGGGTGCGAAATTCATGCGAGGCCATCGACACGAAATTGCGCTGCAACAAGGCGAGCCGCTGCTCCTGCGCGAGCTTCTCCTCGAGCATCGCCGTCTGCTCCATCAACCGGCGCTGGCTGTGCATCAGCTCGATGGCATTATTGCGAAAGACGACCGTTGCGCGCGCCATCTCTCCGATCTCGTCGCGCCGGTTTGTGCCCTGGATCTCGATTGCGGTATTGTTTCCGGCGAGGCGGTGCATGCAATCCGCAAGATGCAGGAGCGGGGCTGAAATCGAGCGCCGGATATAAAACAGCACGGCGGCGACCATCACCCCGGCGAGCCCCATGGCGAGCCCTACCAGCCAGAATGCCTGCCGGTAGGTGACAGCAACTCTCCCGCTGGCCTCGTGCGCCTGCGCCACCGTGCGCTCGGTAAGCTGTCCCAGCGCATCGCTCGCCGCATTGTAAGCAGCGTGCGAGCTCGACAGATAGAGGCCGATCGCCTCTGATTTACGGCCACTGCGCGAGAGGGTCAGTATCAGGTTGACCACCTTTCGGTAGTCGTTCCATCTCTCCTTGAATTTCTCATAGAGCGTGCTCTCCACGGCATCATGGCGGATCTGCTCGTAGGAGCGCTCCGACTGCGCGATAGAGCGGTCAAGCTGCTCCAGCTCCTCCTCCGTCGCCGCGATCTCGGAATCATCCGCGGCCAGGAGATTGCTGCCCTCGACTGCCCGGAAGTCGGAGGTGAAATTGTTGAGGTCGCCCAATACCCGTGTTTTCGGCAGCCACAAATCGGCAATATTCTCGGAGACGCGGTTGAAGCTGCTCAGACGCGAGATACTGAACAACCCAAGCACGATCACCAGCAAAAAGAAAAACAGGAAGACGAT
>CAWJDY010000018.1:0-246274 GCA_963841705.1 uncultured Alphaproteobacteria bacterium
ACAGCGCGTCCCGATCATAATGGTTCATAGCCCGAATGTCTGAAGTAGCCCACGGCTTCAGACGGCTTGAGCGTCCGAATGTACGAGCCAACATACCTATGTAGCCCTTCAATCGTCCGCTGCGCGGCTTTGCGCAGGAATGTCTTCAGCGGATGAAACACCAACTCTATCGGGTTAAGGTCCGGAGAATACTTGGGCAAGTATCGGAGGCTTGCACCGACAGCCTGGATCGCGTCCTCCACACCAGCAACCTTGTGGAAGGGCACGTTGTCGACCACCACAACGTCCCTACGCTTGAGCGTTGGGACCAAACATTGCTCTATGTAAGCCAGGAAGGCCTCGCCATTCATGGATCCTTTGATCATCATCGGCGCCACAACGCCGGTTTGACGCAGGCCAGCGATGAACGTCACCGTCTCCCAGTGGCCCATCGGTACATCGCTGACCAAACGCTCTCCACGCCGATTCCAACCATTGAGCCGCACCATGTTGGTGGTCACTGCCGTTTCATCGATAAATACAAGGTGGGCCGGGTCAAGAAAGCCTTGCTCGCGAATCCAGCGTCGGCGTGCACGCGCCACGTCGGCTCGCTTGCGCTCCGCCGCCCGCAGACTTTTTTTTGACGGTGATGCCATGACGGGCGAAGAAGCGGGACAGCGCACTACGACTTCCTGGGATTCGCCACTTATGAAGCGCCGAAACAATCTCATCGAGTGTAAGATCCCGTTGCGCGCTGATGAGTGCGAGAATCTGCCGCGAATGCTTCTCCAAGGGCGAAGTACTCCCTCCGCGAGGCATAGGTTCGTAAGTCCCGTCTTCGCGAAAGCGTTGCACCCACCGGATCGCAGAACTGGCGCTGACCTCGAACTGTTCGGCCGCCCCACGTCGAGATCCTCCTCCTTCCACGAAGTCAATGACGCGCATTCTCAACTCACCAGGATACGGTCTATGCATTGGCTAGCCCTCCGGCGAATCAATGCGTTAGACTCCCTCTTCCGGTGCGTCTTGGGAATCCCAATTCACTCCGGTCGGGACGTGCTGTAGTACTCACTTTTTTGCAGGTTTGGGATGTCGCCCCGCCCCCTTTACAGGGATTTGTAGGCAGGGCAGCATTGTTTGTGCACCACGGCAAATTTTCACGGCCGATGTCTCAGATGGGTCAAAACCCGAATGCCTCCCGAACGCTCGCATGTCAGCTTTCGCCACTGCGGACAAGCCGCCCCCTGAGCTGTATTCCGCCATGTGCCAGGACCAAACTCATGCACGGCAACAAAAGAAACCTACTCGATCACCTCGTCGGCGACTGTGAGCAGCGATGGCGGCACGGCCTCAGTTCTTCGGCAGAACGTGTGGTGAAGAGTGATGATGCGCTATGCGCCATTCATTCCCACGCTTGGTGACAAGCATGGTGAAGCGCGATGGAGCCGGCACCGGCTTGCCCTCGACCATCCGGATAAACGTGTAAAACCCGGTGACGACGGCAGCGGTATCGTTGATGCCGATTGTGCGCCGTTCGTCGATCGTGTTCTTGTTGCCCGTTCCTTTTAATGGAGTGAAATAAACTATGATTGCTTGAGTGCCCTCGGATATAACGGGGCTGACAGTTCCGAGAAGAATTGCATCCGACCAATACTGACTTGCGATGGTCTCTGGATCATTGGCGCTGTATGCGGCTGACCAACGGTCGACCACGGCATTTGCATCTTCTGCTGGGCCAGCCAAACCCAAAGTGGGTAGCATTAACAACAGTACTGTGAAAACGAGCTGAGCCGTTCGCGCCATTATTTCCTCCCGTCTAGCTGTACCGAGCGAAAAAGACATGTCTCTCAATTCAGGCACTGAGCCGAGTCCGGTACTCCCCAATCAAAAGACATTGGCTGGCATGTTTGGGACAGCTCTTGTGTGCCGATTTTGTTGCAAAAGTCGTTGATGTTCTCCGGGAACAGTGATTCCGTTTCTGTCAGGCGATTCGCTATGGAGGCGAGCGATGATGGGGCGGCTCAATCACGATCAAGAACAGTTGTTTTATTCATTTCGACTTGAGGAAGCAGTTCCCCAGGACCATCTGATTCGCAAAATCGCTGCGGTTGTCGATTTATCGTGGCTTCATTCTGAGCTCGCGCCCTTTTACCCGAAAATGGGTCGGCCCTCGATTGATCCGGAACTGATGATCCGGATGCTCATCATCGGTTACGTCTTTGCGATTCGGTCGGAGCGAGCGATATGCCGGGATTTGCAGGTAAACCTCGCCTATCGTTGGTTTTGTGGGCTCTCAATCGAGGACAAAATCCCAGATCACTCCGTGTTTTCACGTGCCCGTCACGAGCGTTTCCGGGAAAGCGAGATGTTCCGGCGGGTATTTGAGCGTGTTGTTGAGGCCTGTATTGCAGCCGGCTTGGTTGGGGGTGAAGGGTTTGCAGTCGATGCGAGCCTGATCGTGGCGGACGCCAACAAGCAGCGATCGATCCCCGGCTCGGAATGGAAGGCGCGTGATTCTCAAGGCGCCAGCCGCGCCATGAAGGAGTATTTGGCGACCCTCGACGATACGGCGTTTGGCGCAGCAAGCAAGGTAACGCCGAAATTTGTCTCGCCCTCCGATCCAGCCGCGCAGTGGACCGGCGCGATGCGCGGGCCAGCGTTCTTCGCCTATGCAGACAATTATCTCATCGATGTTAAGTTCGGCATCATCATGGATGTGAAAGCCACCCGCGCTATTCGCCAGGCAGAGGTTGGTGCAGCAAAGACAATGATCGAGCGGACCGAGGAGCGTTTTGATATCAAGCCTGCCTATCTTGCCGCCGACACGGCCTATGGCTCTGCAGACACGCTCAACTGGATCGTCAATGAGAAGAAGATCGCACCGCACATTCCGGTCATCGACAAATCGAAGCGTGAGGATGGTACCTTCTCGCGGGAAGACTTCAGGTTTGACGAGGAACAGAACATTTATATTTGCCCAGCCGGCAAGGCGCTGACTACCACCGGCCATATCGGTCCCGATCACGCGATCCGCTACCAGGCGTCACGGCCTGATTGCGGTGGGTGCGCGCTCAAACCAAAATGCTGTCCAAATATGCCTTTCCGCCGGATCGCGCGCGACGTTAACGAGGCTGCTCGCGACGTTGCTCGTGCCCTGGCCAAGACCGAGGCTTTCGAGCAATCCAGGTGCGATCGCAAGCGTGTCGAGATGCTGTTTGCGCACTTGAAACGCATCTTGCGTCTCGCGCGATTGCGTTTGCGTGGGCCGTGCGGCGCCCAGGATGAGTTCACTCTCGCGGCGATTGCTCAGAACCTCAGGCGTCTCGCCAAGCTGGTAGCCAGACCTCCGCCTGCACTAGGGGCCGCATGTGTTGCTTAGGCGGGACGGTGCATGATGTCAGGTAAGTACGGTGCGGTTTAGCCTGGATTCGGTACCACCTATGCGTCAAAGCCGCCGCTCCCCCGGGCGAGTGGCAAAATCAAGGTCATGCTTCGACGCGCCGATGGCGCCCTGTGTCTCTCATCCCAGACTTTTGCAACAAAATCTGCCACAACCAAACTCATGCAGTGCAGTAAAACCGGAGCATTATTCGATCACCTCATCAACGCGCATCAGGAGCGCCATCGGCACCTCAAGACTGAGCGCTTTGGCAGCTTTCTGATTAATGATAAGTTCAACCTTGTCGGACCGCTGGATCGGCAGGTCAGACGGCCTCTCACCCTTGAGAATTCGCGCTGTGTAGCCACCAGCTAACCGGTACGAAGCCGCAATGTTAAGTCCATAGCTGATCAGTCCTCCAGCGGTGACAAAGTCGCGAGTCTGAAAAATGGCAGGCACCGTGTGGCGAGCGCTCAAGGAGCCAAGCCGTACGCTCCGGCTATTAAAAAAGGGGTCATTTCCAATGACAAGCGCACCGGCTTGGAGTTGGACCAGCTTCGCAAAAGTCCCGTCGAGATCGTGATCGCTGCTGGCGTATAGAATATGAAGCTGCAGTCCGAAGGTTTGGGCCGCGGCCTTCAGTCCCCGCAATTGTTGTTCGCTGGTGGGATAGGAAGGATTGAGCAGCACTGCGATGGTGGTAACCGCAGGAACCAGTTCGTGCACCAGCTCCAGCCGTTTAGGCCCAATCTCGTCGAACAAATTAATCACACCCGTAAGGTTTCCACCGGGGTGATTAAGGCTCGCAACTAGGCCGAATTGGACAGGGTCGAAACCTATCGCGAACACGATAGGGATCGAAGTGGTCGCTGCCTTAGCCGGCACCGCAGCCGGGTCATTCGCAACAACAACGGCTACCGCACGCCGAACCAGCTCCTGCGCCATGGCCGGCAGTCGATCGTTGTGATTGTCGGCGAACCGATACTCGACAGCCACATTTTTCCCTCGACATAACCCGCTTCCTTCAGGTCTTCACGGAACGCAGTAAGAAGCTGTGGATCTTCGCCAGGCCCCTGCTATTTAGGAACCCAATCACCGGCAGCGCCGGCTGCTGCGCCTGCGCCGCGAGCGGCCACGCCGCCGCGCCGCCAAGCAGCGTGATAAACTCCCGCCGTTGCATGTCCTCTCCCAAAGGTCAGGAGACGGTATCCTAACGCCTCAAACGAGTGCTTTGATAGGGGGCTGAAAAACCGGCATCAAAACCATTGCCACAGTGCACAACCAATGTCTCAGATGGGTCAAAACCCGAATTGCCGTCCGGCGGCGTAATGCCGGCTTGCGACGGCAGCGGACATGCCGTCGCGTTAGGCTATGTGCGAGAAGTGCCACTAACGGACTATCCGGGAGTGATCAAAGACTACCCCCCATGTCTCTACTTTTCGACCGCAAACCCGGCCGCGGCGTAGGCTTGCTTGGCCTCGGCGCTGGCGAGAGCCTGGAGGAACGCCTGGGCCGCGACTTCATCCTGGGGACGCGCGCCCAGAACGGCCGAGTAAGGCAGCGGGAGTTGCAACTCCTTTGGCAGCGGCGCGACGAGCTTCGCCCCCGGATGGCCAGGAATCTCGACTAGGACGCTCAGGGCGATCACGAAACCCGGGCTTGTGTCATTGGCCAGCGTGCTCACGTTGGTCCCCGCGGCCACGACCTGGGACTTCGCTTTGACCTGCTCGGCCACGCCCAGGCGTTCAGCGATGCGCAGCAGGAGCTGGCCCGAGGGCGTTACCTTGGGATCGTTATAGATCACCTTGCTTGCTCCCAGCAGCGCCGCCCGCACTGCTTCGGGTGTCGAGATGTCTGGGGCGAGGTCGCCGCTACGCGTCGCCAAACCGAAGCCTGTGGTGGCGAGCGGTACGCGACCGCGCCGAACAAGGCCCTTGTCCTCGATCTCAGCCAGCGCGCTGTTAGTGAGAACGACCACGTCGGCGCGCTGGCCAGCCTGTAGGGCCGCCACGATCTCCCCCGGAGCGGCCACGGTCATCTTGACTGTGTGACCCAACTCCTTTTCGAAGGTAGCCGCCACCTCCGCGACGGCGCCGCGCAGGGCGACGGACACCGGGACTTGCAGCTCAGCCGCCTGAGCCACGGGCATCGCGACTGAAAGCGCCACCGACAGGAATACGGTCACCCGCAATGCTCGCTCGATGACCAATGCGCGACGGATGCACGATGGCATGATCTCTCCTTGTGCTGTTCGTGACTGGCCAGCCGAGACCAGCGTCCAAGGGAAGGTCTCCGCCTCCCAGTTGGTTGGAACACTAATTAGCACAAAGGAGGAATTCAGGGTATGCGGCCCGCATTACTGTACCAGTTGCGCGCCGGCAACTTATTCCGGTAATGGGTCAGACTGCGACCTGCGTTTCATTGAGCTTATGTCTCCTACCGCCAACTTCGGACCAACCCCTTCGTTTCAGCCCCTGAGCGAAAGTGATAATGACGCGCAGCGCTCAACCCTTCCCCGTGCTACCCACTGTCCGATCGCGAACTGGCGTCGGAGAAGCTCCCTCGACCACCTGCACCCTGCGCGGCAACGAAGCCGATATAGACACGCAGGCGTAGTGCAACGGCTGGCGCGATGCTATCCAGCTTTCGAACCTCACGGGGGTTTAGCCGTCGTTTTTCGGTGCACGCTTAGAGGGTTGAGCTCTCCGGCCGGCGATATTTTTCCAGATCGAGCACAACCCGCCTCATCTCCGATCCCATGTCCTCCTCATGGAAGCCAAGCTCCGCGCACATTTGCAGCATGGTCTTGTTTTCGACCAGGACATCGCCATACACGCGCCGCAGACCTTTTTCCTTGGCGTAGTCGATGATGCGCAGCATCAGCAGCCAGCCGAGTCCGTGAGCCTTGAGCCGCGAGCGTACCATGATGGCAAATTCCGCGGTCTCCTCGTCGAGCTCGTCCCTCAGGCGCACGAGCCCGAGCATCTGACCCGTGCCTTCGTCGAGCGCGATGAAAGCCATTTCATGCCTGTAGTCGAGATGGGTAAGCTTATTGCTCTCCGCGGCGCTGAGCTCGGCAATGCGCGCAAAAAACCGCATCCGCAGATCCTCGGCGCTGACAGCGCCTAAGAAATCCCGGTACAACGCTGTGTCTTCAGGACGCAGCCGGCGGATCAGCACGCGCGTGCCGCCCTGAATTGCTTCGTGCCATTCGCGCAGGCTAACGTCGTCATTATCCGGCATCGGCGCGACCGGTGCTCCTTCCGGGGGCGTTATTAGAGCATTTTTCGATTGCCTTGAAACGCAATTAGCCTCGCCCGGGTGCGCGCCCGGTCCCTTATTGGGGTAAAGTGCAATAAGCCGTTCGCGCCGACTTATTTTGACTTGGATCAAGGTCCAGGCCCGACTGACGGGAGCGATCCCCCTACCAAAGTCGTAAGAGGATACCGGGCTACAAAAGTCGTAAGCTCTATGAAACTCGTATAGGATCGTTTCCAGGACTTACTCATGACCGCTATCCGGCGCCAAGACCGAGCGGGGAGGATTGACCATGGCTAATCGCGTTCCAGCGAACTTCCGACGCGTGATCACCGCTGCAGCGGGTGGGAATGTCATTGAATGGTATGACTTCTACATTTTCGGCAGCTTGGCTGCGGTCTTGTCGGTCAAATTTTTCGAGAAGAGCCACCCCGTCGCGGCGCTGCTCAGCACGATCGCATTGTTCACCGCCGGATTCCTTATCCGTCCGGTGGGGGCATTCCTGTTTGGCTGGATGGGCGACCGCGTCGGCCGCAAGGTGACCTTCCTCGTAACCCTCAGCGGCATGGCTCTGGGCACCGGAGCGATCGGCTTGATCCCGACCTTCGATCAAATCGGCTTGGCTGCCGCGATCATTCTCTTTTGTCTGCGAATGATCCAGGGCCTTTGCCTGGGCGGTCAATACGGCGGCGCCATCACCTACGTCGCCGAGCACGTATCCGACGAGCGTCGCGGCTACTATACCGGTTGGCTGCAGACCTCGCCCACGCTCGGGATCGTGCTGTCGCTCCTTGTCATCATCGTGACACGCACCTACTTTGGCGAGGCCGCGTTCAACGACTGGGCCTGGCGCATCCCGTTCCTGTGCTCCTTCCTGCTGATGTTGATCGCCTATTATATCCGAGTCAACTTTCAGGAGTCGCCGATATTCGAGGAGATCAAGGCCAAGGGGGCGATGACCAAGAACCCGTGGAAGGAGGCCTTCCTCAGCTCCAATATGAAGTTCGTGCTGATCGCGACCATCGTGGTGTTGGGGCAGGGCGTGGTCTGGTACAGCGGCCAGTTCTGGGCCCTGTACTTCCTGCAGCAGGTTACCAAGGTGGACGCGCTGACCACCGCCTATATCGTGGGAGCCGGGCTGATCATTGGCACCCCGTCCCTCATCCTGTTTGGCTGGCTCTCCGACCACATCGGCCGCAAACCGGTGATATTGGGAGGCTTCCTGCTTGCGGCAGTTACCTACTACCCGCTGTATTCGTGGCTCGGATCGGTCACGCAGCCGGGCCATATCAATTATCCGATTGCGGTCATCATCATCGCCATTCTCGTCGCCTATGTTGGAATGGTGTACGGGCCGATCGGCGCGTTCCTTGCGGAGTATTTCCCCGCCAGGATCCGCTACACGTCGGTGTCCGTGCCGTATCACATCGGCAACGGCTGGGGCGGCGGGCTGGTGCCGTTCATCACGACGGCGGCATACCAGGCAACGGGCAGTCTCGGCTATGCTCTCATCTACCCGATTGCTGTTCCTGCGGTCGCGTTCGTGCTCAGCCTGTTCCTGATGCCTGAAACCAGGAAGATGAGCATCTGGGAGCCGGAAACAGCCAGGGCGTAGCCTCACAAGGCGCAGGTGCGGGGCCATTCCGCTCCGCACCTCGCCTGAAAAAGCAAATCACCACCGCTTTCGTTTGAATTGGCTGCGCTGAGCGGTACACCGCTCACGAGTTGAATTGCTGTCGGGGCTGCCATAGCTTGTCGGCAGAGGTGAAGGCGATGGCAACCAATGATGGCGGGATTGAAATTGCGCCGGCGGAGCGGCCGCTAGGCGCCGAATATTGGAGCGACTTTTATTCCTGGCTGATGGAACAGGCGGCACACGTGCGCGCAGGACGTTGGGAAGCGCTGGATCGTGAGAATTTGGCCGAAGAGATCGAAGCCTTGGGACGCGAACAGTTCAACAAGCTCGAGAGCGCACTGCGTGTATTGATGATCCACATGCTGAAATGGGACCATCAACCGAACCTGCGGTCTCGGAGTTGGGTATTGTCCATCGAGGCGCAGCGTCTCGAGCTTGACGATGTTCTGTCTGACAACCCGGGCCTCAAACCGCGGACAGCAGAGGCGACCGTGCGGGCCTATCGGAGGGTCCGGATCGAAGCCGCCAACGAGACCGGATTGGCAAAGAACGTGTTCCCTGAGGAGTGTCCTTATTCTTGGAATGGCTTGGTCGAGCGCGAATTTATGCGCTGAGTGACCGCGCACTGCACCGTAGCACGTCCCTCGCGATACTTGCCTGGGAACGCAGCGCGTAGCTCGGATGAGCAGTGCGCCGCTCGATGTGTTCGGGGCGCGACAGGTGCGAAGCGCGCCGCGAAATCCGGGGATACACCCGCGTGTTGCCATCTGTGCGCGCCTGCGGCTCGACCCTGCTGGCTCATGCGGGCCACGCGACTGAACCGTGCGGAAAAATCTTCAGAGCAGCAGGACGTATGGGCGCCGCGAGGGGCGGTTGATGACGATGCCGTCGGCGTGATGGGGGGATGGCGGGGGAACGCACGGCCTTGGAGAAAGTTGTACAAGATCACGGGTATTTCCAACCCCGTCGATTGTGCCGATGCGCTTTACGGACTTGGCATGACCAGCGAAGCCGCTTCAACGCGCGCGCGCAGCGTGCAAGCTCCCAGCGCACGCGAGCATGCGGATGATGAAGTCTGCATCAATACCATCCGGACCCTGGCCATCGACGCGGTGCAGAAGGCGAATTCCGGCCATCCCGGAACCCCGATGGCGCTCGCCCCAGCTGCTTACGTCCTGTGGCAGGAGTTCCTGCGCTACAACCCCGCTAATCCGCTGTGGCCCAACCGGGACCGGTTCGTGCTCTCCGCCGGGCATGCGTCGATGCTGCTCTACGCGATGCTGCATCTTGCCCGAGTGCGACGCCTCGAAGGAACGCGCCTTACGGATGAGCCCGCGGTCACTCTCGACGACATCAAGCGGTTTCGGCAGATCGACAGCGTCACACCGGGACATCCCGAATACGGGCTCACGACCGGTGTCGAGACGACGACCGGCCCGCTGGGCCAGGGCTGCGGCAACAGCGTCGGCATGGCCATCGCGTCCCGCTGGCTCGCTGCCCATTACAATCGCCAGGATTTCTCGCTATTCGATTACGATGTGTACGTGATCTGCAGCGATGGCGACCTGATGGAAGGCGTGGGGAGCGAAGCAGCCTCTCTGGCCGGACACCTCGGATTGGCAAACCTCTGTTGGATCTACGACAACAACACGGTCACCATCGAAGGTCACACGGATCTGGCCTTCAGCGAAGATGTAGAATCCCGTTTCAAGGGGTACCGATGGAACGTGGTGCGGGTGCGCGACGCAAACGACAGGGTGCAAATCCGCAATGCCCTGGCCGCTTTTCGCCGCACCGAGGACAGACCTACCCTCGTCATCGTCGACAGCATCATCGGCTACGGCGCGCCACACAAACAGAACACGGCGGCCGCTCACAGCGACGCGCTCGGCGAGGAGGAGGTGCGGCTCGCCAAGCGGTCCTACGAGTGGCCTGAGGACGCACAGTTCCTGGTGCCGGACGGGGTGTATGAGCGTTTCAGGAGCGGAATTGGGGAACGCGGTCGCGCGCTGAGCCAAGGCTGGCAGACCAAGCTCGATGCGTATCGTGGGCGGGATCGAGACCTCGCGGCACAAGTCGATCAGTTATTGTCAGGCGCTCTGCCGGACGGTTGGGATCGCGAGCTGCCGAGCTTTCCCGCGAGCGAGAAAGGCATGGCGACGCGGGACGCTTCCGGCAAGGTGCTCAATGCCATTGCGGCGCACGTCCCATGGTTTCTCGGCGGCGCGGCCGACCTCGCGCCTTCGACCAAGACGCTCCTCACGTTCGGGGGCGCAGGAAACCTGGAGCCGGGTCAGCCGGGCGGACGCAATCTGCATTTCGGCGTGCGTGAGCATGCCATGGGAGCCGCGGTGAGCGGGCTTGTGCTTTCCCATCTGCGTGCTTTCGGGGCCACGTTCCTCATCTTCAGCGACTACATGCGCCCGTCGATGCGGCTCGCGGCGCTGATGCGGTTGCCGGTGTTCTACGTGTTCACCCACAACTCCATAGGGCTCGGTGAGGACGGGCCGACCCATCAGCCGATCGAGCAGCTCGCCGCCTTGCGCGCCATTCCCCACATGATCGTGTTGCGGCCCGCCGATGCCAACGAGGTGCGCGAAGCCTACCGCGTCATCATGGGCCTGACGAACCGGCCCGCGTCCTTGATCTTGAGCCGGCAGGCGTTGCCTGTGTTCGACCGCAGCCGCTACGCGTCGGCCTCCGGGCTTGCACGCGGCGCTTACGTCATGGCGGATGCCGACAAGGGCGAGCCGCAGGTCATTCTCATCGGCACTGGGAGCGAGGTTCAGCTGTGCGTCCACGTCCATGAGCAGTTGCGGCAGGAAGGCATTGCCGCGCGCGTGGTCAGCATGCCGTCCTGGGAGTTGTTCGAGCAGCAGGACGAGGCCTACCGCGCGAGCGTATTGCCGCCGCACATCAGCGCACGCGTGACGGTGGAGCAGGCGACGCCGCTCGGCTGGGATCGCTATGCCGGCAGCTCCGGGACCATCATCGCCATGCGCGAGTTCGGTGCTTCGGCGCCGTTCAAGGATCTCCTGAAAAAATTCGGCTTCACGCCGGAGGCGGTAATGGAGGCTGCCAGAGCGCAAGCTGCCAAGTCGCACACCGGTAAGGCGCAGAAAAAGTAGGAGCGCACCCGCATGAATCGGCCAAAGGAGCTGCAGGTTACGTTTGCCGAGAAGGTTCTTTCCGCCATGCGCAAGGGTTTTGGCGGACATCTCGAGCCGGGAGCTCGCTGATGAACTCCGGCAATCCAGCTCGCTCGGTCCGGCAGCCGGATCCGTGCTCATTTGTTGTCTTTGGCGCGTCAGGAGATCTGACGCACCGATTGCTCATTCCTGCCCTGTACAATCTTGCCGCCGGCAATCTGTTGCCCGCGGCGTTTTCAATCGTCGGGGTCGGGCGCACCAAGCTCTCGACAGAGGTTTTCCGCGACGGTCTGGAAAAGGCGCTGCGCCAGTTTGGGACCCGCAAGCTCGATCCTGCGGTTGTGCAGCAACTGCTGGGCTGCGTTTCCTACCTCGACGGTGAAGCTGACGACCCCGAAGCGTATGAGCGGTTGCGTCAGGAGCTCGCGCGCATCGAAGAAAAACACCAGGGGCCGCGCAATCGCCTGTTCTACCTGGCCACGCCCCCTTCCGCCTTCGAGCCGATCTGCCGCCGCCTCGGTCAGACCGGGCTCGCCCGCGAAGGTAACGGCAGCTGGCGGCGCGTGATCATCGAGAAGCCATTCGGCACTGATCTCGCTTCCGCGCACGAGCTCAATCGCAAGCTGCTCGAGGCTCTCCAGGAGCATCAGATCTATCGCATCGACCATTACCTCGGAAAGGAAACGGTTCAGAACATCCTGGTGCTACGTTTCGCCAACGGCCTGTTCGAGCCGATCTGGAACCGGGATCACATCGATCACGTGCAGATAACGGTGGCCGAGGACATCGACGTTGGTCACCGTGGCCGGTTCTACGACGCAACCGGGGCGTTGCGCGACATGGTGCCAAACCACCTCTTCCAGCTGCTTTCGCTTGTTGCGATGGAGCCGCCCGCGCGCTTCGAGGCGGGCGCGGTACGGGCCGAGAAGGCAGAGCTGCTCGATGCCACCCAGGTGCAAAGCGAGGCCGACGCCATTCGCAACTCGGTGCGCGCCCAGTACCAGGCGGGCTTTGCCGCCAATCGAGCGATCGAAGATTATCGCAGGAGCAAGGATGTCAACCCGAACAGCACGACCGAGACCTATGTTGCGCTCAAGCTGATGATCGACAACTGGCGCTGGGCGGGGGTTCCATTCTATCTGCGCACCGGCAAGGCAATGCGCGCGCGGTTGACCGAGATCGCCATCAAGTTCAAGCAGGCGCCGTTTGCGATGTTCCGCGATACTCCGGTCGACCGCCTGGCGCAGAATTTCCTTGTGCTCGGGATTGCGCCAAGCGAATGCATCAGCCTGAAATTCAATGCCAAGGTGCCGGGTCCTTCCATCGATCTGACAGGCGTCGGAATGACCTTCAGGTACGCGGACTATTTCGATGCCGCGCCGAGCACGGGCTACGAGACGCTCCTTTACGATTGCATGATCGGCGATGCGATCCTGTTTCAGCGCGCCGACGGGATCGAGGCCGGCTGGCGCGTGGTGCAGCCGTTCCTGGATGCCTGGCGCCAAGCGGGTGGGGGGGGACTTGCGACCTACAAGGCCGGCAGCGAAGGCCCGCCCGAGGCTGATCATCTCCTCGTGCGCGACGGACGGCGCTGGCGGCCAATTGAGGCGGGGGAAAAGGGTGCCTGCTCGTAGGCCGCAGCTTATCGTAGTGCAGGACGCAGAGGCATTGGCGAAAACCGCCGCCGAGCAACTCCTCCAGCGTATTGCAGAGGTGCCGAGCCGTGCCGCCATCTGTCTGACGGGCGGCTCCACGCCCGAGCCCCTCTATCAGCTGCTGGCAAAGGAGCCCTACCGCAGCAGGGTGCCTTGGCAGCGCACGCACTGGTTCATGGGCGATGATCGCTTCGTGCCGCCCGAGGACCCCTTGAGCAATATGGGAATGGCGCGGCGGCTGTTTCTCGCTGCCGTCGGGGCTCCGCGCGAGAATGTGCATGCGATGCCGACAACGCACGGCAGTCCTGAGATGGCAGCGCGACATTACGAAGCTGAGCTCAAGCGATTTTATGGTGGCGAGCGGCTGGACCCCGCGCGGCCGTTGTTTGATTTGGTGCTCATGGGTGTTGGACCGGACGGGCACACCGCCTCGCTGTTTCCGCACACCCCGGCATTGAATGAAAAAGAACGTTGGGTCCTGGGCGTGGACAAGGCCGGCTGCGAGCCGCTCGTCCCGCGGGTCACACTGACGTTTCCTGCCTTGGCATCGACCAGGGAGATGTTGTTTCTCGTGAGCGGGGAAGAAAAACGCAACGTCCTCGCCCGGGTGCTGTCGGGCGAGGACCTGCCGGCGCACCGCGTCTATTCGGATGGCGAGTTGGTATGGCTGGTGGACCGCGCAGCCGCGCCGGCGGGGCATCCGACAATGTGACCGCTTTGGGGCGGCCACCCTGCAAGTCATTCTCACGCTTATAGAAAAAAGTTTCGAACTTCCCGGGAAGCCCGGGCGTTATCTCGGGCACGTGCGGATGATGATCATGCAATTCAACCTCGACCTCATTTTTCCCATTCGGGACGCTGCCTCGGCCGAACTGATGACGCTCAAAGCGAGGTGCCTCTGGAGCGCCGGGATCATTGATCTGCAACAAAAAAACATCGTCGAGCAGCGCGCCCAGCAGTTTCTAGCAAAGCACGAGACTATGCAGGGGGCGAGCGCTGCATGCGGCATCGACAGTGCGCTATCGGACGCGGTGTTGATTCTGCGCGAGAGGCGCGCGCGGAGGCACGCGATGCCCAGCGCGGCCGGACCGACAAGGCCTTTGCTCGATCTGTGCAGCGGCGCGGTAAACCTCAGCGCGGCGGAAAACCTTGCAGCAGCGGCCTCGCCTGTTGCTGTCCCGGGCGTCTGGGTGGAGCGGCGGGCTTGGCCGGAGCCGCAGCAGGCGTGTCCGCGGCAGGTGCAGCCGCAGAAGGAGCCGCCGTGGCGACCACCGGGTTTTTGCAGTCCGTGAGCCACACGTCGTAGATGGGATGCTCGACCCCGTGCAGCCCTGGGCTCGACGCGAACATCCAGCCGGTGAAGATACGCTTGATCTCGCCTTGCAGCGTGACCTCGTCCACCTCGATGAAGGCGTCGGTATTGGGCGTTTCGGTAGGCGGTCGCGTGTAGCAGATGCGCGGGGTAACCTGCAGGGCTCCGAACTGCACCGTCTCCCCGACTGCCGCGTCAAAACTGATGATGCGACCGGTGATCTTGTCCAGCCCGGAGAATACGGCGCCCTTGTTCTCGATCTTTTGCGACGGTGGCTCGGTAATCACTTCATCACCCGGTTGCGGCGAAGTGTCGGCCGGCTGCGGCGTGCCGCGCGGCGGCTGTTGGCCGTCCGGTAATGGGGGAAGCGGGTCGACCGACGCCGTGGTGCCGCCGGGCGGCGGCGCCAGCGGTTCGGACTGAACCCCAGCCGCAGGAGGCCGCCTTGGGACATTGGCCTCGTTGGGATACGGCTGCTGCTGGTATCCTTGGTCGGAACGTGGATCTTGATATTGCGGATAGTTGGAGGGCGGCGGCTGCTGGCGGCCGGTCGGCACCGCCGAAGGCGGACGTGGTGGAGGGCCGAAGAGGGCCTCGAACGGATTGAAGAACTGCGCCGTTGCCGGAGCACCGCCTGCAAGCACCGCGCCGGTAATGAGCGCAGCGCCGACCCAAGAAGAACGAAGCGACCAGGCCATCGGCGAGTTCGGTGATCCAATCGACTGCGCCGGCATCCCCCGCCGGTCTGGATACGCCCGATTAACACCTGGAATACGGCGGCCAAAGGGCGATTTGAGGCACGTCGCCTCAACTCTCCGGCGTCCAGGCCTTGTAGTCGCCCGTGGCCTTCGGTCTGCGGCCTTGGGCCAGAATCGAACCGGTCGGACGATGCGCGCCGGGCGTGCCGGTGAGGTTGGGTTGATGAGGCTTCCACCACGGTCGCGGGATCACGTTCTCCTCCGTGGGCGGGACATCGACAATGTGATGCAGCCAGCCGTGCCATGACGGCGGTACGGTCGAGGGCTCGGCGATGCCGTTGTAGGTCACCCAACGCCGCTCAAAGCCAAGCGTGGGATCGATCTTGCCTCCCTTTGTCCGATAGTAGCGATTGCCAAACTCATCATCGCCAACGAATTCGCCGTACCGCCAGGTCCACAGTTGCGTCCCGAACGTCTGACCGTTCCACCAAGTGAAAAAACGCAGGAGAAAGGTCTTCATCCGCGCGTGCCCTGCCGAGAGATGAGCAGGGTGATGCCACCGCGCATGGACCAAGTCCAGAGCGGTGAGCGGCGGCGCCTCCGTCGTTGCATGACCTCGCTTCTGCTCGGTGAGCGCCGGGATGCTGCGAGGTTACCGCGCTTTCGTAGGGGCGACGCATTGCGTCGGTCGCCGCCGTTCCGTCGTGGATCAAGGGCGAGGCAGTGCCTCGCCCCTACGAAGGACATGCGTGCGTTGATCCCCAACATCGCTGGGGACGGCGGCTTCCGAATCGGCGCGACATATCCGATACTTGCGCGGGGTTGCCGCGTCTCCCCCCGCTCTCCACAGCTTTCCCCTACATTTAGAGTTTCTTCATTACCCTCATACTAGGACTTGACGAACGGCGGGTTGTCATCTTACCTTTAAATGGTTCGGCGCGAGTGGTTCGAAGTCCCGCCGGGCGCTCTCCCGAAGGAGTTCGCGTAACCGCTCCGCTGCCGAACGGTACCGGAATGCGGCCTTGTCGTGACTTCGGGAAAGACGCACCGGACGTGCCGGACACCGGGGTCAGCCCACGACTTCGGGACAGGGCGTTGAGCAGATTTCCCACGAGCCTTCTTTGCCGCGGCCGGAGGCCAGGGTCGCGGCAGGCAGCATCGCGACGACTTAGATGCAGGGGGTAATTCCCCTCGCTGGGCCGCCGCGCCAACGATAACGAGGCATGAGATGCGGATCGAGCGGCGCTACACCCAAGAAGGACAATCTCCTTATGCCGGCATTGAGTTCCGGCTGACCGGAAGCGAGATTCGCAACCCCGACGGCTCGGTGGTTTTCCACGCCGAGAATGTCGAAGTGCCCGCGTCCTGGTCGCAGGTCGCCGCCGACGTGCTCGCGCAGAAATATTTTCGCAAGGCCGGGGTACCGGTCCGGCTCAAACCGGTGGATGAAGAGAACGTTCCGCCGTGGCTTCGCCGCTCGGTTGCGGACGACGAGGCCCTCCAGGCCTTGCCCGAGAAGGAGCGCACTGCCGGAGAGCATTCGGCAAAACAGGTGTTCGAGCGGCTCGCCGGCACCTGGACCTATTGGGGGTGGAAAGGGGGCTATTTCGACTCCGAATCAGATGCACGCGCTTTCTTCGACGAGCTCCTTTACATGCTCGCGATGCAAATGGCGGCGCCCAACTCGCCGCAATGGTTCAACACCGGGCTGTTCTGGGCCTACGGGATCGATGGCCCGAGCCAGGGCCATTTCTACGTCGACCACAAGACGGGCAAGCTCATCCGGTCGAAAACCGCCTACGAGCACCCGCAGCCGCACGCGTGTTTCATCCAGTCCATTGCCGATGATCTCGTCAACGAAGGCGGCATCATGGACCTGTGGGTGCGTGAGGCGCGGCTGTTCAAATATGGCTCCGGCACCGGCTCGAACTTCTCGAGGCTGCGCGGCGACGGCGAGCGCCTGGCGGGCGGCGGCAAATCATCGGGGTTGATGAGCTTTCTCAAGATCGGCGATCGCGCGGCGGGCGCGATCAAATCCGGCGGCACCACGCGGCGCGCGGCCAAGATGGTGATCGTCGACACCGATCACCCCGACATCGAGCAGTTCATCGACTGGAAGGTGATCGAGGAGGAGAAGGTTGCCTCGCTGGTTACCGGCTCAAGGATCAACCAGAAGCACCTCAAGGCCGTCATGAAGGCCTGTATCCTTTGCGAGGGATCCGGCGACGACTGTTTCGACCCCGAGAAGAATCCGGTGCTGCGGCGCGAGATCAAAGCCGCGCGAAGGGACCACGTGCCGGACATTTACATCAAGCGCGTGATCCAGTTCGCCAGACAGGGCTACACCGATATCGAATTTCCGGTTTACGACACCGACTGGGATTCGGAGGCTTATCTCACCGTCTCCGGACAGAACTCCAACAACTCCGTTCGCGTCACCGACGAGTTCCTCAAGGCGGTGGAAGCGGACAGCGACTGGGACCTGTTCTGGCGCACCAAGCCGTCAAAGATAGCAAAGACGGTCAAGGCGCGCGCGCTGTGGGAGAAGATCGGCTACGCGGCTTGGGCCTGCGCCGATCCGGGCCTGCAATATCACACCACGATCAATGACTGGCACACCTGCCCGGCAGCGGGGCCAATTCGCGCCTCCAACCCGTGCTCGGAATACATGTTTCTCGACGATACGGCCTGCAATCTCGCGTCGATGAATCTGCTGGCGTTCCGCCGCCGGCATGCGGGTGCAGCAGAAGGGCAGGGGGTGTTCGACCTGGAAGGCTACGAGCACGCCGTGCGGCTGTGGACGATCGTGCTCGAAATCTCGGTGTTGATGGCGCAGTTCCCCTCACGCGAGATCGCGCAACTCTCCTATGACTATCGCACCCTGGGCCTTGGCTACGCCAATCTCGGGGGTCTCTTGATGTCGTCGGGAATTCCCTACGACTCGGATGCGGGACGACAGATTGCCGGCGCGCTGACCGCGATTCTCACCGGGGCGAGCTACGCCACGTCGGCAGAGATGGCCTGCGCGCTCGGCGCCTTCCCCGGGTTCAAGAAGAATCGCGAGCACATGTTGCGCGTCATCCGCAATCACCGGCGCGCCGCCCACGGCGAGCGCACCGGGTATGAGAAGGTGGCAACGCCGCCGGTTCCGCTCGATCACAAGGCCTGTCCGGACGCACGCCTGGTCGAGCACGCCGAGCGAGCCTGGGACCGCGCACTTTCGCTGGGCGGGCAGCACGGCTATCGCAATGCGCAGGTTTCGGTGATTGCCCCGACCGGCACCATCGGCCTGGTCATGGACTGCGACACCACGGGCATCGAGCCCGACTTTGCGCTGGTCAAATTCAAGAAGCTCGCGGGCGGCGGCTATTTCAAGATCATCAACCGCGCGGTGCCCGAAGCGCTGCGGGTGCTCGGCTATTCGCCATCGCAGATTGCCGAGATCGAGACTTATGCGGTCGGCCACGGCAGCCTTGCCCATGCCCCCGGCGTCAATCACGCCATCCTGGAGCAGAAGGGCTTCTCAACCGAGGCGATCGCGAAGCTCGAACGGGTGCTCCCCACCGCTTTCGATATCAAGTTCGTGTTCAACAAATGGACGCTGGGCGAGGACTGCATCGCGAAGCTCGGAATCCCGGCGGAGAAGCTCGCCGATCCGCGTGTCGATCTGCTCTCGGCGCTTGGCTTCACCAAACGCGAGATCGATGCTGCCAACGTGCACGTCTGCGGCGCAATGACGCTCGAAGGCGCCCCGCATCTCAAGCCGGAGCACTATCCGGTATTCGACTGCGCCAATCCCTGCGGGCGCAGCGGCAAGCGCTACCTCTCCGTCGAGAGTCACATCCGCATGATGGCGGCGGCGCAGCCCTTCATCTCGGGCGCGATCTCCAAGACCATCAACATGCCGAACGATGCCACGGTCGAGGACTGCAAAGCGGCCTATCTCCTGTCCTGGAAGCTCGCGCTCAAGGCCAATGCGCTCTATCGCGACGGTTCCAAGCTGTCGCAGCCGCTGCAATCGCAGCTCATCGCCGACGAGGAGGAAGACGATCACGTCATCGAGGCTTTCGTCGACAAGCCGGCGGCGGCACGGGCAAGCGCGCTGGCGGAGAAGGTGGTGGAGAAGGTGGTCGAGCGCATCGTGGTCATGCGCGAGCGCGAGCGCATGCCCGACCGGCGCAAAGGCTATACGCAGAAGGCAGTCGTCGGCGGCCACAAGGTGTATCTGCGTACCGGGGAGTACGACGACGGGCGCCTCGGGGAAATCTTCATCGACATGCACAAGGAAGGCGCGGCATTGCGTTCCTTGCTCAACAATTTCGCCATCGCGGTATCGCTGGGGCTGCAATACGGCGTGCCGCTCGAGGAATATGTCGATGCCTTCACCTTTACGCGCTTCGAGCCGTCAGGCCCGGTGCAGGGCAACGATTCCATCAAATATGCGACCTCGATTCTCGACTATGTGTTCCGCGAGCTGGCGGTGAGCTACCTCGAACGATTCGATCTCGCCCATGTCGATCCGACCGAAGGCGGTTTCGACGCGCTCGGCAAGGGCGTGGGGGAGGGCAAGCTCGGGCCGGCCTCGACCAGGTATGTCTCGCGCGGGCTCACCCGCTCGCGCACGGACAAGCTCTCGCTGCTCGCGGGCGGTGCGGCGAGCGAAGCGCGGGCGCCTTCCCCCGATGCTGGGGAGGGTGGCGCGCGTAGCTCTGTTTCCGCTTCCGCTCCCTTTGCAGGCGAGGTTCGGGGTGGCGGCGCGAACGTCACCGCTTTTGCCGGCCGTGAGGGGCGCACCGAAACCGCGGGCAGCGTGGCGCTCAAAGCCGAGCCCGAGCAGAAGCTCTCGCCGACCGAGCAGCTTGGGCAGCAGCAGCTTGCCTTCGCCATGACCGAAGGGCGCGCGCAGGCGCGCGCGGCCGCGGCCGAGAAGCGCGCCGAGGCCAAGGCCAGGGGCTACGAAGGCGAAGCCTGCGGCGAATGCGGCAATTTCACTCTCGTGCGCAACGGCACCTGCCTGAAATGCGACACCTGCGGCAGCACCACGGGGTGCAGTTGATACGGCTCCCATGAGCGTTTGGGCCATGTCGGTGCACTTTGACGCGCACACAATGTGGGTCGAGCTGAGCGATGGCCGCACGCTGGGCGTACCGCTGGCACGATTCCCGCGGCTGTTGCGTGCAAGCCCTGCACAACGCGGGCGCGTCGAGCTCATCGGCGTTGGCCTTCACTGGAACGAAATCGACGAGGAGATCTCCGTTGCCGGTCTGTTGGCAGGGCAGGGAGATATGACAAGACGGACGGACGAGGCCGCCTGAGGCCAAGACGCTCGTCGAGCATTTCTCCGTACTGCGCGACTTCCGGCTGCGTGCCGACCGCCCTGACGGTGAAGGCGTCCGCACCGCGCGCCACGCACCAATCGAGGAGCGCTCGTGACTGGGTCGCGGAGAAGTCCATGTCGAACGCGTGCAGCGTCAGCAGCCCGGGCGTCCCGACGAAAAAACGTACCATGCCTGCCACCCAAACCGACGCTCTCTCGCAGGAGTTGAAACTTGGGGTTGGGGCCGAGGCTCACCGGCGCCGGATGCACCGGCACGGGGTCTTTTCCGCGTCGGCCTTGCGGCCGATGGGACAACTTTTAAAGACATCACTCTAAGCGACAGGTCGCGAGTAGCGCAGCGGCGAATACGCTTTCTTGGTGCAAGGGCGGGATGCAGACTGCGCAACCAAATGGCTTTCGTCCAAGGGCCTGCGCTTTCGTCATTCCGCAAAGCCCGATGGCTTGGCGCCAGGGCTTGGTTAGAGCACGTTGATTTATGTATACTGCCAATTCTCAAGCGAACAGTTCGCGTTGAGGGGGCATGCAACGCCGGCCTGCGGGCACGGGCCGGCAAGTGCCCCGGTTCATCAACGGCCCATTTTCCGCAGCCACATGATCTCCGCGGTACGCAATACGCTGTTCCCCGTCGCCACCGGGGTGCTTGCTCTACTCACAATGCTGACCGCATTGGGACCGATCGGTCGCGCGCAGGACCGCTCCAGCCCAGGCGCGCCGGATGATCGGCGTTGGCAGGTCATTGCTCCCGGCGAGGTCGAACCTGTTTCGGGGGAGATCAAGATTGGGAGCTCCGTGATCGGCCGGATCGCCGAAGTGACGGTCAAGGTCAACGATCGAGTTTTTCCCGGCGAATTGCTGGTTCGCCTCGAAGACGATGATCTCAAGGCACGTGTTGCAGTTGCCGAAGCGCAGGCTGCGCTGCAAAAAAACTTGCGAAATGATGGCGTGGCTGGAGGCCGGGCGGCCGACCGGCGCAAGGCCGAAGACGCGGTTGCCGATGCCGAAAAGGCGGTTATTGACGCGCAATCATCCCTCGACAGGGCGGCAGCCGCGGTGCGCGACAAGGGCGCTCCTGAGAGCACTCTCGCCGCGGCCCGCACCGCCTTGTCGCGCGCCCAGGATCGGCTCAAGCAGCAACAGGACGCGCTTCGCAAGCTCGATGCCCAATCGAGTGGCCCGTTACCGACTCAGCCCGAAGGCCAGCTCAACATTGCCCGAGCTGAACTGGCATACGCCAGTGCGAACCTTGAAAAGATGAGGCTTCGTGCGCCGATTGCCGGCACCGTGCTCCAGGTCCATGCCAAAGTGGGGGAATTGACGTCCCCATCCTCGGTTCAGCCGCTTCTGTCGCTCGGCGACATCTCGGCGCTGCGCGTGCGCGCGGAAGTGGCCGAACTCGATATCGCGGCAATCAAGGAAGGGCAACCGGTGATGGTGCGAGCGGCCGCTTTCCGTGAGCGCCAATTCGCGGGAAAGGTGTCCTCCATCGCTCCGACCGTCGAGCCGCGGCGCCTCGGCGGAGATGGGCAACGCCCCCCCTCCGACAGCAAATTCGTGAAAGTGTTTGTCGATCTGACCGAGCCCGGTCCACTCGAGGTCGGCATGAATGTTGATGTGTACTTTCGCAATGATCCGACACAATGACCATCACCGGGGCGTAGCATAGGCGCGATAGATGGCGGGCGAACCCGCCATGAATATCCATTCTAAGCGATCAGTTGTTCACGCTCTCTTGTATCCAAATGCATTGCCCGGATGGTCGTCAGACTGGATCATCCGGCTGCCACTGTGGAGCATCCCGGCGCGGGCAGGTCTCACGTGAGCCGCCGTACGATCAGTGGAGTTTCGCTTGTGATTTGCGCAGCGCAACAGGGTATTGCTCCGGTATATGGCCAAGGAAAATCCGGATACGACCTGCCAGTGGCGCCCGCGATATGGTAGGAGCTGCAATTGAGATCGGAGAGCTTCTGAAGAAGCTGCGCCGATGGTGCGGGGTACGCCTCGTTCAGAATTACAAGAGAACTCCAAAGAAAGTCGAGGTAGAGCGTCAAAGTCCCGGCACGCGCAACGTTTATCAGAAGTGCCCTCCTGCCAAAAAGGCGGCGAGGCCACGACTCCTGATTTGGAAAATCCGCCCCAAAGCGACCAACATCCACGGGGTGAAGGTCGCGCCCCCGATCCCGGTCCCAATACGGCGGCGCCAGCTCCGTCATCGTCGACTTTTGGACGAAGCTCGAGGCTTCCTTCGGTAATTAGGTACATGTCCTTGTAACACTCGTCCGCGCGGTGGATGACTTCCCGGCGCCGAAACTGACCTTCTTCAGCAGGCCATGAACACACTCAGGATAGCGTAAAGACGGTGACGCAAGCTCGTAAAGACTGACCATTGGATCGTTCTACCTGTTCACACCGGCTCAACCGCGAGGCACAATCTGCATCGGGAGTTTCTCGCCGGGACGCAAAGTGATCCGGCATGTGGCTTCTGCCTGGTGCCCCGGCTTCATCCGCAGCTTGAAGCATTGAGCCAGCGTCGCAACGCAAAGGATTGCTTCCGTCAGCCCAAACGCCATGCCAGCGCAGACGCGCGGACCGACGCTGAAGGGAATATAGGCGAATTTTGAGACCGGTTCGGAACTGCCGGGCAGGAAGCGCTCGGGGACGAAATGGTCGGGGTTGGTCCACAATTTGCGGTGCCGGTGCAGGAGCCATGGTGAAACAATGATGACGGACCCCCTGCGAATGCACCTTCCTTCAAATTTCTCTTCGCGCGCTGCTTCGCGCGAAAGCACTGGAACCGGCGGATAGAGCCGCATCACTTCTTCAAGAATTGCGCGCGTATATATGAGTTTTGGCACGTCTGCGAAGGCCGGCGGCCGGTCACCTAAGACTTCATCGATCTCACAGTGTAGGCGTCGCTCGACTTCAGGTGTCTGCGACAGAATGTACCATGTCCAGGCAAGAGTGTTGGCCGTGGTTTCATGCCCCGCCATCAGGAGAACGATCGCCTCGTTGCGCAACGCCTGCGGATCAAGCGGCGCCCCCGTTTCCTCATCACGAGCATCGAAGAGCCGGTTGATTACCGATGTCCCGTCACCACCACGCTGCGTTCGCAATTTTGCGATGACGTCGTCGATGGCAGCATGGACGCGTCGGACCGAGCGATAGACCCCGGGCAAATGCGGACGCGGCACCCAATCCGGCAGGCCGATAAAGGAAATAAAATCGATACGTCCGATGCGGCGTTGATAGTCGCTGAACCCTTCCACGATCTGCAATGCCCGCTCGCGACCGAGCTGCCGTCCAAAAACAGTGCGACAGATGATCTCGGCGGTGAGCTGCGCCATTTCGCTCAAGGCATCCACCTCGGCGGTCGCAAGCTTCGTCCAGCGAGCGCGCGCCTCCAGCGCCGTTTCGACCATCACCGGCGCGAATTCCGAAAGGCGCGAGGGATGGACGATCGAGGCGACAATGCGCCGCCGCTGCTTCCAAACATTCCCATGGCTGACGAACAGGCCGTCCCCGATAAGCGGCTGCAACAAGTGGCGATGAGTAGGACTTTTGCGTTCGAAACTTTCGGTATGGGCGCCGAATGCGAACTGCACGCTCTCCGGTGAGTTGCACAAGAAAATATCGCGCGTAAGGAACTTCATCTGCGCGAAATCGTGCTCGAACGCCTGCTCCTCAAAGACAGCCAACATATTTTTTCGCCACAACCGGGCACGCCGCCAAGGCGACGGCACCTGCGTCAGGCGGTAGGGAAACGGCGGGACAAAGCCGGTCTGCATTCCTGCGCTCAATGCTTGCGCTCGAGAGGAGGGATGCCCAAGAAACCGAAACCGCTGGGCACGATCAAGTGTGAAGCGTAACAGTTTGGGATGAACAGATCAAAACATGAACGACCTATTCGGCCAAGCCCCCGATAGTTAATTCCTCACCAGAACGATTTTCCGGTTAACCGTTGGGTTAACCGTTGTCCTCGGCGCCTTTGCGTCCTTTGCGTCCACGGAAAAGCCAGATTCTGCTCTCACAATTCGTGCTGTCACGCAGCGGCCTGAAAATTCGGGACGACGCTTGGCGCTATCTCGGCCGATTTTTGCATAACACCAGCGCGGGTACCGCCGCCTCATATCGTGTCGCGAGTGTTTACGATTTCGGTCGGATTGCCACAGCTCGCCAATGGGGTTGAAAGCATGATGACACCGATCCGTTTGAGGAATGTTCTGCCTGCCATTGTTCTGCTGGCATGGATTGTTCCCTGCCCGGCCGGCGCGCAGGGTAGCATGGGCGAGCTTGAGGGGGAATGGTCCGGCAGCGGCACCGAACGCGATACGCCCTTCCAGTCCATGCAGAAGACCACCTGTCAATCAAAAATCCATGCCGATCAGAATCGTATGATCAACGAGATTGTCTGTACAATGCAGTCCGGGGTTCGCAAGACGACGCGCACGCAAGTCACCCTCGAGGGAAATCGACTCACCGGCAGCGTTTTTCAGACCCGCACAGTGCCTCGTGAGGCGACGCAGTCGAGAAAAGGATCGGTGCGTGGAATCAGGACTGGAAATTCCGCAGAAACCGAAGTCCAGTTCCCCGGATTGCTGATGCCCACTGCCAAGTCGCACCTCACCGTCCACGATGCGTCGTCCTATTCAATCCGGGTCGACGCCATGGGCGCGGTGCTCATGGATGTGAAATTCAAAAGAGTTGGCGCACCGAAGGAAGCCAACAAGGAAACCAATCAGGCCAGCCAATCACAATAGTCACTCCACCCTACCCTCCCCGGCGTGTGGGGGAAGGTGGGGGGCCTCCCAATTTGTGGAGGCGTTATTGATCTCTCGGGGCCCGGCCGTTAAGGCCCGTCTCCACTTTGGAGCGATCGCGCCCTGCTTAATTGAGGCTCACTGGCAGAGACTTTAGAGATCGAAACTCAAGGTTGGAGTTCCAGACCGGCTTGCCCGCCAGGCGAACCTTGGGAAAACGCTGCAGGAATGCGGTGAAGAACCAGCTCACTTCAAGCGAGGCGATTTGTCTTCCGAGACAAGAATGGGCTCCGTTGCGAACCCGCCCGATCGGGCGCGATAGCGCAACACCCGTGTTAACCCTGAATGCCGGCCAGCCTGCACAGGCGCTTTCCGTGCTGCGTCAAGTCCAGCACCATCGGATCATTCGGCCCAAAGTCATAGTGGAAGAACTGCTCTGCCGCTCGCCTGAAACCAAGCGTGGTGTAAATCGCCGCCAAATGTGGCTCGCAACCTACATAACACTCCAGAATGTCCTGCTTGATCATATAGTCCAGGAATGCAGCACACAGCTTCAAAAAAACTGGTGTGCCTCGATTTGCTTTCTTGACCGTGAACTTTCCGCAAATCGCGGTGCGCGCCGGATGATGCTTTGACGAGGTCATCCCATACAGTTCCTCGAAAATGCCCAAGCTTCCTTCTCTGGACAGGTTCGTGCGGAATGTTCCTATCACCTCGCCGGCCTTGACGGCTACGAACACGTGTCCGAACTCGTCGAATTTATCCTTTAAGATCCTCTTTTGATGATCCGCGTCCGGTGACTCCCGGCCATACTCTACACAACACGCGTTATATCGGAGCCTCATGGCTTCCTGCAGCATCTCGTCGCTCCGAGAAATGAAAACGTCGACGTCCGATGCCTTACTGGTGCCCGGCAATAAGGACATGAGATTGGGATTGGGATTGTTGTCATTAGGTTGGGAAACCTTCGCAAGATACCTGCAAAACTGAACCGCCGTCCTCCGGTCCCCTTCATGTATTTTCCACAATGTCTCGTAATCGATGACGAGCGCGGATGCAGCCGTTCGAGCCACGACGGTTTCGGTTGCGCGGCTGCCCTGCAGGAGCCCGATCTCGCCCATCATCGAGCCGGGTCCAATCGATGTGCGCACCTCCCGCGCTGGCGATGGAGAAAGCGCATCAAGACAGCCCTCCGTAACAAGGTAGAGTTCCTTGTAGTATTGATCCTGGCGCCGAACGATATCGCCGGCATTGAAGCTTATTTTTCTGCAGAAAGCGTGAAGGAACTCGGGATAGGGCGTCATGGGTGCAAGGTCGCGAAGATTTGTCATTGCGGACTGCCTTGCACAGTGGGCCTGGACGTCTCAGACTGTCTTCGAGAAGCTCACAATCCTGAGCAAGGTTTCGATCCTAGATTTGCTTGCCGGCATGCGCAAGGGCAACAGCGTTCTGCTGGCCAATCGTAGATTTCAATGCTGCCCCCGTCTTACTTTACCCGCCGGCGTTTCTCGATCTATTCCGGCGTGCCGGCCTCGTGCCCACAACCGGAGTCGTGGACCGCGATAAGATTGTAATAGTCCGCGTCGTTTGCCGTGCCAGTTTGCTGTAAGTACCAGTCAGGGACAAGCGTGCGCCCCAGAGGTAACCAGCACCCCTGCCTAACCCCACATGCCCATCGATCCTCGCTCGTTGCTAGACCTCCGAGTGTCACACCACCGATTGCGTAGACGCAGCGCCGTCGGAATTAGGATATGGCCGATAAGCGCGCATGTGAATCCGGTTTTTCCCGAGGATGTCATACGTGATGCCTCGCCATTCTATCGTTGTGGTCCGGGGCGCTGTGCACATCGCGTAGCTTGCCTCGTAAATACCGATCGCGACAGCGACGATCAGTCTCGGCAAGCTGACGAAGTATGGCGGGGCATGCCCATATCGCCTTACCAGGACGTCTGCGATCAAAAGCGCAGCAACTGTAGCGGTGAAGTAGGATGCAGGAATGATCGCGAATTTTGAGAGCATGCACGCTTGTGCATTCGCCAGGACAGTTGCGGCAATACCCGCGGTCGCCAATATACAACAAATCAAAAACGAAGCGATTGCCGCTAAATTCATCGTCATCATAAGTGACCAATGGATGTGATGCACACGCACGGAGACGAGTTGCCGTAACATGAAATAATAAGCGCCTTGCAAATCGGTAGTCTCCGTGTTGACTTGCGTCGCTCCTGGCACGAACGCGAGACGTAGGCCCGAAGCCCGCAGGACCCCATAAGTGCTCGTGTCCTCGCCCAGGGAACAAGCCCAGCGCTCGAGCAGACCCGTTTGGAAAAGCACGGTTCGGCGCATCGCGAGTGAGCCACCCCATGGAATCCGGTACAGAAACATTTGGGGGAAAGCGAGCGCGTTAAAAACGTGACGCGCAAGCGTTCCCCAGCTCCGGTCGAGCGGCGCGGACCAGCGGATACCTGTAGCCGCACCCACTCGCTCATCTGCCAATGGTGTGATCATATGGCGCAGCCAGGTCGTTGACGGAATGCAGTCAGCGTCAAGAAACGCTATGACCTCGGTACTATCATCAAGGGTCGTGAGGACCTGACGTTGGGCATTAAGCTTCAGGCTTCGGTAGCAGTCGAGCTCTGTCCTGAGATGCACGCTGACGCGAACTTGAGAGGATGGAGTGTGCTCGGCAAGTGCAGCTTTTACCACCGCCCACGCGGGATCATATGAACTATCTACGATTATATGGAGCGTGTAAGGTTCATAATCTTGTGACATCGCAGCATTGATACAGCGCGCGAGGGACGGATCGGCACCGCGGAGCGACAGAATTACCGCGACATTTGGCAGCTTAGTAGTCGATACGGAAGCTGGATGCATGCTACGCCATGCGTACCAACTCCAGGCCAGGAGCATTTCCGCAACTGGGAACAACATGAAAAAGGCCAACAAAAAAAAGAGAATAGAAACCATGGTCCACCTCAGTCCGACAGCTAGACCCAAGTGCGCGACGTAATCGTTGAACACCGGCGCTTATCGCCGCAATCCTCCTTCCATTGGCTGCTCCACATCGTCTTTGCCGGTGCCGTTGCTACATTGATGAGACGTCAGGCTCCCTATTGGTCACCCCATCATACAGCTTGAGATTATCCGGCCGACGCGCCGGTTTCTGCTCGCCAGAGCTCAAACCACTGAAGAAATCGACTGGCGCCTGCGGCTGGACGGTCGCAATGCCAAGCGGCGAAGACCGAACCTTCCTCGGCGAAAATGAGCACTGCATCCAACCCCTTCGATCGCCGCAGCGTGTCAATGGCCTGGGGGACTGTTTGAGCTATCGGACCGGCCACATTGAATGATGTATTGACTGCAACCTCGACGCCGATCCGCCGACCGAGTGCCTTGAGATAGGCATATGTCAGGGGATCACTCCTCTCGCGTACAATCTGCAGCCGCCCCGTGCCATCGGCATGGACCACGGCGGGAATATGCGCACGCGTCTCGGGTTTTGCCGGTGCGGTGATCACCATGTAATTGTAAGCATTATAGTTGTTGTCTGAGGCACCGTCGGACAGTACAAACCAACGCCGCGCGGCCTCGAGTGTCATCATTGGGGCGAGCGGCCGGATAGCTTCGCGATATTTAACCCGGGCGTTGAGCGTCTCGCGGGTGGCTGGATTGCACGGATTGGCGAGAATGGATCTATGGCCAAGCGCGCGCGGCCCAGTTTCGGCGGCGCCTTGAAAGATGGCAACCACACCGTCGCGCGCAGTCATGAACGCCATCAGGTCGGCGATTGCGGCTCGCTGCCGCGCATCGCAGCTCTCGCCAATATAGCGCCAAGCGATGTTTGCCGCCGCGTGGAGCACGGCGCGAACCTCGGCCGTCTTGGGCGCCACGCCGCAATAAAAGGCGTGCTCGAGCGCCGCGCCGGCGCCCGCACCCACCCGGTAGGCACCCAGAAAGGCGGCGCCCATTGTCACGCCCGCATCGTTTGGTGTCGGCGGTACCCAGAGATGCAGGCGTGCGCGCCGGCCTAGTTGGCGTTGGTAGTAGCCTTCGTCGAACCGCTCAAGCAGTCGCATGTTGCCGAGCGCGTTGAGCGCGACACCTCCCGTCAAGACCAATCGATGGCTGCCGGTCCGGCGGATGAAATGATCGATAACGTGAAAGAGTGCATCCTCGAATACCATCTGTGCAGCCGCCGCCTTATCGAGTCTCTCCTGTGTGTCCTGCCGGCTGTCCTCGACACGCAAGACAGCATCAGGATTCCACATCTGTTCGAGCGCAATGGGCTTGCCGAGAATGCGGATGAGTTCCGGCGTATAGGGCGCGCGCAGGAAGCCGCTCGGCCAGTTGGCGAGTGCTCGGTTGAGATGGAAATTGCCGTCCGGCTGTAAGGCAAAGATCTCACGGAGCGATCGGTAGAACCTATTGGTCGCGCGATCACAATCGCCGTAGGCGGCTGCACCCATATACCGACCCTCGCTGCTCAAAATGGTCCAGCCACCCTGAGTCGAACTGATGACTGCATAGAAAATGCCGAGCGAGTCGAAAATGTCGTAATTGCAGTACAACTGCCGCATTTGGCCGGCGGCACAGAGGTAAAGCGAAATGGCGCCGATATCGCCACTGCCGTCGAGAACGGCGACCATCACGGGTTCGTCGCTATGGCCGAACGGGGAAACGCTGAACGAGAACCAGGCATGGTTATCGTGGTGGGGCATGGCGATGAGCGGAACCGGCTCCTTGCGGCCAATTTGGCGTGCGATGCGACGTCCGGCTTCTCCCACCTGCAAGAGACGCCAAGGATCGGTCTTGAAGGAACTCAACGGCGAGTTGCGGGTAAACAGCAACCCACGGAGGCTCGCCGGGGCTTCCTCCAGCGCAGCACGCAGCAACGTGGCGCCGCGCACAGGGAAGTCCCAGGAGAGGAACCAGGCATCGATGCGCTCTGGTCCCAGTCCCATGGCGCCCATCCTCTCGATCAGCGCGGCTACGGACTTCTCCGGATATCTGGTGGAATGCTTCTCCGCGGAAAACCGTTCTTCTTCGTTATTGCAGATGATCTTGCAGCCCGTTTCACGGATTACTTCGACGAGAGCCGCACCCGAATTATGTATTCCGCCCGGGCCAATGCCGGCGAGATAGAGTGGTTCCCCGTTGTTGAGGCGCGATGCCAGGGACCGAAACTGCTCGGACGCGAAGGCGCTCGTCGAGCGAAATATTTTTTTGTGCCTGCACAGCCGTTCAAGGAGGGGGAGCGCTAGCCGGAAAGCCGCTGCACCAAGTCGGGGATTGCGAGGTCCAAGTCGTCGGGGCAGCATTACCATTCAGAACTAGCTCGATTTCGCTGTGCGCGCAGCAAGGGAGCTAGGACGCAGCGGTGCGCATCGCTGCGAGGAAGGCCCACGCAACGCCCCACGCAGAGCGGCGCGCAAACGGGGGGGCGGAGACCTCGAAAAACGAATGTGGGGCCTTCCTACGGGCTCCTGGGAGCCTTCCTAAGCGCCGTCTCCAGCAATCTCCCCAGAAAGCGGCCTCCATCGCCCGCCGCCGCCGGCTGGCCGCCTCGGGCGGGCTCCCGCCCCGAATCGCCGAGCACTTCACCGTGTCGGAGCAGGCAGCGTTGCGCATCGTATTGGACGCAGTATGCGAATGCGTATCGGCAGCGTGATCACGTTGAAGACAAAGAACAGTGCCGCCCAGATCGGCATCCAAAGCGCCAGCGGCACGATGACCATTTCGGCCGTCACGAAGAAATAGTTTGAATGCTTCAGCATCCTTGATCAGTGAGAGCGGCGACAGGCTGCTCCTCCACTACTTGGTCTGCTGTGCTTGTCGGAGCCTCGTTAGATGACTGCAATACTTGCAGGATGCGACCTGCCATGTTGTTGATGGATCCGGACTGGATGACCTCCATTACCGACATGCTGATCTGCAGTTCTCGGCTCATCAATCCGCTGAGCTCAACAACCATGAGGGAATCGAGTCCAAGCTCCATTAACGGGCGATCAGCTTCGATCTGTTCGGCACTGGCGCCGAGAACACGTGCGAAATGCTCTTTGATCCATGTAACCAAAAATGACTTGCGCTCTTCCGGCGGCAGGCGTTCAAGCTGTTTGTGTATATCCTCCACACGGCCGTTACCGGAGGCGCTGATGACGAGACTTAAGCGCGGTTGTATCTCGCCCTGCCATAACTGGCCGATCCGCCCCCAATCTACCTGCGCGGCGGTGACGCAGGTCGCATCGGCTCCGAGCAGGCGTTCCAGCTGCGCGAATGCCTGGCGAGAGGATATACCGTCGATGCCGACACGTTTGTGCAGATCGTTTACTGTGGGATTGCGCGTTAGGTAACCCACATCGGAGAGCGGCCCCAAACCAAGCGCAAGGGCCGGCAATCCCCGGCCACGGCGATATTCGGCGAGCGCTTCGAGATACATGTTTGCGGCAACATAGTTGCCCTGGCCCGGCGTACCGATGACGGTCGAGAGCGAGGAATACATGATGAAAAAGTCCAATGGACAATCAAGCGTCGCCAGATGCAAATTCCAGGCACCTCCCACCTTTGGCGCCATCACTCGCTGCATACGCTCCTGATCAAGATTCACGATCGCGCCGTCATCGAGCACCATGGCAGCATGGACGACGCCGCGAATGGCCGGCATTCCTTCTGAAATACCGACAACCACTTCGCCGAGTGCAGCTTGGTCCGATATGTCGGCGCGAAAGACGCGCACAGCCGCCCCCGCGGCTTCGATCGCCGCAATGCCGGCTCGCGCTTCGTCCGTGGCAGCACCGCTCCGGCCAATCAGCGCAAAGTGGCGCGCACCCTTTTTCGCCAGCCAACGCGCCGTCGCAAGCCCAAATCCACCAAGTCCGCCGCTGATAAGATAGGTTGCATCATTGCGCACCGTGACCCGCCGCTGGATTACCGGCTGCAGTTCGCCGTCGTCGATTGCGATCACCAGCTTGCCGACATGACGCGACTGCTGCATCTGCCGGAACGCTTCGCCCGCGCGCGAGATCGGAAAGCTGCGATGGGGAAGTGGCCGAAGCTCGCCACGTTCGAAAAGCTGCATCACTTCGGCAATCAGCCGCGTGGCCAAGCCTCGCCGCTCGCTCAGCAGAGTGTCCGCGTCGATACCGAAGTAGGTAAGATTGTTGCGGAACGGGCGCAGTCCAATCTTGCTGTTGGCGTAAATGTCCCGCTTGCCGATTTCGAGAAAGCGACCGAACGGCTTGAGCAATCGGAAATTTTTGCCGATGGCCTCACCGGCGAGCGAATTGAGCACAACATCAAGGCCTTTTCCTTCCGTAATGCGCATCACCTCGTCGGCAAAATCGCGCGAGCGCGAGTTGAGGACATGA
The DNA here is from genome assembly GCA_963841705.1 of uncultured Alphaproteobacteria bacterium. Taxonomy (GTDB): domain Bacteria; phylum Pseudomonadota; class Alphaproteobacteria; order Rhizobiales; family Xanthobacteraceae; genus VAZQ01. The sequence goes on from CAWJDY010000018.1 coordinate 32,526, forward strand.
TCGACGCCAACGAGACGCAAAATCTCGCGTTTTTCCGGCGACCCCGCAGTGCCGAATATCTCGGCGCCGCAAATCTTGGCGACCTGGATTGCCGCCATGCCGACCCCGCCGGCTGCGCCATGAATGAGGACACGCTCGCCGCGCTCCAAGCGAGCAAGGTGGACCAGCGCGTAGTAGGCGGTGAGAAAAGTGGTGGGGATGGTTGCCGCGGCCTCGAAGCTCAACTGCTCCGGAACCCGGGCAACCGAGGCGATCGTGGTGGTCACGAAGCTGGCGAAACAGGCAGGCGCAAAAGCGAGCACCCGATCGCCAATGGCAAAACCCTCGACATCAGGACCAAGACGGACGATTTCGCCCGCGCATTCCATGCCGATGGTAGCACCCGCGAAGCCGTTCTCCAGTGCCTCTTCGGGGAGCATTCCCATGACCCACATCACGTCACGGAAATTGACGCCTGTGGCGTGAACGCGAATCTCAACCTCGCCGGCCGCAGGAGGTTTGCCCTGCGCCGCGGCGACGAACAGATTGTCCAGCGGACCGTGGGCGGAGAACTCGAGCTTGAAGGATTCCGTTGTCGCAGTCCGCCTTCCGTGCGCGCCCAAACGATGGTGAGCGAGCCGTGCTTGCTCGGCAACGGAGGTCGGGCGCAGCCGATTGACGTAGCGCTCGGCCGGCGTGAGCAGAACCTCGCTTTCGGCTTCAGCCCGGACAAGCTCGCGGGTCAGTAAGCGGGCCGTCGACGGATCGTGGAGGTCAGCCTGCAAGTCAATGAGCCGGCAGCGCAGTTCGGGATGCTCAGCCTGAACCACACGCCCGAATCCCCAAGGTGGCGCCTGTCGGGCGTCGACAACGCCGCTCCCGCCAGGCGGCGCGACCGCCATTGAGCTGACCAATGTCAGACGCGGCTTGCTCGTCATCTGCGATTGCAAAACCGCCTGCACGAGCAGCAGCGTAGAAACGCTGCGCGCCTCCGAGGCCGCGCGCGGACATTCGGTCGGACTCATACCGGCCAAATGAACAATCTCATGACACTCGATCTGAAGGCTCGCCAATTGCTCGAACAGCCGGGTCAGATTCTCCAAGCTGATGGGCGACACGATCGTCGACCCGGACATGTCGCCGGTAAGCTCTTCGCCGAGCACGGCCACGATCACCCGTCCCCCCGCCTCGCGCAGGAGCGTTGCGGTCGTGGCTGCCAGAGAGTCCGGCGATGCGGATTGGTCCGTCAGCACGAGCCAAGTGCGATCGTTGGGAGCGATTGAAATGGCCGGAAGCGAAACGTCGTTCGTGGGATTGAGCGCCAGTATCACCGATCGTTGCGGATGTCGCGCATTCCCCGCCAGAGCAGGCTTGTCCGACAGTCGTTTGATTTCCGTGAAACCAGCCCGCGCTAATGCGATTTCCCACTGCTCCGGTGCAAGCAGTGCGGACTGGGGTCGCAGGTCGGTATCGGAACAGCGGGGCCAGCCAGTGGATTGGCCGAACACAAGATCGAAAGCATGTTGCTCGTGCGTTTCGATCAGGACAAGCAGCCCATCCTGAGCCAGCAGATTCTTTACATGGTTAAGGGCGGTGCACACATCGGGCACAAGATGCAAGACATCCGCGGCGACAATGATGTCAAACTCCCCGGCCGTCATGCTCTGTTCGAGCGGATCGCGCGCGATGTCGAGTGCCTGAACGCGAACAAACGGATAGTTGCCGAACCGTTGCGCGGCGCGATCAACAATCGAGCCGGAGATATCGCTGAAAAGATAATCGGTCCGCTCGGGCGGCAGGATCGGAAGCAGGTTCGCGGTGAGGCCGCCGGTTCCGGCACCGAGCTCCAGCACGCGCAGGCGGCGATCCAACGGATGTCCATCGACCCATTCGGCGATAGCCTTGCACGCTATGCGATTATAGATGCGCGTGGCGGGCGCGCTGTCATACAGATGCTCGATAGCGCCCCCGTTCTCCGGAGAGAACAAGTGCTCTGCATTAAATTCTCCCCGCAGCAGCGGCACGATGCGCTCGCCGGCGCAGCCGATCAGAGTGAGTTCGGCAATATAATCAGGATGGTCACGCAACAGCTCTCGCCAGAGAAGCATGGGCTCCGGCAATGGGTGATCCATCGGCAAGGACCAGCCAGCGGACTGCTGCTCAACCAGCCCTGCTGGCTTAGCGATGTCGACGAGCCGCTCCAGATACCGGCGATGCTCCGCCTTGATGCCCTCCACTGCCGTCAGGCTCTCCAAGGTGAACGGCCCTTCGCGCGCGCCTAAGGCCGCAAGCGCTTGTGCCGCATACGCGGCCGCCAGCCGTTCCAAGCGAGGTTGTATCTCCCGATAGAACCGCGCACGATCGAATTTGCTGATCAGATCAACGATCGTGGGGGCGACGCGCTCCGCCACGACTGACGTGCGCATAGGGGGCTCGGATCGCGCAAACCCCGCTCCGTACCGCTCCGCAACTTGCCAGGCATGAGCGTAGAGCGGCACCGGCGAAGCGTACGCAAAATTCATCTGAACGAAGCGAAAGTCATCGATTTCAACGAGGACATCGCCCCCGCGACCGAGTACTTTTATGTCGGCAACGACCGAACGCGGCGTGTCGCGCGTGATTTTCACGTGACAAAACGCGATCTCATCCGCCGAACGGAACCTGCGCAGCCTCGCGATCTGCACTGGCAGATAAGTGCTCTCCGGGTTGTCGGGGATTGCGAACAGGGTCTGCAGGCACGCATCGAGTAGACAGGGATGCAGGCCATAGCCAGCGTGGTGAGAAGCAACTCCAGGCGGAGCGTGGATCTCTGCAAATGCCTCGCGCGAGCCGACCCGGACCAATTCGATGCCCTGAAACGCCGGTCCGTAGGCAATGCCCCTTGACCGCGCGATACCGTAATGTGTGGATTTGTCGATGGTGTCGGCGGTCATCTTACCGCATAAGGCGGGGAGCGAGACCGGCTGGGCCGCAGCGCCTTCCGGCGCCCGAGCAATCCTGCCGAGCACGTACAGTGTCCACCAGGGAGCGTCGACGCTTGAGCGACCCTGGATCCGGAAACTGCCTTCTTCCTTATCGAGAGACAGTTGGACGCATGGGACTTCGCCCGCCCGGATCACCAACGCATTGCGGATTTCGAAATCCTCAATGTCGCAGGGCGTGTCGCCATAAATCTGGGTGGCGGCGGCAAGCGCCATCTCGATGAAGGCGGTAGCGGGCATGACCACGGCCCCGTGTACGACGTGGTCCTCAAGATAGGGGAGCAGCGCTGTATCGATCAGGTTCTCCCAAATGCAATCGCCGGATTCGAGCCGAAAACCGAGCAACGGATGATCGCGATGCGAATACACGGCAACGCCGGGCAGCGGGTTGACGCCACTCCAGAAGCGCTGGCGCTGCCAAGGATAGCTCGGTAGCGGGTGGGGTTCGGCCGGTCGCGCATAAAGGGCCGACAGATCGGTGACACCGTTCGCGTAGCAGCCGGCAATCGCCGTCCACACACTGTCGAGCTCCGGCTCGGCATTGACCCCGACGGCGCGTCTCAATGTCGGAACGCCGGTCGCCGTCGCTCCGCGATCCTGCGCACATTGGCGCACGTAATCGAGAAGCACTGGATGTGGGCCGATCTCCAGGAATACGTCGACTCCCGCTTGCTCGAGCAAATAGTTGATGGCGGCGCCGAACTGAACCGGAGCGCGGATGTTGCGCCACCAGTAATCAGCGCCAAGCTCGGAGCCATCGACGGGGCGGCCCTCGACTGCGGAGACGAAGGGAACTGTCGCGCGGATCGGGCTCAAGTGCGCCAGCTCTTGGCGCAAAGGAGCCTCGATCACATCCATTGCCATGCTGTGAAAGGCATAATTGAGCGGCAGCAGACGATAGAAAGTGCCGGCATGAAGCAATCTTTGCTCAAGCGCGGCTAGCGCTGCCAGGTCGCCCGAGATGGTGACTGAGCGGCCGCTGTTGACCGCAGCAAGCTCGAGCCAGCCGGGGATGTCGGCTATGGCCGACAGAGCCTGCTCTCTTCTCAGCCCAACGGCCGCCATTTTGCCTACGCCCGCAGTCTTTGCCTGCGCGCGGCTGCGCTCGTAGATGACTTTGACGGACTGCTCCAGGTTCAAAGCACCCGCAGCGAATGCTGCGGCAACCTCACCAACGCTGTGTCCAATCACGGCCGCGGGCCGAACACCGGCGGCCTCGACCATGCACAGTATGCCGAGTTGAAGCGCGAACAGTGCCGGCTGCCCAACTTCGGTTTTATCCATCCGGGATTCGGCTTCCGGCCGCATCATCTCTTCAATCACAGACCAGCCGGCCAGTTTTTTGAACACGGCATCAATCCGCTCAACCTCCGCACGATACCGCGGTGCGGAGGTCAGCAGCTCGCACCCCATCCCCCACCATTGTGGGCCGTTTCCCGAGAACAGGTACGCGAGCCGCCCCGGCTGCGGCTTCACTCGCGCAGTCGCCAGCCGCACCGCGGGGGTGGCAGCGGCGAACTTTTCGAGCCGCTCGGCGATTTCGCCAGTGGTAGAACCGAGAACCGCCAGCCGATGGCTATGCTGCGAGCGGCATGATGCCGCCGTCGCGCAGATCCTGCCGAGCGAGCGGGGTTCGGCATCACGGAGGAAGGCGGCATAGGAAGCGCCCTGCGCCTTCAAGGCGTCACTGCTGCGCGTCGACAATAGTAAAACATGATTGCCATCCGCGGGAGCAGAGTGGCAATCGAACTCCGCAATCGGGAAGCGCGGCTTGCGATATTCGGAAATCACCACGTGGGCGTTCGCGCCGCCAAACCCGTAGGAACTGACTCCCATTACGATCGGCAGGTCCCGCTCTGGCAAGGCGATGGTGCGGTTCACGACTTCAAGCTTAAGGTCGTCAAACGCGATGTTCGGATTCGGCACGGTGAAGTGCAAATTCGGCGGCAATTCACCGTGTTGCAGCGCCAGCAGGACCTTGGCTAATCCGGCCATGCCGGACGCGGTCTCGAGATGGCCGAGGCTGGATTTGACTGAGCCGACGAGGCATTTGCTGCCGTCGCGACGGGGAATTCCAAGCACCCTGCCGAGCGCTTTGCATTCAATCGGATCACCGACTGGCGTGCCGGTTCCATGCGCCTCCACGTAGAAAACATCTTCCGGCGCCACGCCACATTCCGCATACACCTGCCGCAGCAGAGTCTCCTGGGCTTCCTCGTTGGGCAAGGATAATCCACTGGTCCGGCCGTCCGAATTGGTAGCACTGCCGATGATTGCCGCTCTGATTGGATCGCCGTCGCGCTCGGCATCTGTGAGCAGCTTCAGCACCACGACGCCCCCGCCTTCGGCGCGCACGTAGCCGTCGGCGCGCGCATCGAAACTCCTGCATCGGCCGCTGCGGGAGACCATTGCAGCGTTGCAGAAGCCTACGAACGGCTTCGGCTGCAGCAGCATGTTGACAGCACCGACGACTGCCACGGAGCATTCGCCCGACCACAGGCTGAGACATCCCTGGTGAAGAGCAAACAACGCCGAGGAACAGGCCGTATCTATCGCAAAACTCGGGCCATGAAAGTCGAAGAAATAGGAGATCCGGTTTGCTGCAATACTCAGCGCGCTACCGGAATTGACGTACGGACTTTTTTGCGACATGCGCAGGTTGTTCTGCATGTCGGCATAATCGTGGCCGGCGATTCCGATAAAGACACCGGTATCGGAGCCGGCCAAGCGCTTGGGCACCAGCGCAGCATCCTCCAACGCTTCCCACGTAAGCTCGAGCAGCAAGCGCTGCTGCGGATCGACATAGGTCGCCTCTCGCGGCGATATGCTGAAAAAATCAGCGTCAAAGAGGTCGACCTGATCGAGCAGGCCGGCATAGCGCGTATAGATTCCACCCATTGCAGGATTGGGATGATGGTAGCCGAGATCCCAGCGGTCACCCCGGATTTCGCCCACTCCATCCACGCCCGACTTGAGATTGCCCCACAGGCGCGCAAGGTCGTTGGCACCGCCGGGATAGCGGCCGCTCACCCCGATTACAGCGATTGCAGCACGCGAACGGGGTGTCACATAGGCACCCCGTTCACCCAACTGCGACTGGAAATAGTGCATTCCTGTTACTCAGCCCCCCACCTCCGTTGGCGGTTGCCCGATACAAATCCTAAACCAACAAGGGAGTTCCCCCGGCTCTGCCGGGGAGGCAGCAGAAGTTTGACATCTCCGGGGGTCGACTCCCTCGGTCCATCGACGAGACTCCAAACCGTGAGCCGCCAAGACCACGACAGGGCATCCCATCGATGGATGACGATGAAAGTTTAATGTGGACGAAATAGCGATGCAAACAAGCCCTACGTTATGAAGCGCCGCAGCAAAGGAGGCTACACGAGATTATTCCGGTTTATTGGTGAGGCATTGGGCAGAGTAGGAGAACAGACCTGGGCGGGGCCACACGGGCAAGCCGCTTTGAGCGGCTCCAAAGCTAAAGCCCCGGCTCTGCCGGGGATACTTATCCATTATCGATTTATCGATGATATTGCGTCCCTTGTGCACCTGGCAGCGCTCGATCAGCGCGAAGTCGCCGAAGGTGTCGCGCACGGCCCGGCTCAGCGCCTTGGCGCCGTCGACGATGAACAAGCGGGCGATATCCGCTCGCAGCCCGCGCTCGATTAGGCCGGCCAGCAGCGCCTTGACCACGGCGGCGTTTTCCGTCGCCCCTAAGGCCAGTGCCAGCACATGTTTGTCGCCGACCCCGTCGATGTCAATGGCAGCCACCAGGACATATCGATCATGCCCCATCGATGGCCCTGCCGGTCAGCGTGACGCTGGTAGCGCTTGCCACAAAGCTGTTCCGCGTCAGTCGCAAGCATCGCTTCGATGGCCGCAGTCCCAGCCTGCAGGCAAAGACGGTCGAAGCTGCCCTTGAGCTCCTCGAGCCCCCCCGATCACCAAAGCCGGCAACGCCAGCGTGCTCGTCGCCAGCGCCGTACCTTGGTTCATCGTCTGCAATCCGATATGCTTCGTCATGGCGTCGATCTCCTCGCTCTCGGTTTGCGATTCGCAACCTCAAGCCTAGCGGTCTGAGGCGATCGACGCCTGGCTCCCTTTTTCAACAGCGACCGGGACATTCCGTAGCCGCGCAGCCTTCCCACTTCACACCGGAAAGGGCCGGATGGCACGATCTCGCCGCAAATCACATGCTAGAAATGCTATAAAGACCTGATCCGGCGGGGACGCGAGCCAATCCGGCCTATCCTCAGGCGGGCGGGATAGAACGTCAAGGCGAATTACATCGATGCATGATACGGCTCATCAGCACGGCATAGGCAAGGGCCGCCGCAAGATCCTCAGAATACCATTAATCCTGGCACTGGCGTCTCGGAATCTATTTCATGATCAAATTCGATTTGTTGCCACTATCGTCGGAATCGTCTTCTCAGTGATTTTGGTGACCGTGCAACTCGGATTGTATGTCAGCTGCGAGCGCATGATTACCGCAATGATTGACCGGGCGCGCGCCGATCTTTGGATCGTGCCGACGGGCGCGAAGAGCTTCGAAGATAGCTACTTGTTGGACGGTCAGGCGCGCTTTCATGCATTGGCCATTCCTGGAATCGCCGCCGTCGTTCCCCTCGTCACTGGCTATGCGACTTGGCACAAGCCGGACGGCGGAACGACTATCATTTTCACCGTCGGATTCGACCCCGGCAAGGTTGGACTTCAACCATGGAATTTGATCGCGGGAGGCGTTGACGATCTTCTAACTCCCAACGGAGTTATCGTCGACCGTTCATATATCAACCGGCTCGGCATTTCCGCCGTTGGACAGCACGCGGAAATTACCGGTCAAAGGGTCCGTGTCGTGGCGCTCACGAACTTGATTCGCTCGTTCACAACGGCCCCGTTTGTTTTCACGACCCGGGAGCGGGCGAGGACATTTCTGCGTGCACCCTCGAGCGACAGCAACACGTACTTTCTTATCCAAGTCTCACCCGGCGCCGATGTCGCAGCCATTCGCGCCGATCTCAGCCGCAATCTCAACGACGCCGAAGTCATCACTCCCCAGGAATTTCGCTCCCGCAGTCTATCCCAATGGCTCTACGGCACCGGGGCGGGTTCCGCGCTCATCGGCGGGGCCATTCTCGGGGTCATTGTTGGCACGGTCATTGTCGCGCAGACGCTCTATTCGAGCACCAAGGATCATCTCAACGAGTTTGCGACCTTGCGAGCGATCGGGTCATCTGCCTTCTATATCCACCAGGTGATTCTCTGCCAGGCTTTTTTGAGTGCACTCATCGGGTTTTCCATTGCTGCCCTGCTGGGCCTGATGATCGTGAAGGCGACCGCGAATGCTTCCCTGCCTGTCGTCATGACGCCAATGCTTACGCTCGGCTTGTTCGCGCTCACGGTTGCGATGTGCGCCTTGTCTGCCATTTCGGCAATTATCAAGGTGACCCGCATCGATCCGGCAGTCGTATTCACCCGATGAAGACAATCGTGATGGAAGCAATCGATGTTACAAAATCACTCGGCGAGGGAGCCGGTCGGGTGTTAGCCCTCAAAGGCGTAAGCGTATTGCTCAAAGGAGGCGAATTGACGCTTCTGATGGGACCTTCCGGCAGCGGCAAAACAACTCTGCTGTCGGTGCTCGGATGCATTCTCTCGCCCACTGCCGGATTGGTTCGAATTGGCGGGCGTACCATCACGGGCCTGCGGTCTGAAGAGATGGCCAAGGTGCGGCGCGAGAACATCGGGTTTATCTTCCAATCCTATCACTTGTTTCCGACGCTGACGGCGGAAGAGAATGCCCGCCTGCCATTGGATGTGCGTGGTGAGCGCACGCTCGCCGCATTGGATAAGGCACAGCAGGCTTTGATCACGGTCGGTCTTGCGCACAAGCTCAATTCGTTTCCGCGCGATCTCAGCGGTGGCGAGCAGCAGCGCGTCGCGATCGCGCGCGCTGTTGTCGGAGCTCCTTCCGTGGTTCTTGCAGACGAACCAACTGCCGCGCTCGACCGCGAGAATGGTCTTGCGATCATGAGCGTGCTGGCGGATATTGCAAAGGATCCTGCGCGTGCGGTGTTTGTGGTGACTCACGATCCGCGGATAGAGCCGTTCGCTGACCGCATATTGCGCATCGAAGACGGACTGCTCGTGGCCGACGAGGCGAGGACCAAGCGGCTCAACTAGCTCATTCGATGGCGATTGCGGTGCTTAGGCCAAAGCGGAAGATCCTTTCGTTGCTGGCAGCGGTGTTGGCAGCGGCCAATGCAGGCAGGTTTGGACATGGTGGGCCAGGCAGCTTGTTGCAATCGATAGCGGCGACGGCGGCAGCCCATGCCGCTCCGGCTGAGAAGCGCTGGGAGACCGCGGCACCCGGACGCATCGAGTCGTCCTCGCGTGAAATCAGGATTGCGTCGGCTGTTTTGGCCCCAATTTCCGAGGTCCTCGTTGGCATCAACGACACGGTTGCGGCCGGTGATCTCTTGGTTCGACTCGATGATCGCGAGGCTCTGGCACGGCTGGCCCTCGCGGAGGCACAAGTCGAGGACGCGAGACGCGCGCGCGATGATGCGACCCAACCATCAGCAGAGCAGGTGAAGGCCGCCGATGAGGTTTTCGCCTCTGAACGGGCAGTCGCGGCCGCACGCGCGGCGCTCGACCGCCTCGCTACCGCCAAGCGAGCGGGCAGTGCCTCGGAAGCCGAACTTGCGAACGCCCGCTCTGCATTGTCACGCGCCCAAGAGAAGCTCAATCAGCAGCGGGCGCGGCTCCAGAAGCTCAAGTCCGCGCCGTATGCTCCATTACCGAGCCGGACCGAAGCCGCGCTGGCTGTCGCCCGCGCCCAATGGTCGATTGCTCAGGAAGCTCTCGAAAAGACGAGAATCCGCACGCCGATCGCGGGAACCGTGCTGCAGGTCCAGGCCAAAACCGGCGAAATTGCCAGTCCCTCATCACCGGAGCCCCTGGTCATAGTGGGGGATCGCTCGCGTCTGCGGGTTCGAGCAGAGGTGGACGAGCGCGATATCGGCAAGGTTGCGATCGGCCAGCGAGCAGTCGTGCGCGCAGATGCCTTTCCAGGGCGTGACTTCGAAGGCAGTGTTTCCTCTATATCCCCGCTCGTGGTTCCAAGCCGCATCGGTCAGCGCGGCCCACAAAAGAGCACCGATGTGGAAGTCGTGGAGGTCCTGGTCGATCTTGCCGATGCCGGTGTGCTGGTCGTCGGCCTGCGCGTCGACGTGTTTTTCAGGCCGTAAAAATTCGACAAGTAAATCGGCAGCGGCATTCCCAAAATCCTCTATTCTAGGACTGACCCTGTTCGATGCGCGCAGGAAACTGGTTGATGTACTGAGGACGTTCGATCAGCTCGTTGAAAAACGCGATAACCTTTGGGAGCTACCGATAGCGTATCGCCTTGCTCCATATCTGGACACATGAGGGGCGGAGCGCGTAGCCTTCCGCCAATCCTCGGACTCTGGGGGAGACCATGAGACGCGGGGGTCCTCAGCCTGCTTATGCGCGGCCGTGCATCAATCGGAGAGGATCGAACACGTGGTCCAAGCGATTCTGGTCACCCCAACGAGTGCGATGAGACGCCGCAGATCACGTAAAGGGCAGCGTCAGTACACGGCCTTTAGAATGACTGCACGAACGCCACGACGATGCTGATCAGCATGCCCAGGGGGAGGCGGAATGAGAGAACGCGCCGCTTGCGCGCGCAGGACTCTATAGCTCGGAAGGTTAACCTCCCAGGTTCAGGAGCAATTGTAGGGCTCGCTTCACGTCGGCATCGATCAGCGTGAGTATGCCGGATGCCTTCGAGCTTGGCCGATGTACACCGCCGCCTCCTTGTCGGAACGCGAGAAATTCCCGTTCCAGTAGATCGAGCGCCTCCAGCCATGATGCTTTGTTGAGCGATCCTGCTCCATTCCTGCTGTGGGTTTGCTGCGCTGCCATGATTTTGTCTCCAAGAATATCCAAGCATTGTTGTTGCCGGAGGTAATTCCTTGGAGACGCTGTCGTTAACAGCGCGTTAACGGAGTTGCTAAAGGTAGACTGCGTTGCGGGCGATGACGCACCCGCAGGCCGGTTCGGCATCACGGTACGATGGGTGCGGCGAAGTGCGCGCGGCGATTAGATGCAGACAAACTCCTCTCGGAACGGCTATACGTGATTTGTTGTCGGCCGCGCTAACACCTGGTATTGCGTTCCTGCCTCTTCAAGTCCGTTCTCGGGGGGCCAGGACCCACTGCTGTGCTTCCTGCTCGATCACGCAACGACCCTGTTACGCGGATTGCAGCATGAGCCAGGCGATGCTGGTAGCGGCGAGCGGCTCGTTGCGATAAGTAGGGACTTCGCAGCCAACCGTGGAGGTACAAAAGCCAGCCACCAGCTGCGCCGATGATGAACCACAGCGGGATCGACAGGACAACGAAAAACACGACCTATGCCCACACCTGATGCTCGCTGCCCGGTCCATCGAAAGCCATTGCTGCAAACAGGGCAATGGGATCGTGACCACAGCGCCCACGCCGCACGCGACCGTGAGCAAGATGAGGACGACACGGTAGCAGTGCTTGCGCATCGACGATACGGTGTGGGTACCGACCGGGTATAGCAGGCGCTACGACGACTATACAACGGCAACACCCTCGCTGGGTGATTTCGTACGCTTGCTTTGGCCAGCAGTTTCGCCCAGGAGAGGCACGGGCAAGCAATCCAATCCTGCCGTAACCTTCGAGTGGGCTTGCCGGACCAGTCGGCGCCGAATCGGTGGGCGCGTACAGCAAATCGGTGCTGAGGGCCGCCTGCGGTGAAATCTACAAACAGCGGCAGGGCATCATCTATTTTCCCGTCTATGAGATTGTGACCGGCCCGCAGGCAAGCGAAATCTTCTTTGAACCGAACCGACGAAAGGTCAGCAAGGAGGGTACCGATACTGTGATGCAGTCGTTCCTCGCGTATTGCGAAAATTACGGCATTCGAAACCGCAACAAGTCGGGGCAACAATGCAAGGGTGTCGCGTTTGGTATCCCGCATTATTTTTTGAGCGATCTTCTTAAGTATCGTGTCGAGCATCGTTTCGCCTAGAAGCTTCTTGGTTTTGTGGTCTCGCCCTCGAGCGCTCTCAGCCGCTTGGCATCCGAGACGCCGCACAGTCTATAATCTTTTGGTCCGGCACGGCTGGCGCAAACTGATGCCACGCCCGTTCCATCCTAAGCGCAACCTCGCGGCGCAGAACGCTTTTAAAAAAACGGCTTTTCTGATGCTGTGAGGAAAGCCAGACGGGTGGCGGCCAAGCGCGGCCGTCGTTTGCGCGTGATGTTCGCAGATGAAGCCCGTTTTGGGCGCATGAACCGCCCGCGGCCATGCTGGGCGCCGACCGGCATCAGACCCGAGGTCGCCGCGCAACTCATTCGCGAATACATCTACCTATATGGCGCGGTCTGCCCCAAGGATGGAAGATGTGTCTATCTGATCATGCCGGCCTCGGACACCGGGTGCTTTCAGATCTACCTCGACGTTCTGTCCAAGAAATTCCGCACCCAGCACATTCTGTTGGTTCTCGACGGCGCCCCCAACCATCAGTGCGGCATTCTCGCGATTCCCGATAATATCTCGCTTCTGTTCCTGCCGCCCTATTCGCCGGAGTTGAACCCGAAGGAGAACCTGTGGGACGAAATCCGCGAGAAAATCTTCAAGAACTTCGCCCTCAAGTCCATGAACGCAGTGCGCGCGAAGCTCCAGCAGGCCGTCCTCTACATCGAACGCAACCCAAAAATCGTCAAATCCATCACATCCTTCCCTTACATTGCAAAGTCAATCTGATATGGAACCGGTATAAGGTGCCGTATCTTGCCCTGCAATTGTAGAATCTCACGCTGCTGATGTTTCCGGCACACCTCGGCCGTCTTCCTCCCAGCCCACCGCTCGCGCAATATCTCGACGATCTGCTCTTCTGTGAACCCGCTCAGGTTTATTTGCATCACCTCATTGGAGATCGACTGTACCGATTTTCGAGTTTCCGATGCGCAGGTCACGGAGTTTAAGAAAATCTGCCATTGTTCTTCTTTAAATTTTCGCGCCGTATACAACGAAGAGTTAGATTTTCTCTGGCAGCGTCGTCTGAGAATGAACTTCTCGAGATCTTGGCAACCGAACCTGCTCGCTCGACAGGACCACAATTCGCGTTCTTCTGCGAGAAGGAGAGTACAATGAAGCGTTTCTTCTTCAATCTGGCTTCGAAAGAAGATAAAATTCTAGACACCAAGGGTCGCGAATTCAGCGATCTGGCATCCGTACACCGACACGCGATGATGCTCATTCATAAGATGATCGCGTTAGATGATGTCGATTGGCGCGGCTGGTTCATCAACGTGACGGAGGCCAACCACCGATCAGTACTTACGGTTCTCTTCCCGCAGGCTTATTGCAGCAGCTATAAAACGTCTAGAGACGCACCAGATTGCGATTCAGCCGCAGATAGGCAATCGAACTGAGAGAGATCGGTTGCGAATTTCGAGGCTGGCATCCGCTTTGATGGGGTTGAAAAGGCCAGCCACAAGCGGCGCGTAGACGCGTTCGAAGAACTTCAGGAGCACGAGGCCGATGGAATAGCCGCGTGGCAGCAGTTGATACCGGCGAGATCGCAATTGCTCCTCATCATGCGCTCCCAAGTTTTCGGACTGCATTCTACCGCATCGTCGACCCATACAGGATAACGTGCTTTAGCAACCAAGGCTGCGTGCCAACCCGCACGTTGATCTCCGATAAATAGGACCTGTCGTTTACACGACAGCAGCATTTGCTTTAGCACGGACATTCCAATGAACTCTTCGTCGTTGTTGTTACTCGCTATTCTGAGTAGCAGCAATTCTGTTTGGCTCTGGCGCGCTCAAATTCGGACGAACAGAACGAAAACGCCTGCTTGCATGATAACTTATACCCGGCCAGATATGTCCCAGCTTGCGAGCGCTCTAAGGAATTGGCTCTCAGTTCTGGGGGCAAGCCGGCCAGACCAAGGCCCGCCGACGGTACGTGCTGCTGCGGCTGTCTGACGCTCCCCTGATTCAGCCAGGGTAGTGCCGCGTCGGGTGTCGCTGACGCAGCATTGGCCGTCCACGTCTCGCGCCCTTGCTGCGATCCGGTGCAGCGCGGTGCTTGCAAGTCTTGTTCCCGAGAGGGCGAATACCACGAGATCGCAGCCAGCGGCCTCGCCGGCGAGAAATTCCTGAGCCTGGCGCGAATCAAACGCGACCGGGTTGGATCCTGCAGGCAGTGCCGCCGAGACAGGAGTGGTGCGCGCCATTCACATTTACGACTGCATGGCGGTCAAGGCCGGCGATGTGCTCATCGAGCTCGATCCCGCCAGTGCCGCAAAAGGCGGGGGCGGGTGAAGTTCTTCGATTACCTCGTCGGCCGCGACGAGCAAACCGAGTAGCACACAAGGCCGAGCACCTTCGCGGTCTTGAAGTGAGCACGAACTTGAGCCCGGGGCAGTCACCGATGTTGTATGACAACCCGAGAATCACCGTCGGAAACTTGCGAGTAACCATTCGCGGATGTTCTGTTGAACGTTCAGCGTAGTTTAGGATTATAGGACTACCGTGCTCGCGTCTACGGGGAGGCGCCAAACAAGAGGGGGCGGCGCTCTGGAGCAGCCAAGCCGGAGCGCCGCTTTCACAACTTAGCTCAGGGCTCCAATCTATCATGCCATCGGCTGTTGATGATACCGAATTTTGGCAGGGGCGCGCAGCTGAGGCGCGCGCAGCCGGAAGACAAATGACTGATACGTTGTGTCGGAGCGCAATGTTTGCCTTAGCGGCTCGCTACGAGCGTCTCGCAAATCGCATCGTAGGAGGCGAAGACATTTTCAGCGGAGCGGGAACCACGGAGGAAAAACCGCCCCGTGTGGAGCTGTAGCGGCACCGCTCAAAATCACCGGGTTGCCTTCACTCGGGGCCGCGTGTGAACGCGCGAGCGAGCACGAAGACACTGTGGCAGCGGGTCGCCAAGTTAGAAACACGGAAAGTTTCCAGTTCAGAAAAGCTGGAAAGAGGCTCAGGAAGACCAACAAAAAAAGAGGCCGCCGAAAATGGCGACCTCGCCACACATCTCTCAATCCCCGCTCATGTATCGAGTGATCTTTTCACCGTTGAACCTTTGGTGTTCTCCGCATTTAGGATCGCGCATACGACGTCTGCGATCCATAGCAATCTGGGATTAATCGGGATGTTAGCCTGAGCCTTCTTTCGTTCCGCGCATCCCTTCATCCCATCAGTCAGTGTGCTGTCAGACATGGTACATCTCCATCGAGTCCATGCCTCCTCACATCCTGAGCATCGATTGCAATTCGTTAATGAATACTTAATGGTGACGGGGTGGAACTCCGCCCTGGCATCCCGGTGAGGTCGCCCCGGCGGATGACGGCCACACCGCTGGCGCGCTGGCGCGCAGCGCGTGTCGATAACCTGAAGACGCGGGCCGCGTGAGGTGCGTTTTAGCCCATTAAGGGCGCAACTGAGCGAGCGCGCAGCGCGGCCGGACCATTTGCCCCCGCGTGCCGTAGGACTACTGCGTTCCTCCAGGCCGGCGGCAGCAATGGGCACCGGACTGCTCGGCGCGATGCAATCCGGATTTCTGCCAGCGGCCCTATATCAACTTGTGGATAAATTATGATTATCCCTCACCGTGGGAACGACGCTACAGCCGAATCGTCTCGTTATGAGTAATTTCAAGAAGTAGAAGGGACGTATCGGGCGACGCACACGGCTTGCGAGTTGCGTTGCGTTCGTAGCGTTAGCATTGGCGCCGACATACTCGGCGCATGCCCAGACAGTTGGTGCAAGTCTCGGTCCCCTCATGTGCAGGCGGCGGGTCGGAGCCCTGTGCGGGATGCGCCCGCAGCGAGAGTCCCATGATTGCACGGCGCTCATTTCCAGATGAAATCAGCGGATGAGAGGAGAAACAGCGATGCCCAAAGCGTGGAGAATGATCGCGTACACCCAGCGGCTTGGAGGTGGGAAGCCCCTCAAGGAATTCTATCTCGTCGCAATATCCGACCGAGATGCTGCCATTGAAGCGCTGCGAATACGCAAAGATCTCCTTGATGCGCAAATTGAAGTATTAGGAGAGGCAAGTTCCGAGTTTGTCGATTGGCTCGAAGTCAACAATAATGAGATTTTCTGCGTCATAGAAGGCGGTCAGGACTACGTACCACGAAAGCACCGTGTGATGATGACGCTCGATTCCGTCCCACCCGAATCAAACAACGAGCCGAGCCTTGGCGTTCTCTAACCAGCGCTCCGGGACTCTATGCAGCCGTTCGGGTGGCTGGCTTGTCGATGTCCTGATCTTTTCTTGAGTATGGAGCGGGCACTCGCGCCAATTCTTCCTCAGCCTGCGATCGGCATCATCATCGGCGCTTGCGGCAGCCACGATTCGCGTGCAGCAAAGGCAGCGTGACCGGTCCAGGCTTAGAGCCGGTCACCTGGCATGTGCTTGGGCTTTGCCGGCGCCTTCCGCCGCTCCGAGTTCGTCGCCTTGATGTCGAGGACCTCGACGAGTGCGAGACCGGCTCAGGATCACCATCCGGCCCGGCAAGACGATCAAGACGGCCTGGACGCCACTAGCGGCATTGTGCGGGGCTCGATAGCCTGCCCGGTGGAGGCGTTGCGGGCGTGGGTCCAGGCAGCCGGGATCATCATCGGGCCACTGTTTCGCTCGATCCGCGACGCGCTTGTCGCGCCCGAACCTGGAGGTCGCCGATATCTTCCGCGCCTCCAGCTACCGCACCCATCCTCGACTCTACCTTCTGAGACATGCGGTCGTCCGATATGTCCGGAATCGATTCGTTTGCGGACTACGCCATTCAAGTCGAACGCCACCGGAGAGGGCGACGTTGCCGACAAGAAAGCGGTCGTGGCGTGAAGTCGTAACACTGGTCGAACGCCTGCATCGGCGGTTGCTCGATGTGATCAAAGACGAATTTGATCGCCAGTGTCACGCGGACATCAACCCGGTTCAGGCATTCTTGCTCTACAGCATTGGCGAACAAGAGATTACGGCCGGAGAACTGCGAACACGCGGGTATTATCTTGGCTCTAACGTCTCATATAATCTGAAAAAGCTGGTTGAGATGGGATACCTCGACCATCAGCGCTCGAGTGCCGATCGGCGTTCGGTTTATATTAAGCTGACTGACAAAGGCCATGAGGTGCGAGACATCGTTACTGCGCTCTACCATAAGCACATAAATACTCTAGAACAGGTCGGCGGTATCCATTGCGACGAGTTTGTGATTTTAAACAAATCGCTGCGCCGTCTCGAACAATTCTGGACGGACCATATTTTATACCGCTTGTAAAAAGTCATCAGAAGCACCGTGCCCGAACACTGGTCGCGAGCACCTAATCATCTGTTAGGAATAAGGACGCGTTGAAGCGGACCTCACATTCAGCGCGGCAGAGATGCGCGTTGGAAAAACGCTTTCCGCCTACATGAGGAGTCAGAGTGGGCTCGGTGTCATGGGTTGAGGCGAGCGGGTCCGGGCTCTGACGCCGCAAAAGCTGGTCTGGCGATCGCGGATTGTGCTGTTGTCGGCTGACAGGGTCGGCAAGATGGCGATTGTTCGGGCGGTAGGCAAGTGCAAGCGCACAGTGGATCGCTGGCAAGAACGCTATGTGGCGCGCGGGCTTGCCCTTAAAGGCGCTGATCCATTTCTCCTTTACCTCGCCAGTAGCGAGGGATCCGTACCTTATCTGATTGAACAGATGCGACGGTTGCGAGCTTAACGTCGTACACTGAATTACCCTCCGCAGAACTACCCGCCGTAGAATTTTCCGCCGCAGCGGACAAAATTCCGGCGTCATTACTCAGTGGGACGTACGAAATACTCCGCCCGCCGACGAATTCACAGATGGATGTTGCGGCCCCACAAAGCTCCCTCGACTACGACAGGCAGCGGCCAGCGACGTGCTTCAGAGGTGAATGAGCGAGAGAACTGACCAGCGATTCGCAGCCATCAGCCAGTTTTGAATTGGAGGAGGGTGTGCTCGGGATGCCGATATTGAGGGAGTGGCCCACGGCAGTTCGATAGAAAGCGGGAGCCAGCGGCAAACGGTCAGCCTTTCGCGCAATTATTGCGGGCGGTTTGGATGCTGACCCTGCCGGTGCGACCGACACTTCAAGATCAATGATGATGGAAGCCGTGGCGAGAACAATGCCACAAGCGCCCGCAAAATACCGAGAACCGCACAATATTGACTGGAATGAGCCGGTTTGAATGCTTAGCGCCATGGATGACCGCCTCGAAAGATGAACGTTCCAGCAAACCTAGGCGATTATGGTTAACGGGAAGTTAATTCGGGCCTTAAGATCTGACACAAGCAGTGGATGAGCTGAGCCGAATCATGTAGAAGACGTCCGAATGCGGAGAGCACTCGATGCGCCAAACGCGACAGGAAATATCCAGATACCGGCTACAGTGCGAGTTTGAGGAGGAAACGGACAACCGCGGTCTCGTATTTGAAAATAAAAACCTGAGTTCAGATTTTGCTGAATTTGCGGAAATCATGCATCGTTTGAAGATTGGCTCTGGCTCTCGGTACCCGAAATTGAAAGAGTCCCGGGAGTTGTTCAGATAGCCGGGGCTCTATCACCACAACAGCGAAATATTGCCGAAATCTGGCGTACGCCCAAATGCATTCAATCGCGCACTCCGGGGAGTCCGCGATCACGTCCCGGTGAGTGGTGTAACAACGGCGAGGCCGTCGTGATCGCCGGCTTAGCCGGGCTGTCAGGCTGCCATGGCGGGCAGCTTAACGATCGGATCATCGCTCAGGTCGACTTCGACATGGCGCTCCTCGTCCTCGCCTCAGGCCTCTATCGCCTGATGGCCCGCCGCATGCGCGGCTACGACGATGCCCAGGCGCGCCAAATCTTCCGCGACCTCATCGACATGCCGGCCGACGTCGCCATCACCGAGAACGAAATCAGGGTGCGCTTCCACCGCCGCGCACATCTCCCAATCGTCCTCGCCTCCGGTCTCATCGATAAACCCATTGCGGTCCCGTGGTGGAGCGGGCGCCGCCTCCGCTTGGTCCAATAGCTCTCGCCAAGCCTTCCGTGTTAGGTCAATTCCGTTCCGTGGAAATCCAGGCTAGCAGTCTGCGGAAACACAGAACAACGTTCCCGGTCCGATTCTCATCTGTTCACCTCAGGATTCGGCTATGGTCACGCTCAAAATGAGTTTTTCAGCGGACCGCTAGGCCGAGTTAACGATTTATTAACCTTAATGAATCATTTTGCCCTGCATCGTCGGTGATTCGTTGGGGCCGACGGTTGGGGGCCGGTTGGGGACCGGTCGATTTGGGGGGGATCATGCACATTTGGTTCGAATACGATGCGATATCGCTCGCAGTGCTGCTACTTGCGATTACCGCTATGGAATTGCTCGTGTTGAACTTTTGAGTCCTGTGTGTACCGAAAACTCAGATTCGGACGTATCGGTGATGAAGTCCGCCGACCAGCGCATGCGACACAATGCGTCCCATCCGCTGAACAGTGCGCGTGATCGGTGCGTCCTTGTCCAATGAGCGATGCGTTCTCGAAGTGTTGTAATAATTATTGGCGTAAAATTTTAGAACGTGGCGCAAATGCTGCTCGCCCAATGCGACCACATGGTCGACGCACTCGCGACGCATTGTTCCGATCAGCCGTTCCGCGACGCCGTTCTGCCACGGCGAGCCCGGCGCAATGGGCTTGTCTCGGATGCCCATGGCTCGTAATCGACGCGTGACAGCAATGCCATAGATCCCGTCCCGATCGCGGATCAGGTAGCGCGGGGCCTCGTTCCAGGGGAATGCTTCAGTAATTTGCTGCGCGATCCATTCGCCGTCGGCTGCGCAGTCACATCGATCCACACAAGCTCTCGCCGGGTCAACCGGACAATGATCAGGACGTAAGACAGGTTGAAGCTGACGGTCGGGACCACGAACAGATCCATGGCTGCAATGTGTGGTGCATGATTGCGTAGGAAGGTACCTCAGCTCTGCCCGGACGGGTCGCCTTTCTTGGCCATGTACTTGGCGACGGTTGACTGAGCCACCGCAAAGCCGAGCTTGAGCAGCTCGCCATGAATTCGCGGCGCGCCCCAAAGCACATTTTCAACGCTCATCCGCCGGATCAATGCCCGCAAATCCGCGCCGATTTGCGGTCGGCCTCCCAGGTTGCGAGATTTCCAACGCCATTAGCGGCGAAAACCGGCACGATGCCAGCGCACCACGGTCTCTGGCCGGATGATCGTCATGGCCTTGAGGACTGACACCCCTGAGACGCGAACAGCCGAAAGAAAGTCTTCATAAAGCCCCATGCCCATCCTGCCGCTTACAAAGCCCTGAGTATGTCGTTGCTCTATAGTGTCGAACATGCGCTTCCGCATTTTACGGCCACCGCGCAGCGCCTGGATAAATGCTATTTGATGCTCCAATGCCGTTCCCTCCGATTAGCCGTGGAAGACTGGAGCTCAAGCCCATACTACAGTCCAAGTCTCGAGGGTATGCGACCTAAATCTGAACCAGTATCACTGCGGAACAGCGGCCAAGCCCATGCTCAGGAGTGATGCAGCCCCGCAACAGATCCAGCTCCGGACTGCATTTACCAGGTTATAGTTGGGCGGAATGGGTCGTAGCACGTGAGGACGAGACGGTATGCTGCGCTCGAAACCGCGCTTGCTCAGCGTCGTCCGCACAAAATTCTGAACAGAAGTGCTCACCGTTTGACGCTCGCCAAAATTCAACGTAGCCATCACGCATACAAAACGGCTTGATACAGAACGTGCAGCGCGGAGTGCCGCCATACTTGATGTATTTGCTGGTCGTGAGCATCAGATTCCTCCTGACAGAGAAAATCCACACACGCACCTTGATTAGCGCTGGAACCTTAACGATCTCCGAAATAAACACTGTTTGTGGATCTATCGGCTAAGACCATGGTGAAATTTTGCCCTTTTTGAGAGGCACGGGTTATTGCTTTCCAAGGAGGGGAGGCGCGTGCGGCCCAAGAGCCGCCTGGTCATATCCAGAACTGAAGCTTTACCCTGGATGGTCCGACTGGAGACGCAGCGCGCCACGATTGGCGCCGGGCGATTGTAATCGCCGTTCGCGGATCGCCATTCGATTACCACATCCTGGCCGTCGAAATAGCCGGCGTCACACAGCCCAAGCCGAAAGTTCTTCGCTTCGTTGCTCTCGGGCGACAAGCCCACCAGCAGTACCCCAAGCCGGCGCGGTAATCTTGGCTGCTGAGCCCGTGCGGTGAGCGGCCAAACAGCGGTTGGTGCAACGTGCGGACATGGGCCCAGCCATTCGCGCTAGCAAGTAGATTAGGACTTTCATTGAGAGCCTGCATAGTACTAGCCAAAAAATATTTGAAATTTCAGCCTTGCCCGACGCGTCGGGTATCCCAGGATGGTTCTGGTTTGGCGGGTATTGCGATCGACGTATCTAACTTTATGAATGAGGCTCTAGATGTGAAAGCTCCGAGTGAGCGACGAACGGGTTCTTCCCGCGAATGAGCCAAATGAACTCGCACGGGCTTAAGAGAATACGCCTGACGCTCATTCCATTGGCGGTACGCATATTGAGTGTTGCACCCAAATCTGTTCAAACTGTTACGACGGTCTCTCACTACTTCGAGTAAAACATCAGGTGCAATCTGCCTCTTATTATCCCGTCATGCTGCCCGAACCAAGGTCTGCTTGATGCGCCGCTGCAAATCCTCCCTGTCTTTCGCAGCCTCGAACAGCAGTTCATCTAGCCGTTTGACGTAGTCGGCTTTGTCCTGATGATGTCTAGCAACATGAGTCCGCAGGCTGGCGAGGCTCGCTTCGAGTTGTTGATGTCGTTGACTGTGTTGCTCGATTTCTATTTGTAGGAGAGCCATCTGCGCTCGGTACTTCTTCAGATCAGCCTCGATCTCCAGGGCTTTGCTTTTCATCATCCACAGCGTCGCGACCAATTCGTTGGCCGTTTCAGTGAGCGATTTAATGAGACCCGTGGCATTCTCGAAAAGCTCTTCGAGTTCGTCAGCGGGCCTACTCCTGAGATTGTCACTCTTTTTCAACGGCTCCATTCCGGTCCGTACTCCGAGAGCAAGTCCCTCACCTTCACCAGACCTGCAAGGGACGGGCCGAAGTACTCACGCTGTGCATAGCGCGTCCGCAGCACCGTCGGAATCAAACACAACCGGCGGAATCACCATTCACAGTCCCTGCCGAAACCGAACTCAAGCTTCCTAACCGCAGCCGATTTCTGTGCGGCGCACGTCCGTAGCATATGTGGCCTAGCTCTGTTTAAGCGAGATTATTGCACGGTTGCGGGTTCGGTAGATTGCGCTTAGCCAGCCATTCCAGAGGGGGAAATAGATGCGTGGTAGGTGCAGCCGGTGCTTGGGTTTCTTCGTCTTACCGAAGAAATTGCTGGCGGCGTCTTGAGCCGCGCGATTGGCAGCGACAAAATCACCAGGATAGGCCATGACCGCGTCCTTCCGGCGTTTGGTTTCCTATCTCCAATCCACCGTATATCATAATTGAACTGGGTGTGCGTTTGTATGATGCCTCGGCGTTATCCAAAGAAAAATGTTATGGACGCGACACCGGCGACGCGTGCAGGCATGGTTTGCAGAGGACGTCTCGGGGAGGTCGATAAGCCAATTCCAGGAGAGCAGACGATCATTGGGAGTGCGGTCGAGTATGATCTTGCACGCATCATTGCGCTTCGGCCACTATGTTGCGAGCGGAGCGCAGGGGAACGGTCGAACCTCTTCAGGGGCTTGCGCGACTAAAGTGATGGTGCCGCTGACAAGACACGGCGGCGTCGGGGGTAGGGCCGTCACCATCCAAGCATAGTGGCGGCCCTCACCTTGCCATAGGACATCAGCCCGCCCTGCTCGGCGAACCACCGCGGCACCGACACCGCCGGCACACGATGCTTCGGCGCAAGCTCGGCCGCGCGCTGGGTTGGCAGGCTTGGCGGGCCAGTGGGAAAGCCGTTGCCGGGCTGGACCAGCGTGAAGTCCTTTTCCGCCATCGGTGCTCAGATAGAGTCCGTACAAATTACCGTTTCGCGGCCGTCTGCCTCGGGTCTGTTCCTCGAAGCTGGCCGCGAGAAGTGCTCCCCACCGCGGCAACGCGATTACGCTCTGGCCAGTGAGGCTGCCGCGGCGGATTGCAGACGACGTATCGCCGCCGTCGTTCGAATAGAGCAGGCCGGTGCGCGCGCCCGCCTCCCCGTCGCCCCGCCGATGTTGAAGTTGCTCCAGGCGCCGTTCGACCTGAGTTTCAACGCCGGCGATGATGGTTTTACCTTTTCGCGCGGGTCGAGCGCAAGGCTGGCGATCGACAGCGACGCCTGGTTGTCGGTAAGCGACGTCCAGCTCGCACGGCCGTTGGGTCGTGTGCCAGCTGCCGCGTGGGTGAACCGATGAACATCGTCTGGGGGCCGAGCGCGGGAACGAGCAAAATCGGCTACACCGCGCCAGCGACGGTGCCGTTCGGCTGTGCATCGCCGCATTGCACCACGTCGAGCGTTCGAAATTTCCGCGATGGTCCTTGCGGAATAAAGGTTCGACGGACTTGAACCGGCGCGGCTGCAAGCGACGCTATTACCAACGCTGCCGCGATGACGAATGCCCGCAATCGTCCTAACATGCGCACCCGATCTGGCATCAACTCTTTCCGGGCTGGAGTGTGCCAAGAAGAAGAAGAAGAGGAGCGCGGGGTCCCAACTGCAATCTTCGGCGGCTGACGGCACGTTCGCGAGTGTGCCACTGGGAACCGCTAGCGGGCCCACACTCGACGTTAGAAGCGCCCTGGCGAACTGCCCTGTGTTATGCCTTGGCACGCTTGATTGCCTCGACAATCAGTTGCTCGGTCTCGTGAGCATCGAGCCATTTTACATTGGAGACGCTACTTTCGACGTCTCTTATCACAGCTACCGTGATCTGTTACCGGCTGTCGTTTGCCAGCAGATGTCGCATTTCTTTCGCCCGACAATCGCCGCCGTCACCGTGCCCACGTCTCAAGATGATTTCGGCGCGCTTCGAGCGAACAGTCTATGATCCAGCCGGGCCCGGGTTCACGAAGGCCTTCGCAGAAGAGGACCCTTCCAGTCCAGCGGTCCATTCGCAGGCTGGCAGGGGGGGCGCCCGTCCAATGGTTCGTCAGCGCGATGGCGGCGGCAATCAGCGCGCTGGCGACAACAATCGCGACCGGTTGCTGCCTCATCGCTTGACTCCGCCGTGTGCCCAAATCAAAACGCTCCGCAAGCGGGAAATGGGGCGCTGCCACGTACTTCTTCGGTCGCATAGACGCGGAATCATAGCAGTCATGGGGCCGGAGCTCGGCGCGCCAGACTGACGTTCTGCTTTGAAAAGGGTAGTGGTTTTCGCGCGCTCGACAGTTCGCGAGATTGCCCGAATAAAAAATGGCCAGCTCCGCCTCCTGCGGCCACCAAATCTTCGAACTCGCAAGTTGCGGCGATAGTTAACCCAGTATCACGTAAATGGGCGCGACCGTAACAAAACGTTGCAAAGGTTGCGCCATGCCTTGGCGAAAGGCTCGATATGAATTCTTGAACGCGGTGCTGAGAGGAACGGTATAGGAGCCCAATGACTTCCTCACGTACAGGACAGTCACCAAACATAGACGCTATCAGCACGTCCCGATCATAGTGGTTCATAGCCCGCATGTCTGAAGTAACCTATGCATTCAGAAGGGCTGAGCGTCCGAATGTACGAGCCAACAGATCGGTGCAGCCCTTCAATTGTGCGCTGCGCAGCTTTGCGCAGGACTGTCTTCAGCGGATGAAACAACAACTCTATTGGGTTAAGGTCCGGAGAATACTTCGGCAAGTAGCGCAGGCTTGCACCGACCGCCTGGATCGCCTCCTCACCATGTTGGTGGTGACTGCTGTCTCGTCGATAAACACAAGGTGGGCCGGGTCAAGAAAGCCTTGCTCGCGAATCCAGCGTCGGCGCGCGCGAGCCACGTCGGCTCGCTTGCGCTCTGCCGCCCGCAGACTTTTTTTTGATGGTGATGCCATGGCGAGCGAAGAAGCGGGACAGCGCACTGCGGCTCCCTGGGATCCGCCACTTATGAAGCACCGAGACAATCTCATCCAGAGTGAGGTCCCGTTGCGCACTGATGACTGCGATGATCTGCCGCGAATGCTTCTCCAATGGCGAAGTACTCCCTCCGCGGGGCATAGGTTCACAAGTCCCGTCTTCGCGAAAGCGTTGCACCCAACGGATCGCAGAACTGACGCCGACCTCGAACTGGTCGGCCGCCCCACGTCGAGATCCTCCTCCTTCCACGAAGTCAATGACGCGCATTCTCAACTCACCAGGATACGGTCCATGCATTGGCCAGCCCTCCGGCGAATCAGTGCGCTAAACTCGCTCCTCCGGGCTGATTTGGGAATCCCAATTCACTCTGGTCGGGACGTGCTGTAACCACTCCCTCTGGCGCATGAGCGTCCCCCCTGCCGAATCACCGCTGCCTTGCTGGTAAATGACGCTGTATATTTGGGGCGCAAATGTGTTCCAGTCTCGTATGGCTGTTCAAATAGGAGAAAACGAAAGCAGCGACACAACGAGCCTTTGGAATTGAAACACAAAGACCAGTGTAGTGGGCGCGCGGGCGCAAACGTCCAAAGGGACCCGGTGGCGACACCTTGTGCATGGTAATGGTCGCCAACCTCCAGTGCGGCTGGACGCTATCGTCAGAGTTTGACCGCGGCCGGGTTTGGCGCCCGTTCGGCACTCACCCTCATTCCCATTGCGAATACGATCGAGGCCAACGCCTATGAGACTGCTTTCTCTGGTTTGGCTTGGGCCAGGGCATAAGTATCGTGGTGGTCGCGATGCTCCTCCGTGCGTCGGAGCCGGGATGAAGTTCCAGCAACAAGCGCGCCTACAGTTACGCAGACCCGGCGCGATTATGTGCTCGTTGAGGTACTCAAGAGGGTGCCTCTCTAGGATGTGATGTTCGCCCTGGTGGCGGCCGGCGCCCTCATGACGGTTGCGCAAATAAGGCTGATCGCGAAAGACTACAAGGTTGATGCCGTCCCGGTCCCCTTATCTTAGGGTGACCTTGCCGGCAGTGACATTCGCGCTGTCGATCGAGCGTGTGATGAACGGATTTTGCCGGCCATTCTTCGGCTGGCTATCCGACCGCATCGCCCGCGAGAAACCCTGAAGTCGGCAACCGGAAGCTGACACGCCGTTTTTTATGCGCCGGCCATCCTGAATATCGCGGCCGCGATTATGATGCTGGTCCTCTTGCCCACTCCGAATCAGACAAATGACCGGGCGCTGATGAGGTTAGCATCGCAGTCCCAAGCCAATCAGACTATTTTGCCGCAGCTGGTGAAGGCGGAGACTACCCAAACAGGGTGCGCGAGAGCGTCTGAAGCTTCTGCCGAATTATGCGTCGCCGAATCGCAAGGTCTAACCCCGACAAAGTGGCAGCGTACCACCCCTGTACCATCACCTGAGTGCGCGATCAGTATCGGCGGTGTAACTTTGTGGTATAGGGAGCGTTGTACGATGCAGCCGACCGGTTACGGCGGCCTGAATCGTAGCAGCGAGATTGTTTCAGTAAAAGCAGATAGTTTTGTTCAGATCGCACGCGGCGGGTTTCAGGCGGATTATTGGTTAGCGTACACCTGATTAGAGTGATTTAGGCCTGCCCCAAGACTCACATTGCCCGGGCCAATTCCTCACGTGGCTCGTGCAGCATCCAGCCGCGTCCCCACACCGTTTCGATGTAGTCTTTACCGTTCGACCCATTGATAAGCTTCTTGCGCAGCTTACAGATGAACACGTCGATGATCTTCATCACTGGCTCGTCGATGCCACCGTAAAGGTTGTTTAAGAACATTGGTTTCGTGACCGTGCTCCCTTTGCGCAGCGTGAGTAGTTCCAGTACTTGGTATTCCTTGCCCGTCAAATGCACAGGGACGCCACTGATTCTGACAGTCTTGGCGTCGAGATTTACGCAAAGATCACCAACGTTGACGACCGACTGGGCGTGTCCGTTGAAACGGCGCACGATGGCGCGGATCCGCGCCACGAGCTCGGCCTTGTGGAATGGCTTGGGCATGAAATCGTCGGCGCCGAAGCCGAGAGCTCTTACCTTGTTCTCGATGCTGGCAAGCCCGGAAAGGATCAAAATGGGCGTGGTCACCTTGGAAAGGCGAAGGGTCCGGAGAACCTCAAATCCCGTCATATCTGGCAGGTTGAGGTCGAGCAGGATAATGTCGTAATCGTACACCTTGCCGAGATCGGCCCCCTCTTCGCCGAGATCGGTGATGTAGAGGTTGAAGCTCTCGGACTTGAGCATCAGCTCGATGGATCGAGCGGTGGCGCGATCGTCCTCAATCAGCAAAACGCGCATGGCGATCGGTTCCCGTGATTCGTTCGGACTATTAGCTACTTGGATAGTTAACCTAATCTTAATCCAGTGAGCCTGGGCCGGGAAAGGCTGAGTTCCATTGAGTGCTCCTTCCTGGCCACGCCGCCAGGCGTGCGGCGGCACGGGCTAACAAGGGTGGGAAGGCCTGCTCAGAACTGAGGCGGCCTGATATTCGTCATTCTCATTGCCGGGGCAGCCCCAGCAAGAGCAAGATTGAGCCTCAGTTTGCCCACTAAGTGATATCGGCTGCAGTGCGACGGTGCGGTTCGAGCCGCCGACTAAAACGCTCTATCTACACGCCCGTGCCAGTCCAGCTCGAACGTCCACGAATAGGTATGCCCCATTCAGCACAAGGTTGAGGAGAGACGCGAACTACGCGACTTATTCGGCTCGACAGGTTGGCAGCTCTTCGTTCGGGGAGCGGCAATCCCATCTTGCGTTCGTCTTACAGATCAAGCCGGCAAGCGTGCGCAATGCCAATTAGCGCGACGATGGTTTATCAGTCCCGCAGTAAAGCGCCGCTTAGACTTTGCCACCTCATCTGCACGCCCACCAAAGGTTTAGTTTCTCTACTCATCTTATATCCATTTCCTGCGCGGAAGGGTGAGAGCTCGCCAAGAATATCGCCCTCCCAATCCTTGCTCAGACTGACCAAGCCCAACAGACACACCATCAATATCGCCACTGCGCTCGCTCCGAATAATGCCAAAAATACCACATCCAATCCCGCATCGGGCAATGTTCGCATGGTTCCCCGAAATGCTCGCATCCCCGAATCGAATCAGATGAGAGAACTAAATATTACCAAGATTGGGCCTTTATCCATAACGAAATCGATTCAGTTGGACCCCGGAGTCGGCTGAGGGCAAGAGCCTTGCTCGGTGCGCGATGTTGCTGTCGATGTGCGGCGCGGAAGCCCCACATTCGGCAAACACGTATCGATCGGGCTCAGCGAAGAAAATCGACGGCAGGTCTGGGTGCTGGGTGGCTTTGCCCACGGTTTCGTGGGGCTCTCCGATAGCGCCGATGTTTTCTATAAATGCGACGCGCTCTATAGTGCTAAAGACGAGCTCATCGTGCGCTGGGGTGATTTCATCTAGCGTTTCCGTGTGACGTAAAGGACACCACGCCAGATCTTTTTCCAGTTCGGTGTGAGGCGCTGGAAGAAGGAGTTCACTGATGATATAGTGGTACTCACGGCGCAGCACCGATGCATCCGTAACCGAATCATCGCGTATCACTACGGCGCCAGGGCTTGTCAGACGGCGATCTCGCAGAGAAATACTAGATGGGCAACGTAGTCATCCTGCCAGTGATTCATGCCGAGCCGAGTGGCGTGGATCTCGCGCGTCAGGTGCTGTTGCCCGCCGTCGACCGCCGCGATGTGGTGGAGTTGCGGCAGGTGCGGCTCGATCGCGCGTTCCAAAAGCTCGATCGGGTACTCGCCGACGCCTGTCGCCCGAGAGGCGACCGGCGGTGACGTAAGGAGCGGCCGCGCAGCAGAAGTCACTCGGTGTCCAAACGGGGTTGGCAGGCACATTAGTGGTGCCAATAGAGCCGCGTCCCCTTCTTCATCTTGCCTGCATGAGGCTTCCACTCGGTCACGAACGTGCTCGGCATCGATCATCACTCGCGCGCAACTCGTGCCTATGCTGGCAGAGGGGCAGTGAAGAAGTCCTGCCTACAATTTCGGTATTCGGCCGACATATTCGGTAACTTCGGAGATCATGCTAGAACGTGTGCAGCCGCGCTCGCGTGATATCCAATAAGGCCAACAACGGTCTGCTCCATCCATCCGTTCCTCTGTGAAGGTCATCAAGCGGATGCGCAAAGTCATCCTGCCGCAGTCATCAGGCGGCTCGGCCCGGTGTGTGACACGCTCTCAAAGTGCAAAATGATTTTGGTAACCGTGGCGGAACACTTGTCCAAGATAGTTTCGGCATTCGTCGACGATCTCGTCGATCGTTAAGGGTTTCTGTCGCATCCTGATCCTGTGGGGGACCTAAAGGCACTCACGGGGGCGGCGTTCCGGCTGCCGTCTGGTTTCCCTGTTAGCCGGTGCGCCGCCTCTCCCCAGCCTCGATCGCAAGTCCACTAACACACCTTCGCGGATTCCCGGAGTCTGTACGGTGCAGTGCGGAATGCGCATGGGCCCGGGCGGTGCGCATGGTGGCCCTCCGTGTTTTCGGATTGCGCGGGCGCTTATTCGACGCCGTTCAGCGCGAAATCGAAAATGTCGTAGTTGTGCAGCGTTGCACTGCTCGCACGCCCGCGGTAGGCCGCATTGAGCGGCCGCGACAACAGGAACGGTACTTTCTGCTCGCCGAGACCGCCGTGCGAGCGCAGCCGATGTCCAGACAATTGGCTCAAATCGTGATCCTCGCGCCGCGCGCCGATAACCGTATGCCGATCGCCGAAAACGGCGAAATCACCCTCGCGGTCCACCGGCAGCTCGAACTGCTCGCATACCTGTTGCTTGTCGAGCACGAGCTCGACGCCCGGCAGCTTGCGGCTCAACGCCATCATGGCGGCGATGTCGCCGGGCTTGCGCAGGTGCACCCGCACGAGCGATCCCAGCGCGCCGTGATGGCGCACGAACGGATCGGCGATCGGGCAGATGACCCGCACCGATCCGGCGCCGAAGCGCTCATTGAGATCGTCCTCGAGATAGACGACGTTCGGCGTGCCGTCGGTGGCCGATTTGTCGTTCATGCCATGGTCGGCGGTGATGGCGACAGTAGCGCCACCAGCGATGAGCTTGCCGACGGCGGTGTCGACCGCGTGGTGGAAGGCATCGGCTTCCGGCTCGCCGGGCGCGTGCTTGTGCTGCACATAGTCGGACGTCGAAAGATACATGAGGTCCGGCCGGAAGGCGGAGAGGATCTTCACGCCGGCATCGAGCACGAACAGCGACAGGTCTGCCGAATACTGGTCGGGTTGCGGCCGCCCGACCAGCGCCTCCACATTCTCGATCGCGTTGTCCGCAATGCTCGCCTTGTGGGCATATTCGGAAGAGAACGCGATGCCCGACAGCTTGTAAGCCAGCACTTTGAGCAGCTTGTCCTTGGCGGTTATGACGGCTGTCTGCACGCCGGCATGGCTCAGCCCGCCGAGAATTGTGCCGCAGCGCAGCCGGCTCGCATCGGTGATCATGATCTCCTTGCCGGTTTCGGCATCGAGATAGTAGTTGCCGTTGATGCCGTGCACGGCCGGCGGCACGCCGGTCACGATTGAAGTGTTGTTGGTGTTGGTCGTGCTCGGAATCGAGCAGTTTGCGAGGCCTACAAATCCGTTTTTCGCGAACGACTGCATCGTCGGCAGGGTGCCATTGGCGAAGCCATGATCGAGATAGGCGGGATCGAAACCATCGACCACGATGACCACGGTCGGCCGCTTTGGTGCGGCATACCTGCGTCCGTTGACTTCGACCATGGGGGCGGCGGCAGGATGGGATTTTGCAACAGAAGCGTCCACAACCATTCCCGTTCATGCCAAATCTTTTTCCAGCGTATCCTATACGACCGCCTGACGCGGCGTTTCAAATAATTTGCCGTATCTCCGATGCGGTTGACGCATAGCAATGCGGCACGACGCGCAAGCACCAGATCAAATCGCGGGTCGGCGGC
Source organism: uncultured Alphaproteobacteria bacterium (assembly GCA_963841705.1). Taxonomy (GTDB): domain Bacteria; phylum Pseudomonadota; class Alphaproteobacteria; order Rhizobiales; family Xanthobacteraceae; genus VAZQ01. The sequence goes on from CAWJDY010000018.1 coordinate 63,581, forward strand.
TCGGTTTCATCAAACTGTCATAGCTGAGCACTAGGCTCGATTGATCATTGAGCGGGTCTCCAGGGAAGCGAGGCAGGCACGTGCGCCGACTGCTTGACGGGGCGCGCGGCAGCTTGGCGTCAGGGTATCGCCCAGCAAAGCGCGAATGATCGACGAAGAACGCGTCATTGGCGAGCTCGAAGGGCCGGCACAATCCATCACAGGACGACAACGGGAGCAGCCAGATGAATATTTATACCCATCGCATGAGCACTGTCGCCGCGGGCGTCGTATCGGCAGCCGCGATCACCGCTGCCATGGCCCTTGCTCCTCGGCCCGCCATGGCTGATGATTGCCCGAACGGCGGAACGGTACGCTTTGGCGTCGAGCCCTTTGACACGGCGGCGCGGCTGGTACCGATCTACGAAAAGATCGGCAAGTTGATCGGCGACAAGATCGGCTGCAAGGTCGCGGTGTTCGTCGCCACCAGCTACAACGCCGAGATCGAGGCGATGCGCAACGGCAAGCTCGAGATCGCCGAGTTCGGCCCGCTGGGCTATGTTCTGGCGCACCAGGTCGCGAAAGCGCAGGTCGTTGCCGCATTGGGCACCGCCGAGAACAAGCCCAACACCTATTGGGCGAGCCTAGTGACCTATCCATCATCCGGGATAAAGACGGTTGCCGATATCCGCGGCCATTCGTTCGCGTTCTCGGATCCGGCGTCGACCTCCGGCCATCTGTTCCCGGCCTACGGCTTGCGCAAGGCGGGGGTCGACCCGGACAAGGACATCAAGGCGATCTACGCCGGCAGCCACACCGCCGCGTTCGAGGCGATCTACAATCACAAGGTTGATGCCGGCGAGCTCAACAGCGAGCAGCTCGAATCGGCGACGCAGCGCGGCCATTACAAGGATGGCGATCTGGCCTTCCTCTGGAAGTCCGACCCTATTCCGACCGACCCGTTCGTAGTGCGCGGCGATCTGCCGGCAGCGCTCAAGACGAAGCTCACCGATACACTGCAGCACCTCGACCTGACGAGCCTCGATCCGGCCGACCGCAAGATCCTGGTCGGCGCGGGGGTGACCCAACTGGTGCCGCAGACCGATCAGGCTTATGACCTGATCCGCGATCTGGTGAAGACCCTGAACATAGATCTCTCCAAGCTGAGCTGAGCACGCGCGGAGATCGAGGCGGATGCTGCGCGTCTGCGGGGTCTCGCTGCGCTATCCCAACGGCAAGCTCGCGCTGACCGACTTTTCACTGACGGTCGAGCCGGGCGAGCTTGTCGTCATTCTCGGCGGCAATGGCAGCGGCAAGACCACGCTTCTGCGCTGCATCGCCCGAACCGTGCGGCCGACCGCGGGCGAGATTTGGCTCGGCGAGACCAATCTGTGCGAGCTCGAGGGCGAAAAGCTGCGACGGGCGCGGCTCGAGCTGGCGATGATCTGGCAGCACGCCAGCCTGGTCCGCCGCCGCAGCGTATTGGCCAACGTCGCCACCGGTAGCCTCGGCCGGCACCGCAGTTTGCGCACCTTTTTCGGCGGCCTGCCGGCCGCGGAGCTGCACGCGGCACGCAGTCACCTGGCCGAGGTCGGCCTGGCGGACCTAGCCGAGCAGCGCGCCGGCACGCTCTCGGGCGGCCAAGCCCAACGCGTAGCCATTGCGCGCGCGCTCGCACAGCGGCCGCGGGTGCTGCTGGCCGACGAGCCGGTTGCCAGCCTCGATCCGGAAGCCGCCGAGGAGATCATGCGGCTGTTGCAACGGCTGGCGCGCTCGGAGCGGATCGCCGTGCTTTGTGTGCTGCACCAGGTCGAGCTCGCCTATGCCTACGCCGATCGGGTAATAGGTATCCGCGACGGCCGAGTTGCGTTTGATCTGCCGCGCAAGGAGCTGTCGCGGGAGGCCGTGCGCCGGCTCTACATCCAGGAGGCGGTGGCGGCATGAGTACCGACCTGGCGCAACCCGCAACTGGCGCGCTTGCCGGCGCATCCGCATGGCGGCACGCGCTGACCACCGCGCTCTACTGCGTGCTGGCGCTGCTCGGGCTCGCCATCGTCATACAAGCGCTCATTGTCGTCGAAGCGCGGCCGCAGGATCTGATCACTGGCATCCACGGCATGGCCGACCTCATCTGGCGCGCCATACCGCCGGATTTCACCAAGCTGCCGGACACGTTCTGGCCGACGCTGCAGACCGTCGACATCGCCCTGTTCGGAACGCTTGTCGGGATCGTCATTGCGTTGCCGCTTGCTTTGCTCGCCGCCGCGAACGTGACGCCTTCGCGGTACGCATATTACGCGGCGCGGGCGATCATCGGCTTTACCCGCGCCGTGCCGGATCTCGTCTGGGCGCTGCTGTTCGTCACCGCCGTCGGGCTGGGGCCGTTTCCCGGCGGGTTGGCGCTCGGCGTGCACTCGGTCGGCATGCTCGGCCGACTTTTCGCGGAAACCATCGAGCAGATGGACATGGCGCCCATCCAGGCGCTGGAGCTGACCGGAGCGCGGCGGCTTCAGGTCTTCAGCCACGGCATCGTTCCGAGCATCCTGCCTTCGCTGCTCGGCATCAGCCTCTACCGTCTCGACGAGAACATACGCTCATCGCTGGTGCTCGGCTTCGTCGGCGCCGGCGGCATCGGCTTTCAATTGCTCACCGCCATGAATCTGTTCCAGTACCAGGAAGTATCATTGCTGCTGATCATCATTTTCGTCATTGTGCTCGGCGCCGAGCGCATATCCGCAGCGCTGCGCGAGCGCCTCGACTGACCATTTCGACGATCTTTGTTGCAGCTCGCGGGCGAAAGGTCTCAGGTCCTACAATGTAGGTGAGATCAAAGAGAATTTGCGCAATTGGATTGGACGCGGGCATCTGGAGCGCGGCAGTTTGCCGCGCATCGGGCTGGCGCCACGCGACCAACGCCATTTGCTACAGCGTGGTCGAGAGGCTATTTCACCCGGATAAACGCGCTCCACCCGCCGGCCTCCCTCAGTCACTGCCGCGGAACAGTGCGATAACGACGAGGTACTGACCTTCCCCGAGACGCTTTCGCGCGCTCGGGGGTTGTTTTTTAATGGGCTTCGGCCGCTTCCACGATGCCCCACTTTGTTGTCCTCAGAGGTTCACCGGCGTGCTCATGAAATCGCGCTTGCTGAGCTCGACCCCGCAATGGCGCAGGATGTCGTACGCCGTTGTGCAGTGGAAATAGAAGTTCGGCAGGATGAAATTTTGCAACAGCCCCTGCCCCGTGAACTTGCGCTCGTTGGCCCCGAGCTTGATGGTGATGTCCTTGTCCTCGGTGCCGTCGATCTGCGCCGGCTTGAAGGTTTTGCAATAGTCGATCGTCTTGGCGAGGCGCGCCTTGAGCTCGGCAAAGCTTGCTTCCGTGTTGGGCATGTTCGGCATCTCGGTTCCGGCAAGGGCGCTACAACACCTGGCAGCGTGAGTGCTCGCCTGCTGCACTTGGCGTGCATACGGATACATGTCGGGAAAGAGCCGCATGTTGAGAAAAAAGTTGGGGTCGAGCTGCTTCGCCTCGATATGCGCTACCGCTTTGTCGATACACTCGGATTGGGCAGTCAGAAACTGCACGAAGATCGGCACCGACACTTTGTACATGGAAACGGTCATGGAGTGAGGTCCTCTCCTTGGGGTAAAAACCGACGCGGGTAGCCAACATTCCCCAGATGAACTTTGGAACGTGCGTGGAACGATAGCAGAGGGCAGAGTTCCCTGGAAGCAATGGGCGGGCCGTGCAGACCTTCCACATGCGATCGTCTATTCGTTAAGATGACCAAGTGAGGTGGGCTTGCAGTGAGGATGACCGTGCAGCCATGCTGGGGCGATATGCCAAGACGGACGGAGGAAGCCGCCTGAGGCTGTTCAGCACCGGTCTCTAATCCTCGGGTTCGTTCGGCCAAAATGCTCTCCTGCGTCGCGCTCCGTCGGGTGCGTTTGGCCAATCCTCGTGTTGTTCATGTTCAAACGTTGTTTTCACTACAGTTTTGACGTTGGCTTCGTCGATCCCGTTCTTCACCACCAAGCCGCAGGGCACCGGCATGGGGCTGTCCATCAGTCGAAGGATTATTGAGGCGCATGGCGGCCGTTTGTGGGCGAGCGCCGACACAGGGCGCGGCGCGACGTTTCAGTTCAGTCTCCCAAACAGGGTGACGGCGTCCTCCCCTGCACTGGGCTGACGCGCCGGCGGCAAATGGTCATGATGGACTTTCCGAGTAGGCCTGTTCCAGAACCGGTCGCATCCCTGCAAATTCACCGACGGCGCTCTCGAAAGGGTTCTGCGACGAGATCGCCGCCGCGCAACTGGGGTGAATCGCGCTGGCATGGGGTTGGCGGCCGGTAGCAGATCGGGGTTATGGCCGAGTCGGCTCAATTCAGGTAACCTGTCGTGCAGTCGGACGTAAGCTGGCTAGAGCATGTTCCGCAAAAGCATGCCCTCGGGTTCGGCCCGAGGGTGGAAACCGGTTTGGCGAACAAGGACATGCTCAAACAAAGTGATAAAGTGGAATGACAATTCGAAGAAAAGTCATCCTGCTCTAGCGGCAAAACACGTTTCTCACTGTCCTGCGGGAGGTGGGACATGATCGGCATGGCGGAAATTATCGTTCTTTTGATAATTGCGGCGCTCGGGCATGCCATGGCATTGGTCTGGTATATTGCGGCAAAAAACAAGTGGAAGATGTGCGAGCGAACGATCTACGATCTTCCTTTCAAGCCCGAACAGATAAAGCGAGAGCTGAAGAATTCCATTCACGCGCCGATCCACGCGGTGCTGCTGGCCATGTGCCTGGCGTTCGGGTTCTTCAAGAACACGAGCCTGCTATCCTTTGTACTATCGCTCGTTGGCACAACGGTTTGGGCAGAGATCTGGCATTATGCGTCGCACCGCGCGTTTCATTTGAGCGCACTCCATTGGATTCATGTCGAGCATCACAAGAGCCACCTGAACAGCCCTTTTACCGCGATCTCGTTCGCGTTCTCCGAGAAGCTGATCTTCGATCTCGGGCTGCTTGCGCCTCTGGCCGCGGTCAATTCAGTTTGCAGCATGAATTTTTTCGGGATTGCCGGATGGTACATTGCATACCTGGTAATCAATTCCTTCAGCCATGCGAATTTCGAGCTTAAATCGCGAAACTACATCCGGGGGCTGGGACGGATTCTGACCAGCACCACGTATCATTCGCTCCATCATTCCAGATATACGGGAAACTATGGGCTGGGGACACGCTTCCTGGATAAGCTGTTCAAGACGGAATGGGAGGATTACGAGAGGCTGTACGACCGCATCTCGCAGGACCAGAAGCCTCTCACCAAGCTACGGGAGAGAGTCGAGGCGGCATGCGCATGCGAGTAATGCTGCGCAACCGGCGTCGCGCATGCTCTCTAGCGATCGCATGTCTGTTGCTGCTTGTGAGTGGTTGCGGCGAGCAGGCCCCGCCTTCGCCCCAGGTCCGGCCGGTCAAGAGCGTAACCGTGCAACACCGCACATTTTCGCAACGACTATCCTTGACCGGCCATGTCAGAGCTCAAGAAGAGATAAACTTGGCGTTTCGGATCGACGGAAAGTTGATGACCCGAGTGGTTTCCGTTGGCGATCGCGTGGTCTCGGGCCAAGTCGTGGCGCAACTGGATCCGCAGATCGAGCAGAATGCATTACGAGCGGCGCAAGCCGACCTGGTCGCTGCGCAAGCTGTGCTCGATCAGACACAACGATTGGAAACGCGGCAACGGGATCTGCTTGGAAGAGGCACTACGCCGCAGGCGCAATATGACGTGTCTCAACAGCAATTCAAGACGGCCGAGGCGCAGGTTGATTCCGCGCAGGCGCGCGTGCGCACGGCTCTGCAAAGAGTCGATTACTGTGAGCTTCGCGCGGACAGCGCCGGGGTCGTGCTTGCCAAAGGGGCCGAGCCGGGGGAAGTGGTCCGGGCCGGCCAGATGGTGCTGCGAATCGCCCGCGAGGGCCTTAAAGATGCTGCCTTTGATGCACCGGCGCAGATCGTGTCGCTTTTGGATGCTTCTCACGACCCCATAGTCCAGATTGCCCTCGCGGACGATCCCAAAGTCAAGACGGAGGGCCGGGTGCGGGAGGTTGCTCCCCAGCCCGACAGCGCGACCCGTACCTTTCCTGTCCGCATCGCTTTGACGGATCCACCGGATGCGATGCGGCTCGGAGCGATTGTGACCGGGAGCATTTCGGTTCCTTCGCTGCCGGTGACCGAGATTCCGAGTGCCGCATTGACCGACAGTAAGGGCAATCCTGCGGTATGGGTTGTGGACCCATCGACTCGAACGGTGACGCTTCGGCAGGTTGACGTTCTGCGTTATGAATCCGATGCTGTTCTCATCGCGAAGGGCCTCGATGAGGGCGAGATTGTCGTAACGGCGGGCGTGCAGGTTCTGCGACCGGGGCAAAAGGTAAGGCTGCTCGACCCACCATCATGAACAGATTCAATCTGTCAAAGTGGGCGATCGACAATCCTTCGCTTGTGTATTTTTTTGCGTGTTTGCTGCTCGTTGCCGGCGCTTGGTCATACTTTACCCTCGGCCGCAGTGAAGATCCGGACTATACCTGGAAACTGATGATGGTCGAAGCACGTTGGCCGGGAGCCACCGTCGACGAGACCCTGCAACAGGTTACCGACAAGATCGAGAAAAAGCTCCAGGAGACCCCCTATCTCGAGTCTCTGAGGAGTTTCACGAATGCCGGACGTACGACCATCCTGGTCCTTCTAAAGGATTCAACCCCGCCGAAATCGGTCCCCGAGGCATGGTACCAGGTCAGGAAGAAGCTGGCAGACATTCACCACACGCTGCCGCCGGGCGTTATCGGTCCGGAAGCAAACGATGAAGCCGGGGATGTTTACGGGATCCAATATGCCTTTGCCGCAAACGGTTTCACCCCCCGCGAGTTGCGCGATTACGTCGAAGGCGTGCGCTCGACCTTGCTGCATCTAGCCGATGTCGCGAAGATCGACATCTACGGTGCTCAAGACGAGCGTATCTATATCGAGTTCCTGGTCCGGCGGCTTGCTGATCTCCACATCAACCCGACCGAGCTGGTTCGCGCGTTACAGGCGCAGAACGCAATTACCCCGTCCGGTGCAGTCGACACCCGGGACGAACAGTTCATGGTGCGGGTCTCCGGCCGGTTTACCTCCGAGGAGGATTTGCGTCGCATCAACTTCTTCGTGGATGGCCGCCTGATCCCGATCACCGATATCGGTGCGGTGAAGCGTACCTATGCCGATCCTCCACAGCCGATGTTTCGCGTGAATGGCAAACCGGCGATAGGCATGGCGATCGCCCTGCGCGAGGGCGGCGACACTCTGGCCCTCGGGCGCAATGTGGTTCGCGCGATGGCACAGCTTACCGGGGATCTTCCGATCGGTATTGAGCCTGTCCTGATAACGAACCAGCCCGAGATCGTAAGACACAGCGTTGACGAGTTCATGCTGGCGCTGCTGGAGGCCGTTGCCATCGTCATGGCCGTGGGATTGGCCACTCTCGGGCTCCGTGGCGGCACCGTCGTGGCCTGCTCGATTCCATTGGTACTGGCGAGCGTTTTCGTGGTGATGGACGTCACCGACATCGGTTTGCAGCGCGTCTCGTTAGGCGCTCTCATTATCTCCCTGGGCCTTCTCGTCGACGATGCCATCATCACCGTCGAAGCCATGATCAGCAAGCTCGAAGAGGGCTTGGATAAGAGGGCGGCGGCCGTCTATGCCTATGCGACAACGCATTTCCCCATGGGCACCGGGACACTGGTGACAATTGCAGCGTTCCTGCCGGTCGGGTTCGCTCGCAGCTCGGCAGGCGAATACACGTTTTCCCTGTTCGCCATCATCGCGATTGCCCTGCCGGTCTCATGGCTGGTGGCCGCCACCTTTGCCCCGCTGATCGGGGTGGCGCTTTTGCCCGTCCAGCAAGGCAAGAGAGATGAAAGAAAAGGCTCGCATCCCATCCTACGGCGGTTTCGGGTTGTCCTCGATCACGCCCTGAGAGCTCCCTGGCTTACGGTTGGGCTTACACTTGGGCTGTTTGCGTGCTCCCTGGTCGCGTTGCGGGCGGTTCCTCAGCAATTCTTTCCCGCTTCCGACCGTCGCGATCTGATGATCGATATCAATCTGCCGCAGAACTCTTCGATCACTGCCACTGCGGCTGCGACATCTCAACTCGATGCTATGCTTCTTGCCGATCCCGACATCGATCATTGGAGCACCTACATCGGTCGCGGCGCAGAACGTTTTTACCTTTCGCTGAATGCAACTCTGACCCACGATTTTTTTGCACAGCTCGTGATTGTTACGAAGAGCGTGGACGCTCGAGAGCGGGTCCGTCACCGCCTAGAACAGGCTCTCCAGGAAAGATTTCCTTCGCTTGTCGGTCGCGTGTACCCGCTTGAGCTGGGCCCGACAGTGGGTTGGCCGCTGCAATATCGCGTAAGCGGACCGGATCCAGGCAAGGTGCGCGAGCTCGCTCATGAGGTGGCTCAGATGGCCGCGAGCAACCCGTATATCAAAAACGTCAACTTTGACTGGATGGAGCCGGTAAAAACGCTCGAGATCAAAGTTGATCAGGACCAGGCGAGAATGCTGGGCATCAGCTCTGAATTGGTGTCCCAGGCGGTGAATACGGTCGTATCCGGTACCACCATAAACGTGCTTCGTGACGGGATTTACCTGATAGACGTCGTTGCCCGGGCCTCCGAGCGGGAGCGCCTCTCAGTGTCTACGCTGAGCGACATTCAAATTCATCTGACCGACGGGCGGACTGTTCCGCTCATCCAGGTTGCCACCATCGGATATGGTCAGGAATTTCCCATGGTAGTGCGGCGCAATCGTCTCACCACGTTGACCGTTCAGGGCGAGACGGTTCCAGGTGTTCAGCCACAGGCTGTGGTTGATGCCCTTGCTCCGAAGGTTGCTGAGCTCAATACGCGCTTGCCGCAGGGCTACCGCGTCGATGTAGGCGGCTCTGCCGAGGAGAGCGTCAAGGCGCAGCAATCCGTTGCCGCGGTCATTCCGCTCATGCTCGCTCTCATTTTGACGATACTTATGGTCCAGCTGCGCAGCTTGCAGCTTCTGCTCCTAGTCCTCAGTGTCGCTCCGCTGGGATTGATCGGCGTCGTCGCGGCGCTTCTTGGGTCGGGAAGGCCCCTGGGTTTTGTCGCGCTCCTGGGGGTAGTGGCGCTGATCGGGATGATTGTGCGAAACTCGGTGATTCTCATTGTGCAGATCGAGGCGAATATTGCGCGAGGACAGGCGCCGTGGGACGCGGTGCTCGATGCCGCAACAACGCGCTTTCGACCAATTCTGCTGACGGCAGCGGCAGCCATCCTCGCCATGATCCCGATAGCAGCTACGGTGTTTTGGGGGCCAATGGCTTATGCGATCATGGGGGGCCTTTCCGTCGCGACCGGACTGACCCTGGTGTTTTTGCCGGCTCTGTATGTGATCTGGTTCCGAGTCAAAGCGCCGCCGGCTCGCGCAGTCGCTCTATAACGTCCCAGGTGCGAGTATCGGACGCGGAGTCGCCGATGCGGGACAATTCGGCGCAAGCACGGCGCTGAGCTGCGCATCATTCGCCGCCATGCGAGCCTCGATCCATCGCAGAGTGCCGTGGTAGGCGTGCTGAAACACTTCTTCATGTCGATCCCAGCTCGTGAACCGAACGCCACCAGGGATCTCAGGCTTGATGAGGATATCCGAGTCGGCAAAGGGTGCACCGGTGCGGCGGTTTGCGACCATACTGAGCATGATCACCTGTGCAATGCTCGGCACCTTCGGCAGCCGCCGGCGCGCAAACGGATTGAGGGCTGCGGCCGCGAGCTCAAGCAGTCCTGGAATAGCGGCGTAGTCGACCGGATATGTGGTGGGCTCATCGACGTGAAGCGTCACGATCACATTGGGGCCGGCCTTGAGCGCCTTCATCGGTGCGAGCGGGACATTATCCATGAGACCGCCGTCCACCAGCATCTCGCCCCTTTCCGTGAAGAATGGCGGCAGCATCCCCGGCACCGACCCTGAAGCACGCACCGCGTGCCACACCGGCCCTCGTCGATGGACCTGTGGTCGGCGTTCGCTCAGATTGCTGGACACGGCGAAGAACGGCGTCCACAAATCCTCTATCAGCACGTCACGATATTCGTCTTGCAGCGCGCGATCGAAAACCTTGTGATCAAGAAGCCCGTAGCGGGGCAGCGTGTAACGGCTGAACGAGCGGCTTTTGACAAAGATATTATGCGTGCCCTCGTCCACCCGTTCGGGATCGACGCTGTAAGCGAGCGCCGCGGTCATGGCGGCACCAACACTCGTGCCGCCGAGAATGTCGAACTCAATGCCCGACTCGCAGAACGCCTTGTAGACGCCAAGGTGAGCGCTGCCGAGCGCCCCGCCCCCGCTGGCGATGAAACCAACCGCCTTACCCGACAGGAAACGCAGCAGCCTGGTGAGGTCCTTGGTGTCTTGCACCGCGACATGATGATGCATGAAGACATCCCGCGTCGCCAGCCAGGACGCGGTCCCCGACACGACGCCGCGGCGCGCCGCATGCAACATTATCAGCCGTCGTGTCGAGGGCGGATGAATGGAGAACGCGAACAGCTCGACCTCGTTGAGGTCCACCGAGGCTCCCGCCGCTGCAAGCAGCAGGATCGCGTCAGCTTGACGAATGCACTTCCTGGTCCAGTCCGTTAGCGTGCGGTCGGCCACATAAAAAACGAGGTCGACCTCCGCTTCCAATGCGTTCAACCAGGCCGAAGTCGCCGGGTGATCAAGCGCGCGACCCTGCCCGCGCGCGGATACCTCCTTCTGCGTAAGGAAGATCGCGCGACGGCCGCCCTCGCATGCGCGCCGGAGCAGCTCAATAAAATCATATGATGGGGAGCTGCCGCCTGCCGATAGGATTGCGACCGTGCGTACCGGCGTCGCCATTCCCGCCGCAGTTTGGATGCTCGCGGAAAGCCGGCGGGCCAGCGACGTGATCACCGTACCCGGAATATTCGGACAGGCGGCGCTGACTTTCCGGAACTGCTCGCGCGTGATGGCCAGAAGACGCGAATCACGCAGCGCCACCACGGTTGCCGTTCGCGCAACCCCTGCGAAAAACCCCATCTCTCCGACTGGCTGGCCTTGTCCGATTTCGGCGATCGGCTCAACCACGCCCCGGACATATACGCCCAACCTGCCGGAAAGCACGAAGTAAAGCGCGTCTGAGGGATCGCCTTGCCGGACCAGAACGTCGCCGCGCCGAAGCTCTCGTTCTTCGGTTACGCTCGCCAGCGCTTCGAGATCGCTGTCGGCCGATCCCTCGAAACCGGGCAGCGCCGAAAGAATATCGGATGGTATCGTCTCTGAGGCCATGATCAGCGCCGCTGCTCGAGCAGGGTCACCGAGCCGCGCTCTCGCGCAGCGCGACGTGCATCGGCATGCCATTCTGGGACAGAAGAAACATCCGCCCCGAAGGTTGCGGGTGGAAATGCCTCGGGAGCTCGAAGTGCGCCGCCCGCACAAAGTTCGCGATCATGATCGTGGCCTCGAGCATCGCAAATGCTGCTCCTATGCAGATGCGCGGCCCTGCGCCGAATGGCATAAATTGGAACCTGCCGGGTTTTGGACGTTCGGGAGCAAAGCGTTCAGGATCAAATCGATCCGGATCGCTCCAATAATCGCGATGGCGGTGAATGGCGTAGATCGGGATGATGCCGATCGTGCCGGCCGGAATTGACACGCCGGCGAGCTGCATATCGCTTTTGATGTCGCGAACGATGACGGGTGCGGTTGGAAACAACCGCAGCAATTCCTGGATGACCTGCCCAACGACATGCAGATGCTCGACGTGAGCTGCCGTGATCGGCCCCGAACCCACCACCTGCTCGATTTCACGTAACATCCGGTTCTCCCACTCGGGGCTGCGAGAGATCAGGTAGAGCGTCCAGGTCAATGAAAATGCCGTGGTATCAAATCCGGCGATCAGGAATGAAAGAATGTTGTCGACCAGCAGCTCGTCCGGCATGCTCTTGCCGGTTTCCGCATCGCAAGCGCGCAACAAGCGTGCCAGCAGATCGTCGGCCGCTGCAGCATTCGCCCTTCGCGCATGAACCAGCTCCGCCACAACGGCGCGCAATCGAGTCTCTTGCGCCCTCATCGCATCTCCGCCCGGCCGGGGAAACCAATGCGGAAGCCCGAGCAGGAGATAGATCAGCCACCAATTTGCACCGCGATAATACTCTTTATGCCCTTTCTGGATAGTGCGCAGCATATCCGGCGCTCCACCTGCAAGCATGGTATTGGAAATGACATGGAACGCGGTACCCATCATGTCGTCATTCATAGCGTGCACGCTGCCGGCGGGCTCTGCCGCCCATTTTGCGACGGTCGCCTGTGCGGCGGCGTTCATGATCGGCGTGTAACGAGCCAGCTCCTCATGTCGGAACAACGGCGCTGCAGCGCCGCGCTGCCAACGCCATTCCTGCCCCTCCGCCGAGATCATGGCGTTCCCGAACACTGGCTTGAGAACCTCGACCTGCAACCGTCCTTTCGGAAAATCGGCGGGTCGGGTAAGCAGCACGGTCTTTACGACCTCGCTGCCCATGAAGAATGCCATTCGGGGCGGGCCGCGCACGATAACAAGCGGATCGTGATAGGCCTGCTGCGGAATGACTCCTAAATTGTTGCCGAGAATCTTGGTCAGATTGAACGGGAACCGAAGCGGCCTTTTTGATGGCCTGACATAGGGCGGATAGAACGGCGCGCTGTGGACCGCTTCAGGCATGGATCCTGGCTATCAGCTTGAAGGCCTTCGCTTTGAGGTACAGCCGCATGTAGTCGCTCATTCCAGCTTCACGGCTCAGTCGCTCGCCATGTTTTGCCAGGTCGAGCTTCATCGGTATCGAGAACCCATTTTCCCGATGAACGAATTGGGGACCGGTGACTGTAAATCCGATCGCGCGGTAATAGGGCAACAGCGCCGGGATACAATCTATGTAGCACTCTCTGGCTCGATGCAGGCCATGGCGAACCGCAGCTGCGATCTGCTTCATCGCCGTGGGCCCGCCGCGCTCGGTCTTTTTTACGATGAACTTGGTGCAGATCGCGGTTGCATCAGGATGATATTTCGAGGCCTTCATCCCATAAAGCTCCTCGGTGGCGCCCAGTTCCTGGTCTCGCGATATGTTGACGCGCAAGGTTCCGATGGTTTCGTCTGCTTTACGCGCGATGAAGACATGACCGGTTTGATCGAGCTGATCGGTGATTATCCGCTTGGCGTGATCGGCGTACGGCGACTGCCGGCCGAGCTCTTTGCAGTAGACTTCATACCGTAGTCGCTGCGCCGCCTCGAGCATCTCTGCGCTGCGGCACAGATAAACTTCGATCGACTGGGCATGCATCCACGCCGCGTCAGTGAGCTCCCAGGTAAGATTGTAGCTTGCTCTCTCCTCTGCAATTGTGGTCAAGCCCCGCAGGAGATGCGCCGCAAGTTGCGGCTGCTCCCGTTCGAGCAAGGCGAGCGTCGGATCATCCATCACCAGTACCGAGACATCCGTGCGCGCAGTCACCGTGGCTGAGGCCGCGCGACCGGTCAAAAAGCCCATTTCCCCGATTGGCGCCAAGAAATCGGACACGAGAACCTTCTCGCCTCTCTCCAGATCGACCTCGACGCTGCCTTCCGTGAGCAGATACATGTCGCTGTAGTGCTGTCCTCTCCGCCGTAGGACATCGCCGCGCGCGAAACATGCCTCTCTGTAGTTCGACTGGGGCATTCCCAGTTGGATCAGTAGGGATGGCGAGGACTCTGGCAAGGTGTGCACGACTCCCAATAGCGCCAAACGCCCATTTTAAACATCGGTCGGCACATGACAATGGGACGGCCTCCCCCTCCCCGCATTGGGAGATGCGTGTATCGGCAATCCTTATGCGGTTGATTAGGAGGCATCGTTTTCATGAGCTGACCAGAAGTCCGGGCTTCGCAATGTGCCACCGTTGGTCTTAAGCCCGATCATTTCGCTATGTAGGTGCGATGCAGCCAGGCATCGGCAGGAGGCCGCTGGGCGCGATTCAAGCGAGATGACCTTCGCGCTGTCGTTGACCCGGATGCGCGTGCGCTCGCCCGCGGGCGTTTCGGCGGTTTGCGCACCGGCTGCCCGACTGATGAATTCATTGACCGCCGCAGCCGGCGGCGCTGGCTCGTTGCCGGCATCGCGTTCGCTGATCGCCTCGGTGATGCTGGCGCGCAGCAGCTTCGGCCACATCTTCCGGAACAGGCCGTTGGACGGATAGATGTCGGCGCTGTTCACCCTGCCGTTGACCGCAAAAACGTAGCCAACGATATCGTCGTCGTTCTCGCCTTGTGGCTCAAGCGCGGCGAGGTACTGCGCCTGCTCGCGCTCGAGACGGCCGTTCTCCAGCGATAACTGCAGGCTCGTCTGCGAGCGCGGTGCCGCAACCGAAGTGCCGAGATTGCTCGACAGCTTGCCTTAAATCTGTGCGACGCTTTTCCAGACTTCCTGCTGGCGCGAACCGCCGCTGGCGGCATCCGGCCGCGCGGCACCGGAGAAGGCCATTTCGAGCTTGGCCCGACGCGACGGCACGATCGCGTTGGAGCTCGAGAACATGTGTGCGTCCTCCGTGCCGCGCGCCGACCAGCGGCCGCTCTCCACGCAGAAAGACGCAACCGATACCGCGCCGGACCGCGGCGCCAGCATGAGGCTTACGCTGAGCACGCGATCCTGTTGGCCGCCCTTGACGATGTCGCCCGCTTGGACGAAGACCTCCTCATTGCCGACGTTCTCGAGCAGAACCTCGTTGACCCGGCCGATCTCTCGCACTTCCACGACCTTTTTCTCCATCGCCTCCTGCAACGTGAGCGGCACGGGTCCGCTGCGAGATCTGCCGTGGACAAAATAGATCGCCAGGTTGCCGTGGGATACCGGGCTGGACAAACGGTATCCATCGGGATTGTCGGTCTCGGCGCGTACCCCGACATGCAGCACGCAAACCAAGACCAAGGCCGCGAAAATCTTCCATCGCGTAAACATTGAATGCTCCTCTATTGTCGGCGCGCCGGCCGAGCTGGCCGGTCGCCGCCCCGGATGCGCCGCCGGCCGGACCGGCTGAACCGTTAGACGGCCGAGGCAAAATTTTTGCCGCGATGTTCGGGCTAACACCGGGCGTGGAAATCTCGTCTCGTTCGTCCGCCCGTTCTTTACGCCGGGCTCGACGGGGGAATCCGTGACCGCGCGTTTCGACCCAGATCAGAAGACACTGCAAGCAGCACTCCAGGGCGACGCCGAGGCTGCGGCGGCGTTCACCCGGGCCGCCGCGGATCTGGTGTGGAGCGCCTGCCTGCGGGTCACATGCACCCAGGCCGAGACCGAGGAAGCCTTCCGCGAGGTGATGGCCGCTCTGCGCACCGGTGGCTTCGCGCGGCTCAAGGGCTATGACGGGCGCGCGCGTGTGCAAGTCTACCTAGCGCTCGTGGTGCGCGACCTCTTGGCGGAGCGCATAGTCAGGCTGCTTGCGCTCGATGCCGAGCGCGGCTGGCGCGCCTTCGAAGCGTTCTTCGCCGAGGATATGCGGCGCATGATCCTGCGTATGTTGCCGGGCAATGACCAGGAGCAAAACCGCGAGGACGCCTATCAATCGGTCTGCGAAGCCCTGGTGAAGAACGATCTGCAACGGTTGCGCGCCTATTCGGGGCGCGGCAGCCCTTCGGGCTTCATCTTGCATATCATCGAGAATCTGGTCATCGATTACGTGCGCACGATCGTGCCCCGGCGACGCCTGCCGGCCGCGATCGCGCGCCTGGCCGCACTCGATCAGTCGATCTTCCGCCTGCTCTATTGGGAGCGCCTAGCGCCCGATCCAGTGCTGCTGCTAGTCCATTTGCCGCGCGAAAAGGCGCCGCCCACCGCGGCCGTCGTCGCCGAGGCGATGGCCCGCGTCCGTGCGGCACTTCCCTGCGGCTATCATGCGCAGGCGCCCGCTCGGACCATCGATATTTCGGCGGCCGACGAATGGAGCCTCGCCGGCGGTGCCGAGGGTTTCGCTGTGCCGACCCCCGAAGAACAGCTGGCTGAGGGGGAGGCGTCCAGCCTGCTCGATGAGGCATTGGCCGCCTTGCAGCTGGCGCGATCTCATCCACACAACTCAAGCTCGTCAAGACCAACGGCGTTCACAAACTGGATGTCGATCATCCTGATCACTTAATCGGAACCGCGCTTCTTATGAAAGCGTTTGGAACGGCTGACAGTGATTTTCTGAATGGCCTTGTAAATCAACTCGCGAAAGCAGGTTCGAATGGCGAAGTCAGCGAGGGCGACATTAATTTTATGTTTTCGGTCATGAAAGGCATTGCGCCGAGGGATCAGCTCGAGGCGATGCTCGCCGCCCAAATGGCCGCCGTGCACGTGGCGACCATGACATTCGCCCGTCGCCTAGCCAACGTCGAAACCATCCCGCAACAGGATAGCGCGGAACGCGCTTTCAACAAGCTCACGCGTACTTTTACGACTCAGATGGAAGCTTTAAAGCGCTACCGGACCGGTGGCGAGCAGAAGGTTACGGTGCAACATGTTTCCGTTGCAGAAGGTGGCCAAGCGATCGTCGGCAACGTCACCCAGTCGCCGGGCCAGACGAGCAGGCCGGACGCGACTACGAGATCGCCACCTGCTCTTACCGACGCCAATGCTTCTGCGATGCCTATAATTGACGGAGCCAAACAAGCCGTGCCGGTACCAGCGCGGCCTCCCAGGCCAAGACCAAACCAGAAATGAGCGGCAATCATAAGCGCAATACCGGGCCAATGTTATCCAGCCAGCGCTGTGGCGCGAAGACCCGGTCGGGCAAGCCCTGCCAGTCCCCATCGGTTCTCGGCAAGAGGCGCTGCCGCATGCACGGAGGGGCACCGGGATCAGGCGCTCCGCGCGGCAATAAGAACGCGCTGAAGTTCGGACTTTATACCCGTGAGGCGATCGCGGAGCGCAAGCGTCTGCGCGATCTCATGCGGCAATCGCTTAAACTGATTATGCGGTTGGTGTAATTGGCCAAGCGGGACGACAGCTCAGGACACTTGAGCCTGACGGCCTAAGCCGCTCGTGGAGGAGAGCGGTTTGGCTCGATCGATCGACAGGCTCCAAATCGATCGTTCGCAGTTGCACTCGTTTGCGCTGCAGCGCAGTACTGATACATTCTTTTTCTTCGGTGTGTGTCGGCACCGCTACAGCTAACAGCACCTGACACGCGTATTATCAGCAGCATATTCGCAGATACGGCCTCGGATAGGAGTGCGCTGCGAACCAATGGTTGGCGCTATCCAGCCTACCGCTCGAGGGTCGCTCGGTCACGAGCGGCCCTTTCTTTCGTTGTAGCCGATAAACCAGGCAAGACCAACGAAGTCTCTGACGCCACCACGCCTTCAGCCTGGATCCATTTGCTCGCTGTCGCCGTGGCGCCCACTTTGTTGTGCCGCCAGCTCTTTGAGGAAGGCTGCCGCCCACCATGAGACATCCCGGTTGCGGACCACCTCGATCATGCTCTGCCAGCGGGCAACGCGCTCTGGCTCACTCATTTGCAGTGCACCACGGATGGCCTCGGCGACTTCGAGTTTGTCGTTTGGATTGAGGATAAGGGCGCCCGTGAGCTGCTGGGCGGCACCGGCAAACTTGGAAAGGATCAACACGCCCGGACGCAGCGGGTCCTGCGCCGCAACGTATTCCTTCGCGACCAGATTCATACCGTCGCGCATCGGTGTCACCAGGGCCACGCGGGCAAGGCGGTAAAGGGCGGCCAATACCGAGCGGGGGTAAGCGCTGGTGACGTACTGGATCGGCACCCAGCCGGGCTCGCCCAATGTGCCATTGATCCGCCCCAGGGTTTCGTTCACCACCCCGCTTAGCGTCTCATATTCCGGGACTTCGCTGCGGCTTGTGGGCGCGATTTGCAGGTAGGTGACGCGACCCCGCTCTTTGGGGTTATCGAGCAGAAAGCGCTCGTAGGCTTCCATCCGCTGCGGGATGCCTTTGGAGTAATCGAGACGGTCGACCCCGATGATCAGTTTGCGCGAGCCAAGCGCCGCTATCGTCTGGTTGACAATGCGATGTGACCAAGCACGCGCGGCGACTTTCTCAAAGTCGCTCGCGTCAATGCCGATCGGAAAACTTCTTACGCAGGTGCTCTTCCCGCTGGCGCTGAGCAGATCTTTCCTTTGCGCAACGGCTCCGAGCTCCTGCGTAAGCGCCCGCCTAAGGTTGTCGGCATCTCGCTCGGTTTGCACTCCCACCAGATTGAAATCCATGATCGCACGCAGAAGGTCCGTGCTGCCTGGAAGTGTTCCCAACACCTCAGGAGCCGGCCATGGGATATGATGAAAGTACCCAATCAGATTGCTGAGACCGAGAGACCGCAATTCTGCCGCAAGCGGAATCAGGTGATAATCGTGTACCCATACGAGGTCGCCCAGACCGACAAGCTTCACCAGCGCCTGTGCAAATGTCCGATTAACCCGCAGGTAGCCGGCATAGTCCGTGCGTGAGAAATCGGACAGGCCCACGCGATAATGCATCGTTGGCCACAGCGCCCGATTGGCAAAGCCATAATAGTATTCCTGGCGGTCAAGCGAGGTGAGGTCGATGAGCACGTAGCGAACATTCCCCCTGTCGACCATTCGGGGCTGGGAGGCAGGATGGGCAGTGACCTTGCCGCTCCAACCGAACCACAGACCCTGATAGGACTGAAATGCCGCTCGCAGTGCGACGGCCAAGCCGCCAGCCGTCGCTTTGCCTACGGCCTCGGGAACCGACACGCGGTTAGAGACAATGACCAAGCGAGGCAAAGAGGCGCTCCAACACGGTCCCTTGCACAACGTAGAGCACGTGTGGCCCAGCGGACCAAATAGTCGACTAGCGCATCGGCTCGGACGTGCGCGCTCGGGAACGCAACCACGATAACATGGAATACGGGTCAGTGGTGCATGGCGGCTGGATTCGTCGAAGCTTGTCTGACCAAGCCGCACTTTTTTGCGCAGCAAAACGACGATCGCCACTGAGCTAAATTTGGTATTTGAGGTAGAGTCGAGGATGGGCGCGGTAGCTTGGGCCATGCGGCAACGCTCCGTTTCCCATCCCCGCTCATCGAACCGGACGTTGACTGAAGGTGGCCATGATGGTGGTGAAGGGCTTACGGACATAGGCCTCCACCTAAAAGGTCTCTGTGCTGATTTGTGCGACACTTTGGTGAAGGTTCTGTTATGAATCGGCAATCAGAAGGAGGGAGGTGAGCCGTGTTTACTAGCATCCTTGCCATAGTGACGGCTGTCGTGGGGCTCGCCGTGATTATTGCTGGGGTATGGGGTGCTGTGGTGTTGATGACTCAGAAAGCCGATACACCGGTTCCTCTGAGATATTATGCAGTCGTGATCGCAACGATAGGTATCGGAGTTGGCCTGCTTGGCATCGCGCAAGCGCTGCGAATTCTGCTTTTGATCCTCGCTAAGGTCGCTATTGTTGCCCCCTGAAGCATTGGGGCTGCCCATCCCGAAATCCCGGCACTCAGGCCCCAGCGCCGACCGCTAAGTCCGCTTACGGGGGTGCTGCGGATGTAGAGGGCAGCCCCCCGAATAGACCACAGATACGGCCTCGGATAGAAGGGCGCTGCGACCATATGGTTGGCGCTATCCCGCCTGCCGATCGAGGGCCGCTCGGTCAGGAGCGGCTCCTTTCGCCCCCTTCCGGGCGGTATTTTTCAGGCCGCAATGGCCCCTGTGTTGCCGCTCTCAACGACAAAGCGCTTGAGGGTAGAAACCTAGCTCTCGGGTCACATGCGAGCTGGTGGCTCACAGCGATGCAGCCCATGCGGGAAGGCGTTGCTCAAGACCAATTTGACCGATCAGCAGTTGGCGGCGCTGATGTTGCAGCCAACATTTGTCGGATCAAATTACCGCTTTGGCTCTCCTGGATGATCCTCTGGCAATCTGCGGATGCCACCAAGGATGACCACCATGTTGGCCAAAAGCAAAAGCGCGATTGCGTGCTGCCACCAAGTCATGTGGGTTGAGTTTGAATGAGAATGCGGCAGTTTTATGAATAATGAGCACAGCACCGCGGCAGATCGTTACGAGCCGGCGATCAACCGGACGTATCAGGATCTCGCTTCACCCTATGGCACAACCATCATGCCGACGTGGGAATTTCTCTGATTTCTGCCGAAGCCCGCTTGCCGGTCGCCTGCGTCGCGCGCAGACCTTCCCTTCGGACATTAGGCACCGAGATTGTCTTCAGCCGTGAAGGCCGCGCTGGAACCAGGATCATTACGATGCGCAAAGCCTTCGGGATACCGTCGGCACCGTCAGCGCCGTCCGCGCCAATGGGGCAGGACAACCTCAAGCCGGGACCGGCTGATGCCGCCCTCAGTGACAGCTGCCGATCGAGCCCGAGCGAGACCCATAAGTCATCCATCACGGGCGCAGACGATGCTGACGGGGCTGACGCGAATGCCGCGGTTCGTTTCGGGTAATTGGGTTCTACTGCCGCCGGCCTTTACCCAGCAATCTTAGAAGGAGTGTTGGTCACGCAATCAAGCCGTAAAATCCCCCGCGAAATACATCTGATTTCGAGCCATCGCTTGCGGACATCATACCCCTCAGCGCGGCTAGAGGATATTTTTACAACATCGATGCTATCGGTCGATGCACCGCCGGCCTCGACGAGAGTGGCTTCATCGCATCTCATGCTGCGTCCGCGAATGGGGTCGTTACCATTTCGATGCGGTCATAAGCAACGACCGGCCTTTTGTTCAATCGGTCTCCAGCTTCCAGTGACACCAACCCGCGTAGCTCAAGGGATTTCAGTGTTCTCGACAGATTGGACACGCTGCGCCCGGTGCGTTCAGCGAGCTCCGTAATACTTTGTGGCGGGTGGCGTCGGATTTCCCGCAACAGCGGCCAATTGTCATCGATCAATTTGCCGATGCTTTGCGCCGAGTTGAACCAGATTTTTGGTTCGCCCGGCTTGGTTCTCATGCCTTTGGCAATGGCGATCGTGCGCGCCTTGAATGTATCCATCGATGCGATTCCGATCCGCAAGACTTTCATCGTATAACTCCAAGTTCGTTGAGCACCGCATCCACCTCTGCCCAAAAGTCCGCAAGCAATTGGAGGGCATCGACGTAATGATACGGCCGCGTCGTGCCCAGTCGATGCCGGTGATCCGCTTCCTTCCGAGCGCCGGATGGTCCGCGAGATGCGCGCACAACATGGGCGTTGTCGAAGCCTACCAGGCGGGCGCCGTCAGGTGCATGCAGTGTGAGAGAATAACTAACACCGTAAGGACGCCGTCGCGCGGCTGGCACTTTCCTCGCACGGAATTTCACCGTGTATCCGCTCGGCTCAATCGTAAACTGTTGCCCATCGAGATCGAGCAATGTATCGAGCGTTGGGTCAGGGCGGACCACAATCTTACTTATCATACTATGATAAGATATGCAATCCCCCTGTCGGCTCGACCGCGCGGCAGGAGGCAACGAGCGCATCAGATGTCGATCTTGCGGCAACACTGACGCCCGGGCCGCGCGGCTTTGCCCACCTCGAGCGGATGGACCAGCTTAGAGATCGACTTGGCTAGATGATCGGCTGCGCGATTGACAGTCATCGAGGAGCCACCGCCGTTGCCACGCGTCCAGCGGGCGATCGAGCACGATCGCGTCCTTGCCTTCTGGCTACCTAGAATTCTCTAGAGAAACCGCGGTCTGAATGCCAGCAGCGCATGCGGACGATGCCCGCGCCCACCCCAAGCCATCTTCGGTTCCCCCGCGCGGCCGGTACTCGCAACCGATCCAGCCGGTGTATCCGAGCCGATCAAGCGCCGCGAAGATTTCCTTGTAGTTCTACCCCATCCGCGCATTTGATGCCGCTCAGCCCACGATCCCGTCATATGGGTTGCGTTGAGAAGACCATGGAAATTCCGGCCAGCTCTCTAGCTGAGTCCCCCGCCATGGCCTTTCAATAGCCGCGCTGATAATGAGACCGACGAATGGCGCCCGCGTGGGGGCTCGCCCGATGCGTCCGGAAGCGCGCTTCTTCTGCATCCGCGGCGCAAAACTCTGAGCAGAAGTGCTGTCCATCGGATGCCCGCCAAGACTCGAGATAGCTATCGCGTCTACGAAACGGCTGCTCGCAGAACGCACAGCGGGTGGGACTGCCAGGCATTAGCCATTTGCTACTCGTGACCATCAGATTACCTCCGCCCTACTAAAACGAAAGTTTGCGATGACCTGACTGAACTTGAGAGTAGCATGGTGGAATTGCGGCCCCTAGAACGCCGAGATTAAAATCCTCGGCTGTGCTTTTTTGGTAAGCGTAATTCCTTCCGCACGCTCTTGGACACTTGACAGCTGCCGGCAGCTCGTGGCGAGAGCCGAACTCACGCGCGCGTGCTCGTGTGCTTCGTTGGTCAGATGAGATTTGAAACGAGTATCACACGGCAGTGAATCAGGAATCACGCCGCGATGCGCTCGGTGCTGTTCTGAGCGCGCAACCAGGCCCAGGGCATGAGTTCATCAATGCGCGAGGCCGGCCATAGATTGATGAGCTTGGTGAGGACGTCCTCGAGATAGGCTTCCGGATCAACGCCATTGAGCTTGCAGGTCTCGATCAGGGAGGCAACGGCAGCCCAGTTGGCCGCACCTTGTTCGCAGCCGGCGAACAGCGCGTTTTTGCGCGTAAGCGCGATTGGACGAATCGTGCGCTCCACCGCATTCGTGTCCATCTCGATGCGGCCGTCGGCGAGGAAGCGCACCAAGCCGTCCCAGTGCTTGAGGCCATAGCGGATTGCGCCGGCAATGACCGATTTGCCGGAGACGCGCGTGAGCTCGCTTTCGAGCCAAGTTTTAAGAGCATCGACGAGCGGCTCACTCTCTGCTTCACGTACCGCTTGGCGTTCCACCGCGCTGCGCCCGCGGATCCGCTTCTCGATCGCATAGAGCGCGGCAATACG
This sequence comes from uncultured Alphaproteobacteria bacterium, assembly GCA_963841705.1. Taxonomy (GTDB): domain Bacteria; phylum Pseudomonadota; class Alphaproteobacteria; order Rhizobiales; family Xanthobacteraceae; genus VAZQ01. Next base: position 86,559 of record CAWJDY010000018.1, read on the forward strand.
CATGAGTGCTCCCTGCGCGATCGGCGCCGGACCGGACTTCGCAATCTCATAGAATCGTCTTCGCCAATGCGCCCAACAAAAAGCGAGTGCCGGGCCGCTGTTGCGCCTGCGGTCGACCAATTGCTTGTACGCCGCATAGCCGTCGCACTGCACGATGCCGCAATAGTCTGCGAGCAGCTTGATGGCGTGTTCTGCGCCGCGACCGGGCGCATAGCTGTAGGCGACCGCGGGCGGATCCTCATTGCCCCACGGCCGGTCGTCGCGCGCCATCGACCAGAAGTATCCGATCCTGGTGCGCCCGCGCCCGGGATCGAGCACCGGCACCGGTGTCTCATCCACAGCGAGCTTGACCGAGCCGAGCAGGATCTCGCGCAGACGTGCAACCACCGGAGCGAGCTCGGCCGCCGCATAGCCCACCCATGCGGCGAGCGTCAGATGCCGCGCGATCAGGGCCCGCCAGCCAATCACATGGTGGATGACGACCGCCAATCGAGGACGGCATTGCGCGTACGGTCCTTTCGCCAATCCTGACCATCGCAGGAGCGCTCGCAGTTCTAGATGTCGGATGGCCAGCCGTTTTCTGGCAGCGGCGCCTGGGCGTAGGCGGCCGAAGTTTCACGATATGGAAAATTCGTACCTTGCGACCACCCTTCGATCAGTTTGGTCAGACTATACCCGACAAAGAGCGACAATCCTGGCTTGGCTCCTTTCTCAGAAGGGCGCGTCTGGACGAGCTTCCGCAACTGGCGAATGTGCTGGTGGGGGATATGTCCTTGGTTGGGCCTCGGCCCCTGCTCCCACGCGATCAGCCGACGAATCCCACCGTCCGTCTTACCATTCGGCCAGGCATCACCGGCTGGGCGCAGGTGAACGGCGGAACACTCTTAACCCCGAGCGAGAAAGACGTCTTGGACGAATGGTACGTGCGCAACGCCTCGTTCTGGCTTGATCTGCGGATCGTGATGATGACTTTCCGCGTCATGATCTGGGGTCAACGTCAACCCGATCAGGCGATTTTCAGTTTACCCGCTATCCGCGCAGCAAAGCCGGTCTACCTTTACGCACAGAACGCAGCCGTTGTTCCGGCCACGCGATCGGTCAAGCGCGCCCTTGGCTAAAGTGTATTGGTCGGTGCGGTTCAGCTTGATTGCAATTGCTGGCTGACCAGCCCGGCCAAAGCCGGTGATTGTGCCACACCCGGAGCTAACCGCTCCCTGGCGGGTCCGACGGGTATCCAGCTTTGCGCAACTGATAAGGCAAATGACATTTCCTTATCAGTGCTTTGCGGCGGCGTAGATACCTCGCCTGACGCCGACCACGCTCCCGGCCTCTGCCAGCTGTTCTGGAATCCTGGACGCGGTGCGCAAAGGGCCGCAACGCCTTGAGCTACTCGCAGTCCATCCGCAGGGCGTAGATTTTTCCCCGCTGGCAGGCTTGCCGTTTAACTCCAAGCCCCACGGGGCACTCTGGCGAACCAGCCCGCGCTTCGGCCGAGTACGTAGGGCACTTTTGGATATCAGAATCAACGCTGCCGTCAGGCAGATCAGGTCGGCGCTGCGCAACCGGCAAGCATTAAGCCGCTTCGACTAACTTCGTCGCCGATCGTGATCGCTTGGTTTCTGCTGTACCGGTATTTGCTGGAACGCCAATTCCGCCCGGAACACAGTCACTCCTTGGGCGCATTACGCCTCGGTCTTTTTCTGAGGCGCGCCCCTGGCCCCCCGCCGTTTTCGTCGATGATCTCAACCCCCGCAGATTCTAGAGCGCTACGAATTGCGAGTTCATTTGCGACTGTAAGCGAAGTTGCGTGCCCGCCCTGTTCAGCGCGCTGGATCGTGCGCAAGCTTACTGCCGACTGACGCGAGAGATCCTCTGCAGTCCACCCAAGGAGTGATCGGGCAGCCCTTATCTGAAGGCCACCTAAGCGGTATATTCGCGCTTGACGCATAATCCGCCATATGTCATAAAAGCCGCCAAAGCCATTTCATCGGGAAGGTGCTAGAGAAATGAAAACTGAGGCATTTACAGCGACATTTGTGAACCGCCGAATGTTTATCGGCGGCTCAGACGCCCGCATCATCATGGGGTACGATGAATCCGCCCTGATCCGCCTCTGGCGGGAGAAACGCGGCGAGGTGGCCTCGGAGGACCTCTCGGGCAACCTCATCGTGCAGCTCGGCAAGGCCACCGAAGATCTCAACCGGACTTGGTACGAGCGTAACACCGGCCGAAAAGTCGGGGATGTCCAGCGCCTGGTGAGGCACTCTGCGATTTCATACATGGCCGCGACCCTCGACGGCATCGTGGAGGACGTTGGCGCCGTATTCGAAGCCAAGTTCATGCTGCCGTGGTCCTTCTCCGAGGAGGCGGCGGTCGAAAAGCACATGGCCCAGCTGCAGCACAACATGTGGGTCACGCATCTGCGGACCGCGGTGCTCTCGATCATCACCGGTGGAGGCAAGTGGGTCGAGATCACGATTCCCATGGATCCACTCTACCTCAGCATCCTCGTGTCGGCCGAAAAGAAATTCTGGCGCTGTGTGCAAAGCGGGGAGATGCCGCACCTGATCAATGTCGAGGCGCCGCGCCCGCGCATCGAAGCCATCCGCATCGTGGACATGACCTCGTCCAATTCCTGGGCGGAGTTCGCGGCCCTCTTTCGCACTACCCGCGCCGCATTTCTCGACCACGAGCGGGCGAAGACCGAGCTTAAGACCCTCATTCCCGAAGATGCTAAGGAGGCGATCGGCCATGGGGTGCGCGCCAAGCGCTCGAAATCCGATGCCATCAGCTTCGACATTCTCGATACGGAGGCCGCCCGTGCAGCAGTCCAGTGAATCCATCGCGGCCCTCGCCGCAGCCCTGGCCAAGGCACAAGCGCAGCTGGTCAACCCGGAAAAATCGCTGACTGCGACCATTCGGACCGGGCGGCAGGGAGAAATCGAACGCACCTTCCGCTACGCGCCGCTCTCGAGCGGCCTGGAGATTGTTCGCAAGACGCTGAGCGAGCAGGAGATCGCGGTCATGCAGACCACGGCTATCGATCTCGCCTCGCGCATCCTGAATTTGACTACCATACTCGCCCACTCCTCCGGTCAATGGATCGCCTCCCAATGGCCGATGTGCCCGCTCGCCGACATCGCGAGCCCACGCCGTATGGGCGCCGCCCTCACCTACGCTCGCCGGTATACCCTGTTCACCCTCGTCGGCATTGCCGGCGAGGACGATCTGGACGCCCCAGATCTCTGCGCTGCACCGGCCATGAACTCCCCGGCAGTCGGGTGGCAAATCGCGCCCAAGACATCAGGTAACAGCAGAACGAATGCAGGCGAAAGACCCGCGACCTCAGCCATCCTGCCAGCAGAACAATCGGCTGTGCTGCGCGATCGTCTCATTCACGAGGTCATCGGGCTCGGATCCCAGGACAGCGCGACCGCGTGGGCCAAGAAGGCCATTCCTCTCAAGAACACGCTCACCGCAGCAGATGCAAGGTTGGTAGAAACCGCGTTTGCGCTGAAGCAATCTGCGTTCTCGCTGTCCCATGATGCCGAACCGTCGACGGCGGATCTGTTCGAGGCAACTGCACCGGCTGTCACGCCTGCGGCAGCGGATGCCCCTCCAGCGGCCGATGCGCTTTCGCCCGCCGATACACCGGCGGGATGGGATCCAGCTCCTGCGGGCGGACACCCTGGAGCCAGCGGTGCTGCCGACGGGCAACAGCCCGGCCGGATCGACAAAAGCGTGCTGACGATCAGCACGCCCAAGCGCCGCCGCGACAAGGAGCACCTGCGTTTCGTAGCCCAGCAAACCTGCGTGCTGTGCGGCCGCAAGCCCTCGGAGGCCCACCACATCCGATTTGCGCAGCCGCGGGCGCTTGGCCGCAAATCGAGCGATGAATTCGCCGTCCCCCTCTGCCGGGCGCATCACCGCGCCGTTCACCGGGTCGGAGACGAGAAAGCCTGGTGGCAGCAGGCTGGCGTCGATCCCATCAAGATCGCCCGCAAGCTTTGGAAACTTACCCGTTTGGGCGGGCCGCGCATTCGGCCAGCGACCCCGACGCAAGACACGGCTTGCGGAGCCGGCGCCAAATGCTGGCGGACAACTGCCGACGGCGCCAGTTACGGCTTAGCAACAGTTTGCCTTCGACCAACATGCTCAGCGCAATCGGGCTGCGTGGAGAACTATTTCACACCCCGACCGGGAAGGCCTTCGCCGACATCCCAGTGAATGACCACCGGGAAACCTGGCCCATCCGCAGTACCCGGTTCCGCAACTGGTTGCGGCGCTGCTATTATGAGGCAACCGGCGAAGCCGCGAGCGCAGCGGCTATTCGCTCAGCTCTCGATCTCTGCGAAGCGCGGGCGCAATTCGACGGGCGGGAACGCGCCGTTCACATCCGCGTTGCCGAGCACGCCGGCTACCTCTATCTCGATCTCGCCGATGAGCACTGGCGCGCCGTGCAAATCGGGCCGGACGGATGGCAGGTAATCGCGTCTCCGCCGGTTCGCTTCCGCCGGCCGCCGGGGATGCGGGCTTTGCCCGAGCCGGAGCGGGGAGGCTCAATTGAAGCGCTCAATGCGTTTCTGAACCTGGCGAGCCGGAACGACTTTGTCCTGATCGTCGCTTGGTTGTTGGCGACCCTGCGCTCCGGTGGTCCTTATCCACTGCTGGCGATTTCGGGTGAGCAGGGCTCAGCCAAGACCGTCCTCTCCAAAATCCTCAAGGCCTTGATCGACCCCAATACCGCGCCGGTGCGGGCACTTTCGCGCGAGGAGCGCGAGCTGATGATCGCGGCCAATAACGGCCATCTGCTGGCATTCGACAATCTCTCCGGGTTGCCACATTCCTTCTCCGACGCCCTCTGCCGTCTCGCCACCGGCGGCAGCTTCGCGGTGCGGCAGCTCTACACCAACGATGAGGAGGTGCTGTTCGAAGCGGCGCGCCCCATCCTGTTGAACGGCATCGAGGATGTCATCAGCCGGCCGGACCTCGGCGACCGGGCCATCTTTGTCACCTTACCGGCGATCATAGAGGCGGACCGGCGTTCGGAAGCCGAGCTGTGGCGGGAATTCGAAACCGTGCGCCCGCGCATCCTGGGTGCCCTGCTCGACGCGGTGGTACATGGGTTGCGAAGGATCGATCAGGTTCGTCTCAATCGCCTGCCGCGCATGGCGGATTTCGCGCTGTGGGCCGCGGCATGCGAAACCGCCTTCTGGCCCGCCGGGACTTTCGCCCGCGCCTATGCCGCCAATCGCAGGGCGGCGATCGAGAGCATCATCGAAGCAGACCCGGTGGCCACTTGCGTGCGCACGATTATGGGAGAACGGAGCAGTTGGAGCGGGAGCGCATCAGACCTGCTGCGTTTGTGTGCCGACAGTGCTCGCGAAGACATTTCCGCGAGTCCACCATGGGCAAAAAATCCCCGAGTTCTGGCGGGACGACTGCGTCGCGCGCAGACATTCCTTCGCATGCTGGACATTGAGATTGCGTTCGCCCGCGAAGGTCGGGAAGGGGCACGGATGATCAGGATGAGCACAATACGCAACACCTCCGTCCCGGCGCCATCCGAACCTATTGCTACCACCGCCACTCCGTTGGTGGCGCCTAACGGCTCGAAAGCGGCTCATGCGGGTTTGGTGTGATAAGGGGTTTTTCGCTATACAGGTCCTAAACTGAACAATGAAGCCCGACCATCTTAAGCCGCTCATCTGGATTGGTACGAGCCGGCGAGAGTTAAAAGCCATGCCCCAGACGGTGGAAAGCGAGCTCGGCTATGCGCTTTACGTCGCGCAGCTAGGCGGCATACACCGGAAGTCAAAGCCGCTGAAGGGGTTCGGCGGAACCAGGGTGATGGAAATCGTAAGTGATCATCGCGGCAACAAGCTACCGCTGTATTTATACCGTGCGCTTTTCCGGACCGGTTTACGTATTGCACACTTTTCAGAAGAAATCGAGGAAGGGTCGTGAAACACCGAAAGCCGAGATTGAGCTCATTCAACAGCGCTTGCGCGAAGCAGAACGCGTTATGGTGGAGCGCAGTGCGACAGGAGAATAAGAATGACCAAAAAGAAAACTGTATATGAAGTTGGGAGCGGCAACGTCTTCGCTGATCTCGGTCTTCCCAATGCGGAGGAACATCTGATTAAGGCGCAGCTCGTGTATAAAATCGAGATCGTAATGAAGGAGCGCAAGCTAAAGCAGGCTGAAGCCGCCCGGCTGTTCGGGATCAAGCAGCCCGACATTGCCAAGATGCTGCGCGGTGACTTCCAGCAGTTCTCCGTTGATCGATTACTGCGGTTCCTAGTTGCACTAGGCCAGGACGTAGAGATCGTTATCAAGCCAAACCCGAATAGCCGACAGCCGGCGCAGCTTCGCGTAGCTTGAAAGGCGCGATCACAATGGATGAGCCTAACTTTCGGGGGATAGGCGGACGCCCGCCTGTTTAAGAGGCCGGCCGGCACTTTCGCTCGTGCCTACCCGAGGGGGGCCACTTCGGATGCCCAGAGAGGCGTATGCAGACGATGCTGACGGTACTGACGGAAAGCCGCCCTTTCCGGTGATCAGGGGCGCTGAAAACACAATTCATCAATGGAAACCGTTCTCGTCCAGTGGTGGCGCCCGGTTTATCGGCAGCCACACCTGCAAGGCAATGGCCGCGGAGGGCTTCGTCCCGGTCGCATTTGACCAAGCGGCCATGCCGATTTCGTGCGCTCGGGCCCGCTCTCCTGTACGCTGTCGACGTGCTTTGACCTTCAGCCGCACTATCTCCCCCGCGCGCAGGGCGCATCCATACCCGAGGCTGAGCAGGACGCACCCTGAGACTGCTGGCTACGGCGAGCAACCTGCGCGTCTCGTCTGGGCTCATCATCTGCGGAATCTTGTGCGGCTCGCGGATGTGATAGATCTCGGCCGCGAGGTCGAGCCGCCGCGGCGTCACGCGGAACAGAAACCGCATTGCGGTCATAATCCGGTTGCGGTTACAGATGCTCATCCCTGTCTCGGCCAAGTGCAGTTGAAAAAGACGGATGTCCTCGCGTGTCGCGGTCTCAGGTGAGCGCTTGAGAAACGCAGCGAACGCTTGCAGCTGTAGATGTGCCCTCGCTGGGTGTGTGCGCACACAGCTTGCGCGGGTTCATGTCCTCGATCATACGTTGACGCAGCGGGGTGATAGCCTCGGTTGTCATAGCCAACTCCTGTCGTGGATGAGGTTCACGACACCTCAATCCTCAAGACAGGCGGCTTCCCCCCGCTACCTACGATCTTACGCCTGGGGATAATCTGGCCTGGCACGCGGGCAGCCCGCTGTATCGCCTAGGCGATTTAGATTTAGTGCTTTGGCACCTCTGAGGCATCCGGCAGTGCCAGCCGGTATGTCCGGACTACTTCGGCGTGGATGCCCATTTTCGTCCCACGTTCTGCGCAAGAGAGCGTGCCTGTAAACGTAACTCAGGGCGGATCGCGGTGTGAGTTGAGATTCCCTAGCAGCTGCCGCGATTGCCGCAAGAGAGCTTGTACACGCCTGCGTTGTTCTATCGCCTCACGGGTATAGAGGCCTTGTTTCAGTGCGTTCTTGTTTCCTCGCGGCGCGCCCGATCCTGGCGCCCCTCCGTGCATCCGGCAGCGCCGTTTCCCACGGACGGACGGAGACTTGCACGGCCTGCCCGAACGTGTCTTCGCGCCACAGCGCTGGGCCGCCAGCATCATCTCGGTATTGCGCACGTGGCTGCTGCTCATTTTAGGTGCGGCGGCCTCGCTCGTCGCGCCAATCGGATGTTTTGCGTGCGTAACCTGCGCTCTCCCTCATCATCGGCCGGCTGGACAGTGTCAGAAGCGGCTCCACCGTTCAGACGCTGATGACCCGCGTCAGTAGGCAATGGAACTCCAACCTTCTCGCCGACGAGTAAAGGTGACCCATCAGTCATTCTTGGCGGGGTCTCACTTGCCGGTTGTGTGACGTTCGCGACTATCGACCGGGTGTCACAATTGATCGAAACGTTTTGCACCGTCTGTGGGCCGCCCGTCTGGTACCGATGTAACGCTTCCAATTGCATCACAAAGGTACGAGCGAGCTTATTCAACGGGGCACTATCCAGCTGAGGAATCTTCTTCGAAAGAGATGGGCCGCGTGAGAGCTTCATGAACGCGAGGTGGATCGCAGCCATTTGGGCACCGAGCATCGCCATAAGCTCATGCCTCGGCTTAATTCCTTTTATGACCGAGAGCATGAAGTTAAGCTGGCCCTCCTCGAGATCCCCATAAATGCTGGCTATGTCCGCCAGCTGGGAAACCAAGCCGCTCAGGAAATTGGGGTCGGCAGTTCCCATGGCATTCATGAGACGTGCGAGCCCGATCTCCTGGTCGGGATGATCTATTTTCAGCGATTGATCTTCTTCGGTTGGCGCCTTCAGTCTCACAAACTGCATTGCTCCCTTCCGAGCAAGATATTCTTCCAGTTCAGCAAGTTCACTCGCCGTACGCTCTCGTTGAGGTAGCGCCTTCTGCTGTGATGCCTCGGGCCCACTCATTGGCGTCGCCTCGGCGCTCATGCCAGTCCTGCTTGGCGTAGATTCACGTTGCGCTGGCGGAGACTGCTGTGCTGGCTTGGGCGCACTGACTGGGCTCGCGCCGGCGCTCACACCCATCCTTCTTGGCGTGCGCTCATGTTGGTCTACCGGAGGATGCTGTGCTGGGTTCGGCTTGGCGCGCACTCTCGCCGTATGCTCAGGTCGCGCTGCCGGGTTCTGCTGTGTTGGCGGCGCACCGACGCGCACGCCAATCGTTTCGTTGATTGGCATTGGGTTTAAATTCCCGTGGATATGTGCCCGTCGGTAGGCATAACGCAACGTGTGCTATACGGGTTCCCCATAATCGATCTACTTTGCCTGGGGTTGTTTTTCACTTTTCGAGAGATGCGTTCGGCGCAGGCCAACCTGGATTCCCGAAGATCGGGCCTTGCGATGAATGTCCGGCTCTGCCGTTGGCATCGCCTCGCGGTCCATCGCGTTGGCGATGAGCCGCTCAGCCCTCAAACTGTTAAACCGCGGGCGCAATTCGATGGCCCCGAGCGCGCCTTGGTTGAATTGCTTCCGCTCCGCTTCCGCCGGCCCACCGGGATGTTGCCGCTGCCTATGCCGCAGCGGGGTGACTCCATTGAACTGCTCAAGTCACTCCTTAATCTCTCAATCCGAACGATTTTGTCCTGAGCGTCGCCTCGCGGTTCGCAGCCCTGCGGTCAAGCGGGCCCTATCCGCTGCTGGCGGTCTCGTGTGAGTAAGGCTCGGCTAGAGCACGTTATGCAAGCTGCTCCGGGCTCTGGTCGCCCCCAATCAGGCCTCGCCTGCGCCATCCACGCAGCGTCGGTACAGGCTGGTAGCAGCCCGCGAACTGGACCTCGATGGACGACATTCGCCGAGCCGCCCCGAAGGCCAAAGTACCCAATCGTGAGCGCGCCCGCTTCGAGGTCGCTGCCGGGAACTACCGGTTGATCGCCGCATTCGATTTCCGCCGGCAAATCGTGTTCATCAAGTTCATCGGGACACACGCTGAATACGATGCCATCGATGCTCTGACGGTTGCCCAATTTTGAATGAGGTCCATTATGGAAATTTGCCCGATCCGCACCGACAAAGACCACCGCGCAGCACTCGCGGAGATCGAGAAGCTTTGGGGCGCCTCGAGCGGGACGCCAGAGGGCGACAAGCTCGACGTTCTTGTGACGCTCGTCGAGACCTATGAGGAACGACGCTGGCCGCTCCGCAGCCGGCGCCGGTTTGACCAGTGGATGTGCTGCGTTACGCGATCGATGAGCTCGGTCACACCCAGGCTGAGCTTGCAGACATTCTAGGCTCACGTTCGCGCGCGTCCGAGGTCCTAGCTCGGCGCCGCCCCCTGACCCTGGAGATGATTCAAAAGATCAATGCAAGTTGGAAAATCTCCGCCGATCTCCTCGTCCAACCCTATCGGCTCGTCGCAACTGCGGCTTGAGCCAAAGCATCAAATGCGCAAGGCAGAAGCCATGCCCGCCATCCCTTTTGGGGGGCGCATACTGCTCGCCAGAAACTAGGCCCTAACGCTGCGCACGCATCGCCTGCGCATATGCCGCGTTCAGCGCTTTACTGCGTTCTTCCGCCAGCTCAACGAACTCCGGGGCAAGTCCCGCCACCCGATCAGGATGGCATTGTCGTATCTTTCGTCGGTAGTTGCCGACGATTTCGTCCTTGGCTGCGCTCGGTGCGACTTCAAGAACTCTCCACCACTCCTCTGTTGGACATTGTTCAGCGGCCCGGTCACGCCCCTGTTGACACTGCCGTTCAGCCTCGCGCCCGTCCTCTGCTCGCCCTCGTTGTCGCGCGGCTTCTCTTCGTAGCTCCGTTTGGTGCTGACGCTCGGCCGCCTCTGCCTTGTGCTGGAGTTCTTCGCGTTTTCGCCGCTCCTGCTCGCGCCGTCTTTCGGCTTGCCGCTCGCTCAAGGCCGTGCCTTTGGTCCAAAGTCTCCGATGCTCCCTCCAAATCACGGGCCCGAACGCCAACGCCCCTGCGTTTACAATTAACCAAACAAAATGAGTGCTGGTGTCCATCGCAAACAGGCTAAATGCATAGAAGCAGACTGCGTCGAGGAGAACGATAGCCAGCACAATGGTCAGCCAGCGCGCCCCAGGCACTTTCCATGCGCCAATTTGGCCAATGTGGACGTCATCTATTGAGATCGAGGGCATAAAAAATCCACTTCCATTCTGGGTTACAGGCACGCCCCGCTAAACTCTCCAGGGCTATCGCCGCGTATCAGCCGCCCTCATCAATCCCCCGATAGTTTCTCTTCGGTAGATATCGCTGGTACCGGCTCAATCGTGGTTTCAGATGCTGGTTCTGTCACGTCGGTAGCGGGATTGGGGGGTTGCGGCGCTACTGCTTGCGCCGGTTCGCTCATCGTTTCAGATGCGGGTTCTGCTGGCTTCGCAGCGGTAATGGTGAGCCCCTTGAAACCCGGTTGTTCGGCCGCGGTTATCCCTATAAGCCTAAATCCAACGATCAAAACGGTGGCAACCAAACAAACGACGGATATCCCAACCCAACGGCCCCACCGCCGATTTTGCATTTCCCCGGTTCCGTCCTGAGCCATTTCCTCTTGGGCACCAACGTCTGCCCCGCCGCGCGTTTGGTCAGCATTTAGAAGCGGGAAAAAGCGGCTCTCAAACTCCTCCAAGGCTTCCGGCACCCCTGATGCACGAACAGCCGAAAGGAGGTTTTCATAAAGATCCGTGCCCACCCTGCCGCTTACAAAGTCCTGGGCATGTCGTTGCTCTATGGTGTCGAACATGCGCTTGCGCATTTTACCGCCACTGCGCAGCGCCTGGATAAATGCTGCTTGATGCTCCAACGCCCTACCCTCCACACTTAGTCCCAAAAAGCTGCTGAAACCGGTCGAGACTGGATTGGGGGATCGGCGTCTTCGTGGCGTTACCGAGAAAAAGCTTCATGGCCCGCTGCTTTTCCTTGCCGCCCGTGGCATTTGGGTCACAATCGACGCAGCTTCCCCCTTCCAGGACTGCCAAATGTGCAGATTTTCATCAGCCCGCACGCAGTTGCGGGTGCAGATCTAACCGGCGCTACAGCGACCCCCTTGACCACTCGATTTCCGGCGAACTAGTAACATGCTGCCCGGCGGGCATGATCAGATGTTTGGGTCGGGGGGATGATGGGCAATTCCGAACAAACTCGTCCGGGCTGTCAATCGGCTCCAGCTGTCGATAATGAGCCCGCGCGCTGGTATGCGGTCCACACCCAGCCGCATCGTGAGCTGCGCGCGAAGGACCAGCTGGAAAATCAGGGCTACGAAGTCTTCCTGCCGCGGCGGCTGAAGACCGTCCGCCACGCCCGCAAGCTGACCAATGTCGCCGCGCCGTTTTTTCCGCGCTACCTGTTCATTCGGCTCAACCTCGCCCGGCATCGCTGGCGGAGCGTCAACGGGACCTTCGGTGTGAACAGCCTGGTCATGCAGGGGGAACTGCCGCATCCGGTGCCGCGCGGCGTTGTGGAAGCGATGGTCGCCTCGGTTGACGCCAAGGGTTTCCTTTGTTTGCAGGAAAATCTCCAACCGGGCACCCAGGTGCGGCTTGCTGCCGGGCCATTCGCCGAACAGCTGGGGACATTGGATCGGCTCGACAACTCCGGCCGTGTCCGCGTGCTACTGGAGATTATGGGTGGAACCGTTCCCGTTCACATCGAACGCAAATTCGTGACCGCTGCCTGATCCTTGGCAAGCGAATAAGGGCACGTCGCCAGCCCGCCGATATAGCGCATCTCGTTTTCGGCAAAAGCATAATGGGAAAATTAGGTGATGATGAATTCGCGCAGGTCATCCGCCTGGCGCCACTTACGTCCATTGACCTGATTATTAGTGACGCAAGGTGCAGCGCGATGGTCGGCCGACAATTGCGCTGGATGACCAGCACAGCAGCCCCCGGTGGATAACTGAACGGGACCTCAAAGCGCGGCCGATGTCCATAAGAACACAAAGCCCTACTTCTGTTGAGGTTGCTGCGATTTCGATGGCGAAGCTGACCCACGAAGTAGTAAATCGCCACTGTCGACTGAACGTCTCATTCCGCCTGCACGACTGACTGGAGCTCGAGCAAGGAAGCGGGCGGGAGAGTTTGTTCCCTCGGGACCTCATTGGGGCTGGGAAACGCCGCGCGGACAAAAAAACCGGACCCTAGCGGGTCCGGTTTCAGTTCGTCGGCTGAGCGGCCGACTCACCTTCCAGAGGGGAACAGCTGGCAGCTCCTCAGTTGCATAAAAAGACACAACCTTCCGCCGCCAGTAGCCGCACTTTAGGCCTCCCACGCTGGGCCGAAAACAGAAGACTGCGCATGTCTGCCATGCGACAGGGCGCTGCGGCCCCGCATATCGCTTCGCTCATGCAGGCTACCAAGGGACGCAGCCATGGAGTGAGACGCTCGGCGCGCAGCCTTCGAGGCTCGCTCGCTAATGCTCGCTCGCGCCTCAGGATGACGCCTTCGAGGCTTGCTTGCGTGCTTGCTCGTTCGCGCCTCAGGATGACGCTTCGAGGCTCGCTCGCTAATGCTCGCTCGCGCCTCAAGGATGAGGGGCGCGCGCTCGCGGCTCGCAGAGCCCGTAGCCCACCAGCCGCCCCCGGGCAGGGTATCAGAAATGCCAGCGCTGCGCCTTCGCTACCAGAAAATCGCGAAACACCTGAACCCGCGCAACCGTCTTCAACTCCTCCGGATAAACAAAATAGGCATCAAGCGCGATCGTATCGGATTCGCCGAACAGCTGGACCAGCCCGCCATTCTCCTCCACCAAATAATCGGGCAACAGCGCAACCCCCATCCCGCGCTGGCAGGCGCGCACAACCCCCAAGATATTGTTGATGGTCAGCACCGGGGTGCGCGCCCCCTTGCCGTTCCTCCCAACCTCGATCAGCCAGCGCCGGTTCTCCAGGTAATTCGGCACCGTGCTGCCGCCAAGCAGGATGATGCGGTGCTGGTCGAGATCGTCGTGCGCACGCGGGGTGCCGAACCGCTTGACATAATCGGGCGAGGCATAGGCGTGGAACCGGACCGAGAACAGCTTGCGCTGGATCAGATCCGGCTGGGTCGGCTGGCGCAGGCGGATCGCCACATCGGCCGCGCGCATCGCAAGGTCGAGCTCCTCGTCGGTGGTCAGGAGCGTGAGATGCACATCCGGATATAGCTCCACGAACTCGCCCAGCCGCGGGGTGAGCCAGTGCACCCCGATGCCGGGGGTGGTGGTAATGCGCAGCTCGCCGTTGGGCCGCTCGCGACTGTCGGTGAGCTTGGCCCGCGCCGCCTCGAGCTTCATGAACACGTCATGGGCGGTATGATGCAGCAGCTCGCCCTGCTCGGTGAGGATGAGCCCGCGGGCGTGGCGGTGGAACAGCGAGACGCCGAGCTCCTGCTCGAGCGCGGACACCTGCCGGGACACGGCCGATTGGGACAGCCCGAGCTGCTCGCCGGCATGGGTGAAGCTGCCGGCTTCGGCAGCGGCGTGAAACACCTTCAGCTTGTCCCAGTCCATGCCGCCTGTGGTCACGTCGCCGTCACTCCGCCGCCATCGCTGACAAAGCTCTGGGCTCGGGCTCGGCCTCGCCTTCGGCTTCACCTTCGGCTTTTCCTTGCGCAGCGAGAAACCGCTCCGCCTCGAGCGCCGCCATGCAGCCCTGCCCGGCCGCGGTCACCGCCTGGCGATAGACGTCGTCGGTCACGTCGCCGGCGGCAAAAACGCCGGGCACCGAGGTCGCAGTCGAATGCGCCGTCCTGATGTAGCCCGAGGCCTTCATCTCCAGCTGGCCGGCAAACAGCGCGGAAGCCGGGGTGTGGCCGATGGCAATGAACACCCCGTCGGCGCGCCGCTCGCTCAATGCGCCGGTCCTGGCATCGCGCAGCACCACCGCCTTGACCTTGAGCGGGCTCTCCTCGCCCAGCACCTCCTCGAGCACGCTGTTCCAGAGGACGGAAATCTTCGGATGGCGAAACAGCCGGTCCTGCAAAATCTTCTCCGCCCGAAGCTCCCCCCGCCGGTGCACGAGCGTGACATGGGTGGCGAAATTGGTGAGGAAAAGCGCCTCCTCGACCGCGGTATTGCCGCCGCCGATGACCACAACCTCCTTGCCGCGATAGAAGAACCCGTCGCAGGTGGCGCAAGCCGAGACGCCATAGCCCTTGAACTTCTGCTCGGACGGCAACTCCAGCCAGCGCGCCTGCGCCCCGGTGGCGATGATGAGGGCATCGCTGCGGTAGCGGTCGCCGCTGTCGCAATCGAGCACGAACGGGCGCGCGCGCAAATCGACCCGGGTGACATGGTCGGCAACAAGCCTGGTGCCGACATGCTCGGCCTGCTTCGCCATCTGCTCCATCAGCCAGGGGCCCTGGATGACCTCGGCGAAGCCGGGATAGTTCTCCACGTCGGTGGTGATGGTGAGCTGGCCGCCGGGCTCGATCCCCTGGATCAGCACCGGGTCGAGCATGGCACGGGCAGCATAGACCGCCGCCGTATAGCCGGCCGGCCCGGACCCGACGATCACCACCTTGGCGCGGATAGTCTCAGCCATAAGCACTTAACCATTGACGCCGTTGGTCATTCGAAGCTTCCCAAGGGAAGGAGAGCCGGTCGCAAAATCCAACACCATCGCCGCGGAGAGCGCGGCGACGCACAACGACCTGATCTATGAGCTCCGGTCAGCTATGCAAGGGATGCAGAGCACAGAGTGCCAGCCGAGGCCAGACCCGGCCGACCGGTTTTCCGCAACAATCTTGCGGGCCGTTTTTGCTCCGTAGCCCGCATGAGCGACAGCGACATGCGGGGGCTCGCCTTTCCCCGGATCTCGCTTCGCTCCTCCGGGCTACGCTCCTCCCGGGCTACGCTCCTCCGGGCTACGAAGGCCCGCCCTGCCTTGCCCCTGCGCAGGCCCCGGCGAGTGGCGCGGGGAGGGTCAGCGAAACTCCACCTTCTTGATCTCATAGGCCTTGGCGCCGCTCGGGGTCACCACCTCGACGCTCGTCCCTTTGGCCTTGCCGATGAGCGCACGCGCGAGCGGGGAGGTGATCGAGATCTTGCCCTTTTTCGCATCCGCCTCGGGCTCGCCGACCAGCTGCCACACCTGCTTCTTCGCAGTGTCCTCGTCCACCAGCGTCACCGTGGCTCCGAACTTGATGGTCTCGCCGGAAAGCTTGGACACGTCGATCACCTCGGCGCGCGCAAGCTTGTCCTCGAGCTCGGCGATCCGCCCCTCGTTGTGCGACTGGGATTCCTTGGCGGCGTGATACTCGGCATTCTCGGACAGGTCGCCGTGGGTGCGCGCATCGGTAATGAGCTGGAGGATCTTGTGACGCTCAACCTGCTGGCGATGCTTGAGCTCGCTCTCCAGGGCGGCATAGCCCTCCGCCGTCATCGGAATCTTGTCCATTTTTCCTTAAACCTCCAACTCAAGACGGGATGACTTTTCCTCGAATCGTCATCCCGCTCTATGCTTTTGTTGAGCATGTCCGGCTGTTGTCGAGCATGTCGCTTCGCAAAATTTCAGTTCGCCGGACATCCTAACCCAAAGGACAATAAGTCCAATCGCGGGCCGAAGTTGCCTTCCGGCCACGCGATCCGAAACTCGGTCCCAAATCCTACCGGGGGCCAGTTCCCGGGTTCCCCGGGATCAGCCCTTGCCGCCGAAGTAGCTTTGCAGCGCACGCACGTCGAGGTCGCCCCCGAGATAGGCCTTTATTCCCTGCGCGGCCGCAACGGCCCCTGAGAGAGTGGTGTAGTAGGGTACTTTATGCAAGAGGGCCGCGCGCCGGAGCGGACGGCTGTCGGCAAGCGCCGTGGCCCCCTCGGTGGTGTTGAATACGAGCTGAACCTCGCCGTTCTTGATGGCGTCCACGATGTGGGGGCGCCCTTCCAGCACCTTGTTGATCTTGGCGGCGGGCACCCCTTGCTCCGCCAGATAGCGCTGCGTCCCTGAGGTGGCGATGATGCGAAAGCCAAGGCCGAGGAGGAGCCGAACCGCCTCGAGCACGCGCGGCTTGTCGCTGTCCTTGACCGAGACAAACACGGTCCCCGCGCGGGGCAGGCGCGAGCCGCCTCCGATCTGGCTCTTGGCAAAGGCGATGGCGAAATCCCGGTCGATGCCCATGACCTCGCCGGTCGACTTCATCTCGGGCCCGAGCACGGTATCGACGCCGGGGAAGCGGGCGAACGGGAACACCGCCTCCTTGACCCCGACATGGGCAAGAGCATTGGGCTTGAGATCGAAGCTCGCGAGCTTCTCGCCGGCCATGATCCGGGCCGCAATCTTGGCGACCGGAACCCCGATCACCTTGGCCACGAAGGGAACGGTGCGCGAGGCGCGCGGATTGACCTCGAGGACGTAAACCTCGCCGTCCTTGATGGCGTATTGCACGTTCATCAGCCCGCCGACGCCAAGCGCCAGAGCCAGCGCCCGCGTCTGGCGCTCCAGCTCCGCGATCGCCGCAGGAGCCAGCGAATGCGGCGGCAGCGAGCACGCGCTGTCGCCGGAGTGGATGCCGGCCTCCTCGATGTGCTCCATCACTCCCACGATCGCCGCGTCGGTGCGGTCGGCGAGGCAATCGACGTCGACCTCGATCGCATCCGAGAGGTAGCGATCGATGAGCAGCGGCCGCTTCTGCGAAACCACCAGCTCGGAGGGGCGATCGAGATCGCCCGCAAGCCGCGCGATGTAGGCATCGAGCTGGGCAGCATCCAGCACGATCTCCATCGCCCGCCCGCCGAGCACATAGGAGGGCCGTATCACCAGCGGGTAGCCCACCCTCTCGGCGATGGCGCGAGCCGCCTCGGGCGAGCCGGCGATGCCGCTCATGGGCTGGCGCAGCCCGAGCTTGTCGAGCAGCTGCTTGAACCGGTCGCGGTCCTCGGCGAGATCGATCATGTCGGGAGAGGTGCCGAGTATCGGCACCCGCGCCTGCTCCAGGGGATGGGCAAGCTTGAGCGGGGTCTGCCCGCCGAATTGCACAATCACGCCATGGAGATTCCCGCGCGTGCGCTCGACGTCGATGATCTCGAGCACGTCCTCGCCGGTCAGAGGCTCGAAATACAGTCGATCCGAAGTGTCGTAGTCGGTCGAGACCGTTTCCGGGTTGCAGTTGATCATGATGGTCTCGTAACCGGCTTCCTTCAGGGCAAAGGCGGCGTGGCAGCAGCAATAGTCGAACTCGATGCCTTGCCCGATGCGATTGGGCCCGCCGCCGAGGATCACGATCTTGCCGCGCTCCGAAGGCGAAGCTTCGCACACCGGCACGCCTGCGAACGGCGCCGCGTAGGTCGAGTACATATACGCGGTCGGCGTGGCGAACTCGGCGGCGCAGGTGTCGATGCGCTTGAATACCGGGCGCACGCCGAGCGCGCGCCGCCGCTTGGTGACGGCCTCCGCGCTCATGCCGGCAAGCGCGCCGAGCCGAGCATCGGAAAAGCCCATGGCTTTGAGCGCGCGCAAGGCTCCCGCGCTCGCAGGCAGGCCGTTCGCCCGCACTGCTTCCTCCGCATGCACGAGCTCGCGCAGCTGCGCCAGAAACCACCGGTCGATCCTGCACGAGGTGTGGATCTCCTCGTCGGAGAAGCCGAGCCGCATCGCCTGCGCCACCGTGAGCAGGCGGTCGGGCGTCGGCGTGCCGAGCGCCGCCCGCACCGCATTCTTGTCGTCCCCCTGGCCAACCCCTTCGATCGCGATCTCGTCGAGCCCGGTGAATCCGTTCTCGAGCGAGCGCAGCGCCTTCTGCAAGCTCTCCTGGAAGCTCCGCCCGATGGCCATGGCCTCTCCCACCGACTTCATCGACGTCGTCAGGATCGGCTCGGCACCGGGGAACTTCTCGAATGCAAACCGCGGCACCTTGGTGACCACATAATCGATGGTCGGCTCGAAGGAGGCGGGAGTAGCACCTCCGGTGATCTCGTTGGCGACCTCGTCGAGCGTGTAGCCGACCGCAAGCTTGGCCGCGACTTTGGCGATGGGAAAGCCGGTCGCCTTGGAGGCAAGCGCGGAGGAGCGCGACACGCGCGGATTCATCTCGATGATGACGAGGCGACCGTCCTGCGGGTTGACGGCGAACTGGACGTTCGAGCCTCCGGTCTCGACCCCGATCTCGCGCAGGACCGCGATGGAGGCATCCCGCATGCGCTGATATTCCTTGTCGGTCAGGGTGAGCGCGGGCGCGATGGTGATCGAATCGCCGGTGTGAACCCCCATCGGATCGAGATTCTCGATCGAGCAGATGATGACGCAGTTGTCGTTGCGGTCGCGCACCACCTCCATCTCGAATTCCTTCCACCCCAGCACCAACTCCTCGATCAGCACTTCGTTGGTGGGGGAGGCGTCGATGCCGCGCTCGACGATCTCGATGAACTCGGCCTTGTTGTAGGCAACCCCTCCGCCGGTCCCGCCGAGCGTGAACGAGGGCCGGATGATCGCGGGAAGCCCGATCTCGTCGAGTGCCTGCAAGGCGGCAATCAGGCTTTTCACCTGCGTCGAGCGCGGTGTCTCCAGCCCGATGCGTTGCATCGCCTCGCGAAACAGCTTGCGATCCTCCGCCTTGTCGATGGCATGGGCGCTGGCGCCGATCATCGCGACATCGAACCGCTCGAGCACGCCCATCTTGTTGAGGGACAAAGCGGTGTTGAGCGCGGTCTGGCCTCCCATGGTGGGAAGGAGGGCATCCGGCCTTTCCTTCTCGATGATCTTGGCGACAATCTCCGGCGTGATCGGCTCGACATAGGTGGCGTCGGCCATGTCGGGGTCGGTCATGATGGTCGCCGGGTTGGAATTGACCAGCACGATCCGATACCCCTCGGCTTTCAGCGCCTTGCATGCCTGGGTTCCGGAATAGTCGAACTCGCAGGCTTGACCGATGACAATGGGTCCCGCCCCGATGATGAGGATCGAATGAATGTCTGTCCGCTTCGGCATGGATTGTCGGGTGTATCATGCCGGACGGGCCAGGAAAGTCATGCGCGCCGGGTTGTGCCCGATATTGGCGGGGTCGCGACGCGCGGAAAACCCGGCACGCGCAAGCTTCTCGATCATCGCGGCTTCGCTGTAGCGCGTCAGGCCGAGCCGGGAGCGCAGCCGCCAGTAGTCGGAAGCGACCGTGCGTGCGAGGCCGATCAGGGCTGCGCCCAGGAAACCATGCGCAAGCCCGAAGCGCAGCAACGCGATCGCGTCCATTGCGAGGCTGACGTGCGGCGGCAGGATGTCGCCGACAATGAGCAGGCCATCGCGTGCGAGCAGCCGCCGGAAGACCGCGAGCGCGGCATCAAGCTCTTTCGCGCTCAGGTATTGCGCAACCGAATGCATCACCACCACGTCGAACGAGCTCGCGGGCAGGGCCGCGAGCTGCTCGGGGCAGCGCACGAAAATGCGTGCGTGTCCGGCGAAGCGGCGGGCCAGGGAGGCGCGTACCGACTGCGCGGTCTCGCACAGGGTGACCTCGGCCGCGGATGCCGCGATCAGGTCCGCGTGCAGCGCCTCGCCGCAGCCGTAGTCGAGGACGCGCGCGCCCGGGCGCACACGCGCGAGAATATCCTGCGCGACGGTGCGATAATGCACGTCGCGGTGGCGCGGACTGACGTAGATTGGATGATTGGAATTCCAGAAGGCGATCCAGTCGCCCATCGGCCCTCCCCGGGTCCCGCGCGAGCCCGCCGACCATACGTTGACGCGGCCCGCTGCTTCAATATTGTCCCGCGCAGGACACTGTCAGAAACGAGAGGCGGAATGAACGAGCTGGTGAAATTTCTCTGCACGGGCGATCATCCGGTCGAACTAAGCTCGCGCGACAAGACGCGTGAAGGCGTCAAGGAATCTGTCGCGCTCGGTCAAGTTCTGGTGATGTTCACCGATACCAGGGGCGGGACCGAGATCGGCATTCCCGTCGACCCCGATCGTTCCGATCTGCGCGCGCTGGAGAGCAACAACGGGCCTTCCGAGATCAGACTGGTTGGAGACCTGACGCTCGATTATGTCCCCGTCACCTGTGTCGCCCGCATCGACCTCACCACAATGAAAGGGGAGGGGCACCTTGAAGTCCGGGAAGAAGAGGGCGATGCTGCGGCGAGCGGGGAGCCGCGGTAGGGGGCAAGCCCGGGATCATCATGATGCCCGTGCCTGGACGCCGTCCGGGTCAGTGCGGCTTATGTCCGCCGTGGACGTCGACATTCTTCGGCGCCACGTATTTCGCTCTGCGCACGGTCGTCGGATCCGCGCGCTCGACCCCGATCACCGCGTCGCCGCGGATGGTGACCCGCTCCATGTAGCGGCGCTGGGGATAGTAGTCGTGGACAGCATAATGCTGCGTGGAGCGGTTGTCCCACATGGCGATGGTATGCGGCTCCCAATGCAGCCGGAACTGATATTCGGGGACCAGCGCCTGATGGAAGAGCGTATCAAGGAGGGCGCGGCTCTCGCGCTCCTCCATCCCGTCTATGGCGATCGTGAACTGCGGATTGACGAACAGCACCTTTCGTCCTGAGACCGGATGCACCCGCACCACCGGGTGAAACTGCGGCGGATACATCAATTCAAACTGCTGCAGCTTCGTGCGGTCTTCCGGGCTTTGGCCGAACAGCGGACGGAACGGCTTCATGTCGTGAATGGCGACGAGCCCGCAGACGTATTGCTGCATGCGGTCGCTCAAGCCGTCGAACGCGGCCGACATGCTGACGAACATGGTGTCGCCTCCGACCGCGGGCACCTCCTTCGCGCACAGGATGGTCGCCATCGGCGGCTCGGCCCGGAAGGTCTCATCCGAGTGCCACACGTCGGTTCCGAACGGAGGCGTGGTCTCGTCATTGCGGAATTTGATCAGCTCCGGTGCATTCTTGCCTTCGTTAGGTGCGAACGGGTGAACGGTCAGCTCGCCGAACCGGCGGCCGAACGCCATCAATTGCTCCGACGCGATCTCCTGCTCGCGAAAGATGATCAGCTCGTTCTCAAGGAGGGCCGCTTCAATCGCCTGGAATTGCGCGTCAGTGAGCGGATAGCGCAGATCGACGCCGGAGATCTCCGCCCCCAGGTTCACCCCTACGCGCCGGACCGTTACCCCGGAGCGTTGTGAAAGGACTGGCCTTGCCACGCTTGGATTGACGCGTTCGTTCATCGACGATCCTCCATTATTTTTGCCCATTTATCCGCGCATGGACCGGTAACCGCAATCAGCTGGGCGCGCGCACTTCGGCGCGCGCTATACTGCCGGAGCAACTGCGCACTATTCGACCTTGACGCCGGCCGCGCGAATGACCTTTGCCCATTTCGCCGTATAGTCGGCGATGAACTTGCCGAACCCAGCGGGCGAGCTCGGAAAGGTCTCGGCGCCGAGATTGGCGAATTGGGACTTGAGCTTGGGATCGACAAGCCCCGCGTTGATCTCGCTGTTGAGCTTGTCGATGATGTCCTCCGGCGTGTTCTTTGGCGCGCCGATCCCCTGCCACCCCGTGCCTTCATAGCCGGGCACGAACTCGCCGATGGGCGGAAGGTCCGGCAACAGCTGAGTGCGCGCGGCGCTGGTCACCGCCAACGCCCGCACCTTGCCGGACCTGATCTGCTCGATCCAGGTCACGACTGAGCCGAACATGACCTCAATCTGTCCGCCGATGAGGTCGGGTATTGCAGGGCCGTCGCCGCGATAATGCACCGTGACCAGATTGACCCCCGCCATGGACTTGAAAAGCTCGCCGTAGAGGTGCGGCGAGCTTCCCGGACCGGCCGAGCCCATGTTGATCTTGCCGGGATTCGCCTTGGCGTAGGCGATGAGCTCGGGAACGGTCTTGGCCGGGAATGAGAGGTTCGTGACCAGGATATTGTAGGTTTGCACCGTGCTCGCGACCGGCGCGACGTCCCGGATGAAATCGAAACTCAGATTCTGATAGATCGTCGCGTTCCACGCGTTCGAGGTGGAAGCCTCAAGCAGCGTGTAGCCGTCGGGGTTCGCGCGAACGACCATTTCGGTGGCGATATTGCTGCCGGCGCCGGGGCGGTCCTCGATGATGAATTGCTGGGCGAGCCGCTGCGAGAGCCATTGTCCGGTCAGCCGTGCCACGATGTCATTTACCCCACCGGCGGCATACCCGACGAGCAGACGCACCGGCCGCGATGGATAGGTTTGCGCTCGCCCAAGGCGAGAAAATGCCGGCAGTGCGGCAGCACTCGCTGCCAATTGCAGAATGCGACGACGGGCAAGCTTCATGGATCTCCCTCGGGCTTTTGCGCAATGCTCACGCAATACGCTCAGATATCCAGCCAGGGTCTGACTACTACACCCGTAGCCAGCGCACGAGATAGATCTATCATTGCGGGGGGAAGCTGTTCGGGAGCCTGGTCGTAAATGCCGCGTCTGGTCATTACCAACATCGACTATCTCGTCACCGTTGATCCGAGCCGCCGCATCATTCGCGACGGGGCGCTCATCATGCAGGACGATCGCATTGTCGCCGTCGGCAAGAGCAATCAATTTCCGCCCGATCCGGGCGACGACGTGATCGACGGGCGCGGAAAGCTCGCATTGCCTGGGATCTTTGACACCCATGTTCACAATGCCCAGCAGCTCGGGCGCAGCTGCGGCGATGAAGCCTATTCGGGGCCGGAGCGGCTGTTCCGACGGCTATGGCCGGTCGAGGCGCACATGGACAAGGAAGATGCGCTGTGCGCGGCGCGGCTTGCCCAGGTTGAGATGATCCGCGCCGGCACCACGTGCTTTGCCGATCCCGGCAGCTATTTCACCGCCGAGACGGCACAGGCTGTGAAAGAAAGCGGCATGCGCGGGCTGATCGCGCGCACCGTTTTCGACATGGGTCAAACCACGATGGGCAATCTTCCGCAGGGCTTCTTCGAGCCGACTGAGGAGGCGCTCACGCGCGCCGACGAGATGGTCGCCGAGCTCGACGGCTCATTGGAGGGCCGCCTGAAGGCCTGGTTCTCGATTCGGGTACCGGTCGCATGCTCCGACGACCTGTTGCGCCGACTGGGCAGGCTTGCTGCGAAGCGCGGTGTCGGCATCATCGGCCATGCCTGCGAGAATCGCGATGAAACCGTGGCCTCGCATCTGAAATACGGAATGGGCGATGTCGCCCGGCTGGAAAAGCTGGGACTGCTCGCACCCAATATGCTGCTGCTCCACATGGGCTGGGTTGATGCCAAGGAGCTGCACATGCTCAAGCAGCGGGATGTGAAGATATCGCTCGCGCCAAGCGCCTCCATGCATCAGGCCATGGGCAATATCAGCCACGGGAAGACGCCCGAAATGCTCGAGCTGGGACTTTCCGTATCGCTGGGGTCGGATTCGGCCATGTCGAGCAACTACCTGGATGCTATTCGGCAAGCCTTTCTCATCGTTGGCGGGTTGCACGAAGCGCGTCTCGATCCCAAGGTGCTGCGTCCCGAGACGGCCGTAGAGATGCTGACGATCAATGGCGCCCGCTGCATGCAGTGGGAGAAGGATCTCGGCTCGCTCGAAGTCGGCAAGAAAGCCGACGTCACGCTGCTCGACATCATGCGCCCGGAGTGGCAACCAATTCACAATCCGATTGCAAACCTCGTTTATTGCGCTCACGGCGGCTGCGCCGACACCGTCATCGTCGATGGCAAAATTCTCATGCGCGCCGGGAAGGTGCTCACGCTCGACGAGCACGATTTGTACGGGGAAGCGCAGGATCGGGCGAGGTCGTTGATCCGGCGCACCGGTCTCGAGCAAACCGTGGCCTCGATATGGCCGATGCATTAGACGGGTTACGTCTTGCTCAGCTTTCTTTGCACGCGCTGATCAAAACGCGCGATGTCGACAACGACCCGCTGGTGCGTCCCGCCGCCGATCGGCTCCTTCTCGTCATGGGCTTCGGCGGCGAACACGAGCGTGCGGCCATCGATCCCGGTCAATTCGCAGCTTGCCCAAACCCGCATCCCGACCGGCGTGGCGGCGAAATGGCGTATGTCGAGACGGATCCCGAGGCTTTGGTGACCGCGCGGCAGCAGATGCTCCACGGCGGCGAGCGCCGCCGCCTCCATCAGGTTGATCATCACCGGGGTGGCCAGCACGGGAACGAGCCCGCTACCGACACGCGGGGCAGTGTGCTCAGCGGCGACGAGCAGGTCTGCGGAGCCTCGTAGGCCGACCCTCAGCTTCGACAGCTCGACCATTCAATGACGTGGGTTCAGCGAAGTATTCCCGCTTTGCGTATTCGGCAGAGGCAGTGCGAGCTTGCAAGTGTCGAGAACGGCATAATAGCCCTTGTCGCCCTGGCGAAAGCTCAAGCTTGCCGTAAAGACGTACGATCCGAGCTGGGGCTCCTTGAGCTCGTAGACCCACCAGGGCGCCACCTTTCCCGGCGTGCTCGAATACCGGGCGCACGTTCCGTCGCTTCCATCGATGATCGGAATGCTTTCCACCTCATAGCGATAGTCTTTGCCGTTCGGCCATGCGACCCCAATGCCGATCTTGGGTTTGTCGTATGCCAGGGGGAAGTCCTGCGAGACGTTCTGTGGATCTCCGCAATTCGGGTACGCCGCAGCATACTCCTCATTCGCGGTGCAGATCATGATGGGTGCGCCGTTATTCCAAGCCATGCCGCCCGGCAGCGCGCCCCAGCGGGTGTGGCAGCAGGGCTCTATGGTAACCGCAGGCCAGCCCGGTGGAATCTGGAAGGAGATGCTCTGGCTCTTGATGCAGTAGTTTGTCGTGCAGGCATATTGCGCGTCTGCTGGCGAGGCGATCGATACAAAAGCGCCGACTGAGAGCAGCAGATGTATTCCTCCAACGTTGCCGGGACGACGCGTCGGCATCTCTTTACCTCCTTGCAGCCATGACTGCTCGACAATAAGCGAACCGAGTCAGGATTGAAATTGGCAAAATCGGCAGCTCATAGCATAGTGAACGACCGCGAACATGCCATTTCAGGTCGTTCCTGCTGCTGGTATGATTCGGCATTTGCGGAGGATCCTCGTCGTGCGTGGGCCAGCGGTTTGCTTGAGATCAATAATTGCAAAGGGCCGGCGCCTGCCTCTGCTGGCAGCTTTGGCAGCAGCTGCCATGACAGCCGCGTGCGGGCAGGAGAATCGTTTTATTGCGCCGCCACCGCCGAAGGTGACGGTGCAATTGCCGGTACAGCAGACGGTTACGCCTTACCTGGAAGCCACCGGTAACGCTGCTTCGGTGAACACCGTGAAGCTCGTGGCACGGGTGCAGGGTTACCTCCAGGAGATCAAATACCAGGACGGCGCCACGGTGAAGAAGGGCACGCCGTTGTTCGTCATCGAGCCTGAGCCGTACAAGGTCAAGCTGGAGCAGGCGCAGGCGGCCGAGGAGGGGGCCAAGGCCACCCTGATCAACGCGGAAGCCGAATTCCAGCGCCAGCAGCAGCTGCAGGCGAAGGACGTGTCGAGCCAGGCGAACCTGGACAAGGCCCGGGCCAACCGCGATACCGACCACGCCAACGTGCTGTCTGCGCAGGCCAATACGCAGAGCGCCGAGATCAACCTCAGCTATACGACGGTGTCCGCTCCGTTCGACGGGGTCGTTACCGCGCACAAGGTCTTTGTCGGCGAGCTGGTCGGTGGCGATCAGCCGACCGAGCTGGCGAGCATTGTCCAGCTCAAGCCGCTTTGGGTGTGGTTCAATGTGAGCGAGCGGGACGTGCAGCAGATACGCGCCGCCGTCGGTGCGCGGGGCGGGAATATCGCCGAGCTCAAGATTCCGATCGAGGTCGGCCTGCAGACCGAGAGCGGGTATCCCCACAGGGGTCTGATCGATTACGCCGACCCGAACGTCAACCAGTCGACCGGCACCCTGCAGGCGCGTGGCATTTTCGAGAACACCGATGGCGCCTTGTTGCCGGGTTATTTCGTGCGCGTGCGCGTGCCGAGGCGTCCGATCCCGGGGCTGCTGGTCCCGGAGGTGGCGATCGGCAGCGATCAAGCCGGCCGCTACGTCCTGACCGTCAACTCCGATAACACCGTCGAGCAGCGCCGGGTGCAGCTCGGCCAGAGTTTTGGCGAGCTTCGCCTGGTCGAGAGCGGATTGAAGCCGGACGAACGGGTAGTCGTGGCCGGAATCCTCGACGCCGTTCCTGGGCAGAAAGTCGATCCGCAGCAGCCCTCGCCCAAATCCGCGGCGGCGGAGACCGGATCCAAGTAACGGCGCGTCATGATCTCGAAGTTCTTCATTGAGCGGCCGGTACTGGCGAACGTGCTCGCCATCCTGATGGTCGTGATCGGCGCCGTCGCGCTGTTTCGGTTGGCGGTGGCGCAGTATCCCAACGTGGTGCCGCCGACCATCTCGGTCACCACCCGCTACCCCGGAGCCAGCGCTCGCGCCGTGGTCGACACCGTCGCGCTGCCGATCGAGCAGCAGGTCAACGGCGTGGACGGCATGATCTACATGCAGTCCTACAGCGCCGCGGACGGCAGCTACACGCTCATCGTCACGTTCAAGATCGGGATGGACATCAACTTCGCGCAGGTGCTGGTGCAGAATCGGGTCTCCAGCGCGCTCGCGCAGTTGCCGCAGGCGGTGCAAGCCCAGGGCGTAACCGTCCAGCAGAAATCGACGGCCATTCTGCAGTTCGTCACTCTAACCTCGCCGGACGACCGCTACGACAGCCTTTTCCTTGCCAATTACGCGACCATCTCGCTGCAGCCGGAGCTCGCGCGCCTGCCGGGCGTGGGCCAAGTCAATATCTTCGGGGCCGGCCAGTATTCGATGCGCATCTGGCTCGACCCCGACAAGCTCTATGCCTTCTCGCTGACGACCGAAGATGTCGTCAACGCCCTCAAAGGCCAGAACCAACAGGTCACGGCCGGACAGCTCGGCATGCCGCCGGCGCCGAACACGCAAGCCTTCCAATATACGCTCGACATCGCCACCCGCTTCGACGACGTCAGCCAGTTCGAAAACATCGTGGTCAAGACCGAGCAGAACGGGCAGATGGTCCACGTGCGCGACATCGGCCGCGTCGAGCTCGGCGCGCAGACCTATAGCCAAGTCTTCACCCTCAACGGCAAGCCGGCAGCCGGCATCGGCATCTATCAGACGCTGGAGGCGAACGCGCTCGACGTGGCCGGCGAAGTCGCCAAGAAGATGAGCCAGCTCGAGAAGAGCTTTCCGCCCGGGCTGACCTACACCATTCCGTTCGATACCACCACGTTCGTGCGCGAGTCGATCAACGAAGTGTGGAAGACGCTGTTCGAGGCGGCGATCCTGGTGCTGATCGTGATCCTGGTGTTCCTGCAGGACTGGCGCGCCATGCTGGTGCCCATGACCACGGTGCCGGTCACCATCATCGGCGCGTTTGCCGGCATGGCCGCGCTCAGCTTCACCGTCAACCTGTCGACGCTGTTCGCGATCGTGCTGGCGATCGGCATCGTCGTCGATGATGCCATCGTGGTGGTCGAAGGTGCGGCGCATCACATCGAGCGGGGTTTGCCGCCAAAGGACGCGGCGATCCAGGCCATGAACGAGCTGTTCGGTCCGATCATCGGCATCACGCTGGTGCTGATGTCGGTGTTCCTGCCTGCCGCCTTCATTCCGGGCCTCAGCGGAAAGATGTTCGCGCAGTTCGCGCTGGTGATCGCCGCCACCGCTTTGCTCAGCGCCATCAACGCCGCCACGTTGAAGCCGACGCAATGCGCGCTGTGGCTGCGGCGCCCGGTGCCTCCGAGTGAGCGCAACCTGTTCTTCCGTGGGTTCAACGCCGTCTACGACCGTTTCGAGCGGGCCTATGCGCGGATGATCGGCGGCATGGTCGCGCGCAGCGGGCTCATGTGCGTGATCGCGCTGATCGTGATCGGCGGTGGCGGCTACGGCCTTTCTCGCGTTCCGACTGGGTTTCTCCCGATCGAGGATCAGGGCTATGTTCTGGTGACGGCGCAATTGCCGGACGGCGCTTCCCTTCTGCGCACCAAGCGCGTGCTCGATCAGGTGAGCCAAATCGCCGGAAAAAATCCCGCGGTCGCCAACGTGATCGCGATTTCCGGTGTTTCCGCGCTCGACAATAATTCGACGCTGGCCAATGCCGGCGTTGCCTATGTCGTGCTCAAGGATTGGAGCGAGCGCGGCAAGGGTGAAGACTTGCTGTCGCTGTTCCAGCAGTTCAATCGTGACTTCGCTGCGATAGAGCAGGCGCGCATCGTTGTTTTTCCGCCGCCGCCGATCCAGGGCATCGGCAATGCCGGCGGCTTTGCCATGCAGCTCGAGCTGCGCGACGGCAGCTTCGATCTCGCCAAGTTGCAGACAACGACCAATTCCGTCGTAATGGACGCCCAAACGCAGAGCGGATTGCAGCGGGTGACGAGCTCATTCCGCTCCACCGTGCCGCAGCTCAAGGTGGACGTGGACCGTGCCAAGGCCGAGACGCTGCAGGTGTCGATCGACGACGTGTTCGCGGCGCTCGGCGCTTATCTGGGATCGAGCTTTGTCGACCAGTTCAACAAGTTCGGCCGCGTGTTCCAGGTCTATGTGCAGGCGGATTCGAAGTTCCGCCTGCGTCCGCAGGATATCGAGCAGCTTCCGGTGCGCAATAAGCAGGGCGCCATCATTCCGCTCGGCACGATGATTCGGATCACCCCGACGGTCGGCCCGTCATTGCTCAGCCTCTACAACTTCTATCCGTCTTCGACGGTGTTGGGGCTGCCCGCCACCGGCTTCAGTTCCGGCGAGGCGATGGCACTCATGCAGCAGATCGCCGACAAGGCCTCGCCGCCCGGCATCGGCTACGAATGGACCGCGATGTCGTACCAGGAGCAGCTGGTCGGCAACCAGCTTTACTACATCTTCGCGCTCGCGATGCTGCTGGTGTATCTGGTGCTCGCCGGCCAGTACGAGAGCTGGTTCATGCCGGTCGCGGTGCTGCTTGCGGTTCCGCTCTCGTTGGTTGGACCGGTTGTCGCGCTCAAGGGCCTCGGCATCGCCAACAACCTCTATACGCAAATCGGTTTGGTGCTGCTGATTGCACTATCGGCCAAGAATGCGATTCTGATCGTCGAGGTCGCGCGCGAGCGGCGCATCTTCGATGGCAAGCCGATCATCGAGGCGGCACTCGAGGCGGCGCGCGCGCGCCTTCGTCCCATCCTGATGACCTCGTTCGCGTTTATTCTCGGCGTGCTACCGCTGGTGCTCGCAACCGGTGCCGGCGCCAATTCGCGCAAATCAATCGGCATTGCAGTCTTTAGCGGGATGATTGCTTCGACTTGCCTGGCAGTCCTGTTCGTGCCGTCGTTTTTTGTCGTGGTGCGCCGGTTCGAGGAATGGCGCTTGGCGCGCAAGGTCAAGGCCGCGGAAGCAGCCGCCGCCCGGGCATGACGAATCGCCCGCCTACGGTCGGCGCTTTTATCTTGCCGTCCCCCGTCCCGCCTCTGCGCAAACCATAAGCCGCTCCAGGCTGACGAGACGTGATTTTGACAAGTCGATGCCGTCCGATATCAACCCTACTATGATGTCTACAAGCCGATCGTCGAGGGCCGAGAGCTGTATGTGAAGTTCACGCTGGATACGCAAGGAGAGTTGCTACTGATCAGCTTTAAGGAGAACGAGCCATGACCAATCCACGCGACCACCCAGACGTAATTCAAAGCGCAGAGAGCGGCAGACCGCTCCGGCGCGGTGTAAAGATGCTCACCATTAGTGTTGACGGCCGGCCCTTCACCTACGGCCAGCCTGGGTGGTGGGTGTCAATTGACGATCCCAGGGATAACGAAGGGCAGCTTACCGATGAGGACAACGTGATCCGCGCGGCGGCCCGACGCGAGGCCAGAGCATACAGCACGCCCTTCATCGTGTAGTAGGGCTTCCGGCGTGCACCACGATGCCGACGAGTGAAAAGAAATAAGAACGCTAATAACTTTCGCTGCCAGAGGATTGGATAGTCAAGCTGCAAAAAATGAATAAGAGCAATATGACAGAGAGGACTTTCGCCATCGCCCCCATGATGGAATGGACGGACCGGCATTGCCGGTTCTTCCACCGCCTGCTCACGCGGCGCGCGCGCATCTATACGGAGATGATCACCACCGCCGCGGTGCTCCACGGCGACCGTGCACGGCTCCTTGCCTATGATCCGGCGGAGCATCCGCTCGCGCTTCAGCTCGGCGGCTCGCATCCGAGCGAGCTTGCGCATTGCGCGGAGATTGCAGCCGATTTCGGCTACGACGAGATCAATCTCAATGTCGGCTGCCCCTCCGACCGGGTGCAAGAGGGCCGCTTCGGCGCCTGCCTGATGGCGGAGCCGCTCCTCGTGGGCGACTGCGTCGCCGCCATGCGCGCGAAGGCGAAGATGCCGGTCACCGTTAAATGCCGCCTGGGGATCGACGAGCAGGATCCCGAGGAGGCGTTGGGAGCGCTGACCTGCGCGCTGGAACAAGCGGGTGTGGCAGCGCTGATCGTGCACGCCCGCAAGGCCTGGCTCGCCGGGCTCTCTCCGCGCCAGAACCGGGAGGTTCCGCCGCTCGACTACAATCGCGTCTATCGTCTCAAGCGGGCCCATCCCAACCTGCCAGTCGTGCTCAATGGCGGCATCGCAGATCTCGCTCAGGCGAGCGATCACCTCGGGCGCGTCGATGGGGTCATGATGGGGCGCTCCGCCTACCAGGAGCCGTGGCGATTATTGGAGGTCGACCATGTGTTGTTCGGGGAGCCGAGTCCGATTGCATCTCCGCACGCGGCAGCAGAGGCGCTGATCCCGTATATCGAGCGCGAGCTTGCGCGTGGCACGCGCCTGAGCGCGATGACGCGCCATGTGCTCGGGCTATTTCGGGGTGTCCCCGGCGCGCGTGCGTTTCGCCGCCATCTTGCGATCGAAGCGGTCAAACCGGGCGCAGCCATCGCCACCTTCCTCGCCGCTTTGCGCTTTGTTGTGGACGCCCATGTGCCGTTGCCGCACAGTGCGGCAGCCTGACGGCAACCGAAGCGGAATTGCGATGCATAGACGTCGTGCGCTGATCTTCGCCGCGTGCGGCGTGCTCACCTTCGCCTCGGGCGCTTCTGCGCAGGAGTATCCGAACGGCCCGATCCGCTTGCTCGTGGGATTTGCTGCCGGGGGCTCCTCGGACGTGCTTGCTCGTTCGGTAGCCAAGGCCCTGTCGGAAGGGCTCGGGCAATCGGTTGTTGTGGAGAACCGGCCTGGCGCCGGGGGCAATATCGCTGCTCAAGCCGTGGCGCGCGCCGAACCCGATGGTTACACCGCGCTGTTCGGGACCAACGGAACATTGGCAATCGGACCGGCGCTCTACAAGAATCTCAGATACGACCCGGTGCACGATCTTGCGCCCGTGGGCCTTCTGCACAAGCTCCCGAATGTGCTCATCGTCCATCCTTCCATTCCCGTCGCGAACCTGGCTGAGTTGATCGACTATGCTCGCCGCCGACCGGGGCAGCTTACCTTCGCCTCGGCAGGCGTAGGATCTGCATCGCATCTGGCCGGAGAGTTGCTGAAAGCTGCGGCAAATATCGATATTGTTCACGTGCCGTATAAGGGCGGAGGCGCCGCCCTGCCCGACTTGTTGTCGGGACGAGTGTCGATGATGATCGAGACGATTCCCAACGCCTTGCCAGTGGTGCGCAGCGGAATGGTGCGCGCACTGGCGGTGACCACGCCAATCCGATCCGCCGCCGCCCCCGACCTGCCGACCTTCGCGGAGGCGGGTCTCCAGAACTTTGACGTAAGCTCATGGACAGGGTTGTTCGTTCCCGCCGGCACGCCTCGCGCAATCGTCGGGCGCTTGAACGCGGAGACGGTCCGCATCGCAAGCGACCCGGACTATCTCGATCAACTGAAGACGCTCGGAACCGACGTCGCCTCCTCGACTCCGGAAGGTCTTGGCGCGTTCATGGCCAAGGACATCGCGAATTGGACTGTGGCAGTCCAGCGCTCCGGTGCCAGCGCCGAGTAATGCCCTGGACCAAACATGCATGCACAGTGATGGAGCCGTCATGACCTATCACGCCATCAGCGTAACGCCTTGCTCTCCGCACATAGGAGCCGAAATCGGGGACATCGACCTGACAAGATCGTTGTCCAACCAGCAAGTCTCGGAGCTGCATCAAGCCTTCACGGATCACTTGGTCATTTTCTTCCGCGACCAGAAGATCAGCTTCGATGATCAGATCAGGACAGCTGCGTATTTCGGCCCGCTTGGCCGCCATGTCGGCGCGAGCACTATCAGCAAGACGACCGACGATCCGTTCGTGCGCAAGTTCCACTACGATGAGACCTCGAAAAAAATTTCCGGCGACAACTGGCACAGCGATCAATCCTGCGCGGCCATCCCGCCCCTTGGCAGCATGCTCTACAACCACACCGTCCCCCCGAACGGCGGCGGCGATACCATGTTCGCAAGCATGTATGCCGCATATGATGCGCTCTCTCCGCGCATGAAGAGCTATCTCGAGGGCTTGACAGCGACGCACGACGGCACGCGCGTGTTCGGGCCGGGTACCCCGATTTCCGTGCACCCGGTGATCGTGCGTCATCCCGTCAGCGGCAAGAAGCTGATTTACGTCAACACGGATTTCACGTCACACATCAACGAGCTCCCGCGCGCCGAGGGCGACCGCATCCTGCAATTCCTTTACGACCACTGCGCTTGCGACGAGTGGGTCTTCCGGTTCCGATGGCGTCCTCACTCCATCGCCTTCTGGGATAACCGCTGCACCCATCACAAGGCGATCTGGGACTATTGGCCCAACGTGAGGTCCGGATATCGGGTCCAGGTGGAAGGCACCGCGCCTCCGGTGGCGGAGTGAGGGCCGAGGAGCGGCGCCGTTCGGACCGCTGCCTTGCTCGGTTGGTTGCCGCAGCGCCCAACAGCGAGCGCGGTCGCACTCTCGCCCCAGACAACCGACCAGCGCACAAACAAGCGGTCTGACCCTGCTGCTCGGACACTGGACTGGGAGCGCGAAGTGATTTTCGGTACGCCGATAGGCGAGTTTCTGCTGCTTGCAGCATTGATTGTCGCTGGTGGGCTGGTCACAGGGCTGTTGGCGGGACTGTTCGGAATCGGTGGGGGAGCCCTTATTGTCCCCGTTCTCTACGAAGTGTTCAGTGCCCTCGGCATGCCCGACGAGGTGCGTTTTCAACTTTGCGTCGGCACCTCGCTTGCCATCATTGTGCCGACGAACGTGCTGTCCTTTCGCGCCCATCGTGAGCGCGGCGCCGTGGTGATGGAAGTGGTGCGTACCTGGACCGTGCCGGCGATCGCGGGCGTTGCCACCGGTTCGGCCATTGCGGCGTTCGCGCCCGGCGCGGTGCTCAAGCTCGCCTTCGTTCTGATTGCGAGCGTGATCGCAACCAAGCTTCTGCTGGGGCGCGAGAGCTGGCAACTGTCGAGCTCACTTCCTGGCCGTATCGGCATGATCGGCTACGGCTTCTGCGTCGGCCTGTGTTCCTCGCTGATGGGTATCAGCGGCGGATCGATTTCCAACATGATCCTGACCCTGCATGGAATGTCGATGCACAAGGCAGTGGCGACCTCCTCCGGACTGGGGGTTCCGATCTCCATTGCCGGCACGGTCGGCTATGTGCTTGCCGGCCTCCCGCAGCAGGCGCTTATGCCGCCTCTTTCGATTGGCTTTGTGTCGCTCATCGGATTTGCGCTGATGGCGCCGATCTCGAGCGTCACCGCGCCCTACGGTGCTCGCCTTGCGCACGCTTTGTCCAAGCGTCGGCTGGAGATCGCCTTCGGCTGCTTTCTCCTGCTGGCCTGCACGCGCTTCCTCGCGAGCCTCCTCGCATGATGGGTCAGCTCAGACTTTTGCTCTTCGTAGGGGCGACGCACTGCGTCGCCCGCGTTGCGCGTTGAGAACGGGCGAGGCAATGCCTCGCCCCTACGAAGAACGTTCCACCAGCTCGCAGCCTATGGATACCCTCGCAGCAGCAGCCGGTCGCCGCGCACCTCCCAGCTTTCCAGCCGGTTGAGGAAGCTCATCCCGAGAAGACTTGTGCGCAGCGCGCCGGGCGAGGCCACCAGCGCCGGCACCGACCGCTCGGTAAGCCCGCCGATCGAAACCCGGTCCAGCGTGACGGGCGCCGCGCGCGCCAACCCGTTCGCAGTATCGACGGTGACGGAGTATTTGAGCACTTCGAGCGGCAGGCCGGCAGCGCGCGCCGCCTCGTGGGTAAGCACGACGGCACTCGCTCCCGTATCGAGCACCATATTGATGCGTGCGCCGTTGACCTGCCCCACGACGGAGAAGCTGCCGCCTGAGCCGCGGGCAATCTGGACGGTGCGGCCCTTGGTCACCGCGCGGCCGGGCAGGAACTCCGCGAGCACTTGATCGGCTACGCCGCGCAACTCGGTGCGATAGGTATAGCAGAGCGCCAGCGCGCTCGCGAGCAAGAGCCACAGAATGGCGGACCGCAGCGCGTGCGAAAACCGATAGCGATAAAGCCCAACCGCCACGATAACGGCAAGCGCGAGCGCCATGATCTTGGTATCGATCGATGACTCATCCCAGCGGATGAGCTCGGCCCAGGCCCCTTCATGCTGCCGAAGCAGCACGACGAAGAGCACAATCGCGGCAAGCGTCAGCAGAAGTGAGAGCAGGCGGCGCACGACGCCTGTATGTCTTACCGTTATCCGAACAGCAATCCGCGCAGCGTGCTGGGGCGTGACGTCTGCCGGAGCACTGGGTGGCTCGGCGTCGCCGGCTGCTGGCTCAATTCGCTCGCAACCGGCATAGGATCATGTTCATCGCGCGAGCGCGCGACTGCTCTTGTTTGATCGTTATCCTGCTCTGTCCGTCTGTCGAGCATGTCCTTTCGCAAACCGGCTCCCATTCCTGCAGAACATGCTCTGGACAATTCGGGCCAAGCTCTCGCAAAAAGCTTAAGGGCAGGCTTAAGGTCGGGATTCCATGGAGTGGTTAACGATCGCTTGCACGGAGCGGCGATCCGGCGCTTGATGTGACCGCGTCTGGACTTTCCCCATCAACGCCGGCGGGAGCGACAAGGCATGAATTTGTACGATAGCGGGCGCGCGCCCAATCCTCGGCGGACCCGGGTTTTCCTCGCGGAAAAAGGGATCAAGGTGCCGCTCCAGCAGGTCGATCTCGGGGCGCTGGAGCACATGTCGGCGGCCTATGCCGCTATCAATCCCTTGAAGCGCGTTCCTGCGCTAGTCCTCGACGACGGCAGCGTCATCACGGAATCCATTGCTATCTGTCGCTATTTCGAGGCGCTGCAGCCCGATCCCCCTCTGTTCGGCCGTACCGCCCTTGAAATCGCACGCATCGAGATGTGGAATTGGCGGATGGAGCTGCACCTCCTATTCCCCGTCTCCCATGTGTTTCGACACACCCATCCGGCGATGCAAGCGATGGAGGTACCGCAGATCCTGGAATGGGCGGAAGCGAACAAGCCGCGGATCCTCGAATTCATCGCCTTGCTCGATATTGAGCTCGCGCAGCGCCCATTCATCGCGGGCGACGCCTTGAGCGTTGCCGATATTACCGGGCTCATCGCTCTCGACTTCATGAAACCCGCAAAGCTCACGGTCCCGGACGAGCTCAAGCAGCTCAGGCGCTGGCATGCCGAGCTTTCGGCTCGCCCCAGCGCTGCAGCCTGACTTCATGCGGCTTATCATCCTCGGATCGGGGGATGCCTTCGGCTCGGGAGGACGCTTCAACACCTGTTTCTTCCTCGAGACAGCAAAAGGAAACCTGGTCGTTGATTTCGGCGCATCATCCCTGGTCGCGCTCAAGCTGCATAACCTCGATCCGAACCAGATCGATGGTATCCTGCTCTCGCACCTGCATGGGGATCATTTTGGCGGGCTGCCGTTCCTGCTGCTCGACGCTCAATTCCTCGCCCGACGCGAGCGGCCACTGCTGATTGCCGGGCCACCCGGAACCCGGGCGCGGCTCGATCAGGCCTGCGAGGTGTTCTTTCCGCTGTCCACCCTCAATAAGTGGCGGTTTTCCTGGTCCGTGATCGAATTGCCCGTAGGTGCATCGAGCGAGTTTGTCGATCATTCAGTAACGACGGCGGAGGTGTCGCATTTCTCCGGCGCTCCCTCGACCGCTGTCCGCATCTCGGACGGTAGAAAGGTGTTCGCGTATTCCGGCGATACCGAATGGGTAGATGCGCTGAGCCTGATCGCCAAAGGAGCCGATCTCTTTATCCTGGAATGCTACGCTGACTCAGGACCTGCGAGCGGCCACATGACCTGGACGATTCTCAAGCAGCAACTCGGCAGGCTGAATGCGCACCGGATCATGCTCACCCACATGAATCCTACCATGCTGGCGCGATTGGACGAAGTGCGCGCTCATGGCCTGCTTGCCGCTGCCGACGGCGCCATCGTGGAGTTTTGAAACCGACTACCGCTCCAGCCGGGCGATCAAGCTGGACGTATCCCAGCGCCTGCCGCCCATCTTCTGCACCTCGGCATAGAATTGATCGACCAGCGCCGCCACCGGCAGGCTCGCGCCATTCCTGCGCGCTTCGCTCAGGCAAATGGAAAGGTCCTTGCGCATCCAGTCGACGGCAAAGCCGAACTCGAACTTCCCCGCCGCCATCGTCTTGTAGCGGTTCTCCATTTGCCAGGACTGGGCGGCGCCCTTCGATATCGTCTCGACCACCATATCGACGTCGAGCCCCGCTCTTTTTGCAAAATGAATTGCCTCGGAGAGGCCCTGCACCAGCCCCGCGATACAAATCTGGTTCACCATCTTTGTGAGCTGGCCGGCACCGGCGCCCCCGAGGAGCTTGCACATGCGCGCATAGGCGGCGATCACCTTCTCGGCGCGAGCATAGGGGGCGGCATCACCGCCGCACATGACGGTCAAGACACCGTTCTCGGCACCGGCCTGTCCGCCTGAGACAGGTGCGTCGATGAAATCGAAGCCGCGCTTCTTTGCTTCGGCATGAAGCTCGCGTGCAATCTCCGCCGAGGCCGTGGTGTGGTCGATGAACACCGCGCCCCTCGCTGTGCCTTGATAAGCTCCGTTCGGTCCGAGAGTCACTTCGCGCAGATCGTTGTCGTTGCCAACGCAACATAGAACGAAGTCCTGCCCCTCGGATGCGGTTTTGGGCGTCGGGGCCGCGTGTCCGCCGTACTGGGAAACCCATTTCTCGGCCTTCGCCGCAGTGCGGTTGTATACCGTGACCTCATGGCCGCCTTTGTTCTTGAGGTGCCCTGCCATGGGATAGCCCATCACGCCGAGGCCGAGAAACGCTACCTTCGCCATTTCTGCTCTCCATGCCTATATCCCGTGTGATTGCGACGCCGCGGCGCGGACTGTCAACTATCTCGCGAGGGTCTCATGTCGGTTTCAAAGGAGCAGGTGCTCGCCGCGCTCGAGGGCGTAAAGTCTCCTGACGGCATGCCGCTTCCCCGCAGCGGCACTCTCTCCGAAGTCGTCGCCGGCGAGGGCAAG
This sequence comes from uncultured Alphaproteobacteria bacterium, assembly GCA_963841705.1. GTDB lineage: Bacteria > Pseudomonadota > Alphaproteobacteria > Rhizobiales > Xanthobacteraceae > VAZQ01. The sequence goes on from CAWJDY010000018.1 coordinate 124,471, forward strand.
GTGTTTTTCTCGATCACGGTCGACGCCGATGCGGTCCAGGCATGGGAGGCGATACGCAAGCGAGCGGAGGCAGCGGTGCGAGCGCTGCCGGGCGTGCAATCCGCCCTGGTAGCGCTTACCGCGGAGCGCAAGGCCGGCGCTGCTGGGCCGCGTCCGGCGCCGCGCGCCGCCCCGGCTCCGCATACCCCCCCGCCTCCCCGTGCCGCGGGACGCAACGAATCCGTGCAGGGCATACCCGGCGTAGAGGCGATAATCGCCGTGGCTTCGGGCAAGGGCGGAGTGGGCAAGTCGACCACCGCGGTCAATCTGGCGCTCGGACTGAGCGTCCTGGGACTGCGGGTCGGGATCCTCGATGCCGATATCTATGGACCTTCCATGCCCAAGCTTCTTGCCATCAGGGAGCGCCCGCAAACCATTGGTGGAACCCGGCTTAAACCGATCACGCGCTATGGACTCTCGGTGATGTCCATCGGCTTCCTCATCGACGAGGAAACACCGATGATCTGGCGAGGTCCGATGGTGATCTCAGCGCTCACCCAGATGTTGCGGGAGGTCGAGTGGGGGACACTGGACGTCATGGTGGTGGATATGCCGCCGGGGACCGGCGATGCCCAGCTGACCATGGCACAGCAGGTGCCGCTCAAAGGTGCCGTGATCGTATCGACGCCGCAGGATCTGGCGCTCATCGATGCCCGGCGCGGGATTTCCATGTTCAAGCGCGTCAATGTCCCGGTGCTCGGGATCGTGGAGAACATGAGCTATTTCCTGTGCCCGCAGTGCGGCACGCGCTCCGATGTTTTCGGCCATGGCGGCGCGCGGGACGAGGCGCAACGGCAGGGTGTGCCGTTTCTGGGCGAAGTGCCGCTGCACATGGCGATCAGGGAAAAATCCGACGCGGGCTTGCCGGTGGTCGCAACCGAGCCGGACGGACCTCATGCGGCTGCTTACCGCAGCATCGCTGTCGCGGTCCGCGATCAGCTCAAGGTGGGCGGGCGAGCCGCGCCGAGGATCGTCATTGAAGCCTGAAGCCTAACAGCAGGACCTCATCCGTGCCCATCCAGCGGGCCGCGGATCCATCGTAGCCGCACGCTGCGTGCGGATGGATCTGCCGCAGGCATTCCCTCTTGCGCCAAATCGCTCCACCAGACAATCTAGCCCTCCGGAACGTGGCGCGGGTGCTGTCATGGCATTCAACGCGTCACGCGTGCACGGAGGAACAGCCCAATGAAACGTCGCGAATTTCTCAAGGTCGCTGGCACCGGTCTGGCCGCATCTGCAGTGGCCGCGCCAGCCATCGCCCAATCAATGCCTGATGTCAAATGGAGGTTGACAGCGAGTTGGCCGAAATCGCTCGATACGCTCTACGGCTCCTGCGAGACTTTTTCCAAGTATGTCGCGGAAGCGACGGACAACAAGTTCCAGGTGCAATCGTTTGCCGCCGGCGAGATCGTGCCCGGGCTGCAGGCGCTCGATGCCGTGCAAAACGGCACCGTCGAGGCGTGCCATACCGCCACTTATTATTTTCTCGGCAAGGATCCGACCTGGGCGTTGTTCTGTGCCGTGCCGTTCAGCCTCAACGCCCGCCAGCAGAACGCCTGGTACTACGACGGCGAAGGCCTCAAGCTGATGAACGAGTTTGGGCAGAAGTTCAACGTCTACTCGCTGGTCAGCGGGAATACCGGCGCGCAGATGGGCGGCTGGTTCCGCAAGGAGATCAAGACCGTCGATGATCTCAAGGGGCTCAAATTCCGCATCGGCGGCTGGGCCGGGAAGACATTGCAGAAGCTCGGCGTGATACCTCAACAGATAGCCGGGGGCGATATCTATCCGGCACTGGAGAAGGGCACGATTGACGCCGCCGAGTGGGTCGGCCCCTATGACGATGAGAAGCTCGGCTTCTACAAGGTGGCGCAGTACTACTATTATCCCGGGTGGTGGGAAGGCGGCACTGCCAACCATTTCATGATCAATGTGGCGAAATGGAACGAGCTGCCAAAGAACTATCAAGCCATTGTCACGGCCGCGGCTGGACTCTCCAATGTGGAGCAGACCGCCAGATACGATGCGCGCAACCCGGCCGCGCTCAAGCGCCTGGTCGCATCGGGCACGCAGCTGCGCCCATTCTCGCAGGCGATCATGGAAGCCTGTCTCAAGGCTTCGCATGAGGTCAACGCCGAGACCTCCGCCGCAAATCCGGATTACAAGAAGGTCTGGGATTCCATCCAGGCATTTCGAAACGATGAGTACCTGTGGTGGCAGGTTGCCGAGTTCAGCTACGACAACTTCATGATCCGCACCGGCACGCGGGTGTAAGCGAGATGAAACGCCGGGACTTGCTGCAGGTGGCAGCGCTTGCTGCCGCCTCGACTACCCTGGCCAAGCCCGCGGTCGCTCAATCCATGCCGCAGCTGAAATGGCGGCTGACCTCGAGCTTTCCCAAGTCGCTTGACACCATCTATGGCGCTTCCGAGGCTTTTGCCAAGGCAGTGGCCGAGGCAACCGACAACAAGTTTCAGATCCAGGTGTTTGCCGGGGGCGAGATCGTCCCCGGCCTGCAGGCAGCGGACGCCGTGCAGAGCGGCACGGTCGAGATGTGCCACACCTCCTCATATTATTATTTCGGCAAGGATCCGACGTTCGCTTTCGGCACTTGCGTGCCGTTCGGGCTGAACAGCCGCATGCAGACGGCGTGGATGTATTTCGGCGGTGGCATGGAGCTGATGAACGAGTTCTACCAGAAATTCAACATCTATGGGATTCCGGCCGGCAATACCGGCGCCCAGATGGGTGGCTGGTTCCGCAAGGAGATCAAGGAAGTTTCCGATCTCAATGGGCTCAAGATGCGGATCGGCGGTTTTGCTGGCCGGGTCATCTCCAAGCTCGGCGTGGTACCTCAACAGATAGCCGGGGGCGATATTTATCCGGCGCTGGAGAAGGGCACTCTCGACGCCTGCGAATGGGTCGGCCCTTATGACGACGAGAAGCTCGGCTTCCACAAGGTCGCGCAGTACTATTACTACCCGGGATGGTGGGAAGGCGGGCCCATGATCCACAATTTCATCAATCTCGAAAAGTGGAACGCGTTGCCGCCGGCGTACAGATCCATCATCCGTACTGCCTCGTCCATGGCCAACGAATGGATGCAGGCAAGATACGATGCCGGCAATCCGGCGGCCCTCAAGCGGCTGGTGGCAGGCGGGGCGCAGCTGCGGCCGTTTTCCCAGGCGATCATGGACGCTTCCTTGCGAGCGGCCCTGGATCTCTATGCGGAAGTTTCAGCGACCAATCCCAACTTCAAGAAAGTCTGGGAAGCGGTGCTCGCGTTTCGCAACGACCAATATCTGTGGTGGCAGGTCGCGGAGCTTACTTTCGATACCTATCTGGTGCGCAATCGCAATCGCACCTGATCGCGCTAAGCTTGGCGGCTGCGCGGGCGCCTGCTGATATTTTAGCCGCCGGTCACGCTCATATGGCGCGACAATGCGGGCCGTCGATGCCGCCGGTCGATGACGAAGTCATGCCCCTTCGGCTTACGGGAGATCGCTTCCTCGATGGCCGCATGCAGGAGCTCGTTCCCGCGCGATGCGCGTAGCGGGCCGCGCAGGTCCGCTGCATCCTCCTGGCCCAGGCACATATAGAGCGTGCCCGTGCAGGTGACGCGGACGCGGTTGCAAGACTCGCAGAAATTGTGCGTGAGCGGCGTGATGAACCCGAGCCGGCCGCCGGTCTCGGCTACCCGGACATAGCGAGCAGGCCCGCCGGTGCGATAATCGATATCGTCGAGGGTGAAGCGCTCGCCGAGACGCGCCCGCACAATCGAGAGAGGAATGTATTGGTCGAGGCGCCCTTCTCCCACGTCGCCAAGCGGCATCACCTCGATAAGCGTGAGATCCATGCCGTGCCCGTGCGCCCACTCGATCAATGCCGGGAACTCGTCCTCGTTCACGCCTTTGAGGGCGACGGCATTGATCTTCACCTTGAGCCCGGCAGCAAGCGCGGCGTCGATGCCCGCCCGCACCTTGTCGAGCTCTCCCCAGCGAGTGATGGTGCGAAACTTGTCGGGGTCAAGCGTATCGAGCGAGACATTGATGCGGCGCACCCCGAGGCTTGCCAGCTCGGGCGCAAATTTCGGCAGCTGCGAGCCGTTTGTGGTCAGGGTGAGCTCGTCAAGAGCGCCTGAGCGGAGGTGACGTGATAGGGAGCTGAAGAGCGTCATGATGCCCCGACGAACCAGGGGTTCACCCCCAGTCAGGCGCAACTTTTTCACGCCCCGGGCGACGAACGCGCTGCACAGCCGGTCGAGCTCCTCCAGGGTGAGAAGGTCGGCCTTCGGAAGGAAGCTCATGTGCTCCGACATGCAGTACACGCAGCGGAAGTCGCACCGGTCGGTCACCGAAACGCGCAGGTAGGTAATGGCGCGTCCAAACGGATCCACCAAGCTTTCTTCTCGCGGATACGATATGTATTCAGCGCCTTCCATCATGCGCTCATAATCCCTTTATCAGCCGCCCCCGCACACATCTGCGGCCCTGTCGGGCTCCGATGTCGCCTGTCGGGCGAGCAAGCCTACGCGCCGGCTCTGTCGGCGCGCGCGGGCCGTCCGTTTATGTGGGAACTCTGAGGGATAACGGCCAGATGGTAAAGCCGTCCCGCAAGCCTCTCGTCCGCTGCGAGCTATTGCTTGGCAGGGGGATCCGGCCACGGATAGTTCGTGGCGGAGGCTGCCGGCTCGTTGGAGGAAGGCGCGGACGCCGCCGCGGACGCAGACGGCGGCGCAGCCGAAGCCGATGCGACCGGCGGGTTTGCTCGCTTGGCGGCCGATGCCTCGGCGGGCCGTTTCCTGATCTTCTTGGCAGGCGCAGCCGGCATCGCGTGAAGTTCGACGTGCACGGGATTTGGCTTTAGCTTCGCCGAGGAGAAAAACGAACCCTCCTCCGAGCGCACCGCCACGGTCTCGGGCTGATAGCCGGCGAGCGCAAACGTTGCCGAAAGCTCAGGAACGACCTGGATGGTCAGCTCGCAGGGGGTACGGCAGCTCTGCGCGGAAGAGGTCTTCACCTCCGCACCCGCTGGTTCGGATTCGAACCGCACTGCCGCCGTCGGGGGCGATGAATTCAAGAAATTCAGGCTTGGTACTGATGCGGAACACGCCGCAACCGTAAAGCCACATGCCATGACGGCAATGACTCGGCTCATGATCACCCCACCCCACTCTTGGCGGCAAGACCGCCCTACCCCAAAACGCCACCGTGCAGAACCCGCACGCCAAGGGTCCCGCCACCCAAAACAAGCGCATGGGTCGGCCTAAAGTGTGGCGGTGATAAGGTAAAATGGCGATTAAGTTGCCTGGGCAGATGCCCCCGCGAGCTCAAAAACGACCTTGGGAAGCTCGACGGGGTCACTGATGATGCGATCTGCGCCTAGCTGGAGCACCGGCGTCTCGCTGTAACCGTAATCTACCGCGATCACCGCAACGCCCAGACTTTTTGCCATGGCGACATCGTTTATGGAGTCACCCACCATTATGGCGTCCTCCACGCACTCGCCTGCCAGTTTCAGGGTACGCCGCAGCAGGTCCGGATCCGGCTTCTGCACGCCGAAGGTGTCCGCCCCGCAGATGGCAACAAAACGGGTGCTCAGACCCAGCGCGTCCAGCAGGCGTCGCGCGAGCCATTCCAGCTTGTTGGTGCATACCGCCAAACGACAGCTGCGGTGCGACAATTGGTCGAGCGCGGCTTCAAGCCCCTCGAACGGTCGCGAGCGGTCTGCAATGTGGTCGGCGTAATGCGTGATGAAATCTCGTACCAACCGATCTATCTCTGCGGCAGGAAGGCTGCGCCTCTCCGCGGCAAGAGCACGTTCGATCATTTTCCGTGCGCCGCCTCCGACCATGTTGCGAGCTTCAGCGTACGGGACCCGTGGAAGGCCGAGACCATCCAAAACCCGATAGAGGGTAGCGACGAGATCGGGCGCAGTATCGACCAAAGTGCCGTCGAGATCGAATACGACGATGGGAGCGAGCATGGAAGCCATCGCTAGCGACCGATCCCAGCGAAGGCAAGCTGCCAGAGGCCAACTCCGAATGGGCCGTGCGCGAGCGCGTCCGCGATCAAAATGGTCTATTCATGACTGAGCAGCTTGCCTCCGCCAGCATGGATGTGGATGCGCAAAAACGTGCCGCCGCGGCGCGCGCGCTTGATTTCGTCGGGCCGGGTATGCGCCTTGGCCTGGGCTCGGGCTCTACGGCCAAACATTTCGTCGAGCTGTTGGCGGTGCGGGTGCGCGCCGGTCTTCCCTTGATCGCCGTTGCTACATCCGAGGCAACGCGGCAGGACGCCGAGCGCCTAGGGGTGCCTCTGGCAACGCTCGAAGAGATCCCGCAGCTTGATCTCACCGTGGATGGCGCCGACGAGATTGCACCCGATCTAAGCTTGATCAAAGGCGGAGGCGGGGCCCTCTTGCGCGAGAAGATCGTTGCGTCGGCTTCCGCGCGCATGGTTGTGATAGCGGATGAATCCAAATGGGTGTCCGCACTTGGTCGTTATCCGCTGCCCATCGAGGTGGTGCCTTTCGGCTTAGCTGCGACACGACGGAAGATCGAAGCCGCTGCGGCCGCCGTGGGTTGCGCGGGTCCCACGTTGCTGCGGCGCAGCAGCAACGGCCACGCTTTGGTCACGGATGGCGGGCACTGGATCCTGGACGCAGCATTCGAGCGCATCGCCGACCCGCATGCGCTCGCGCATCAGCTCGACCGCATTACCGGGGTGGTCGAGCACGGCTTGTTCATCGGGCTTGCGCACGTGGCCGTGATTGCCGGCGCGGGCGGGGTGCGCGTGATCGAGCGGTCTTGAGGTTGTTTTCAGGGAGGAGGGTCTGCATGTTCGGTTGCACCATAACAGGGGCTGTGCGCGTTCTCTCGCTCGGCGCTGTTGTTGCCGTTTCGGCCAGTATTGCTGCAGCTCAGCAGCCTTCGCCGACGGCAATGGCCACGGCGAAGGAGCTGGTCGCGGTAAAAGGCGTAAAGACCGTATATGAGCCCTTGGTGGGCGGCGTCGTCGAGAAAGCCAAGCGGCTCTTCCTGCAGACGAATCCCATGCTCGGCAAGGATCTCAACGAGGTCGCGGCAAAGGTGCGCAACGACCTGAACCCGCGCACTGCGGAAGTGGTCGCCGAAACGGCTCGGCTATATGCGACCCGGTTCACGGAGCAGGAGCTCAAAGAGACGCTCGCGTTCTATAAATCCCCGCTCGGCCAGAAGCTCCTTGCGCAAGAACCAGCGATCGTGGGTGAGAGCATGCGATCTGCGGAGAGTTGGGCAGAGAAGCTCTCGGAAGAGGTCATGAACAAGATGCGGGCCGAAATGAAAAAACGCGGCCACGATATCTAGTCTGGAGCGATCCGCGAAGGCGCTTTGGATCGGACGAATGGCTGATCGCGAGGTCGATCTTTTCGTCATAGGCGCAGGATCTGGCGGCGTGCGGGCGGCTCGCATCGCCGCGGGGTACGGCGCGCGCGTCATGGTGGCGGAGGAATACCGGGTCGGCGGAACTTGTGTGATCCGGGGTTGTGTTCCCAAGAAGCTGCTGGTCTACGCCTCGCGTTTTTCCGACGATTTCGAGGATGCAGCCGGCTACGGCTGGACTGTGGACGAGCCGGTGTTCAGCTGGACCAGCCTCATTGCCAACAAGGACCGGGAGATTGCGCGGCTGGAGGCGGCTTATGTCACCACTCTGGATCGTGCCAAAGTCGTGCTGGCGAAAAGCCGTGCAGTTATCGAGGACGCGCATACCGTACGCCTTCTGGCGACCGGGCAGAGCGTGCGTGCCGGCACCATCCTGATCGCTACCGGCGCCTCGCCCCATCTGGGAGCGCAGATTGCGGGGCTCGAGCACGTGATCTCCTCCAATGAGGCGTTCCACCTCGAGCAATTTCCTGATCGTATCCTCATCCAGGGCGGCGGTTACATTGCACTCGAGTTTGCCGGGATCTTCCGCGGGCTTGGCTCGGAGGTCACTCTGGTCTACCGCGGAGAAAACATTCTCCGCGGGTTCGACGACGATGTGCGTGAGCATCTGCGCACGGAAATGGAGCGGCGCGGCATCAGGGTCATCACCAGACAGACAGTCGATGCCGTCATGAAGGTGGATCGCGGGCTTTGTGTCGAGCTGTCGGATCGCAAATCCTTCGTTGTCGACCGGGTGATGTTCGCCACAGGCCGTCGCCCCAACATTGCGGACCTCGGCCTCGATGCAGCGGGGGTGCGCATCGCCAAGACCGGGGGGATCGAGGTGGACGAGTTCTCGCGCACCTCGGTGCCCAACATCTATGCGGTCGGCGATGTCACCAACCGGGTCAATCTCACGCCCGTCGCCATTCGCGAGGGCCACGCCTTTGCGGATACCGTATTCGGCGACAGACCCACCGCGGTCGACCACACCAATGTGCCGACGGCGGTCTTCTCCGAGCCTGAAGTCGGCGTGATCGGGCTCACCGAGACGGCCGCCTGCGAGCGGCTCCCCAAGGTGGACATCTATAAGACCACGTTTCGCCCGATGAAGATGTCCTTGGCCGGACGCGACACGCGCGCGTTCTTCAAGCTCGTCGTGGACGGCGACACCGACCGGGTGGTCGGCTGTCACATCGTGGGGCCGGACGCTGGGGAGATGATCCAGCTCGTCGGCGTTGCGGTCAAGATGAATGCAACCAAGCGCGATTTTGATACGGTCATGGCAGTGCATCCCACCGCCGCCGAGGAGCTCGTGACATTGCGCGAGAAGGCCGTGAGCTACCGGCGGGAAGCGGCGGAATAAAACGCTTCAGCGTTCCGTTTGGGCGCGTAACTCGTCCAAAGCGGCGCGGAGTGGCTTCAGATTTTCCGTCATCACGGGTCATGGCTGCACCACTTGCTCATGAGTGCCGGTGCTAAAGTAGGTCGAGCAATCGCATCCGGGCAGGCTCGCCACCCTTATGGGCAGCTGGCAAGCCGGGCCACCGTTCAGGTATAAGCCGTCAAGTAGCGAAATTTCCCCTAACCGGGGTTTAGCGTAGGAGAGGGCGGCCATGGCCGAGCGTTGGACGCGCGAAAGCTGGCGCAAGAAACCGATCCAGCAGGTTCCGGAATATCCGGACAAGGCGGCCTTGCAAGCGGTGGAGCAGGAGCTTGCCAAATTCCCGCCGCTGATGTTCGCGGGCGAGGCTCGCAATCTCAGGCGAGCGCTTGGTCGGGTCGCCATGGGAGAGGGTTTCCTGCTGCACGGCGGCGACTGCGCCGAAAGCTTTTCCGAGCCCAGCGCCAACAATGTCAGCGCCAACAATATCCGGGACTTCTTGCGCATATTCCTGCAGATGGCGGTGGTGCTCACGTATGCTGCCGCGCTGCCGGTGGTCAAAGTTGGCCGGATCGCCGGACAGTTCGCCAAACCCCGGACAAGCCCTGTCGAGAAAAGGCATGGCAAGGAGCTTCCGAGCTACCGCGGCGACATCATCAACGGAGTCGAGTTCACGCAGGAGGCGCGACGGCCAGATCCGGCACGACAGATCGAGGCCTATCGCCATTCGGCTGCCACGCTCAATCTCCTGCGGGCTTTTGTGCACGGCGGCTACGCCAACCTCGCCAACGTCCGCCAATGGACGCTCGGCTTCGTCAAGGACTCCCCGCAGTCGCATCACTACGAGGAGCTTGCGGATCGGATCTCGGAGGCGCTGGGTTTCATGCAAGCCTGCGGGCTCGACCTCGAGAGCCACCCCGAGCTCAAGAGCACCGACTTCTACACGAGTCACGAGGCGCTCCTCCTCGGCTACGAGCAGGCCATGACCCGCGAGGATTCGACGCGTCCCGGCACCTTCTGCTGCACCTCGGCGCATATGCTCTGGATCGGTGACCGCACCCGGCAGCCGGACCACGCTCACGTCGAATTCTGTCGCGGCATCATCAATCCCCTTGGACTCAAATGCGGGCCGAGCAGCAAAGTCGACGAGATGCTCCGTCTCATCGACATTCTCAATCCGGAGAATGAGCCGGGTCGGCTGACGCTCATTGTCCGGCTCGGCTCCGACAAGGTGGGCGAGCAGCTGCCTGCCATGATCCGCGCCGTGCAGCGGGAGGGAAAAATCGTGTTGTGGTCGTGCGATCCGATGCACGGGAACACCATCACCTCCGAAACGGGCTACAAGACGCGTCCGTTCGACCGCATCCTTTCGGAAGTGAAGACATTCTTCTCCGTTCATCGCGCCGAAGGCACGCACGCCGGCGGGGTGCATCTGGAGATGACCGGGCAGAACGTCGCTGAATGCACCGGCGGAGCGCGCATGATCACCGACGCCGATTTCAAGGACCGCTATCACACGGTCTGCGACCCCAGGCTCAACGCGGAGCAATCGATCGATCTCGCGTTTCTGCTTGCCGATCTGCTCAAGGCGGAGCGAACCGCGAAAGTGCGGCCGTTGCCGGCTGCCGCGGGACTATGAGGATCTCCCGGTCAGTCAATTCGCGACCGATCGCGCCTACTCGATCTCACATTGACTGCCGCACGCGGCCGTGAGCCGGCTGCGTGCCTCCTGGACCGGTGGGCAAGGCACGCTGCCGTAGGAACAAAAGACGCAGCAATCTCCTTTCTTTGGTCGAAGCTGTGTCCCGCACCCGGTGCAATCATAGAAGAACCGACAGGCATCCGTCGGCATGACCTCGGCCTTTGCTGTCCCGCAATTCGGGCAGGTAATGACGGAGTGGTAGATCATAGGGGCCCCCTCTTTTGCGTGCTCTCATAGGTGAGCTGCATTGCGCACGGCATCAACTCACGCTGCACGAGCCGCCACCAAGAACGCAGAACTTCGCGCAATGAGGATGGTTGAGGCGCACGGATCCGGTGGCCTCTTTCAGCGTAGCGCCGAGCTCGAACTGCTGATCGTAGGGCACCAGGGTGCAGGCCAGGACGACCGGGCGGTCGCCGCCCTTGCGCTTGACCACCATGCGCGAGCTCGCGCACATCACTTCTGCCGGTGATTTGCCGAGAACGCCCCAGCACGCCTCGCTGATCTCCGGCACGTCCGCGTTCGCATCCATCTCCGGAAAGAGCACGAGCGCGGCGGGATCGTGCGCATCGATCCGAATTCCGTGCTCGAAGAACAGGCGGGCATAACCGGCTCGCTCGGCCTGCGGGTCGTCATTCCACATGGTGCGGCCTGCGACCGCTACTCTGAACCCTGCGCGCGCAAGCCAGATCAGCCCGTCCAGCGTGGGCTTGAAGGTGCCACGGCCGCGCTCCTCTTCGTGACGCTCGGGCGTGAAGTGGTCCAGGGAGACCCGAATGGTCAGATTTTGGCCGAAACGAGAATTGAGCTCGATGAGCTTTGACTTCCTTCGTTGCATCGGACGCATGGCATTGGTCAGAACGAGCACCCGAAAGCCGCGCAAAAGGCAGTCTGCCATCATCGCCAGGAAGTCGGGATTCAAGAAGGGCTCGCCGCCGGTGAATCCAATCTCCTGCGTGTCCCATCGCTCCCGCGCGATCTCGTCGAGATAGACGATGACCTCGCTGCGGGTAAGATAAACCAGACGATCGTTTCTTGGGCTGGATTCAATATAGCAATTCCGGCAGGTGATGTTGCACAGGGTTCCCGTATTGAACCACAGCGTTCTCAGTCGCTGCAGGGCAACCGTTGCGCGCGGCTCCCCGCTGGTGGTGAAATCGGGGTTCTTGAATTTGCGAATATCCAATTTCGCGGACTCGGTCGCAATCTGTCGTTGTGAAGGATTACCATGCTGAGGCTCGATCTTCGTCACCTGAGGTGAGGTGGCTCACGATGTTGTGTTCGACGGGGGGAACAGCACGCCAGTGGCGGTCAGCCGCCCTCGCGGAATTCCGGGTATAGCGTCATGCCGCCGTCGACGAACAGCGTCGTGCCGGTGACATAGTCGGAATCGTCCGATGCGAGCCATACCGCGGCTTTGCCGATGTCCTCCGGCTCCCCGATTCGGCCATAGGGGATGAGCTTGAGCAGGGCTCTCGCCTCCTGCGGATCGGACCAGACTCTCTTGTTGATGTTCGTCTTGATTGCGCCGGGTGCGATGCCGTTCACCCGGATCTTCTTCTCCGCCACCTCCTGGGCCAGGCTTTTCATCATCAACATAATGCCGCCCTTCGAGGTCGCGTAATTGACATGTCCCGCCCACGGAATGACCTCGTGCACCGAGCTCATGCAGATGATCTTGCCGCGTGCCTTCGAGCGTGAAGACGCTTCCTGGGCAAGGAATTGTCTGATTGCCTCCCGGGCGCAGAGAAACTGGCCGGTCAGGTTGACGTCGATTACGGTGCGCCATTGTTCCAGCGTCATCTCGGTTACTGGCGCGTCGCGCTGCAGGCCGGCATTGGCGATCAGGATATCGAGCCGGCCGAACGCATCGATAAGCTGCGAAAACATCCGCCGCACGTCGTCCTCTTTGGACACATCGGCCGCAAGCACGACCGCATGGCCGCCGGCCTTGATAATATGCTCAGCGATCTCTTCAGCGCTTTCCCTGCGGTCGAGGTAATTGACCCCGACCCGCGCGCCTGCCTGTGCCAGGGCGACAGCCGTTGCCGCCCCAATCCCCGAGCTTGCCCCGGTGACGAGCGCGGTTTGGCCAGAAAGCAGGGTTGAGCTGTTTGACGGCATGCGCGAGCCTCGCATTCAGTGCAGCAGCGCGGGATGAGATGGACAGCTCAACTGTGCTGGGGACGCTGGGGTTCCCGGGAGAGAGCGGGATCAGCCTATTTCGTTCGCCGCGACTGAATTGGAGTGCCGCGCTTCTTGTTATAGGCGTGAATATGCACGGTCTCCCATACGTCGTTCACGTGATAGGGGTCACTGCGGACAAAGGCGTCGACCACCGGCCGGTCCTTGGCATCGATCACGAAGATGCTGCCGACCGGCGTCTCACCGTCGTCGGCAACGAGGGTTCCGGCCGTTACGACATCGACGTCGTACTGTTCGGCCTGATCGAGATGAATGCGGTGCGCGCGGTAGAATTTGGCACGGTTGGATATTCCGCCACTGCGGTCGAGTGCATGGATCACGAAGAGCATGGGCGCCCCTGCAGCTGTTGCTCAGACTTCAATGAAAACCTTGTCGTCCTCGACGACGGTACGATAGGTCTTCACCGCTACCATGCATGGCGGCGAGACGACCTCGCCCGTCTTGATGTTGAACTGTCCGTTGTGGAAATTGCACTCGACGACATCGTCCTCGATATAGCCCTCGGACAGAGAGCCGGGACCGTGGGTGCAGGCATCGTCGGTGACAAAGAACTCGCCTCCCACGTTGAAGACCGCGAGCACGAGATCATCGTGCTCGACGCGCAACGCGGCTCCGGGCGCGACATCCGAGGTGCTGCATAGCAGGATCCTGCTCGGCATCCCGATCCTCCTACGCGATGGCGGCGCGACCGCCATCCGCACTGCTCCCGAACGCGACTCCAGCGGCGCCCGGCTGCGGGCAATCGACGACATTGAGCCAAGGGCCGGACCAGTCCGCATCCAGGATGCGTGCCGCAACTCGCAGCTCAGCCGTGATCCCACAGGCGCTCGCGTGCCGCTCAAGCACCGCCCGATCGCTCACCACGACCGGATTGCACGCCGCGCAAACGGCAGGGTCGAGCGCCGCTTTGATGCTGATCTCTGGTCCGATGCCGCCGGGATCGCCAGTGGCAATGGCGATCTTGGGCTTCTCGCTCATTCCCATGGCATCAGGGAAGCATGGATGACATCCGGCACTCCCTGGCCGCCCACCGACCTGATGGCGAGATCGACGTCCTTGAGCCCGAACTTGTGGGTGGTGATTCTCTCCAGCGGAAAACGCCGGGATGCGAGCTGCGCCAATGCGAGCTCGCAGGCGCGGTAGCTATGGCCGCGTGCGCTCTTGATGGTGATGAATTTCACCGTGACCTTGCCGACGGGGAAGTTGGGAAACTCCGCCATCTCTCCTTGAATGACGATGGTACCGCCCTTGCGCTTGAGGGCTTCGACCCCAAGCAGGATGGGAATAGTCCCTGCGCCGGCGGTGCAGTCGAGCACTACATCCACGCCCTTGCCGCTTGTGATCTCCATGATGCGGGCAAGCGGATCCTCTTTTTGAACGTCGATCACGTAATCCGCGCCGAGCGCCTTGGCCACCTCCATGCGGGCAGCGTCTTTGGAGGTGCCGGTGACGATAATGAGCGAGGCACCTGCCTGCTTGCAGATCACGGTCTGTGACAGGCCCTGCTGACCCGGGCCCTGAATCAGCACCGTCGAGTTGTATCCCACGCCGCCGTCGAACAGCGACCATTCGACCCCGTTCGCCATCGGGGTCACCAGTCCGGCCAGCTCCGGCGTGACCCCCTTCGGAACGTGGTGCACCACCGCATTCCAAGGCAGGTACACATAATGGGCAAAGCCGCCCCAGAGATGGGGAGCCTTCTCGGCCGAAGTATAACCGTAGCGGATGGCATCGGGATTGTATCGCCAATCCGTATTCTCACAGTGACGATACTGGCCGAGATGGCACCACTCGCATTTGCCGCACGCGACGTAGTGCTCGACAAAGACGAGGTCGCCCTCCTTGAACCCCTTGCGACGGGTGAACTCTCGACCTGCTTTGGCGATGGTGCCGATATTCTCATGCCCCATGATGACCGGGCTCTTCGTCGGCGGCGTCTTGTAGAGCTTGACATCGGTGCCGCAAATGCCGGCGACTTCCATCTTCATCAAGGCGGCATCTTCCGGGATGTCCGGCATCGGAAATTCGCGGATCTCCGTTCTGCTCGGCCCCGTTCGCACCGCCGCCAAGATCTTCTCCACCACCGCGGAAATCCTCCAATGAGAACCAGTTCCGCACTGATATGGCGCATTGCGCCTGCGCGCGCCACATTGGATGAGGGTCACGAGGCTGCACCATGCTGGGGCCACTGAAACAGCATCCCGAAAACTCGCCGCGGTCGATCGGGTGAAGGAGTGGACGCGCAAGCGCTTCAAGCTTGCCGGGGATGCGCCGATTATGGTTGCGGAAGTGGCCTGCGGTTTGCCGGGCTGCCCGCCGCTCGAGACGGTGGTCGTGTTCTGGACAGGGGACGACCAACGCCACCAGTTCAAGCTGTTCAAGCCGGTCGGCACGGTGGTGGCGGAGGACCTTCCGCCGGCCTGGATGAAGAACGCCCTGATCGCAGTTGATGGGATGGGGCTCGAGTGTTGCTGAGCCTCGCCAGAGATTCACGGCACTGCGCGCGCTTGCTTGCCGATCCCAGGCGCAATGCCTAGTCTCAACCCCGATACATACTCTGTAACGGAATAACTCCATGCTCAGGAAAGAACAAAACGAGCTGTTGACCCAGACCGGCCCCGGGACGCCGACGGGCCACCTCTTCCGCAGCTATTGGCTGCCCGCGCTCATGACCGAGGAGCTGCCCGAAAACGACTGTCCGCCGGTGCGTGTCAAGATTCTGTGCGAGCGACTGCTGGCCTTCCGCGACACGGACGGCAGGTACGGGTTGATCGACGAGTTCTGCGCGCATCGCGGAGTGTCGCTGTGGTTCGGACGCAACGAGGCATCCGGCCTGCGCTGTGCCTATCACGGCTGGAAATACGACGTGGCCGGCCAATGCGTCGAAGTTCCTTCCGAGCCGGCGGAAAGCGGTTTCTGCCGCAAGATCAAATTAAAATCATATCCGCTGGTTCAACGCGGCCCGGTGCTGTGGACCTATATGGGGCTGCTGGAGAAACAGCCGCCGTTGCCGGAATGGGAGTTCGCGACCGTTCCCCCCGCCCAGACCTTCATCTCCAAGCGGCTGCAGGAGTGCAACTGGCTGCAAGCCATGGAGGGTGGCATCGATTCCAGCCATGTCTCGTTCCTGCATCGCGGCGATTTGAGCTCCGACCCGCTGTTCAAGGGCGCCAAGGGCAATCAGTACAATCTCTCCGACATGCAGCCCTATTTCGAGGTGGTGGAGCAGCCTGGTGGCCTCTACATCGGGGCGCGGCGCAACGCCGAGAACGGGAATTACTACTGGCGCATCACGCCCTGGGTCATGCCCTCCTTCACCATGATCCCGCCGCGCGGGGATCATCCCATCCATGGCCATTTCTGGATCCCGATCGATGACGAGAATTGCTGGGCCTGGAGCTATGATTTCCACCCCGTCCGCGCGTTGACCAGGCGCGAGGTGGATGCCATGCGCGACGGTGCCGGCGTGCACTGCAAGTACGTGCCGGGCACGTATCGGCCGCTCGCGAACAAGGACAACGATTATCTGATCGACCGCGCCGCGCAGAAGGCCGGCAAGACCTTCAGCGGCGTTGCCGGTTTTGCCATGCAGGATGCCTCGCTGCAGGAGAGCATGGGCCCTATCTGCGATCGTACCAAGGAGAATTTGGTCTCGACCGACAACGGGATCATCATGGCGCGTCATCGCCTGATGCGCGCGGCCAAGGCGCTTGTCGAAAAAGGAACCGTCCCGCCCGGCGTCGATCCGGCACATCACCGGGTGCGCTCGGTATCGGTGGTGCTGCCGCCGGACCAGGCGTTCAAGGATGCCGCGAAGGAAGCTCTCACCGCCCGTCCCGGCATGGCCCAGACGACGGTGTGAGATGCAGCTCAAGGCCGTCACCCGGACGCAAGGCAACAACCAGGCGCTCAAGGACGGCAGCGTCAAGCCGCGGACCTTCGCCTTCGACTTCGTCGAAGTGCCGGTCCTGATCGAGGCCTTCCGCCGCATGGTGCGCGGGCTCGAGTTCGACATCTGCGAGATGGCGATCACGACCTACATCTGCGCCAAGGCGCACGGCAAACGCATGACTGCGGTACCGGTGTTCCTGGTGCGCGCGTTTCATCATGGCGCCATTCTGGTCAACACGCGCGGCGGCATCCGCACGCCGAAGGACCTCGAAGGCAAGCGGGTCGGGGTCAATCGCGGCTACACCGTCACCACCGGCGTGTGGGCGCGCAGCATCCTGCAAGAGGAGCATGGGGTCGATCTCAGCAAGATCACGTGGATGCTTTCCGGCGACGAGCACGTCGAGGAATATCGCGCGCCGCCCAACGTGGTGCCGATCGAGAAGGGAAAGAAGATGGCCGACATGCTCGCTGCGGGCGAGCTCGCCGCTGCGATCGGTATCGAGGCGAGCTCGCCCGACGTGAAGCCGCTGATCCCCAATCCGCTCGAAGCGGGGCTTGCGGCACTGCGCCGCAACGGCCACTACCCGATCAATCACACGGTGGTGGTGAAAGACGAGCTCCTGGCCGAGCATCCCGATCTGGCTGCGGACGTGTTCGGCGCCTTTGCCGAGGCGAAACGCCGCTATGTCGAGCGCCTCAGGGCGGGGAAGATCGAGAAGCCGACCGAGGTCGACGAGGTCCATCGGCGGGTGATGGAGATTACCGGCGACCCGCTCCCTTACGGCATTGCACCGAACCGCGGCGTCATCGACGAGCTGATCCGCCATGCGCTCACGCAGCGCATCATCACCAAGCCAGTGGCGGCGGAGGAGCTGTTTGCATCCGGTACGCGCGAGCTGGCGGGATAGGCTTGCATGGCGGATGTGGTTGCGACCCATCGGCTCACGCATGCAGCGAGCTTGAAAATGCTCGCGGCCGGCGTTGCCAAGGCGGAGGAGATCGGCTGCAAGGTCAGTCTCGCGGTGGTCGACCAGAGTTGCCGGCTCATTGCTTTCCTGATGATGGATGGCGCGCGGCATTTCTCCATCACCACCACCCAGAGAAGGCGATCACGTCGGCCTCGCAGCATCAGCCCACGGGTTACGCCCCCGAGGAGAACGCCTTGAGCATGACGGTGCGCATGGGCGACTTCACCAACGTGCCCGGCGGATTTCCGATTGTCGTGGGCGGCGAGGTGATCGGCGCCGTCGCGGCGGGCGGCGCCAAGATCGAGCAGGACGTGATGGTGGCCAAAGCCGCGCTCGCCGCGATCGATGCGTCGGCGTAGGGCTCGTTCTCTTGCTCACCCCTTGATCTGGCGGCCGGCGCGCACGTCGGCGATCAACGCCGTGAAAGCATCGAGGCTGATCCTGGCAACATTGGCGTAGGTCTCGGTTTTGGCATCGATCCATTTCTCCCCATAGCCGATCGCGGTGTGCGCGAGCCTGATGCGGCCGTCGAGCCAGGGTCCGCCGCCAAAGCCCCCGATCACAGGAATGGAGACCGCCTTGACGACGGCGGCTCCGGCCATCGGCCCGGAATTGGTGAAATCGAGGAGCGAGGCGCCCGCGGCTTCGAGGAGCTTTGCCTCCTGCACGAGCTTTGCCGTCATTTCGGCGGTCGCCTGCGCTTGCGGCGAGCCCTGGGCGCTGTACGGGACGCCGTAGCGCAACGCGGTCTGCGGGGTGAGCCCGAACTGGGCGAACACAGGAATGCCTGCGCGCACGATCGCCCGCACCGCATCGGGAAATTCGCTGGCCGCGTCGAGCTTCACCATGTCGGCGCCGCCCTGCTTTACCAGGCGGATGGCAGCGCGGACCGCGCTTGCCGTCCCCTCCTGCAAAGGACCGAACGGAAAATCGCAGCTCACGAGCGCGCGCGCCACCCCGCGACGCACCGCTTTACAGACCACCAGCATCTCCTCCATGGTGACTTCAAGCGGGTTCTCGTGCCCCCACAGATTCACGCCTACCGAATCTCCTACCGAAACGATGTCGACCCCGGCCCGATCCGCGATCCGCGCGATCTGATAATCCCAGGCGACTACGCCTGCGCTCTTCTTCCCCTCGCGCTTCATCTGGGCGAGCTCGATGACCGTCACTTTGTCTCCCATGTTTTTTCTTCTCCTTGGAAGTCGTCGAGGGCTATGCGAACCTACGAGAGCGTGAGGCATCTCGCAGGATTCAAGGCGGCAGTAAAGTCAGGAGCATCGGATGACCAAGATCTCTAGGCTTGTCGTTAGGATCGCTTGTCTCTTGAGTGCGTGTGGCTTCCTGGGCTGGAATGCAGTCTCCGGTGCGGCCGAGATCGGCCAGGTCAGCATCGGTGCGGTATTGCCATTGAGCGGAGATGCTGCGCACTGGGGAATTCCGGCTCGGACCGGGGCGCAGATGGCGGTGGAGGAAATCAACAGTGCCGGCGGTATCGGTGGCCTCGCGCTTGACGTAGAGGACGATCGATGCAGTCCAGCTGACGGTGTTTCGGCGTTCAACAGGATCATGGCAGGCGCGAAGGCTCCGATCGGAGTACTGGGAGCAGTGTGCAGCAGCGTTACCCTCGCGCTTGCTCCGCTCGCGCAATCCCGCAAAGTCGTTCTCATCAGTCCCGCTTCGACGAGCCCAAAGCTCACGGGCGCCGGAGACTTCATCTTTCGTGTCGTTCCGTCGGGCAGTGTGCGGGGAGCCATACTTGCAGAGTATCTTTATCGCGATCGCGGCCTGCGAAAGGTTGCGGTGCTCTATATCAACAACGAAGGCGGGATCGGCGGCAGCACCGCGTTCAAGGCGCGTTTTGCGCAATTGGGTGGAACGGTAGCGATCGAGCAGCCATACGCGCAAGGAACGACCGACCTGCGCGCTCAGCTCAACGAGATCAGGACTGCAAACACGGAGGGAGTCCTGGTTGGGTCTTATCCTCCGGACACGGTCGCGGTGCTGCAGCAAGCCCGCGGAATTGGGCTGCAACAGCCGCTCTTTTTTACCACCGAGGCGGTCCAGAACCCGGAAGTGTTGCGGCAAGCAGGCGAGGCGGCCGAGGGCGCCACCTATATTCTCGCGGCTCCCGCTGCAGGGGAAGCCGTGGAAAGGTTCACCGCAGCATACGAGGCCAAGTTCGGAAAAAAGCCCGAGCTCTTTGCAGCGGAGGGGTACGACATCGTCCATCTGATCGCAGAGGCGATTGGTGCGAACAAGGGGGAATCTCTCAGCGGCTCGGATATCCGCGATTTTCTCCGTCGCGTCCGCAATTATCCTGGCGCATCGGGCTCGATCACGTTCGACCGGAACGGCGATGTGACGAAGCCCTACGCCATAAGAAGGATCGAGGCCGGCAGCCCTAAAACGATTCTCATCAGGTAACCCTTTTATGCCCGCAAACTCTCAGACCGTGCTCGGCGCCAATGCGCAGACATTGAACGCGCGCACCGGGCGGTGAAAGCCTTTGAGCAGCAGCTCGCCGGCGGGCTCCGTGGTGGTCGAGGCCTCAATCGTGGCTTGCACCTTGGGATCGATGAGGATTTGACCGTCTTTCGCATCCGCGCACAGGCGCGCCGCGAGATTGACCACGGTGCCCACCGCTCCATAGTCGAAACGGCCTTCGAAGCCGATGCGGCCGAGCGTGGCGTAGCCATGCGCTATCCCGATGCCGAAGCCAAGGTCGTAGCCTTGCTTGCGCCATTTCGAGAGGAGAGCGCCGACCTGCCCGCGCATCTCGATCGCCATTTGTACGGCTTTCAGATTGGGGTCCGAGCAGGGCAGCGGATCATTGAACAGGACCATGATCGCATCGCCGGCAAAGCGCTCGACCGTCCCCTCGTGCTTGTGGATCAGGTTGCCGAGCACGGCGTGATATTCGCGCAGCACCGCCATCACCTCCTCGGGCTCGGTTGTCTCGGAGAAGGCGGTAAAGCCCCGCATGTCGCAGAACAGCACGGTAATCACGCGCCGGTGGCTCTCGAGCACGCGGTCATCGCCTGATGACAGGATGAGGTCGGTGACCTGGGGCGAAAGGAACCGCTTGAGGCGGCTCACGCGCTCGATCTCGCAGAGCTGCTGCTCGACGCGCTGCTCGAGAGTGCGATTCCATGCGGCCAGGTCGGCGGCCTGCGCGGCCACCTGGTCGTGCAGGCGCTTGCGCTCCAGAGATGCACCCACACGGGCGCGCAACAAGGTGGGATTGAAAGGCTTGGGCAGGTAATCCTCGGCGCCGAGCTCAATGCAGCGAATGACGCTGTCCATGTCGTCGACAGCCGAGATCATGATGACCGGGATGTGCCGGAGCTTTTCGTCCTGTTTCATCTGCTCCAGCGCCTCGTAGCCGTTCATGTGCGGCATCATGATGTCGAGCAGCACCAGATCGAACGGCTTGCTGTGCAAGAGCTCCAGGGCTTGTCGGCCATCAACGGCCGTGGCGACGTTCGCATACCCCTCGCGCGAGAGGCGCCGGGTGAGGGCGTATCGATTGTCCTCGTTGTCGTCGACAACGAGGAGTGCCGCTTCTGCCTTGTTCACGACGTGCTCCCCGCCGGCGCCAGCGCGCGGATCTTGCCAAGCAAGCGGCTGATATCCACCGGCTTGGTATCGAAATCGTCGCATCCTGCGGCGAGCGCCTTTTCCTGATCGCCGGGCATTGCGTGCGCCGTCAGCGCAATGATTGGAATGCCGCTCGTCTCGGGTGCGCTCTTGATGCGACGCGCAGCCTCCCACCCATCGAGCACGGGCAGGCTTAGATCCATCAGTACGAGATCCGGCCTTTCGCTCGCCGCCAGAGCCACGCCCTGTGCGCCGTCGCTGGCGATGATGACCGTGTGGCCGGCCCGCGTCAGGCGGCTTTTCAACATATAGATGTTGTCTTCGTTGTCCTCGACGTAGAGAATCTTCATGCCCGCCCCGCAACTGCCGGCTTGACCCATTTACTGAGCTCGGTTGTCAGCCGGCGCAACATCTCATCGGGTTTGCTCTTCTCAATGATGCGCTCGACGCCGCCGTTGAGCCGGTCGCGATCCGCCTCCGTCAGGTCCTTGGCGGTTATGACCACGACCGGAATATCGCGCCATTCGCCGCGTGCTCGGAGCTCATCGAGAAACTCGAACCCGTTCATCCGCGGCATCATCAGATCGAGAATGATGACATCGGGCCGCGAGGTCGAAAGCGAATCGAGCGCGATGCGCCCATTCTCCGCCTCGGTGACATGCCAGCCGATCGGCTCCAAGGCCTGGCGCACCCCGCGGCGCACGACGTCATCATCGTCAATAAGCAGGACGTGGCCGGCAGAGGAGCCGCAGATGCGTCGCAATGCTTCGACGAGCTTGCTCCGATTCACCGGCTTCACCAGATAGTCGGCCGCGCCCAGGGCATACCCTCGATTTTTCTCCTCCACGATCGTCATCAGCACGACCGGAATGTTTGCCAAGGTCGGATCGCCCTTCATGGCTGCAAGCACGGTCCAGCCGTCAAGGTCCGGCATCATGATGTCGAGCGTGACCGCAGCAGGGCGCAGCTCGCGGGCGAGCCGCAGTCCGTCCTGGCCTCCTTTTGCGGTGGTCACCGCGAAGCCTGCCCGCTCCAGGTGGCGCGCCACCAGCTCGCGCACAGTCGGATCGTCGTCCACCACCAGGATGCGCGGCGCCTGCGCCGGGTCTGGACCGGAATGGGTGCGGCCGGGTTCCGGCCCCGCAACGGCCTTCGCCTGCTGGGCCTCTACTATGCGCGGCAGGCGAATGGTGAACGTTGAACCCTCGCCGGGTTTGCTGTCGACCGTAATGTCTCCACCCATCATCCGGCAGAAATGCCGGCTGATCGCGAGCCCGAGGCCGGTGCCTCCATATTTACGGGTGGTCGATGAATCCGCCTGGGAGAATTCCTGGAACAATCTGCCCATCTGCTCCGCGTTCATTCCGATTCCGGTATCCGTCACCGCAACGGCGATCCACTCACGCCCGTCGCTCGGCTCGCGGCGCGCAGCGACGGTGACCGTGCCGTTTTCGGTGAACTTGTTGGCATTGCTCATCAGGTTGAGCAGCGCTTGTCGGAAGCGAATTTGATCTGCGTGGATCGTGCCGACCTCAGGCTCGCAATCCACGACGAGCCGGTTGTCGTTTTTGGTCGCGAGAGGTTCGATGGTCTTGACCACATCCTCGAGAAGCGGAGCCAAGAGAAACGACTCCAGGTGCAGCTCCATTCGCCCGGCTTCGATCTTGGAAAGATCGAGAATGTCGTTGATCAGAGCGAGCAGATGGCGCGCGGCGCGCAGCACCCGATCGAGCGGCTCGATCTCGTCCTCCCGTTTGAGATCGTGCGCGTCCTCCAGCAACATCTCGGTGACGCCGATAACCGCGTTCAATGGCGTGCGCAGCTCATGGCTCATATTGGCGAGGAACTGCGACTTGTGCTGGCTCGCCACCTCGAGCTGACGACTTTTCTCGCCGATCTCGCTGAACAGCCGGGCGTTCTGGATCGCCAGCGCGGATTGGGTGGCAAAAGTTTGGAGCAGGTCGACTGTGCTGGCGGGAAACTCACCGGGCGCCTTGCGGCGGACGATGAGGGCGCCGACCACATGTCCGAAACGCATGAGCGGCACCACCAGCCGCGCCCGGTACCCTGCGCGCAGGATGGTTTCGTTGATGGGAGTGGCGGGCGAATCGCGCAGATCGGCCTGCTGACTGGGTTCGTGCGCCTCAGTCAACAAGCCGACCGCCTCGGAAATTTCGGAATGCATGTTGCGGACCGCCGCGATCAATTCATCGCTCATGCCGAAGGTGGCCCTGAGCTGGAATTCTCTCTGCTGCTCGTCCAGGACGTAGATGGCGCCTGCTTCCGTCCCGGAAATCTGCGTGGCCTTGGCGACGATGGTGTCGAGCACCGTTTCCAGGTCAAGGCTGGAATTGATCGCCTGGGAGACCGCGCCGAGCGCGCGCAGCTCCTCGACCGAGCGCGCGAGCTCCGTGGTGCGCGCACGGAGTTCGTTCAACAGGCGCACGTTCTCAATGGCGATAACGGCCTGACTGGCGAAATTGGTGACCAACTCGCTCTGCTTGTCGGTGAACGGCCGTACGTCCTGGCGGTAGATGGCGATAGAGCCGACCAGCTCGTTCTCTTTCAACATCGGCACCATCAGAAGAGTGCGCGCGCCGCCGATATCAGCCAAAGCAACGAGCGGTCGAGACCCTCTGAGATACGACGACTCCTTGGTGATGTCGGCGATATGAATCAGTTTCTTTGTACGGGGGAGCCGAGCGAGCGGAAGGTCAGGGTCGGGCCGCAATATCGTATCGCGTCGCCGCTCTTCGGCGAGCGCGGGCGGCACGCCATGCAGCGCGACAGGTCGAAATCCCCCGTCTTCGAACAGCCAGAGCATACCGTACTTGGCCTCGCAGAGCCTGGTCGCGTTCTCCAGCATGGCCTCGAACACCGGCTCGAGGTCACCGGGGGAGCTCGAGATGACGCGCAGCACATCGGCGGTGGCAGTCTGCTGTTGGAGAGATTCGCGCAGCTCGTTGAGCAGCCGGACATTTTCTATGGCGATGACGGCTTGATCGGCGAAGGTCGTCACCAGCTCTATCTGTTTCGCCGAAAACCCCTGCGGCACGGTCCTGCCTACGAAGATCACACCGACCACGTCTCCTTTGCTCAGCAGCGGCGCGCCAAGCGCGGCGCGATACCCCGCCACCTTTTGCGCTTCCCCCCAAGCATAGTCGGGTTCTGCAAGTACGTCGGTGACGTGAACCACTTGTGCCTCCAGTGCGGCTCGCCCGGTTACGCTGCCGCGATCGATGGGGACTTTCAGAGGCTGGAAAAAATTCCTGATCCGCCCGTGCACATCGGCTGTATGGCCGTAGCTGGCGGCCCACCGCAGAAAATTGCCCTCCCGTTGGAACAGCCAAGCATGATCGGCATCGCAGAGCCGAGTCGCGGATTCAACGAGCGTATCGAGGACTTTATCCAAGTTGAAGGTTGACCGGCTGATCACCTTGAGCACGTCGGCCGTGGCCGTCTGCTGCTGCAGCGCCTCGCGCAGCTCGTTGAGCAGGCGCGCGTTCTCGATGGCAATCACGGCCTGGTTGGCGAAAGTCTTCAAAAGCGCCATCTGCTTGTCCGTGAGCGGTCCGGGCGCGAGGCGGTTGACGCTGAGCGCCCCGATCGCGGCGTCCCCGCGCAGCATGGGCATGTTGGTCGCCGCCCGGTAGCCGCTGGCCAGGAAATTTCGGATGCCGCTTGCCATCCCGGGCGGCGCATTCGCGGCATCCGGAATGTCCACGATTTTGGCATCGAGAATGGCGACCCCATTCATGTAATCGCGCGAGAGCGGGATTGGAAACCGGCGCCGCAACGCCTCGGCGCGGTCCGGATCCGGGTCGGCAGCGGCCACGGCCTTCACCTCATCGCCGTCCGCGAGCGTGATCATGATCGCGGCGTTCGGAAAGAGCTTGAGCCCACTCCGCACGATAGCGTCGAACACCGGCTGCGTATCGACGGGAGAGCTGCTGATAACCTTCAGCACGTCGGCAGTAGCAGTCTGCTGTTGCAGGGATTCGCTCAGCTCGCGTGTGCGCGCCTGCACCTCGTCGAACAGACGCACGTTCTCGACCGCGATCACCGCCTGGTCGGCAAAAGTTGACACCAGCTCGATCTGCTTGTCGCTGAACGGGCGAGCTGTATTTCGCTGCAAAACAATCACGCCAATCGAAGTTCCCTCTCGCATCAGCGGAACGCCCAAGAGCGTGCGAAATCCACCGATGCTTGCCCGTTCAGTCACTTCATATTCCGGATCGGCCAGCACGTCCGGAATATGAATGCTTCTTCCCTCGAGCACGGCGCGACCGGCTACCGTGCCCCGGTCCCATGGAAGAATCGGATGATTTTCCACATACGCCCGATAGTCGGGCGTATAACCGTAGTCGGCAGCGAATTGCAGGATCTCCCCTTTCGGCCGCATGATTGCCGCCATTTCCGCGTCGCAAAGGCGCGCTGCCAATTCGACCAGCGTGTTCAGCACGGCTGGCAAATCGAATGTCGAGCGGCTGATCACCTTGAGCACATCGGCGGTGGCGGTCTGCTGCTGCAGGGATTCACGCAGCTCGTTGAGCAACCGCGTGTTCTCGATGGCGATGACGGCCTGGTCGGCAAAAGTCCTGACCAGCTCGATCTGCTTGTCGGTGAACGATTGCACCTCGAGCTTGTAGAGAATGACGACACCGACGAGCTCGTCTCCCCGGAACATGGGTACGCCGAGCTCCGTCCGTATGGGATCGACATCGCGCAGCGCGTAGGTGTACTCGGGGTCCGCCTGCAGGTCGGCAACGTGGACAATCTGTCGTTCGAGTGCGACTCTGGCGGTGACGGTGTGTCGGCCTGGCCTGATGGGGTGGCCCCTGATGAAATCGATAAGCTCCTGCGAACAGTTGTAGAAGGCGACGCCGTGATAGGAATCGCCGTCATGTCTGCAAATGACCCCCCGCCGCGCCTCGCATAGCCTCGCCGCGGTCGCGATGAGGGTGTCCAGCACCGTCTGCAGGTCGAAGGCAGAGCGGCTGATGACCTTGAGCACGTCGGCGGTGGCGGTCTGCTGCTGCAGAGACTCGGAGAGCTCGCGCGCGCGCTGCTGCTCGGTATCGAACAGCCGCACGTTCTCGATCGCGATCACCGCCTGGTCGGCGAATGTCGTTACCAGCTCGATCTGACGCTGAGTGAATGGCCGTACCTCGGCACGACGGATCACAAGGCAGCCGAGCGCTTCATCTTCCCGCAAGAGGGGAACAGACAGCATGGTACGCTGGCCCAAGCGCCGCGCAATTGCGCTGCCCTCCGGAAACTCGTCACTCTCGGCAGTGAGGTCGTGGACGTGGATAGGAGTCCGATCGACGACAGAACGTCCGGCGGTCCACCCCCTCGAGACCGGAAATTTGACGAAGTCAATCGGTATGGGACCGTGATGAGCGCTGATTGCGAGTGAATCGCCCTCACGGAGAAGGATCACCGCATCGTATGCATCGCACAATCGTGCAGCCGATTCGACCAGCGTGTTGAGAACGGTCTGAAGGTCGAAAGCCGACCGGCTGATCACCTTGAGCACGTCAGCGGTGGCGGTCTGCTGCTGCAGAGATTCGGCGAGCTCGCGCGTGCGCTGCTGCTCCGCATCGAACAGGCGCACGTTCTCGATTGCGATCACCGCCTGATCGGCGAAGGTCTGCAATAAAGTGATCTGGGCATCTGGGAAATGTCCGATCTGCGCACGGGCAACCGCGATTGCGCCGATCGGATTCCCGTCATGCAGCATCGGCACCGCGAGGATGCTGTGGTAACTCACGGCGTCGGCGAGAGCGTGACCAAAACTGCCGTAGGCGGGATCGACCAACACATCCGGAATATGCGCCGCCTCGCGGTGCAAAACTGCCCGTCCCGCAGCCGTCTCCTCGTCAGCCGGCCGTGGAAAGCCTTGCCTGAAGATCTGCAGTCCCTGCGAGGTCAGACCATGGCTGGCGCCAAAACGGAGAAGTTCGTTATCGAAGCGCACCACGAACGAGAACTGGCCGTTGCACAACCGCACCGCCCTTTCGGCGATGGCATCGAAAACGGGCTGGACGTCTCTCGGCGAGCTCGAAATAAGGCGCAGAACCTCCGCGCTGGCTGCCTGCAGCTCGCGCGCTTCGGCAAGCTCGCGCTGCGCTTGCGTCAGCTGGTCTCCCTTATGGGTATCTACGGCGTGCGACATCCAAATGTCCTAAGCCGGTTGCACGCGGCTCATCGCGGCTCAACTGAGAACCTACGCGACACTTTCGCTCGCCTCAATGGCTCCGGGCATCCCAGCCAACTCCCCGCTGGATGCCGTGGCGGGGCAGCCCCCCGCTCTGAAAATCGGGCAAACGTCTTCCCAGTGATTGCCGCCTCGATTAGCGGTCGTTTCTTTATCAGCGCCGGTTCGCTGCGCTGGCCCCCAGTACTACCATACCAGCTTGAGATCCACTCCTGGCGACACCACAGAGTTGTTGCTCTACCCTGGTGCTTACCGTGGTTACTGTCACGGAGTTGTCCTGGTGCCGACTGTATTCCGATCTCCCCGTCCCGAAGAGCTGCAGAGCGCCGAAGAGCTCGTCGTTCGCAGCATTAATGACCTTACCCAACGTCACGGGTTTGGGCCGATGGCAACCTTGCGCCCTCCTGACTTTCAATTGTTTTCGCTGCGGAATGATCCTGATGGCCTGTGGTTGGCTGAAGCCGACGGAGAAATCCTCGGTTTTGCTTTCAGCTGGGTGTGTGACGACCTTTGGTTCCTCGCGGAATTATTCGTCGCCCCCGGCGCCCAAGGCCGTGGAATCGGCAAGGAGCTTCTAACGCGAACATTTGAACACGCTAGGAAAGCAGGCGCTACCAACAAAGCGCTCATAACCTTTACCTTCAACGTCGTGTCGCAGGGATTGTATATCGGTCATGGGCTGTTCCCCCGGTTTCCGATCTATTTTTTCAGCATTGAGCGCGAGGCCTTGATGAAGCGTCTTCACGGCGAGACATTACGCGCCACGTGCATCGAAGCCACTGCTTCGCATCTGAGCCGGCTTGCACAAATCGATTTAGGCGTCTTGGGCATTTCACGCGAGAAGCACCACAGGTATCTGCTCCACGACAAAGCAATGAAAGGCTATTTCTTGCATGGGCGGGACGAGTGCATCAGTTATGCCTACGTTTCCACCACCGGACATGTAGGTCCGCTCGCGGTGGTGCAGCCAAACGAGATGGGCGCTGCATTCACGACTGCACTGATTCTCGCGGCAGACTGTGGAGCTTCCCAGGTCTCGGAGTTCCTTCCCGCCGCCAACGAGAGGGCACTCAGGATTGCCGCAGAGCACGGCTTACGGATCACGTTTCCAATGGTGCTGGTTTCCACGCGCGACTTCGGAGATTGGACCCGGTATCTGCCCCGCAATCCCGGCTTCATGTGAAGCCAGAAATTAGGTCGCCGTTAAGTTTCGTGTGCGGAAAAGCATGCAGTTCACCGGATCAGGATGACTCCGTGTCCCGACGGCCATGAAGGTTAACAACACGGCAGGTACGGAGCGCCTAGGGCGCCCCGCCATAACGCCTTTCGGGTCGCAACAACCGATCATGCTTTCGCCGCCAACCCCGGTCAATGTTTCAGCCCGGAGGCCAATGATGGTATTGCGTAACCACTCGGCGGGGCCGTGCGCAAATCATTGGTTAACGCGCCGGGCAGCCAAGCCAATCCTGATCGCAGGGTTGCTTGCGGCCATCTTCACCCATGTGGCCTCGGCGTCGGAGGTAACCATCACGGTTGAGGGCAACCGGCGTGTGGACGCCGACGACATCAAGACGCATTTCCACATTAGCGCCGGCGTTCCGACCACGCCCGGTGTACTCGATGCGGCAATCAAGGAGCTCTATGCAACCGGAGCATTCGAAGACATCAGGGTGACTCGCAGGGAAGGGCATCTGGTCGTCAATGTGGTCGAGGCTCCGGTTATCGGACGATTGCAATTCGAAGGAAACAGAGCGCTCAAGGATGCCGATCTTACAAAGGCGACGAGCCTCAAACCGAACAACCCGCTTACCAGACCGGCGGTGCAAGCCGACGTTGCACGCATCGTCGCGCTCTACAGGCGACAGGGCCGATATGATGCTCAGGTCACGCCAAAAACGATCGAGCGGGGTGAAGGGCGCGTCGATCTTCTCTTCGAGATCCGGGAAGGCGCGAAGACCAGGGTAAAACGCGTCGCATTCGCTGGCAACAGCGCCTTTTCCGAACAACGATTAAAGGCGGTCATCACTACGACCGAATCCGGCTGGTTCGCCTTTCTCGAGACGAACGACGTCTACGATCCCGATCGCGTCGCAGCCGATTGCGAGCTCATCCGAAAATTCTATGGCAAGAACGGGTTCCCGGACGCGCGAGTGGTTTCCACGCGAGGCAACTACGATCCCGCCCTGAAGGGTATCTTGCTGCAGTTCACTATCGAGGAAGGAGACCGCTATCGCGCAGGCGCGATCGAGATCGAATCTCACATTCCTGCATTGAGCAGTGCCAGCGTCTTGCCGCTGGTGCCGTTTGCGGCGGGTCGGGTTTTCAGCGGCGAAGCCGCGGACAGTGCTCGCCGCGATATTGCCACCGCGCTTGGCAAGCGCGGCTATCCTTTTGTTCTCGTGCAGCCGCAGCTCCAGCGTGACGCGCGGACGAAGACAATCAAGATCGTTCTCGTGCTTGATGACGCTGCGCACCGCTACATCGAGCGCATTGTGATTCGCGGCAATGCGCGCACGCGGGAAGAGGTGATCCGGCGAGAGCTCGAATTCGCGGAAGGCGACCCATACAATGGGGCCCTGATCGAGCACGCCGAGCTCCGGTTGAAGGCGCTTGGCCTGTTCAATTCCGTGGCCATTTCCACCAAGGAAGGATCAGCGGTGGACCGTCTCGTGCTTGCGATCGCCGTGGACGAGCAGAAGACCGGAGACTTCAGCTTCTCCGGCGGCTATTCCAGCGCCGAGGGGCTCGTGGGCGAGATCAGCGTCTCGGAAATGAATTTTCTTGGCCGCGGTCAATTCGTGAAAGTGACGGCAACGCTCGGGCAGTATGTGCGCGGCGGCTCGGTCAGCTTTGTCGATCCCTATCTGCTCGGCGATCACGTGTCGCTGGGAACGGATATCTTCTACAGCGAGAGCCTGACCAATGCCTACCAATCCTATGGCAGATCGACTTACGGTGGGGACGTGCGGGTAGGCGCTCCGGTGGACGAGAACTTCCGCGCCGAGGTCCGCTATTCGCTCATCAACCAGAGCCTGTCGCTTGCCCCGGCACTCATGGACTGCTCGCCGGCCAATCCACCCCCCGGGTGTTTTGCCAACGGCGAGGCGTCGGTTGTGGTCAAGCAGGCGGCGTTGAATGGGCACACCTGGACCTCCGCCGCCGGCTCGACGCTCACCTACAGCTCGCTCGACAATCCGCGCAAGCCCAGTGACGGCATCCGCGCCGATTTCAAGCAGGATGTTGCGGGGTTGGGGGGCGGTGCAGACTTCCTCAAATCCACTGGAGACGTTCGTTATTATAAGACCGTCGCTAACGACCTTGTCGCCAGCGCTCGTCTGCAAGGCGGTACAATCGTGCCTTATGGCGGACAGAGCCTGCCTTTCCTGAGCAGCTTTTTCGGCGGGCCGCAGCTCGTGCGCGGTTTCGCGCCGAACGGCTTCGGCCCACGCGATCTCACTCCCGGCACCACAATGGACAATATCGGTGGCAGCAGTTACTGGGCGACATCGGCGCAACTGACGGCGCCCCTGCCGGGGCTTCCCCCCGGAGTTGCCCTCAAGGGCGCAGTCTTCGCAGATGCTGGCAGCCTCTGGGGATATCGCGGTCCGACCTCGTTTCCGGGCTCGTCCCAGTCCTTCATGCCCTCGGATTCGCGCCAGATACGATCTTCGATCGGAGCCAGCCTCATCTGGGACTCTCCTCTTGGCGCGCTCCATGTCGATTACGCCCTTCCAACCAGCAAAGCGAATTTCGATTTGACGCAACGGCTCAACTTCGGCGCCGGACCGTTCTGATCGCGTGATGGTGCCGACTTGTCGGCGTAACCCACCGCCGATGGCAGGTTACACCAGCGAGCCGGCCTGAAGCCGGCTCGCTGCTAACCCGCCCTACGACCGAATAGATTCCGCTTCTATAACGCGAGCAAGGCAATGCCGCAGGTGAGCAGCGCCGCGATCCAGACGAGATCGAGATTGATCCATCCCCGGCGCAGAAAGCCGACGCCGATCCAGTTGTAGACGGCAAGCGATATAATGGCGATCGCTGCGAGCATGGCGGCGGTGTGCACGCCGAGCGCGGCCAGCGCGATCAGGATTGCCGAGTCCGACGTCAATGGTGCTGCGAGCGCGCTCGAGCAGAGCGGCAGCAGGGCCGGCACCAGCATCAAGCCGGCGCCGTGGGCGGTCGCCATCAGAAACGACCACAGCGCGAGCCCGAGGAGGCCGGTTTGCATGCCGACCACTAGCCGCTGCCGATGGCCATAGAGTGCGTGCCAGAGCGCCCATGCAATGAGCACGCACCCCGCGAGCTCGCTGAGAATGGCGCGATCCACCACAAGCCCGACAATAAGGACCGCAGCCA
The DNA here is from genome assembly GCA_963841705.1 of uncultured Alphaproteobacteria bacterium. Lineage (GTDB taxonomy): Bacteria > Pseudomonadota > Alphaproteobacteria > Rhizobiales > Xanthobacteraceae > VAZQ01. The sequence continues at coordinate 156,244 of CAWJDY010000018.1, forward strand.
CGACCAAGGCAACCGAGGCTGCGTGGCCGAGCGCGATTGGCACAAGCGAGATGAGGACGATGCTCTGGCTCTTGCGGTGCAAGCCGAGAGCGACGGCGAACAGCCAGCCCATCGCGGGATTGACGCCGTGGTAGAGCCCGAGTCCGGCAAGCACCAGCCAAGGCCAAAGTTCGGCGATCATGGCCTGCAGATTGTAATCTGATAGCCCGTAGCCCGGATGAGCCAAGCGATATCCGGGCGCGGCGGCAGGCGAGGCATGGTCCCGCATCTCGCTGCGCTCATGCGGGCTACGGTATCAGGGATAGCAATACGAATCCGACGAGCAGTCTCCGCCTTGCAGCCGCACCTGGTGCGGCAGGCGTCCCTTCGGCCAGTCGATGAAGAAGTTCGGATCGAAGGAAAGCCCGCCGTTCGGATCAGCATCGAGCTTGACCATCCAGCCGTCGAAGCCGCCCTCATAGAATTGTGGATCGATGGCGCCATAGAGCGAGTTGGTGAAATAGACCCGCCGGCCGTCGCGGCTCACTTCGACCATCTGCGGTCCGCCACCGAGCTTGCCGTTCTTTGCGCCGGGATGAGTGGCGCGCGAGACGATGCCGCCGATCCGCACCTTACCGGTGAGCTTGGGATTGAAAGGATCCGACACATCGTATTGCTGCAGGTCACCCGTGCCCCAGCACGAGACATAGAGGAAGCGGTCGTCCATGGAGAGATCGATGTCCGTGACCAGCGGCGGGCAGGCCTTGAACCCTTTGAGCACCGGCGGCAGGCGGTCGGGATCGGCAGGCTCCGCCGGAATGGAGATGATCTTGCGGGCTGCCCACTTGTCGCCCTCGCGAAACCAGGTCCAGATCGAGGACGACAGATCCTTGAGGCTGACCACGCAGTTGACGAACCCATAAGCTTTGGTCGGATCATGCGCGGGGCGCAGCTCGAAGACGAGCTGGTGCTCGGCGCCGAAGTCGAGCTCCTGCACGTGCCGGCGCTTGGTGAAATCCCAGAAATGCAACTTGTGGCCGTACTGGCCCCCAAGCAGCACCTCGGGGACAAGCCCGTTCTCGAACGTGTCGGGCGTTCCCCATTCGCTGGTAACCATGGTGTCATAGCCGAGATGCCACCAGCCGTCGTATGCAAGCTGCTGCGGGCCGCGCTCGACCTCCCAGCGGCCGAGCGGCTCGAAGCTTTCATGATCCATGACAAAGATTCCGCCCGGCGCAGCACCGTCTTTGTTGCCGAGCGCGGTGACATAGATGCCTCCGGGACCGCAGTGAATGGTGTGCGGACGCGTATAGCCGGTCTTCTCCGCGAGCTCGCCCGGCTCGATCACTTTAACGACCTTCGGCGCGCGCGGATCGGGCTTGGTGTCGAGAATGTAGATGCGCGAGGAACGCAGCCCCGGAACCACCAGATAGCGCCGCTCCACATGCGGATGCGGAGCGTTCGGGCACAGGCATGACGAGCATGCGTTCCAGCCGAAATGATGAAACTCGTCGCCCGCGGTCCCCACCGCCACGGTACCGACGATCTTGCTGTAGGAAGGCGAGGCCGGATCGACGTCGACCACGGCGATGGCATCCGCGTTTCTTCTGCCGGGATCGAAAGCCGCCACATAGGCCAGCATCTCGGGAGGCGCCTTCGCGGCCTGGCGCGGAGACGGATAAAAGCTTGGATCGGGTTGCCATGTCGGCATCGGGTTCTCCCTTGCACGGTTGGGGCAAGTCTAGCCCACATCGGACGCTGGTTGAAAGCAGTCGTGATGGTCGAGCCGAGCTGGTTATGCTACGAACTCAGCCCTAACCCATTAAAAAGAGTTACATCATGTCGCGCACAATCATGCTTGTGGCTTCCGCTGCTGCTCCTGCACTGCCTCTTGCCGCTTCCGCGTCCGCGCAGCTCTTGCAGCACAAGGACCTGAGTCTTTCCGTTGCGCTTGCCATCACCAACGGCGCGCTCGAAGCCTGCAAAGCCATGGGTTACGCCGCCTCTGCGGTCGTGGTCGATCGGGACGGCGAGACGCTGGTAGCGCTGCGCGGCGACGGGGCCGGTCCGCATACGGTCGAGAACGCGCGGCGAAAGGCCTACACCGCGAATGCGTTCAGAATGACCACCGAGGCCTTCTTTCAGGACATGAAGACGCGGCCAGTGCGGCGCGAACAGACCACGTTGCCGCACGTGATCGCGATCAATGGCGGCGTACCCATCAAGGTCGGTAACGAGATGATCGGCGGAGTGGGCCTATCCGGCTCGCCAGGCAAAGACGAGGAGTGCGTCAACGCCGGACTGAAAAAGGTGAAGCAGCAATTGCAATAGCGACCCAGTGCGTAGCGAGGCTCTGCAAAAGACAAGGGGGCTCCCAGCTCCCTTGCTTGAGCCTCGGACTCCCTCAGTTAGATTCTGCGCGTGTCGAAGCCGCCGAGCTTCCGGTCGAGCAGGCGAGCAAATTCAGCTTCGCCCCCAACTTGAGCACCGCAAAGGCGCTCGGCGTCGCCATCCCGCCAACACTGCTGGCGCTCGCCGACGAGGTGATCGAGTGACAAAGAAATGGAAAATCGGCGCTCTTCGGCTCATCACCGGGGTGCTACTCCTGCTCGCCATTCACGTTTTCACCAGGGTCACCTTTGCGCAGGAGATAACCGACTGGGTTACCAAATTCCCGCGTGAGCCGGTTCATGTCTCCGCCTGGCCGGGCGGAAAAAAGGTGGCCGTCAGCTTTGCTCTGTTCGTCGAGGTGTTCGGCTTCGGTCAGGGCCCGGTGTTGCGCCCAGACCTGGTGGCCCGCAACCCCGATCTCGTGAACGAAGCTTTCCGCCAATATGCGATCACCGCAGGTAACTTGCGCGTAGGCCGGCTGTTCAAGGAATTGGACGTTCCGCTCAGTATCGTGTTGAACGCCACGTTCCCCGGCACGTACCCTTCAGTATGGAAGGAGTTCCGCGCTGCTCAGCCGAAGGCGCCGATCATCGCTCACGGCATGAACAACAGCAACGACATCCTGCCGCTCGGGCGCGGACTGGCCGAACAGAAAGACTATATTCGCCGAACCTTGGAGCTGATCGCCTCAAAGACCGGGGTGCGGCCGAGCGGCTGGTCAAGTCCCAGCGTCTATTCCAACGGCGACACCATGCAGGCAATGGCCGCCGCTGGGATTACCTACAACATCGATCAGATGGATTCCGACACCGTTTCACGCTTGCGGACTCCGGACGGCGTATTGGTGCTGCTGCCTTATCCGACCGTCACCGTCGACATGGGTCAGTTTCTGGCGAGGATGAAGTCGGCGAACGAGATCGAGACGCTCTGGCTCGATTACGTGTTGGAGCTCGCCAGCGAGGCCCGTGCAGATCCCGGGCGCGAGGCGACGACAGTGGTCATCGGGCTCCATCCGTTCGTCGTCGGCACGCCTGATGGCGCGGCCGCGACGCGACGTGTTCTCACGCGCCTGAAGAAGGACGACGCAGTCTGGCTGGCCGATACCGATATGATCCTCAAGGCGGCCGGTTTGTAGCGCGGTTTATTGGTGAGCACTGGTAGGGTGAGTTAGCGGTACTGCGTCACAGACTACGCTGTCATTCCGGGGCGTCGGCAAGTCGGTTTCACCGACTTGCCGACGAGCCCGGAAACCATAACCCCAGCCGGCAGTGGCTCGCTCGTCGGTCGCAACCGGGCGGTCTGTGGTTATGGATTCCGGTAGCGTCAGGAGAGCAGGAGAGGAGGACGATCGTGAAAACGAGCTGAAACCTTTCGTAGCGGTCCAGAGGGTTCGACTCCCTCCCGGCAAAGGCGCAGCCCGCCAGCCGGAAGCGAGCCTTGCACGTGTGCGGCAACGTCACGCGTGAAGCGTACGGTAGCAGGTGCTGAAGCTGCGGGTTAGCCCCGAAATCATTTTCGCTGAAGCCTTCGTAGTCCGGAATGCGGGGGCAGCATCGACGTGGCCGTCACTGGCGAGGGCACGTTGGTTCGACCGGGGTCCTGGAACGGAGCAGAGGCACGGGATGGATCGCCTGAAGACCTGAGAGATCCCATTCGCGTCCACGTGCGAGAACCGGAGCAGGGCAGCCGGCAACAAAAGCCCCGGCCTGGAGGAGACCTCCGCTCCTTCAGGAGCGCCACGGCGGGACACGAACCAGGAGGATCGCGTGGGCGGCGGGAGCGAACCAATAAGTGACCGTTGATACGCGGGTGGGAAGTCGTAGCGCCTTCATAGTACCGACGAGAGCGGGGAACTGGGCTCACTGGGACCCGATGGAGGAAAGGGAGGCGTCGTGAGAGAGAACCATTGCCGGGAAACACGGGAGGGGACATGAACCTCGCGAACCTGTACACGAAACGACAATGGATAGCCGAACTGGCGAGAGCGAAGCCGAAGAAGGTGCTGTTCTCGCTGCACCACGTTATCGATCTGGAATGGATGCTGAAAGCCTACCGGCTGACCCGCAAGGATGGAGCGACTGGCATCGACGGTGTTACCGCGAAGGAATATGAAGCGAAGCTGCAGGCCAATCTCTTGGACCTGCTCAATCGCATCAAGTCCGGAAGCTACAAAGCCCCGCCGGTGCGCAGAACCTACATCCCGAAGGCAGACGGCTCAAAGCGGCCGCTCGGCATTCCGACCTTTGAAGACAAGGTGGCGCAGCGGGCGATTGTCATGGTTCTGGCGACCATCTACGAGCAGGACTTCATGCCTTGCTCGTATGGCTTCCGACCGCGACGCTCAGCCCATGAGGCGCTGCGCAAACTGCATGGCGCCATCTCGTGGCATGGACAGCACTGGGTGCTGGATGTCGATATACGCAAGTACTTCGACTCGATTCCGCACGCGCAACTTCGGGCGTTCCTCGACCAGCGAGTAACGGATGGCGTGATCCGACGGATGATCGACAAGTGGCTGAAAGCAGGGGTCCTGGAAGATGGAACCCTGCGCCTTGCGACTGAAGGTACCCCGCAAGGCGGCGTCATCTCACCGATGCTCTCGAACATCTTCCTGCACCACGTGCTGGACGAATGGTTCGAGGCAGAGGTGCGACCCCGCATGCTGGGAGAGTGTACGTTGGTGCGCTTTGCCGATGACTTCGTGATGACGTTCAAGAACCACCGCGACGCCAAACGGGTTCTGGAAGTGCTGGGGAAACGGCTTGCACGGTATGGGCTCACGCTGCATCCCGACAAGACCCGGTTCGTCGACTTCCGCCCCGAGCGCAAAGGTGGCACGCATCCGGACTGCGCCGAACCGCCGTTCGACTTTCTGGGCTTCACCCACACCTGGGCGAAGTCACTCAAGGGGCAGAACGTGGTACGGCAACGGACGGCCAAGAGCCGGCTCGCTCGCGCGCTGCTCGCGGCGAAGGAGTGGTGTCGGTTCAACCGCCACCTGCCGATCCTCGATCAGCGCAAGCGGCTGTCTGAGAAGCTGGTAGGTCACTATGCCTACTACGGTATCACGGGGAACAGCCGGCAACTCGCCACCTACGCTCATCAGATCACAAGGACGTGGAGGAAGTGGCTGGAACGGCGGACGCGCTCGGAGCCTCTCTCATGGGAGCGGTTCTCTGCCTTCCTCGCCCGCCATCCCCTCCCGCGACCTCGCATCGTCCATCAGTACGCCACCGCTAGCCAGGCTCTCTCATGAAGAACCGGAAGCGGTAATCCTGCACGTCCGGGTCCGTGGGGGGTGAGGGTGGTAACATCCTCACCTACCCGGCGCTCCGCTCGCTACGCTCGCGGCCCCGGAATGACAGCGTAGTTTGTGACGTAGTAGAGTAAGCCACGAGCGGGCCTCAGCCGGCGCATGGCGTAACCCACCCTACAAATGCGTCAGATTTTATTGCTCAGTTCGGACAAACCGCGCCGAAGAGCTGCGGAAAAACGATATCAACGACTTACAGTGGCTAACCCCATCAAATAGCGCCATTGATCAGGAATACGTTTTTGGGGAACTGGCTAACCGCCCGCCGGAACTTTGGAATGATTGGCCGCCAGATCCAGAAATAGGAAACCCCGCGGTGGGCGACCACGGGGTTTCCACTAAAGAAGATCGGCTTGGCGGCACGATCGCAAAAGAAAATAACCAGCCCGCCGAAAATACGCAAGCCAGCATTTGCCAACAATGCGGGCATGGTTTCCGGCCGCGCAATCGCAGTGGGGGCAGTCCCCAACAATTCTGCTCGACAGCCTGCCGCAAGGCATCTCATGCCAATGTTCGCAGCGTCGCCAGCATCGTTTCGGACGCTGGGGAAAACACTGGCGAAAACGTAGCAAAAGACGCTGGAAACCCCGACGCTGGGACGCTGGCGCCCGTATTACCGCCAGATGACGACGCATTTAGTTGGCGCGATGAAATAACCGTCATCCGATCGCAGCCGGCGATCTGCGTTTATTTCAACCCGCACAACGACATCGTCATCAGGCAGGAAGGATGGCCCGATGAAGATCGCTGGATCTACATAAACCGTCAAAACCTGCATTTGCTCATTCGGCGCCTGCAGGAGATCGAAAATGAGCGGGCATAACCATACGGAATTAAACGGCCCGCCGTGCCCGCGCTGTGCGCGTCCCATGGAGGTGCGCCAGCACGTTCAGATCCGCGAGAAGCAGCGGCGCCAGCCCTTCTATTATTCGCGCTGGTATCGCTGCAATCACATGGATTGCCGAACCAGGGAAGTCATGCCGCGCGAGTTCAAGGTCTGGAACGATAATTCAGCAGCCGATCATTTACGCCGTTTGCTGGCAGTTCGGGAACAATTGCGGCCGTGGGATGACGGCCTATGGGACAACGGAAAGTGAGGCGCCTATGGCCAAGAAGGGTGCCTTTGATATGCCCGCAATGCGTCGTCAGGAGATCGAGCGTATTGCGCGCGGAATCGACGTTGCCGACAGCGACGATTTTCGGATCTTCCTGGTCGCATGGCAGTGGCATAATCCGAATAGCAAAGACGCCGCCGGCGCGCTTATGCATTGAGAAGGCCGAGGAAGCGCGCAGGGGTGCAATGAAAGCGGGCCAGTATTCGGCCGCTGTTGCCGCCACCAAGGAAATTGGCGTCCTGACCGGTATTCGCATTGAGCGCTCGGAACGCGGTCAGCCCGGCGAGTTCGACTGGCTGGACAAGCTGAGCGTCGAAGAGCTGCGGGCGCTGGCTAAGGGTGAGCTCGATGTTGAGAGCTATCGACAGAGCCAGCCAAGCCGGTCCGTCAATTGAATTTGGCCCGTCTCGGGCTGCGTCGCGTCTGATGTAAACTTGCGTTCCCGCTCCTGAGCCAGAAGCGGTCGAGCCCTAGCCGATAGCAGCGGCGCCCGCGCTATCCGCATCCCGCCCCGGCGCGCTGCCAGGGGCCTTCTCCTGATTGTTCCTGAGCCAGGAGCGGACGGAGCCATCGCTGAGGTTGCAGCATGGCAGGTACAGCGGCCTTATCTGGCGCTGCAGTTTTGCAGTCGGACCTTTCGCTACGCGAGCGCCTGACGCTTCAAGTTATCGCGCGGGCACGGCTGCCGCTGGCGGAGGAACGAGCCGAGCTCGAAGGCAGCCTGATCAGCTTTGTCGAGAGCGCGTGGCTATCGCTTGATCCATCCGCGTTTCAGGCATGCTGGGCGATCGATGCCCTGTGCGAGCACCTTCAGGCCGTTACGGAAGGCCAGATCAAGAAGCTGCTGGTGAACTTCCCGCCCAGGTGCGGCAAGACACTGGTGACCTCCGTATGCTTTCCGGCCTGGACCTGGGCGCGCAGCGAGCAATCATACCTCAGCGGGCCGCAGGTTCGGTTTCTCTGTGGCAGCTACAATGACGACCTTTCGCTGCAGAACAGCACCAAGCACCGGCGTTTACTGTTAGTCGTGGTACCAAAAGCGCTGGGGCAAGCACTTCACGATCACGCTGGATCAGAACACCAAGACGCAATTTGACACCAGCAAAGGCGGCTCCCGCATTTCCACCTCTGCCCGTGGTTCGCTGCTCGGGATCGGCGGTGATGTCATCCTGGTTGATGATCCACACAATTTGCATGGCGCAGAGAGCGAAGCCGAAAGGTTGCAGGCGCTCAATTGGTGGCGCGAGATCTCCACAACGCGGCTAAACGATCCGAAGCGGGCGGCCATAGTCGTCATCATGCAACGCCTGCACGAGGAGGACGTAAGCGGCGCGATCCTTTCATCCGAGTGGTCATCGGATTGGGTCCATTTGCAAATCCCCATGGAATACGAGTGGCAGCGGCATTGCAGCACGGTGCTGGGCTGGGAAGATCCGCGCGGTTGTGAAGACGACGAGCCGCTCCTGATCAAGGACGCCAGCGGCGCGCCAGTGCCGCGCGATGCCGAAGCAGCTCGAGCGCTTGAGCAGCGCGAGGGCTGGCTCATGTGGCCGGAACGGTTTGGACCGAAGGAAATTGCGCGCATCAAGGCCGAGCTGGGGCCGTACATGGCGTCTGGACGCCTGCAACAATCGCCTATGCCCGCAAAGGGCGGCATTTTCGACCGAACATGGTGGCAACACTACGAGGATCCAGAAAACATGTTTCCGTCGTTCGACCATGTCATCGCCTCTCTGGACAGCGCCTTCACGGCGAAAGAGCAAAACGATCCGAGCGGCCTGACGATCTGGGGCGTCTATCAGCATGAAGGCAAGCGCCGGATCATGCTGGTGCACGCATGGCGTAAGCACTTGCCGTTCAGCGGGCCGCGCATCGACAAGGGACCGCAGGAGACCACGTCCGCCTACAAAAAGCGCACGGAGCACACCTGGGGGCTTATGGAATGGGTGGCGGACACCTGCACCCGCTGCAAGGTTGACAAGTTGCTCATTGAGGCCAAGGCGTCGGGGCTTTCAGCCGCGCAAGAGCTCCACAACCGGTATGCATACCATCCGTGGGCCATTCAGCTATGTCAGGTCAAAGGAGACAAGCTCGCGAGGGCCTTGGCAGTGCAGCCGATCTTCTCGCAGGGGATGGTCTATGCCCCAGATCGCGACTGGGCCGAATTGGTGATTACAGAGATGTCCATGTTTCCCGCCGGGCGATTTTCGGATCTGACCGACAGCGCTTCGCAAGGCTTGAAATACCTGCGCGATGTCGGGCTGGCGCAAACCGACGAGGAACAGCATCAGGCCGAGATCGGGACGGTGATGCACCGGCCCCGGCTCAAGGCCCGCTACCCCTGCTAAGGGGGTGTCGTGCGCCGGGTGGCACCGTCCCCGGGGTGTACGAATAAACCCCATCGGAATCGACTGCTCAAAACTCAATAAAAACGCCCCCTTCGCACCATCCCATTTGATGTACGCAAAAAGGGCTGTATTTCCATGCGGTTGTGGTACTCTCTCCGGTAGCAAAACCTGGAGGGTTTTCCGATGAAACGTGCTGTTCTCTATCTGCGGGTCTCAACCCTGGACCAGACCACCGCCAACCAGGAGCGCGAGCTCCGTGACGTTGCGGGCCGCATGGGTTGCGATATCGTCCATGTCTACAAGGACCACGGCATCAGTGGCGCTAAGGGCAGAGAAAAGCGCCCCGCATTCGACCGGATGTGCCGGGATGCTGCCAAGCGGCAATTCGACATGGTGATGGCGTGGTCGGTCGATCGGCTTGGCCGCAGCCTTCAGGACCTAGTTGGTTTCCTTTCCGAATTGCACGCGTTGCGGATTGATCTATTCCTGCATCAGCAGGGCCTCGACACTACGACGCCGGCCGGCAAGGCGCTGTTTCAAATGATGGGGGTCTTTGCCGAGTTCGAGCGCGCGATGATCCAGGAACGTGTCCGTGCGGGGCTAAAGCGGGCCGGGAGCGAAGGAAAACGCCTCGGTAGGCCTCCGCTGGCCCCTGCACTGGCCGAGCGAATCCGCGAGGCTCTGAGCAAGCCGGGGCGCACAGAGGGCGTGCGCAAGATCGCTGCTCGGTTCGGGGTCGATCCTTCGACCGTTCAGCGGATCAGTCGCCCTTTCGACGGCGAAGGCATAAGCGCCGCGTAACGCGAAGAGAGTATTGATCGTGAAGAGCGGGTTGAGGCCAAGGCTTTCTACCCCTCGAGCAGGCGGCGCATCCTTTCACGCGCAGAGCGGGCAACCGTTCGGGCGACGTCTGTCATCACGCCAAAATGGCCGCATTCAACTCGCCTTGTTTCTTCGGAGTGGGCAACCAGCTCCATTCGGGGGGAACGGTCGAGGGTGCGGCCTAAGTCTCCGCGGGGGCAAAGTTAGTCGGGCGACTGAGCCACAGCGACTGAACAAAATCGCCAGTGTTGGAACAGCGCGAGCGTGGGGTGTCTGCGCGCGTGGCTGTTGCTTGTTGTTGAAGCAGTCGCTGACCTCAACACGGAGATGCCCATGTCGAGCACGGACGCATTGGCCTACGAAGCGACCGGACCGGGCGACTTGTTTGGGGTAATAGATCTGAACACCGGCGTGTTCACGTCTGTGGGCTCCACGGGACAGACGTTGGCCGGACTGGGTAGCTACAACGGGACGATTTACGGCGGCGCATACCATGGCAACACGCTTTACAGCATCGATACGTCTACCGGCGCACTGACTGCGATCGGGACTGGGAATATTGGGAGCAACTATCTGCTCCTCGGTTCGACTACATCGGGCCTCTACGGGATGGGCTGGAACGATGTTCTTTACTCAATCGATCCAGCAACTGGAGCTGCGACCGAAATCGGATCGACTGGCCTGCCGATTGGCGGCGTCATGGGAATGTCCGCAGGTGGGAACACGTTATACGTAACGTATAACAACTCATTATACGCATTAAACACGACAAACGGCTCCGGTACGTTAGTTGCCACTACCACTGAGGGCGAGGCTGGATTTGGCGCTCTAGTGAGTGTCGGAGGTGTACTCTACGGTGGCGCATACAATGGAGCAGCGACACCCGACGTTTATGTTTTGGACCCAGAAACTGGTGCTGCGACTTTCGTTGCTGCATCACCAAGCACTCCATCCACATCGGGGGTGGCCGGGTTCTACGGGCTGGCGCCAGTGGTCGCGGCCGTAACGCCAACGGTAGCGCTGAAGATCGACAACACCGACGTGAACGTGGTCAACGGCACCGGGACGGTGACGTTTTTTTTCAGCGAGGCTCCGACCGCATTCACCTTGACCGATACCAGCGCGGTCGGTGGGAGGCTGAGCAACCTTCAGCAGATCGACGCTACGCATTACACCGCGACCTTCACGGGCAGTGCCAACACCGACATCAGCACTGCGTCGGTGAGCGTGACCGCCAGCAGTTATCAGGACCTAGCCGATAATGCAGGTGCGGGCGGCAGCACCGCCAGCTTCACCGTCGACACGGTGACGCCGACCGTGGCGGTGTCGATCGACAACACTGTCCTCAACGTTGCCAATCCCACCGGGCTAGTGACGTTTACGTTCAGCAAAGCGCCCACGGATTTCTCGCTTAATGACGTTACCTCGGCCGACGGGTCTCTGAGCAACTTGAGCGGGTCGGGGACGACCTACACGGCGACGTTCACGGCGAACGCCGGTGTTGATGACAACGCTGCCACGGTGAGCGTGATCAACGGCAGCTACCACGATGCCGATGGTAATGCCGGAACCGGCGCTAGCACGATGTCACCCGTTAACTTCAGCAGTGCAGTTGCGACCTTCTACGAAGTTCAAAACGATTGGGCCCCGTCGCAGATGATCGATGGGATCTTCACAGGTCCGCCACCTAGTCCAGGCCAAGACGCCACCTATGGTGGCGTTAATGGCTGGTCAGTATATGACTTCAACGCTGGAATGGCAGACGGCGCCGATGCTCTATTAACGCTTGCAACTCCCCTGCCTGCGGGCCAATACAATCTCACTTTCAGAATCTATCAAAACTACTACGGGAACCCTGGCCATATACTGCGAGACTTTGCGCTCGACTATACAACGGATGCATCGCCCACGTTGTCCAGCCCACAGACGCCCGTTTCGATTCAGAGCGCATCTTCCCTTAACGGGACAACATTTTCTTTTTTGTCCCCGGGAGAGTTGTTAGCCAACACCAGCCAAAACTCGATAGGAATCGACACATATACCATTTCAGCATTGGTTGACGCAGCCTCTCCGATTACCGGGATATTTCTAGACGCAATCAAAAACCCGGCCCTTCCAGGTGGTGGGCGACAAGGGCGGCGGCATAGGCACCGTTGCCTTCGGCACCAACGATTTGGGCCAGATCGTCGGGTACTACATCACCGGCGGCCGTTGGAAGGGCTTCCTTTCAGTGGCGGCACCAACGGCACCTACACCACCCTCCCCGACGATCCGTCGGCGGGCGGCGGGCCGGGCGTTGCTCCCCTCGCCATCAACGATTGGGGACAAATCGTCGGGTATTACAACGACAGCAACGGCTCGCATGGGTTCCTGTACAGCAACGGCATTTACACTACCCTCGCCGTTCCAGGCGGTACCAACATCCTTGCAGACGGCATCAACGAAAACGCCGGCCAGGTCGTCGGCTGGTATTTTGACAGCTCTGGCATTGAGCAACGGCTATCCGAATTTACAGCGGCGGCACCAACGGCACCTACACCACGCTGGACGATCCCTGCAGCACGCCATGGCTGTTATGTGGGTCCCCACCTTATCGCGGGCATGTGATCCGCTGCGGCGGGCATCAACGATCTGGGCCAGATCGTCGGCTATTATCACGACCTCAGCGGCATCCGCGGCTTCCTAGCCAGCCCCCTCAGCCCGCTGTCACCGGCATCAATCATCTCGGTGACCGACAATGTGGCGCCGCTGACCGGGACACTCGCCAACCGAGCCTACACCAACGATCCCGACCCGACCGTGCAGGTGAGCCTGAGCGGCACGGGCGCGCTCGCCGGCGACACGGTGCAAGGAAATCGTCGTATCGGAGTTCACCTTGGACGCCGGGGCGGCGGGCAGCAGCGCTACCTTCACCGTTTGCCCGCCGCAGCGGTGCCCGCGATAAGGTGGGGACCCACCATAATCGTGCCCGGGGTGGTTGAGGGATCGTCCAGCGTGGTGTAGGTGCCGTTGGTGCCGCCGCTGTAAAGGAAGCCGTGCTCAATGCCAGAGCTGTCAAAATACCAGCCGACGACCTGGCCGGCGTCGTTGATGCCGTCTGCAAGGATGTTGGTACCGCCTGGAACGGCGAGGGTAGTGTAAATGCCGTTGCTGTACAGGAACATGGAGCGTCTACAACGGAACCGGCACCGGCAGCCCGCTCGGCAACTCGTACAGGCTCACCAGCACCGACATCAGCAACGGCTTTGCCAACGTCCAGCCCGGCACGCTGACCAACGGCACCACCTATACGCTGACGGCCCGGATCACGGATGCGGCCGGCAACCAGAGCGCGGTTTCCACCAATTCCTTCACGCTGACCGAGGACACCGCGACTCCGACGGTGGCGGTGTCGATCTCTAGCAGCGACGTCAATCTGGCGGCCAACACCGCGACCGTGACGTTCGTCTTCAGCGATGCGACCACGGACTTTAGCATTCTCGGGAGTACCACTGCGATCGGCGGGACGCTGAGCAATCTTCAGACGAACAACGGTGGGAACACCTACACGGCGACTTTCACGGCTGCGTCCGGCACAGACATTAGTAATGCGTCGGTGAGCGTGCTGGCCGGTAGTTACCATGGTCCAGCCGGCGTCGCCGGCACGGGCGGCAACGGCCCCGTTCACGGTCGATACGGTCGTGCCGACAGTGAGCGTATCGATCGACAACACTGTCCTCAACGTTGCCCATCCCACTGCGCTAGTGACGTTCACGTTCAACAAAGCGCCCACGGATTTCTCATTAAACGACGTTAGGGCGGTCGATGGCTCGCTGAGCAACTTGAGCGGATCGGGTACGACTTACACTGCAACGTTCACGGCGAATGCCGGTGTTGATGACAACGCTGCCACGGTGAGCGTGATCAACGGCAGCTACCACGATGCCGATGGTAATGCCGGAACCGGCGCTAGCACGATGTCACCCGTTAACTTCAGCAGTGCAGTTGCGACCTTCTACGAAGTTCAAAACGATTGGGCCCCGTCGCAGATGATCGATGGGATCTTCACAGGTCCGCCACCTAGTCCAGGCCAAGACGCCACCTATGGTGGCGTTAGTGGCTGGTCAGTATATGACTTCAACGCTGGAATGGCGGACGGCGCCGACGCTCTATTAACGCTTGCAACCCCTCTCCCAGCGGGTCAATACAATCTCACTTTCAGAATTTATCAAAACTACTACGGCAACCCTGGCCATATACTAGGAGACTTTGCGCTTGACTACACAACGGATGCATCGGCAACGCTGTCCAGCCCACAGACCCCTGTTTCGATTGTCTTCCCTTAACGGGACGACATTTTCTTTGCTGTCGCCGGGAGAACTGTTAGCCAACACCAGTCAGAACTCGATAGGCACGGATACCTATACCATTTCAGCATTGGTTGACTCAGCATCTCCGATTACCGGCATATTTCTCGACGCAATCAAAAACCCCGCACTCCCAGGTGGTGGACCGGGGGGACAGTACGGCAACGGAAATTTCGTCGTCTCCGAGTTCACCTTGGACGCCGGCATCAGCGGCGGCACGGCGCCGTTCACGGTCGACACAACCCCACCGGCCACACCAGCCGCGCCCACCGATGCCTCGGTGGTGAATGGCTATGTCAATCGCGTGAATGACACCCCGAACCAGGTGCTCACCGGCACGGCTGAGAACGGCAGCACGGTTACCGTCTATGACAACAATATTCAGGTTGGCAGTACTACCGCGGATGCGACGACCGGCTTCTGGAGCTTCCCGATCGGCGTTCTGCCCGACGACAGCGCGCACAGCTACACGGTCACGGCGACGGATGCCGCCGGCAATGTGAGCCAACAGAGCGCTGCCCTGAGCTCTGTCGTGGACACGGATCCCGATGAACAGGCTGCGCTGAAACTCACAGTCGGAACTACAGCCATCAGTGCTGCTACGGCCGCATTGGTCCCCTTTACCATTGCTGGCCTGGAGCTTGAAGATGCCGGAACCGTTACCTTTACCGATGTCAACCAGAAGACCGTCGTGGTCAACGTAACTGGCCGGCAGACCAGTTACACCGCAAACCTGAGCTCTTTGGCTGACGGGACAATCACCTCATCACTGGCGGTGAGTTCAGATCCGGCGGGGAACACCTTTACTCCGGTTTTGGGCAATTCGGTCACGCTGACACAGCTGGATCATTGGACCAATGTCGCAGGTGGAAACTGGACCAATTCCTCAAGCTGGACCACGTGGAATGGCACTCACGCAGTTCCGACCGGCACCATTGATGCTGTTTTCGACACAAGCGGTACGTACACGGTCAACATCACAACAGCAGATACCGCTTACGCTCTGCTCCTGAACAATAGTGGGACAACGGTTGCGGACACGAGCGGTGGGACCCTGACACTCACAGGAACTGGCGGTTTAAGCAACCCCAATGGCACTTTGGCAATTAATGCTGGCGTCTTTACGCTTAATGGGGGCGCGCTGAAGGCAGGTGCAATTTCAATTACCTCCGGAGGAGAGTTGCTGGTGTCGGCCAGCTATACGGGTCTAATGAATGAGACCCTCGACAACGGGGCGATTGTCATCTCCGGCAAGAAGAGCATTGTTAGCCTTGCCGGCAACATCAGTGGGTCAAGCGAGATCAATATCCAAAATGGCGCGGCTGCGACCTTCAATGGTGCGATCACCGGATCAGAGGCATTCACAATCACCGACACGTCGAACGCAATAGTCAACACTACGATCAGTGGGAGCGGGTCTTTTGCACTGTTGAATAGCGGTAGCCTGGAATTCGGGGCAGCGGATTCTGAGAACGTGACATTTATGGCGGGTGCCAATGGCAGCCTCACATTCGACCACAGCTTAACGGCACCGTTCACGGGATCTGTGTCAGGCCTGAGCCCGAAAAACGCGATCATACTTGCGGATCTTACTTGGACCCCGCGGAAGATGACGGCCACTTTTTCCGGCGATACATCAGGGGGCACGCTCACCGTCAGCAATGGAACAAACAGCGTCGCACTGAAACTCTTGGGGGATTATACAACCGCTTCCTGGAAGCTTTCGAAGGATAATATGGGGGGTACGCGCGTCGTTGATCCGCCAGTCACTGGCTCGCTTACTTCGGATGCGAATAATGGCGCCGCGGGGGGCATTGATCTCTCGGGTATCAGCTTCGATGCCAACACCACGCTTGCTTATTCGGCCAATGGCAACAACAGCGGTGGCAACCTGACAGTGAGTGATGGCCTGCATGCCCAAACTGTTGCGCTGCTCGGCCAATACATGGCATCCAGCTTCGTGATGGCGAGCGACGGGCACGGCGGGACGATGATCACCGATCCGCCATCGAACCAGCAGCCGCTGCTGACTCATCCGCATGGATAATGCAACCAACGCCGCGCCGCGTGATAGCCATGCCGGTCACACCAAGCGCAAGGCTTGCACCTCGGGTCAGCTCGAGGCGGGCCCCCGGGTTGCCGGGCATGGAGAGTCAAATCGCTGACGGATCCGCATGCAATGTTGATCGAGGTGGGTAACACGAATTTAGCCGATCCTGGGCTTTGGGCTCTAGTGACGTTGCTCCGTTTTCAGGGCATCGGCGCCGATCCCGAGCAGATCCGGCACCGCTTCGGCGGCACTCCCGTTGGGATCCCGGAAATGTTGCGGGTTGCTGGCGAGTTCGGGCTCAAGGCGCGCGGGCGCAAGAGCTCGTGGTCGCGGTTGCCCAACACGCCGCTGCCGGCCATCGCGGCGCTCAAGGACGGCGGGTTCATGTTCCTGGGCAAGGCCGGCGAGGGCAAAGTGCTGGTGCAAGCGCCGGGATCGCCGCGCCCGGCGCTGATGACGCAAGCGGAGTTCGAGGCGGTGTGGGACGGGCGTCTGGTGCTGATGACGCGGCGGGCCGGGTTGCTCGATCTCTCCCGCCGGTTCGATATCACCTGGTTCCTCGGCGCAATTCACAAATACCGGCGGCTTCTCGCCGAGGTGCTTGTCGCCTCCTTCTTCCTGCAAGTCTTCGCGCTGGTCTCCCCACTGTTCTTCCAGGTGGTGATCGACAAGGTGCTCGTGCATCGCAGCATGAGCACCCTCGACGTGCTCATCCTCGGTCTCGTCGCCGTCGGCATATTCGAGACGATCATGGGCATTCTGCGCACCTACTTGTTCGCGCACACGACCAACCGCATCGACGTCGAGCTCGGTGCGCGGCTGTTCCGCCATCTGCTCGCTTTGCCGATCGCCTATTTCCAGGCGCGCCGCGTAGGCAATTCTGTCGCGCGCGTGCGCGAGCTGGAGAACATCCGCAACTTCCTGACCAGCTCGGCGCTCACCCTGGTCATCGACCTGCTCTTCACCTTCGTATTCCTGGCGGTGATGTTCCTCTACTCGCCGCTGCTGACCTGGATCGTGCTGGCGTCCTTTCCTTTCTACATCGGCATCTCGGCCGGAGCGACGCCGCTGTTCCGGCAGCGGCTCGACGTGAAATTCCAGCGCGGGGCCGAGAACCAGGCGTTCCTAGTGGAAAGCGTCACCGGCGTTGAGACCCTCAAGTCCATGGCCGTCGAGCCGCAAATGCAGCGGCGCTGGGAGGAGCAGCTCGCCGGCTATGTCTCCGCGAGCTTCAAGGTGGTGAGCCTCGGCAACACCGCGAGCAATTGCGTGCAGCTCGTCAACAAACTGGTCATTGCCGGGACGCTGTATTACGGCGCCAGGCTGGTGATCGACGGCGACCTCACCGTAGGCGAGCTCGTCGCGTTCAACATGCTCGCGGGCCGGGTGAGCGCGCCGGTGCTGCGGCTTGCGCAGATCTGGCAGGACTTTCATCAGGCCCGCCTTTCCGTCGCGCGGCTCGGCGACATCCTCAATACCGCCGCGGAGCCGACCTACAATCCGGCGCGCGCCGCGCTGCCGGCGATCCGCGGCGATGTCACCTTCGAGCATGTGACTTTCCGCTATCGCATCGATGCCGCCGAGGTGCTGCACGACATCAGTCTGGCCGTACCCGCCGGGCAGATGGTGGGCATCATCGGTCCCTCCGGCTCGGGCAAGAGCACGCTCGCCAAACTCGTCCAGCGCCTCTATGTGCCGGAGACCGGACGGGTGCTGGTGGATGGCGTCGATCTAGCCATGGTCGACATCTCATGGCTGCGCCGTCAGATCGGGGTCGTGCTGCAGGAGAACGTGTTATTCAACCGCTCGGTGCGCGACAACATCGCGCTGGTCGATCCGGCCGTGCCGATGGAGAGCGTGATCGCTGCCGCCACGCTCGCCGGCGCGCATGACTTCATTCTTGAGCTGCCCGAGGGCTACGATACCGTGTTGGGCGAACGGGGCACTTCGCTTTCCGGCGGCCAGCGCCAGCGCATCGCGATCGCGCGTGCCTTGATGAGCAACCCGCGCATCCTGATCTTCGATGAGGCCACGAGCTCGCTCGACTACGAGAGCGAACGGACCATCCAGCAGAATATGCACGAGATCGCCAAGGGGCGAACGGTCTTCATCATCGCGCACCGCCTCTCCACGGTGCGCGCCTGCGACCGCATCGTGACCATTGAGCGCGGCCGGCTCGTCGAGGACGGCACGCACGAGGAGTTGATCAGAACCGGGGGGCGGTATGCCGCCTTCTACCGCATGCAGGCTGGGATCCATGAGCTCCGCTAAAATCATTCCGTTTTCTCATCCGCGCGACCGCCGCGATCGCGACGATATCGCATTCCTCCCGGCAGCGCTTGAGATCGTGGAGTCGCCGCCCTCGCCCACGGGGCGAGCGATCGGGCTGACGATCATCGCTCTGTTCTGCCTGGCGCTGGGTTGGGCGGCGTTCGGCAAGATCGACATCGTCGCCTCGGCGCCCGGCAAGATCATCACCAGCGGCCGCACCAAGACCATTCAGCCGTTCGAGACGGGCGTGGTGCGCGCCATTCACGTGCGCGACGGGATGGCGGTGAAGGCGGGCGACGTGCTCATCGAGCTCGACAGCACCATGAATATGGCCGAGCGCAACCACATCGAGAGCGACCTGATCGCGGCGCAGCTCGACATTGCCAGGCTTCGCGCCGCGCTGTCCGATGCCGAGGATCCTGCTGACAATTTCCACCCGCCCGCGGGCGCGAGCCCGCACCTCGTCGCCATGGCGCGCCAGTTCCTGATCAACCAGGTGGCGGAGCACCGCGCCAAGGTCGCCGCGCTCGAGAAGCAGCAGGCGCAAAAGGTGGCCGAGCGCTCGACCACTGCCGCAACCATCACCAAGCTCGAATCGACCATTCCCGTGGTGCAGCAGCGGGTGGATATTCGCGGCGCCTTGTACAACCGCGAGTTCGGCTCGAAGCTCCAGTATCTCGAGACGCTGCAGTTGCTGATCGAGCAGCAGCAGGATCTTGGCGTGCAGAAAAGCAAGCTGCAGGAATCCGAAGCGGCGATCGCTGCGATCACGCAGACGCGGGCGCAGACCGTCGCGGAATTCCGCCGCAACCTGCTCGATGAGCTCAACAAGGCCGAAGCAAAGGCGTCCGGGCTGGTGCAGGACGTGGCCAAGGCCGAGCAGCGCGCCAAGTTTCAGACGCTCACCGCGCCGGTCGACGGCGTGGTGCAGCAGCTCGCCATACACACCATTGGCGGCGTGGTCACGCCGGCGCAGGCATTGGTCGTGCTGGTGCCCCAGGAGAGCCAGCTCGAGATCGAGGCCATGGTATCGAACCGCGACATCGGCTTCGTGCATCCGGGCCAGGACGCCGAGATCAAGGTCGATACCTTCACCTTCACCCGCTACGGCCTCCTCCACGGCAAGGTGCTCAGCGTCTCGCGCGATGCCATCTCGCGGGACAAGCCGCAGGACAAGCCGAACGAGAAAGGAGCCCCCGGCACCGACAACGCCAGCAGCGAGCCCAAGGGCCAGGAGCTGTCCTATGCGGCGCGGGTCTCGCTCGACCGCACGCAGATGCAGATCGACGACAACCTGGTCAATCTTGGCCTCGGCATGGCGGTCACGGTGGAGATCAAGACCGGCGAGCGCAGCGTGCTCAGCTATCTGCTCTCCCCCATCATGCGCTACAAGCACGACACGCTGCGCGAGCGCTAAAACCGATCAATAGCGAAGGAAGCCGCGGCCCGGTGGGCTGAACATCCGGCGGCGTCGAATGACGTGGTAACGGGACGCGCGCGGGCGAACTTTTATTTGGGAAGCTTGTCCGCGAGAATTCCGAGCTTGTGGATCTCCGGCGTTTTGGCAAACAGGTCGCCGGCCGTGGCTTTTTCCATCAAGGCCGCCGCCACCTTGCCATTGAGATGCGCGTCGCGCCCGGCCTCGTCGTCGAACGTGTCGAAGATAGCGAACGAGGACGGTCCCTCTTGAATGGCAAACCACGAGATCGTGCCCATCTCAGCGTTCACCAAGGGTACGGCGGAACGCAAAAAATCCGCGACCTCCTCCTCCTTGCCTGGCTTCGCCTCCAGCGGAACGTACAGTGCAAATTTTGTCATCACCTTCTCCTGTTTCGACAGCGTATTGAGTGAGGCCCTGCCGGAAGGCAGCCGCACGGTAACCGGCGACCTTGGGCGGGCCGCTGTTGACCAACCCGACCATCGGCATCCCTGGCTGCTGCGCCCGCGCCGCAAGCGGCCACGCCGCCGTGCCGCCGATCAGAGTGACAAAATCCCGTCGCCTCATGGGTCGTCTCCAGCGAGGATCGCACCCTACCACACCATCCGATGAGCAGCACCTTTGTGCGTCGCAGCAAATTCGGCTGGCGATGTCTCAGTTGGGTCAAAACCTGAATTTACCGCACTGCAACAGCAACCGCCGGTTCACCTCAGTAAGCGGACATCACCAGCACCGTGGGAGGAAATCGTGGCCCGTAGCGTGCGCACAATGCGTGCTATTATCTGGCACCGGCGCCGGGGGGCCCGATTCGAGAAGACCGCAATGACTTGCACGTACTTCGCCGAAGGCCAAGTCCTCTTCAGAGAGGGAGATGCGGCCGACGGTGTTTTTCGTCTCCTCAGCGGTACCGTCGATATTATCCGGGAAGTCGATGGCGACCCCATCCTTCTCGGCACGGTTGGCGCGGGCCAGTTTATAGGAGAGATGGGCGTTGTGGAAAACCGACCCCGCAGTGCGACCGTTCGGGCCGCCAGTGCGGTCGAGGTAGAATTCCTCACACCGAGCGAGTTCCTCGATCAGATCGCAGGCTCGCCGCAGGCCGCTCGCGAGTTGATTCAGCGCCTCAGTCAGCGGCTGCGCGAGGCCGATGATCGCATCGTCAATGATGAAAGGCGAAGCGGCCGAGCCCATAAGAGCCGTAAGGACGCCGATGACCAAACGGCTGTGCAGTCAGTCAATACTGCGTATCTCGCCGCCAAGAATCCGTGGTTGCAGCGTCAGTTCCAAACCCCACTCGCGCTCGGTGATCTGCCGTTCATCGTTGGCCGGGATTCTCCTGCAGGCGAAGGGCTGCCACGGTTGCAGCCAGACCTCAAGCTCAATGACAGGGTCCCGTTCAGACTATCGCGCAACCATTTCATGATCGAGAAACGGGACGCATGTTATTATGTGCACGACCTCTGCAGCACGCTTGGAACGATCGTTAACGGCGAGCCCATCGGCAATCATTTCCGCGGGGATGATGCGGGACTGCGAGCGGGAGAGAATGAAGTGATTGCCGGCGGCGTGGATTCACCGTTTGTATTCTCCGTGTTCATACCCTTGAGAGGCTGGTTCCGGCACTACAGCACGTCCCGACCGGAGTGAATTGGGATTCCCAAGACGCACCGGAAGAGGGAGTTCTAACGCATTGATTCGCCGGAGGGCTAGCCAATGCATAGACCGTATCCTGGTGAGTTGAGAACGCGCGTCATAGACTTCGTGGAAGGAGGAGGATCTCGACGTGGGGCGGCGGAACAGTTCGAGGTCAGCGCCAGTTCTGCGATCCGGTGGATGCAACGCTTTCGCGAAGACGGGACTTACGAACCGATGCCTCGCGGAGGGAGTACTTCGCCCTTGGAGAAGCATTCGCGGCAGATTCTCGCACTCATCAGCGCGCAACGCGATCTTACGCTCAATGAGATTGTTTCGGCGCTTCACAAGCGGCGAATCCCAGGAAGTCGTAGCGCGCTGTCCCGCTTCTTCGCCCGTCATGGCATCACCGTCAAAAAAAAGTCTGCGGGCGGCGGAGCGCAAGCGAGCCGACGTGGCGCGTGCACGCCGACGCTGGATTCGCGAGCAAGGCTTTCTTGACCCGGCCCACCTCGTATTTATCGATGAAACGGCAGTGACCACCAACATGGTGCGGCTCAATGGTTGGAATCGGCGTGGCGAGCGCTTGGTCAGCGATGCACCGATGGGCCACTGGGAGACGGTGACGTTCATCGCTGGCCTGCGTCAAACCGGCATTGTGGCGCCGATGTTGATCAAAGGAGCCATGAATGGCGAGGCCTTCCTGGCTTACATAGAGCAATGTTTGGTCCCAACACTCAAGCGGAGAGACGTTGTGGTGGTCGACAACGTGCCCTTCCACAAGGTTGCTGGTGTGGAGGACGCAATCCAGGCTGTCGGTGCAAGCCTCCGATACTTGCCCAAGTATTCTCCGGACCTTAACCCGATAGAGATGGTGTTTCATCCGCTAAAGACATTCCTGCGCAAAGCCGCGCAGCCGACGATTGAAGGGGTAAATAGGTACGTTGGCTCGTACATTCGGACGCTTAAGCCGTCTGAAGCCGTGGGCTACTTCAGACATTCTGGCTATGCACCATTATGATCGGGACGCGCTTGTAGCCAGTCGGGCTGCGAGCACTGCTTATTCCGCCGTGGCAAAGCTCATCGCCCAACATGGTTGCGCGGCTGCAGGGCTGGAGCACGGCCGGACCATCCCACTGCACTAAATCGCTTGCCGGGCCTGTCGTTCGTCAGGTCTCAGCACGGCAGGCGCATGTCCGAGCGCCGGGTCTGCTCGGGCGCGTAGTTGCGCGGCTACGCGGACACTGACTACGCCCTCGCCAGGATGTTGCTCACCGTCATCGCCTGCCAGCGCCCACCGCGAGCCGTAGGAACACCACGAGCGTTGAGCGCATTTGCGATGGCCCGCAGGGACCGCGCGCCGTGTCGGTGCGTCACGTGAGCGCTCCTATCGCTCTTCTACGTGGCTCCATTCTTTTGGCACTCCATACGGCACGGATTTGCACCAAATTGGTCGTTGTTTGCCGAATATAACTACGGCGACTTCGCTACAGAAACCATCGGATTTAACCGAGTAATGCCGCCTGCTCTGATTCGCGACCAGGGCGGCTGACAGTTGCATTACGCGCCGCGCTGAGTTTTGATATCCCGCTGCTCTGATCTGGGGATATCCCTGTCGGCTAGCGGCGGGATCGACAGCTCCCAGAAAGGCGGCCTGCGGACCAGATCAGGGGCTTGGTTTTCATCCGTACAAGGTCGCCAACCGCCGCAAGCCTGCCTGTAAGCTGGGGTTCGATCCGCCGCGCTGGCGTGCGCGCATTGACCGCTCCTGTCTCGGTCCTCTAATCCACCCACGCCATGCTCTCGCGTCCGCGCACCTTGCCTGCGGGCTTCATTGCGCCCTGCCTCCCCACGTCAGCCCCGCAGCCGCCTTCTGGCGCCGTCTGGCTGCACGAAATCAAGCACGACGGCTTCCGGGTCATACCAGGGGCAAAGCAACGTATTTTGGCTGTGGTTGAGCCCCGTGTTGCGCACGCACTCGCCGCAGAGCTTCGCTCCGGGAGGCTTCCGCCGGGGACAGAAATTCAACTTATAGCTCTTGCTCCCGAAACTCGGAGCGAGCTTGAGGCGTTTCGGACCATCGCTGCCCGCGAGGTGGGTGTCCTGAATGAGGATTAGGCCAGATCGGCACCCGCCCAATAGTTGGCTCTCGCCTATTCCAGCTCGCGAGTTTCGGGGCATGAATCGTTCCATTGATGGTCAGGCCGGCCGGGGGCCGTCGTGCTAACAAACGCTGCGTTTTCTATGGTAGCGATTGGGCCTGATGGATCGTTCCACCGATTGGTCAGACCGGCGGGGGTGGGCGCGGCTCTCCGGTGCGCGGACTTTGCGGCCATGGCCTCTATTTGCGAAGCCATTATCATAGCGAATTATGTTACGTGAGCTTGGATGCCAAAGTCCGGTCCGAATTTCATCAGGCTTGATCCAGGCCTGCCCGAGGTCGCAGTTCTCGTCACAGCGATGCTGCAAGCGCGCGATGCTGCCGAGCACCGACCGTGGTCTTTGCCGCAAGAACCCACGACCGAGTATTGGTGGGCTGATGTGTTGGCCGACCCCAGGGCACGGAGCTGGAGGCAGCCACGCGGCTTTTATGGTCGCGGCAAGCCGCAAGCTCAGCGAGCGCACTACACGCTTGCAGACGAGCACAACACGACGATCTCGGTGGCATGCAGCAAATGCCCCTGGAGCGCAGCATTCTCCCGAGCAGACCTAGTTGCAATTCATGGGGTCGATTACCCCCTGCCGAGTCGCGGTAGGGACGCTCATTGCTGAGCGCCCCCCGCACAGATCCGTACGTGCAGCTTTCCCGCATACGGCTCCTACCTCGGGTGTGAGACGGCGAAGCGCTTATCGGGCCAGGGATGAAGAATACGCGGTTTTGGGAGCCAGTCGTCAATCAGCCGCTTCATCCGCTCCCAATTGAGCTGCGTCCGCTCGCTGCGCCGGGTGAGCACCCGATACCAGCGTTTGGCGATCTCAGTTCGGAATGCCACGAGCGCACGAAAGTTGGTCGGCACCGCGTGGTAGTTGAAGTAGCCTCTGACCACGTACCACAGCCACTTCCCTTGTACGGGAATCGGCTGGTGCATGCGCCGCCGCATATCCTGTTTGATCATCTTGAGCTTCGCCCGCATGCGGTCCCGCCGGGTTTTCCGTTTGATCTGGAATTTGCCCGCGCGAGTTTTGCCGCAGATGAAGGTGAAGCCCAGGAAGTTGAAGGTCTCCGGCTTGCCGAGCCCGCGCCGCTTGCGGCGTTCCGCCGCAAAACGTCCAAACTCGATCAGCCGGGTCTTCTCAGGGTGCAGCATCAGCGCAAACTCCTGTAACCGCGCACGCATCTCATCCAGGAAGCGTCGGGCGTCACTCGCGTGCTGGAACCCGACGATGAAGTCGTCGGCATAGCGCACGATAATCATGTCGCCCGTGGCCTCGCGCCGTCGCCAGCGTATGGCCCAGAGGTCGAGAACGTAGTGCAGGTAGATGTTGGCAAGCAGCGGTGAGATCACCGACCCTTGCCCCGTCCCCCTGCCACTGACCGACACGACCCCGTCTTCGAGGATACCCGCCTTCAGCCATTTCAGGATTAGGCGGATGATGCGCCGGTCGCCGATCCGATGCTCCAGGAAGCGGATCAGCCATTGCTGGTTGATCTCGTCGAAGAACGATCGGATGTCGGCGTCCAGTATGAAGCTCACCTTCTTGCTGTCGATTCCGACGCAGAGCGCGTCTAGCGCGTCATGCGTGCCGCGTCCCGGCCGGAACCCGTACGAGATGCCGAGGAAGTCTTCCTCGTAGATCGCGTTCAGCAGCGCGACCACAGCCCGTTGAACGATCTTGTCCTCCAGTGCTGCAACCGCGAGCGGGCGTTGACGACCATCCGGCTTGGGTATGTACACTTGCCGGCTCGGCCGCGCCCGATACGCTCCCCGCAGGACCCGGTCGTGCAAATCCTCAAGATTGCGCTCGAGGTTTGCCTCGTAATCCTTCCATCTCAGCCGATCCTCGCCGGGTGCTGCGTCCTCGTTGAGTTCGAGAAACGCCTCTTCGAGAAGATCGATGCTGATGTGGTGGAAGAGCGCGGTGAACCTCTCCTTCTTCCTTTCCCTTGCGACTTTCCGTATGCGCTCCAGCGCCTGTGGCACGCTTATCCGGTACTGCGCCCGGCACATGCTTTGCTGGCCCGCATTTCCCTTGGTCTCCGCCCTTGGCTCCACCGACTCCGCCGCAGTTGGCTCCGCAGCGGATTGCTCCGCAGCGGGCTGCTCCGCTTTGTTCGCCGGCTTCTCAGCTACTATGACGGAGTCCGACTTCTCGTGCCCGTGCGTCATCGGCTACAGCTCCTCGCCTTCCCGATGCGGACCATCCCTCTCACTCAACGCTGACGGCCAGTCACGAGATATCCCAGCTTCCGACGCGATCCTTTTTGCGCGTGATGTGGCCCTTGACCCCGGCAGGACGACAATGCCTCGCATAACGGCATTGCACATGTTGCGTTCGACCATAAGGACAGTCTCCGCTCCCGCGAGTTCATCATTTCGTGGCTCACTCCCACACCCCACGCAACCGCTGTGTACGCTTCGTGTTCGGCATCACTGCCGCCTCACGCAACACTCGCTTCCAGGCGGCCCGCTACGGCCTTACCTGGGCCGGACTTGCACCGGCTGATCGCGCCAGCTTCGCTGGCGCCTTCCCTTGCTCGATCACCTTGCGGCGCCCGGCTGTCAGCGGGTCGGCAACCAGTGGGATCGATGCGGGCTATACTATCTCAATCCGATCGATTGAACCGCCAGCAATGCTGCAAGGCCGCGAGCCGTTGGGCGCAAAGGTATCGGAAATCCCGAAAGAAAGGTCGCCAAACAGATTCCGAATCAGGTAAAGGCGAGCATCGCATTGGTGCGATATCGGGAGATCACCAGCGATGACCTCGCACCTGATCGAGCTGGGTCAGCAGGCACTTGCCACGGTGGCATCCAGCGTTGCCGGGGGTGCGCCCCTCGTCAAATGCCAACTGCTGGCCTCCGACTTCTACGAGGCGTTGCGGCAGGAATTGAAGAAGCCATCCCTCGGCTCCCTGGCCAGGCGAAGCGCGCTGATCGCTGCCGCCAATCAATGCCACCAGATCGCTATCGCCAGCATCAGCCCTGGTACGATGCTCAGCGATCTCAAGCGAGCCATTGAGTTGCTGAATGTGGAAAACCCGACCTGCGAGCTACCGAGCCCTGCACCAAAATCCCGACCCGTGCTGCGGCTGATCCAAGGTGGGCTTTCGTCCTAGGTCGCGCGCCGCGCCTTTGTCCGCTTTGGGCGTTCCGCTGTACGGCGCCCCTCCGGGGCTAATTTTGCCTTGCCTGCTGCCGATCCGCCACTCGCCTCGACGCTGCGCCTGAGCGCATCCATCAGATTGACGACGTTGGTCGGCTTGGGGCGCTCGGGTCTTTCGATCGGCTTGCCTTCCTGCTTTTTTTTGAGCAGCTCCTTGAGGGCGTCCTCGTAACTGTCCTCGAACCTGCCCGGATCAAAGTGCCCAGTCTTGGTCTTCACGATGTGCGAGGCAAGGTCGAGCATGTCCTTGGGAATCTTCTCGTCCGGGATATCATCGAAATAATCGGCTTCGTTCCTCAATTCGTAGGGATATCGCAGCGTTGCCCCGAGCAGTCCCTTACCGCGGGCTTCAAGGGCAATGATATGCTCGCGCGACGTGAACACGACCTTGCCGATCGCCACCATGCCTTCCTTGCGGATGGCCTCACGGATGACCGCGAATGCCTGCTGGCCGACTTCTCCGTCGGGGGCAATGTAATAGGGATTGTTCAGGTACAGTTCGTCGATCTCCTTCCTAGGCACGAATTCGTCGATATCGATCGTGCGCTTACTCTCGATCGCGACGGCTTCGAGCTCCTCGGGATCAAGCTCGATATACTCGCCCTTGCCGACCTCGTACCCTTTGATGATCTCTGCGGAATCAACCTCATCGCCGGTTTCGGCATCGACCTTGCGATACTTGATACGGTGCCCAGTTTTCTTGTTGAGCTGGTGGAAGCTGATCTTCTCGCGTTCTGACGTGGCCGGAAAAAGAGCAATCGGACAGGAGACGAGGGACAGCTTGAGGTAGCCCTTCCAGTAAGCACGCGGCGCCATGACGAACTCCGAACACACTACGAGAAACCAACTACAGCGTATTCTGTAAGGCTACTTGGTTTCGAGCAAGCAGTCGTTTTCGTTCCGTTCTCGCGAAATTTATGAAGTAGGCAAACGACCAATTAACCAATGAGGGCCACTGGAGCGCACGTCACGCATATTTGGCTCGAAATACCGACCCATTAAGGCTCGCAATGCTATCGCGAGATCGCGCTCGTTGAATTGCTCGCATTAATCATTTGACCACGAATTACGTGGACTTAATGCGCCCGAGTTTCGCTTTTGGAGCTCTATGAGTTTCGTGCGTGGAAAATCGGCAGCGATGAGCGAGCAGTCCGTCGTTTCGAGACAGGAGTTTGGGAGCCGGGATTCCGATCCGGCTGATCCGGCCTTCGTTGCGAACTTGCAGCAGTCGGCGAAGTTGGCGAACGAGAATTGCGACCGAGCGGTGGCACTGGCTCACAAGCTGTCGGCTCAGTTGCAGGAGGCCCAGGATCGGATCAATCAGCTCGAACGAGAGGCCGACGGGAATTTCGAGCACTTGCTGGCGAAAGCCAAAGCCGCCATCCAAGAGGTACAGTTCAATGCCGACGCTCGCGTCAACCGGACAATTCGGGAGGCAGACGAGCGCATCGCCCGGCTGAAGGCTGAGGCACAGAATCAGATTGGTCGCTTACAGAACGAGCTGGCTCAGGCGACATGCGGAATCAACCAAGTCAAAGCTGAAGGCGATAAGCGTATCGAACGCGTCAAGATGGAGGCTGACGCTCGCGTTGCCGGTGTGGAGACCGAGGCAAAGAAGCGTATCGATGTCATGCGACGCGAAAACGAGGGTAAAGTCATCCGTGTCGAGGCCGACCTCACGGAGGCCAAGAATTGCGCGGACCGTGCCGAGCAGTGGCTGATGCTCATTCGGCGTGAGATCGAGGACCATTTAATGCCCTCGGTCACAGCCATGCGCGCCGGGCCAAAGTCAACCAATCCGGCGGCACGCTCACGGCCATTGACAGTACCCACGCCATCGCGCTCTTCGGCGATTACATGGTTTCGACGTTTGTGGCTTCGACTCAGCGCCACGACGGCACTCGGTTGTCGAGGCGGCGCCGATATTAAATCATCGACCGCTTTCCACCGAGCCTCCCAGCACGAACCGGGACTTTCCAACGGTCTCAGCGTTGGGCAAACGAGCAATACCGCCACGGCGAGCGAACCAAGCGCGCCATTGCGGAGCGGCGGGAACTCGGCCGCCTTGGGCTCCGTGAGCGACGCGGCTGCAGAGAGCGGTCGTGTCTAGCCTGGCGTGGCCGAGCAGACCTTAATTAAGCTAGCTCCGTGTGGAGCCTTCGGATCGAGCATAATCGCTTCAAGCGTCTGTATTGCCGGGATAGTTAGGGCCATGTCGACGAGGCTCTTGGCTTCGTGCATGGCCCGCCGAAGAACACAGAAATGGTGGCGAGGGTAAACTCATCGCCGGAGTTTCACTGGGGAGGCTCTTAGTGCCACAATCGGACTAATGCAGCGCAGCAAACTAGCGTCCTATTCGACCGCTCGTCGGCGCGGGTGAGGACAGATTTCGGCTCGTCGGCCTGCAAGGGCTTCGCTAACTCTCGCCAGGCCCCGCTTTGTATCACCCGTAGGAGTTGGGCCGAGCCCCGCCCGCGGCGGAACGGTCTTCGATGGGAATAAAGCGCAGATGGCCGACGATTTCATAGCCGCGTCCATGGTCCGCCGGATGGTTGACGCCGTCGATCACCGGCACGTCGGCGAAATCAAACGGGCTCACGCCTTTTAGGCACGCGACGTTGTAGCGTCGAACAAGCGCACGTTCTCGATCGCGATTACCGCCTGGTCGGCAAAGGTCACCACTAACTCAATCTGCCTATCGGTGAATGGCCGCACCGTGTTTCGTCGTCCCAAGGCGATGACCCCAATGGGTATTCCTTCGCGTATGAGCGGGACGCCAAGAAGGGTGCGAAACTCGCCAATTTTACCCCCCACGTGCGCCCAAGTGTATTCGGGGTCGGAAAGTACGTCGGGGATGTGGACGACTTTACCTTCAAGCAACACTCGTCCCGAAACCGTACCTCTGTCAATTTGAGCAGGGTGATTTGCAAAGAAGTTGGCGAGCTCAGGCGAGAATCCATAGCTTGTTTCAAAATAATAAGTTGCGCCTTTCAATCGGCCTATTGCCGCCGTGTCAGCCTCGCACAGTCGCGCTGCGGACTCGACCAGTGTGTTGAGCACAGTCTGGAGATCGAATGCGGAGCGGCTGATGACCTTGAGCACGTCGGCGGTAGCGGTCCTGAGACTGCCCAAGCGGCATCCGGCATGTAGGCGGCGCGAAGCTCAATCTGGCTCTTGTACGGAACGTGAGAACCTGGCCGGCGATGTCAAGGGAAAAGGCGCAAGCGGCTCCAACCGCGAGGCCGAAAGTACCGATGCGCCGGAGAGGGGCGGACTGCCCTGTAGTAGTGCTGAAGCGGGTGTAATGCTCGTGGAGCGAAGGGGGCAGGTCATCGCCGTTGGGAGCGAGCCAACTGGAAACAGGAGGAGCTCCAATTCTCGACGGAAGGCGGCAGCCTTCGTGCGGTGGCACGAGTCGGATGACGCGAGAGTGTCAAGTCCGGATCTGTGAGGGGCTCGGGGTGAAATTCCCCGGGCCTACTCGGCATAAGCTTCGGAGGCGATCGTGGCCGGGGGCCAGTCTATGTCCGCAGCTCCTCCGATAGCGTCGGAATTTTGCGCGCCGCAGAGAAAGAAGCCAAGTGCCATGAAGAGACTCATGCACCGCAACAAACAACGCACTCATCGCACCGGTTATTCGATCACCTCGTCGGTGATTGAGAGCACCCCAGGCGGCACCTCGATGCCGAACGCTCGCGCCGTTTGCAAGTTGAGGACGAACTCGAGTTTGGTTGACTGCAGCACTGGCAGATCAGCGGGCTTGGCGCCCTTGAGGATGCTGCCGGTATAGACGCCGATTTGACGAAACACCTCCGCGAGGTCGGGTCCGTAGCTCATCAGACCGCCGGCTGCCACGGGTTCACGGACCGAATAAGTCGCCGGAATCCTGTCACGCGCCGTTAAGGTTGCAAACTGCACGCGACGGTCGAGGAAAAAGGCGTCGCCAGCGACGAAGAGGGCATCGGGGCGATGGCGGCATGACCGCGATTTGAGATTGGCGGCTGCCGCCCTCACCAATCCCCTTGCTCAGGGCGGCATCCGCCGACGCGGACCCTACGAATTCGGCCGGTTTCTGGGCTTCGGCTTACCTCACGACAGGAATGTCCGCTATTGTGCAGGTTTTCGGACGCCGGCAACGTGATGCGACTGTGAACCGGAATGTTCCTGGCTTCGTCCCGCGTAGAGCCCTGTCAGTAGAGTCTTGTTAGTCCCCGATCGCGTTGCCAAATCTATTGGGAAGGGTGCACGCTCGCGCTTGGAGGCCAATCACCTGGGGGGGGAAACATCCCACTTAGGAGATGCAGCTTTGACGATCGAAACCATTCTGAGGCAGAAGGGCACCGATGTCGCAACAATAGAGCCGGAAGCCAGCATTAGGAGGGCAGCAGACTGGCTGCGTATAAAGAATATCGGCGCGCTCGTGGTGACGAGTGGGAATGCAGTTCTTGGTCTCATTTCCGAACGGGAAATCGTTCACGCATTTTCTCGCCACGGCGAGACCGCCGCATCGATGCTTGTGAAGGAAATCATGCGACAGGGCGTGATCACCGTACCTCCGGAGGAGAGTGTCAATCGGATGATGAAACTCATGACGCGTCATCGCGTGCGCCACATGCCGGTGCTGCGCGATGGAAAGCTCGCGGGAATCATCAGCATCGGTGATGTAGTCAAGTACCGTCTGGATGACCTGGAACTTGAGACTAACGTCCTGCGTGATGCCTATATCGCCGCGCGTTGATGCGTTGAAGGTACATAGACCTTGAACCCTCCTGGCCGACCTCTCCGGCCTGCAGCACTCGATCGTCAACCCGGACAGCTTCGTCGATCCGAGCATCCTCGAGGTGAACTGGGGGCATTTGTCGGAGCCTGACGGCAAGGGCGGCCTGCGCTGGGTCGAGGGCGGGGTGATCACGCTCGCCGACGGCTCGACCCGCAAGTTCTTCGAGTTCGACCTGCTCAAGCCCTACGTCGCCGCCTGGCGGGACATAGATGTGCACCCCCCCTCGAACCCCCTGGCGCACCCGTGTGGACCCTCGACGCTTGCCGCTTCGATCCTTGCGGGGTCCTTCGGAGGGGGTAAAGTTCTTCGCTTGCCCAGGACAGTGGGGGCAAGTGGCGCTTCTCTGCCAATATCCTGGCCACTGAGCACTAGGCGGCAGTTGGTTCGACAACGTCCGTGACCAAAAGCTGCGCGTCGCGGGCGCGCTCCCTGAGGAATAGAGCGGCCAGCAATCCAACCGCCGCGCCGAACATCAGATAATATGCCGGCGCGATCGGCGTGCCAGTAGCCTCGATCAACCAGGTCACAAAGAACTGCGCGAAGCCGCCAAACAGCATGACCGCGATGTTGTAGGAGATGGCGAGCGCGGTCGAACGCACGCGGGTCGGAAACTGCTCGGCCAATGCCGTCGATATCGGGCCGTTGAAGACGCCAAACAGGCTGCAGAGTATAATCTGCATGGTCAACAGTGCGCCAAACGATGGACTAGCGCTTACCCAGGAGAACAGCGGGTAGGTCACCACAAGATCGAGCACAAGAGCGCCGATCATGACCGGCTTGCGTCCGACGAGGTCGGACAGCACTCCGAATATTGGTATTAGTACGACCTCGCATGCCAGCCCGATCGACTGCGCAAGGAAGGCCTGGTCGAGAGGCAGGTGCAACTGGGTGCGGGCAAATGTCGGGATATAGATCAGAATGACATAGAAAGAGATCGTGCCCGACACGACCATTCCCAAGCACGCGAACATTTCCTTGACATGGGATGCGAGCAAGCTGCCGGAACTCTGCTCGCCGGCCGAACTTCGGCGCGATTGCAGGAATGCCGAAGTCTCATCGAGATTGCGGCGGATATAAAGCCCCAACGGACCGATGATGAGACCGAACAGGAAGGGGATGCGCCAGCCCCAGCCGTCGAGCGCCTCGGGCGTGAGCAAGCGCGTGAGCACCGTCCCCAAAATCGCGCCGATGAGCACGGCCACGCCCTGCCCGACCATTTGCCAGGAGCCATAAAAGCCACGCCGCTGCGCCGGCGCGCTCTCGGTGAGAAAGGCGGTGGCGCTGGCGAATTCACCGCCGGCCGAAAAGCCCTGCAGTAGCCGAGCCATCACGATGATGAGGGGCGCCCCAACGCCAATCGCCGCATACGTCGGCGCGAACGCAATCATCGCGATCGCGACCGTCATTAAGGCGATGACCATTAGCAGCGCGGCCTTGCGGCCCCGGCGATCGGCATAGATGCCGAGCAAAATCCCGCCGACCGGGCGCATGAAAAAGCCGACGCCGAAGGTCGCGGTGGTGAGCAAAAGCGAGGCGTATTGGCTATCGCCGGGAAAGAATAATCGCGCGATGATCACGGTGAAGAAGCCGAAGACGATGAAGTCATACCATTCGAGTGCGTTTCCGATCACCGCTGCGGCGATCTGAAGGGGCTTCGGCGTGATCTGGGAGCTCGACATGGCGGTTGCTCTGCTCAGCTTAGTGCGAAGCGTGACGGCTGACGGCTCTTAAAACCAAGTGGAGATCCAAAAGAGCTGATAGCTCGCAGTAGGAACCCAGCGCCGCCGGTAATTGGCGGGCTCCGGCACGTCCCGCTGGTGCTTCTCTTCGGCTATGCTATCTCAGACGGGTAGAGCTTGATAGTGGGCCGTTGTCGCCATTGGAATGTCGCGCCCGGCCAGCCGCTCGTCTCCGGGTCGAGTTGTTTCGCCGATTTGATCGCGGCCACAGCGGCATTCTTGTTGTCGTCCGGAACGTTGAGGTAGATGTTGGCAGCGGGCGGCTATTGCAATTGCCTCATTATTATTGCTTCCTTTCCTGAGTTCCTGAGGACGGTAAGACGAATGCAGGAGATATCATGCGGTATAGCATTTCCGTAATCGCAATTGCTGTAGCAGCTTCCTGGGCGATTGGTTCCATGGCCACCGCTCAGCAGGGTGGCTCCACTCAGCAAGCCACCGCAGATCCCGCCAGCAATCCTGATCAAGAGTTGGGCAAACGCTTTCTTTTTAAGGCGGAAAAATTGCCGTCGCCAAAAAGCGATCCTGTCGCGGCAAGTCGATCTCTGGTTATCCCATATGCAGGACAAACGCCGCGGGTGATGGAGGGCTTCACCATTGCACCATTTATCATAGGCCTCGAGCATCCGCGCCGATTGCTCGTTCTTCCTAATAACGATGTGATTGTTGCTGAGCAGAAGACCGGATATCTAACGCTGCTGCGGGACCAGGATGGTGACGGCAAGGCGGACTACATTGAACGCTACGCTGACGACTTCAAGGCCCCTTATGGCCTCGCCTACCGGGATGGGTTTGTGCTTGTTGCAGATCAAGAGGGCATCTGGCGTGTGCCCCATGTGAGCGGCGCACTCCGAGCCGGTCGCCCGGATCAGCCAAAGGTTACGGATGTGCCACCGGAACAGCGTAAGCCTGTGCCGGCAGCGTATGGTCAGGAACTGATTACGCAAAGAGGTGTGTTTGGCATAATTGCGGGCCACCAGAATCGTCACCTCGCGCTAGATCCAAAAACCGGAGCTATGTTTGTAGGGGTTGGGTCCTCGGGCAACATCGGCGTAGAGCCGGAGGTCAAGGCCTCAATTCAACGGTTCGATCCAGATGGCTCTGGTCAAACGACGTTTGCCTCTGGGATGCGCAATCCGACCACCCTCGCATTCCATCCTGCCACCGGAGAACTCTATGCAGGGGTTCAAGAGCGCGATGGACTTGGCGATAATCTTCCGCCTGATTACCTGACACATGTTGAAAAGGGAGCCTTTTACGGTTGGCCCTATGCATACATCGGCCCCAATCCGCAGCCTGGCTTTGCACATCTGGCACCGGAAAAGGTCAAAGCGACGGCTGTTCCAGATGTGCTGTTCCAAGCGCATTCGTCAGTTTTAGATCTGGTGTTCTACGATGGCGAACAATTCCCGGCGGAATATCGCGGGGATGCATTCGTAGCGCTGAGGGGTTCCTGGAACCGTTCTGAGCCAACGGGCTACAAAGTTGTCAGGGTGAGATTCAAGGATGGTAGACCGGAGGGAAGCTACGAAAATTTTGTGACGGGTTTCTGGATCTCGGGTCAGCACCGGGCCGAGGTGTGGGGACGTCCGACTGCTTTAGCAGTAATGAGGGACGGATCGCTGCTGATCGCCGATGACACTGGTGGGACGATTTGGCGAGTGTCCTACACAGGACCAAAGGACCGGGCCTCTGGTCGGCAAAACACGACGACAGGAACCATGTCGCGCTAGGAAGGGGAGATGCTGCCTTATCTTCACACGTCACCCCGGAGCCGGTCCAGCAGCCGACCAAGTTCATTCCCGCGGTCAATCGGTGATGAACATCAGCGAGGGGACGACCCAGCTACGATCCTATCCAATTCGGCAATATTGGCGGCTGGCGGAGCTCGAATGTCACGTTGCGGCCTTCGACGTAGCCGACCTCGCTCAGCCCTTTGCGGAACGCAGCCATGAGCTCTTCCATCTGTTCGCATGAAGTTCGGAAGAGGAGGCCGATCAGCGGCATCGCGGGCTGCTGCGCGTGCGCCGCGAGTGGCCACGCTTCCGATGAGCGTGATGATCTCGCGACGGTTCATTCGATTACCTCGTCGGCGCGTGCGAGCAGCGACGGCGGCACTTCGAGGCCGAGCGTCTTCGCAGTTTTGACGTTGACCACCAGCTCGTACTTGGTTGGCGCCTGCACCGGCAGGTCGCCCGGGTTCTCTTGGGGCTCAGAGGCGCTCTGCCTTGAGGCGCGCGGCAAGATAGTCGAGGAATAATTGGGTCTTGGCCGGCAACAATCTGGTTGCCGGCCACACGGCGCGCACGGGCACCAGCGGCGGCTCGAACCGGGTCAAGACGAGCTCGACCACGCCGCGATCGACCGGCGCCCGCACCTGCCATAAGGGCGCATGGGCGATGCCCAGCCCCTGGACCGCCGCCTCGTTGACCGCCAGCGCCCCGCTCGAGCGAAACCGCCCCGCGACTTTCACGGTCTTGAGCCGGCCGCCGACAAGGAACGGCCACGCATCGCTGTCGCGCGCCGACGTGCGGACAAGGCATTGGTGCCCGGCAAGATCCCCGGGTACCTTCGGTCGCCCATGCTTGGCGAAATAATCCGGTGCCGCGAAGACAACGCGACGGAGATCGGCCAGCCGCCTGGCTTTGAGGCTCGAATCGGGAAGGTCGCCGATCCGAATTGCGAGATCGAAGCCTTGGCTGATGAGATCGACATAACCGTCGGACATATCGAGTTCGATATCGACCTTGGTATGCAACTCCAGAAATGCGCAGACCGCAGGCACGACGTAAAGCGGCGCGAATACCGTTGAACTGGTGATACGCAATAGCCCGACAGGCTCCGATCTGCGGTTCGACGTCT
Source organism: uncultured Alphaproteobacteria bacterium (assembly GCA_963841705.1). Classification (GTDB taxonomy): domain Bacteria; phylum Pseudomonadota; class Alphaproteobacteria; order Rhizobiales; family Xanthobacteraceae; genus VAZQ01. The sequence continues at coordinate 192,652 of CAWJDY010000018.1, forward strand.
CAAGCTTTGCCGCCTCAATCTCAGACAGAGCCGCGCCGACCCGGCGATAGAACGCGAGCCCCGCTTCGGTGGCGGCGGAACGGCGCGTGGTGCGCGCTATCAACTCGACGCCGAGATCGCCTTCGAGGGTGGCCAGTGACCGGCTGATCGATTGCAAGGATCGCCCAAGCTGCTTCGCCGCCGCTGTGAGGCTTCCTTTGTCCACGATCGCGACGAAGGCCTGAAAATCCTCTATCCGATCCACTGGGCATTCTCCCGTTGAACGGAAGAATGTGTCGCATGTTCAATAGCTCCTCTCAAGCAACGAGCGACCCCATTTCGTTCGGGTGACCGGGACGTGCCCTTTGGGTCGTCAGACTTTTGGCACAGTGAGGTTTCGACATGCGCCACCACTTCTCTCTAGCTCTTGCGCCCGCCTTTGCGGTCCTTCCTCTCGGCAGTGCGGTCCCTCAGGTTGCCGAAAGCGGCTATGTCCTGTCGGCGGATCGTCGCTCGCGCCGTGGCCACCCTCTTCCTGCCAGTGCGCTCGAAGCGAGCCACGGTACGCGGCGCGCACGCCGTTGCAAGAGGAGCAGGCCATGAACCGCCCCGAGAAAGTGATCTACACCGCCAAGGTCCACACCACCGGCGGCCGGGTCGGCGCCTCGCGCAGCGACGACGGGCGCCTCGAGGTCAAGCTGTCGAGGCCCGGCACGCCGGGCGCCGGCACCAACCCGGAGCAGCTGTTCGCGGCCGGCTGGTCGGCCTGCTACGAGTTGGCGATGGAGCTGGTGGCGCGCCGAATGAAGATCGCGCTACCGGCCGATCTGGCGGTGGACGCCGAGGTCGACCTCGGCCCGAACGGCGACGCCTACGACGTCGCGGTGCGTCTCAATATCAGCCTGCCAGGCGTCGAGCCGGACGTCGCGCGACGTCTGGTGGATGCCACGCACCACGTGTGTCCGTATTCCCGGGCGACGCACGGCAACATCGCGGTCGAGACCAAGCTGGTCTGAGTCTCGATCGCGGGCGAAGGAGAATGACGACTGGGATACTGCGTGCGTCAGCTTGGTAGCCGGCAGCTCCGAGTATCTGGAAAGAGAGGCGAAATCCCATGTCTCACCATTATTCCGGGCCCGACTTTGGATTCCCCTGCGGCGACGCACGCCTTGATCTCACCGATCTGTATGCTTTCCCCAAGCCGGGCGACGCGAGCAAGTCGATCCTGGTGATGAACGTGCACCCGTCTGCCGTCGTGAATCCGCCAGGCTCCACCACGGCCGAGCCCTTCGCGCCCGAGGCGCTTTACGAGCTCAAGATCGACACGAACGGCGATGCCATCGCCGATATCGCGTACCGGGTGCGATTCTCGGTCTCCGAGGACGGGTCGCAAACCGCCACGCTGCACCGCGTGGAGGGTGCGCAGCCCCCCGGGACGGGCGACGGCGGCCAGCTCATCGTCAACTCAGCCCAGGTCTCGACGGGTCGGGACGCCCGGGTGACGGAGGCCGACGCGTATCGCTTCTTCGCGGGCTGGCGCAGCGATCCCTTCTTCTTCGACACCCAGGGCGCCTTGAATGACCTGCAGTTCACCGGGAACGATTTCTTCGCCGACAAGAACGTGTGCAGCATCGTGCTGGAAGTGCTCAACTCCGACCTTGGGACCAAACGGGTTGGCCTGTGGGCCCGCACGCTGATCGGCGCGGGCGGGGCTTGGGTGCAGGCGGACCGCGGCGCGCTGCCCGCGCAAGCTGTCTTCCTTGTTGGCACAGAGAGAGAGGCTTACCTGGCGGGTGAGCCTGCCGACGATGACCGCTTCGTTTCCGTCTTCGCACACGCTCTGGAACACACAGGCGGGTACGCGCCGGAGGAGGCAAGGCGGGCAGCGCGGACACTGCTGCCGGACGTTCTGTCCTATGACCCCACCCGCCCAGCATCCTTCCCGAGCAATGGCCGGACGCTCACCGACGACGCCGCTGACGCCTTCTTGGCGGTCCTCACAAACGGGAAGGTGACGGGAGACAAGGTAGGGCCCCACCGCGATCTGCTTCCCGAATTTCCCTACCTGGGGTCGCCTCACAACCCTGGCTGTGTGAAAACACCCCAAACTCGGAAAGGCGGAGAATGGCTAGCAAAAAGACAGTCATCGTAACCGGCGCCTCGCAAGGCATCGGAGCAGCCGTTGTCCAGGCATTTCTGGATCGCGGCTATAACGTCGTCGCAACCTCGCGCAGCGTTTCCAAGGCCGGCTTCACGCCGTCACCGCACCTCGCGCTCGTCGACGGAGACATCGGTCAGGCCGCGACGGCTGAGAAGGTCGCACAGACCGCGATCGGTAAGTTCGGCTCGATCAACCATGTTGTCAACAATGCGGGCATCTTCGCAGCCAAGCCCTTTACGGACTACACCGTTGACGAGTTTCGCAGTTTTGTTTCCACCAACCTGGAAGGGTTCATCTTCATAACCCAGCTCGCAGTCAAGCAGATGCTGTCGCAGGGCACCGGCGGCAGCGTGACAAGCATCACGACGTCGCTGGTCGAGAACCCCATCGCGGGAGTTCCTGCGTCGATTCCGATGATCACCAAGGGCGGACTTGATGCGATTACCCGCAGTCTCGCGATTGAATACGCGAAGAACAACATCCGCTTCAACTCGGTCGCCCCTGGCCAAGTCGACACCCCTCTCCACAAAAACAACCCGAAGCAGTTCCTGAAGACGCTTTCACCGATGGGTACCATCTCCGACGCGAAGGACATCGCTGAGGCTGTCGTTTATCTGACGGAAGCCCGTCACGTCACCGGGGAGGTGCTGCACGTGGACGGCGGTGCGCACGTTGGCAAATGGTAACCGGCGAAGGCTCTCGGCCGGCCAGCGCCGAGCAGCGGTTGAAAGAACTTGGCATCAAGCTCCCGGCGCCGCCCGAGCCGTTCGGCACCTATGTGGAAGCGGTGCAGACGGGCAATCTGCTTTTTCTGAGCGGGATGCTTCCCACGGAAGGCCACGGGGCGAAATTAATTGGGCGCGTCGGCGCGGAGCTCGATGTGGAAGCGGGGCGCAAGGCGGCTCACCTCGCGGCGCTCAATGTCCTCGCTGTCGCGCGGCAGCATTTGGGATCGCTCGACAAAGTGACGCGGATCGTCCGGCTCGGCGTGTCGGTGGCTACTTCGGGAGATGTCCGCGATCAGCCTAAAGTCGCTGACGCCGCTTCGGAGTTGCTGCAAGACGTGTTCGGACAAGACAAGAGTCCTTGCCGCTTGGTGTTTGGCGTCGCAAGCCTTCCGCTCGGCACCCCGGTCGAGCTGGAAATCATTTTCGAGGTGGCGGGGTAAGAGAGGGTCCGTGATGCAGGGACCTACAGCACGTCCCGACCGGAGTGAATCGGGATTCCCAAGACGCACCGGAAGAGGGAGTCTAACGCATTGATTCGCCGGAGGGCTAGCCAATGCATAGACCGTATCCTGGTGAGTTGAGAACGCGCGTCATAGACTTCGTGGAAGGAGGAGGATCTCGACGTGGGGCGGCGGAACAGTTCGAGGTCAGCGCCAGTTCTGCGATCCGGTGGGTGCAACGCTTTCGCGAAGACGGGACTTACGAACCGATGCCTCGCGGAGGGAGTACTTCGCCCTTGGAGAAGCATTCGCGGCAAATTCTCGCACTCATCAGCGCGCAACGCGATCTTACACTCAATGAGATTGTTTCGGCGCTTCACAAGCGGCAAATCTCAGGAAGTCGTAGCGCGCTGTCCCGCTTCTTCGCCCGTCATGGCATCACCGTCAAAAAAAAGTCTGCGGGCGGCGGAGCGCAAGCGAGCCGACGTGGCGCGTGCACGCCGACGCTGGATTCGCGAGCAAGGCTTTCTTGACCCGGCCCACCTCGTATTTATCGATGAAACGGCAGTGACCACCAACATGGTGCGGCTCAATGGTTGGAATCGGCGTGGAGAGCGCTTGGTCAGCGATGTACCGATGGGCCACTGGGAGACGGTGACGTTCATCGCTGGCCTGCGTCAAACCGGCATTGTGGCGCCGATGGTGATCAAAGGAGCCATGAATGGCGAGGCCTTCCTGGCTTACATAGAGCAATGTTTGGTCCCAACACTCAAGCGGAGGGACGTTGTGGTGGTCGACAACGTGCCCTTCCACAAGGTTGCTGGTGTGGAGGACGCAATCCAGGCTGTCGGTGCAAGCCTCCGATACTTGCCCAAGTATTCTCCGGACCTTAACCCGATAGAGATGGTGTTTCATCCGCTAAAGACATTCCTGCGCAAAGCCGCGCAGCGGACGATTGAAGGGCTAAATAGGTACGTTGGCTCGTACATTCGGACGCTCAAGCCGTCTGAAGCCGTGGGCTACTTCAGACATTCTGGCTATGCACCATTATGATCGGGACGCGCTGTAGGAAGTAAACGATGCACCTTTTCAGCTCGCCTCATTCGAGCCGACGCCTGCAGGTTGCCTGCATGGCGTTGGTGATCTCTTCGATCCTTGCATCATTTCAATTGCCGGCGCACGCCCAAGGAAAGGAACGTCCCGTGGAAGACCCGACCGCTTATCGCGCGATACAGGTAGATGGGCTCTCCATCTTTTACAGAGAAGCCGGCCCGAAGGACGCGCCGATGCTTCTCCTGCTGCACGGATTTCCCTCTTCATCCCGGATGTTCGAGCCTCTCTTTGCCCGACTTGCTGATCGTTATCACCTTGTCGCGCCCGATTATCCGGGCTTCGGGCACAGCGACTGGCCGGAGCCGAACCCTTTCGATTATACCTTCGATCACATCGCTTCAGTGATCGACGATTTCACGCAAGCGATGGGATTGTCGCACTACACGCTCTATGTCCAAGACTACGGTGGGCCGGTTGGCTTTCGCATGGCATTGGCACACCCGGAGCGGGTGCAGGCTCTCATCGTCCAGAATGCGGTCGCTCACAACGAAGGCCTTGGGGCGATCTGGGCAACGCGGCGGGCATTCTGGGCGGACCGATCTGCTCATGAGAAAGCGTTGCGCGACAACCTCCTGTCATTTGCAGCCACCAAGTCGCGCCATATCGGAGGCGATCCGAAAGTTGAGCTCTACGACCCGGATCTTTGGACAGATGAATACCGATTTCTGAACGCGCCGGGACAGGCGCAGATTCAAACCGATCTATTCTACGACTACCGCACGAACGTCCCTGCTTATCCAAATTGGCAGGGATGGCTGCAGAAGACGCAGCCAAAGCTTTTGGTCGTCTGGGGCAAGCATGATCCCTCGTTCGATATCGGCGAGCCGGAACGTTTCCGGAGGGACGTGCCGAGTGCGGAGGTCCATGTACTCGACGCTGGGCACTTTGCGCTTGATACCAAAGCAGATGAGATTGCGACGTTGCTAGGCGAGTTCATGAAGACGCACAAGTAGACACATACTGCGATCTTGAACAACGGAAAGCGGAAAGCCGCTCAACGTGTCGATCAACAGATAGGTGCCGCTATGACCAGGAGAAGCTTTCTTGCCGCGCTCAGCCTCGCATCGGGAACCTTGTTTTCGGGCTGGCGACCGGATGGTCTAGGATATCGCGCACGCATCGGTCTGCTCACGCCGACCGACGATGCTGTGCCTGAGTCGGAATTCTGGACGATGGCACCGGAAGGCGTTTCCGTCCACGTTTCGCGTGTGCAGCTTGTAGACACTCGAACGTTTTCGGATCCACCCCATCCGGACGATGCCACCGCCCTGCTCGCTGCATTGCCCATGCAAGCGATCGTTTTTGCCTTTACTACCACCAGCTACGTTCTGGGTCCTGATGGGGAGCAGGCGCTGAAGGCTCGTCTGGAGAAGCGTTCAAATGGCATTCCGGTGCTAACTACTGGCGCCGTGGCTGTAGCTGCTTTTCGTGCGTTGGGGGTGCGGCGCATTGCGCTGATCCACCCACCGTGGTTTGCGGACGATGAGCAACAGCTGGGAATTGCCTACTTCCGGAACCAAGGATTCGATGTCGTTTACGCAAGCCAGATGCACCTCAGGGGTTTTGAGCTCGCGAAGCCTACCGATCCCCTACGCAAGTTTACGGAGGTGTATCCCGCGGAGCTTTACGCGTTCGCGCGCACGGAGGTGCCAGCCAGTGCCGAAGCCGTTTTCTTTGGCGGGAATGGCTTCCGCGCAATTGGCATGATTGCGGTCCTCGAAGAAGAGCTAGGTCGGCCGGTACTCACCGGCAATCAGGTGGCTTTCTGGTATGCGCTGCAACAAGCCGGTGTGCGTGCGCCAGTGAACGGATACGGCCGAGTGTTCAGGACACTGAATTCGGAAAGTAGATGAAGCCAAGGCTCACTTCGCCGCAGTAGACGATCCGATTGGGCTCCGCTACGCGCCGACGATGGTCGAGTGCTCCGTTCATTGTTGCAGTGCAGAAGTCTGCTAATGGCAGTGCGCCCCGAAGGCGCGAATCATCAGTGGAGGAAGAATCCACCCGGAGAGTTGTCGATTGTCCGCTTCACCTCAGTGAACAGATATCCGCCGGCATGAACTCGTGGCTCTCTTGAGTGCCACAACCGACATCACGCGATGTCCGCTGATGAGGACCCGAAGCCGACGTGCGTGAGAGACCTTCGTTCCGCGACCGCGTTTCTCCCCTCGCTATGAGGAAAGGAATTCTAGAAGCAATCTTCCCACTTGCTCCGGCTGCTCCTCCCCCACCCAATGTCCGGCGTCCTCGACCAGGTGCACGCCATGCCATCGGGTACAGGCAGTGGTTTGCATTCTCTCAAGCGCACCGGGCGTGTAGTAGACAGCCCAGTCGCTCTTACCGGCGATGAAACAGGCCGGAACATCAATCGTGCGGCCGGAAAGGGTTTCAAGCTCGGCAGTGTACTTGCCAGTCGTGCACCTATACCACTGCAAACCGCCCTGAAAACCGGTCCGATCCCATTCGGTTGCGTACACGGCCAGCTCCTTGTCCGGAAGCCACTTGCAACCGGCAATCTCGGCCGCGGACGGCATTTCCGGCGCCACTGTTTCCGCCATGCCCTTGTCGAGATCCATGATGTAATAAGTCGGCATCTTGGCGAGCTCACCGGCGGTGAACGAGGCGAGCTTGAACGGCTTGTTCTGCTTCCAGTCGGCGCTCTTGAAATGATAATAGGCGCGCAGGAAGGCGTGGATGCCTTGCGGGGCTTTCCACATGTTGTCGTTAGCCTCGCGTGTTCGATAATACTGTTGGTAATCCTTTCGTGGGGGATCGAGCTTCGCAAGGTCTTCGTAAACTTTGTCGCGCACCACGTCGGCGCTTGGGCCCGGCGTCCCGCCCTCCGCGGTATTGAACGGCAGCGGCGGTGGTCCTGCGAACGGGACGCTCATCAATGCTACTGAATGGAACACGTCTGGCCGCAACACTCCGCAATACGCCGCGACCGGCGAGCCCCAGTTGTGTCCGACCACGGCCGCGACGGAGCGATAGCCGAGTGCCGAGACGAGCCCCAACGCGTCCCTGACAACGTTCGGAAGGCGAAATGAATCGACGTCGCCGTCATACTCGTCGTCCCAGCCAGTGGTACGCCCGTAACCCCTTTGATCAGGTGCGACTACGTAATATCCCGCGGCTGCCAGAGGCAGCATGATCCTCCGCCAGCTATACGCAAGCTCCGGGAAGCCGTGCAGAAGCAAGACGCATGGTCGGCCCTTGGGCTCGAAACCCGCCTCCAGTACGTGCATCGCGAGCCCGTTGATGTTGTTGACAATCCGGGAGCGGATGCCTGGCGGGAGCGTGGAATTGCCGTAGGGCGGAAGGCTGGAGTCATCAGTGCGGACAATGGCCGCTCGCGCAGGACCTTGAGCGAGCGTGAAGTCGCCAATTGCCGAAGCGACGGCTGTCACACAGAAGTTGCGGCGAGAGAGGTTGAGCGCCGTGTCGTTCGTACTTTCGATGTCGCAATTCAACCCTTTTCGTATTGCCACGCTCGAATGTCCCTCTTCATCGGGCAAAAAATGACAAGGCCGCACGTCGCCAACAGACCACCGCACTTGCTTTTGCGATATTGTCGTCTTTTTTGGTTTCTTAGCAACTTCTTTGATTGCCAAGATCGTTGAAAGTGAGCAGATCATGGTCTGCTTCCTGATTCCTGTGCCATGCTGGTGGATGCTGACACAAAAGTGCTAGGATCTTGAATTTGATCTCTTCGTCCATCTGATAAGTCATGAACACTAATTTCTCAAAAGTCAGGTCACGCTTGGCAGGTGACAATTACCGATGTGCTATCGCGCCCCGTTTTTCTGGGTAAGATTTCCGCCTAGGGCGTGCACCAACTGTTTGAGAATTCTTGATCCGACGCCGGGCGAAGCTATCCCCGCCCCAACGCCATTGTCGGAAACGATGCAGGTCCAGGAGTGCCCGGATCGTTCCTGAACGAGTTCAGCACTGCCTCGCGTAGCAGTATCGGATCGTCCTCGCCGCCTTTCGCCAGCTCGAGAATCCGCTTTTGGCACCGGGGATGCGCGCGGTCTTCGGCGCCCGCAGATGCCACCTGGGAATTAGGGCAGAAATAGTCCCGTTGGCATGGGCCCAACAGAAAGGGGCCCCAACCATTGACGGGCCGGGGCCCCAGTTAGCACAAACTCATGATCAATTATTCGCCGGATGGGGTGAGCAGTCGGGGGGGGCTGGGGAGCACTCCACCCGGCGTTCGACTAACTCCGAACCCTGAGGTTCGTTCCATCGTTTTGACCCGAATTCGGAAACGAAAATTCGCTGCTTTACGGCAACTTGTCAGCTTTCGCCGACAGCGGACATGCCTGCCGTATTGGCTTGGGCAGCTTTGTGCCACAACCGGCCGTGAGCAGATGCAGCAACAGGCGTGTGCAAAAGGCAGTTTACTCGATCGCCTCATCGGCGCGGGCGAGAACTTTGTCCGGTACGTCAACTCCGAGCGCCTTCGCTGTCTTCAGGTTGATGGCCATCTCGAACTTAGTCGGCTGCACGACAGGCAGATCAGCGGCCCTCTCGCCCTTCAGGATTCGACCAGCGTAAATTCCGACTTGACGGTACCCGTCGGCAAGGCTCGCTCCGTAACTGATCAGGCCCCCGGCCGTAACGAACTCGCGTTGCGCGTAGATCGCGGGAACCCCATGGCGTGCTGCCAGCGAAACGAATTGAGCGCGCCGCGCCAGGAAGAACGGGTCGGTATTGACGAGGAGCGCGGCGGCGCGCCGTTCGCCAAGCGTCGCAAAGACCGCGTCGATCTCCGCCTCGCTGCTTGCCTTCACAAAGCTAATCGATTGTCCAAGTGTGCGCGCTGCGTCCTGCAGCTCCGGCGTATCGATATCGGCATTCGGATTGTCAGGATTTATCAATACTGTGATCGATGTGTTCGCCGGAAGCAGTTGCTGCATTAGCTCAAGGCGTTTGGTCCCAAGCAGCGAGGTGTACCCCCACCATCCGGTGACGTTGCCGCCGGGTCGGTTGACGCTGGCGACGAGGCCGAGCCTGACCGGGTCGCTGCTGAGCGTGAACACGATCGGTATCGTCGCCGTTGCCGACTTGGCCGCCAATACCGGAGGATCGCCTCCTTGCGCCACCAAAAGCGCGACATGGCGGCCCATGAGGTCTGCGACCAATGCGGAAAGCCGATCGTAACGGCCTTCCGCCCAGCGATATTCGATCGCGACATTCTGGCCTTCGACAGTGCCGGTTTCCTTCAGACCTTGGTGGAAAGCCGCTACGAGATGTGCATATGGACCGGCCGATCCGCTGTGGAGATAGCCGATGACCGGCAGCACCGCCTGCTGCGCGCGCGCCGCGAGCGGCCACGTCGCCCACACGCCGCTGAGCCCGGCGATGAATTGCCGGCGTCGGATGGCGATTTCCATGCGACCCTCCTACGGGGTCATGCAACTGGAGGGGACGATATCACACCTGGACGTGCTGCGCTGCGGGATTTCAAACCGGCCTATGTCGGCTTGGGGTCATAAGCACCGGCCCTTATCGGTCCCGAGCCCGAGCCTATGTCTGCACCACTCCCGAAAGCTACCCTAATTCAGCGGATTAGGCATCCGGCAGCACCCATCGCTCGCCATCGCTGAGCAAGTCGAAGTCTGAAGTATCCGGGCAGAGCGGACATCGCTCTGCCCAATTGCTAGCGGCGCTTCGTGCCACAAGCAGACTGATGCAGTGCAACAAACCGATCCTTTCGCGGTAGGGACGCGAGTTACCTCGCGCCCCCCGCACAGATCCGTACGTGCGGCTTTCCCGCATACGGCTCCCACCTCGGGTCCGAACGGCAAAGCAGTTGCCGCATGCGTTCCGGTGCGGGTGCCACGCGAGCCTGGCGCTGAGTCCAGTGCGTGCTTTACCAGAGCGCATTCCCCTTGGTCCCTGCCCTTGGCTCCACCAACTCCGCAGCGGATCGCTCCGCTTTGTTCGCCGGCTTCACAGCTACTATGACAGGGTCAGACTTCTCGTGCCCGTGCATCATCGGCTACGGCTCCTCACCTTCCCGATGCGGACCGTCCCTCGCACTCGACGCTGACGGCCAGTCACGAGATATCCCAGCTTCCGACGCGATCCTTTTGCGCGTGATGTGGCCCTTGACCCCGGCAGGGCGACAGCACCTCGCGTAGCGGTGCCGCACATGTTGCCTTCGAGTGAGTGAAACTCTCGGCCCCTGCGATGTCTAATCTTTCGTGGCTCAATCCCACACCCCATGCAATCGCTGTGTACGCTTCGCGACCACTGAGACGATTGGTCGCCTCCAAGCCACTGCGCGCGCTCATTCGATGATCAGAGTGAACGTACTTATGTATCCAGCCTTGTCAGAGGGTTTATCCGATTTCGAGTAGAAGATGATACTTTTACCAATGCCGTCCTCCGTAAATCGCTCTAGGTACTCAAGCCGGTATTCGAGCGTTTGCGCGATTTCAGGAAAGGTGCCCTTTAGCGTCACAGTGCCAGTATTCAAATCCGCCTCCATAGCAAGCGGCACTTGGTCGACGCCGTGCGTCCCCGTAATGAAGAATGCAAGCGGTGCCGCCAGCGGAGGCGGCTGATTGTGTAGCGTGCCGCGCTTACCCGACGGCACAAACGGTGTGCAATCGCCCTCGGTGAGAAAGGCGTTCGTAATCGTATGCGAACCCTGGCGCGCGATCGCAAAAGTGATGTTCGCCCCACCATCGGGACTCCCCACCCGCCGCCAGTTCACGCGCCCAACGTGTGATCTCGTCCAGGGCCTTTTCAGTTTGTTCATTTGGCATGACAAACTCCCTTTCATAGGTGAGCTTCAACTCCAGCCTCTCAGGGAAGCTAATCTACCATAGTTTCAAGTCGCAGCCATGGGCGAGGATGATCCCGGTTTATCCGCCGGATACGCAGCAGAAAAGCGGCGTACAGGGCCTCTTTACTGGCCAGCGAGAACGGCGCGGATTTTTTCTGACGCGTTCGAGAGCCTTGGGCCGCATTCGACGAGAGATCATGGCCACGGCGTCATCAAACGCCAGCACGAACTTCAGCGCATCGTCAGCTTGACGTCGGAAAGTCGTAGGCGATAGCGTTGATTCATCAGTTGTTACCGAGGTAAACAGATAACCAGGGAGGGGACGATGGCCAAGAACAGCCCGAATGACGTGTTGGCACGCTACGGCGCCTGGTACCGCGGGGACGACGACCTGTTCGCGCACTGCCTCATCCTGCGCGGCGGGCAGTGCGCCCTGCTGTTCCAGGGCCTGCAGACGGTGACGGTGAAGCTGTTCCGCGCGCCGAAGGCGAAGCACAAGCGGCTGGTGGCTCTGCTCAAGCAGCCGATCCCGAGCGGGTGGCCCAACGCCAGCTACGCGGGCTACAACTTCATCACCGACGCCGAGGGGCCGAGCGCGAGCGAGATCGCCGTCTGGGGCGTGCAGCCCGGCGACAACCGGCCGCCCGGCCAATACTACGCCGCGCCCGCCGCGTCGGAGGTGGGCCAGCTGGTCAAGGCGATCGCCAAGATTGACTGAGCCGGCCCCGACGGCACGATGATCGTCCTCGGCGACGGGTGGCTCCATCCGTCGGTACCATGGCAAAACGGCGTTGAGTGGCATGAGCCGACATATGCAGTGCAGCAAACGACGTGCCTGTTCGATGGGCTTGGGGGCTTCCACAATTCTTGGCGGCCGGGTCGTCAAGGTCGATCCACTCTGCCCGGCGGCGATGATGTCCGGCGTGGCGAGATGCTCCTCGAGGGGCGATAATCTTCGTGGCGCCGCATCACGTGTCGAGCAGGTAGGGGACGCCCTGAGTCCAGCGCGTGCTGAGTTGGCCCGCATTCCCCTCGGTCCCTGCCCTTCGCTCCACCAACTCCGCAGCGGATCACTCCGCTTTGTTCGCCGGCTTCACAGCTACTATGGCATGGTCAGACTTCTCGTGCCCGTGCATCATCGGCTACAGCTCCTCGCCTTCCCGATGCGGACCATCCCTCTCACTCAACGCTGACGGCCAGTCACGAGATATCCCAGCTTCCGACGCGATCCTCTTGCGCGTGATGTGGCCCTTGACCCCGGCAGGACGACAATGCCTCGCATAACGGCATTGCACATGTTGCGTTCGACCATAAGGACAGTCTCCGCTCCCGCGAGTTCATCATTTCGTGGCTCACTCCCACACCCCACGCAACCGCTGTGTACGCTTCGTGTTCGGCATCACTGCCGCCTCACGCAACACTCGCTTCCAGGCGGCCCGCTACGGCCTTACCTGGGCCGGACTTGCACCGGCTGATCGCGCCAGCTTCGCTGGCGCCTTCCCTTATTCGACCACGGCATCAGCCAGGGCCAGCAGCATAGGGGGTAGATCGAGACCAAGCGCCTTGGCAGTCTTGAGATTTATGACCAGTTCGAACTTGGTCGGAGCCTGGATCGGGAGCTCACCCACCGTGGCCCCTTTGAGAATGCGGTCGACGTACACTGCTGCTTGCCGGCATTGGTCGGTGGGGTCGATGCCATATGATATCAGGCCGCCATCTGTGGCGAAGTATCGGTATGCGTAAGCAGCGGGTAATCGGTAGCGAGCAGCAAGCGCAATGATCTGCTCCCGGTGAGCTGTCGTGAAGACGTCAGGCATGACGAGGACGCCTGTTGCACCATGACGTCCAAGCACGCCGCCTATCGTCTCGATCTCGTCGGTGTTGCGCACGGACGCCGCCATCCAATTCAAGCCCAGTCCGGGAGCAGCCTTCTCAATCGGGTCTAGAAATACTGCCCCACCGCCGGGCGCCGTTTCCGGGTTGAAAAGAAGGGCAACTTGCGTGACCTGCGGTGCGATCTGTTTAAGCAGCTCCAGCCATTTACTTGCCATCGGGGGCTCGAAATCGGTGAACCCCGTGATATTCCCCCCTGGCTTAGTCCAGTTTTCGACGAAGCCGTTTCCGACTGGATCGGAAACCAAGACAAATACAATAGGGGTCGTGCGAGTCTGTTGTGCAAGCGCGCTGACTGCAGAGGTGGTATGAGCAACGATGACGTCGGGTCTCAGCTCGATGAGGTCTTTCGCCGCAGTCCACGTTTGGTCCGCATCGCTCGCGCCGTCGCGGTAGTAAATCTGAATATTGCGGCCGTCGGACCAGCCTAGCTTCTGAAGCTCCTGCGTGAGTGCCGCCAGCTCCGCATGCTGTTGCACATCATCTACAGCAAGGCCCGTCAGTACGCCAAGACGCCGGATCCGCTCGGGCTGCTGCGCTCGCGCCGCGAGCGGCCAACCAGCAGCAGCGCCGCCGAGAGCCGTGATGAAATCGCGCCTGTCGCGGTAGGGACGCGAGTTACCTCGCGCCCCCCGCACAGATCCGTACGTGCAGCTTTCCCGCATACGGTTCCCACCTTGGGTATCCACGGCAACTATGTGCTGCCGTATGCGAGCCAGCATCTGTGACACGCTTATGCGGCGCTGAGTCCGGCGCGTGCGCTGCTGGTCCACATTCCCCTTGGTCTCCGCCCTTCGCTCCACCAACTCCGCAGCGGATCGCTCCGCTTTGTTCGTCGGCTTCACAGCTACTATGGCGGAGCGCGACTTCTCGTGCCCGTGCATCATCGGCTACGGCTCCTCACCTTCCCGATGCGGACCATCCCTCTCACTCGACATTGACGGCCAGTCACGAGATATCCCAGCTTCCGACGCGATCCTTTTGCGCGTAATGTGCTCTTAGACCCCGGCGGGACGGCAATGCCTCGCATGACGGCATTGCACATGTTGCGTTCGACCATAAGCACAGTCTCCGCTCCCGCGAATTCATCATTTCGTGGCTCAATCACACACCCCACGCAACCGCTGTGTACGCTTCGTGTTCGGCGTCGCCGCCGCCTCACGCAACACTCGCTTCCAGGCGGCTCGCTAGGCCTTACCTGGGCCGGACTTACACCGGCTGATCGCGCCAGCTTCGCTGGCGCCTTCCCTTACTCGATCACCTCGTCGGCCGTTTGCAGGAATGGCTCCGGGATGGTGAGGCCAAGCGCCTTCGCAGTCTTGAGATTGATGACGAGTTCGTATTTGGTCGGCTGCTGCACCGGCAGATCACTGGCTTTGGCACCTTTGAGGATACGATCGACATAGCCAGCAGCTTGCCGGAACATGTCAGCCTCGTCAGGTCCATACGAAATCAACCCGCCGTCCCTCGCAAAAAACGGAAAATAATACATTGCAGGCAGGCGGTATCGATCCACCAGCGCGATGATTGTTCGGCGATGAACCATGTTAAAGCTGTCTGGCATCGCAATCAGCCCGCTGTCTGGCTCGCGCGACAGAGTGCTGATGGCGCGTTCGATGTCGGCATCGTCATGGACCTCGACCACAATCGGCTCGACGGCGAAAGACGAAGCGGCTTTCTCAATCGCGTCCAAGTACAGTGAGTAATACGGCGCCGTCTTTGGATTGAAGATCGTGGTGACCCTCTTGAGGGTCGGCGCTATCTGTTTGAGAGCGCCCATCCACTTGGTACCCAACGAGAACTCGAATACGGCAAAGCCGGTTATATTTCCACCCGGATGTGCCAAGCTTGCGACAAGGCCTTGGCCAACCGGGTCGGTGACCGATAGGAATACGATGGGGATGGAACGGGTCTCCTGTTGTAGTGCTGCCACCGAAGGAGTTGCATAGCCGACCAGGATGTCGGGTGACAGCTCGACCAGCTCCTTTGCGAAAGTTCTGATGCGGCCGATATCACCGCCCGCCCAGCGGTAATCGATCCGAAGATTGCGGCCTTCGGCCCACCCCAATTGCGTCAATCCCTCCCGGAACGCCGTGACCAGGCGCTGGGCTTCCAGATCGTTCTCGGAGAGGTTGATGAGCACGCCGACGCGCCGTATCCCGGCGGGCTGCTGCGCGCGCGCCGCGAGCGGCCACGCCGCCGCGCCGCCGAGTAGCGTGATGAACTCGCGGCGTCTCATCATTCGATCACGTCTTCGGCACGGGTAAGGAGCGTCGGCGGGACTTCGAGACCGAGCGCCTGAGCGGTCTTGAGATTGATGAACAGCTCAATTTTCGTGGACTGCTGGACAGGCAGATCGGCCGGCTTTTCGCCCTTGAGAATCCGACCGGTATAGACGCCGACCCAACGAAATGATTCCGTAAGACTGCCGCCATAGCTCATCAGGCCCCCAGCCGTCACGAACTCACGAAATCCGAAGATCGAAGGCACTGCGTGCTGGAGAGCCAGCGTGGCAAGCTGATGGCTCTGGCTGAAAAAGAATGAATCGGAGCGGATCACAAGCCCGCCCGCCCGCAGTCGGGTCACGCTTGCGAAGGCACTGTCGAAGTCCCGGTCAGTGCTGGCCTCCAGCACATGAAGCTGCAGCCCAAGACTGTGGGCCGCAGTTTGTAAGTCGCTCGATTGGGCCTTGGCAAGATTTGGACTGGTCGGATTGATTAGCAGGGCCAATGAAGTGGCATTAGGCACCATCTCATGCAGCAGTTGCACCCACTTTTGCCCTACTTCCAAAGTCAGCGTGGTCGCGCCCGTGAGGTTACTGTCGGGTCGTCTCAGACTCGTGACAAGTCCGAGGTCGATCGGATCACCCGCGGTCAAGAAGACAATTGGAATTGTCTTAGTCGCTGCCTTTGCCGCCAGAACCGAGGGGGTGGTTGGCGCAACAATTACTGCCACTTGGCGACTAACAAGATCGGCCGTCAATGCCCGCAATTTGTCGTTACGGCCCTCGGTCCAGCGATATTCGATCGCCGCATTCTGGCCTTCGATAAAGCCAGTCGCTTTCAAGCCTAAACGGAACGCGCGCAACAGGACTGCCCACTGATCGGGCAACTCGCCACCCGCAAACCCAATCGTTGGCATCACCACCGGCTGCTGCGCACGCGCCGCGAGTGGCCACGTCGCCGCGCTGCCGAGAAGGGTGATGAACTCGCGCCGGTTCATTCGATGACCTCGTCGGCACGGGCAAGCAGGGTCGCGGGAATATCGATGCTTAGCGACTTCGCGGTTTTGAGATTGATCAGAAGGTGAAATTTTGTCGGCAGCATCACCGGCAACTCCGATGGCTTCTCACCTTTAATAATGCGCCCCACATAGTTGCCGGCTTGGCGGTAGGCATCTGGCCGGCTAGCGCCGTAACTCATGAGTCCGCCTGCTTCGGCCTGTTCACGATCCGCGAAGACCGTCGGCAGGGCGTGTCGGGCCATTAGGACAACCAGCTTGACGCGCTCAGTGAAGAAAAAAGGGTCGGAGCTTACGATGAGTGCGCCGATCTGCCGTTGCTCGACTGCTGCGAAGACATTGTCAATCTGAGCTTGGGTGCTGGCATGAAGAATCTGAAATGCCTGCCCGATTGCTGCCGCTGCTTCCTGCACTGCAATCCCTTCCGAGACGCTCGGTGGATTCTCCGGATTCAGCAGCATTCCGATTATAGTCCCTTTGGCAATCAGTTCGCGCGCCACTTCCAATCGTTTGGTCACCAACCCTGTATTGTAAAAGCTCACGCCGGTGACGTTGCCGCCCGGACGGCTGAGGCGCGGAACTAATCCCGGTGCTATCGGATCGCCCCCGATCGCGAACACGATTGGGATCGTCGTTGTGGCGGCCTTCGCTGCCAATGCTGCGGGGGTCCCGCTGATCGCCGCAATCACCGCGACCTTTCGGCCGACCAAATCGGCGGATAGCCTCGGCAATCGATGGTAATCGCCCTCAGCCCAGCGGTATTCAATCGTGATGTTTCGACCCTCGACAAAGCCCATCTCGTTAAGACCCTCGTGGAAGGCCGGCATGACGAAGATCAGGTCGCTGGGCGCCAGACTACTGAGAAATCCGATCACCGGAATCGTCGGCTGCTGCGCATTCGCCGCGAGCGGCCAAGCTGCTGATGATCCAGCAATTCCCGCAATGAAATCGCGTCGCCGCATTGCCTTCCCCAGGCCTAGAAGCACGCCATGGTTGGCTTACAATTTTGGTCATCAAAGCAGGAATTTGCGACCAGCGAAATGGGGCTGAATGGTCTTTTGCGTTGCAGCAATCCAATGCGGCGGATGTCGGCTGGGGGTCAAAACCCGAAGTTACCGCACTGCAACAGCAATGGCCGGTTCATCTCAGATAGCGGACATATCGGAGGCGAAATCACCTGCGCTGCCGACGTGACGGTTTGGCCGTTACGCGGCGGCGACGCTTACCCCGGCGAAAGGGCGGCTGATGCGCTGCACCGTGCCGGGATCGACGCCGAACCGGGCAGCGATCTTGCGCACGCCCTCTGTCCGTCCAGGCTTGTTCAGAGCCTCGCGGATGCGCGAGACCAGCGCCGGGGCCAGCGGAGGCCTGCCGAGACGCTTGCCCTCGCCCTTGGCCCGTTTTAGCCCAGCGCGGACTCGTTCCTGAATGATCGCGCGCTCGAACTCGGCAAACACGCCCATCATTTGAAACATCGCCTTGCCGGCCGGTGTAGTCGTATCGAGGCCCTGCTGATGCAGGAATAGGTCGATGCGCAGCGCGTGCAGCTCGGAGAGGAAGCCGACCAGGTCCTGCAGGCTGCGGCCGAGCCGATCGACCGACCACGCCATCACCATGTCGAATTGCCGCTTGGCAGCATCCCGGCACAGCCGATCGAATGCAGGGCGCTTGTCCCGGCCTTTGGCGCCACTGATGCCGTGGTCCTTGTAGACATGGACGATATCGCAACCCATGCGGCCCGCAACGTCACGGAGCTCGCGCTCCTGGTTGGCGGTGGTCTGGTCCAGGGTCGAGACCCGCAGATAGAGAACAGCACGTTTCATCGGAAAACCCTCCCGGTTTTGCTACCGGAGAGTGTACCACAACCGCATGGAAATACAGCCCTTTTTGCGTACATCAAATGGGATGGTGCGAAGGGGGCGTTTTTATTGAGTTTTGAGCAGTCGATTCCGATGGGGTTTATTCGTACACCCCGGGGACGGTGCCACCCGGCGCACGACACCCCCTTAGCAGGGGTAGAGGGCCTTGAGCCGGGGCCGGTGCATCACCGTCCCGATCTCGGCCTGATGCTGTTCCTCGTCGGTTTGCGCCAGCCCGACATCGCGCAGGTATTTCAAGCCTTGCGAAGCGCTGTCGGTCAGATCCGAAAATCGCCCGGCGGGAAACATGGACATCTCTGTAATCACCAATTCGGCCCAGTCGCGATCTGGGGCATAGACCATCCCCTGCGAGAAGATCGGCTGCACTGCCAAGGCCCTCGCGAGCTTGTCTCCTTTGACCTGACATAGCTGAATGGCCCACGGATGGTATGCATACCGGTTGTGGAGCTCTTGCGCGGCTGAGATCCCCGACGCCTTGGCCTCAATGAGCAACTTGTCAACCTTGCAGCGGGTGCAGGTGTCCGCCACCCATTCCATAAGCCCCCAGGTGTGCTCCGTGCGCTTTTTGTAGGCGGACGTGGTCTCCTGCGGTCCCTTGTCGATGCGCGGCCCGCTGAACGGCAAGTGCTTACGCCATGCGTGCACCAGCATGATCCGGCGCTTGCCTTCATGCTGATAGACGCCCCAGATCGTCAGGCCGCTCGGATCGTTTTGCTCTTTCGCCGTGAAGGCGCTGTCCAGAGAGGCGATGACATGGTCGAACGACGGAAACATGTTTTCTGGATCCTCGTAGTGTTGCCACCATGTTCGGTCGAAAATGCCGCCCTTTGCGGGCATAGGCGATTGTTGCAGGCGTCCAGACGCCATGTACGGCCCCAGCTCGGCCTTGATGCGCGCAATTTCCTTCGGTCCAAACCGTTCCGGCCACATGAGCCAGCCCTCGCGCTGCTCAAGCGCTCGAGCTGCTTCGGCATCGCGCGGCACTGGCGCGCCGCTGGCGTCCTTGATCAGGAGCGGCTCGTCGTCTTCACAACCGCGCGGATCTTCCCAGCCCAGCACCGTGCTGCAATGCCGCTGCCACTCGTATTCCATGGGGATTTGCAAATGGACCCAATCCGATGACCACTCGGATGAAAGGATCGCGCCGCTTACGTCCTCCTCGTGCAGGCGTTGCATGATGACGACTATGGCCGCCCGCTTCGGATCGTTTAGCCGCGTTGTGGAGATCTCGCGCCACCAATTGAGCGCCTGCAACCTTTCGGCTTCGCTCTCTGCGCCATGCAAATTGTGTGGATCATCAACCAGGATGACATCACCGCCGATCCCGAGCAGCGAACCACGGGCAGAGGTGGAAATGCGGGAGCCGCCTTTGCTGGTGTCAAATTGCGTCTTGGTGTTCTGATCCAGCGTGATCGTGAAGTGCTTGCCCCAGCGCTTTTGGTACCACGGACTCAACAGTAAACGCCGGTGCTTGGTGCTGTTCTGCAGCGAAAGGTCGTCATTGTAGCTGCCACAGAGAAACCGAACCTGCGGCCCGCTGAGGTATGATTGCTCGCTGCGCGCCCAGGTCCAGGCCGGAAAGCATACGGAGGTCACCAGTGTCTTGCCGCACCTGGGCGGGAAGTTCACCAGCAGCTTCTTGATCTGGCCTTCCGTAACGGCCTGAAGGTGCTCGCACAGGGCATCGATCGCCCAGCATGCCTGAAACGCGGATGGATCAAGCGATAGCCACGCGCTCTCGACAAAGCTGATCAGGCTGCCTTCGAGCTCGGCTCGTTCCTCCGCCAGCGGCAGCCGTGCCCGCGCGATAACTTGAAGCGTCAGGCGCTCGCGTAGCGAAAGGTCCGACTGCAAAACTGCAGCGCCAGATAAGGCCGCTGTACCTGCCATGCTGCAACCTCAGCGATGGCTCCGTCCGCTCCTGGCTCAGGAACAATCAGGAGAAGGCCCCTGGCAGCGCGCCGGGGCGGGATGCGGATAGCGCGGGCGCCGCTGCTATCGGCTAGGGCTCGACCGCTTCTGGCTCAGGAGCGGGAACGCAAGTTTACATCAGACGCGACGCAGCCCGAGACGGGCCAAATTCAATTGACGGACCGGCTTGGCTGGCTCTGTCGATAGCTCTCAACATCGAGCTCACCCTTAGCCAGCGCCCGCAGCTCTTCGACGCTCAGCTTGTCCAGCCAGTCGAACTCGCCGGGCTGACCGCGTTCCGAGCGCTCAATGCGAATACCGGTCAGGACGCCAATTTCCTTGGTGGCGGCAACAGCGGCCGAATACTGGCCCGCTTTCATTGCACCCCTGCGCGCTTCCTCGGCCTTCTCAATAACGATCGATAATGCTCGACCCGTAGCTCATGAGTCCGCCGGCAGGACGACAAGCGACAAGACAAGGGGTAGCCGACACCCCGGGTCTCCCGCGCCGGAAGCCTCTGCTCTGGCGCGTGATCCCGGCAAGGAACCATTAGCCGCCCAGGGCGTTGTAGCAGTTCAGGGCGTTCAGGTGCTGTCGTTGAGGACAAGGCGACAAGCATCAGGACGAGAAGCAACGACAGAGACCCAGGTTGTTTGACTGACTGAAGGCCCACGGTGCCACCCCCCACCTGGGCCTTCTTCTATTGCGCCGAGTTCACCGAGGTCGAGTAAGCGCTCAGACCGCCCCGCGCGTGGGGGCCGTGTGTTTCGATGCAGTCAGCCAGGTCCTGTGCTTTTGTCACCTGGGATGACACCGTCGACATCGACCGACCGCCGATCAAGAACTGGAGCAAGGGGCGCATCACGTTGCTCGGCGACGCCGCCCATCCGATGCTGCAATACCTCGCTCAGGGTGCCTGCATGGCGATCGAAGATGCGGTCTGCCTCTCCAACCAGATCGAGGCGGCGAACGGAGACTATCCGGCGGCGTTCAGCAAATACCAGGACCTACGCTACCTGCGCACTGCGCGCGTGCAGATCATGGCGAAGGTCTACGGCGAGATCTATCACGCCAACGCGGTGGTGCGGGAGCTGCGCAACAAGGTGCTGAGGGAATGGGTCGGGGAAGGCGGCATCGACATGTCGTGGCTCTACGGCGAGCAGCCGGAGCTGCCGCAAGTCCGCAACGTTCCGCAGCCGCCGACCACGCGCCTCATGCCCTGAACAACGAAACGATCCGGGAGGGCCGTCGTTGGGACACGATGGCGCCAGTGTTGTCCCGCTGCCGAACACCGGCTATCGCGTATTGCTGCCGATTGCCTGCGTTGACGGGGCTCCTGTGCGACATCGGTTCACATTTTCGAGGACTGCCACTTTCGCCCTCGCAGCGTTACTTGCGCAGTCGGACGTGCCTTCGAGGCAGTTCGGAAGATGGATGCCATCTTCATGCTGGAACGCTCGATCAACGGCTCCACTCCCGAGGAGCGCGTGGCCGCGCGCCGCAGAGACGTCGCACCGCTGGTGAATGATCTGATCGAGTGGATGAAACGCGAACGGGCCAAGCTCTCGCGCCACAACCAAGTGGCTAAAGCCATGGACTACATGCTCAAGCGCATCGACGTGTTCACGCGCTTCCTCCATGATGGCCGCATCTGCCTGAGCAACAACGCGGCCGAACGTGTGCTGCGCGGGATTGCCCTTGGGCGAAAGTCCTGGCTGTTCGCCGGCTCGGATCGCGGCGGCGAGCGCGCCGCGGTCATGCTGACGCTGATCCGAACGGCCAAGCTCAATGACATCGATCCCCAAGCCTGGCTCGCCGACGTGCTCGCCCGGATCAACGATCACGCCATCCACAGGCTCGACGAGCTTCTGCCGTGGAACTGGGCCGCCGAGATAGAGCATCGTAAAGTGGCGGCATGAATGCCGACACCATCGCCCAACTCAGGATCACCCTCGCCGACGTCAAGCCCGCAGTCCTGCGCCGCGTCGAGGTGCCGTTCAACATCCGGCTCGACCGGCTGCACTTGACCATCCAGGCAGCGATGGGCTGGACCAACAGCCATCTCTATGAGATCCGCGCAGACGGTGTCGGATGGAGCACGCCCTATCCCGATCAGGACTGGGCCGGCGACTTCCTCGATGCACGCAAGGCCAGGCTCGGCGACGTGCTCAAAGACGTCGGAACGAAGATGCTGAAGTATCTCTATGACTTCGGCGACGGCTGGGAACACACGATCAAGGTCGAACGTTTGATCGATCCTGAACCGGGCGTTCTTTATCCGCGCTTGATCGAAGCCAAGGGCCGCTGCCCGCCAGAGGACGTCGGCGGTCCTTGGGGCTATGGCGAGTTCATCGAGGCCATCGCCGATCCCAAACATGAGCGCCATCGCGAACTCAAAGAATGGTTCGCCGACGACTTCAATCCCCATGTCGTCGACGTCGATTGGCTGGCCGAAGACGTCGCCGAACTCGGCCAGCGCTGGTCGCGCCAACCCGCCGTCAAGCGCCGCCGTCCCGCATAACCCGCGGTGCTCATCGGACGGTTACTCTGATCTTCCCATCTCTTATACCAAAGCACTACTACCTCGCCCCCGATCGCCTAGTCCGCTCCATCTTACGTTCGAGCAGATTTTCTATGTGCATAATTGCCGCGGTAGAGACACGGCACTAGCTTTCAAGGCTAGAGACGGAAATTTAGGAGCTGAACTTCTCGGTCGGAGCCACACGTACAAAGAGAATCATCCACGAATTTAAAACGACCGCGAAATGCGTCAGTAGGAGACAGACCCATGACCAGCACCGAATACACCGCTAATTTGGCCCGGGCGTTCATGGCCGCAGAGATTGCCATGGCGTCGGTCAATAGCGGAGCCGCGATCGTCACCCGCGCACGAGCCGAGAAACTGCTTGACGATTACTTCACCTGCCTCGAACAGGCGGTCCCCTGGACCGAGAATAATGCGCTGGACCGCCGGTCCTGATCCGACCACGAACATTCCGCGAGCAGCGAAACGGAACCTACCCGCCCACCTGCCAAACCCGACGAGTTGTTAGACGGACTTCGGCGGTCAGCAGTGCAAGCAGTCTGGCCTGCTCCGCTGCACCAAATGCGGTTATTCGCCGGACGTGCAGATCAAGCCGGACAACGGCCCCAATGCTAAATCTTGTCGGAGGACATTTCCTCTTGTTTGGTGCCTCACTGCGCGACCGGGGTGAGAGGACTCGAACCGCCAGTTAAGCAGACCCCGACAGGAGGGGTTCAATTACGACGCTATGTGCCAAAGCACTAAATCGCTTTGCGATAGTGGCGAGGTGCGGCGCGTCCTGAGCGCTATCCTCAGGGGAGAGATCGTGGGTAGTGCGGGTTGTTGTCTGTCTTGAGGATCAAGTTGTCGTTGACTGTCATAAACATAACTGCGCCACGAATGATTGGACCCATGACGATCCGCAGCTTCACACCAAACACTCCGGCACGACTGCAGCATGAGCAGATGTGATCATCTGCGACAGAACGTCAAATATCTTGACGAGAAGATCAAAACAGTTTCGGCTCGGCAAACCCAGATGCTCGAAGTTCTATGGAATCAAGACGCTCTATGCTGTCGGCCAAAGCTCGTCGTGAAGCTTATCGCGCAGAAGTTGTCGAGCGTGCCGCCGCTTGCCTGCTAAGCGGTTGAAATGCCTGATGGGACAAAACGTGAAATCTCCATTGAGCAACATGCGTGCCAGAACGTTTAAGTTGCATCCCTGTTCGAGCCAGACAGCCGCCCCAAATCGCCGGAAGTCCCGTCCCGCGACCAAATCCCCATAGCCTTTTTGCGGCACCACTCCCCTGCGGCACCGTCGGCGCAGTCGCCAAGCCCTTCATAAAGACGAGCTAGCTGCTCAGCGATCCTGCTAAAAGATTTCCGCTGGTTACGGGAAATTCGTCAACCCGGTTTTGGATATCAGCAATATGGACAGCGGCCACTGCAACGCTCACTGACATCTCACTGTCATAAGGTCGGGGTAGCGACTCTCCCGCATTAGTCCTTACCTACCAATAGGTTAACGGACCTCGGCTTTCGTTTCACAATTAGGCAAGGGAGGCAGCAAAAATTTATTGCTTGACTTGAGTCCCGTATATCGATCTTTTTGACCGCGATATCAAAGCTGTTATGACTTAATACCATAGTCGGTATGGAGGTTCATATGAGCGGGTGCCGGTTTGCCGGGCCTGCTTGCCGCTTGCGGGGCTGGTCATTTTTGCAAGGCGTCGGCGTCACCAAACCATTCTGAAGTCCAAGCTTCGCGTGCATGCGCCCGCTAATATGACGCTATGCGTGCGCCTGTAACTAACAACAATCAGGCGTCATCTTCATTGATGCGCGACTTTTGGGGCGGATTTGCCGCGACGCTTGTGGTCCTTCCGTCCTCGGTAGCATTTGGAATAATTGTTTATAACACGCTTGGGCCCGAGTATGTAGGGCGCGGAGCGGTAGCTGGTTTGCTAGGAGCGGCCGCGCTGGGCGTTGTTGCGCCAGTTCTCGGCGGAGCCCCGGGACTCATATCAGCCCCGTGTGCACCGGCGGCGGCAGTCCTATCTGCGACCATCGCCGGGTGGCTTTCCGGAATTGGGGGCACGCCTGTGCCTGCGAGCGACATCCCTATAATGATCGCGCTGGTCGGACTGTTATCGGCTTGTCTTCAAACGCTATACGGATTGGTTCGTGGCGGTCGATTGATCAAGTTCATTCCTTATCAAGTCGTCACGGGTTATTTGTCCAGCATTGCAGTTATCATTATCCTGGGACAATTGCCTAAGATTCTTGGCCTCGACCAGAATGTTTCTCTTTGGCAGGGGCTAATCTCCCCGGGTAGTTGGAAATGGCAGAGTGTTGTTGTTGGACTCGCCACCATCCTGGCGATGCTGTTTGGTCCGAAGATCACTCGGAGATGTCCGGCCGTGATCCTTGGGCTCCTCGGCGGAATGCTTGCTTATCTCGGTCTGTCATTTGTTTCCCCAGAGCTCCAGGATTTACATAATAATTCCATGGTGGTCGGACCCATTCAAACAACGGTTTCGCTGCTTGATGCCGTTAGAAACCAGGCGAGCGTGTTGACCGCGCTAAATTCTTCAAGCCTTACGCTGATTATAGTACCGTCCTTGACGCTATCCATTTTGCTTTCGCTCGACACGCTGAAAACCTGTGTAGGTGTCGATGCGCTTACGCACACTCGTCATAAATCCTCTCACGAGCTCGTCGGCCAAGGTTGCGGCAACTTAGCGTCGTTCTTGCTGGGAGGGATGCCGGGTGCCGGCGCAATGGGTCCAACATTGATTAATTTGACAAGCGGTGGTCAAACGTCACGTTCCGGGCTTATAGAAGGTTTGCTGGTGTTGCTGTCATTATTGACGCTTACTAGTTTCATCGCATGGATACCTATTGCCGCGCTGGCGGGCATTCTGTTGTTGATCGCTTGTAGAATGTTTGACCTTAAGACTTTTCGTCTGCTGCTTACGAAATCTGGACGACTTGATTTCATGGTCATTGCGGGAGTGATCGCGGTTGCATTAAGCATGGATTTGATTGTAGCTGCCGGCGCTGGCATCGCGATGGCGATCTTGCTCTTCATTCGTGATCAGGTAAAAGGATCAGTAATCCGGCGCAAACGTTCTCTTTCGGAGATTTCTTCGAAAACGAAACGCGGGGAGCGGGGGCGCGAGATACTCCGAAGGTTCGGCGATCAGGGCGCAGTTTGTGAGCTTCAAGATAACTTGTTCTTTGGAACCACGGATCGATTATTTACCCAATTGGAGCCAGATCTCAGGACCAAGCAGTTTATTTTGATGGACATGCAACGGGTGCGATCAATCGATTACACTGCTGTTAACCTACTGCAGCAGATGCATCAGGAGCTAGGGGAACGACACGGTCAATTGCTGTTTAGCAGAATGCCATCGGGTGTTTTAGAAGGTAATGATTTCGAGGCTTACTTGAAACAACTTGGTTTGCTAGGTGGCAAAGGCGTGAAGATTTGGGACACAATGGACGGCGCAATGGAATGGATGGAAGAGCAAATATTGATTGCGCATGGTGTCAGTATTGAGCAGAAGGAGAAGCCTTTAGCGCTAGAGGATTTTGCTCTATTCCAAGAATTATCGACGCAGGATTTGTCGAACATCAAGAAATGCGTATCAGAAATATCCCTAAAGAAGGATCAGAGGCTTTTTTCTACCGGCGATCTCGGCGACGAAATGTTTCTTGTGCGTCGAGGTGGCGTTCGAGTCATGCTACCTATTGGAGCAGGAAATTATCGCTATTTAGCAACGGTAAGTCAAGGTAGTTTTTTTGGGGAGCTGGCTTTTATCGACAACCAAGCACGATCAGCCGACGTTGAAGCCAAATGGGATAGCGATCTTTACGCGCTCTCACGCCGTCGGTTCGACGAGTGCTCGCGTGCAGATCCGACTATTGGCGCTGTGCTGTTCGAGAGGTTGGCAAAAACTATCGCTTTAAGATTGCGTGATACGAACCTTGCATTGAGTGATTGACGTCTATTTGAAGGGTAAAAAGCAGCAATTGCCGGGAGGAACAGGGATGCGGAAAACTTTCATCGCGTTTATAACCACTACAATGGTAATATTTGCCGCCTCCGCAGCAGTTGGACAGCAGACTATCAGGATCGGAGTCATTCTGGCGTATTCCGGGCCATTTGCTGATCCCTCGACTCAAATGGATAACGGCATCAAGCTCTACATGCTGCAGCATGGCGACACGGTAGCCGGTAAGAAGATTGAACTCATTCGTAAGGACACCGGCGGTGTTGCTCCGCTGCGTGCCAAGGAATTAGCCCAAGACCTAATTACACGCGACAACGTCGACCTGTTCGCAGGTTTTCTTTTGACGCCGAATGCACTCGGGGTCGCTGACATATCTGCCCAAGCAAGTAAGTTCATGGTGAACATGAATGCTGCGGCGGCTACTATCACGACTAAATCGCCATACATGGTGCGTACCTCGCTGACTGTTCCGCAGCTCAACGAGACTTTTGGCATGTGGGCTCATAGTAATGGCGTACGAACGGTCTACACGATGGTAGCGGATTTTGGTCCGGGGCATGAAGCCGAGGCCGCTTTCCAGTACGGATACAAGAGCTCGGGCGGCGACGTCGTCGGCTCTGTACACTATCCGCTGGGCAACCAGGATCTCTCAGCTTTTGTGCAGCAAGCGAGGGATAGTAAGGCCGACGCCATTTACATGTGGCCGCTAGGCGGCCCGCAGTCAGCCGCAATCGGCAAAGCTATCGCTAGCCGAGGAGTCGACCCGAGTATAATAAAAATTCTTGGACCAGGGCAATTGACGTCCGAGGACGCCCTCAAGAGTATGGGCGATGTTGCAATTGGCATTATCACCGCTTCACACTATGACTTCAATCACCCCTCTGACATGAACGCTTCGTTCGTTCGGAGTTACAACGAGGCCTTCGGGCGCAATCCCGACATGTTCTCCGTCGGAGCATATGATGGAATGCATGTCATCTACGAGGCTTTAAAGAAGACCAAGGGCAACACGGGAGGAGAAAGTCTCGTTGCTGGCGCATCGAAAGACATGCGATGGGAAAGCCCGCGCGGGATGATAGCGATCGACCCGGAAACCAGGGACGTCGTGCAAACGATCTATATTCGGCGGGTGCAACGCGTTGGTGGTGAATTGCGCAATATCGAGTTCGACAAAATTGCCGATGTCAAGGACCCATTCAAGGCGCGGATGAAGCATTAGAGCTGCCCGAAGCTCGGTTCCAGCCCCTGTCCTTCCCGAGAATTCATATCAGTGCGTAGAGATGGTGCCAATCCAGATAGAAATCTTCGCCGCCTCGACCAAGCGCATTCGCTCGCTAACCTACACCTCGAAGTTGAGCACGCATTCTTTTTGGGCTCGTCTGCTGTGCGGCAACCGCGTGGCCGCTCGCCGCACGCGTGCAGGAACCGACGGTGCCGCTTGTGGGGTTCCTCGGCGGGGGGGGTCACCTGACTGGATGCAAAACGTGTGGGGGGCATTCCGCCAAGGTCTAAGCGACGCCGGGTATGTCGAAGGCAAGAACGTTGTCATCGAGTATCGCTTGGCGGAGGGGACGGATCTGACCGATCCGGTTCGCCGTCAGGCGAATGTGATTGCTGCGCTCGGTGATGCGCCTTCGGCACAGGCGGCGAAGGCGGCGACTACCTCAATTCCAATCATCTTCGAGACAGCGGCTGATCCGGTCGACTTCGGCCTTGTCGAAAGCCTCAACCGCTCGGCAATCTTACCGGCGTGAGACTTCTTGAATTTGGTGACGGTGGCAAAACAGTTGAGAAACTGCCACCAATCCAACCGGAATTCCATTCATAACCGCCGGAGCGAGGAGGCGAGGAGGAAGCTCTTATGGGGATAAATGTCCTGCGCGCCCACAGCAATGTACTGGAAACGATATTGCCGCCTTTGGACGAAAAACCCAATGAGGCCATGTCACTGGGCCGAGCTCATCCTTTACCAATTCTCCCACAGCCACAGGGTGCTAACTGCTAGCGATATTCCGGCAATTGCCATCAGATAACTACTGCCATGCGACAGTCCGGAAAGGATAAACGCCGCGCTCGCGAGAAAGAGCAATCCGGCGCATGTCGAAGACAGTCGGCGGTGCATGAGTAGAGGATAGTGTAGCTAGCCTAGGTCGCTAGCAGAGTAGCCGTGTAAGGGTCATCTGTAACTGTATCTGCGAAAGCCGGTGCGCTCAGCAGGCTACGGATAGCGCACCAAGATAGATCGCGAGTTGAGGTCGGGATATCTGGACGTCATGAGCACTCTTCCTATTCATTATTCGAACTCTGACGGCAGGGATGTGCAAGCGTTATTTTTTGGACAGAAGCGCTGTTTTTTTGGACGGGTTGGACGGTGGCCATTGCGTCCTCATCTACTCCCTTCTCCGTGCCAAAGACCATTGGGTTCGGTTCAGGCTATCGCATTCAAGGATGGCCTGCGTTTGTACATCGCAGCAACTTTGGCCACCCGACTTCCGCAATGGGTCATAACCCGAAGTTACCGCACTGCAACAGCAATGGCCGGTTCACCTCGATTAGCGGACATATCACTGCCAACTGTATCGCTTTGGCATTAGCTTCGAGATAAGCCATTTGCGAGCTGCTGTCTGGAGCTTGGATCTTCGAACACTCTCAGGGTTGAACGCGCGGTACTTCTTGCCGTCAGGTCCCTCTTTCTCAATCCAGTCATTCCTGCTGTCGTCCGCGATCTCAAGGATCTCGTCCATGAGATCCTCAATCTGTATTTGTCGGGCAAGTGTGTACGACCTTGCGAAATCCTCGTGTTCTTCCAACCAGCCAAAGACAGTCGAGCGCGCCGGCATGTTTGCGTCTTGACATATCCGGCGCAGCGATTGCCCTTCCGCTATACGGTCGCAAATCAGATCCGTGATCTCTGGGTCGAACTTGTGCCTCTGACGCCTAGTTCGCTCTTTGCGAGCGTCTTCTCTAGTTGCGGCTTTCGAGTCATCCATTCGGCAAAATCCAAGGCAAGAGCGATATGCGCGCTCAATGAGTGAGTTGTTTCGTAGGTAGACATCGGGCATGGCTTTCTTGGGCGCTGCTCCTCATCGCGCTCATCCTTGGGCGCTCCTCATCGCGCTCATCCTACTTTGCCAAACCAGTGTTCACGGCGAGCCGGAATGCCCAGTCTCCTTGTGGGAGGACAATCGCGAACGGCTCAAACGACAGGTCGTCGGGCAGCAAAGTGAAATCCCGCGAATTCGCTCGCTGCATGAAAGCGAGCAGAACCAATTTGTCAGTTGCGAG
This sequence comes from uncultured Alphaproteobacteria bacterium, assembly GCA_963841705.1. Taxonomy (GTDB): domain Bacteria; phylum Pseudomonadota; class Alphaproteobacteria; order Rhizobiales; family Xanthobacteraceae; genus VAZQ01. The sequence goes on from CAWJDY010000018.1 coordinate 222,621, forward strand.
GCCATCCACATCACCGCGAGTCAGTGCCGCAAACCCTGCCTCACGATCGCTAAACTCGACCAATGTAGCATCAAGCCGCCGTCGTTTGAGCTGATCGCGAATTGCTTGCATGTTCGTCGTGCCGGGTGCGGTAGCGATTCGCCTCCCGGCTATGGATTCGAAATTCGTAATGCCAATGCCGGCCTTCACCAGAACTCCGGTACTGTCGGCGAAGACTATGCTGGAAAAATCGACGATCCTCATGCGAGACAAGGAAACCGAAGTCGATCCGCACTCCATGTCGGCCAAGCCTTGAATGATTGCTTGGAATCGCGAGCGCGTATCGACCGGAACCCATTTGATCGAAAGAGAAGGTAAAGCTAGCTCGCCTTCTATGAACTTGCCAATGCGTTGACAGAGCTCAATGGTGTATCCGGTCGGCTGCCCTTGTGGGTCTAAAAATGAGAAAGGCCGGGAGTTTGTTCGATAGGCGATGCGAAGCGTCGCCGTATCGCGAACTATCTTCAGGCGACCTTCAAGCGGTTGAGCGACTGCCCCGATGGCAGATAACGCTACTAAAAGCAACAGTGCCAGGACCTGGATTGCCATTTGACCCTCCCGCAGGGGTCAAGTCGATGGAATAGAGGCGACGATACCATGCTCAGATCGAGTAGTCTGTGGGGGGCGGCGCCGGGCGTTCCCAATTCGCCAGGAGTTCACGCTGACCTTCCTGGCGGAACACTTCGGTACAGGATTAGCGGTGCCGATGATCCCTGGCACCTGGATCGGCTCGATAGCCTGGGCTGCGGCGGCATTCTACGGGCCCGAGACGAAAGGCACGCTGGTGCCGATTTGGTCGTCGCCTGAACAGTTTGGCCTAACCCGCTGTCACACGGCGTGTCGCGAGGCGCGCCTGCGTGTGCGACGATCACGGCCGATTATCACCCGCGGCTCGGGCGATGCCGGTATTTCGTGAAGTCAGCAGTACCAACGGTCGCATGCCGTCGCGGGCTACGTGGTCTGGATGACATGATTGAATTGGTGTCACTTACGACTTTATGGTTATGGTTCTTCTGGCGGCCACTTCCCGGTAGAATCATGTCAACTGGACTAAGGTGAGCGCCGGGCGGTGATCGCCCGGAAAGGCAAGGAAACCGATGCCGTGCAAATTCAAGGTCGGAGATATTGTTGCCATCAACCCGGCAATTAGTCGGTTTGTACCAGGTGGTGTTTTCGAGGTGATCAAACAACTTCCAGGCGGCAACGAACCTGAATATCGCATCAAGAGTGCCAACGAACCACATGAACGCGCCGCGCGCGAAAGCGAGCTTATCAAGGCTTAGGGGTTGCTAGCCAGCATGCGCCGGGGCGCGTATCGAGCGCAGAGAACTGCAACTAGCCGAGGCACGGCCCGTCATGGACTGGGATGACTATTTTTGGCAACAAGCGACCATGTATCTACGTTGGCTCCGCCGGTCCAGCAAAAGGAGCAGCAGGCGGCGACATTAGTCTGGGCTATTGGGCCAAGCCGCTGTTAATCATTTTGAAAGAACGTCTGCTTGAGTTCACTTTCAATTCTTGAACCAGAAATCCGCGCCAGGATTTCTAACTTTGCTTTGCGCCGTTCAAGCGGATGCTGCCGGTAATCCTCGCTATTCAACTCCAGCAAGTTCGAACGCATACAGGAACACCGCGTCGTCCTGGGCACCGGAATGCAGCTTGTCGAAATCCGACTTGCCGTCCTTTCCTGCCCAAACCGCTTCCCCGTCCACGATGATTGAGTGGACCCTAAGGGCAGCAATGGACGCCGCTACTTCTCCTGAATACGACGTAGATAATCAACAATAGTCAGGATTCGGTTTCCGATGACATCTTCCGGGTCGCAGGCGAGGTCAAGATGTGAGTGTGTCGGCAGCCCCAAATCGGCATATCATCAGCATTGTGAGATGATCCGGTTAGATTTCGTCCATCAATAAACTCATAAACCTCAGCTAGTGGAAACACGTCATTGTGCTTCTTGGCCATGCTGGTCAAGTCGGCAGGCTTTGTTTTGAGCTTAGAGGCAAGCGGACCTGTCCCCTTTCCATCCGGACCATGGCAGTCCGCGCAATTCGACAGGTATTCCGTCTTGCCCGCGTCAAGATTTTGCGCCCATCCAAAGGCACAGGAACCGATCATCACGGTGATAGCTACCATCCAGTTCGCAGCAACTCTTCCCATAGCATAGAATGCGTCGGGCTTTCCCTCGGGTTCGCGCAGGCAGGCTTCTATGGATACTTGAGCGTATCTTTGAGCAGACTGAGGCTGACTAGACGACCGGTTCCATGAAACCGATTATATCGGCTGCGATCATAGCTTCCTCGTTTACCGGCATTTCGCAGGAACATCCTGATGGTCCAATCTTGGTCGGTATATGATACGAACCATGGAAGCGCCCGACTAGTGGCATCCGCTGTCCGCTGGTTTTCTATTGCCCAAACCATAATCCCTCGAATCCGACCCGAACTCATTTGACCCGATTGTCATCCCTGCGGATAATGAGCCGGTAGCCATCGTGCTTGATCTCGTGGACCCATGCCGAGCCGCTGGCAGCCTTCTGGGATGGGGCGGCAGGCAGGGGGAGTATGAAGCCTCGGGGGATGGGGATTTTCGCACCTGGACCGAACATGGCCGTCCATAGAGCCGACCAGACGGGTGGGCAACGAGAAACGGGGTGCGATCTGTCCCGGCTTGGGGACATCGCCTCAACGGGCAATTTACCGTCTGTCCCACATCTCCTACCCATAGGGTTCGGGACAATGGGACAGCGGCAGAAGTTGGCGGCAGGCGTCGGATTTCGGGCGACCTCATCCCGGAACGGTGGGCGGCATTATCTCGGAATGGTGGGCGGCTGGTTGGCGAGGTCCACAAAAACAGAGCCCCGGCTGTTGCGGTGAGACCGGGGCTCCTCATGTCGCGCCGGGTGATTGGGGGGCTGAGAGGCCAGTGCGACAGTCGCGCAAATCATAGGCGGCCCAAGTAGCGCCGCCAAATCAAGTCTTGGTTATCGAGTGAGCGGGCCGCCAACGAATTTTGGAAACGCTCAACTAGGAGAACCCCTTCTGGTGCCATTGCTACAGCGAGCACCACTCGGAGCGGTTGGAAGCCGCTCCGAGCTTGAGTGTGAACTAGCTCACACATCCTCGCGCGCTGTGGCAGGTACGCTCGCGTTCGGTGCTCAGCCTGGTCAAAGCGCTCAATGGAAGCTGAGCGAAGTGTCTACTCTGCAATGCAACAGGTGGGGACTTCATGAGCCTGTGTATCCTTGTGGTCGAAGATCAGGAGGATAACCGGCAAATCCTGCGCGATCTTCTGGGCAACGCCGGCTACGAACTGACTGAGGCTGAGAACGGCGAAGAGGCAATCGCCGCCGTCGACAGGCGACGCCCAGACCTGATCCTCATGGATATCCAACTGCCGGTTATGGATGGCTACGAGGCCACCCGGCGGATTAGGACCAATCCGGACCTGAAATCCGTACCGATTATCGCCGTTACGTCCTATGCTTTGGCCGGTGATGAAGATAAGGCTCTTGCGGCAGGTTGTGATGGCTACGTCACCAAGCCTTATAGTCCACGCGATCTGCTAGCGAAGGTGCGCACCTATTTGGCGTCTGACTGAGGTCTGCTTGTAGTGCTGGGCTGCCGGGCCGAAGTGTCCGCATTCCAACACTGTGGCGAATGGCGGTGACGTCCATAGGTCGAGCAACCGTTTATGCGCGGCGATCCTTGAAATTGGGATAGGTCGCCAAGTCAAAAACTGGACGAGTCATGTGCTGAAGACTATTGTCTTCGTATAGGCGCGGGCCGGGCGACGGCCCGTCGCATCGCATCACCGCCGCGATGCCTTTGCCCGCGCCAACTATTTCACAGGCGGTGTGGCGGTGGTTTCCATGGCAAAGATTCGTCGTGTGCCTTCGGGAGAAAGCACGTCTGTGTCTCCGCCGGCGGGATACGAGCCAATGCGCACACTCCAAGACATGCCGGGGCTTCCTTACGATGATGATTGGTTGAAAGAGGTAAATACGAAACGGAGAGCCCAAGGTGAGCCCCCACTTATCCAGCGCAAACGAAGTGCTGTTGAGCGGGAGCGGTTGCGCGCACTGTGCGCGATTGGATCGCCTATGATGGCAGCCGATATCAACCCTGATTACAAATTGGAGCCGGCAAACCCTGCTACGCGCCAACCGGAGCGTGAGCGCGCACGACGTGTACTATTCGCAATCTTCGGGGACAACGTGCCCGATCCGGGGGAGCTCTCTAACAAGCTTCTGCTGGACCAAATCCATAAATGGCTAGAGACGAATAAGCAGAAATCGTTAGGTTATCGTACAATTCTGCGCGCGGCGGGTAGACGGTAATCAGGACAAACACGACAAACGCGAATCTGTCCTCGAAGTCCAAACACAGAACGAGGCAACTGTAGTATCGCGGCCACATTGGCTTACAGCTTCTTGCTGTGAGCTCCCGCAGGAAAAGTGGCCATGGCGAGCACCGAACAGCAAAACTCCACAACGATCTACCGCCGAACAAAGCACCCCACCGTTGTTGTGTCCGTGCGGCTTCCGCCTGAATTGAAGGTGGCTGTGGACGAACGCGCAGCAAGCGACCGCCGCACCATCTCAACGGTCTTTGCTCTGGCTCTGGAAAATTACCTAATCCCGCACGCGGAGATGGGTTCAGCTGGGGCCAGGTAATCAATGGCTCGCTATATCCAGACAAAGAAAAACCCGCCCGGAGCGCAAACCGGGCGGGTGACTGTTTCTGTCTATCTGTCGGCAGCAACCGACACAAACAAGAGGTTCCTTGACGATGAAAGAATATACTCAAGCTGGCGCATCTCACAATAGCTTTTCGAAGAATAAATCCGTGCGCCCCTCGCGCCTCGGGCCACGCGATGGAGCCGAAATGGCCCTCGGCAAGTCCATTCTCAGGGCCATTTTTGAGCAGGTAAACGGCAAGCCGCAGTGGCACCTGCGGCGCTGGCGGCTGGATCAAGAACGTCGGGCGATGCGGCCGTGCGAAATGGCACTGCTGATCGAGCCACGCGACCTTCCCAAATTTTATAGTTTTGTTGGCGAAGCGTTAGCGAGGGCGCGGCGCGAGGGCCTCCTCGTCTGGCCGGAGCCGCGACAATGACCCCCACTGCTCGCGATCTCGCGGTTTTATGTTGGCCACGCTCTTTTCGGGTCGGATCAAGTTGCTTCGAAGGCAGGAGGAACTGATGGGCGGTGCGATGACCATTGAGCCCACCACAACGAGTTCCACGACCGCGGTGACCACCACCATCGTTGACATAATTCGCGTCCCCAAAATGGACGCCACCGACCTCGATCCCAAAAAGCCGGCACCGGCCTTGGCCCTGGTCGAAAACAAGACTGAAGGCTCGACCGTCATGTCGAGGGTGCTTGACGACGAAATACCGTTCTAACGTCGAACAGAGGGGCGGGCTTGCACCCGCCTCTCTTCTTTTCGGACTACAAAATCATGCTGCAGCCAGCAAGAGAACAAACCGAAATTTTTGCTGTTGAGGCCACCCCCACCGCGCTGCGGCTTAAGCTCTTGGCGAGCAGCTATGCGCCGCTCCCGGTTGAGGGTAAGCGTCCGCCGCTCAAGGGCTGGCAGAAGAAGACCGTCACCAGTGCCGCAGAGATCGAACTTTGGGAGCAGCTCTACCCCTACGCCGCCAACACGGGAATACTAACCCAGCTCACACCCACGCTCGACATCGACATCATGAACCCCGAGGCCGCGCAAGCGATCGAGGCGCTGGCACGCGAGCGGTTTGAAGAGCGCGGTTGTGTGCTCACACGCACGGGGCTAGCGCCTAAGCGCGCGATCCTTCTGAGAACCGACAAGCCGTTCAAAAAGATTACCGCCAATGTCATTGCGCCCAACGGCGACACCGATCAGAAGCTCGAGCTGCTGGGCGACGGGCAGCAGGTTGTTGTCTTCGGCACACATCCGAAAACCGGGAAACCCTACGCATGGTTTGGCGGCGAGCCGGGGGCGATCAAGCATGAGGACCTTCCTTATGTAAGCGAGGACGAGGCCCGGCAATTCATCGCGGATGCAGTAGCCCTGCTGGTCAAAGACTTCGGGTACACCGTGCCGCCGGTTCGCCCCGCGAAGAAAGCAAGCAATGGTGCCGGCGGCGGACCCGATTGGGGTTGGCTCTTCGAGAACATCAATCAAGGTCGAGAGCTTCACGACACGCTGCGCGACCTTGCCGGCAAGCTGATCACTAGCGGCATGTCGGAAGGGGCCGCAGTTAATTTCCTGCGCGGCATAATGCAGCAGTCCATCGTTGCGCATGACGATCGCTGGCAGGATCGATACGACGATATCCCGCGGTTGGTGGCGGGGGCTGCGCAACGGAAGCGTGGCGGTGGCGATGTCGGCGGTGATGGTGCTCACGGCGCGGCGCATACGCAATCCCATGATGACGAAGCAAAAATTCAGCGGCTCTCGAAACTGTCGACGCTTGATTACCAGCGGCAGCGTTTGGATGCGGCTCAAGAGCTCGATATTCGTGCTCCGATACTGGACAAATTGGTGCGGAGCGCGAAGGCGAAAGCTGAGGAGGCTAACGCCAGGCTGCCACACTGGGAGGTAGAGCCCTGGGACGCTGAGGTACCCGGCGCAAGGCTTCTCGACGACATCGAAAGGGTATTCCGCCGCTATATCGTGCTGCCGGAAGGGGCGAGTGCTGCGCTCGCTTTATGGACGCTTCATGCCTGGACGGTAGAAGCCGGCGACACCTCGCCGTTTCTCGTGCTTGTCTCGCCGACCAAGCGCTGCGGCAAAACCAACACGCTCACCGTCCTGTACTACCTGACGCCGCGCTCGGAGCTGGCGAGCAACATCTCAGCGAGCGCCTTGTTCCGGTACATCGAAGATGTGCGCCCGACGCTGCTCATTGATGAAGCGGACAGCTTCATGAAAGACAACGAGGAAATGCGCGGCATCCTCAATTCCGGGCATACCAAGACCGCCGCACACGTGATCCGCAACGTCGAAGTCAACGGCGAGCACAAGCCGAGACGGTTCTCGACTTGGACACCGAAGGCCATCGCCACCATCGGGGCGCTTGCCGATACGCTGGAAGACCGCGCCATCGTGGTGCAGCTCCAGCGCAAGCCGAAGACGACGAAGGTTGCGCGGCTGCGTATGCGCGATAGCGACGAATTTGCGTTGTTGCGTCGCAAGGCGGCTCGCTGGGCGGCTGACAACTTCTCTAAGCTGATAGACCCTGAGCCAAGCATCCCGGATGCTTTGAACGACCGCGCCGCTGATAACTGGCGGCCGCTCCTGGCCATCGCGGATCTTGCGGGAGGAACTTGGCCGGTGCGGGCCCGGGAGACGGCCTGCCTCCTGTCGGGTGACGGCCATGACTCGACCTCAGTCAACGTCGAACTCCTCGCCGACATCCGGTTGGCCTTCGGCGAGACGGATGTCATCCGATCCGCCGATCTGGTGGAGAAGCTGATCGCCGACCCGGAGCGGCCATGGGCGGAATGGGCACGCGGCAAGCCGATCACCCAGAAGCAGCTCGCAGGTCTGCTTCGCCCCTTCGGCGTCGTGTCGGAGGAAGTACATCCTCCCGGGCAGCCACACGGCAAGGGATACAAGCGGGTCAGATTGGAGGAGATATGGGAGGCCTACCTTCTTCCTGGTCAAAATGGCTTGGCGGGTCAATTTCAGCTCTCCGATCCGCGCAACCGCGCAAGTGCCGATGAAATGGGCACTTCTCGCGATTTTCGAAGCGCGCGCGAAGAAAGTCCGCGCGGATCGAAAGATGCCAACTTGTCCCATCGCCATGCGGGTTTGCGCGCTTGCGCGGATCGAAAGCCAGAAAGTGGCGCGTCAAGCGAATTTGACCAGAAAATCAGCCACTCCGGGGCTACCTCGCCGGCCCCCATCAGTGATCCTTGGGAAGGACTGGACATCCCCGATTACCTGAACCGCAACCGCCCCTGCCTCGGGCCGCCCGCCATCTCTGCGGGTCCCGACGATGACCTTGGGGACCTCCAATGACGCGCACCCCCTCCACATTCCGGCAGCAGGACGTGACACGGCTGCTTGGAGAGCTGGCATTATGAGCGGCTCCAACGACACGCCCATTATTCGCCGCGACTCCGGTCTCCGGCCAAGCGACGTGAAGGCGGCCGTGAAGGCCGCAATAGAGGCCGGCTATGGGGTGGAAATCTACCGGGATAGGATCGTCATCAAGAAGGCTCCAGACTTAGCCGACAACAACAAGGGAGGCAACGAATGGGACGGCGTCTAGCAGGACGGCTGCCGCAGTACGTCCACGGCTACCTCGACCGCCACGGTAAGCCCCGTCATTATCTGCGGCGACCCGGGCGCGTTCCAGTTGCGTTGCCCGGCATGCCCTGGTCAACGGAGTTTATGGACGCATACGCCGCGGCCATGAACAACTCGGTGCCCGTCACCATCGGGATCCGCCGCACCAAGCCGGGCACCGTCGAGGAAGCCGTAGCCCGATATCTGAACTCGGGAGTATTCACTGCGGCGGCCCCCAGCACGCAGAGATTGCGCCGCGCCATTCTTGAGCGGTTCCGCGTCGAACACGGGGAGAAAAGGATCGGCAAACTACAGCCGGAACATGTCGCCCGGATCCTGAGCAAGCTTCGTCCCCACGCTCAGCGCAATATGATCAAGACGCTGCGCGGGCTCATGGCCTTTGCGCTTGTCGAAGGGCTCGTCGCGATCGACCCAACAGTCGGCGCAAAGCTTGCGCGCGCAAAGGACACGGGCGGCTTTCCAACGTGGCCGCTGGAATCCATTGAACGATATCGGGCGGCCCACAAGCTCGGCACGCAAGCGCGGCTGGCATTGGAGCTGCTCTACGGAACAATCCAGAGGCGCGGCGACATAGTAAAGCTCGGCCCCCAGCATGTGCTGAACGGCACTCTTTCGCTTCGCCAGCAAAAGACCGGCGCCGATGTCGATATCCCCATCCTGCCCGAGCTGCAGTTTGCAATCGATGCAATGCCGAAGGGGGGACATCTGGCTTTTCTGGTTACAGAACACGGCAAACCATTCACCGCTGCGGGGTTTGGAAAATGGTTTCGCGAAATGTGCGCGCAGGCCAGTATTGCAAAGAACCTCAGCGCACATGGATTGCGCAAAGCGGGTGCCACTCGGCTTGCCGACCATGGATGCAGCCATCACGAAATCATGGCTTGGGGCGGCTGGATAACCATGAAGGAAGTTCAACGATACACGCGGGCAGCAAATCGAAAACGGCTCGCGAAGCAAGCGGCGGAGAAGCTCGAAACCGGAACAAAAGTGGCTAACCTTTCGACCAGGTTAGCCAATCAGGAGAAAAAACCATGATATTTCAAGGGCCGAATTCAAAGGGGACAAACCGCGCCGGTTTCTACCCATGCCTGCGCGAGCGCGCCGGCTTGCTCCTGCGTGCCGGGAGCGGGCCGGCGGCCGTATCCCGGCGCCCACGCCCAACCGACCAGGGTGTCGGTACCGATGTGGAGAACGAGCTCTTCCAGCGAACGGCCGCCGTTGCGCGCCGGGTCCTTGATCTGAGCGCAGATCTCGGCAAGCGTCTTGGCTTCCCACGCCATCTCGCGCGGCGCGAGCTGCCAATGCGGGTGCCCTGGCATGCGCGCCGGATCGAAATTGCTCTGCTGATGGCAGCTCGAGCAACGCATCGCCGCAAGACCATGACCATCCGGACCGCGCTCGACCGGCGGCTGATGCAGCCGGCCCCGCTCGCCTTGCCGCGGGCGATCGCCGGCCGGATGGCAGTTGACGCAGCGCGGATGCGTCAGGACCTTGCCGAGCTCAGTGAACATGGCCGCCGAGCGCGTGGCCTCGTCGCGTATGCCGGCAAAGCGCTCCGGCGGCGCGAGGCTGTCCGGTCCGCCTTTGTTTGCTGCATACGCAGCCAGGATGGTCGTCAGCACCGTCGCGACCGCAACCATGCTCGCAATCCGGACGGCGGATTTCATCTTGACCGCGCGTGTTGCCGCGAACCAGCCATCATCTCGAATCGCCAGCGGCATTGGCGATAAGATAGCGTGCGGGCTCGGCCAAGATCACGTCGCGTACCGCCTCGTGATATCTGATGTAGCCGGTGCACCGGCACAGGTGACCGTCGAGCGCCTCGGCAATGGTCTGCTCGAGCTCCGCGCGTGCCACGGGCTTCCTGGCCAGGCGTTCCAGCAAGACCTGGGCCTCGTTCAAAAAACCGGGGGTGCAATATCCGCACTGGAAGGCAAAATGCTCGATGAAAGCTTTTTGCAGGACGGAAAGCTCGCCGTTTTTTGCGTGGCCTTCGACCGTGCGGATGGTTTTACCGTTGAAGCTTGCCGCCGAAACAACGCAGCTGGGAGTAGTGTGGCTCGTCCCATCAGGATCATCGACGATCACCGCACAACTGAGGCACTGCGCAGCGCCGCAGCCGAACTTGGTGCCGGTCAGCCCGAGATACTCGCGCAAGAAGTCGTTCAGGCTCAGCTCGTCGCGCACCTCCACCGGCCCGTAGGCACGACCGTTGATCGTGATGCCCAGTGCCGTCACGACAGCACTCCCTTGATCATGCGCTGGGTCACCGGCAACACGTGGAACCGGCGCCCGGCAGCATCGAAGATCGCGTTGAGAAGCGCGGGGACAACGGGAATCATTACGACCTCCGCTATGCCCTTCGGCGCTTCGTTGGGAAGAGGGGGCAGCATCTCGATCTCGAGATCGCGCAACGGCAGGTCGGAGGCGCGCGCGACGAGATATTGCCCCAGGTTCCATTGCCCGTTGCCGGGCCCGCCTTCGAACGGCGGAAGCGATTCGAGCAATGCATAGCCGACGCCCATCGCGAAGCCACCTTGCGCCTGCCCCAGCACGACATCCGGCACCAGCGCTTCGCCGCATTCAAACACACTGTAGGCCTTGGCGATGCGCAGCGCGCCGGTGGCGCGCTCAATCTCGATGCGCACCAGCGTGCCGCAGGCCGAGGTGTAGGTAGTTCCGATTCGGTTGAAGTCGGTGGGCGGGAATTTGACGCGGGTGCGATTGAGCCGAACGAATTTTCCGGCACCCTTGCGCACCGCGAGAGCATCGATGTCGGCCGCCCATGGCTCTCCGTCGAGCGTGAATGTCGCTTGCGACCATGCCCAGCGGGAAAAGCCGTGCGCCATCGCGCCGGTCACGAAATTGCGCGCATGCGCTCTCGTTGCAAGCGCCGGCAATGCCAGCGGCGCCAACCCCGGCATGACCAGTTGCCCGTCTTTCCAGCGCGCCGCCTCCCATTGCTTGGCTCTCGGATCGGTCGGGGCGATGCGCCACAAATCGAGTGCCGCCGGCCACAGCCCGAAGCGGAAAACGACGCGCGCCGCCTCGGCCGCCGCATGCGTTCCGACATGGGCCCCGATCGAGGCCGTCGTGGGCGAACTGACCGCAGGCACCCAGCGAGGATTGCGCTGCGCGGCGTCCTGGGTCGCCTGGTCAATCGTGTGCGCATCACCCGATGTGACGAGCGCGAGCGCGCCGAAGGCGTCCACCCGTGCAATCGATACTTCGTCGGCCACACCGCCCAAATGGGAAGCAACCCGGTTGGCGAGTGCCGTCCCGATCGCAGTGCCCATCTCGACGTGATCGCAATGGATGGCGATCCGGCCATCCGGGTCGATTGCCACCGTGCCCAGCGAACAGTCTGCTCCGCTGCCGTAGTCCTTCGTGGCGCAGGCCACGCCCGTGCCGATGAGCATGCCCGCTTGCTGGCCGCGGGCTTTCTCATCGGCGCGCCGCTGCCAGATTGGATGCTTTTCCAGCTTGTCCAGAATCTCCGTCGTGCGGACGGAGACGCTGTACGGATTTCCCGTCATGGTCCGGCCGTCCGGCTTGAGCGCATTGCGTCGACGGAATTCGATCGGGTCGAGCGGCAGCGCGGATGCCGCTTCGTCGATCAACACCTCCAGTGCCGTCATGGTCTGTACGGTTCCGTAGCCGCGCATCGACCCTGCGGTCACGCCGCGAGAGTGCAGCGCCACGGTAGTGACGTCGACTTTCGGAATATCGTAGATCCCGATCGCGGCAGTCGCCGCCACAGTCGCTACGCTCGCCGAGAAATTGGCGAGCCCGCCGCCGTCCAAGACGTGGTCGGCGGCGAAAGCATGTATCCTGCCGCTCGCGCGATCGACTCCGATCCGTGTGTGCATATTGAACCGGTGGCGTTTGATTCCGGCCTGGAACTGCTGATAGCGATCGTGGGCGAGCCGCACCGGGTGACCCGGAAAGAATATCGCCGCGAGCGCGACATAGAGCGGAAATGGCGTGTGATCGCGTCCGCCGAAGCCGCCGCCGATATAGGCAAACTGCGCGTCGATGCGCGCCGGCCTGAACGGAGGATGGGCTTCGCCCAGCAGGTATGCGACCAACTCCGCGGCCTCATACGGCGACTGCACACCAACGACGAGCTCGAGGGTGTTGCGGCCCGTGTCATACCAGGCCAGACCGCACTCGGGCTCGAGAAACATCGGGTCCACCGACTGGGTCTGGAATTCGCGTTCCAGCACCAGCAGGTCAGCCTTGTTGTCCGTGAGCTCGGCGCGAATCTGCTCGCCATATCTCGCGGCCTTGGCATAAGCCGGCCCTGAGTCTGCCGCCAACGGCGACCAGGTCGGAAGCTCCGTGCTTTGGACGTGCGGCGGACTAACCCAGCCTGCTTGCAGCGGTGAGTAAACATCGGGCGCCTCAGGCGTGGCGCCGGCGATGCGCGTGAAACGGTAGGCTCCGTAGTAGGGGATTGAGACGGGGCCGGTTTCCTCGCCGAATTTGACGAAACCGCCATCGCGCAGCGCGAGCCGTGCTCGATCGAAGGCATCGAATTTTTCAAAGATCAACAGCGCTACGGGCTGGCCGAGATAGATCGGGGTCTTGCCCATCGGGCAGAACAGGTCACCGGCGTAGAATTCCGGAACACGGGCGGCAATGCGGGCGAGATCGCCGGCACCGACCACGACCGAGGGCTTTAGCGCACCGTTCAAGCGAGCAAGATCAATCCCGGTATAGACGTGCGTGGCGTCCGGAGCGCGGATGAGCACCGCATGGGATGTAGTCGTCGGCCAGCCGGGGAGATCGGCTGCACGAAAATCCGACGCGTACAGCTTGGCGCCTGCGACTTTGGCAACACCGTCAATTCTACCCATTCCGGCAGCGGCCGGGTTCCAGCGGCCTCGTCCCGGCAGTGTCTCGCGCGCTGCAAAAAGCGGCTCCTGAGCGGCCGCCAAACGCGAGAGACTGAACACAATGCCGCTCGCCATGCCCCACTTCACGAACTCGCGCCGGGAAGCCCGCATGCATTTATCCTCTAGATCGCCCCCGTGTATCGCTGCCCAATTCTCGATTGCAGACTCATCATCACTCGCAAGTCTTACAGCAGATCACCGATCGCGCAATGCGTAGACCATTCGGATGCCGCAATCATTAACTCCGAATGCACCTCTGCGACGAAATATCGCCGCGTTGTTGGACTTGCGTGGCAATATCGTGCGCTGGTGCTATTTTGCTTTCGCGACGAGGTGAGTACCACGGCGAAAGTTCCTTTCCGCAAATCGTGTCCTCAATTCTAGGAGAAATTCGTGAAAATCATGACGACTTTGGTTGGCAGTGCTCGCGCGCTGCTTGCGTCAGTGGCAATCGCTTGGTGCGGCGCGCAAGCCCAAGGCGCCGAAGTGCCAGCCTATCTCAAGCCGATCATCGGCACGCAAACAGCAAGTCCGGCCGAGGTCGGGACCAAGAACATCCTGCAGCTCAATGCCTCGATGTTCGAGCTGTATGACGCCTCTGGCAAGATCTTCGAGCGCAATTTCCTGGCGCAGCATCCGGTTATCCTGGGATTATTCTCGGGAGCCGGCGGGCATTTCATCTTGTACCGGCCCGGCATGGCGCCGATCGACGCGCCGTCCGTACCGATCATTTATCAGTTAATGAAGTCGGTCGGCCACAGCACCATGGCTTTGGCCGAGGTGGTAATGCCGTACATCGACAGCCCCAATGACCCGAGCTGGCGCGCCCCGCTGGCTGCATACAGAGCTCGCATGCAATCCGCGCTCGACGGCCTTGATGCGACACCGATGCGGGAGGACTGGAAGCCGACCAACCGCGCCATCCTGCAGAACAACATTGCGTTCATGGACGAGTGTCTGGCGAAGAACGCAATTACCGCTGACGCTTTGGCGGCCTTTGCCAAGAAGCAGGGACCGCTTTTGAAAGAGAACATCGCCTGGGCGGCGGAGACCCAGGTCGGCCATTGGATGAACGTGATCGGCGAGTGGAAGCAGATGCTCGGCGCCGACTGGGACAAGACCTACGCGGCCAGCAACACGATCTACGTCGCACGCCAGAACAACGTCCTGTTCAGCGTGCTTGCCCAGTATTTCGGGCCCGACGCCATCAACGACCGTCTGCTTCTGATCGAGACGATCTCGTTCACCACGACACCGGACGAGATGCTGGAATCGCTGACCCGGATCGTCGCCGACCGTCCTGTGGGACAAATATTCTTCGGCAACGACCGGCTGATGGACTACGAGCTGATGGGCAGCGATGGGCGACGCGCCATCACGGAGGAGGACGCCAAGCGCAAGATCAACCCCACTTTGCCGCCGCTCGTCCCCTTCGGATCGCATCAATGGCCGACGCTGATCACGCCCGGACCAGGTGCCAAGACTCTGGCGGATCTTCCCTGAGCTTGAACGCGGCTACCGGCCTCCGCGACGGCGTTTGCGTAGGCCGGGGTCAGCGGCCAAGGTCTGACTAGATTGGCTGGGTAAGCGTCGTTCGGCGGGACTGTGGAGGCAGCTATGAGCAGCCCGGGTAATTGGATACGCAAGTTCTTGAACGGGTCGATCTCGCGGCGCGATTTTGTCGAGCGTGCTGCCTGTGGCGGCCTCGGCGTCTCCGCCACTACGGCAGTGCTCGGTTTTGCTTCCCGCCGGGCACATGCCCAGGGTCACAGTCCCGGCAGCGATCACCACCACACCGCTGCATCTCCCGACCAGACCAATGCGGACGCCTATGGCGACTGGCTCAATTCCAAAAACATCCCGGTGATTTCCGGTTACGCGGTGAGCAACCTGCACACGCTTGAGGTCAAGCCATGGGCCCGGCTCGGCGCATCAGGCGCTCACATACGGCTGCTCGGCGGCGAAGGCGTCAATGACGCCTATGTCTGCGAGATTCCAACCGCCGGCAGCACCAGGCCGCAGCGCTATCTGTTTGAGGAAATCATCTATGTGCTGAGCGGACAAGGCGAAACTGCCATCTGGGCTCCCGGAAGCGACAAGCAGAGGGTCACGTGGCAGAGCGGCAGCATCCTCTCGCCCCCGCTCAATACCTGGCGCCAGCATTTCAATCGCGGCTCCGACGCGGCGCGGCTCGTTGCGATCACCAATGCGCCCGTCGTCATCGATCTCTTTCACAACCTCGATTTCATCTTCAACAATGATTTCGTTTTCCGCGACCGCCATGACGGCAACCCCGACGATTTTCGGGCCGGCAATGACAAGATGCATGACAAAACTGTTGCGCGCGGGCAGAGCGAGCAGACCAAAGGCGTGCACACCTGGAGCGGCGCATTCGTTCCCGATGCGCGCTCGCTCGGTCTCGCTGAAGTCAGGCAGCGCGGCATCGGCAATTCGCGCATCGAGCTTGAAATGGCCGACAACGCAATGCAGGCCCATATCTCGCAATTTTCGGTCGGCACCTACAAGACAGCGCACCGGCATGGACCGGGCTCGCATGTCTTGATGCTCAACGGACGGGGCTACACGCTGATGTGGAATGGGCCGGTGAAATATTCGCAGGCCGATCAGAAGATGCGCATCGACTTCAACGAGGCGAGCCTGATGGTGCCGCCGGATCGCTGGTGGCACCAGCATTTCAATACCGGACCCGATCCCGCGCGTTATCTCGCCGCGACGTGGGGCGGCGACGGCCGCTGGTTCATGGAGGCGCTGGGCGGCGGCGGCCGCACCCACCGGCTGGCAAAAACAAGCACGCGGGTCGGCGGGAACATGATCGAGTATCAGGACGAAGACCCTGCCGTGCGGGAGATGTATGCTGCCGAGCTGCAAAGGACCGGCATCAGCATGAGGATGCCATCCGCGAAATAGTTTGGCGCGCGGCTTCTGCTCCTGCAACCGAGGAGCCCCGATATACCCACCATCTAGCGTACTGTGTCGCCAAGATGCCCGGCGCGATCGCGCGCACGTTGCTCTTCCTCGTCCTGGGTTCGTTTGGCAAAAACGCTCTCCTCCGTCGCGTTCTATCGGGTTCGTTCGGTCGAGGGTCGTGTTGTTCATGTTCAAACATTGTTTTCACTGTGGGTTTTCCGTTGGCTTCGTTTGCGGAAGTTGGCTTCGTTTGCGGAAAATATCAAAAATGGTTGCGCAATCCAGCCACGGCAGCCCCCAGCAGAGGGCCGCAGCAATCGCGCTGAATCGGAATCACTTCGGCCATCCCCACATTGTTTGAAAGCACAACTAATGCGAGAGGGAGTTGAGCTCCCATTGTAAACAACAATGAATTTACAATGATTTTTCTCGCCTGAGTTGAACCGGTGCATCGCGTGGCCCGCAAGCACCCGTCCAGGCCTCTGGCCGCAGTGGTGGCCTCACGGAGGATCGCCGACATGACAATCACCTTGCCGCGCCAAGAACAAAGCCCGTCGCAGTAATCCGCGCCGGGCTTTGAAGACGCCTCTGAAGGATGCGATTTTATACATGAGTCCCGGTTTACTTGTCAAGCCAAATGTTTCATGGCGGCTCTCCCCGAGAACCCGCACGTGCGGTACTTTGAGAGCCGCTACCGCGGCTACGTCGAGGTCGATCTCTTTCGTGATCGGATGGAGACCCGGTTAAAGGTCATCTCCGATCGGCGTGACCCGAGAGCCGCGGTCTCTACCCTCAAGCGCATATCGTTGAGAGCGGCAACGCAGGGGCCATTGCGGCCTGAAAAATACCGCCCGGAAGGGGCCAAAAGAGCCGCTCGTGACCGAGCGGCCCTCTATCGGCAGGAGGGATAGCGCCAACCGCGATCTGTTCGAAATCATACCTTGATCTCAAGTTGTTTGCTGTAGCCGCAACGACACAGGAGGAGCCGGGGCGAGCAGCGACCTACAGTCTGGGGGCTGCGACGGTCTCCGCCCTGGAGACGAAATCGCGTCTGACGAGTACGCAGCTCGTCCAGCGATTTATGGTCCAAGGAGACGTTGTTCACAACAAAGTAGCGTCCGACCGCATTTCCATGCTTCCTACCAGCGGCATCGAGCCGTGATCGCTATCGAATCCGGTGCTATCATTGCTGGCTCTCTGCCCCCGGCCGTCCACGGCCTGGTGCGCATATGGGCGGCGCGGCATCGCGCGGGGCCGATGGACAATTGGGATCGCGCTCGCGCCAGGCGCGCCTTGCAGCGCATTCCGGGAGCTGATGCGGAATGAATTCGCACGAGCCCGTCTTCGCGCTGATCGATGTGGTCCGGGTCGAGCCGCGCGGAGGATATCGGCTCGTGCTTGCTTTTTTTTCGGACGGCAGCGAGGGCGAGCGCGACTTTGCCGATCTTGTTGCCGAAGGCGGTGAGATGGTCGAGCCGCTCCGCCGGGGCTGCTTCGCCCGGGTGTTTCTCGATGATGGAGTCCCGACCTGGCCAAATGGCTTCGATCTCGATCCGATCGCGCTGCATCAAGAGATGAAAGCGGCAGGACTTCTGCGCGCACCGGCGGCTTGAAACAATTTCATGCCCCGGTTCGCTGCCAATCTCGCCTGCCTCTTCACCGAACGCGGACTGATCGAGCGGTTTGCGGCCGCGGCGGCAGCGGGGTTCGCGGCGGTGGAGTTGCAACTGCCGTACGACCAGGCGCCGTCCGCCGTGAAGGCGCAGCTCGATCGGCACGGCCTGACCGTGCTCGGCATCAATACGGCGCCGGGGCAACCGGCCGCGGGAGAATTCGGGGTAGGCGCTGTTCCCGGACGCGAGCGGGAATTCGCCACGTTGTTTGCGCAAAGCCTGGACTACGTCACCGCCATCGGCGGGTGCCAGATTCATTGCCTTGCCGGAAAGGTGCCGCCGGAGCAGCGTCCCGCCGCCGAACGCACCTTCATCCGCAATCTCATCGCGGCGGCGGATAGAGCGCGCGAGCGCAACATCACGCTCTTGATCGAGCCCATCAATCCGCGCGATCGACCGGATTACTTCCTCACCCGGGTCGAGCAGGCGGCGGACGTCATCGACAAGGTCGGCCGTCCGAATGTGCGCATGCAGTTCGACTTCTATCATGCCCAGATCGTCGGGGGCGATCTCATCAGGCGATTCGAAAAGTATCTTCCCGTGGTCGGGCATGTGCAGATTGCGGCCGTGCCATCGCGCCATGAGCCCGATGAAGGCGAGGTGAACTACAAGGAAATCTTCGCGGCGCTTGATCGGCTCGGATACACTGGCTGGATCGGTTGCGAGTACCGGCCGCGCGGGAGAACCGAAGATGGCTTGGGGTGGGCGCGTCCCTACGGGCTGAGCCCGCGGGCGCATTCGAATTGATCACGTTGTGGAGGAAAGCATGCGGTTCGACAACAAGGCCGCGCTCATTACCGGGGGCGCATCGGGATTCGGCAGGCGCATTGCGGAGCTGCTCGCGCGCGAGGGTGCGCGCGTTGCCTTGGCCGACATCAACGAGCCCGCTGCGCGCGAGGCGGCAGCCGCCATCAGCAACACCGCGGTCGCGCTGCGTTGCGACGTCTCGCGGCGCGCCGACGTGAACGCCGCGGTGAAGGCAACGCAGGACGCTTTCGGCGGCATCGACATCCTGATCAACAATGCCGGCATGAGTCACAAGCGCCGCCCGATGCTGGAAGTGGAGGAGGAGGAATTCGACCGTCTCATGGCGGTCAACGTGAAGTCGATTTTTCTCTTCGCTCATGCCGTCGTGCCGCTCATGCGCAAGAAGAGATCCGGCGTCATCATCAACATCGGCTCGACCGCCGGCATTCGGCCGCGCCCGGGACTGACGTGGTACAATGCGTCGAAGGGCGCGGTGAACCTCGTCTCGAAATCCATGGCGGCAGAGCTCGCTCCCGATGGCATTCGCGTCTGCGCGGTGGCGCCGGTCATGGCGGACACGCCGTTGCTGCCGACCTTCATGGGGGGTGATTCGCCGGAGCTGCGGGCACAATTCAAGGCCACGGTTCCGCTCGGTCGCTTCGCGACCGTGGATGACGTCGCCAATGCGACGCTGTTCCTGGCGTCGGAGGAGGCATCGTTTCTGACCGGCAACGTGCTCGAGGTCGACGGCGGACGTTGTGTTTAGCGCATGTACGATGAGGTCGCCCGCGTGACTATGTCCGCAGCCGGCGAAAGCTGACATATGCCCGTAATGCAACGCTTCTCGTTTTGACCCGAACCGGACTCGGGCCCCGGCGACAAGCTTTTTCGGAAAATCATGCGAAAAAGGTTCCAACACCAGTGACGGAAAAAGAAATCCCCCGGCGACCGCAAGCTGTAGCGAGCACGTCTGTGCTCACGTTGCTGAAGACAACAAGCTGGAGCTAATCCACCCCTGCAGATAGCCGGCTGCGCGACTTGCAGCTGCGTCCGGGTCATTTCCTTCCAGGACCTCGCAAATCGCGCTGAACGTCAGGCCTTTGCTTACCTGCCCCCACATTCCGGCTTCTTCATTGCCTATTCTGCGAAAGGACGGAATGTCTTGGTGACGGAATACGAGCACGTGCTCGGGAGACCGCAGCCGTGAGACGGCCGGTGGGTCCATGTGCTCCTCAAGTGCTATCCAAATCGCTACCGCGTTTGTTCCAAACTTAAGGCGAGCAGCGGAGGGATGCGTCTTGAACCGCAATCGGGGCCAAGCCTCCGGCGGTATAGTGGCAAGATCGGCAAGTTGGAGGACTGGCGCGTCCTCGGCGTCGGATGCATCTTTGAGCTTTTGTTCGAGGAGGGCGAGATCGGCAAGTTCTGGGCGGCTCGAGTACGACGCAGTCTCCCTCAGGAACTGGGGCAGATGTTGCGCGTACCACCGTACAGTCGGATGATGTGATGGAAACGCTGCTACGTATTCCCGCGCCATTTTCTCGAAAAGCGAATTGCCCAGATAGGCATGCACCGCGTCATGATCCTGACACAGGACTTTGACTAAGCGATTTACATACCAATCGCGATAAACCCCAAGCAGCAGCTCGGGTCTTTCCCGAGCGCCTGGCATGATCTCGCTCAGCACGGCATCGTCGCCCGCGATAATCGCGCGCTGGAAACGGTCTTGGAGTTCCCGCAGCTGCAACTGTGTCGTCCTACAATCGATACCTCGCTTTTGTCTAGCGATCTGGAGCGCCCCTCGTCCTAGCGGAGAATGCCTCCGTCGCAATGACGCGCGCGTGCGCCACTTCTTCCGCCAATTCAGCGAGTGGGGGAATGTTTTCGTCGCGCTCGATTATAGTCGAGGTCGCCCCGAAGCGCTGGAGCGCCAACCGGTAAAGATTCCACACCTCATCGGAGATCGGCCTGTCGTGCGTATCGATGATGTGCGTTTCCATATCCGTATAGCCCGCCAAGTGGAATTGCACGACGCGATCGGCAGGGATACCCGCAAGAAACGTCCTCGGATTATAGCCCTGGTTGAATGCGCTCACAAACACGTTGCCGATGTCCAATAGGAGCCAG
The DNA here is from genome assembly GCA_963841705.1 of uncultured Alphaproteobacteria bacterium. GTDB lineage: Bacteria > Pseudomonadota > Alphaproteobacteria > Rhizobiales > Xanthobacteraceae > VAZQ01. The sequence goes on from CAWJDY010000018.1 coordinate 243,339, forward strand.
CAACCCGTTCTGCGTGTCAGCTCTGTCAGAAACTCCCATTCCGGGATCTCGGAATTACGAAAACGGACATAGCTGGACACATTCTCGAGTGCGATCGTGGACTTCAGAAAATCTTGGACAAACTGTATGCGCAATATGACGTGTTTAAGCGCCTCTTCTGTGTAGGGGATAGGGAGCAAGTCATGCAGATAGACGCCGTGCACTCCGGCCCAACAAAGATGATCGGAAATCCAAGCCGGCTCGATGTGGGCAGCTAGCGATTTAAGCCTGCTAAGGTAGTCGAGGTTTACGTCAGCGGTCGAAGCAATTGAGAGCGATACTCCGTGCAGGACGACTGGATAGCGGGCGCGAATACGATCGAGCATTTTCAGTGGGATGCCGCCCGGTACCATGTAGTCCTCGGAAGTAGCCTCAAGCCAGTCGATGGCATGCTTCTGCTCTAGAAGTTCTGAATAATGTTGCGGGCGTAGTCCGAGTTCAAAGCCCAGGTAAGCGGGCTTTGCATCGCTCGCGAGTTGTCCGCATCTGACGGCCCGCTCCGTACTATTCATCTGCTCGTACTTCTTATCCGATGCCATTTCAAACCGCGATACGTCCGAACAACCAACGAGGCAAGGCTTGTATTCGAACAGCTTGTTCGTCCGCAGTATACATGCTACCATAAGCCGTAGCCGACAAAAATGCTCGGACGCGAGCTGTTGGATCGGCCTTTAGCGATTGGATTTCCGAAGGAGCAAGGTCATGAAACGTGCCGTCGATTCGGGTACGGGCGTTGCCGCTGCTGCGGCCAAGCTTGTTCTCACAGGTGCAGTCACCACCACGCTTGCCGTGTTTGCGCAGGCGCCCAAGGCCTACGCGCAAAGTGGCTGTTCTATTTATATTCACGCCCCCAGAACCTCACAGGCGGCACGGGCGGCTGTGGTGAGAACTCAGGCATCGCAGGTCGGTGTAACGGCAGTGCAGGGCCAAATTCGATCTGTGCGTGATAGTATCCAACGGAAGGCTGTCGGACGCCGACCTTCTGGTTGAGGCATTGCACACTCGCTTTTGCATCTGATCGCATCAGTTAATTGCGCCTTAAAAGAGCGGTTGGAGAGAGCATATTGCTGCTCTTGCGGCGCGTTGCGTCGCATTTGCTGTAGCGGGTCGTCCATTCGGCTAGGGGTCTTGTCCGCGCCGTGGCGTTCTCGCCCGACGGCGTAATCGCCGCGTCGGGAGGCGAGGACCACACCGTGGGCGTTCGCCATGCCCATCTCGGCGCATGCGCAGACCCAGACTGGCGCTGCCATCACTGAGATGCACCAGCGGCAGGTGGCCACCCGACCTGTACTTCCTGCACGACGAAACCTCGTCGAACTCCACCTTTCGGGCGGTGCTGGTGGGGACGGCGCGCGAGATGCTGTCTGGCTCGAGTTTTCCGAGGGGCGCGCTTTTGCTCATCCTATCGGGCAATCCGACCGGAACCAGCGCTAGCGCATCTTATGATGACGTCCGACCGCGTGAGGGCAACCTCATCAGGGAACTGCTCCGAGCATTACCGTTCTGCGTTGATGCGCCTGATCTTCGATCGCCAAGCCAATAGTCTGTCGTCCGCCGTCATCAATGCTGCCTCGTGCGCGACAGCAGTAGCTGCGATGAATTGGTCGGAAGGGTCGCCGTGAAGCGCGTCCAGCTGAACTGCGATAATCGCAATATCGCCCGTCAGTGGAAGCTCTCGGACACCCGCCTGTAGCATGAGTTTGCGTGTTTCAGCTGGATCATCAAGTGAACGCAGGCGGCCTTTCGCGATCAGCAACGCAATTTCCCAAAAACTGATGGCGCTGATCGCCAGTTGCGCTTCAGCTAATGCGGTTACCGCCGTGTCGCGAGCTTTCTTCCCGAGTGCCGAATTGTTGCGCAGTATCCAAATGGCTGCATGGGTGTCGAGCAAGATCACTTGAGCGCTTCCCACTCTACATCAATCGGGGAGATGATGTCCCCGGTGATGAAGAGGCGGTCCTTCATGAGGCCCAACAGTTTCGGCCGTGATGCGCGGTGCGGTACCAGCTCCGCCACCGGCTTGCCCTTCTTCGTTATCACCACAGCCTCCCCGGTGCGCTCCACCTCGTCCATGATCGCCAAGCATTTGGCCTTGAATTCCGAGGCCTTGATCATCCGCGACATGGTCTTCTCCTTGACCATAGTCATGACTATGGTCACATAGTGACAGGTCAGGATCGATATGCCAATGGGGGAGGCTCGGGTCGGCGCCGGGACCGCTCGTCTCCCGGCGCTTTTCCCCACCCCCTGTTCCCGATGCCCTTGCCTTGCCCCGATCCGCTGTTAGCTTGCCGTGCATGTGGGGCCGCCGTGAACGCAAGCAACTGGACGAGCCGAGACCGACCGAATCCCCGGGCCGGCTCAAGGAGGCGCTGCGCCAAGCGCGGGTCGAGCAGGCGGATCGCACCGGCGTGGTCGTTGATCTGCACGATGCCGAGATTGCTCGGCTCGAACTCCTCAACGACGCTCTTGATCCGCTGTTCGAGCAGGTTCCCGCCGAGATCGATCTGTTCGACCGCGGTCTCAGCCGAAGCGAGACGCCCCGCCTGTGGATCGATCCGGTGGCGCATGTCGACATGGGACGCGACAAGCGGGTGTACCGGCTGCTGCAGGACACCCGCTACGGCCGCAAGGTGCTGGCGGAGACCGGCAATGTCGTCGAGATGGTCAACTCCGTCACCAAATACGTCGCCCAGCGCATGGTCGAGCGCGAGCGCGCGCTCGCGGACGGCGCGTTCCCCGCGATCCGCGACCTTCGCTCCGAGGTTCGCGCGCTGCGGCGCCGCAAGCGCGGACGCGCGTTCAAGGCCTTTCTGTTCGGCCTGCTCCTCGGCTTTGCCACCTTGATCACGGCCGCCCTGATGTTTGGCCCGAAGGGCTGAGCGCGATTGCGGTGT
>CAWJDY010000019.1:0-258944 GCA_963841705.1 uncultured Alphaproteobacteria bacterium
ATAACCCCAAGCAGTAATGTGTGCCACCGCAGCGTAACCACTTTCAATCACTGCACGGACTGTGGTTATGGATTCCGGGCTCCGCTCGCACTCGGACGGCGCGAATCGCCGATCCGAGCGCTCGCGGCCCCGGAATGACAGGCTAGAATAGTTTGTGACGCGCTACGCTGATCCGCCCTACTTGCTATGCTCGCGGCCCCGGAATGAGGGGATGGAGGTGAGATGGACGTCGTCAATCTCTTCATCAGCCCGGAAGGCCGCATCAATCGCACGACCTATTGGATCGGCTCGTTGAGCGTGCTCGCAGTAGAGCTGGGGCTCAGGCTCGGGCTGGGCATCCCTTTTACCCCGATGCCGTCGGACCCGCTCCTGTTGCGCGCCCTGAGCTTCGTCATCGACCTTGTCCTGCTTTATCCCGCCGCCATGGTGATGGTGAAACGCCTGCACGATATCAACCAATCGGGCTTCCTCGTGGGATGGCTGGTGGTGCCGAACGTGGTGCTCATGATCACCAACCTCTTGGCGATGACCGGCGACCCCGACCGGATGGGGGTGCTGGAAACCATCTTTCTGCTCGGCACCAGCGTCATCGTGCTGACATTCCTGGTGGTGCTCGGATTTCGCCGCGGCAGCGACGGCAACAATCAGTACGGCCCGGATCCGCTCAAGCGCAAGGCGTCGTGACGCGTAGTTCGTAGTTATCTCTAATACTGATCGAGGTCCTTGCGCACGCGCTCGAGCACATCAAGCGGCGGAGACGCAAGCTCTGAGCGGCTGCCAGCGTCGCCATCGCCGGGACGCGTAGTTGCGACCATGCCGATCTTGGTGACGGTCGCACTCTCGTGCACGGGATCGCAGCGGTCCGCCTTGACGCCGGGCAGCACGATCAGGTCCTCGTGGCCGCGGAAGCGCGCCGCCAGCGACCATTTCCACCTGCGTCCAATCCTCGGGGTCAATGTCCGCTTCGACCGCGATCACGAGCTTGAGCAGATTGACCTGTCCCATCGCAAGGAGAATCGCGCGCTTGCCTTCCCCAAGCGCCGGTCGGTGCATGCTGATGATCGCATGCAGCCGTCCCATGCCTCCATCGGTGACGAGGACGCCGCGCACGCACGGGATAACCCGCTGGAGCGCATGGCTGAGCACGGCCTCGATCGCCACGGCGCCGAGGAGGCAATGCTCCGGGGCAAACCCGGGAAGGATCGCCTGATACACTGCGTCGGCACGATGGGTCACGCAGCCGATGTCGACTGCGAGGCCGGGACCATAGGACACATAAAACCCGGGGAATTCCGAAACCGGCCCCTCCTCGATCAGCTCGTCGGGCCGCAGCTCGCCCTCGAGCACGATCTCCGCCTCGGCCGGCACTTCAACATCGACCGTCCGGCACCTGGTCAGCCGCAGCGGCTCGCGCAGCAGCGCGCCGGCGATGGCCAGCTCGTCCTCGCCGAGATCCAGATACATCTGCGAGGCCAGCAGCACCGCCGCGTGATTGCCGATGGCGACCGCAACTTCGATCCGACGGCCAAGCGCCTTTGCCTTCTGCGCCAGCCGGTAGAGATGATGATTATGCGCGATCCCGGCCATCAGGCGCGCGTCGCCTTCGAGGCGCAGGCGCGCAATAGAGACGTTGCGCGCTCCGGTTTCGGGATCTTTGGCAACGATCACGCCGGCGCTGATATAGGGGCCGGCCTCGCGCTCGAACCAGGTCGGCACCGGAAGAAGCTTGGCAAGGTCGATATCGCGGCGATGCTCGACGGCTTGCATCGGTGCCTGTGGCGCTACCGCCGGCGCGATCGGGGTGCGCAAAGCGGCGACGCAAAAACCGTGGAGCTCGGTGCGGGCAACGCCCAGCGCCTGCGCGATGCGCTCGCGCGAATTCAGCAGATTGCCTACGACCGCAATAGCGTGGCCACGCACATGCTCGAACAGCTGTGCCGGGCCATCCTTGCGCAGGGAGAGGACCGAAGCGAGCTCGAAGCGAGGATCGACGGAGCGCTTCACCCGGCGCAGCTCTCCGCAGGCTTCGAGCTTCGCCAGAAGGGCGCGCATGCCTTGATCGCTCACGGCGGCGCAATCTCGATCCATGCCGCTCCCGCTCACTGTGACGCGTTCCGGTGAGGTGTACCCAGAACGGGCAGCAGACTCTGCCTGCTCCCTCCCCCCTTGTGGGGGAGGGTTGGGGAGGGGGGTGGCGCGTTTTGCACGTTTGACGGCGATGTCTCACGACCCCCACCCCCAACCCCTCCCCACAAGGGGGAGGGGAGCACACCGCGTTTGCTGCACCCGCGAGTCAATATCACCGCAACATGCTCACTGAGACGGCAGCCGCAGGTAACCGATATTGCCGCGCGCGATCTCGTCGAAGGATTCGGCGTATCCCGCATCGGCGTAGCGCATCACCCCGGTCGAGGTGTCGTTGGTCAGTGTAAGCCGCAGCCGCTCCTCGGCGGCATCGGAACCATCGGCAATGAGCGTTACCCCAGCGCTGGTCATGTAGCCGGCATAGCCTCCGCCGCCGGAATGAATGGCAACAAGATCGGCCTGCGAGGCACAATTCACCAGGGCGTTGAGCAGCGGCCAGTCCGCTATCGCATCCGAGCCGTCGCGCATGTTCTCGGTCATGATGTTGGGGTGCGCCATGGCGCCGGCATCGAGGTGGTCGCGGGTGAATGCGATCGGGCCGGAGAGCCCCTCCTCGCGCACCATGCGGTTAACTTCGAGGCCGAGCTCGGTGCGCTCCCCATGCCCGAGCCAGGCGATGCGGGCAGGCAGGCCCTGGAACGGGATCCGCTCGCGCGCAAGCTTCACCCAATTGGAAACAATATGGTTCGTGCCCAACCGCTGCAGCAGCAGGTCGTCAATCTTGCGAATGTCGTCGGGATCGCCGGAGAGCGCGATCCAGCGGAAGGGGCCGATCGCACGCGCAAACAGCGGCCGCAGAAACGCCTCGGTGAAGATCGGGATGTCGAAGGCGTTCTCCACGCCCCCCGCCTTGGCCTGGGTGCGGATCAGATTGCCGTTGTCGAACACGACCGCGCCGGACTTCTGAAAGGCCAGCATCGCACCCACATGCTTGACGATGGAGCGCGTGGATGCCGTCATCAGCCGCTGCGGGTCGCTCTCGCGCAGCGCGCGGACCTGATCGAGCGAGAGACCGGCGGGCACGTATCCATAAACCAGATCGTGCGCGGAGGTTTGATCGGTGACGATGTCGGGCACGATGCCGCGGGCCACGATCTCGGGGTTGACCTCGGCGGCATTGCCGCAGAGACCTACCGACAGCGCGCGCCGATCGGCCCGCGCCGCATCGATCATGGCGAGTGCGGCGTCAAGCGTCTGCGCTTGGGTGTCGAGATAACCGATCTCGATCCGCTTGGCGATGCGGGCAGGATCGACCTCGATGCACAGGATAGCGGCTTTGGCCATGGTGCCGGCAAGGGGCTGCGCGCCACCCATTCCGCCGAGTCCGGCGGTGAGCACGAACCGGCCCGCGAGATCGCCGCCGAAATGGCGCTCGGCGATGCGCATGAAGATCTCGTAGGTGCCCTGAATGACGCCCTGGGAGCCGATGTATTGCCAGTCGCCGGCGGTGAGACCGCCCCAGCAGATCAGATTCCTTTTCTCCAGCTCGTAGAAGGTCTCGGCGTTCGCCCACTTACCGACGAGGTTGCAATTGGCCATCAGCACCAACGGCGCCTTGGCGTGGGTGCGGATGACGCCGATCGGCTTGCCCGATTGCACGATGAGGGTCTCCCCCTCGTTCATCGTCTTGAGCGTTGCGACGATGGCATCGTGCGAGGGCCAGTCGCGCGCGGCGCGGCCGAGCGCGGCATAGACGACGAGGTTGTCCGGGTCCTCTCCCACAGCGAGCACGTTCTCCAGAAGCCGCAACAGCCCTTCCTGCCGCCAGCCCTTGCAGCGCAGGCTAGAACCCGAAGTGACGGAGAACGAACGCTTCATCGCTTCGCTCCCCGACCCAAGGCATAGTCGCTGAGATTGATGCCCAGCGCCTTCTCGCACACCGGGTACACCGAAGGGTCGGTGACGCTGGAGGAAAGCGGGATCACGTCCTTGGGAATGCGCAGCACCAAGAGCTCCATGCCCTCCCCGATCTCGCCGACGCTTGCAGGCACCCCGTCCCGGTCGAGCGTGGCGATCACATCGGGATAGCTGGCGAGGCGCTTACCTGCGGCGTCCTCGACCGCCATATACTCGTTCATCACGTGCAGCACGAGCTCGCCTGCTCCCGCCCCGACGCGCAGCGTGCCGATGTCGAAAGCTTCGCCGGTATATTGCACCGCCTTGCGCGTGACCTTGCCCTGGCCGATGACGGCGCCCTTCATCTCCTTGCAGATCGCATCGATCACCGCAGCGCCGCCCTTCTTCTCCGCGGCGATGATCGCCTCTCCCAATGCAAGCGCGATCGAGATACCGCCCAGCGCAGCGTGAGCCTTGACATAGGAGGCGCGGACCGGATTGCGGCACGAGGCAATGAAGCCGCCCGACATGTCGGCGGCGCGTCGCAGGATGGGAGAGATCCGCGCGGTCGCTCCGCGCACCACGAGCTCGATATAGGCATCGTTGGCGCGGTTGCCTCCCACGGCGGATTGGATCATCGGCTCGGGCGAGTTGGCGAGCCCAATCGAGCCCATGTCGCCGGTGGGGTGCGCGCGCAGGTCGCCGACTGCATCGACCACCTTGGCGCCGAGCACCGCGCCAGGCAGCCAGCCGTTGAGCGTGCTCGACTTGCCGTTCTGTCCGATCATCAAACCATGGATCGGGGCACCAAGCTCGCGTTGCGCAAGCTCCACCGCCTTGATGTAATCGACTCCGAGCATCTGCCACTGCGTCGTACCCGCAGGCGCGCCGATCGCCGCGGCAGTCGCGATCCAGGCGTCGTCGGGAATCTCGTCCGCGCTCACGAGCTCCGGCTCGCCGGCGTTGACCGCGGCCGTGCCCAGCATGCGTCCGTGATCTGCCCAGCCGCCTCCGCCCGCCGCAAACACCGCGCCGCCCTTCACCGCCGCTGCAACATCGCGCTCCCTCAGAATGCGTCGCATCCCGTCGTCTCTGCTCAATTCATCCCTGCTCCTGCGCGTGTGCGTCTGTAAGCTATCGCATATGGCTGTCATCCCGGCCAAGCGAGCCCGGCTATGCCGGGCTCGCGCGAGCCGGGATCCAGTAAACGAGGGGCACTGTGAAATCCACGAACCACGCCGTTTACTTGATTCCGGCTCTCGCTCGCCGGGCGAGGCCCGGCTCGCTCGGCCGGAATGACGCCCTATTGAGTCCCAAAGTAGCGCTCGAACAGCTGCGGATCTGCGCGCGCCGCGGCTGCGGGCCCGAAGAACACCGCCGAGCCCGAGGCAAGAATGCAGACGGCATCTGCAAACTCGAGGGCGCGCGTCGTATTCTGCTCCACCAGGACGATGGTCAAGCCATCGCGGCGTAAGCGCTCGATCACCTCGAAGCAGAGGTCCACGACCTTCGGCATCAAGCCAAGGGAAAGCTCATCGATCAACAGCAGCCTCGGCTCTGCCATGAGCGCACGGCCCATGGCGAGCATCTGCTGCTCGCCGCCCGAGAGCAATCCCGCCGCTTGCCTTCGCCGCTCGCCGAGCCGCGGAAACGCCTCGTACACCCGCTCGCGATTGATCTTGTCCCGCGCCATGCTGCGGCAGTAGCCCCCGACAGTAAGATTCTCCTCGACCGTCAGATCCGGGAACAGCCTGCGCCCTTCCGGGACCAGCGCGATGCCGAGCGGCGCGCGCGCCACAGGCCGAGCGTAGGTGATGTCACGGCCCGCAAACAGGATGCGACCCTGGTGAACCGTAGTGTGGCCCATGATGGCCATGATGGTGGATGTCTTGCCGGCACCGTTGGGGCCGATGAGCGCCAGCATTGATCCAACCTCGACATCGATGCTGAGATTCTCGACGGCGCGGATCGCGCCATAGCCGCAGCTCAGATTTTCAAGCTGCAGCATGTGCCTCCCCCTTGCCGAGATAGGCCTCGCGCACGCGCGCTTCGGCCATGACCTCGCGCGGCGCCCCGTCTGCAATGATCCTTCCCTGGTCGAGCACGATCAGCCGGCGGCTCACCCGCAGGACCTCGGTGAGGTTGTGCTCGATCAGCACGGTGGTGATGCCGCCTGCATTGATCGCGGAGATGACGTCGGCCTGCTGCGATGCTTCGCTCTGATTGAGCCCCGCCAGCGGCTCATCGAGCAGGAGGAGGACCGGCTCGACCGCGAGCGCCCGCGCCAGCTCCAGGCGCTTGAGCTGACCGAGCGGCAGGGCGCCCACAGCTTTGTGCTCCACGCCCGCAAGCCCGACGGCGGCAAGAATAGCGCGTGCCCGTGCTTCCTCGGCTTCACGGCGATAGCGCACCAGGGCGACAAAAGGGTGCGCGGTCAGCCGATGCCCGGCGGCAAGCGCCACGTTGTCCAATACGCTCATGGAACGGAACGGCCGCACGATCTGGTGGGTGATAGCCAAGCCCTTGCGCACGCGCCGCTCGGTCGCAAAGTGGGTGACATCCGTTCCTGAGAGATTGATCCGACCGGAGTCCGGCGCCAGGGCGCCGGCAATGATCTTGAGCAGCGTGGTCTTGCCCGCCCCGTTCGGACCGATCAGCCCGACCATCTCGCCGCGAGCGATGCTGCAGCTTACTCCGGCAACGGCCTGCACACCGCCGAACTTGATGGCCACTGCCTCGATCTCCAGCGCCGCTGTCATGATTTGCGCAGCCTGAGAGCCAACGCTTGGGCAAATCCTGCAAGTCCTCCCGGCGCAAAGCGCATGACCAGGACAAGCAGGCCGCCGAAGATCAAAAGCCGATACTCGTTGATGAAACGGAAGATTTCGGGGAGCAGCGTGAGCAGGATCGCCGCCGCGACCACGCCCAGGGTCGACCCGGTGCCGCCGATCACGACCATCGCCATGAGCGCGACGGAGACGATGAAGCCGAAGGAATCGGGCACGATGAACTGGGTGAAATAAGCGTAGAGCCCGCCTGCGAGCCCGGCGATGGCAGTGCCCAGGGTGAACGCCACCAGCTTATAACGGGACACCGGAATGGCGATTGTGCGGGCGGTCTCCTCGTCGTCTCCAACGGCGCGAAAGGCAAAGCCCATCCAGCTGCGATCGAGGTAGAGGCTCGCTACCACCGTGACGAGGGCGCACGCGATGATGAGGAGCGTGTTGCCTTCGCTGCCGAGCCCTGAGGCCGGAATCCGGCTGATGCCCATTTCCGCGCCGAGCCACGGCTGCTTGCGCACAAAGCCGACAAACAAAAAGCTCACGCCGATGGTGGTCACTGCCAGGAAGTCCGCGCGCAGGCGCAGCGCGGCAAAGCCGACGACAAGCCCGAGCAGCCCGGCAACGATGATGCCGGCAGCGAGCGCAAGCGGCAGCGGGGCGCCGGCTGCCGCAAAAAAGGCGGCGCCATAGGCGCCCGCCCCGTAGAACGCCGCATGCCCCAGGCTGAACTGACCGCAGAACCCGGTGATCATGTTGAGGCTCACCGCCAGCATGACGTTGATGCCCATGATCGCGAGCACGCTGGTGGCATACGCGCTCATGCCGCCTTGATCCCGGCAAGACCACGCGGACGGGCGATCAGGACCGCGATCAGGAACAAAAATGCGATGGCGTCCCGATCGAGAAAACGGCCCACGAAAATGGTGCCATAGGACTCCACCAGTCCCAACGCCAGGCTTGCGATCAGCGTACCGCGGAGACTGCCGAGCCCGCCGACGACGATGATGGCCAGGGCCTTGTAGCTGACGACGAAACCCATGGTCGGCTCGACAAAATTGTTGAGGAGCCCGATCAGCGCTCCGGCAAGGCCGGCCAGCGCCGAGCCGATCGCGAAGTTAAGATGACGCACCTTGATGGCATCGACGCCGAAGCTCTCCGCAATGCGTGGGTCCGACACGGTGGCACGCCAGCCGATGCCGATCCTGGTGCGGCTGGTAAACGAGGCGAGCAGCAGGAGGCAGACGGTTGCCGCAATGACGATCGCGATCTGCACCGTGTTGACGGTCAGCCCGAGGAATTCATGCAGCTGCGTCGGGTAGGGATTGCGGGCGAAGGTCAGCCCCTGCTCGCCGAAGGCGATGCGAAAACCGTCTTCCATGAAGACCAGCAATCCGATGGAGGCAATCATGGGGACGTAGGGAGGGTAGGAAAGCAGCGGCTCGTACAGGAAGCGATAGATGACGATGCCGAGAACGGCCGCCGCCGCCATCGCGGCGATCACGCCGAAGACGATGCCGCCCGTAGCGTTTGCTACGATAACGGCGACGTACGCGCCGAAGGCGTAGACCGCGGCGTGGGCGATATGCAGGATGCGAAGGAGGCCGTAGACGAGCGTGAGGCCGACGGCCATCAACGCATACATGCACCCAAAGACAAGCCCGTTGAACGCCAAGTCGACATAATACAACTCATTCTCACTCGGTCGGGGGCGCCAACAGCTTGAGATCGTCGATCCAGGCATAGTGGCGGAAACTGCCGTCCTTCACCACGTTGACGTTCATCGGCATGTTGATCTCGCGCAAGGCGTTGAAGCTCACCAGCTCGCCGGCAAGATGGGGGAAGTTGTGGGTGGCGGCGAGCGCATCCCGTACCTTCGCCGGATCGAGCGTGCCCGCGCGGGAGATGGCATCCGCCATCAGGCGCACTGCCGAATAGACCGTGGCGCCCACGTTCTCTCCGGCATAGCCCGCTCGCTTCTGAAACTCGGCGAGATATTGCTTGAGCTCGGGCGCATCGCGGTCGCGGTTCAGCCCGCCCACAATATAGACCCCCTCGACTGCCGGCCCTGCGATCTGGATGAGCTTCTCGGCGTCGAACGCCTGCGATCCGACGATGGGGGCGCGGATGCCGGCCGAGCGCAACTGGCTCACCAGCGGCGCCGCGGTGAAGAAATACCCGGTGATGTAGATGACCTCGGGATCGTCGCGCTTCACGCTGGCAACGATCGAGCCGAACTGGCGATCCTTGAGCGAGTAGGTGTATTCGCCCGCGACCTTGATGCCGAACTGATCGAGCACGCTCTTGAAGCCTTCGAATGTGGCCTGTCCGTAGTCGTTGTCCATGGTGATGATGGACACCCGTTTGAGCTTGAGATTGTCGCTCACGAATTTCGCGCCCGCGCGTCCCTGTGGCGGTCCGAGGTGAACGCCGCGGAAGCAATAATTGCCGGCGCGGGTGATGTCGGGATGCACGCCGTAGGCTGAGATGAAGGGCACGCCCGCGCGCTGAAAGATCGGCGCCGCAGCACGCCCAGATGCGGAGTAGCTTCCCGAGACGGCGAATTTCACGCCGTCCTGGCCAATGAGCTTGTTCGCGGTGAAGACCGCTTCCTCGGTCTTCGCCTGATCGTCGTAGGTGACGAGCTCAATCTTCTGGTCGAGCACGCCGCCGCCGGCATTGATCTTGTCCCGCGCAATCTCGGCCGCGATCCTCGCGGAGACGCCGTCGGTCGCAGCCGGCCCGGTCAGGGGCGCCTGGAATCCGATCTTGATCTGCGCGTGAGCGGGCGCAGCCAGCGCCATCGCCGCCGAAACGGTCGCCAGCGTGCACCAGCGCTGGAACTGCGCGCGCATGGCGAAACAGCGTGAGCGATGATGCAGCATGGGACTTCTCCACGTTTGAGTTTCGCCGGCCCAGGCGGGCTTTGCGCAGCTCCGGCGGCATATTCGCCTCAGCATGGCCCGCACAACAGCCGAGTTCAAGATGAACCGGTTACCGCCGGCGCAAACGCCGCATGGCGCGCGCTTGCGCACTTGGCGTTATCCCACGGCCGAAGGGGTAGGGGCGGGTTTAAAACCCGCCCCTACAAGTGCGGACACGCCGGAACAGGTTAATGCCCCGGAACGGCACAGGCGCCAGGAGGTCGGGAGCCCGATTGAACCAATCCGCCTGCCGCTGCGACCAATCTCATGAGAGCCATGACCGGCGGTCGGGCCGGCGCGAGTGGCTCGATTGGTAAGAAGGGGGCGTCATGCGCGTACAAAGAGCGCTTTGGCTCGACTGCGATCTCAGCTCGCTCACGGTGCTGGTGATCGGGGTCTGCGCCGTCTCATTGCTCGCATTCGGCGGTTTCTGAACCTTTCAGCTCGCTGTGATGCACGCCGCGGGCGCGATCGTCCGCGCCGAGCGCAGATCCATACCCTCGGAGAAGATCCTATGCGTGGCCCACGTTACGACCAGATCCTGGCGAGCACGGCGCTCGCTTTGGTACTTGCTGCCCCGCTCGGGGGCGTGGCGCGAGACCTCGACCTAGTCGCGGGCGAAAGCGCGACCAAACTGGCCGCCGTGCCGATGACAACCCCGCCAGCCGAGCAGGCAGTAGCTCCGGCAGTTGCTCCTGCTCCTTCACCTGACGCGGAACCAGCGGACGAGTTGCAGGTTACGCCCGCGGGCAAAGCCGATCCCGCGGCGGGCATGGAGCAGGCAGCCGCGCCCGATCCTTTGGCCTCGCTCTCGCCCGCGGACCGCGCAGTTGCGGAGAAGATCCGCGATCTTCTGGCGACCAAGGCGGACAGGATTTTCACCAACAAGAAGGAGCGCGCTGCCGCAGAGGCGTTCTATCAGAATCGCAACCTCAAGCCCTTGTGGCTCGATGAGGGCGTGGCAAATGCGCGCGCAAGGTCGGCGATCGCGCGTTTGAAGAACGCCGCCACGGACGGGCTCGATCCGAGCGAGTACAAGGCGCCTGATTTCGCCGGGCTTGCTCCGGATGGCTTGGCCGAAGCCGAGCTCAAGCTCACACAGAGCGTGCTCACCTATGCGCGACACGTGCAAGCCGGGCGGTTTCCTTACACCCGCGTGAGCCGCAACATCGAGCTGCCGCAAGCGCCGCCCGATCCAGCGGAGATTCTGAGCAGCATCGCGGATGCGCCGGATGCGGGCAAAGCACTCGACGCGTACAGCCCGCAGCAGGAGCCTTATCAGAAGCTCAAGGCGGCGCTGGCGGAGCTGCGCAGCAGACCTGGTGCTGCAAAAGGAGAAGTTGCACGGCAGATCGAAACTGTCATCGTGAACATGGAGCGGTGGCGCTGGTATCCGCGCGACCTCGGCACCGCTCATGTACTGGTCAATCAGCCGGATTTCACGCTCAAGGTCATGCACAATGGTGCCCAGGTGTGGAGCACCCGCGTCGTGATCGGCAAGCCCAGCAAGCCGACGCCGCTCCTGAGCGAGACGATGAAATATCTCACCGTCAATCCCACCTGGCACGTGCCGCCCTCGATTGTGCACAACGAGTATCTGCCGGCGCTGGCGCAGGATCCCACCGTGCTTTCCCGCATGGGCCTGCACGTCAGCTATCGCGGCAGCGACGTCGAGATCACCATGCCGCCGGGCGACAACAATGCGCTCGGGCGCGTCCGGTTCAGCTTCCCGAACCGTTTCCTGGTCTACCAGCACGACACCCCGGACAAATACATGTTTGCGCATGAGGTGCGCGCCGACAGCCATGGCTGCATGCGCGTGCAGGACCCACCGAAATATGCCGAGGTCCTTCTCAACATCGCGCGTCCCGGCGAGCACTGGACGGCGGAGAGGATCAAGAGCATGTACGGCCACAACGAGCAGGACATTCATCTCGAGCAGGCGCAGATCTGGGTCCATCTCACGTATCAGACCGCTTTTGTGGATGGCGCCGGCAAGCTGCAGATGCGCCGGGACGTCTACAATCTCGACAGCCGCACGCTTGCCGCAATCAAGCGGGAGCGCGGCGTCGTCGAGCCCGCCCAGGAGCGCAAGGAAGAGCAGGTGGCGTCTTCTGCATCCGGCAACCGCAAGGTCGTTCGCACCTCGCGAAGCACATCTCCGTTCCAGTCGATGTTCTACGAGACGCCGAGTTATGCCCCCGCTTACGCGCCGACCAATGCCCGGCCGTTCCCGCCGCGCGTGATCTATCGCTGATCGCCTGTGCACACATGGCTGTCGTCCCGGCCAAGCGAGCCCGCTCAAGCGGGCTCGCGCGAGCCGGGATGACAAGGCATGGATGGTTACCTCACTGCGTCACAAACTGCGCTGTCATTCCGGGGCGTCGGCAAGTCGGTTTCACCGACTTGCCGACGAGCCCGGAAACCATAACCCCAGCCGGTAGTTGCTCGATCGCCCGTCGCAACTGCACGGCCTGTGGTTATGGATTCCGTAGACCGTTGATACGCGGGTGGGAAGTCGTAGCGCCTTCATAGTACCGACGAGAGCGGGGAACTGGGCTCACTGGGACCCGATGGAGGAAAGGGAGGCGTCGTGAGAGAGAACCATTGCCGGGAAACACGGGAGGGGACATGAACCTCGCGAACCTGTACACGAAACGACAATGGATAGCCGAACTGGCGAGAGCGAAGCCGAAGAAGGTGCTGTTCTCGCTGCACCACGTTATCGATCTGGAATGGATGCTGAAAGCCTACCGGCTGACCCGCAAGGATGGAGCGACTGGCATCGACGGTGTTACCGCGAAGGAATATGAAGCGAAGCTGCAGGCCAATCTCTTGGACCTGCTCAATCGCATCAAGTCCGGAAGCTACAAAGCACCGCCGGTGCGCAGAACCTACATCCCGAAGGCAGACGGCTCAAAGCGGCCGCTCGGCATTCCGACCTTTGAAGACAAGGTGGCGCAGCGGGCGATTGTCATGGTTCTGGCGACCATCTACGAGCAGGACTTCATGCCTTGCTCGTATGGCTTCCGACCGCGACGCTCAGCCCATGAGGCGCTGCGCAAACTGCATGGCGCCATCTCGTGGCATGGACAGCACTGGGTGCTGGATGTCGATATACGCAAGTACTTCGACTCGATTCCGCACGCGCAACTTCGGGCGTTCCTCGACCAGCGAGTAACGGATGGCGTGATCCGACGGATGATCGACAAGTGGCTGAAAGCAGGGGTCCTGGAAGATGGAACCCTGCGCCTTGCGACTGAAGGTACCCCGCAAGGCGGCGTCATCTCACCGATGCTCTCGAACATCTTCCTGCACCACGTGCTGGACGAATGGTTCGAGGCAGAGGTGCGACCCCGCATGCTGGGAGAGTGTACGTTGGTGCGCTTTGCCGATGACTTCGTGATGACGTTCAAGAACCACCGCGACGCCAAACGGGTTCTGGAAGTGCTGGGGAAACGGCTTGCACGGTATGGGCTCACGCTGCATCCCGACAAGGGGCTCCGCTCGCTCCACTCGCGGCCCCGGAATGACAGCGCAGTTTGTGACGCAGTACTTGCGGCGTGATGCGAAAGCGCGGTCCTCGGGACCACACACCCGTCTACTGCTGGGAAATTTCCATCAGAAGGAATGCGAGCGCGCTGGCGAGCGAGCCGGCGCGCGACCGTTCTGCCGCCAGCATCCCGGCGTAGCTATACCCCTGTGCAACGGTCGCGGTTTCGGCGCGGACGCGGTGCGTATCAGGAGATGTACCGCTCCGGCCGAGCCCGTTAAGCGGCGGGTCTTCGCAATCGCCTGATTGCTGCTGCATTTCGTCACCCATTTCGATCAAGCCGGACAACCAGCATACCATGGGTGCAACTGGGTAATGTGATCCAGATCACACTGCGGCAATGCCATGCTCCTGACACACGCCATTGCTGTGACGGAACGCTTGCATCCGTAGGGGCGGGTTTCAAACCCGCCCCTGCACGGACATAGAGGGTTGGAAGGGCGAGGCAGCGCCTCGACCTACCAAGGAAGAGAGGTAGAAGGGAGCGTAAACAATGGCCAAGGTCGTGTTCACGCAGAACATCCAGCGGCATGTGCCCTGTCCGGAAACGCAGGCCCCAGGGCGCACGGTGCGCGAGGTCCTGGCGAAGGTCTTCGCCGAGAACCCGGAGGCGCGCGGCTACGTGCTCGATGACCAGTCGGCATTGCGCAAGCACATCACCGTGTTCGTCGACGGGACGATGATCCGCGACCGTACGCGTCTTGCCGACGCGGTTGGCGAAACCAGCACGGTCTACGTTTTCCAGGCTCTCTCAGGGGGATGATGATGAGCGACAGGTTACTCGTTTCGACCCGCAAGGGATTGTTCACAGTCTTGCGCCGAGGCGGCAGCTGGCAGATCGAGAAGGTCGATTTCCTCGGCGACAATGTCACCCTCACGCTCACCGATCGGCGCGACGGCCTAAACTATGCGGCGCTGGACCATGGTCATTTCGGGGTGAAGCTCCACCGCTCAACGGGAAACGGTTGGGAGGAGATCGCCGCTCCCGTCTATCCGCCCAAGCCGGAGGGTTACGAGGAGCATGACATGTGGGGCCGGCCGCTGAACTGGAGCACGGCGCGGATCTGGGCGCTGGCGGCCGGCGGCCCCGACGAGCCCGGAACGATCTGGTGCGGAACGCTGCCCGGCGGCCTCTTTCGCACCACCGACCACGGGAAGAGCTGGCAGATGATGCGTTCGCTATGGGATCATCCCAAGCGCAAGCAGTGGATGGGGGGCGGAGCCGACCTGCCGGGGATCCATTCCATCTGCGTCGATCCGCGCAATTCGAGACGCGCGTGGATTGCGGTCTCGACCGGCGGCGTCTGGTTCACGCACGACGCCGGCGCAAGCTGGACGCAGCGGGGAGAGGGCATGCGGGCGGAGTACGTCGCGCCGGAGCTCACGCACGATCCGATAGCTCAGGACGTGCACTGCCTGGTGCAATGCCCGGCGGCGCCGCAGCGCATGTGGGTGCAGCATCACAACGGAATTTTTGTCTCCTCCGACGAGGGGAAAACCTTCACCGAGATCACCGGTGTCGAGCCGTCGGCATTCGGCTTTGCCGTGGTCGTGCACCCGCGCGAGCCGGACACGGCGTGGTTCGTGCCCGAGATCAAGGACGAGAAGCGCATCCCGCGCGAGGGCAAGCTCGGGGTCACGCGCACCCGCGACGGCGGCAAGAGCTTCGAGCTCCTCACCAAGGGCCTGCCGCAGTCGCATGCCTATGATATCGTGTACCGGCATGCGCTTGCGCTCGATGAGGCCGGCGAGCGGCTCGCCTTCGGCTCCACCACCGGCGGACTTTGGGTGAGCGAGGACCAGGGCGACAACTGGGCATGCGTCAGCCACACCCTGCCGCCGGTCTATGCGGTCAGGTTCGGGTGAAGGCGCCAGCTTGGTACTTACCGCACAGAAGTGATGCACAAACAAAGCTGACCAGCCTTTCCCTGCCTGTAAATTCCTGTAAAGGGGGCGGGGTGAAATCCAAAATCTGCAAAAAAGTGAGTACCAGCAAGGACATCCGCCGAAATGGCAGGATCCGGAACAGGGAAAAACAGGGAATAACAGGGAAATAACAGGGAAATGACCAGCAATTCATGACGCATCGTCGCGATCACCCCTCCCAGCGAAGGATGATGTAGTCGTCGTTCTCATCGGCGCATCCCAGCTCGACCATCCGGCGAAACCGCTCCCGCACGTCCTCGAGACTTTCGCCTGCGTCCCTCCACAGGTACGGGGTGTGCGTTTCATTGCGCCGTTCTTCCTGCGCTCTCAAGCGCTTATGCCGGGCTGGCTGCATTGAGCGAGAACGAGCCCCTGTTTTGCGAGATGCCGCCGTGGGCAAGAGCTTGGCCAAACAAAAAGCCCGGCGCAGGAGGCCGGGCCGGGCTTCTCTCACAGCTTTCTAAGGTTAGCAACTCATAGCAGGGTTTTGTTACAACGTCAAGATGTCAAGCAAAATTTATGTCAAGCAAAATTTGTGCCGGGAGCACACGAGTTGCTGGACCGACGGCGACAATGTGCGGATCGGGTCTGCTTTCAGGGGTGCTGCGGACGTAGCGGGCAGACCCCGGGCGGCACTCATCCGCAGCTTTTGACCCACAAGAGACATAAGCGGCTCAAGACTTTCGCAGCGCAAAAATATTGTTCGTCCTTCCGCTAAAGCGTGATACCGTCCCCTCTATTGCATGGACACGATCCCTCACGGGAGGGTCTCATGGCAATCCATATCCAGCGACGAGAATTCATCGTCACGCTTGGCGGCGCGTTAGTTGCGTGGCCGCTCGGGGCGCATGCGCAGCAGCCGATTGGGAAGATACGGAACCTGGGTCTTTTACTCCCGGGCCTGCCCGAAGCATCCATGGGCAAGGCAACTCGTGATCGGCTACGCGAACTGGGCTACACCGAAGGACGCGACATTGTCCTCGAAGCTCGATGGGCCAACGGAAAGATGGAGCGCCTTAATGAATTGGCCGCCGAATTAGCTCGTCTGCAATTGGCTGCGATTATCGCGTACACCACACCCGGTGCCATAGCCGCACGGAAAGCAACTACAACCATTCCAATTGTTTTTCTCTTTGTTGGAGATCCAGTTGGGGCGGGGGTTGTCCCGAGTCTGGCCCACCCGGGCGGAAACGCGACCGGCCTCTCACTGCTCGCCACAGAATTGAGCGGCAAGCGGCTTGAAATTCTCTTGGAGATCGCGCCCAGGCGTCTCGCGTTGCCATGCTATGGAATGATGCCAATACAGGCATGGTGCTGCGCGCTCGTGAAGCGCAGGACGCCGCGGCCAAACGGGGTGTAATGATCAAGTCCGTTGGAGTGCATGACCTAATCTCTTTCAATTCGGCATTTGCGATGATCGACAGCGAGCGGATCGACGCACTGCTAACCCTCGTTGACCCCTTTACGAGCCAACACCGCAAGCGGATAGTGGATTTCGCAGCCCAGCGGCGCCTGCCAGCCATCTATGAAGCAGGGGAGTTCGTCGAAACCGGTGGCCTCATTTCCTATGGACCGAATCTGCTCGCCATTGAACGACGTGCCGCCGAGTATGTGGACAAGATTTTCAAAGGTGTAAAGCCCGCTGATCTGCCGGTCGAACAACCGAGCAAATTCGAAATGTTGATCAACATGAAGACAGCAAATGCCCTCAGCCTATCAATTCCGCCATCAATCATGCTGCGAGCTGATAGGGTGATTGAGTGATCCGACTAATGTCCGGTAAGAGGAAACGTCATGCGATCTTCTCTGAAAGTCGCGAGCACAGGGCCCGCGCTGAGTATTGTTTTATTGTCATTTGCCCTCCTCGCTTCCGCCGGCCCGAAAAGGGGAGGAGGTGGCTGCAGCGACCTCGACGTGGGCACGAGCCCTTGGTGAAGACGATCCCGACAAGGTATTGCCGCTCTATTCCGAGGACGCTGTCCTATGGGGAACGCTGTCACCGACTGTGCGCGCAGATCGGGCGGCCTTGCGGGATTATTTCGTGACCGCCTTCAAGGTTTTGCCGGGCCTCAAGGTCGCATTCGGCGATCAACTGATTCGCGTATACAACGGAACGGCGGTCAATACGGGCTACTACACGTTTTCCTATGTTAAGGATGGAGAGACCAAGAGCTTGCCTGCGCGCTACAGCTTCACTTTCGTGAAACGCGGTGACGCTTGGCTCATTGTGGACCACCATTCTGCGCTGCATGAGTCGGCTTGTGGCAGTCGCTTGGGCTCAGCTTTACGTCTGGTATCGGGGGTGCTGCAGACCAACCGTGATTCGAGCGAATGAGTGGGATCGATGCTAATGATCCAACTGAGACATTGGCTGCCAAAATTTGCTGTGACGCACAAAGCGGCATTTCCTACTGCATTGTGGTAGGCTACAAGCCCCGCGTTGCGAGGAGCACATGAGGCGGCGCGAGTTCATCGCCGTGTTCGGCAGTACGGTGGCGGCATGGCCGCTCGAGGCGCGCGCGCAGCAACCACGGCGAGTCGGCGTGCTGATCCCGTTTTACTCGCAGACCGATCGTCAGGGTCAAGCCAGCATCGCGGCGTTCCTCGATACGTTCCAGAGGTTGGGCTGGGCCGATGGCCGCAACGTCCGGATCGAGTCTCGCTGGGGCGCGGGCGATGCCGAACGTACAAAGGGCGCAGCGGCAGAATTGGTCCGTTCAGCGCCCGATGCGATTGTGGTCGCGGGCAGTTCAGCCTTGGCCGAGCTTCAGCGGCTGACCAGTACGACCCCCATCGTGTTCATCCAGGTCGGCGATCCAGTCGCCGCTGGACTTGTGTCCAGTCTTGCGCGGCCGGGTGGCAATGTCACTGGCTTCCAAGCCTTCGAGCCTGCGATGGGCGGCAAGTGGCTGGGATTGCTGAAGGAGGCTGTGCCCAACCTGAGCCGCGCGGCAGTACTGTTCGGTTCGGACGCCGGTCCAGTTGTAGCGTACCTGCGCACGGCCGAGACGATTGCGCCATCGCTTGGCGTTGCCGTGACGCCCGTCGATGTCGTTGACAGCGGCGGGACCGAGCGCGCGGTCGCCGCCTTTGCCAGCCAGCCTGACGGCGGCCTCATCGTCCTTCCACATTCCTACACTTTGGCGAACCGTGGATCGATCATCATATTGGCAGCGCGGTATCGCTTGCCGGCAATCTATCCGTTTCGGATTTTCGCAACCGAGGGTGGCCTAATCTCCTACGGCTTCGATCAGATCGATTTATGGCGAGGGGCGGCAACCTATGTCGATCGTATTCTACGCGGCGAGAAACCGGCCGACCTTCCGGTTCAAGCACCGACCAAGTTCGAACTGGTAGTCAACCTCAAGACCGCGCGGGCGCTTGGGTTGAGCATCCCGCCTGCATTTCCGCTGCGCGCCGAAGAGGTGATCGAATAGGCCGCAATTTTGCTGCACTGCATATGTCGCCTCATGGCACATCGCGTTTTTGCGCCGCATTGCAGGATATCCGTAGCCATTGGGGGATACCGGACATAAACGCTGGACCATCGTGCCATTCAAATCGCCGCTGCCATCCTAAGTCCCGATTGACGCTGCCGGAAATCACTACATCAATCACTACATAAAACGCTTCTCACCCAAAAAATATCGCAATGAAATCAATCTACTGCGGGGGCATGGTCGGAATCCTCTCGACCGCACTCCTTCGCCGATTGAAAGTTGATTGATGGCCCCGCCGGCCAGCCGCCATCGCAACCATATCTTGTGCCCCCAATAATACTTGATCGCGAATTGCTGGGGGTACATTTAGTACATGAAGATCACCTTCGACCCGGCAAAACGCGAGGCGACGCTGGCGGAGCGCGGGCTCGATTTTGCCGACGCAGCGGTGATCTTCGCCGGCCGTCAATTGACGGTCCAGGACACGCGGCGCAATTACGGCGAGCCGCGCTTCCAGACGGTCGGCATTCTTGCTGGACGCATGGTGATGGTGGTGTGGACGCCACGGGACGAGGCACGGCACATCATTTCGATGAGGAAATGCAATGCCAAAGAACAAGCGCGCTATCGGCAGCGATTTGCACAAGGTTGATGCGCATGTCATCGCACCGCACGAATACGAGGAAGCGCCGGAACTGACCGACGAGCAACTGGCAAACGCTGTATTATCGGAGGGCGGCAAGCGCCGAGGCGGCCCGCCTTCGGATCGGCCGAAGCAGGCGATCAAGCTGCGGCTCGATAACGATGTCCTCAACGCGTATCGCGCAACCGGAGAAGGGTGGCAGACGCGAATCAATGCCGATCTGCGCCGTGCCCGCAAGCTCGACACTCCGCAACGCCGCAAGGCGAGACGGTAATCGGCGAAATTGCATTGCGCCTGGAAAATCCGTTGATCTTCGGATCCCTAGACGACATGGTAGGCAACGGCTCGCAGGTCCGAATTTACAGTAGCTTTCGGGGGTCGTGCGGACATAGGCTTCGGCTTGGGGCCAATGGGGGCCGCTGCTTATGACCCACAAGAGACATAGGTGGTTCAGAATTGCTGCTCCGCAAAATAGACCACCAAGCCCCATTTTCGCCGGCCGCATTTCCTGCTGTAATTAGCGTGGTTTGCAAGCCGACGTTGGCGGACCCTTGGGGAAGGCAATGCGACGACGCGATTTCGTCAAGGTGATCGGCGGTACGGTGGCCGCATGGCCGCTCACGGCGCGCGCGCAGCAGCCGAGCGGGATGCGCCGGATCGGCGTGCTGATGGGCACTGCCGAGAGCGACACGGAGGCACAGACTTGGGTCGCGGCGTTCCGCGAAGGACTTAAGAAGCTCGGGTGGGCGGAGGGCCGCAACGTCCGGATCGACACGCGCTGGGCAACGGCAGGCGACGTGGAGTCGAGACAGCGATACGCGAAGGAACTGGTCGCGTTGCAGCTCGATCTTATTCTTTCGCATAACACCCCCACCACGGCGACTTTGCTACAACAAACGCGCAACATCCCCATCATTTTTGCGTTCGTTACCGATCCGGTCGGTAGCGGCTTCGTCGAGAGCTTTCCGCGGCCGGGCGGCAACGTCACCGGTTTCACTCTGTTCGAGCCGTCGATGGCCGGCAAGTGGCTGGATTTGCTCCAAGAGGTCGTTCCGCGCGTCACCCGAGTCGCCTTCTTGTTCAACCCAGCAACGGCGCCATATTATGAAATTTACCTGAACCCCTTCAAAGCCGCCGCTGCGTCCTTCGCCGTGCAGGCGATTGCAGCACCCGTTCACAACACGTCCGAACTCGAAGCTGTCGTTGCCGCACAGGTACGCGAGCCGAATAGCGGTGTCATCGCGATGCCAGATTCCTTTATGAACGCCCATCGCGCTGAAATCACCGCGCTGGCGGCTCGTTACCGTCTCCCAGCCGTCTATGCGTACCGTTTCTTCACTGAACTCGGCGGCCTGCTGTCCTACGGAAATGACCTAGCGGATAATTTCCGGCGCGCTGCGACCTATGTCGATCGCATCCTCAAGGGCGCGAAACCGAGCGAGCTTCCCGTGCAGGCCCCGGTTAAGTTCGAGCTGGTGATCAACATGAAGACGGCCCGTGCACTCGGTCTCGAAGTGCCGGCAACTCTCATCGCGCCCGCCGACGAGGTGATCGAATAGGGATGCTGGTTTGCTGCACTGCATATGTCGGCTAATGGCACAAAGCGTCGGAGGTCAAGGCGTTGAATTTACGTCAGCTTTTGGGAGAGCAGCGGAAGTGCATGGACGGACGGCCTCGGCTGCCTTCGACGCGAATGACCCATCTGCGACATCAGCCGCCAATTTTGCTGTGATGCACAACGCGGCATTTTCTACAACGATGTGGTAGGGTCCGATCTTCGGACTAACGGGAGCACATGAGGCGGCGCGACTTCATATCGCTGCTTGGCGGAGTGGCGGCTGCGGGGCCGCTCGCAGCGCGCGCGCAGCAACTGCCCAAGATGTTGCGCGTCGGTTCCGTAGGCGTGAGCAATCCCCGAAGCGGAGGACTTTGGGCACCCATCGAGCAAGGGCTGCGCGAGTTGGGATATGTCGAGCGACAGAACCTCGCCGTAGAGTACATAAACTTGAACGGTCGAATAGATGGTGCTGGCGAGGCGATGCGGGAGTTGGTTCGGCGCAAGGTCGATGTAATCGTCAGCTTGGGCAACGAGCTTAACTTGAAGTCTGCACTGGCAGCCACCCGGACGCTCCCGATCGTGATGGTTGCACTCGACTTTGACCCTTTCGCGCTTGGGTATGTGACGAACCTCGCGCGGCCCAGCGGCAATGTCACCGGCCTATTCCTCCAGCAAATCGAGCTTTCGGCCAAGCGTGTTCAATTGACGAGGGATGCTTTTCCGGAAGTCCGGGGAGCGACGGTTTTCTGGGACCGGCAATCGTCCGATCAATGGCAGGCGGCTCGGGGCGCGGCCGTGACATTGGGCTTGAGCCTGGCTGGAATTGATCTGATACCGGTTCCATATCAGATTGACTTTGCAATGTAAGGGAAGGATGTGATGGATTTGACGATTTTTGGGTTGCGTTCGATGTAGAGGACGGCCTGCTGGAGCTTCGCGCGCACTGCGTTCATGGACTTGAGGGCGAAGTTCTTGAAGATTTTCTCGCGGATTTCGTCCCACAGGTTCTCCTTCGGGTTCAACTCCGGCGAATAGGGCGGCAGGAACAGAAGCGAGATATTATCGGGAATCGCGAGAATGCCGCACTGATGGTTGGGGGCGCCGTCGAGAACCAACAGAATGTGCTGGGTGCGGAATTTCTTGGACAGAACGTCGAGGTAGATCTGAAAGCACCCGGTGTCCGAGGCCGGCATGATCAGATAGACACATCTTCCATCCTTGGGGCAGACCGCGCCATATAGGTAGATGTATTCGCGAATGAGTTGCGCGGCGACCTCGGGTCTGATGCCGGTCGGCGCCCAGCATGGCCGCGGGCGGTTCATGCGCCCAAAACGGGCTTCATCTGCGAACATCACGCGCAAACGACGGCCGCGCTTGGCCGCCACCCGTCTGGCTTTCCTCACAGCATCAGAAAAGCCGTTTTTTTAAAAGCGTTCTGCGCCGCGAGGTTGCGCTTGGGATGGAACGGGCGTGGCATCAGTTTGCGCCAGCCGTGCCGGACCAAAAGATTATAGACTGTGCTGTTGCTGGTTTCGTGGCCAATGGTCTTTTCATACGCCGCCTTGATGTCGTGGATGTTCAGCAGCTCCCCCGCTCCGGCCGCCTTGGCAAAGCGCGCCAGCAAGGCCTTCTCCTCCGCCAAGGTCATATTCTGGCGTTTGCGGCCGCCACTCGGCTTGGATTTGAGCGCTGCAAGCCCACCCCCGTCGTAGGCCATATGGGCACGGTTTACCGTGCTCAGCGACACGCCCATCGCCGCGGCAATGGAGGGCTGTGTCATTCCGCCTTCACGCAGCAGCACCATCTGAATGCGCTGACGCCGTGCCGGGTCGCCTTTCCAGTACAGCGCCGTCTTCAACCGTCGAACCTGGCTCTTGGTGCATTTGACCATCTGCTCGCTCCGAATCAGATGGCCCTAGCGAATCACACCTCACGGCCAAGCAAAATCCCCCCTCGGTCCACGACCAAAACCCGCGAAATCTTCGATTTAATCAGCTATGGAAGCGGTATGAGCGAGCCTCCTTACAACTATGAACTGGCATTGGCTCAAATATCGCCCGATCACCGCGGCACATTGATCATGATGATTTCACCGGCCTTTTTTTCGGATCGCGCCCAACTCGCCGACTTCGCGCTTCGGCATCGGATGCGATCGGTGTGTCCCCTCCGCGAATTTGTAGAGGTCGGGGGTCTCATGTCCTATGGGGTGAGCCTTACCACACTCGGCCGCCGCGCCGCCGCATATGTCGACCGCATTGCGCAGGGAGCCAAACCAACCGATTTGCCGGTTGAGCAGCCGACCAAATTCGAGTTGGTGATCAATCTAAAGACGGCCAAGGCGCTTGGTATCGAGATTCCACCCACGTTTCTCGCCCGCGCCGATGAGGTGATCGAGTGAGGCGCCGCGAGTTCATCACGCTGCTCGGTGGCGCTGCGGCGTGGCCGCTCGCGGCGCGCGCGCAGCAGCCCGAGCGCATGCGGCGCGTCGGCGTGTTGATGGCGTTCGAAAATGGTCCGCTAGCGCAGAACTACCTCACCGCCTTTCGACAGGCACTTCAAGAAAAGGGATGGGCAGAGGGACGCAACATCCGCATTGATGAACGGTGGGCTGGCGGCGATGCGGATCACCTCCGAGTCTATGCAGCGGAAATGGTGAGCCTCAAACCCGACGTTATATTGGCAGGTGGCGGTCGGGCAGTGGCGGCGTTGAAAACGCAGACCCGGGACATACCGATCGTATTCGAGGGACCCGCCGACCCGGTTCGTCAGGGATTTGTCGCGAACATGGCGCGGCCAGGCGGCAACATGACGGGATTCAGCTCATTTGAAGTATCTGTCGTAGGCAAGTTGCTGGAGGCTCTCAAGGAGATCGCGCCGCATACCGCTCGAGTCGCTCTGATGTTTCACCCTGACATTACGGCCGCGACCGATTACCGGCACTTGCTCGAGGACGTTGCACCATCGTTCTCGGTGAAGTCGATTGCGGCTCCTGCCCGTGACCCTGTGGAAATCGAGCGCACCATCGACGCACTCGCGAAGGAGTCGAACTGCGCCCTGATGCTGGCGCAGGACGTCTTCATGGTTAGCCAACGCGATTTGATCGTTCGGTTAGTGGCTACCCATCGCTTACCGGCGGTCTATCCGTTTCGAGAGTACGTCACGAGTGGCGGCTTATTGTCTTACGGAGCAGACATTATCGAGCGCTATCAACTCGCTGGCTCTTACGTCGATCGCATTCTTCGCGGTGAGAAGCCGGCCGATCTTCCCGTGCAGGCGCCGACCAAATTCGAACTGGTGATCAATCTCAAAACCGCGAAGGCGCTCGGCCTCGACGTGCCGCCACAGCTTCTCGCTCGCGCCGACGAGGTGATCGAATAGCGGCGATATTTGCTGCACTGCATGAGTCCGCAGTTGGCACATCACTTCAGTATCGCGGACATCTGCTTCCGGCGCATAAGCTGACGTGACCGGGAAATTAGATCGATTTGGTGAAAGGTTTATTGGCGCGCGCGGTAAGCGCCGTTCCATGTGTTCCCTCCGATTAAGTATTTGTCCGGTCCAAGTGAACGCTACAGTCGCCGCGCCCAGCTCGATATTCGTTAGTCTATTTTTAGATGCGCGGCCTTGATGACAGCGCTCCATTTGGCTGATTCGGCATCGATGTAGCTTGCGAAGCCCTTTGAGCTCCCGGCGAGCACGCTGAGGAAATTCGGCGTCAGGAATTTTCGTTTGTATTCCGGATCGGCAAAGATCTTCTGTACACCGGCGTTGATCTTCTGGACGATCTCCGCGGAGGTGGCTTTCGGGGCAAAAAGGCCGAACCAGCTGATCGCCTCGAATCCCGGTACAGTCTCAGCGACGGTCGGCAGTTCTGGAAACTCCTTGAGGCGCTCCTTGCTGCCGACCGCAAGCCCGCGAAGCTTGCCGGCTTTCATGTATTGATCGACGAGCACGGTACTCAGGAAGCCCATCGGTACGTGGTCGCCGACAAGGTCGTTGAGCAGCGGCCCGCCACCGCGATAGTGGATCGGAGTGAGCTTCACGCCGGCGAGGTTCTCCAAAAGAACCATGTTGACGTGGCTTGATCCTCCAATCCCAATGGTTCCGTTGGGACCTTCTTTAAGTCTAGCGATTTGGTATACTGGGCAACATGACAAGAGATCAGGTCAAAGAAATCCTCGATCGGGTACTCACGTGGCCCTCGGAGCGGCAAGAGGATGCCGCGCGCATGTTGAGCGAGATGGAAAAGCAGGACCATAGCTCCCTGCGTCTCACCGACGAGCAAGCCGCTGAAGTGCGGCGTCGCCTTGCGAATCCGAGTGAAGAGACGATATCGGCTGAGGAAGTCTTCAAGCGGTACCGCTTGCCGCGGACATGAGGGTTAGGTTCGAGCCCGCCGCGAGGGACGAACTTGATCGCGTCTTTGCGTGGATCGCCAAAGATAATCCTCGTGCTGCCCTTGAGATGGTGGCACGCATCGAAGAGAAGGTCATGCGGCTCGAAACGCCTGAGCTCACGAATATGGGACGCCCAGGTCTGGTGAACGGGACTCGCGAACTGATCGAATAGCCATATATCATCGTCTATCGAGTGGATGAGAATCGCGGCGAGATTATCGTCATCTCCGTTGTGCACGGTGCACGCGATCGCGAGCAAGGGAGCTGAGTATTCGATTTTCGCCCAATGTCCCTCACTGATTGGATCGCCGTTATACAAACCGCCGAAACTCCGGCGGCTTTCAGTCTGCCCGCCTGCTCGGACGGCTTCCGGCGTCGCGAGCTGGATTTAATGTCTTGCACATTTCCTCGACGAGGTACAAATTTCGCTTTTTACACGCTGGTCGGCGGGCTGCTGTCTTACGGCAGCGACAACGTAACGCTCCATCGCCAAGGTGCCACCTATGTGGACAAAATTTTTCAGGGCGCGCCCGCTGGCGAGCTGCCCGTGCAACAACTTGACTGAGTTTGAGCTGGTGATTAACCCTCGGACCGCAAGAGCGCTCGGCCTCGAAATTTCGGCTACGATCCTCGCGCTTTCCGACGACGTGATTGCGTAAATTCGTTTGATTTGTGCACGTCATTTGCTGCGCTGCATATGTCCGGAAGTGGCACATCGCTTCAGTATCGCCGACATCTGCTTCCGGCGCATAAGCTGACGTGACCGGGAAATTAGATCGATTTGGTGAAAGGTTTATTGGCACGCGCGGTAAGCACCGTTCCATGTATTCCCACCTCACTAACGAGCAGGTGAGGGAGGTGGAACGCAGAAAGTTAGACTTCATTGAGGGGCGGGAGCGTAACGCAACCGACGAGGAAATAGCCGCGCTTTGTAAAAAGTGTGGTTTATGAACGCTACAGTCGCCGCGCCCAGCTCGATATTCGTTAGTCTATTTTTAGATGCGCGGCTTTGATGACAGCGCTCCACTTGGCTGATTCGGCATCGATGTAGCTTGCGAAATCCTTTGGGCTCCCCGCGAGCACGCTGAGGAAATTCGGCGTCAGGAATTTTCGTTTGTATTCCGGATCGGCAAAGATCTTCTGTACACCGGCGTTGATCTTCTGGACGGTCTCGGCGGAGGTGGCTTTCGGGGCAAAAAGGCCGAACCAGCTGATCGCCTCGAATCCCGGTACAGTCTCAGCGACGGTCGGCAGTTCTGGAAATTCCTTGAGGCGCTCCTTGCTGCCGACCGCAAGCCCGCGAAGCTTGCCGGCCTTCATGTATTGATCGACGAGCACGGTGCTCAGGAAGCCCATAGGCACGTGGTCGCCGACGAGGTCGTTGAGCAGCGGCCCCCCACCGCGATAGTGGATCGGAGTGAGCTTCACTCCGGTGAGGTTCTCCAAAAGAACCATGTTGACGTGGCTTGATCCTCCAATCCCAATGGTTCCGTATTGCAGGTTGCCATTTTGCTTGCGCGCTTCGCTCAGCAGATCTGCGATGCTCTTGAGCGGCGAGGATGCCGGAACCACCAGCATCTGATTTGAATAACCGAACGAGCTGATCGGTATGAAATCGTTGCGGTCGTATGGAAGCTTGCTGCCGTAGAGGGAGGGGGCGATGGCAAACGTCTCCATCCCGGTGACGAGGAGCCTGTATCCGTCCTCGGGAGATTGGGCGACGGCTTTGGCGGCGATCTGCGTCGCCCCACCGCCTCGATTGTCCACGATAACCGTCTGCCCCCACATCTGGGAAAGCTGCTGCGCGACGCTGCGCGCGATCACATCTGCGGCTCCGCCGGCCGGATAGGCAACAACGAGCTCCACCTGTCGAGACGGATAGCTTTCGGCATGCAGCGAAAGCGCGCTGGACAAAACGAAAGCCCCGACCATGACGGATCGTAACAATGCGATCATTTGCGACTCCGAAGCGCTTCAGCCCCCGTTCTCGCCACCGAGCTCGCGCCCGGCGGCAACGATGGCCGTGATGATATTGGCGTAGCCGGTGCAGCGACAGATCTGGCCACTGAGCGCATGACGAACGGCTTGCGCCTCCGGGCTGGGCAGGCGCAGCAAGATATCGCGCGCGGTCACCAGCATGCCCGGCGTGCAAAACCCGCATTGCAACGCATGGCACTCGTGGAAATGCCGGCGCAGCGCCTGCATGATCCGGTCATCGGGAAAGCCTTCCAGGGTCTGCACGGATTGTCCGTCGCACATGACGGCGAGCCGAAGACATGCCCGCGTCATCTTGCCATCGACGAGCACGGTGCAGGCGCCGCAAGCGCCCTGCTCGCATCCGAGGTGGGTTGCGGTAAGGCGCAAGCGTTCGCGCAGGACGTCCGCAAGACTTTCCCGCGGCTCGATATCACAAACGAGCTTGGCGCCATTCACGCTGAGCGTCACGGAGCTCATCGGCTGCGCATCTCCCGTACGGCTCGCATCACGGTCGAGGCATGCAAGCGCCGCGAATACCCATCAGCCTCGGGCACAAGAGCTGCGAGGTCGTGGGCGATGGCGGCCCGCAGCACATCATCCGAGCTTGCTGCCGACCCGGCATGCTCGGCGACGCTCGGCAGCAGGCCTGCGCGCGAGGCCGCCCCGGCAAGCGCCACCGACGCCGCTCCACCGCCGCGTTCGACGGCAATCGCCATCGAGCTCGCGAACGCCCCGCTCTTGCGCACGACCTTGCATGATCCCCAGCGCAGCGGCGCGTCTGGACGTTTCAGGTCAAAGCCGAGAACGATCTCGTCCTTCGCGAGGGATGTGGTGTATTGGCCGCGAACAAAGTCGCCGACAGGCTCGGATCGTTGACCGCTGCAACTCGCGATCCGGACCTCGGCCCCGAGCGCCATGAGGCAGACCGGCCAGTCGGCGGCAGGATCGGCAAGCGCCACGCTGCCGCCGATCGTGCCGTAGTTGCGGATGGCGCGATAAGAAATTCCCGAAGCCACGCACTGCATCAGTCCGCCGAACAGATCGGGAAGCTTGCCGTCCTCGATATCGGAATGGGTCGTGAGCGCTCCGATGTGCAGGCCCTGCGTCGTTTCACCGGTCGCTTTGAGCTCTTCCAGTCCTCCGACATCGACCAGAAGACCGGGCTGGGCCATTCGCAAATTGAGCATTGGGATCAGCGACTGGCCACCCGCAATCACCGCCGCAGATGCTCCCGCCTGGGCCAACAGCGCAGTGGCCTCGGCAACCGTGTTCGGTCTGGCGTAGTCGAACGGAGCGGGCTTCATGCGCGCGAAGCTTGTGCGCGCCGCGCCAGGTCAATGGCTTCCGAAACCCGACGTGGCGTGAGCGGCGTCTCGTTGAAGCTGGCGCCGATGTCGCGAAACGCGTCGGCAATGGCGTTGGCGATCGCTGCCGGGGGGGCGATCGCACCCCCCTCCCCCAGGCCTTTCACACCGTATTCGGTGGTAAGCGCGGGAGAGACGAGGTGCTCGATGCGCACCGAGGGAATTTCCGGTGCGCATGGCACCATGTAGTCGGCGAAGGTAGTGGCAAGCGGCTGCCCAACCTCGTCGTAGGGAATCTCTTCATAGAGCGCCGTGCCGATGCCCTGGGCGATGCCCCCTTGCACCTGGCCGTCGACGATCATCGGATTGATCATGGTGCCGCAGTCCTCGGAAACCACATAGTCGAGGAGCTCGGTCACGCCGCTCTCAGGCTCGACGGCGACGACCACCGCATGGGTGCCGTAGGCGAACACGCCACCGGAATCCGTGGGCTCGTACGTGGCGACCGTTTCCAGCAAGGGATCCATGCCAGCCGGCAGCTGGTCCGGACGCGCATTGGCGGCAAAGGCAATCTCGGCAAAGCTGACGCTTGCGGAGGGGCCATGCACTTGGCCTGCCTCAATCCGGGCCGCGGCAAAATCAGCCTGCAGCAAATGCGCGCCGATGCGCCGGATTTTTTCCGCGAGCGCGCGCGCGGCCCTGCCCACCGCACCACCGGCGAAGACGATGGAACGCGAGGCGAAGGTGCCAAACCCGAACGGTCCGATCGAGGTATCGCCATAGCGTACCGAGATTTTTCCGGGGTCGATGCCAAGCTCATGCGCCGCGATCTGCGCGAGCGTTGTCTCGTGCCCTTGCCCATGGTTCTGCACACCCACAAACAAAAGGACGCTCCCGTCGGGCAGCATGCGCGCATTCGCGGATTCGTAGCCGGGGATCACACGGAATTTGCGCTTGGCAAATTCCACGATGCCGTGACCGCTTTGCTCCGTGTAGAAGGCAAAGCCGACGCCGATCCTGCGCCCGTCAGGCTCGCCTGCGGCCTGCCGCTTGCGCACCGCCGGCAGATCGATCTTGTGGCGCGCTATGTCGAGGCAGGCAACATAATCGCCGGTGTCGAGCTTCATGCCGGCCGCGGTCCTGTAGGGAAGCTCCGCGGCGGTCACGATGTTCTGTCGGCGCAGGTCGAAAGGCTCGCGGCCGAGCTCGCGCGCCACCTCATCCACCAGCCGTTCGAGGGCAAACGTTGCGCCCGGCCGCGCCACGCCGCGGTAGGGACCCATCGGCGCCTTGTTGGTCGCAACCGTGTGGGCGGTGAGCTTCAAATGCCGCATGCGATAGGGGCCGGTGAGATTGCGTGACGCCATGCTCGCTTCCTGAAAAGCGCCCGTGGGCCACAAAGCGTAGGCACCGGCATCAATGTAGATGTCGCCTTCAATGCCCAGGAGCGTGCCGTCCCGCTCGGCGCAAATCACCAGATCATAGGTGTGGTCGCGAGCATGCGGCGAGGCGAGCAGATGCTCGCGTCGATCCTCGATCCATCGTACGGGATGTCCGAGCTTGATCGCGATGGCGGCAACGGCAACGTCCTCGGGCATGATCCGGTTCTTGCCCCCGAAGCCGCCCCCGACATCGGGCGCGATGACACGCACCTTGTGCTCGGGAATGCCGAGCATGCGGGAGAGCGCCAGCCGCTTCACCTGTCCGCCCTGGGTCGAGAGATAAACGACCAGCTCGTCCAGCCGACGGTCCCAGTAGGCGAGCACGCCGCGTCCTTCCAGGGACACCGTGGCCTGCCGATTGAGCCGCAGCCGGCGGCGGAGGCGGATCGGCGCCGAGGCGAGTGCCTCGGGATTGCCTTCGCTCACGCTCGTGCTGATGTAGGCGTTGCTCGGCCACTCCTCGAACACGCGCGGGCTCTCGG
Organism: uncultured Alphaproteobacteria bacterium; assembly: GCA_963841705.1. GTDB lineage: Bacteria > Pseudomonadota > Alphaproteobacteria > Rhizobiales > Xanthobacteraceae > VAZQ01. Next base: position 30,408 of record CAWJDY010000019.1, read on the forward strand.
GCCGCATGGCGGCGACGACATCGACCACCGCAGGCAATTCCTCGAGCTCGACATCGACCTTGTCGGCCAGATCCTCGGCTTGCGCCCGCGTCGGCGCCACACAGGCGGCGATCGTCTGTCCGACGTAGCGCACGCGATCGTCGGCGAGCGGAGGATAAGGACTGTGCCGGTGCGCCGAGAGCTCGGGGCCGGCCTCCAGGATGTTGACGGGTCCGATGTCGGCAAGGGTGAAAATATGCGCCGCGGCACCGTCAGGCTTGTTCACGCGAAGGATGCGGGCATGCGCCATTGGACTGCGCACGAAGGCGACGTCCTTAACGCCGGGCACCTGGACGTCCGCAATGAACATCCCATGACCGTAGAGATAGCGGGCGTCCTCCTTGCGCAACAGGTTGGCGCCGATCCAGCCTCCCGCTCCCGCTTGTTCATTCATCCCCTTGTCCCCGCGCTTTGCGTGTGGACAGGTATACGTCGCGTCCATTACCGTATGCAAACAAGCCGCCAACCCGAGGAGAATTCGATGCGCGTTGACGTTTCGGCATTTGCGCGGGTGGGCGCAGTTGTCTCTGTCGTGCTGTCAGCTCTGATGGGGCATGCGCAAGCGCAGCAGCCGATAACCCTGCGCCTCGACTGGACCGCGCTCGGCTATCACGCGCCGTTCTATCTTGGCGTTTCGCGTGGCTACTACCGCGACGTCGGCCTCGATGTCAGCGTGCTCGAGGGTAAAGGGTCGCCGGCGGTTGGAACTCTGGTCGGCAACGGCTCTGATGACTTCGGATTTGCGGACGCCAGTACAATCGCGCAACTCGTGAGCCAAGGATTGCCGGCAAAGATGGTAATGGGCATCTTCCAGAAATCCACTCTGGCTCTCTTTTTCCCGCTCGGAAAAGGAATCTCGAAGCCTGCAGACCTCAAAGGCAAGCGCATCCTGCTCTGTCCGACGGACGGCCTGATCAAATATCTCCCGGCTTATCTGAAGAATGTCGGACTGAGCATGGACGACGTGAAAATCGTCATGGTCGATTGCTCGATCAAGTATTCCTACCTGGCGCAGGGAAACGCCGAAGTGGCCGGCAGCTACGGCACCGCCGGGGAAGCGCTGCTCAAGTCCGTGGGGTTCACGCAAGTCGGAAAGTTCGACTATGCCGACGCCGGGATCAATCTGCCGTCACATGGGATCGTGACGTCAACGGCAACCATTCAGAACAAGCCCGACCAGGTACGCCGTTTTGTGGCCGCGACCACGAAGGCCTGGCAGGACGCACGCAGCCATCCCGATGATGCGGCCGCCGCGCTGGTCGCGGCCAATCCGCTCAACAAGGGCAAGGAGGCGCAAGTGAAGGAAACTTTGCTCGCCTCGTTCCAGTACATCGAAACGCCCGGCATTGCCGGCAAGCCATTCGGTTGGCAATCACCCGATGAATGGAGCAAGGCAGTCGCGCTCCTGGTCAGCGCGGCCGGAATGAAGGCGCCACCCTCTGCGGACGTATTCTATACCAACGACTTCATCGGCAAGTGATTTTCGACAAGTCAGCATAGAGCTTCCGCCCGGCCGTCGGTATGCGATCCTCTTGCTCCGCCTCGCATATCGTTCTCACGGACGTCGCCAAGTCCTATGGAAAGGGCGACAAGGCGATCCCGGCGATCGAGAGCATAACGCTCGAGATCGCGCGCGGCGAGTTCCTGTCGATCCTCGGTCCAAGCGGCTGCGGCAAGAGCACGCTGCTCATGATGATCGCGGGTCTTGTGCCGCCGACGCGAGGGTCGATCGAGGTGGGGCAGCGGCCCGTGACCGAGCCCCTGATCGATGTCGGAATCGCCTTTCAGCAGGATTTGCTGTTCGACTGGCGGACCGTCCTGGGAAACGTGATGGTGCAGGCGGACCTGCGCGGCCTCGACCGCGCGACCGCCCGGGCGAAGGCGCGCACGCTGCTGGAGCGGGTCGGCCTCGACGCTTTTGAGCAGCGCCATCCCTGGGAGCTGTCCGGCGGCATGCGGCAGCGCGTCGCAATCTGCCGGACTCTTCTGCACGGTGCCAGCATCCTCCTGCTGGACGAGCCGTTCGGGGCGCTCGACGCCTTGACACGCGATCAAATGAACGTGCACCTGCAGAACCTGTGGATCGACGAGCGGCCGACTGCCGTGATGGTGACGCACAGCATTTCCGAGGCGGTGTTTCTGTCGGACCGAGTGATCGTGCTCTCATCGAGGCCGGCCCGATTCGCGTATGCGCTGCAGATCGACTTGCCGCGTCCACGCACGGTGGAGATGCGCGACGCGAGCGAGTTTGTGCGCTTCCAGCATCAGCTCCGGCAGGCGATCGAGATGCCGCAATGAGCGGCGAGGTGGCGCCGGATGCAGGACGTCGTTGCGAGAGTAGCCTACCCGATCCTGGTCTTTATCATCCTGGTGCTGCTGTGGCAGTGGGGGGCAGAGCGCGCGCTGTTTCCCGCCTACATCCTGCCGGCGCCATCCACTATCGCGCTGCGGACGGCGACGACCGTGCCCGTCATGTTCGGGCACGCGATCATCACCACCTTCGAGGTCGCGTGCGGTTTCGTCCTGGCGATCGTATGCGGCGTGTTCCTGGCCTGGATGCTCGCCCATGTCCGCGTCTTCGAGCAGGCTTTCTATCCGTGGCTCGTTTTCATTCAGGTGCTGCCGAAGGTGGCCTTGGGACCGCTATTGGTGGTGTGGTTGGGGGTGGGGTTTCTGCCCAAGGCGCTGGTTTCATTCCTGCTCGCATTTTTTCCGGTCATGATCGACACGCTCGTCGGCTTGAAGTCGGTGCAGCGCGATTATGTATTTTTGCTGCGATCGACGGGCGCGAGCCGGCTGCGGCGCTTCCTGCTGTTTCAGCTTCCCTACGCCTTGCCTCACATCTTCGGCTCGCTGAAGGTGGCGATCACGCTTGCCGTCGTCGGCGCAATCGTCGGTGAGTTCATCGGAGCCGACAAGGGACTCGGTTACGTCCTCATCGTCGCAACGGGTAGCCTGGATACGGTGCTTATATTCGTGGCGCTGGTCTGGATCTCCGCTCTCTCGCTGCTGCTCTACGCTCTGGTCTGCCTGTTCGAGCGCATCTTTGTCTCATGGCACACTGCCGCCCGTGCGCACGAGCTAAGGGACGCGGCATGAGCGAATCCGCGCCCGCTCCGGCTGCATTAGTAGTACTGCGTCACAAGTTGCCCCTCGACGTCATTCCGGGGCGCAGGAAAATCGGCTGCGCCGATTTGCCTGCGAGCCCGGAATCCATAACCCCAAGCAGTGATGTGTGCCACCGCAGCGTAACCACTTTCATCACTGCACGGCCTGTGGTTATGGATTCCGGGCTCCGCTCGCACTCGGACGGCGCGAAGCGCCGATCCGAGCACTCGCGGCCCCGGAATGACGGGCTAGAGCAGTTTGTCATGCAGTACGGTTTTAGAAAGATTGATCCTGCGCCGCTATTATGACTATGACACCATGCTGGAAAAGAATGAGCTGCGCGTAGATTCCTGATGGCGACGACCCTTACGCATGCCGCCGGCAAAGCCGGCTCGCAGATCGGCCGATCGATCCCTCGTCTCGAAGCCCGCGACAAGGTCACCGGGCGCGCCGAATATACCCACCCCATGCGACTGCCCGGCATGCTGCATGCCAAGCTGTTCCGCAGCACGGTCGCGCACGGGCGAATCACATCCGTCGATATCAGCGCGGCAAAACAGGTGCCGGGGGTCCTCCATGTCGTCACCATCGAGGACGTCAAGCACGTCATACCGGATCCGTATTACGGCCCGGCATTTCACGACCAGCCGATCCTGGCGGACGGCAAGGTGCGTTTCGTGGGCGAGCCGGTCGCGGTGGTGCTGGCGCGCGATCCGCACGTTGCAGAGCATGCGTCGACACTCATCAGTGCGCAATACGAGGAGCTGCCCGCGATCTATGACGAGGTGGAGGCTTTCACCGCGCGCACTTTCGTCCATGACGAGCTCAAGCCGGCGGCAACCTTCCCCGACCTCAAGCACCTGAAAGGCGTCAGCGGTACCAATGTCGCGCTCGACTACCACCTGCGCCGCGGCGAATTCGAAAAGGCGTATGCCGCCGCCACCCACAAGTTCGAGCACGAGTTCAAGACGCAAAAAGCGCTGCATCTCTCGTTCGAGCCGTTCGTCACCATCGCTGACTGGCGACCGGACGGCGTGACCATTCACACGGCCTCGCAGGGCCCTTCATTCGTGCGCATCGAGATTGCGCGACTGCTCGGCTGGCCGGAAAACAAGGTGCGGGTCAAAGTACCTTACCTCGGCAGCGGCTACGGCGCGAAGCTCTACATCAAGCTGGAGGCGCTCGCGGTCGCCCTGTCCATGATCGCGCGAAAGCCGGTCAAGGTTGCCGCGACCATGGAGGAGATGTTCTATCAGATCACCAAGCACCCGAGCACATTCCGCATCAAGAGCGGAGTTGATCAGGAGGGCAGGATCGTCGCGCGCAAGTGCGAGGTGTTCTGGAACGGCGGTGCCTATGCCGACATTGGACCGCGGGTAACGCAGAAGGCAGGGTTGACCGCTTCCGGTCCCTACGACATCGACAATGTGTCGATCGATTCCTACGCGCTCTACACCAACATGACGCCGGCGGGATCGCTGCGCGGTTTTGGCCTGCCGCAGATCGCATGGGCCTACGAAAGCCAGATGGACATGATGGCGCGGGCGCTCAAGCTCGACCCGGCCGAGTTCCGTCGCAAGAATCTCCTGCGCGAAGGCGGGGTCCATGCGACCGGGCAAGCGATTGTGGATGCGCCGCTCGACGAGCTCCTGAGCACGATCCTGGACAGGATCGGATGGAACCGGCCGTTCGACCGCGGCAGCGGCACGCTCCGGCGCGGACGCGGGTTCGGCGTCGCGATCAAGGCCATAACCTCGCCCACGACCTCGGTTGCGATCATCAACCTCGCCGCCGACGGCTCGGTGACGCTCTATTGCGGCACCGTCGACATGGGCCAGGGCTCCGACACCGCGCTCGCGCAGATTGCCGGCGAGTCGCTCAATGTCCCGGCTGAATCGATCAAGGTGGTGCACCCCGATACTGATGCGACCCCATATGACATGGGCACCCTCGGCTCGCGCTCGCTGTTTCACATGGGGCACGCAATCCAGCGGGCGGCGGAGGAGGTGCGCAGGAAGATAGCGGTGCTGAGAACAGACGTTGGCGAGCCCGAAGGCTCCAATGCGCCGATCTCGGCGCTGTTCCAGAAGCGCTACGGCATGCAGGCCGGCAACATCATCGGCAGCGGCACATTTCGGCCCGACTACATCTCGCCCTCGCGCGAAACCGGGCAGAGCACGGCCGTGACGCCGTTCTGGATCATTGCGGGGGCCGGCGCCGAGGTGGAAGTCGATACGGAAACCGGGCACGTCAAGGTCGCAAAGCTGGTGAACGTGGTGGACGCCGGCAAGGCGATCAACCCGGCGATCGTTGCGACCCAGATCTCCGGCGGCGCGGTCATGCAGCTCGGCTTTACGCTGTTCGAGGAGATGCACCTCGATGCCGGACAGGTGGTCAATGCCTCGCTTGCCGACTACAAGATACCGGGCTTTCGCGATCTTCCCGAGCACATGGAAAATCTGCACATCGAGCATGAGCAATCAAACGGGCCGTTCGGCGCCAAAGGGGTCGGGGAGAGCTCGATGTTCTGCGTCTCGCCGGCGATCGCCAATGCCATCGAGGATGCCGTTGGCATCCGACTGACCAGGCTGCCGCTCGATCCCGAAACCGTCTATCGCGCGTTGCGGGCCAAGGCCGGCCAGCCGCTCGAGGACGGCTGACATGCGCGTGTGCCACTCCTCAGAGATTTTCGCCGTCATGCGCGGGCTTGGCCCGCGCATCCACGTCTTTGCCGCGATCCAAGACGTGGATGGCCGGGCCAAGCCCGGCCATGACGATCGAGTGCGACGCGCCGGGTTAGCATGAACAGGTTGCCCAGAATTGGATTGATCCTCACCGGCGGGACGATCGATTCCGTCGGAACGGACCGTCTCGATCTTGCCTGGTACATCGAGGCGGGAAAGCGGCTCGGCGACGGCGAGCTGTTGGCGCAGCTCCCGGAGCTCGGGAAAATCGCCTCAGTTCAGGAAATCCCGTTCCGCCGATTGCCCAGCCACGCCTTGATCGACAAGGACTGGCTCGAGCTCCTGCGCAGGGTTCACGCCATGTTCGATCAGGATCAGGCCGACGGCGTGGTCATTACGCACGGTACCAACACGCTGGAAGAGACCGCCTATTTCCTCAATCTGGTGCTCAAGAGCGAGCGGCCGGTGGTGATCGTCGGCTCGATGCGGCCGTCGTCAGCGATCAGCGCAGACGGTCATCTCAACGTCATTAACGCGGTGCGCGTGGCAGCCGATCCGAGCTCACGCGGACGTGGCTGTCTGGTGGTCATGAATGACACGATCTTCGGCGCGCGGGACGTCACCAAGACTTCGACCTATCGCGTGCAGGCATTCCAATCGCGCGATATCGGACCGCTGGGTTTCGCCGACGCGGACGGCAAGGTGATCTACTATCATCAGCCGACAAGGAGACACACGATCGAGACCGAATTCGACGTGCGCTCCGCGTTGTCGCTGCCGCGCGTCGATATCGTCCTCTCCTATGTGGGCGCCGACGGCACCATGATCGAGGCGGCCGTCAATGGCGGCGCGAAAGGCATCGTCAGCGCCGCGACCGGGGCCGGCAGGCCCACTCCCCTGGAGGACGCGGCATTCGACAAGGCCTACACCGAGAAAGGCGTGCTGATGTGCCTGTCGAGCCGCGTCGGCTCGGGCCGCGTGGTGCGCAGCCCCAGCCTGACGAAGCGCGGCTTTGTGGCCGCGGATAACCTGCAACCCTGGAAAGCGCGCATCCTGCTCTCGTTGGCACTGACCAAAACCAATAATGCCGGAGAGATTCAGCGGATGTTCGACACCTACTGACCTGGAAAAGATCAGAGCAATAACGGCAATACAGCAAGGAGGCTTTTCATGACGGCGGATCTGGTCCTGAAGAACGGCTGGATGGTCACCCCGGAGGAGACCGTGCGAGGCGGCGTTGCGATCTCCAACGGGACGTTCGTCGCGATCGGAACCGATGACTCGCTGCCGGAGGGCAAAGCGGTCATAGACGTGGCGGGCAAGCATATTCTCCCCGGCCTCATCGATGCGCATGTGCATTTCCGCGATCCAGGCGTCACCCACAAGGAGGACTTCGGCACCGGGTCCACCGCCGCGGTCTGCGGCGGGATCACCACCATCATCGACATGCCGAACCAGATCCCGCCGACCGAGAATGCGGAACAGGTCGCAGTCAAGAAGCGGATCGGCGAAACGAAGTCGCTGTGTGATTTTGCCGTGCTGGGCGTGGTGCACCAGACCAATGCCGACGATATTCTCCCGATGGCGAAGGCCGGCGCCATCGGTTACAAGATCTTCTTTGGTGAGACCATCGGCAACCTGCCCTTTCCCGACGACGGGATGTGCATCGAGGTTTTCTCCAACATCACCCAATCCAAAATTCCTCTCTGCGTGCATGCTGAGAACCGGCAGATCCAGCATTATTGGACCAACAAACTGAAAGCAGCCGGAAAAAACGACCCGGTCTACTGGGAGCAGTCGCGCCCCGCGCTATGCGAGGCGGAATCGATCGCTCACATCATGTTCATGGCGGAGAATTTCGGAACCATGCTTCACATCGTGCACGCCAGCACCAAGCAGGCGGTGCAGATGGTCAAGGACGCCAAGGCGCGCGGGCTGCGGTTCACGGCGGAGACGCAGCCGCATTACTTGTTGCGAACCGCGAGTGACATGGCCCAGGTTGGCCCGCTGCTGAAGATGAATCCGCCCGTGCGCTCGCAGGAGCATCAGGACGCGCTCTGGGAAGGGCTGCTCAACGGCGCGATCGACATGATCGCGACCGATCACTCCCCGCATACGCTCGAGGAGAAGGGCTGCGACATCAACGGCAAGATGAGCAAGGCTGCGATTTGGGACTGCATCTCGGGGTTCTGCGGGGTCGAAACTGCCGTGCCTCTGATGCTTACCCAGGTGAACAAAGGCCGTCTGAGCTTAAATCATTATGTGAAGGTCGCCAGCGAGAACCCAGCCAAGGTCTGGCAGATGTATCCGAAGAAGGGCACCATCCGCGTCGGTTCTGACGGCGACGTGACGGTGGTCGACATGGCCAAGGAGATGACCATCGACCCGAACAAGCTGCACAGCAAGAACCACCCGACCCCATGGGGCGGCTGGAAAGTGAAGGGCGTTCCCATCTACACGATCGTCCGCGGCCATGTGCAAATGAAGAACGGCGAGCCCGTCGGCAACGTCGTCGGTCAGATGCAGACGCCTGTCCTCCAGTGAGCGTGCAGCGTTGGAACGGGCTGCAACCGGGCGCGGACATGCCTATATGAAGCTTTGAGGTGACAGGCGGAACCGAGAGGACGGCGGCTCTCCCCATGGACGACATGGTTGGATCAAAGAGAGCATCGGTCATCATCGTCACCGGTTTCCTCGGCGCAGGCAAGACCACGCTCGTCAATCGCATATTGACCGCGGATCACGGGCGCCGGATCGCCGTTATCGTCAATGAATTCGGCGAGGTCGGCATCGATCATCACCTCTTGATCGCCTCGGATCAGGAAGTGATCCAGATGAACAACGGCTGCATTTGCTGCAGCGTGCGCGGCGATCTGCTCCGCAGTCTCTTCGAGCTCATCGAGCATCGCGCGAAGTTCGATACCGTGATCATCGAGACAACCGGGCTTGCGGAGCCGGCTCCCGTGGCGCAGACCCTGTATGCGGACGAGCGCATCCGCCGCGAGTTCGCCCTGGAAGGCGTCATTACTGTCGTCGATGCGAAGCACGTGGCGGCACAGCTGGAGGAGTCCCCCGAAGCTTGTGAGCAAATTGCATTTGCCGACCTGATCGTCCTCAACAAGACCGACCTTGCCGCCGCCGAGGAGCTGGATCGGATCGAGCAGCAGATCGGACGCCTCAACAGGGTTGCGAAAATACAGAGGACAAAAAATTCAGAGCTCGACCTCGACATCGTTCTCGGGGTCGAAGGGGTTGACCTGGAACAGCGAATCGATGCCGCGATCGAGGATCACAACGAGCATGAGCATGATGCCGACGGGCATAACGGCCATGATCATCATGACCCCCGGCATCACCGTCATCACAACCACCTGCAGAATATCGAGACGGTGTGCATTGTGGAGCCCGGCGAATTGGACGGCATGAAACTGAGCATCTGGTTTCGCTCCCAGATCGCTGAATTCGGCGCCAATCTCCTGCGCATGAAAGGCCTCCTCAACCTGCGCGGCGATCCGGACCAGTTCCTGTTCCAGGGCGTGCGCATGGAGTTCGAAGGCCGGCCGGGACGCGCCTGGAGCGCTGATGAAAAACGGCTCAATCGGCTCGTCTTCATCGGCCGCAGCCTCGATCAGGGCGCGATCACGCGCGGCTTTAGAGACTGCCTGTGCACCGGGGCGTGCGCCGCGTCGCAGACGCCGGATCCATTCGGCCGACAGCTGTTGGAGATCTCGCCCTACACGCTCGAGCAGATCCGCTATTGGATGCGGCAGAATTTCGGCTTTGCCAAAGAGATCCCGATTGTGGTCAAGGAGGTCCCTTGCGTCAAACCGACCTGTCCGCCCATTGAAACCGCCATCATGGCCATTCTCAAGAACGAACCGCCGCGCCATTTCAAGATTCAGCGACCGATCAACGAGATCACGTTCGACAACGTCTATGATCTGATCGAAAACCCGATGCCGTGCTGCTGAACGTCATTGTCGCACGGCAGCGCGCGCAAAGGCGCGCGCGGAACAATCGCCAATCTCTCGGTTGTCATGCCCCGCTTTAAGCGGGGCATCCAGTAATCCGGCCTGGTGGGGTGAGGCAACCGTACCAAATTCAACGTTTCTTGATTCCTGGATCGTCCGCATACGCGGACGATGACGACCGAGATGGTGGGCGATCTTAAGTTAACGCCTATGGGTCAATCGACGTCATTCCGGGGCGCAGCAAATCGGCCGTGCCGATTTGCCTGCGAGCCCGGAATCCATAACCCCGAGCAGTAATGTGTGCCCCACCGCAGCGTAACCACGTTCATCACTGCACGGCCTGTGGTTATGGATTCCGGGCTCCGCTCGCACTCGGACGGCGCGAAGCGCCGATCCGACCACTCGCGGCCCCGGAATGACGGGCCACCGAGGCGATCGCTTCGCTACGCCGCGAAGCAGCCTACCCGGACGAAGCAAAACCGAGATCGTCGTTGCGCCGGGTCAGTGATTTGCCGGGTGCGGGAGTGCGCCTGCGGATGACGCCTCAGCATTCTCCCGCTTCAATTTTTCGATGAAGCTCTGGGCCGCGCGTACGACTTCGTCGCCCGCGCCTTTTTGTACGGTCCCCGCCAGAGTGCTGCATGATTCTACGAACGCCACGTAGCTGATGGTGTGCATCACGCGGGCGATCCACTGCGTCTCGGATCTCGTCAGGGTCATTCCTGCGGTCCCTGCCTAGCTCTCAGTACGACTCACATTTTGCTGGGTGATTGAATCAAAATTGCAGCGGGACTGCGGACGTGCGCAGCACACGCAGATACCGCAGCGCCGCAGCAGAGCAAGCAGCGCATCGGCAAGCTTGGTCGTCCCGGCCAAGCGAGCCCGGTTCAACCGGGCTCGCGCGAGCGGGGACCCAGTAATCCACGTCCGGCGTGAATGAACGAGCTGCTGTGATTACTGGATTCCGGCTCTCTCTCGCCGGGGGAAGCCCGGCTCGGTCGGCCGGAATGACAGGCATGGATGTTTGCCGTGGGGCGCGACACGCGGTCCTGATATTAGAGTCAAATGCGATAGCCCTGCCTTCAGGAGGAGGTGTGGAGGCTCACTTCTTGCCCTCCTGCCGGACGATATCGGCCAGCACCGGACCCCACAGGCTTTGCTGCTGGTGAACAAAGCTCGTCGATTCGGCGGGATTCATTGGACGGGTATAGCTGCCGAGTTTCGCGAGCTTCTGCTGCAAATCAGCTACGGAAACGACCTGTAACAGGTCTGCGCTCACTTTCTGGATGATGGCATCCGGCGTCTTGAGAGGCGCCACCAGGACGCCCCAGCCGGTCGCTTCGAAATCCGGGATTGTTTCCGCGACCGTGGGAACATTCGGGAAGTCGGCAAGGCGCTTGGCCGACGCCACCGCAAGCAAATTTACCGAGCCTGAGCGTACCGCTCCGGCAATGCCGGAATATCCCTCGATGATCGTGTCGACCCGCCCGGTTCCGACATCGCCGATCGCCTGCGCCGGACCGCCGACGTAGGGAACGAGTTGCAGCTTGATATGGGCTTCGTGCTGCAACAATTCCCCGGTCAGATGGGTCAGCCGCCCCACGCCGGTGGTCGCGTAAGAGACTTCGCCGGGTTTTTTCCGGGCAAGCGCGATCAACTCCGGCAGGGTGCGTATACCCAAGCTCGGGGAGGCGCCGATGAACATCGGGTTTTCCGCGACGAACCCGATCGGCAGGAAGTCCCGCGGCACTTGCAAAGGGACGTTGGGCGCCGCCGGGTGCAGCGCCACGAAGGTCGACGACACCGGCTGATACAGCGTGTAGCCATCCGGCGCCGCCTCCGCAGCCGCTCGGGCGGCAACACTGCCGCCTGCCCCCGGACGATTGACCACCACGACCTGCTGGCCCCACATTTTGCCCAGCGCGTCAGCAACAAACCGCAGGGCGACATCCGGCGTGCTGCCGGCCGCCGAATCAGCAAGGATCGTGACCGCCTTATCCGGATAATTCCCCGCGTGAGCGCCAACCCCGGCTGTGACCGATACCGTCAGGAGCCCGGCCAAAAGGCCATGACGCCAAGCTGCTTTCATCCTGTCCTCCCGTGATTCTGCACGTGCTTTAAACAATGCCGGCTGCTGATAAGTTGCGCCGTCATTGAAACCGGCGCACAAAGCCCTCAACCGGATAGAACTCGTCACGCGAACAGCCGGAACTCGCGCCATGGATGCCCTCACCAATCCCAAGCGTAAAACGACAGTAGCCGGGCAAGGCGCCCGCAGCTACCCCGACCTGCACGATCATGTGCGCGCGCTCGACCAGGCGGGGCTCCTGATCACGGTCGCGCGGCCTATCAACAAGGATACGGAAATGCACCCCCTCGTGCGGTGGCAATTCCGCGGCGGCATCGAGGAAAAAGACCGGAAGGCGTTCCTGTTCACCAATGTCACCGACAGCAAAGGGCGCCGATACGACATTCCGGTGCTGGTCGGCGGGCTCGCCGCCAACCGGGAAATCTATCGTATCGGCATCAGCTGCCCGTTTGACGAGATCGAGAGGCGCTGGGTCAAGGCGGTAGCAGCGCCCATCCCGCCGCGTATCGTGGAGCATGCCCCCTGCCATGAGATCGTCACCACCGGCAGAGACCTGGACAAGCCGGGTCACGGCCTCGATGCGCTTCCGCTGCCGATCTCTACTCCCGGCTGGGACATCGCGCCCTATGCGACGTTGTCGCAGTACATCACCAAGGATCCCGACACCGGCGTCCAGAACATGGGGAATTACCGCGGACAGGTGAAGGCAAGGCGGCGGCTCGGCATGAACCCATCGCTCGAGCTGCGGCCAGGCATCTACAAACACTGGGAGAAGCTAAGGGCGCGCGGCTTCAAGAAGTTGCCCTGCGCCGTCGTTCTCGGCGCACCCCCCTGCATCACCTTCGCATCGGTCCAAAAGATCCCCGAAAGCCTGGATGAGCTGCACGTGGCTGGGGCGCTCGTCGGCGCCCCTATCAACGTCGCCAAAGCCAGGACTGTCGACCTCCTGGTCCCGGCCGAGGCCGAGATCGTTGTCGAGGGCTTCATCGATACCGAATATCTGGAGCCGGAAGCGCCGTTCGGGGAATCGCATGGCCACGTGAACCTGCAGGAGTTCAACGCCTTCATGGACGTCACCGCCATCACGCGACGGCGCGACGCCATTCTCACCTCCATCATCTCCCAGGTGACGCCGAGCGAATCGAGCCTGATCAAGCGGATCGGGATGGAGCCGTTGTTCCTCAACTTCCTGCGCGACACGCTCGGTATAAAGGGAATCAAACGGGTGGCAATGCATGAGCCGCTCACCAACATCCGCAAGGTGATTGCGCTCGTCTGCGAGCGCGACATGCCGAGGACCGAAATCTGGCGCGCGCTCTACGGCGCCACCGTGCTGCACCGGGCCGCCGGGAAATATGTCATCGCAATCAACGAAGACATCGATCCCGACAACGCCGACGCCCTGCTGTGGGCCATGTCCTACCGCGCCAATCCCAATCTCGATATGCATATCCTGCCGCACCGCGACCAGGGGCACGGCCCGCGCAGCCAGCGCCATGGCGGGGAGGACGGCGCGCTGCTGATCGACGCAACGCTGAAGGAGAACTTCCCGCCGATCTCGCTGCCCAAACGCGAATACATGGAGCGCGCGAAGGAGATCTGGGAGGAGCTGGGGCTCCCGAAGCTCAAGCCGGAGTCGCCCTGGTTTGGCTATTCCCTGGGTGAATGGTCGCCCGAGTTCGACCGGGCGGCCGAGCGCGCAACGCGCGGCGAGCATTTCGCGTCCGACACGCCGTTGCGCAAGCGCCGGCGCAAGGACGTGCACATGAACACGGAAGTGCGTACCGTCCAGGAGCGCACATCAAAGCCGCGGTCGAAGCGCCGCCGCACGGATTGAGCGGCTACGTCTTGACCGCGACGATGCCCTCGATCTCAACCGAGATCTGGTTGGGCAGCATGACGTTGCCGACCGCCGAGCGGGCATGCCGGCCGGCATCGCCAAACACCTCCACGAACAGGTCCGAGCAGCCGTTGATGACCTTGGGCAAGTCATTGAAATTCGGCGCCGCATTGACCATGCCGAGCAGCTTGACGATGAAATCGACGCGGTCGAGGGAGCCGAGCGCGTCGCGCATCGCTGCAAGCATGCCAAGTCCCACAAGCCGGGCGCGCCGGTAGCCTTCCTCGACGCTGATCTCGGCACCGAGCTTGCCGGTCAGCGATGTGCCTTTCTCGTCGCGCGGGCCCTGGCCGGCGAGGAACAGCAGGCTGCCCGCAAGCCGGTAGGGCAGATAATTGGCGGTCGGTTTTGGCAGGCAGGGCAGCACGATCCCCAGCTCCTGCAGTCGCGCTTCCGCACCCATCGGCATCTCCTTTCGATGTTTTTGGCCCGGCACAGTTCTCGCTCCAACAGAAGTCGTAGGCAATAGAGCCCGGCTGCTGATGTGCGCCGATGCCTCATATCCGCCTCATCCCGCATGGATAAATCCTGCTGCGCCGCAGGGGGACGGGGAGGCGGAGCATGAGGGCGGTCTGGCTCGCGGTCGTGATCGTCATCACGTCCACGCTGGCACAGGCGGAAGACATGGCGGAGATGATCTCGCGCTACCGGCGCGAGCACGGCCTCTCGACGGTCAGGATCGACCCGCAGCTCACGGCGATTGCGGAACGGCAGGCCAAGGCGATGGCCGCGTCCGGCATCATGGATCACGACGTCGCGGGGTCGTTCGCCTCGCGGATTTCCGGCGTGCGGACCGGGATGGCGGCTGAAAACATAGCGGCCGGCACCAAGACCTGGGCCGAGACGTTCCGGATGTGGCAGGCCTCCCCGGGGCACAATGAAAACCTGTTGCAATCGAGGGCCGACACCATCGGGGTTGCCGTCGCTCGCAACGAGCATACCCGCTATAAGACTTTCTGGGCCATGGTGATCGCGGACAAGTCGCCGAAAACCAAGGACCGCAAGGAAGCGGCGAAAGGGGAACGCCAGGAGAGCGACGCCAGCTTCGAAAATCCGATCAGCGCCGTCAAAAATTTCGTCTGCAAGTATCTGTGCTGATAAACCGCCTTGATGCTGCGCCGGCGCCCGTCGCATAATTTTGCGGCGGTGCCCGGCAGCAGCTGTCGCCGCATTGAGCACGGAGCGCGTTGCGCATGGCAGCGATGCCGGCGAGCCGTACGATCCCCAGCCTGCTCGATGAGTTGGCTTCGCGCTTCCCGCAACGAGAGGCGCTGGTCGGGGGCGCGCAGCGCTACACCTATGCAGCCTTGCGCGAGGAGGTCCGCGCGTTTGCAAAAGGACTGCATGCGCTTGGCATCCGAAAAGGCGACATGGTCGCCATCCTGATGGGCAACAAGCCCGAGTGGGTGATCGCGGATCTCGCGATCTGCTCGCTCGGCGCCATCATGGCCGCGGTCAATACCTGGGTTACGGCGCGCGAGCTCGGCTACGTGCTTGCTCATTCCGATGCGAAAATGCTCATCGCCAGCGACTGCTTTCTCAGAAATGATTATTTCGCCATGCTTGAGGCGCTCGAGCCGCTTGCGCGATGCGCACCGCGGCTCGACCGCATCATCCATGTCGGGGCGCGCGCGTACTGCGGCTCGATCGCGTTTCCCGACGTTTATGCCCACGGCCGCACCGTGCGCGACGAAGAGATCGAGCGTGCGGCACGCGCCATAGATCCGAACGACATCGCCTGTCTGCTGTACACGTCGGGCTCGACCTCGACGCCGAAGGGCGTGCAGCTTCAGCATTACGCACTGATCGAGAACATGTGGCATATCGGCGAGCGCATGCATGTCACGGAGCACGACCGGCTCTGGCTCGCCGTATCGTTGTTCTGGGGGCTCGGGTGCGAAAACGCCCTGTTCAACCTGCTCACCCATGGCGGTTGTGTGGTGCTGCAGGAAAGCTTCGAGCCAAGCGAGGCCTTGCGCATCATCGAAGCGGAGCGGTGCACGCTGTTCTATGGCACTCCCAACATGGGGCAGGCGCTCAGCGAGCATCCCGGCCGGCAACAGCACGATCTGTCGAGCTTACGCTCGGGCGGCACGGTGGGCACGCCCGAGCAGATCAAGCGCATCGTCGATCTCGGCGCCCGCGAGATCTGCAACATCTACGGCCTGACCGAAACCTACGGCAACTGCACCGTGACCGACGCGGCTGAGCCGCTTCACGTTCGCCTCGCCAGCGTCGGCCCTCCGCTTCCCGGCGTCGAGCTGCGCATCGTGGATCCCGAAAGCGGCAACCTGCTGCCGCAAGGCGAGGTCGGCGAGATTCGCGTCAAGGGCTACGTCACAGTCGGCTACTACAAGGACGACGAGAAGAACCGCGCCGCATTCGATGCCAACGGCTATTTCGTCACCGGCGATCTCGGCTTCCTCGATGCCGAAGGGCGCCTGTATTTTCGCGGGCGCATCAAGGACATGATCAAGACCGGCGGCATCAATGTTGCTCCGGTCGAGGTGGAAGAGACGCTGATGGCGCATCCGGCGGTCAAGCTCGCCTGCGTGACAGGCGTTCCCGATTCCGAGCGCGACGAGGTCGTGGCCGCGCTCATCGTGTGCCGTCCGGGACAGAGCGTGGCGCAAGCCGAGCTGATGGCGCTTTGTCGCCGCCAGCTGGCGGCCTACAAGATTCCCCGCCTGATGAAATTCGTCACCGAATCCGAGCTGCCGCTGACGGTGACCGGCAAACTGCAGAAAAACCGTCTGGCAGAACTCTTCACCGCCACCCTATCTCAATCGCAGCGGGCGTTCACTTCCGGCATCGGGAACCCGTCGTAGAGCCATGCCAGGCAGTCGAACATGTGCGCCTCATCCCAGTCGGCGACCGTCGCATTGCGCACGTCCCGGGCGATGCCTTCGGCGTGATAGAACTCCCAGAGCGCCCGCGATTCGAGCTGCACGCGCGCGGTGCGGACGAGCCGCGCGGCGGTGAAACGCGCAAACGCGGCGGCAAAGTCGCCCTTCGCCGCATGGATGAGCTCGGCGAGGCACAGGCCGTCCTCGATCGCCATGCAGGCCCCCTGCGCCAGAGATTGCAGCGGCGCATGCGCGGCGTCGCCCAGCAGTACGATGCGGCCTTTGTGCCAGTGCCGTGACGGATCGCGATCGCCGATCGGCCGGCGCCAACTCAGGTCCATCATGGCAATCAAGTCGCGCAGAGCCGGATGTGCATCGCGATAGGTTGCCTCGAGCTCGGCCTGATAACGTGCGGCGTCACGTCGCTCCGCGTAGGTCGAGGTGCGGAACACGGCGACGATGTTGAACAGCGTGTGGTGGCGCAGCGGGTAATGCACGATGTGGAATCCCGGGCCGCCCCAAAGCAACACGCGATCGCGCGGAACATCCGCCGTGACCGCAGCGATCGGCACGATGGTCCGGTTCGCCACATAGCCGATCGGACGCGGCTCGCCGTCACCGATCAGCTTGCCGCGAAACAGCGAGCGGACACCGTCCGCCGCGACCACGGCGGCGCCCGTGAAGCTCCGTCCATCCGCGGCCGACACCGCGACCCGATCGCCGCGATCCTCGAAGGCGGTGACCATCGCCTCGGGCACCAGCTCGATGCGATCGTCGTGCCGGCACGCATCGAGCAGGACGTTATGCAGATCGACGCGGTGAATGATGATGTAGGGGTGCTTGAAGCGCGCCCGGAACGAGGCCCCGGTCGGGATGCGGACCAGCTCCTTGCCGGTGAGCGCGTCCATCATCAGAACGGCGGGCGGTGAATCCGCGGCGGCCAGCACCTGCTCGGTCAGGCCGATGCGATCGAGCACATGAAACACGTTGGGGCCGAACTGGATGCCGTAGCCGATGGCGCCGAACTCCGGCGCGCCTTCAAGCACGCGCGCGCTCCATCCGCGGCGGGCCAAGGCGAGCGCCGTCGTGAGCCCGCCGAGCCCGCCGCCGACGATGAGGACAGGTTCGCGCGACATGGGCTTAGTTTTTGCAGGGGTTCATCCACCGCAATCCGGGAAAACGCGCGAAATCGGTATCTGTCGTGCAAAGAAGATAGCCGCGTTCCATCGCGAGAACCGCCAAGTGCGCATCGGTGGTCAGGTTTCCGGCCGTCCCTAGCCGTTCAAGCTCGGTTCGAAGCCGTGCGAAGTGCGTATCTGATGGTAGCGCCAGGTGAACATGAGGCAGATCGAGCCAGCTCTCGATCCGCGCCGTTACCTCGCCTACGGGAAGGGGCCGCGCTACGATCTTTCGATTGGTGGTGAGGCGAATGAAGCCGAGGAGCGTCGCCCACGCGAGGCCCACACCTTCAGGGCCAAGCAGGCATTCGTCCCACCAATGCCGAGCGCTCTCATGAACCGCCGAATCAGTATTATGCGCGTGAACGAGGACGTTGACGTCGGGCAGGATCATGGCGCGTCACCGTCCGAATCCGGGGTGTAGGCTGTTGGCCCGCTGCATAGCCTTCGGCTTCAAGCTCGTCGACCAGTTGATTGAGCCTGTCGAGATCGATGCCAGGCCTGAACCCGAAGGCGTGTGGGATGGTCTTCGGTGCAGTGCGGCGACGCGGTTTGGCCTCCTCGCCGAGGCCGGCACGCAACGCTCGGTTGACAACGTCCTTCAACGGCAAGCCTAGCTCGCGGGCCCGTCGTTTCAGGATGCCGGCCAGATCATCATCGATTGTGAGTGTGGTGCGCACGGTTAGTATCGTGGATGCGAGCAAAGCTGATGTCAAGACATCAGGCTGGGTCCGTGCCTGAACATGCCTTGGCAGCCCAATCGATTGGGTACAAAAGCACGTTCGCTACCCGCTGACTGACCCTCGCGATATCAGTATCCTACAATATGGATCTTGGCTGGTAGCCAGGGTGCAGTTTCGAAGCGGCCAAGAACGGCACAAAAACAGCAAACCAGACGAGCAAACGGGAAGCCCATGCTGAGGGACGATAGCGGGGATGGACGCGGCCGGCGGAAGATAGCCCGCAATGTGCTCGGCGAGCCGCTGGAGCTCTGCTCGATCAAGCCGATGACCGGGTTTTTTCGCGACGGCTGCTGCGACACCTCGCAAGAGGACTTCGGCAGCCACACGGTTTGCGCGGTGATGACGGCTGAGTTTCTCCAGTTTTCCAAGTCTTGCGGCAACGATCTTTCCACTCCGATACCGGAATTCGGCTTTCCCGGGCTGAAACCCGGGGACCGCTGGTGCCTCTGTGCGCCGCGCTGGCAGGAGGCACTTGAAGCGGGTCAGGCGCCCCGCATCGTCTTGCGCGCCACCCATGAAGGTGCTCTGAGCTACTGCTCGCTTGCCGATCTCAAGCGCTTCGCCATGGATCTGGCGTGAGCCGCGAGGTCGGGCCAGGGGCGAGGCAGGAGCGGCGGGCACCATGAACGGCAGCGCTTTCAAGCTGGGTACGTTCGCACGGCCGAACGGCGAGCCCTTTGCTGCAATCGTGCTGGGCGACCACGCCGTGGATCTGGCGCAGGCATACGAAATCTATCGCGGTTCGGCGCGCCGGAACGCGTTGAGCAGCACAGAGAGCGTCCTCGGACTGCTGCAGAGCTGGGACGCCAATTTTGCCGTACTGCAGGACATCGTAGCCTTTCTAAAGAAGGAGGGACTAAAGCCAGCCGCTGCCGACCTTTCCGGCCTGCGGGCTATGCCCCCGGTGCTCCGGCCCGGGAAGATGTTTTACGCGGCGCAGAACTTTCAGGAGCACGTTGATGAGATGATCCGCGCCGGCATGTCGCCTGCGGGCGGCCCGAGATTTAGCGGAGAGAAATCGACCACGCGGCCGTATCTCTTCCTGAAGGCGCCGAGCTGCCTTGCCGGCGCCTGCGACGATATCGAGATCCCGCTCGGCATGAGCAAGATAGACTGGGAGGCCGAGATCGCGCTCGCCATCGGCAGGAAGGGAAAGCGCATCAAGGCCGAGCGCGCCCTCGAGCACGTTGCCGGCTTCATGACCACCAACGACGTTTCCTGCCGCGACCTGCAGATCCGCGCCGACCGGCCGGCGCTCCGCTCGGATTGGCTCGGCGGCAAGAGCCACGACAATTTCGCGCCGATGGGGCCGTTTCTGGTGCCGCGTGCCTTCGTGCCGGAGCACATGAATCTGTTCATCCGCCTCACGGTCAACGGCGAGCTCAAGCAGAACGGCAACACCTCGCAATTCATCTTTAGTCCCGAAGAGCAGATAGAATACGCCTCGGGCATTCTCACGCTCGAGCCCGGCGACATTTTCAGCTGCGGGACCTGTGGCGGCGTCGGCCAGGGCACCAACACCTTCCTCAAGCCAGGCGACGTCATGGAGACCGAAGTCGAGAGCCTGGGCAAGATGCGAAACCGGCTGGTCGCCGAAACCGCACAACCGGCCGCTGCCTGACGATCGGCCCATGTCCAAGGCCCGAGCCATCATCGTCCCGGTCACGCCGTTCCAGCAGAACTGCACCGTGCTCTGGTGCGAAGCAACCAAACGGGCCGTGGTCATCGACCCCGGCGGCGACCTGCCGCACATCGAGCGTGCCATCGCCCAAGCCGGCGTTGAGGTGGACAAAATCTGGCTGACCCACGGTCACGTCGATCATGTCGGTGGCGCCGCAGACTTGAAAGCGAAGCTCAAAGTACCGATCGAGGGTCCCCACCGGGACGATCTGTTGCTGCTGCAGCACGTCGCCGAGAATGCCCGCGCCTTCGGTATCTGGAACGCCTCGAACGTAACGCCTGACCGATGGTTGGAAGAGCGAGACCGGGTCGAGATCGGGGAGCTGACATTCGAGGTGCTGCATTGCCCCGGCCATTCGCCGGGAAGCATCGCCTTTTTCAACCCGGAACAGCGTCTGGCCATTGTCGGCGACGTGCTGTTTGCCGGCTCGATCGGCCGCACCGACCTTCCCGGAGGAAATCACCGGCAGTTGTTGAGCTCGATCAGGGACAAGCTGCTGCCGTTGGAAGACGACGTCGCGATCATCAGCGGACACGGGCCGACCAGCACGATCGGCCGGGAAAGAGCGACCAATCCCTTTCTGCAATAGTGCCTATTGGTACCGCGTCACAAGTTGCACCTCGACGTCATTCCGGGGCGCAGGAAAATCGGCCGTGCCGATTTGCCTGCGAGCCCGGAACCCATAACCCCAAGCAGTAATGTGTGCCACCGCAGCGTAACCACTTTCATCACTGCACGGCCTGTGGTTATGGATTCCGGGCTCCGCTCGCACTCGGACGGCGCGAAGCGCCGATCCGAGCGCTCGCGGCCCCGGAATGACGGGCTAATGCAGGCTGGCGTCCTCGCGCCAGATGCCGAGCGCCTCCTGGGAAGGACGATCGGAGATGGAGAACAGCACCGATTCTTTCTCGGCAGCGTGGGCGTAAGCCTTCCACGGCGGCAGCACGAACACGTCGTTCGGCCCCCATTCCAGCACCTTGCCGTCCACGCTGGTGGTGCCGCGGCCCTCGGCACAGACGAAAATGCTGCCGTCGGTGGCGCGGTATTTCTCGCCTTTGAAGCCGTTCGGGAACAGCGCGAGATGGGCGCTCATGGTGGGCAGGACCGGCCCGCCGTTGATCGGATTGGCATAACGCACGCGCGCGCCATGCCGCTTGTCGATCTCGCCTCCCTTGAGCATGCGCTCGATGATCGGGCGGGTGCGCGCATAGGTGTAATTGATCACGGGACTGCGATTCATCCCGGCGGGCGCTCCGTCCGGCAGCACGCCCGATCCGTAGAGCACCAGCAAATCGCCGTCTTCCCGATTGGTTGGTTGCGTTGCCAATTCGAATTCCTCGGCAAACGATGCCTCGAAGAAGTTGACCTGCGGGAAGTCGAGCACGTCAAGCCACAGCATCGGCTGGTCGGACGTGTTGCCGTGATCGTGCGGTGCCCAGTTCGCGGTGATCACGAAATCCCCGGGCGACATGTAGGCCTTCTCGCCCTCGACCGCGGTGTAGGCGCCTTGACCATCGAGGACAAAGCGGATGGCGGAAGAGACGTGCCGGTGCGCAGGGGCGACTTCGCCCGGGAGGATCATCTGCACGCCGGCAAACAGCGTATTGGTCGCACGCGACTCACCCGGCATCCCCGGGTTCTCCAGGATGAGCACCCGGCGCTCGGCTTCCGCGGCGGTGATCAACCCGCCCAATTCCATCACCAGGCGCTTGATATCGTCGAAATGCCAGATCACCGGCGCGCAACGGGTCACCGGTTCCCTGGTGACCACGTTCTTCATCACCTTCCAGAGCGGCGTCATGTGGTGCTTGGCGATGCGCTGGTAATATTCCTCCCGGATCGCTTCGATGTTGTGCTTGGGGCCCGGCCGCTTGGCCTCGGTCCGTCTGCTCGCGGTCGCGCTGGTCATGGCGCTCTCCCTGAAATCGATAAAAGCCCGCCCCCGCTCCGGGGGAAACAAGCGATTAGTATATAATGAAACTATCGGCCGCGGAAAGGACCGCGTAACCGCTCTGTGCGCTCTCGGGTCAGCGGCGCATCGTGAGCAGCGCAGTCATAACCGTGCATACATCACATAGACTGGTCTGCGCTGCTCATGCTGCAGTGCGCCCGGGCCATTGCAGAGGCCCTAAACTTTAGGCCACTTGTCGGCACTTTTCGCACTTGGACGGGAAGAATAGACGGCATTTGCACGGTGTTCACTACGCCGTTTCATTCATGCACGCTTGTGTCTGCGCGGATCGCGGTAGGGGTGCCGCCCACGTCCGAGATGTGCCCACTTGCAAACTCATGCAGTTCAGCAAACAGCGAGCTACTCGATCACCTCGTCGGCGCGCCAATAGAACGAAGGAGGTAGGTCGAGGCCGAGCGCCTTAGCGGTCTTCAGGTTGATTACCAGTTCGAGCTTTGTCGACTGCACGATCGGCAGGTCGGCCGGCTGCGCGCCTTTGAGGACCCTGCCGACATACACTCCGGCCTGCCGATAGACGTCCGGGAGGCTCGTTCCGTAGCTCATCAGGCCGCCGGCCACCGCGTACTCGCGTCGTGCATAGATCGACGGCAGCGCATGGCGCAGCGCCAGTGCGGCAAGTCGTTCGCGTCGATCGTTGAAGAATATATCAGTAACGATGACCAGCGCTCCTACCCGCAATCGCGTCAATGTCGCGAATGCCGCGTCGATCTCGGCATCGGTGCTGGCCTCCAAGACTTGGATTTGCTTGCCGAGCGTGCGCGCTGCCGCCTCCACCTCTTTCACAACGACCAACTCCGAAAGGTTGGGATTGGTCGGGTTGATGAGCAGGCCAATGCCAGCGACCGCAGGGACCAACTCGTGCAACAGCTCAAGGCTCTTGATCGGCATCTCGTCTGTCAAGGTATAGACCCCGGTGATATTGCCCGTTGGTTGGTTGAAGCTCGCGACGAGCCCGATTTGAATAGGGTCCAAGCCGCTCGTGAAAACAATCGGAATTGTCGCGGTCACCGTCTTGGCAGCCACCGCCGCAGCATTGCCGCTCGCCATGATCACGGTTGGCCGGTGATCGACCAGATCGCCCGCCAGCTTGGGAAGCCGATCGAATTGGCCCTCGGCCCAACGGTATTCGATCGCAACGTTCCGCCCCTCGACATAATCGGTCTGTTTCAAGCCCTCCTTGAATGCGGTCACAAAGGGTTGATACGCGCCGGGCGATGCACCGCTTAGAAACCCGATCGTTGGCAGCGCTGGCTGCTGCGCGCTCGCCGCGAGCGGCCACGCTAATGCCCCTCCCAAAATCGTGAGGAATTCACGCCGCCTCATACGACTGCTCTGTGCCGAGACCTTTAGAGTAGGTTGAAGATATCACATTCTAGGGACAGCGGCCCGCGTTGTGCATTACAGCAAAATTGCCTGCCGATGTCTCAGATAGGTCATAAGCAGATACGGTCGCAGCGATCATATCTCGCCCGCACTGCATCGGAAAGCGGGTGGGGCGCTCGCCGTTAGCCGCCAGGGCGCTCGCTCGCCGCGCTCGGCCGCTTGCTTTCGCTTCTGGTCCTCCTGCATTCGCGCGTGATGCGCCGCGCGGGCTTCGAGGTGCGACTCCACGGTCGCCGGGCCAAAGTCCTCGTTGAGCTTGCCCAATAGCGGGTTTATGCCCTCATTCGCGCGATATTTAGACGCGCACCGTAGGCAGTCAGGAAAACGGAAGAATGGGCGCAAAGCTAATGCCTTGTAGGGGATCTTATGTCGGTGTTTGCCGAACCTTTCGTTGACCCGACTGCGCCCGGGAGACGCACGGAGATCAGGTGTTCACGTTTCCGCCGTCGACCGCGATGGTCTGTCCGGTAACGAAATCGCTGTCGGCAGAGGCGAGGAAAACCAGAGCCCCAAGCAGATCCTGCGGGGTCTCATCGCGCTTGAGCGAACGCGACTGCACCGAGCGCTCGCGCGCGGTCTGCACGTGGCCTGGGTTCTCCTTGAGCACCGTGTCGCTGAGCGTAAACCCCGGCGCAAGCGTGTTGACGCGAATGCCGTACTCTCCAAGCTCGCGCGCCAGCGCGCGGGTAAATGCCATGATGCCGCCCTTGCTGGTGACGTAGTGCAGCATCCAGGGGATGCCGCGATACGCGGTGCCTGAGCCGATATTGATGATCTTGCCGTAACCCTGCGCCTGCATGTGCGGCACGGCATGCTTCACCATCAGGAACGGGCCGCGCAGATTGACCGCCATCACATGGTCCCATACTGCCGCATCGATCTCGGTGCATTTCGCCTCCTGCAGCGGGGCAAAAAGAGCGGCATTGTTCACGAGCACGTCGACCTTGCCAAACCGCTCGATGGTCGCTGCGATCAGCGCCTTGACCGAGACTTCATCGCTCACATCGGTGACGGTGCTGATGACGGAATTCGCCCCGTGTGCGGCGGCGATCTCGCGGGCCACGGGTTCGCCGTCGGCGATGTCGGCGATCATCACGCGAGCGCCTTCCGCGGCAAGCGCCAACGCATAATGCCGCCCGATGCCCTTGGCGCCTCCGGTGACGATCGCCGTGCGGCCCGCAAGTCGTGCCATTCTGTCAGCCCTTTGCGCCAACCCGGCGGACAAACTTCTCAAAGCCCGCAAGCTGTTGCTTGATCAGGTCGAGCGCGGTCGGGTCCTTGAGCTCCAAAGTCTTCTCGTCGAACTTTTGCGCAGCGAAGGTCACGATCACTTCGGGGCGGCCGAACAGGATGGCATCGACCGACGTCAAGCACTGTCGCAAATGATATTGCGCGCGCGCGCCGCCGAGAATGCCGCCGGCGGCCGACTGCAGCGCAATCGGCTTGTCCTTGAACGGCTGGTCTTTCATGCGCGATACCCAGTCGATCGCATTCTTCAGGCCGCCCGGGATAGACCAATTGTACTCAGGCGTCACGATGATCAGCGCGTCCGCGCTGCGGATCGCGTCGGCCCAGGCATTGGCCTCCGCCGGAAAGCCGGTCGTGATCTGGATGTCGTTATCGTAGATGGGCATCTTGGCGAACGAAGGAGCAGAGCGCAGCGACATCCCGGCCGGCGCCAGAGCCGGCAGCATGCGCGCGAGGGCCGCGTTGTAGGAGCCTTTGCGCAGCGACCCGCAGATCACGAGCACATCGAGCGGTCGTTCCGCCATGGCTCCCCCTCAGATATTCGAGCTGCCGAGGGCGCTGCTGGTCGCGCTCATTTCCTTGGCGCGACCTGCGCGATGAAAGTCGCGAAGGCCGCGAGTTGCTGCTTGATGAAGCCGCGCGTCGCCTCGTCCTTGATCTCGCCGGTCTTCTCGTCGAACTTCGACGCGCAGCCGCCGATGAAGATTTCGGGCTTGTTGAGCGTGAATGCGTCGAGAAACACCATCGACCGGCGGATGTCGTACTGCACCCGCCCGCCGCCCAAGGGACCGGGGGAGACCGATTGCAGCGCGATTGGCTTGCCGGCGAACGGCTGATTGGGCAGGCGCGACACCCAATCGATGGCGTTCTTCAGCCCGCCCGGAATGCCGAAATTGTATTCAGGCGTGCAGAATATCACCCCATCGGCGGCGCGGATCGCGTCGGCGAGCACGTTCACCCCTGCGGGAAAACCGGTCGAGTTCTGAATGTCGGCGTTATAGAGCGGCAGCTCCGCATAGGAGGGCGCGGGTTTCAACGTCATGCCTTCGGGGGCAAGCCCCGGCAGCGCCCGCTGCACCATGGCGTTGTATGATCCTTTGCGCAGGGAGCCGCAGATGGTGAGAACGTTCAGGTTTGCCATACGCTCTTTCCTTATTTCTCAGCCTCGATCGGATTGATCAGGACGCCGACGCGCTCAATCTCGATCTCGCACGTGTCGCCAGGCTTCATCCATACCGGATTGGGCTTGCGCGCATGCCCCACCCCCGATGGCGTTCCGGTAAACACGATATCGCCGGGCTCGAGCGTGAGCCCCTGCGTGATGTAGGCAATGGTCTCGGCAATGGGAAACATCATATTGTCGGTATTGTCGGACTGCATGACCTGCCCGTTGAGCCGGGTTTGAATCTTCAGTCCCTTGGCGCCCGGCGGGACCTCATCCGTCGTGACCATCCAGGGGCCGAAGCCGCCGGTGCGATCGAAGTTCTTGCCCATATCCCATTGCGTGGTCTTGCGCTGAAATTCACGCACGGAGCCTTCGTTGCCGCAGGAGTATCCGGCAATGCAGGAATACGCGTTCTCGACACTCAGATGCTTGGCGCGCTTGCCGACGACAAAGATCAGCTCGGCCTCGTAGTCGAGCGTCTCGGAGACTTTGGGCCGGATGATCGGCTGCCGATGCGGGACGAGCGAGGTGGCGCCGCGCATGAAGATGGTGGGGAATTTCGGAATGTTGTCGCGCTGGGACCCTTCCTTGACATGCTCGAGATAATTGAGCCCCAGGCAGATGATCTTGCCGGGTTTGGTCACGGGCAGGCCGAATTTGAGCCCCTTGAGCGGACGCCGCGCCGTGCTCGGCGCTCGCTTTGCCGTCTCGCGCAAAGAAGAGAGATCGCCATTGTGTCGTCTCAGGACCTCGCCGAGGTCTTCGGGGATAGTCCTGTCGACGGCCCGAAGATCGATGACCTCATCGCCCTCCACAACGCCGAGATGCAAACCTCCATCAGCCTCGAACCCTGCAATCTTCATGATGACTCCTTGCACGTGATGCGCATCGATCAAATCACGCCGCGCGGCTAAGCAAGCACGCGCTCAGCATCTTGCGCGCGGCAAATCCGGCAGCGAGGTTCCAGGCATTGACGATGGCAAGACGGAAACCGCCGGGCGGCATGGCATGGCCCTGCGGATCCTTTTGCTCGTGAAACGTGATCTGCACGCTGGAAACGCCCGGGATGTTGCGCACGCGCGCAACCAGAGCCGCAGGCGGATGGCGATAGCTCGGGCCGTGCGGCCCGAACAGTACCACGCTATACCCGTCGCGCCGTTCCTGATCGGCGAAATCCCATTTGCGTTCTGCATAAAGGCGCACCACCGCATCGACCCAGCCCGCACCGTAGAGGTCAGGCCACTGATCGCTCATGCGCAGGTGCACCTCGATCATGCGGCCGCCGATCGTTTCGGCGTTCAGGATGCCGGTGTATCCGCGCAGATGCTGCGCAATCCACGCACCGCAATAGTCCTCGATGGCAGGCTCCGCCGCCGCATGCACCGTCCAATAGTCGAAGGTGCCATCCCCGCTCGGCTCGCCGGTGACATGCCGCCACCACCGCGGCTCCCCGTCCAGGATCACGACGTCGGAGCTGACGTGGCGCCCTTGCAATAACGTCATCCACATGTGGCCGGGCGCGAGGCTCTGCGCATACTCGCTCGGGCCATGCAGTACCCGGCTCGCCACGCCCATTCCGCGCAAATTGGTGATCGGCTTGGAGAATACGGGAAAACGCGAAGGCGTCACGCCGTGGGGTGCGGCCTCGAGCCCCTGACTGCGGGCGACCGCGATCTTGTCATAGACCCAACGGTGGGCAGGGTACCAAAGCCAGGCGTCGCAATCCTCCGTCGGGATATTCACGTCCGCCGGACAGGAGACATGGGCGAAATATTGCTGGCGCCAGGGATCGGCTTCGCAGATCGGCATCTGGCTAAGCCGCCTGCATCACTGCAATGGGGCGTGCCCCCTTGATCGCCATGCGACGGAGCACTCTGCGCTCGGACGGATCAAAATCCGTACGCGCATGCAAGGTGCAGCGATTGTCCCAAAGCAAGAGGTCGCCAACCCGCCAGACATGCTCGTAGATGTGCTCGGGCCGCTCGCCGGCCTGACAAAGCTGCTCGATCAGGGCGTCGCTCTCCTCCCGCGGCAGGCCGACCACGCTGTCGGCCATGAGACGATTGACGAGGAGCGCGCGGCGCCCGGTCTCCGGATGCACGGTCACCGCCGGGTGGATCCAGCGCGGCGCATCCGCCCAGTTGCTCGGGCCCTTGCGGTTGGCGTTCTTCTCGTAATCGTAGAGGAACAGGATCTGCAGACGGTCGGCCTGCGCGCGCAAGTCCGGGGCAAGAAACTCGTAGGCGGCATAGGTGCTCGCGAACAGCGTGTTGCCGCCGCGCGACGGGATCTCGAGGGCATGGAGAACCGCTCCCTTGGCCGGGTTCTCGTAATAGCACTGGTCGGCGTGAAACTGCATGTCGCCTTCCGGGAGCTCGCCGCGTTGGCCATCAATCGTCGCATTCGCAATCCACATCACGGGATTGTTCTGATCGCGCTGACCCGGACGCGAGCGCGGCGGTTGAATCTCGCCGAACAGGCTCGTGAAGCGGCGCTGATCATCGCCGGTCAAGCTCTGATCGCGAAACACCAGAACGAGCTGATCAAGCCAGGCGGCGTAGAGACGCGATGCGGTCACAGGATCGATCTCGTCGCGCAGGTCCAGGCCGCGCACTTCTGCCCCGATCTCGCGGGTCAGCGGGATGACCTCGATCATGATGCTCCAGGCGTCGTCGTGTTCGGGATCGGATTAGGATGGTCGAGGGGCGTGTGCGAATGTTATGGGCGCAGCGGCGGTTTGGCAAATCGGAGGATGACGGCCCTGCCATGCGCGAGTTCGATTACATCATCGTCGGGGCGGGCTCGGCGGGCTGCGTTCTCGCGGAGAGGCTCAGCGCCGATCGCGACATTCGTGTGCTGCTGCTCGAAGCCGGGGGATGGGACTGGCATCCCCTCATTCGGATTCCGCTGGGTGTCGGGCGGATCTGGGGGTTCGGCCGGTTCGACTGGGGGTACGAGACGGAACCCGAGCCCAATGCCGCCGGCCGGCGGATCGAGACTGCACGCGGCAAGGTCATTGGCGGTTGCCACTCCATCAACGCGATGGGCCATGTGCGCGGCCATCGCGCCGATTACGACCGGTGGTGCCGCCTGGGACTGCACGGCTGGTCCTATGCGGAGGTCCTTCCCTATTTCAAGCGTGCTGAAACCTGGGAGGATGGTCACTCGGCTTATCGCGGCGGTGCTGGACCGATCTTTGTGCGGCGTACCAAGGGCATGGACCCTTTATACGAGGCCTATATCCAAGCCGGCCTGAAAGCCGGTCATCCCTTCACCGACGATTACAACGGCGCGCAGCAGCACGGGTTCGGCTGGGCGCAATGGACGATCCGCAATGGGAGGCGTGACAGCACCGCGCGGGCCTATCTGCATCCTGCATTGGGCCGGCGAAATCTGCATGTCGGAGTGCGCGCGCTTGCCACGCGGATCGTCCTCGAGCATGGCCGAGCTGTCGGCATCGAGTACCATCAGCGGCGCGCCAAATTCACCGCGCGTGCCGCGCGTGAAGTCATCCTCTGCGCCGGTGCCATCAACACGCCGCAGCTATTGATGCTGTCCGGGATCGGCGATCCCGACCATATCGGCGAGTTTGGGATAAGAGCGACGGTCCCCTTGCGCGGCGTCGGGCGCAATCTGCAGGACCATTGCTCGACCGGCCTGCTGCATGAACGGCTTCAACCGGGGCCCTTTGTAGCGGCTACGCGCGCTGATCGGCTCGCTCGCAATCTTGCCCGCGCCTATGTTGCGGGCTCCGGCCCGGCAACCGACGTGCCGAGCGGCTTCATGGCCTTCGTGAAGACCGATTCGGGCTGTGCGATCCCGGATATCCAGTTTCTGTTCCGGTCCGGCTCATCGCATGCAGGCCCCTGGTTCCCGGGCATCAGGCCGGCGTGGACCGACGGCTTCATCTGCCGTCCAATCCTGCTGCGACCAAGAAGCCGCGGCCAGATTCGGCTGCGCTCGGCTGCCCCTCACCATCCCGTGCGCATTTCGCAGAATTTTCTCGCCGAGGAGCACGATCTCAGCACCTTGCGGGCAGGGCTCAAGGTGTTGCGCGAGGTCGCCGCGCAACCTTCGCTGGCTCCGTTCCGCGGCCGCGAGATCGGCCCCGGAACAGACGTGCGTTCCGATCAGAAGCTCAACCGCCATATTCGCGCGACACTTGCAACCGCTCATCACCCCTGCGGCACCTGCCGCATGGGGGTGGGGCCGGATGCGGTGGTTGATGCGAGCCTCACGGTGCGCGGCATTCAGAGCCTCCGCGTGGTGGATGCTTCCATCATGCCCGACCTGGTCGGCGGCAACATCAATGCGACGGTGATCATGATCGCGGAGAAAGCCGCAGACCTGATCCTCGGCAGGCCTGCTCCGGCAGCCGCACTGCTGCAGCGCGATGACGAACCGGCACGGAACTGATAAACTTGGCGCACGGAGTCGATGCGTACAACGGTACGAACGAGGCGGAGATGGGTTCTATCAGCAGACGGGCGGTGCTGCGCGGAGCAGCGGCAGGCGTGCTCGACACGGGCACGGTGCCACGCATCGCGCGCGCCGCGCCGGTGACGCTGCGGATCGGTTATGGCGGGGCGGCGGAAGAGCCGTTGTGGCTCCTGATCGCCAAGCCGGAGCTGGGCCGAAACCAGGGCAAGCTCTACACGATCGACGGAACCAAATTCCAGGGGTCGGACAAGCGCGCCCAGGCCTTCGAGGCGGATGCCATCGATCTTGCCGCAGGCGGCGCGAACGGCGTCATCTTCGCCGCCGCGGAGGGCGTGACCGTGAAGATCATCGCGTCCATCTGCCGCGAAAGCTCGCGCGGGTTCAGCACCTCGTACTACGCCAAGGCGCAGTCCGCGATCAAATCGGTGCCCGACCTGAAAGGCAAGATCGTCGGGCTCAACGGCTTTTCCACCTCCGGCCATCTGTGGCTGTGGGCAGCGCTCGGCAAGCACGGTCTCTCCGACGCCGACGTGACAATTGCCCCGATCCCCTTTTCCGCGATGCAGGAGGCTTTGACCGCCGGCAAGATCGACGTCGGGGAATTCCCGCAGCCCTTTGCCGCGCTGCTGGAAAGGGATGCAGCGGTCACCAAGGTGTTCGACGCCAAATATGGTCTGCCGTTCGATGAGGAGCTCGATGTGATCATCGGCAAGGAGGCCTTCCTCGTGAAAAACAGCGCGGCGGTTCGCGCGTTTCTCGAGGACCTCAAGGAAGCGATGCGGTTTTATCTGGAACAGCCGAATGAGGCACGCCAGCTGCTGATCGATGATCGGATGGTTCGGGTGAGCCCGGAAGTTTATTTGCACATGAAGGACTATTACCGCGACCCGACGCTGCGGCCGGACCTCGACGCGCTGATCAAGATGCAGGAATTTCAGGTCAAGGCCGGATTCCAAAAAAACAGCATCGACATCAAAGCGCTGGTCGATCCGAGCTACTTGCCCGGTTGAGGGCGTCTATTCCCCGGTAAGCGGCTGCCGAGCAGCAGTTACGCCCTCAGTGAATACGAGGGCATGAACGGAAAACTTCCCATCGGGGTCGGTCCATGCCGAGATCGGCGTCCATCCCGATCCGCGCGCGAGCGCAGCAAACGAGGCAAGCGTATATTTGTAGCTGTTCTCGGTGTGAATGGTCTCGCCCGGGCGGAACTCTATGCTGCGGCCGGCCACGCCGACTTTCTGACGCTTCTTGCTGGCGAGGTGCATCTCGATGCGGTGTCGCTCGGAATTGAAGAACGCGTGGTGGCTGAAGCTCGCGGGGTCGAACGTCGCGCCGAGCTCGCGGTTGATGCGCGTGAGCAGGTTGAAGTTGAACTTGGCGGTAATGCCGGCTGCATCATTATACGCGGCATTGAGGATGCCCGCATCCTTCACCAGATCGACGCCGATAATCAGCGTCGAGCGATCTCCGAGCATGCGCCCGGCATGGCGCAGGAACGCGCAGGCCTCGTGCGGCTCGAAATTGCCGATCGTCGATCCCGGGAAGAATCCGGCATGTGGAAGCCGCTCCACCTCCGGCGGCAGCGTAAACGGGCGGGTGAAGTCCGCTTCGACCGGCAGCACGGCGAATTGCGGGTGATCGCGCCGAAGCTCCTGCGCCTCGCTGAGGAGCATTTCCGCGGAAATGTCTACCGGGACATATGCGGCTATCCCGGACGCGGCATCAATCAGGATTCTCGCCTTCTTGCTCGAGCCACTGCCAAACTCGACGAGGGCGCCACCCGCCGGGATGAAGCGAGCGATCTCGCTCGCATGCTCGTGCAGGATCGCCATCTCGCAACGAGTCAAATAATATTCCGGGGTGGCGGTAATGGCTTCGAACAGCTGCGCGCCGGCCTCGTCATAGAAATATTTCGGCGGGATCCGCTTGGGCTTTGCCGTCAATCCGGCAATGACCTCAGCCGCGAGCGAGGACTGCGGGAGCGGCACCGGGTGGCGAAATGCGGCCTGACTACGAGCGGCCATTGCTCAACTCCTGAAAATTTGCTCGCGATTGCGCGCGCCCGCTGTACTCGACCAGCCGCAAGCCGCTGAATTGCCAGCGCGCCTGCGGATAGAAGAAATTTCGATAGCTGGCGCGCGCATGCCCCTCGGGCGTCGCATGCGAGCTGCCGCGCAGAACCATCTGATTGATCATGAACTTGCCGTTGTATTCACCAAGTGCCCCCTGTGCCGCGACATAGCCGGGATAGGGAAGATAGGCGCTGCGGGTCCATTGCCACACCTGCCCGAAGGCGCCGTCAAGCAGGCCCAAACGCGCTGCGACTTCCCATTCAGCCTCGCTGGGCAGGTGCTTGCCGGCCCAGCGTGCAAACGCATCGGCCTCGTAATAGCTCACGTGGGAAACCGGCGCGCGCGGCTCGATTGGCCGCAAGCCGCCGAGAGTCATCCCAGCCCACCTCCCATCGACCTCGCGCCAGTAGCCCGGCGCGTTCCAGCTCTCGGCCTCGACGACAGCCCACCCATCCGACAGCCATAGCGACGGCGTTGCATAGCCGCCGTCATGCATGAATTCCAGCCACTGCGCATTCGTGACAAGGGACCGTGCAATGCGGACAGGCTGCAGCAACACTTGATGCGCCGGTCGCTCGTTGTCGAAACAAAAGCCTTCCGCAGCAAAGCCGACAGGGTGAATTCCCTCGGGTAGCTCCACGAATCCCTGCGACGACACTTGCCCGGATGGAGCCTGCCAGGAGCGATCATAAGCCGGCGCAATCGGATTGTGCGCAAAGGCATGCAGGATATCCGTGAGCAGCAGCTCCTGATGCTGCTGCTCGTGGTGCAGTCCGATCTCGAGGATCCGGCATATGTCCGAGAGCTTGGAGCTTCTCGCGTTTGCAAGCAGATGCTCAACCGCCTGATTGACATGCTCGCGATAGGCGGCGACCTCCTCGCAGCTGGGTCGCGTCAGCAGTCCGCGGCGCGGGCGCGCGTGACGGGGACCGGCGGCGACATAATACGAGTTGAACAGAAACGCGAAACTCTCATTGAAAACGCGATATCCTCGAGCGTGCGTCGCCAGAAGAAATTGCTCCAAGAACCACGTGGTGTGCGCGCGGTGCCACTTGGTGGGACTGGCATCGGGCATCGATTGCACCACCTGATCCTCTTCGCTGAGCGCAGCAGCGCGTCGCTCGGTTTCCGAGCGGACATCGCGAAAGCGACCACGCCAGGCACGCGGATCGGGCGAGGAGCGCGTTACCGCCCCTGGCAAAGCGAGCTCGAACTGAGGGCGACGGAGAGCGGTAGACATGGGCAAGGGCGTCATGCCCAATCCGGGGTTGGAGAAATCGACACGTGAAAAAACCGGCTTTGACTGTCGAGGTTCCTTATATAGTGCAGGCCAGCCGCGATATAGACCGGCCAGCCGCGCGTGACTGTCTCCTCGCGCATATTTTACATGCAACGAGCACAGCCATCTCCCTGCAAGAAAAGCGCAACCGTTTCCGCAAGATAGGGCTCATTTCACAGCCGCTGCCCCGGCATTCGCCGCCGCCCCGTCTTGCTGGCCCGTGCCGCCGCTCACGCCGATTGCACCGATGATCTTGTCGTTGACCACAATGGGTATTCCGCCTTCGGAGGCGACCGGCCGCTCTGGAAACGTCATGAATACCATGTTCCCGGCGGCATACTGATCGGCAAACACCTTGCTCGGAACGCGGAAGTTGACCGCAGTGCGGGCTTTGCCCTGGGAGATCTCGATGGAGGCGAGTTGGACCCCATCCATCTTCTCGAAGTAGACGAGCTCTCCCGCGGGCCCTACAACGGAGATCGCAATCCGCCAATTGTTCTTCTTGGCTTCGGCCAGAGCCGCCCCGGCGACGGCCTTCGCCTGCTCGTTGGTGATGGGGGCGCCATAATCGGGTTTCGGCGCCGGCTGCGCAACCGCCGCGTTTCCCAGAACGAGCATTGAGCCGATACCAAGCAGGATTGAGAAATGAGTTCGCATGCCCCTGTCTCCGACGCCGTTCTGGTCATGGCGTCATGATGTTGTCCAAAAGTCGTCGTCACTCAGACCAGACATAACGCAGCATTATCGTAATGCTGGCGGCACGCGGGCCTGCGCAAGCCGCTCCATCAGAATAGGCGAGTTGGCGTTCCAGGGGCAAGGTGCGCAATCACAAACAATTCCCTCAAAACACGAGGCAAGCGGGGCAAATACACATGACACGACACATGCGGGGCGCCACGGCACTCATGGCGGTGCTGCTCCTTGGGCTTCCGACGGTCGCCCTGGGACAGGCCAATTGTCGCAATACCGGCAGCTTCGAAGCCTGGCTCGCAGATTTCAAGAAGGAGGCGCTGGCCAAAGGCATCTCGGCCTCGGCGATCGCCGCCGCCTCACCCTACCTCGTGCTTGACCAGCGCATCATCAACATCGATCGCGGACAACGATTTTTCGCTCAGAACTTCGTCGAGATCTCCGACAAGATGCTGGCAGGGCGCTCGCCCAGCGCCGGCATGAATCAAATAAAAAAACATCAAGCTCTGTTCGCACGCGAAGAGAAGGAGTTCGGCGTCCCCGCCTCGGTCATAACCGCCTTTTGGGCGCTGGAGAGCGATTTCGGGGCCGGACAGGGCAAGGACAATGCGATAAAGTCTCTCGCGACGCTTGCCTATGATTGCCGGCGTTCGGAGATGTTCCGCGGTCACCTTCTCGATGCGCTACGGCTGATCGAACGCGGCGATCTTCGCCCTGATGAGATGATCGGCTCCTGGGCGGGCGAGCTCGGCCAGACCCAGCTGATGCCGTCGGAATACATGGCGCATGCCGTCGACTATGACGGGGACGGCCGACGCAACCTGATCAAGAGCGCGGCCGACGTCATCGGCTCCACCGGCAAATATCTGGTTCACCTCGGCTGGAAGCGCGGCGAGCCCTGGCTGCAGGAAGTGCGCGTACCCGCCAATCTGCCGTGGAAGGAGGCCGACCTTTCGATCCAGCACCCGCGCTCGCAATGGGCAGCCTGGGGCGTCACCCGCGTCGACGGCAAGCCGTTGCAGGCCGACAACATGCCGGCGTCGGTCGTGCTTCCGGTCGGACGCTTTGGACCGGCCTTTCTCGCCTACGACAATTTCCAGGTCTATCTCAAATGGAACCAGTCGCTCAATTATTCGTTGACTGCCGCCTATTATGCCACCCGCATTGACGGCGCGCCGCCCATGAACAAAGGGAGCGGCAATATTCCCAAGATCAGTTTTGAGGAGACGCGCGAGCTCCAGCAGATCCTGGAGAAGCGCGGCTACGACGTGGGCCGGATAGATGGCGTGCTTGGGCTCAAGAGCCGTGTTGCCATCCGAGACGTGCAGCTCAAGCTCGGCCAACCGGCCGACGGCTGGCCAACGACCGAGTTGCTCGCGCGGCTGCGCGCCCCGTAATAGACCCGATCCGAATGATGTAGGGTGGGTTAGCTGCACAAGTCGGCTCCCTGAGCCGACTTGTGCAGCGTAACCCACCGTCCACAAACGGCCCACGTGTAAACCCACCCCCGCCACGCCAGCCGAGTCCCGATCACAGACGGGTTCCGTATGGTGGTGGGTTACGCTGTACGAGTCCGCTGCGGGCAGCGGACTCGTACAGCTAACCCACCCTACGCAGTTAGCTAGATCGATTTACCCCGCCCACAATTCCTTGGTGGCGAGCTGCGCGCCCTCGACCAGCGATCTGAGCTTTGCCCATACGATGCTCGGATGAACCTCCTTCGAGCCGGCAAAGGTGGCAAACCCGCAATCGGCACCGGCGATCACGTTCTCCCGCCCCACCAGCTTGGCAAAACGCCCGATGCGCTGAGCAACGAGCTCCGGATGCTCGACCAGCACGGTCGAATGACTGATCACCCCCGGAATGAGAGACTTGCCCCCTGGCAACTTGACGCGCTCCCACACGGTCCACTCGTGCTCGTGACGTGGATTGGCCGCCTCAACGGAATAAGCGCCCGCGCCTATGTTCAGGATCACGTCTACGACATCCTTGAGCTCCAGGTCGTGCACCCGTGGTCCCATGTTGATACCGTAGCAGGTGTGGTGCCGGATTGCTTCCGCGGGAATGTTGCGCAGCGCGTGATTGAGCGCCTCCACGCGCATCTCGGCCCATTTGCGCCATTGCTGTAATGTCAGATCGGGCGTCTTGGTCCAGTAGGTGACCAGCTGGGGATCGTCGATCTGCAGCAGGAGACCGGCTCGGACGATCGCCTCGTATTCTTCCCGCAGCGCTTCCGCAATCGCGAACAGATACTCCTCGTCGCTCTTGTAGTAGCGGTTGCGCAGCCAATCCGCTGCGCTCGCCGGCGAAATCGCCGGCATGAACACCTCGAGCACATTGGCGCCGTCGAGCGCGCACTTGAGGTTATCGATATCGATTTGCAGTCTCGCCATTCCGCGGTAGGTTACGGGCGCGGTGCAGATCATGCGGTTCGGGCGCACGGCACCAGGGCTTGCCGCGTAGAACTCAGGAAACGACCTTGCCTCGCGTGATTGAGCCCACGGATTCTGCCGCGGACTGTCTCGATCCAACTCGAATCCGCCGAGCCGCTCATTCACATAGGAGACGAAGCTCGCCTTCCCGAACTCCCCATCGTCGATGACGTCGATGCCAATCTCGATCTGCTTGCGCACGACCTCGTTGACGGCACTGCGCAAGCGCGCAGCGTAAGCCTTCTCGTCGACCGCCCTGCCCTGCTGCTTGGCCTCGACCGCATCGAGAAGGTCGGACGGGCGCGGCAGGCTGCCGACGTGGGTCGTAAGGATGCGCTCGATGCTGCGGTTCATGTGGCGCTAACCACCGCCTTTGGTCTCAGCAAAAAGCTTGCGGGCATATTCCAGGAATTCAGGCGGCGCTGCCGTCATCGCATCGATGGCGCGCACGACCTCGTCGCCATCGATGGGGCTCACGTCGAGCTTCAGCTCGGCGGCATCACCGAGGTATTGCGGATCCCGGTAGACTGCGAGAAATGCTTCCTGCAACGCCCTCGCGCGCTCCGCCGGCAGGTTGGGAGGCGCCGCGATCGGCCGCGAAATCGCATACGGCAACTCCGCAAGCTCGATCAGGGCGCGTGCCGCCTCGTTCTTGGCGAGCTCACGCGCGGTTGGCACGTCCGGGAATTCGGGATGCCGGGTAGCCCGCGCGAACTGAACCAGCACCCGAAAGTTGCTCCCCGGCTTGAGCCATTCAGGTTTCGCCGCCTTCAGCGAGGAGAGATCGACCGTGCGGCCATGGACCTCCCCGCGCTCGATCGCGACATAGATCGCCGGGTTGTCGGGAAAGCCAACGACCTGCTTCACATGCAGCCCAATGGTGTCATGCAGGATGATAGGGACGTCATTGCCGATGCCGCCCTCGGCGCTGCCCCCGAGCACCAATGGCGGAAGATCCTGCTGGCGCGCCTCGTCGATGGATTTCACCGGCGCGTCCTTGCGCACGACGAGAATGTTGGCGTCGTTCTGGAAGCTCGCCGGAGAACCGAGCCAAGTCAGCTTGCGCGGATTGAACTGAACATTGGTGCCGCCGAGGAGACCGATGAGCGGCATGTTATGCGAGAACATGCCGATGGCGGTGCCGTCGTTCGGGGCGAAATTGTAAAGATAGTTTGCAGCGCGCAGCCCGCCTGCACCCGCCATGTTCTGCACGTTGACGGGCGGATTGCCCGGAATAAACCTTCCGAGATGGCGAGCAAGCAGCCGGGCATAGGCGTCGTGGCTGCCTCCCGCTCCGGTGCCGACAATGAAAGTGATCTCTTTGTTCCGATAAAAGGCGGCGATGGGATCGGCGCCGGCGGGAGCGGTCGCAAGCACGCCTGTCAGCAAAACCGCGGCCACCCATCGGGCGATCATCTCAGCCATAGCCCTTGCCACCCGACAAGCGTCCCAAATGATTGAAGGCATCGACGTAGCGCATGCGCGGCCGATTATCTCGACGGCCCGACGATTGTTTTCTGAAAGAGGTCCTGCCACTTGCGGGACTGGTCGAGCATGGCGGCGGAATCGATGAGCTTGAAGGGGACTCGGTATGGCGGCTCGGTATTCAGATGCACCGGCAGGAACTGCCGGTCGGCAAAGATTTTCTGAGCATCCGATATGAGGAAGTCGTAGAACAGCAGAGCTGCATAGGGGTGGGGCGCATTGCGGGCGAGCCCTTCGGCGGTGGAGCGTGCGACGGCCGGCGGCAGCGTGAACCAGTCGACCGGCGCGCCCTTGCGCTTGCTCTGCTCGGCCAAATAGCCGTAAGCGGAAAGAGCGAGCGGCACCTCCCCGGCAGCAATGAGGTTGTTGATCAGGCTGTGTCCTTTGCGCACGGAGATGCCGTTTGCGGCCACGATGTCGCGGAATAGCTGCAGTCCGCGCTGCTCGCCGAGATCCTTCACCACTTCGGCAAACCAATCGAAATCGTCAGCCTCGATGCCGAGCTTTCCTTTCCACTGCGGCTGCAACAGTCCCTCGTAGGATTTGGGGAGGGAGTCCCTGCGGATGATGTTGGTGTTGTAGGCCTGGACGAACAACGTGAAATACATCGCGACCCATTGCCGGTGCGACGGAACCGCGTCCGGGACGATATCGGCAAGATATGGCGACTTTACCTCCTGCAGCAGGTTCTCGCGATAGAGCGGCTCGAGCGCCGAGCTCGCGCCCGCCATGATGTCCACGTCGAAGCGTCGCGCCCTGGCTTCGCTCAAGACGCGCTGCAAAAACCCCTCGGAATCCGAACGCCAGACCTTGACCTTGACGGCGTATTTTTTGTCGAACGCCGCGACCAGCGCGGCAATATCCGCAGGTGGAATGGACGAGTATAGCGTGAGCTCCTTCTCGCGTTTTGCGCCCTCCGCCAGGCGCTGCTGGCGATCGGCGCCCTGGTACCCAGCGATCTCTGCGACCGGGTTTGTCTGCGCCAGGGCGGCTTTCACGCCCAGGCAGAGCGCCGCAACCGCAGCTATCGCAGCAGATCGTGTTCGCATGCGAGCGTCCGGACGCTCCCCAATTCAGGAGGGGCTTGAAGCATGGCACGATTGGCTCGCCTTGTCAGCGCGACAGGACCGCCCATGCAAATATGGGCCGCCTACTGCTGCGGGATGCCAGCCTTTTCGCGCACCCTATTCCAGCGCAGGGCTTGGAGCTCGCGGTCGAATAGCGGGCTGTCGGTTCGGCACGCGCATTCCGGCGCGCGCGAGGCGAGGCAGCACCTCCT
The DNA here is from genome assembly GCA_963841705.1 of uncultured Alphaproteobacteria bacterium. GTDB lineage: Bacteria > Pseudomonadota > Alphaproteobacteria > Rhizobiales > Xanthobacteraceae > VAZQ01. The sequence goes on from CAWJDY010000019.1 coordinate 70,092, forward strand.
CGCAAAAATACGGCAGCTCCGAGAGATAATTGACGAACGAGAGCGCGATCCCGCGCACCCCCGCTTTGCTGATCGTCGCGAGCTCTTCTGCAACATGATCAGGCGTGCCGACGAAGGGATAACCGCCGACGGCATTCGCTGCGAAGTAGCGGCGCTTTGCTTCGTATTCCTCGCGCGGAATGCTCTGCGGCGTGATGTTCCTGTTCGCCAGCATCCCATCGATGGCGCCCCAATCCGCATTCTCGATCATGGCGTGGCGGTAGTAATCGTCCGCCTCCTTTTGCGAGGGACGGCAAATCACCTGGCCGACCGTGTAGACCTCGATTTCCCGGCCGAGCTGTTGGGCGGCGGCCTTGATCTCCGCGACCTTCTGCGCGTTGCCCTCGAGCGATGTGCGCGAGCCCGCCGTCGCCACAAAGAATGCATCGCAGTTGCGCAAGGCGAACGCTTGGCCGACCGGCGAGGAGCCCGCATTCATGAGGATGGGGCGCGTGCCGCCATAAGGCTTGGGATAGGCCCGCACGCCTTTGAGCCGCAGAAACTGTCCTTCGAAATCGAACTGAGCTTCATCCGACCAGGCCCGCCTGACGACATCGAGCCATTCCTGCGCGTAATCATAGCGGACGTCGTGATCGCGCTGCTTCACCCCGAACATCTCGAACTCGCCTTCGTTCCAGCCGACGACGATATTGAGGCCGAAGCGGCCCTCACCGACATGGTCGGCGGTGACGAACTCTTTGGCAGCGATCAACGGATGAAACAGCGGCGCATGCACGGTACCGAAAACGGTGATGTGCTCGGTCGCGCCCAGGAGGCCCACGGCCCAGGTGACGGTCTCGAGGGTCGCACCGTGGAAATCGGTCTCCCCGCCGTAGCCTTTCCAGCGGCCGATCGGCAGCATGAAATCGATCCCGGCCGCGTCCGCCATGCGGACGAGGCGCAGGCAGTCCGGCCAGCTCGCCGACCAGCGCTCGGGCACCTTGGTCGCCGAGCGTCCCGAGGAGCAGTTTGCGCCAAAGATTCCGATCTTGAGCGCGTTGCCGTTGTACATGGCAATGCGATCGTGCATCGATGCCGTTCGCGCCAGCGCGGCGTCCTCCATCTTTGCTCGTCATGGCCGCATGACGGTGGAAAGCTCGTTCAGCGACGGTACGGCCCCAGGGTTTGAACCGCAGCCGCGACAAACGAGCTGTCAATCACGCCGTCGAGATCGACTCTCCCCTTGATCAGACCCTGTTCGGCGTAAAACGCAAGATCATAGGCCAGGCTCGCCTTGTTGACGTGCCCGTCCGGATTCATGCCGGTGGGCGTGATCAGCTTGTAGATCTCGCGGCTCTTCACCGGGGTCGACTCGGAGAGAATGGAGATGACTTCGTCGGCAGTCGGCCCATCCAGCCGGCCGTTCTTCAGCGCGTCATTGTAGAAGCGAACCGCGCGGATATAGGCGCGCATGAAGCGCTTGGCGGCGTCTGTCTGTCGCAGCGCGAACTCCTCAGCATAGAGAAGCACCGCGATCTGGTGATTGGGCAGGATCTCGTCGTCCGATTTGATCAGCACCGCATCGCCGTTCCGAATCGCAAATGCCGGGGCCGGCTCGGCCGAAGCCGAGGCATCGACCGACTTGTTCCTGAGCGCGGCAACGTGGTCGGGGAGCGGAAGATCGACCGTCTCCACGTCGGAGTATTTCAACCCCGCGGAATGCAGCAGCGTGTTCAGGGTCGATGTATTGCTGACGCCAGGCGCATTCATCGCAAACTTCATGCCCTTGAGATCCGTGAGCTCCTTGTAGCGCCCGCTCTCCACAAGGTCCTTGCGCACAAGGATCTTGGTGGCGCCGTAGCCCGGCGGGGATGAGGCTTTGTCCGCGACGATCTTGATCCTGATACCGCGGGCCACGGCATTGTACAGCCCGGCGGAGGCGGAGCCCGCGCCCGCCTGGATCTGCCCGGCGCCGAGCGGGGCCACCATGTCGGCGGCCGAGCGAAAGTTGGTGACTTTCACTTCCAACCCCTCGGTCTGGAAGTAGCCTTTCTTCTCCGCGATGTAGATCGGCGCATCGCTGGTGCTGCTGGTGGCGCCGACGGTTATGACCTGCGCCGCGGCGATGCCGGGCATCAGCAGCAACATGATGGCGAGGATTATCGTGACGGGCTTGCGTTTCAAGGTCGGGCATTCCTCAGGCCGGCATCAAGCAGGGAATCGTCTGCCGCTCGTGGCGACGGTAGACGCGAAAATCCGCATCCTTGGTGAGAAGGATAGGGTCGGGCATGAGCACGTATTGTATTACATCTAGCAGAATCGCAATACGCGTTATGCAGCCGGTAAAAAAACAGTCTCAGCCGTGCCCGGCGCGGGTCCAGGGCATCAGCAGACGTTCCGCGAGCGCCACCAGTCCAAACAGCGCAATTCCGAGAATGCTGAGCCAGACCAGGGCGGCCCAGGCCAGCGCGGTGTCGAGCTGAGAATTGGCGGAAAGGAGCAGATTGCCCAGTCCGCTCACGGAACCTACCTTGCTCACGGCCATGTTCATCCGCGTGGGACGGGAGCTCGGGGTTTGCGGCGAGCCATTGGGCGCGCGGGAGCAGGAGGAAACCAGACATGCCCAAGCGTGAGGTATCGAGCAGCGCCATCAGAAAGCCGGTCGGAGTTTTCTCCCAGGCCACTGTCATCGAGGCAAAAGGCAAGCTCGTCTTCATCTCTGGCATGACGGCGCGACGCCCGGATGGATCGATCGCCGGCATTGGCGATATTACGGAACAGACGCGGCAGGTCTGCGAGAACATCAAAGCCGCGGTCGAGGCGGCAGGCGGGACGCTCGATGACGTCTGCCGGGTTGATGTCTACGTGCGCAACATGGAGCATTTCGAAGCAATCCACAAAGTGCGCAGCCAGTATTTCAAGCCGCCGCTGCCGGCGTCCACGATGGTCGAGGTCACCAAGATGGTCTCTCCGGACTACCTCATAGAGATCAACGCGATCGCAGTCGTCGCGGAATAACGTCGATGTCGCCAGACGATTACGAGGCCGCAGATGCTCCCTGAAGGCACACCGAAGCTCGACGAGGTCCTCATTAACAATGGTACTGGAAATCTACGACGGCCCGCACCATCCGGAGACACCCTCCTGGTACACTGACGAGCGCGACGCGCGCTGAGGCTAATGCGTCACCGGCGTTTGCAACCCTTGTTTCTGCGAGCACCTCATCAGGACGACGGAGTGGAAACCAGCGCGCCGCGTATGAGCCATGCGTAGACAAGATCGATCGGATGCGAAGTCTTCTCCAGTCCCATACGGGCGAGGCACTCCCGCTCCAGTGGCGTTGCGGGAGCCGAAACAGCGCCCCTGGCCACAAGCCCGGCAAGCCGCAGCGGCGAGGAAGCGCGCAGGAGCGCAAGCGCAGGTAACAGGCGCTGCTCGGTCGCAGTAAAATCCGTGCCGAAGGGAAAGCGCGGCAGCAGCCCTGCTGCGCGCAGCGGCTCTAGCGCCTGGGCGATGCGGCTCGGCGTATTGTCGCGCCATGCCGGGGGCAGCTCGAAACTCGGCTCGATCTTTCCCGCGTGCTTCGCGCGCGCGAGCAGCTCGCCCTGGAAACGCGAGTCCGCCACTGAGAGCATGGCCGCGATCACCTCGCGATCGGACTTTCCGCGCAGGTCAGCAATACCATACTCCGTCACCACGACATCGCGGAGATGGCGCGGGATGGTGGTGTGGCCGTAGTTCCAGCGGATGTTGGAGGCTACCCGCCCTGCGGTCGTGCGCGTGGCAGGAAGCACAATGATCGAGCGGGCGCCTTGGAGCGCAAAAGCCTGGGCAACAAAGTTATACTGTCCACCGACCCCGCTCACCACTCGCCCGTCCTCGAGACCATCTGAGATCACTGCGCCAAGCAGCGTTGCCATCATCGCATGATTGATGAACCGGCCGTGGACCCTGGCGCGTCGCTTAGCGGGTTCATCGTCCCCGTAGAGCTCGTTGACGAACGAGACCGAGGTCATGCGCAGCTTCGCAAGCTCCGCCGCCGGCATCTCCCGCAGCGTGCGATAGAAATCCCGCGATCCCACAAAAAACGCCGCCTCCAGCACGGTGCCGTCCACCTCGCGCTTGAGGATGCCGGCATCGCGCAACGCAAGGAATCCCTCGACCAGCATCTCGCTCACGCCATGCAGGCCGATATCGAACGTTCCGCACTCCCGCAGTCCGCCGGGAGCGCAATTCGCGGGATCGAGCCGCGCGACAGCGCGCACATAATCCGAATTGTGCCGATGGCGCAGAATGAGCGCGTGCGTCACCGCCTCCCCGAGCGAGCCGATGCCGAGCTGCAGCGTGCCGCCGTCAACCACGGTGCGCGCGACGTTGAGACCCGCAGCAAATTCCGCAAGCCCGATCGGCTCGCGCGGCGCGCCGAAGAGGGGAAAATCGGTCTGCGGCGATTCCAACACAAAATCGAGCTCGGTCGCGGCAATGTCCGCGTCGCCCGGCATGAAAGGCAGCTCGGAGTTGACCTGGCCCGCGAACAAAAAATCGGTCTCCCCCCGCCGGCGCGCGGCCAGCGCATCGAGCGTGAGATCGGGATTGCAGCTCAGGCTCAAGCGGGTCTCGCCGGCGCGCGCTTGCTTGGCCACGAGCTGCGCGACCACATTGACCCCGCGCGCGAGCAGATAACCCAGTGCGTGGGTATAATTGGCGCAGATGTAGTCGCGTTGCGAGGCGGCGATCGCAAGCCGCGTGCCGGGCTGAAAAAAGAATTCGTCGACCTGCACGTTGGGCGGTAGCCGGCGCTGCTGAAGCGCTACGGCATAGGCAAGCTCGGGGTACCCGGCGAAGATCCGCTCCGTCAGGGGCTGCAGGAAGCGCCGCTCAAGCTCCGACTTGCTTCGCGGCTTTTCCAGGGTGAGCGCCGTGAAAATGCGCAGCTGAATGGAAGCATCAGCGGCCGCGCGCGCGTATAACGCATTGGCGACGTGATTGGCCTTACCGAGGCCAAGCGGCAAGGCGAGCATGATCTGCTTACCGACTCGCGCGATGATGGTGTCGGCAAGATCATCCGGATCATCGAACGGTTCGGGGCTTCCCCCGGTGTGCTTCATATCAGCTGCGTAGGGTGGACAAAGGTGCGCGCTTCAGCGTGACCTTCCGCGTGGGCAAAATCGACGCAGACAAGTTTACGCAGTCTGCGCAAGCTTGACTGCGTTGCGCCGTGCCCATGTGGAAAAGCCACGTCAGACGATTTTGCCCACCCTACGGTTTCAGGTGCCTTCATGTCAGGCGCGACCAACCCGGATCGGGTTGGAAGCGCTCACCGTGGGCTTGCACGAGGCGCTCCAGTTCTCGGCGAATGGCGTCAGCTCCGCGTGCCCTGGCGTAATGCATGGGACCGCCGCGGAACGGGGCAAACCCGGTCGCGAAGATCATTGCGGCATCGACGATGTCCTCGTCCGCCACGACGCCCTCGCGCAGGCAGGCGACGCACGCATCCAGCATGGGCAGGATCAGCCGGTCGATCATCGCATCCGTCGGCGGCGGGGCATCGCGGTCCTTCACGGCCTCGCCGTTCTTCCAGATGTAGAAGCCCTTGCCGGTCTTGCGGCCGAGATCACCCAACCCGACCTTGGTGCGCAGCAGCTCTGAGACCTCGGGCATCGGACGATCGAGGCTCGCCTTGAGACTCTCGCCGACATGCAGGCAGATATCGAGGCCAACCTGGTCCGCCAGCTCGATCGGGCCCATCGGCATGCCGAACGACACGGCGGCCGCATCGATGATCTCACGTTTTGTCCCTTCTGCCAGCATGACCATGGCTTCGAGCATGTAGGGGGTAAGCGCGCGATTGACCAAGAAGCCCGGCGCGCTCTTCACCGGGGCGGGCAGGCGATCGATGCGGCCGAGGAATGCGCGTCCCCGCGCCAGGACATCAGGCGCTGCCTGATCATGGCTCACCACCTCGACCAGCTGCATGCGCGAAACCGGATTGAAGAAATGCAGGCCGATCAGATGATCGGGCCGCTGCAATTGCGCGCGCAGCTCCTCCAGCGGAATGCTCGACGTGTTGGTGGCGAGAATGGCGCCAGGCTTCATTCGCGGTTCGGTGGCAGCATAGACCTTGCGCTTGAGGTCGAGCGTCTCCGGCACCGCTTCAATGACAAGGTCGGCGGAGCGCACGCCCTCGCCCTTGAGGTCGGGGATGAGCCGGTCGAGCCCATCGCGAGTCTCCGTGCGCTTGTGTCCGATCTTTCCAAACAGATCGGCCGCGCGTTGCACCGCCTTGGCAAGCGGCTCGGGCTGCATGTCGGCAAGCGTCACCACAAACCCATGCCAGGCGCACCAGGCCGCAATGTCGCCCCCCATGGCGCCCGCGCCAATGACGTGCACCCGGCGCCCGGACCAATCCCCGTCCGACATCGCCTTGAGCCGCTCGCGCAGGAAGAAGACCCGCACCAGGTTTCTGGATGTGTCGGAGACGAGCAGCCGCGCGAACGACGCGATCTCCGCCTTCTGCATCTCCTGGCGATCCCCGCCATGCTTCTCCCACAGGTCGATCAGGGCATGGGGCGCGGGATAGTGTTGGACCGGCGCCCTCCTTGCGGTCTGCGCGCGCATGCGCTCAGCCGCGAGCCTGCGACCGAGCCTGGTATTGATGACGTCGACCAGCATGCCGCCGCGCCTGCTCTTGAGCTTGCCCGCCAGCGCAGCGGCGGCGGCAGCCTTCACGTGCCGCTCAGGGACGACCGCATCCACCAGGCCCAGCGATCTCGCCCGGTTCGCGCGGACATTGCGGCCGGTGAGCATCATGGTCATTGCTTCGATCGGATTGATCAGCCGCGGCAAGCGCACCGTGCCACCGAGACCGGGATGCAGCCCCAGCATCACTTCGGGAAATCCGAGCCGTGCATCCTCGACTGCGATGCGGTAGTCGCATGCGAGCGCTAGCTCGAGACCCCCGCCCAGGCAATAGCCGTGGATGACGGCGACGGTCGGTATGCTCAACCGATCGAGGCGATCGACGAGCGCGTGCGCTTCGTTCAAACGATTCTCGATAAACGCGAGATCGGTCATGCCACGGAATTCGCCGATGTCGGCGCCGGCAATGAATCCACTCGGCTTGGCCGACCGCAGCACGACGCCCCTGGGCTGCTCGCGCTCGATGCGAGAGAGCACATCGCCGAGCTCGGCGAAAACCTCTTCGTTCAGCGTGTTTGCGCTCGAGCCCGCCTTGTCGAGCACGAGCCAGGCGACACCTTGGTCATCGCGCGCAAGCTTCCAGTGCCGCCAGCCATTACCGTCATGCGCAGGCTCGTCCGGCGCAGCCGCGTCTTGCGCTTCTGGACCACCCTCCGGGCCGCGCGAGAGCGGACCGAGCTCCAGGTCGCGCGGATGCAGAACGTCCCAAGCCTTGCCCATGCGCGCCCTACACCGTCTCGATCAGCATGGCGCCGCCCTGCCCGCCGCCTATGCATTCGGTCGCAATCCCCTGCCTGATGCCAAGGCGCTTCATCGCGTTGACCAGATGCAGCACAATGCGATTGCCGCTGGCGCCGACGGGATGCCCGAGCCCGATGGCCCCGCCGTCAACATTCAGCCTGTCCCGCGCGATGCGCCCTGCCGGATGCTCAAGGTGCAGCACCTCGCGGCAGAATTTTTCGTCCTCCCAGGCGGCGAGGCAAGACAGCACCTGCGCAGCAAATGCCTCGTTCAGCTCCCATAGCTCGATATCGCCGAGCGCAAGGCGATGGCGGCGCAGGATGGCGGTGGAGCACAGCACCGGCCCCAGCCCCATGATGGAAGGGTCGAGCGCCGACCATTCGCTGTCCACGATCACCGCGCGAGGCTGGAGCCCATGCTGCTTGAGCGCCTGTTCCGAGGCCAGGATCACCCAGGAGGCTCCGTCGGTGATCTGCGAGCTGTTGCCCGCGGTCACCTTTCCCCATGGACGTTCGAAGGCCGGCTTGAGCTGACCGAGCTTTTCCACAGTGCTGTCGGGGCGTGCGCCGTCATCATGGTCATAGATCCGGCCATTGCGGGTAAACGCGGGCTCGATCTCGCCCGCGAACCATCCTTCCTTCTGCGCGCGCCCCAGCCGCTGCTGGCTTTCGACGGCATAGCGATCGGCGTCGAGCCGCGTCACGGCGAAGAGATGGGCGAGGATCTCCGCCGTCTGTCCCATGTTGAGCTCAACCACGGGATCGGTCAGGCCGCGCTCGAGGCCAATCACCGGCTTGAGGAACGACGGCCGGAATCCGAGCACGGCAGTGATGCGAGACCAGAGGTCGCGCGCGCCGGCAAGCCGCGCGTACCAGTCCACCGCACTGCGGCGGAACATCAGCGGGCTGTGGCTCAGCGCCTCCGCCCCGCCCGCGAGGACGAGATCAGATCGCCCCTCGCGGATCGATTTGTAACCCACATCGATCGACAGCATGCCCGAGCCGCAGTTGATCTGCACCGTGAATGCGGTCATCTCCGCGCCCATGCCAAGGCGGAGCGCGGCGACGCGCGCCGGGTTCATCTCGTCGGCCATGACGTTGACGCAGCCGAGGATGACCTCGTCGAACGCATCGGGCGCAAATGGCTGCCGCAGCAGGAGCGGACGCCCGCAAGCCACCGCGAGGTCCACGGGTGTGAATGGTCCGGGTCTCCCGCGCGCGCGGATGAACGGCGTGCGGCTGCCGTCGACGATATAGACGGGCCGGCCTTCTATTCCGCGGCTGCTGGTCGGGGCATCGCTTGCGATGACACGTCTCCCATGGCTTGCTGCGCCGTCAGTTCCTGTGGCGAAAAGTCATCAACCGCCACGGCGGCGGCGACTGCTTCCGCGGCGGCACGCAATTGCGCCGCCTCGGCATCGTTGATCAGGTGCCGTTGCCGCGCTTCCTCGATGTCCCTGACATGGGCGTGCTGCAGGCGGTCGCGCAGCGGCTGTGCGGCGAGCGTGAGATCAAATGCACGTTCGAGCCGCGTGAGGCCATCATCGCCTACACCATGGGCAATATCGACAGTCAGGCGCTCGCGGGTCGGTGACGGCGCCAGGAGAAACGCGGCGCAAGCCTGCGTGACGCGATCCGATGGTCCGCGCCGGCGCACCCCGAACGGCAGAAGGATAAAGCGCAGGAGCCAAGCCGCCGGACGGTTCGGGAGGTTGGCGAGGATCTCGTCGAGGCGCCTCTCGATTGCAGCGAAACCGCTCTGCATGCACCATTCCACGAGCGGCAGGTCGGCTTGCTGCCGACCCTCGTCCTCCCACCGCTTGAGCACGGCCGAGAGCAGATAAAGCTCGGACAGAATGTCGCCAAAGCGCCCGGAGATCATCTCCCGCCGTTTGAGCCCTGCACTGAGAGTGAGCAGAGTGACGTCGGCAGCGAGCGCAAAGGCAGAGGCATAGCGCGTCAGCGGTCCATAGTAGCGTCCGGCGCCGCCGGCCTCAGGCGCGTGAGCAAAGATGCCCCCGGTCCAGGCATGCGCGAAAGCGCGCAAAGCGTTCGCAAAGCTGTGGCGCACATGAGCCCAGAGCGCGCGATCGAATGCATCGAGCGCGCGGGCACGATCAGGGTCCTCCAGCGCCGTGATTTCCCTGAGCAGGTAGGGGTGGCTGCGGATCACGCCCTGGCCGAACTGGATCAGGCTGCGGGTCACGATGTTCGCGCCCTCGACGGTAATACCCACCGGAACGGCACGGTAGAAGCTGCCGAGATAGTTGAGCGGGCCTTCCTGCACGGCTTTGCCGCCGTGAATGTCCATGGCGTCATTGGCAACGATGCGCAGCCGCTCGGTCGCCTGCTGCTTCATGATCGCGGTGATCACCGCCGGCTTGTGGCCATGGTCGATGGCAGCGCAGGTGAGCCGGCGCGCGGCATCGAGCAGGTAACAGGTCGCTGCGATGCGGCCGAGGCGCTCTTCGATCGCCTCGAACCGGCCGATGGGGAGATGGAACTGCTCGCGGATGCGCGCGTAGGCGCCGCAGACGTGCGCAGCAAAAGCAGTACCGGCCGCGGCCAGCGATGGCAGCGAGATGCCGCGCCCGGCGGCAAGCGCGCTCATCAACATCTTCCAGCCCTTGCCCGCCTGCTCAATGCCGCCGATCACGTGGTCCATGGGAATGAACACGTCGCGGCCCCAGGTCGGTCCGTTCTGGAACATGTGCAGCGCAGGCAGGTGGCGTCGCCCGATCTCGACCCCCGGCAAATCTGTGGGCACGAGCGCGACCGTGATCCCGAGCGACACGTTGTTGCCGATCAGGTGGTCGGGATCGGATAGCTTGAACGCGAGGCCAAGAACCGTGGCAATGGGGGCAAGCGTAATGTAGCGCTTGTGCCAGTTGAGCCTGATGCCGAGTACTTCGCGGCCCTGCCACTCGCCGCGGCAAACCACGCCGGAATCGAGCATCGCCGCGGCATCGGAGCCTGCTTCCGGGCTGGTGAGCCCGAAACAGGGGATCTCCTTGGCTGCCGCCAAGCGGGGGAGCCAATAGTCCTGCTGCTCCTTGGTGCCGAAGCGATGCAACAGCTCGCCGGGGCCGAGCGAATTCGGCACCATGGCGGTGACCGCGCCGGTGATGGAGCGGGTCGAGATCTTGCGAATGATCTCCGAATGGGCGCAGGCGGAAAAGCCGAGCCCGCCATACTCCTTGGGAATGATCATCCCAAAGAACTTCTGCGTCTTGAGAAAGTCCCAGACGCGCGGCGGCAGGTCGCGCAGCTCCCAGTTGATCTCCCACTCGTTGAGCATGCGGCAGAGCTCCTCGACCGGGCCGTCGAGGAAGGCCTGCTCCTCTGGCGAGAGCCGCGCTTTTGGGAATGCGAGCAGCTTGGTCCAGTCAGGGTTGCCGCTGAACAGGTCGGCATCCCACCAGACGTCGCCAGCTTCAATCGCTTCGCGCTCTGTCACCGACAGGCTCGGCAGAACGCGTTGCGCCCAGCGAAAGATCGGCTGCGTGATCCGATCGCGGCGGAAGGACGGGGTCATTGCACCAACATAACAGAAAATCAGCCTTCCGGCGGGATGGGGCGGGGGCGGCGGTCAACATCGACCGCCACATAGGTGAAAGTGCCCTCGGTGACGGGAACGTGCTCCTCGCCGGTGCGGCGGCGCGCCCAGCTCTCGATCTTCACCGTGATCGATGTCCTGCCGATCCTGACGATCTCCGCGTAGCAGGTCACCTCATCCCCGATGAAGACGGGCCGGTGGAAGTGCATGCTGGTGATCGCGACGGTGGCGGTGCGGCCTTTTGCGCGACGGGTCGCAACCGTGCCTCCCGCGAGATCCATCTGGGAGAGAAGCCAACCGCCGAAGATGTCCCCGAACGGATTGGCGTCCGCGGGCATGGCAATGGCTCGCAACGCAGGCTCCGTTTCAGGGGATCGGCGGGCACTCTCGGTCTCAGCCATCGCACGCTCCCCGCTGATGATCGCTCGGCCAGCTGTTTACAACCCCTCGGCAGCCATGCCCAGTATGCCTGCACAGACGCAATCCTGGGAGAAACACCTGATGGCGAATGAGATCCTGACCGAACGCAAAGGGCCGATTCTGGAGATCACGCTCAACCGGCCGGAGATTGGTAACGCGGCTTCCGACGCCATGGCCGTGGAGCTGACCAGGCTCCTGCTTGGCGCAGCAGAGAGCTCCGAGATCGTCGTGCTGCGCGGGGCAGGCAATGATTTCTGCGTCGGCCGCGAGAGCATGGGAAAGCGGCCGCCCGGCGGACCACCCGAGGCATTGGCGCTGCGTCGCCGCAATGACGTGGTGTTCAACTGCTATGGGGCGTTCCGTCGCTGCGAAATCCCGGTCATCGGCGTAATAAAAGGCCGCGCCTTTGGCTTCGGCTGCGCTATCGCGGCAGTGTGCGACATTACCCTTGCGGCCGATACCGCGGCATTCCAGGTCCCGGAGATGGCGCACAATATCATGCCGACGATGGTGATGTCGGCGCTGGTCGATCGCGTCCCGCGCAAGGCGCTGACCTATCTGGTGTGGTCGACGGCAGTGATCAGCCCGGCGCGGGCGCGCGAAGCGGGGATCGTGAGCGAGGTATATCCGGCGGCCGACCTCGACGGCGCAGTCGATGCGCTGTGCAAACAGATCATGCGCGCTCCGCGACCGGCGCGGGTCGGCTGCAAGGACTACGCGCGCGCCGCCTTGGACATGGACATTGCCGGCGCGGTTGAATTCGCGCGCAGCATTCATGCCGTGATCAATTCATCGAGCGAGATGATTCCAGCATCGAAGTGATAACGCGCCAAGGATCCGTCATGCGGCAAGACGAATACCCAGCTAGAGGATTTTCTGTTGGCGTTGCCAAACAAACGTGCAGCATCCGCAGTGTGCTCCCCTCCCCCTTGTGGGGAGGGGCTGGGGGTGGGGGTCCCTGAGGTTCAGGCACCACTGTTGTTAAACTCACGACCCCCCTCCCCAACCTAAGGGGGGAGGGAGCAGACTGAGTTTGCTGCCTCGCTGATCACACCTCACCGGAACGTAATCTATCGGCTGCTCGCAGCTGACTTGTCCGGCGTAACCCACCGCAACGATAACATAGGGCGCCGACGCGGTAGGTTACGCTCGCGACGCAGGAGCGCCGCTCGCCAACCCACCCTACATGCCCCTTAATATGACTTCGGCAGGCCGAGTACCTTCTCCGCGATGAAGTTCAGGATCATGTGCGGCGTCACCGGCGCAATGCGTGGGATAAGCGACTCACGTAGGTAGCGTTCCACATGGAATTCCCGCGAATAGCCCATGCCGCCGTGGGTCATCACGGCGCGCTCGCAGGCACGGAAGGCGGCCTCGCCGGCGAGATATTTGGCGGCATTGGCTTCGGCGGCGCAATCCAGCTTGCGGTCGTAGAGGCTTGCCGCCTTCATCACCATGAGATTGGCCGCCTCGAGCGCCATCCAGCTTTCCGCCAGCGGGTGGGCGATCGCCTGGTTCTGCCCGATGGGCCGGCGAAACACCACGCGTTCGCGCGCGTAGGCCGCCGCCTTGCGCAAGGCCGCCCGGCCGATGCCGACCGCCTCGGCAGCGATCAGGATTCGCTCGGGATTCATCCCGTGAAGAATGGCGCGAAACCCCTCGCCTTCCCCGCCGATGCGGTCCTCGGCCGGCACCATCATGCCGTCAAAGAACATCTCGTTCGAATCGACGGCGTGCCGGCCCATCTTGTCGATGACGCGGATGGCAACGCGGCTGCGGTCCAGGTCTGTATAGAACAGGCTCAGCCCGTCGGTTTTGCGCTTGACCTCCTCGATCGGCATGGTACGCGCGAGAATGAGGACCTTGTTGGCCACCTGCGCGGTCGAGATCCAGATCTTCTGCCCGGAGAGAAGATAGCCATCGCCGCGGCGCTCGGCGCGCACCTTGAGCGCGGTGGTATCGAGGCCGGCATCCGGTTCGGTGACGGCAAAGCACGCCTTGTCCTTGCCGGCAATCAGCGGCGGCAGCATGCGGCGCTTCTGCTCCTGCGTGCCGAGGACGACCACGGGCTGCAGGCCGAAGATGTTCATGTGAACGGCGGATGCTCCGCTCATCGCCGCGCCCAATTCGGCGATCGCCTGCATCATGATCGCCGCCTCGGTGATGCCGAGCCCGGCTCCGCCATGCTCTTCCGGCATGGCGATGCCCAGCCATCCCGCCTGCGCGAGGGCCGAATGCAGCTCATGCGGGAATTCTCCGGAGCGGTCCCTGTCGCGCCAGTAGTCGTCGTCGAAGCGGGAACAGAGCTTGACGATGGAATCCCGTATCTGCTGCTGCTCCGGGCTCAGCGAAAAATCCATGGCCGTTGCACTACTCCGCTGCATCGGCTCGACGAAGCAGCCCGGCCTCCTTCATGTCATGGTGCAGCGCGATAGGATCCCAATCATATCCGTTCGGCCAAGTCAGTGCTCCATCTTCAATAAATACCCGCGCGAAATAATCAGGGTCCTTCAGAGGCTCGGCCATCGAGCCGGTCTTCTTGCAAATGGATGAAAAATCGCGGACTCCGATTGTCCCGTCGGAGAATTCAATTTCCAACTTGTAGCCGCCGAGGGGACGAACACCGATTACGTCTCGCATGAAGTACATCCTTACCGATATTCCAAGAAAATAGGCAATCGTGGGCACGCGCCTCAGTCCCGCGCTAAACTCATCATAACCGGCGAGACCACCTTCTCGATCGCCGCCGCAATGGAGAGCAGGCGGCGATCGCCATTGTGCTCTCCGAACAGCATCAGCCCGACCGGCGCATCGCCCGGGCGATGGCAGGGTATCGAGATCGAGCAGCCATCGAGGAAATTGGCGATCGACGGATTGCGCAGGACCAGCATGTTGAAGCGGCGATACGCCTCGTCCGCTTCGAGGTCCGCGACCCGCGGCGCGATCACCGGCACAGTCGGCATCACCAGCACATCGTAGAGCGCAGTGACCGCTCTCACCCGCCGGATGAAATCCGCCCGCGCGTTGAGAACATCGATGTAGTCGGCGGCATCCTGCTCGCGTCCGCGCAAGATTCGGGAAAGGACCCGCGGGTCGTACATCTTTTCCGCCTTCGCGATCAGCGGCCGGTGGATCGCATAGGCCTCTGCCGTAACGATGCCGCCCTTGGCATTGATCTGCCGCAGTTCCGCCAATTCCCGCAACGGAATGTCCAGGATCGTCACACCCGCCGCACGCAGTCGCGCCAAGGCGGATTCGAAGGCTTGCGCCACCGCCGGCTCCATGTCGTCAAGAACCATGGTCTGCGGCACTGCCATGCGCAGCGTCTCCATTGGGGCTGGAGCAAGCTCCGTTACCGGCTCGCCAGCGAGGACGCAGTCCAGCGCCGCGCAGCACGCGACCGTCGCCGCCAGCGGGCCTACCGAATCAAGCGAGGCGGAGAGCGGGAATGCACCTTGGGTCGGGACGCGCGAGGCCGTCGGCTTGAACCCCGCCACGCCGCAGAAAGCCGCCGGAATGCGGCAGGAACCCCCAGTGTCGGTCCCAAGCCCGCCCAACGCCATGCCGTCGGAAACCGAGACCGCAGCCCCCGACGAGGAGCCGCCCGGAATGCGGCCGGCACGTCGGTCATGAGGGCTCAGCGGCGTGCCATAATGCGGGTTGATCCCAAGCCCCGAGAACGCGAACTCCGTCATGTTGGTGCGGCCGATGGGAATGAAGCCCGCCGCCCGCAGCCGCGCTACCGCGGGCGCATCCCCTCGTGCGGCGCCCGCATTGCCGAGCGCGACCGAGCCTGCGGTGGTCACGTCGCCCGCGATATCGAACAGATCCTTGATCGAGACCGGGATGCCCGGGAAAGCGAAGGGCGATGCGCCGAATGCGCGCAGGCGGTCGTGGAAATCCGCCGCCGCGAGCGCCTTCTCCCGGTGCACCTTGAGAAACGTGCGCCCGCCCTGGCCCGCCTTGTCGTCGATACGGGCGAGACAATGCTCGACCAAGCCGCGGCTTTTTTCACCGGCATGGAGCCTCGCTGCTGCCTCTGCGATCGTACGCATGCTTGCTCCTCCCCCTTCGCTCAGATCGATATTGATAGGCCATCCGACAAGAAAATAGCAGCTTTGACCTTCCGTTCTCGCCTGCTACGCTTGCCCGCGAAAACCATCTTGATCGTAAGCTTAAGTGCCCCGCCCCCTCTCTCTCGCATTGGACAGCCGATCAGGACCTTCGCGGCGCGAGGTCGTGGTCGATCAGGCCATCATCGCCGGCTGGACCGGGCGCGATGCCGTCGCAGTCGAGAAGCATATCAAGGAGCTTGAAGCGCTCGGCGTAAAACGGCCGGCAACCACGCCGATCTTCTATCGGGTTGCAGCAGCCCGGCTGACCACGGACGATACGATCGAAGCGGTAGGAGAGAGCTCCGGCGGAGAGGCGGAGTTCGTCCTTCTCCAGCACGCGGGAGGGCTGTGGGTGGGGGCAGGCTCCGATCACACCGACCGTGAGGTCGAGAAATATGGGGTCACCGTCTCGAAACAGCTGTGCGACAAGCCCGTCGCTTCGGTGTTCTGGTCTTACGACGAGGTGGTGCCGCACTGGGACGCGCTGATCTTGCGCTCGCACGTGATCGAAGGCGGCAAGCGCGTGCTCTATCAGGAAGGTGCGGTGACCGCGATGATGCATCCGCAAGCCCTGTTGCAGAAACATTCCGGCACCGGCTTGCGTGACGGCACCTTGATGTTTGGCGGCACGCTGGCCGCGCACGGCGGCGTGCGTCCCACTCCCGAGTTCTCGTTCGAGCTCGAAGACCCGGTGCTGGGGCGCAAGATCGCACACAGCTACCGCGTAAAGATTTTGCCGGTTCTTGGCTAATTCAAATCTCGGAGAGAGAAATGCCGATGAACAAACCGCATCTTGAGTTCACGCGAGTCGACATGAATACCGGCTGGGCCACTCCCCCCGGTTATCCCGCCGGGATCCAGCAGAAGATTCTCGCCAGCGATCTCGACGAGAGCCGCAAAATGGGAAGCCGCACGCGGCTGCTGCGGTTCGAGCCCGGCGTCTACACGACGTCGCCGTTCGTGCATGACCACTGGGAGGAGGTCTACCTCGTGTCCGGCGATCTCATCGTCGGCAATGACCAGGAAGGCAAGGGCGGCGAGTCGTTTGCGGCGCCTACCTATGCCTGCCGCCCGCCCGGCGTCCATCACGGACCATTCAAATCCGAGCGCGGCTGCCTGCTCTACGAGATCCACTATTATCGTTGATTCTGCGTCACACCCGCACACGAAGCGACACTTTCCCGCGTCTGGCGCGAGAAAGTGCGCTGAATCGGGCTCCCCCGTGATATCTTATGCGAACACGAGGTAACATACGCAATACCGCATCTGCGTTACCTCGGCGTTACAGGGGAGCATCATCATGGCCAAGAAGCCCATCCAATTCACGGACCTGGCGCTGGAGAACTGGAAGCGCGTCGGGGAGTTCTCCGACGCCGTGCAGCGGGGCCTGCGCCTCGTAGGCAACAAGTCGGGGACCCTCTCGTGGGTCTACCGATATCGGCATCCGATCAGCCGGAAAAGCCGCAAGATGACCTTGCCGCCCGGACTGACCCTCGCGCAGGCGCGCAAGCTCGCCAGCGACGCGGCGTTCCTCATCGCGACGAAGAAGGTCGATCCGGTTGAGCACGAGCGCGAGCAGAAGCGGAAGGCGGTCGAGGCAACGGAGGGCACGCTCAGCGCTGTCGCCAAGCGATACCTCGACATCGAGGCGAGCAAGCTGCGGTCGTCGGCGTACTACGAGAACACGCTCATCCGCCTTGCTCACATCCTGGAAGCGCCGCCGCCAGGATCGTAGCGCTTCGCCAGTTCGGCCACGTCGCGAGTGCTCACAACTCCCTGTTTGGAGTTCGAAACGACATCGAACAGCGCATGAATCACGGCTTCCACGTCGGGAATGGGCACTTCGAGATTCCGCCCGAACGTGATCCGGATGCGCTTTCCCGGTTCGACTTGCCGCACGATCACCGAGTGTTCATGGGCGGGGGGAAGTTCGGGAATGGATTCCGTGCCGAATAGCGCGGCGGTTTCGCCTTCCAGCATGGGCCTCAGGCGGTGGGACCGGCCCGGGTTGGCTTCGAACCACGCCGCGTCGTCCGCCTTCCAGGGCTGTTCCGCAGTGTGGAAACGCGGCGTCCTGCCCGGCATGCCCGCCTTCTTCAAGATTTGGCTTCCGAGCTTGTCGACTTCGATGAAGTGGTTCTGGAGGCTCTCCACCGCTCCCGCGACGTCCTCCGGGGCCAAGGTAGGGCCATTGGCACCCCGGTTCTGCAGCATGCCGTCATAGCTGTGCTTGACGTAGACGCCCTGAAGTACGACCTCCTTGACCTTCGTCCTGCAGCATTCGCCCGCGAGGACCGGCACCCCACCGCCCGTGACGCCGCCGAACGTCTTCACGTTGTGCCCCAAGGGCTTCTTGCAGATCGAACACCTGTCGCCGTCGTCCTCCATGATCTTGCGGATCGCGCGCTCCACGCGTCGTCGGCCTGACGGTCTCATTTCGGCACTCCCTCTCTGCCCGCCTGTCACTGACGGCGATCCAGGCGTTCGACTGCGCCGACACGGAGTCGGCGCCATCTTTTTGTCATTGCACGTTATGGACGGACGACGACCGGACGTCCGCCAGGGTACACTTATGGCCGATCCGGCATCTTGGCCAGAGCGGGCTCTCGGATCGGTCGGGTCCACAAGCAAACCAATAATCGTGGCTGTGGTTATTAAATCGTGCAACAGCCCCAGTCGTTTTCGACACCAACTCGGAGCTCAACTGGGCAATCCTAACCCGACGGTTGTCCCCGACATCGACGGTTGTCCCCGACATCGCTATCGCCCGACGCTGGTACGAAACCGCCAAAGGCTTGGGCTCGGCTGAAGCCTCGAACCGGCTTGAGAAGCTACCGGGAGCCGATCGCCGCCCCAGGTTTCAAGCTACAAACAGGGCATTGCTCCCTGTGACCACCTCAATCCTCGTCACTATGGTCACGTCCGTTAGATTAGGCGCTCGTACACCAGTCTTCCGGGCACTGCCGCGCGACAATCAGGGTGAGACCCATCCAGATTACATCAACCCCCTGGCAAACAGCGATCGCATAATACCTACTCAGAAGTGGCGCCGGTGGTCGACTTGCCTAGGATGCCCCGCAGAGCCCCCAGGGAGCCCGCTGATGCGATCGCGCCTGTTGGCAGGTAGGGGGGTAGCGTGGGGCCTCCCCTGATGGTAAAATCTGTAATTAATTCAGTATGTTAGAGAGTGCCTCCTGCGCACAAACGCGAATCGGATTGGGCTGCACTCGGCAAGGAATGGCGACAGCCCAGGAGACTAGCGGCGTTTGCCAGCTTTTAGCTGCTCCATGGGCGGATAGCCGCGGTTCCTAACTAAGCGCGAGATCGATCCCCTGCGTCGCAAGAGGACGTACGGAAAATCGACGAGCCGGTGGACGTGCACCGAAGCACGGCAGGGCTCCGTGGACCTCGCAAAGGAGGAAGGGCGCAACTCCCTTGCGGCGCCGGCATACTCGACATCGCTGATCGTGTTCATGTGGAACACTGAGATAGTGGAAGCCGCGACTGGGATAGCCGCCACGGCAGGCTGCGGCACGTTCGTGTCGTAATGGCCAGCTTTCGCCTCGATGTAGAGAGCAACCCCGTAGTGGACCGCAACGGTCGCTACGGTGACCAGGGCAACAGGCGTGTTACTTAACTAGCGCCCTGTGCAGGCACACATAGCTATTAAGGTGCTAGAAACGCCCGTTTCATCGCGGTTTCTCTTGACACTGCCTGCCCATTGCCTGTATCTAATCCTCAGAGGTATGGATACAGTGGGCAACTTGCGTGGAATGCATAGCTCAGGATCAGGCGGCTGAGGCGACCACACAGGCCGTCGCCTACATGCGGACATCGAGCGCAACGAATGTCGGAGCGGACAAGGACAGCGAGAAGCGGCAGCGTGCCGCCATCGAAGCCTACGCCAAGCGGGCAGTCGTGAGCGTGGTCGAGTGGTTCTATGATCCGGCCGTGAGTGGCGCTGACCCTATCGACACGCGGCCAGGGTTCTCCAAGTTGCTAGATCGCATCGAAGGCAACGGCGTGCGCGTGGTGCTGATCGAAGACGCTACCCGCTTCGCCCGTGATCTGGTCGCCCAGGAGCTTGGCATCCTACTTCTGATCCAGCGTGGCGTTCGCGTCATCACCGCCGCAGGGGATGACCTCACGGACACTAGCGACCCGTCACGGGTGATGATGCGGCAGATTGCAGGTGCCTTTGCTCAATATGAGAAGGCCCGCTTGGTCGCGAGGCTGCGGCGTGCGCGGGAGACGAAGGGCAAGATGGGCGGACGCAAGAGCATGACAGAGACGCGACCCGAAGTAGTCGCGCTCGCGAGACGATTGCGTCACACACGCTCAGGCAGGCAACGGTCGCTGAGAGAGATCAGCCAAGAACTCGCGGCGCGTGGCTTCCTGACGGCGAAAACCAACAAGCCGTTCGTGGCTGCGCAGGTGGCGCGCATGTTGGCGGACGAGGACACAGCAGGGATATAACGATGCGCACACGACATCCTCTGGCGCAGCCGCTCGGCGCTGCGGCCAGCAAGGCCAACGCAGAACGCTTCGCCGCAAACGTCCTCCCTATCATCCGGGAAATACAAGCGAGTGGTGTCACGACGTTACGCGGGGTCGCCCGAGCGCTCAATGCTCGTGGCGTTCCGAGTGCGAGAGGCGCACCCTGGTCGGAAGTTGCGGTGAGCAACATCCTCAAGCGCGCGGCCAAAGCTACGCCCTCGCCATCAAGCGGCCTTGGGTAGCGTGAGGGATCGTGAGCACTCGTCAACGCCTGTAACGGGCACGCGCAGACCGTGATCAGGGTCAAGCGCAGGCTGGGGATGGGGAGATAGGACACAACGATGCAGAACAACTCGATAGGACAGGCGCAGCCGCTCGGCACTGCAGCCAACAAGACCAATGCGGATCACTTCGCCGCGAAAATCTTCCCCATCATCCGAGAGATACAAGCGAGCGGTGTCACGACCCTGCGTGGGGTGCTCGGGTGCTCAATGTACGGGGCGTGCAAAGCCGAACAGGCGGGTCGTGGTCGCATAGTACGGTAAGGGCGTCATCAAGCGCTCGACCATGGCGTGGCTGCTGTCTACTGGGGGGATTAGTTATGCAGTCTGCTGCGGCGCCCTGCTGCAATCTACTTCAGGGCTTTTCGTGATGAGGCATTTGTAGGCCGCGCGCGGCTAAGGGCACATTGAAACTGTTGAACTTTTTGGGGGCTGACGCCTACCCACCCCGACCTACATGCCGATCCCGCGAACTTACCAGCGGTCATTTGTGGGACTTGGCGAGGCGTCCTGGGGTGGGCGATCTGCGGGGCAACAGCGCAGTCAGGCCCGCTGCTCGCCGTGACTGAGCACCAGCCCTATTGCGGCTCTCCCGAGAACAGGGCAGCAACTGCAAGATCGAACGCCACGTCCTCCACCCCTGCCGCCTGGGCTCGTTCGAGATACACGACTGCGCCTGGGAGGTCTTCCAGTTCGTACAACATGAACCTTCCTATTTCGGCTATAGCTGCGGGGTCGCCATCATCCACAGCGCGAGCCAGCAACTCATTCCCGAGCGCTGCGAGCCTGGGTTCAAATGCGAGGTAATACCGTTCTCGCGTCCCTGCGTAGTCAGACAGCAGGACAGCAATCACATGAAAGCCTGGCGTTCCCTCGAAAGTCGCAGGGGCAATCAGGATCGTGGTTCCAAGCGTTGCAGCCCATAACACCAGCCCCGCGCGGAATGAGGTTAGCGCTCATGTGATGGCTCGAACGCGCTGCGGCACCCCCCCAAAGACGGTGCTTGCGCCTTGGCCTACCTATCCGCGCGCACGGATGATCTTTCCCGCCCGTACCCATCAAAGAGGCGCCCCCCCAAGGGGGCGTCGGTGAGCTGGTCTCTCCGTGCCGCAGGGAGACCTACAGTTGCTCACGCGCGCTTTTGGTCCGTTGAAGGAGGAGCCCGGCGCTTGTCACGGCGCTCTTTCGCGATTTGCAGTCGGGTGGGCTCCGTAAAAAGGCGCTCCAGAAGCTGCGCAGTGAAATCGAGAAGGTCTTCGGCGTTCGCTTGGGTGAGTGTGCCCTGGTGTGCAGCATCGTTCCCATCTTCGCGAATACACGTCGATAGCTCCTGAAGGTCAAGCGGCAATTTGCCGTGCTCAAAGAGCCAGGGCAGCCTCAGACCAAGATCACGGCGCCTTTTACTGTTAAGACCCTCCACATCTTCCTTCGGCAGTAGTGCACGGGTTGCAAGATCGATGCAGGTCCGAAACATTGCGCCCGCCGCATTCCAGTTCTCTATGGCCAGCGAGGTAGCGCCCTCTCGAAAAACATTTGCGATCTTATCCGGTACGTGTTCCGGCGGGGCCGCGGCTGCCTGATCCTTCAGACCAACAAACCCTCTGACGCTGAAGAACTCGTTCAATGCTAGGTCCTTCATCGCGAGGGGTGAGTTCTTTTGGAACAGGTCCGGTTGATGGTGATTGACTTTTTCATCGAGCACGAAGGTTGTTGAGCGGCGGCAGTTTCTACAGACCCCGAAGGCCTCAAACGTATGGTGCCATCCGTGCTGAAATCGCACGAGCGCAAGCGCTTGCACGTCGAAGGTGATGTGCTTGGTGCCACAGCGAGGACAGTCGGTAACAAGTTCGACCATTAGGGCAGACCTCGATAGTTGCTGGATTGTGTTTTGTCGACTTGCATTGTCCGCTTTCCACATCCACTGCTTCCGGGCCACCCGCTGCCTCCAGCAGCTTCTGTTGAGGCGCCGACAGCGCGCAGTATATCGTCGTGGTCGCAGGGCCGGTGAGGACTTGACCGGCCTGTTCACGCATCGGGCCGCTTCTGAGACAGTTCTTGAAGCCTTGCCAAGAGCGCCGTTCCGTTCACGAGTTCAAGTCGAGCAGGCATGAACGGGACGATCAGGGGGTCTGTCACGATGCCTGGAGCAAAGTCGGAGGTCGTTGTTAGGAAAGCCACGTCGATCTCGCTGCTGGTTGCCGTTGGCGTGCGCGCCGACGGCCAAAAGGTGTTGCTGGCCATCAAGAGCATGGGCGGCGAGAGCACCGAAGCCTGGCGAACAGTGCTCGACGATCTCATCGCGCGAGGCCTGCGACGGCCGGAATTCCTGATCGTCGATGGGGCGCCGGGGCTCGAGAATGCGATCGCGGCGGTTTGGGACGGCGTTCCGGTCCAGCGCTGCACGGTCCACAAGCACCGCAATTTGCTGGCGCATGCACCCGAGCGCCTGCATGAGGAGATCGCGGCCGATTACAACGACATGATCTACGCGGCAACACGTGAAGAGGTCGAGCGGCGGCGCAAGGCCTTCATTCGCAAATGGCGGCTCAAGCATCGTGCCGTCGCCGACAGCCTGCAAGAAGCCGGCGACCGACTCTTCACCTTCACGCGTCTACCGCCAAGCCAGTGGCGCAGCGTTCGCACCACCAACGCCATCGAGCGGCTGCACGAGGAGTTCAAGCGACGAATCAAGACGCAGACCGTGCTGCCATCCGACGATACCGCGGCCATGTTGTTCTGGGCGTTGCTCGCTTCCGGCCAGATCAGCATGCGCAAGGTCGATGGTTGGCAGACGCTTGCGACTAAGCCCATCGATCAAATGATCGATCTCGCCGCGTGATCGAGACCCTTCAAAGAAGGGGGTAGCAGACATCACACCCCCCTCGAAAAACTCACCAGCGGGCTTCCTAGAGGCTCGCCTACTCGAGCAGTGAGCTGTTTGAATGCAAATCGACAATCAGGTAGCTTCACATCGCTGGAGATTGCGTCGCGCAAATTCCAACCACATTCCGGGCGGCACCCATACGACCTAGCGTCCTTTTGGCAGAACCGCCGGTTACCCACTCCGCAAGAGCAAGCAGATGCTCTGATACTGTGGATCGGTGATAACCAGCCGTCGCCGGAAGATGCTGCCGAAATCAAAAATGCAGCAATAGCGGCATGGATAGGGGGCAAATCTCCCTAGACCCGGCAATCCATCAGAAGCCGGAATGCTCTGGCTGGACGAGCAACTCAAGGAGAAGGATTTGTATAGACGGCAACAGGTCGCGGACAAGAGCACATTCAAACTGACGCTGGCCGGTTGGGAACGCTATGCGGCCTTGAAGAAATCGAACATCGAGAGCCGTACGGCATTTATGGCCATGAAATTTGGCGATCTTGAGCTGAACCGGGTCGTAGATGAATGCTTCCGGCCCGCAGTGCGACGTGCGGGCTTTGAGCTTCGAGTAGTAACCGATCAACAGCGGGCCGGAAGTATTGACGATCAGATTAGAGCAGCAATCCTTGCTTCCCGCTTTGTAATCTCCGACCTAACCCATGGCAGTCCGGGTGCATATTGGGAAGCGGGCTTTGGTGAGGGTCTCGGGCTTCCGGTGATCTACACCTGCGAGAAATCTGTTTGGGACAGAGATAAAACGCACTTCGACACAAACCATCTACTCACCATCGTTTGGGAAAGCACCGATCTCAAGAACGCGGAGGATGCTCTCACTGCCACAATACGAGCGACGTTGAGAGCAGAGGCAAAGCAAACCGATGAATGACAGGCATGCGCGCAAAGCGTGGCTTGTCGAAGAACTGGGCATGCTCGGGGATACGTCAGGATTGCTAGGTCAACCCGATCAAATGCGACTTGGTGTTTTCGCGCGCTTTCACGAATTCAACAACGTTGGCCTCGCTCGCCTGAAACTCGGGCTCCGATAATCGTCCTCGAAATAGCTCGTACCGGAGCCACACCCGATACGTGTTGAGCACCTCGCTTTCGCAGTACTCAGCAATCTCGCGGATGTGGCCGTCCCGATAGTATTTCTCGACTTCTGCACCGGTCATGCCGTCCGGCTTCCCCGGCAGCCCCATCACACCGAGTTGCGGCGAGAACGCCGCGATTTTCTCCACGAAGGACGCGATCAACTCCTTCTCGGATCGCTCCCCGACGTGCGGTGCCCCGAGTGCATCCACGGTCCAGCAACCGGTTTCTTCACGATGGGCAACAAGCGCCCCAATGCAAATGATTGAGTGGTAAATGTGCTTCGGGATCGCCCAGTTCGGCTCGAACCTCGTCATCGCTCTTGCCGGCGTGACCGTTCGTGGCAGCAAACCCTTTCAGGTCAGGGACCGTTTCGATATCCCAAACAATAACGGTGCTCTGTTGCACAGTCACCAATCAACTCCCAAAAAGTCTATGTATGCGTATATCCTGGTCCAATCCTCACAGCCATCGCTTTAGCCAGTTGCGGCCCTCCGCCTCGCTTCGTATCCAAGTCGCGCTCATGCGCTCCCGGTCGTCCACGCTGTCGAGCAGATCGCCACAGCCTCCCAGGGCTCTTTCTCCGGCAGCACGGTCGAGCATGCGCTCGCTGGTGCTGATCATACTCCTCAAGCCGCTGGCGCGACCCATCGCGGCTCATGTATGTTCACCAGCTCCCGCTTGGCTGGAGGGGACAGTTCGTGACCGGCTTGATTGCCTTGACGCGGCGGCGTTTCGCTTGAGACGCGCAATGCCGATTGTAGTCACCGATCCCATCATTCGCGTTCGCATTCCGGACGGTACCAAGCACGTCGGGCTGCATGAGGTGCTGGCGTGTGTGCACGATGGGATATTGGTCGATCTCCCTGCGATGCGTATCGATCAGCGCTCGCCGGTCGTGACGACCCTGGCGATCCTCTCCCATCTTCTGCGCCGTTACGTGAAATCAGCCCTGGTGACGCCTGCCGACTGGCTTGCGGCCCTGCGTCAGCAGCTTGGTGAAGATGCCCTCGTGCTCGCCGGTGGCCCCGACGACAAGCCGCAGTTCCTTCAACCAGTGCTGGTCGGACTTGGGGAGATTAAGCCATTCAACATTACGGAGGCCGATCACCTGATGGCGGCCAATCGACACGTGCTGAAGGTCGCGCAGGAGGCTACGCCGGAACACGCTCTCTACAGTCTTATGTGTTCGACGTGGCGTCACCACGGTGGCGTAGGTAATCCGGCTGGTGCGAGAGCGCGTTGCTTGACCGTGCTCGTTGGCGATGGGGTCTCGCTCGGCTCGGAAATCCTTTCGCTGGCTTATGCCTACGATGCAACGAAGCCAGCCGTTGTAGGCATCAATGCTCCTGCCCCGAAGAGCAGTCGAGATCACATGCTGTGGGCCATGCCCTGGCAAACCAGACAACCGATCTCCCAGGCACCATACCCATTCATCGATTGCCGCCGCATCCGCCTCGCTGTCGTGGGCAACGACCTCGTTGGTGCGGTTGTCATAGCCGAGAATGGCACGCGCGTGGACACTGGCACCGGCAACATCGAGGACCCGCATGTACCGATTCAGGTACAGTCAGGCGGCCCATACAAGCTGGCATTGAACCGCGTCTGGTCATATCGCGTGCAGCACGCGGCTGTTGCTGGCTCAAGCGACGTGCGTATCCCGTCCATCCTTGATCTTGCGCCCACGTACAGCAGCGTACGCATCTGCGGGGTCGGCTTCGATCACGGCATCACCAAAGGGGCTTGGGAAGCACTGTATCGCATTGGGCGAGGGAAGAAGGTCAAGCTCGGCGGTGCCACAGCCACTCGTCTCTCTGATCTGTCGAGCCGCGCGCTTGAATCAGTAAGCGCGCGCACTTGGGGTCGTGCACCAAGGTGGTCCAAGTATCGGTGCCGTTCTCGCTGAAACCGATTATCCGGAAGCCAGACTTTCCTCGCTGCTTGCTGCGCACGGCGATGCCCTTGTGGGACTGATCGCGGAAATCGTTCGTTGGCTCGTTGCACACGATGTTGACCGCTGCACGCTCACGGACATCGTGGTGCTAGGCATCGCGGGCGCGCGCGGCGACAATGTTGCTCGAAACGAGGTGGTGGCGCGGATGTGCTTGGACTACGCGCGCGCAATTCGGAGAATGCGATCGGCGGCCTGAGCTAGTTGGCCGCGCTGTACACCAAACAACTGGGGAGGGACAGTCTTCATGCCGCATGTAATCATCCATCGCATCTTCTCGCTTCCTGTATCGCTTCCGGTGCGCGGGGCTGACGGTCTGGCCAAGCGAGCCACGTACGGTGGTGTAGAACGCCAACGACTGTCCTCCCAGAGTGTAAAGGCACACCTACGTGCCGCGACCGGACTGACGAGCCCAATGGCGGACCTCGCGGCTGCTGTTGGCGGCAATATGTCGGTTCGCAGCGCGCTCATTGGGCCACGCAGGATTGCGCCAGCCTTGGAACAGCTTGGGGTCGAAGCAGAAGCTGCGGCCACTTGGGCGGACGCAGTCATGTCGTTGTTTCAGACAGGGAAGGAGAAAGCACCTTCGGACGCAGGCGCTTCGAGGAAGGCTCGGGGCAAAAGAAAGGCACAAGTCGAGGACGACGAGGGAGGAGAACCCACCGAAGATGTTGAAGGCGCGCCGACCAAGATGGCGGCTGGCGGTCGGCAGGTGCTCACCCTCGGTGAAGCCGAAATCAGTGCACTGGCTGGGGTCGCGGCTGCGCTCCACAAGGCCAACATTGCACCAGCTGAGATGCGGGGCCTTGTTGAGAAGCCCACGAAACGGAAGATGCAGACACAAGAGGTACAGAGCGCACTCGATGCTCTGGAGGCTGTCCGCGCGAACGCTGGCCTGGACGGAGCGTTGTTCGGGCGAATGGCCACTGGCATTGCCTTGTCTCGGGTGGACAGCGCTGTTCATGTTGGGCATGCGCTCACCACTCACCCCATCCAGTCGAGTGTCGATTTCTTCTCAGCGCAGGACGAGCTGCTTGATCGCGAAGCCGGTGAAACTGGGGGAGCGCACATCGGATCGCGAGAGCTAGCAGCGGGAGTCTTCTACCTTCCTGTCGTTATTGATCTCGTTCAGCTCCGGAAGAACTTTGCCGCGTGGTCGGATGCGGACATCGCAAAGGTCGTTGGTTGGCTCGTGAAGAGCATTGCGACCCTTACGCCAGCAGCAATGCTCGGGAGCACCGCGCCATTTCCCGATCCTGGTGAGGTCGTTGTGGAGGTGACGATGGGTCAGCCGGTGAATGCGATGGGCGCGTTCGAGCGACCTGTAGCGCCTACGCTGGAAGCCTCAGTTGCGGCATTCAACGAGCATATGCAGCGCGTCTGGGCCATGATCGGGTCGCCCGCAAAGGTCTTGCGACTGTCAGAGTTCGTTGATCCGAAATCATCTTCTCCGGCAGTCCAGCGCTTGGCGGAGGCCGTTGTGACTGTGATGCCTGCAATGACGACTACGCCCCAGACATCCAATGCCTGACCTTTTCACCATGCGGGTGGCCGCCCCCATCGCCAGCCTCTCGGGGCCGCGCATCGACACGGCCAGCGACCACTTACCGATCCCGTCGAGGTCGATGGTAGCCGGCATCATTGGTGCAGCACTCGGGCTCGGCTATGACCAGCCAGACACGCTCCAGAAGATACAGGATTCGATGCGGTTGGCCGTTGTCGTGCACCGCGCAGGAAGAGTTGTTCGCGACTACCAGACTGTCCGGATGGGGTTGCCCCACATGGTTGGTCCGATGTGGTGCTACGACGGCAAACGACTCGGGGTGATGAAACGAGAGGGTGGAGACCCTGAAAGAACAATCACCGGCGAACGTCCTCTGACGTGTGACTACGATGCTACGATCATCGTGGAACTGCTTTCTGGAGCGCCCTTTTCGACGGCCGACATTCTGAACGGACTACGCGCCCCAGTGCACCCGCTCTGCGTCGGACAGCGCTCGTGCATCCCATCTCTACCGATCGCTGGCGAGACTATCGATGCCGAGTCCCTGCCAGATGCCGTCGCAATGGTCCCGCGAGGGACAATCTATCTTCCAGCGGAATGCGCAACCAAGAGCGGTCAATTCGGAGACCTTTACGTTTCAGTTCCAGCCGGTCGTGAATGGGCAACGCGTGAGCATGGGGGCAGCGACACCTACGTCGTGCGGACCTGAAAACGAGCGCGTCATGTTCAACATTCAGGTCGGGCTCGATGTGATAGCGGCAGCGCGCGCTCTCCCAATGGCGCATGCTGCTCGGCACGACATCGATATGCTGATCAAGTCAACGCTGACTGAGGCATTCGCGGGCGGGGTCGTGCGGCCGTGGTTGTTGCATCGACAATCAGGTCCCGTCGCGACCATCATCGGCTACAGCGCTATTCCGGTGGCGGATGTTGATCGCCGGCTGGGGTTGGCACTCCCAGCCATCAGGGCAGCAATCAAGAGCCTCTACGGCCACGCGCTTCCACCATTAGCCTCAGGGGAAGCATTCCGTTTCTCAGTTCGGCTGTGCCCTACAATCCGGGTCACGCCGTCGAAAGACAAATCCCATCCACATGGTGAGATTGACGCGTTTCTTGTCGCTGTCCAACGCGGGGAAACCAACATTGAGCGTGAGGGCGTCTACACGCGCTACCTCGTCGAGCGGTTGAGGGGTGCGACCGTGGACTGTGCCAAGCTGACCCGGTTTCGCCTTGAGCAGATGTCACGTCCGCATCGTGGCGCATCAGCGCCTCCGTCAGGAGTTGCGCAACGCGTAGTACCTGATGCGGTGCTGGAAGGTGCTCTGACGGTTTCGGACCCGATAGTCTTCACTCAGACTCTGATGAGTGGAGTAGGCCGTCAACGTGCCTTTGGCCGTGGGTATGTACGGTTGGAGCCGATGCGGTTGAGCACGGCCGCATGACCACAGGCCCTTGCGCAATCGGTGAAGATTTTCCATTCGCAAAAGATGCGAGTTTTCAACGGTTTATCAGCTAGAGTGTCTCCCCCGTGCGCGGGGGTTCACCGCCTCGCCAGCCCTGAGACAGAAGCCAAAGGAGGTATCTCCCCCGTGCGCGGGGGTTCACCGATGTTATAGTTCTGCTGCCCGCCCACGGTGAGGTGTCTCCCCCGTGCGCGGGGGTTCACCGCGGATCGAATCGCCGCTCTCCATGATCTGCCCGTGTCTCCCCCGTGCGCGGGGGTTCACCGTTCTACTACGACCAGAAGGCACAGGACGACGCGTGTCTCCCCCGTACGCGGGGGTTCACCGAAAAAACACCTTGGCGGGCCTGCTCCAAGGACGTGTCTCCCCCGTGCGCGGGGGTTCACCGGAAACGAGTACCGCGACGGACTGGCTCTCACAGTGTCTTCCCCGCGTGCGGGGGTTCACCGATCATGCAACGCTATCGAGGAACATTCTTGTAGTGTCTTCCCCGCGTGCGGGGGTTCACCGGGTGGATCCCCGTCGTTGCCTAGACGACAACCGTGTCTTCCCCGCGTGCGGGGGTTCACCGCTGTGGCCGACATAGGACGTAGGGGTGTTTTGGTGTCTTCCCCGCGTGCGGGGGTTCACCGGCCCAGGTAAAGCGTTCGCCGGCATTGTTGTCGTGTCCTCCCCGCGCGCGGGGGTTCACCCATGTACATGCCGACCAATGGCGTGATCGAGTCGTGTCTCCCCCGTGCGCGGGGGTTCACCGTGGATGACGGCGCAAAACTTTCCATGTTTGTTGTGTCTTCCCCGCGTGCGGGGGTTCACCGCTAGAGCCAGTATCGGAGATCGAGCGCATCAAGTGTCTTCCCCGCGTGCGGGGGTTCACCGGTGCGGAACCGGTTGTTGTCGCGCTCCGTCAGGTATCTTCCCCGTGCGCGGGGGTTCACGTACACCTCGCCATGCCCGCGCTTGCCAAGACCGATCGAGCGACAGGACAGGCACGCTCACTCGTCGGTCATTCCCTCGATGTAGCCCATTGCGTCCATGCGATGCTCACGCGTGGCGTAGGGCTCGAACGATTGGGCATGGCTGCCGGCATCCCCCTCACGCCCGTACATGCAGCTCGGCTGGCGGTTCTCGCGGGCCTCCACGACATGGGAAAGTCCACCAATGGGTTTCAAGATCGCATCCACGGGCGCGGTCGCGGTACGGGGCATGTGGCTGAAGCCATTGCTGTGGTGAATGCTCAAGGCAGGCTGCCTGATGCCGTTCGATCTGCTTTGCGCGCCGAGATAGTCAATGAGTGGTGCGACGACCCAGAAAGCGTGCTCTACGCGATCTTCTGCCATCACGGAGAACCAGTCCCTGCCCCGCGCATCAGCGCGTGCACATCACAGCTCACGCAACAATGGTCTGCCACCTCCGATTACGATCCCGTATCGGAAATCGACGCTCTCACTAACACGCTGCTGAGCGCCTTTCCGCTCGCATCTGAAAATGCAGCTCCGTTTCCGGCAACGACGCGTTTCCAGCACGCGCTCGCCGGTCTGATCATGACTGCTGACTGGATGGGTTCTGACGCTCACTTCCACCCACTTGCGGGTGCTGATGATCGTCCACAGTCGGCCCGTAATCTCCTCGATGCGACGCGCTGGTCGGGTTGGCATTCTGGCGCACAGCCGCACGCGCTTCTGGGAAATTACGATGCGCGGGGTGCGCAGATTGCAGTGCTCTCGCTGCCACTGACAGAGCGCCTCGTCATTGTCGAGGCACCAACCGGATCAGGGAAGACCGAGGCCAGCGTCATGTGGGCCGATCGGCTTGCGGCAGCAGGCCTCGTAGACGGAATGTATTTCGCCGTTCCAACGCGCTCTGCTGCAACCGAGTTGCATGCGCGCATTGCTGAGATGATGGGTCGCGTGCACCCAAAACTTGTTGGTCGTGTTGTGCGAGCCGTGCCGGGGCTACTCGACACTGATCACCCCACGAATGTCTGGGACGAGCCGACTATGCCGACGTGGGCGCTCGGCTCGACGCGTCGAGTAATGGGTGCGCCGATTGCAGTCGGGACAATCGATCAGGCGATGCTGTCACAACTGCGGACGAAACACTCATGGCTACGCGCGTGGTGTCTGGCGCGGCAGCTGCTCGTCATCGACGAGGTTCACGCGAGTGACCCCTATATGAGCGAAATAGTTGCTCGTCTTGTTGATGAGCATCTTGCGCTCGGCGGCTATGCCCTCCTGATGTCCGCCACGCTCGGTGAATCTCTGCGCGCAAAGCTCGAACACCGGTCGCGCATGGACATCGCAGCCGCGAGGATGAGACCCTACCCACAGGTATCCACGTCCACCAGGGGAATGCCGGTAGACGTGACTGCAACCCGAACGACCAATCTGATACTCGAAAGGCAAGATGACGCGACCACGCGTGTGATTGAAGCAATTGGGCGAGGAGAGGCGATCCTGTGGATTCGCTCCACGGTCTCCGACGCACTGGACGATTACCACGCTTTCCAGGCAGCCGGCGCGCTCACGATGCTGCATCACTCACGTTATGCAGACATCGACCGGCAGTTTCTCGATCAGCAGGTGGTTCGTATCTTGGGGCCGAATGGGCAGCGCTCTGGCACCATTATCGTTGGTACGCAGACGTTGGAGCAGTCGCTCGACATCGATGCGGACCTGCTCGTGACCGACGCTGTCCCTGCTGATGTGCTCCTCCAGCGTCTGGGGCGCGTGCATCGTCATCGCAGCGGCACCACGCCCACTGCAATAGTATTGGAGCCGGGGGGCCTCGACGAGCGGGTGAGACTGGATGGGCGTCCGCTCGGCGCGCCGGGTCATGGCTGGGCATGGGTGTACAACCCCCTTGCGGTTCGCGAGACTATTGCCTGGATACGCGAGCGAGGTGCTGTGTCCGTGCCCATGGACGTACGTGCGATGGTGGAGCTAGCGACTCACACAGATCACCTGGAGGCGCGGGCAAGAGCGTATGGTGAGCGTTGGGTAGCGCTGTGGCAGCGCGTGTACGGTCATGCCATAGCCGACGCGCAGCAGGCTCTCTCCGGATTGATTGATCGGGGAGCAGGATATGACCGGGCGCTAATCAACGAACGGATTCCGACACGCTTGGGCGATGGCACCGTAGACGTGGAGGTGGAGGGCAGATTGCTGTCGCCGTTCACTGCTGTGCCGATTGATGCGCTGGCCGTTCGTGCGAATTGGCTTAGACATGCGGAGCCAGGATCGACGGCTACGGTCAGCGGAGTTGACGAGGCTGGTCGGACGCTCCTCGATGTTGGAGGAGTGCACCTCACCTACGGCGTCGAGGGTCTTCATCGCGCCGCTCAGAATCATACGAACTCTTTGCTCTCACAGAAACTCTAGGTGAGGCAGTAGCCATACGACTGCTCTCTCGGGAGCACCCGGCCACGCCTCGTCGGCGGCGTGGGGTTCCAGATCCAGGTCACAATCCAGCGCGGAGCACTTTCAGCAGCATGTTGAATCTCCGCCGCTCCGCAATTGCTGCCTCACTCACCGTGCCGGTATTGGCCATTGCGCTCGCCAGAGGGCGCGCCGCTACCCGCTGCCCCGCCGTGCGCGTCCTGTGGCCCTATCGCAAGGGCATGTACACAGGGATGGTGCTCGGGGCAGAAGCGACCAGGAACGTCCTGGCCCTGTGCAGGCCATCACCAATCACGTAGCTGCCTTCGTGCAGGCCCAGCGTGAGCGGGTCGTTGCTTGGCCGTACACCCTGCTCCTTGTGAGCATTGCGCGGATCACCGGGGTCCGTTGAGCCGCTACGGAAGAACTCTGTGAGCAGAGGATGGTGTGTGTGGTTGGGGTCAACACCGCGCGGCACGCGAACCAACAAAAGGCTCGCCCTTGTCCACTGTGCAAGGCGATAGCTGCCCACCGTCGCGAGGTAGGGACCAAAGAAGGCCCCTCGAACACAAGACCACGCGCTGAACAAGACCGAACGATCCGACGTGGATAGGCCGGAGAACGGAACACCAGCGCGTCGCTTGACTCTCATCGCCTCGATGCCCTGGCAGTCGTCATAGCAGGTGCTGCAATGAGCGCCGAGCGCCTCGGTGTAGGCCCATCTCGCCAACACGTCGCGTAGCGGGATCACATCTTCCGCCCTCGCAATAACCATCCTCACGCCCTCGCTAGAACGTTGCTCACCGTCATCGCCTGCCAGCGCCCCCCACGCGCCGTAGGGATGCCGCGAGCGTTGAGGGCCTTGGCGATGGCTCGCAGCGACTTAGCGCCTGCGCGCTGGACCTCACGAATGATGGGCAGCACGTTTGCGGCGTGGCGATCTGCGTTGGCCTCGATCGCCTTCACGGCCTGTTTGCGCGCCTGGGCGAGCTTGGGGCCTCCTAGCTTCACCCCACGAGCCTTGGCGCGCTGAAGAGCATCCCTCGTGCGCGTGGCAATCATCGCGCGCTCCTTCTCGGCCAGGGCGGCGAACAGATGCAGGATGAAGGGGTCCACATCCGCGCCCAGCTCGGCCACGATGAACTGCACGCGCTCAGCCATGAGCCCCGAGATGAAATGCACGTCGCGGCTCAGCCGGTCGAGCTTGGCCACGACGACTGGGCATCGGCGGCGGCGGGCCTCGGCGAGCGCCGCAGCGAGTTGAGGACGACGGCCGAGCGCGTCCGATCCCTTGCCAGTCTCGACCTCGACAAACTCATGCGAGACCTCGAAGCCCTCGGTGGCGGCGAAGCGGAGCACTGCATCGCGCTGCGCCTCCAGGCCCAGGCCAGAGCGGCCCTGGCGGGCGGTAGAGACGCGGTAGTAAGCGACGACAGTTCGGTCCATGACAGCCTCCCAGGCTGTCAATTATCATAACCGGCATCGTGCAGTGCGACGGCTATGCGGCGTACAAGCAATTGGTCGACCGCAGGCGCAACAGCGGCCCGGCACTCGCTTTTTGTTGGGCGCATTGGCGAAGACGATTCTATGAGATTGCGAAGTCCGGTCCGGCGCCGATCGCGCAGGGAGCACTCGCGCGTATTGCCGCGCTCTATGCGATCGAGAAGCGGATCCGTGGGCGCAGCGCGGTGGAACGCCAAGCGGTGCGTGAAGCAGAGAGCAAGCCGCTCGTCGATGCTCTTAAAACTTGGCTCGAAAGCGAGCTCACGCGCGTCTCCGGCAAATCGGTCATTGCCGGCGCAATCCGCTATGGCGTCAAGCACTGGGACGGCTTGGTGCGCTTCCTCGCCGACGGCCGCATCGAGATGGACACGAATGCGGTGGAGCGCACGATCCGTCCAATCGCACTTACGCGCAAGAACGCGCTATTCGCCGGCTGCGACCAAGGTGCGGCCAACTGGGCTGCCGTCGCCTCCCTGATCGAGACCTGCAAGCTCAATGGCGTTGATCCGGAAGCCTATCTCGAGGACGTCCTCACCAAGCTCATCAATTTATGGCCGGCCTCGCGCATTGATGATCTCATGCCGTGGACCTGGTTGCGCGCTCAGAACAGCACCGAGCGCATCGCGGCGTGATTCCTGATTCACGCCGTGTGATACTCGTTTCAAATCTCATCTGACCAACGGAGCACACGAGCGCGCGCGTGAGTTCGGCTCTCGCCACGAGCTGCCGGCAGCTGTCAAGTGTCCAAGAGCGTGCGGAAGGAATTACGCTTACCATCTGTCTCGTGCTCTACCCGCACCAGCGACGCTGCAAAACGCGCGATCTCCGACGTTTCGGCGACGACGAGCGCGATCGGCTGGCCGTTGAACATGATCCTGTTGTCGTAGAGCGGCCGGAACGGCGAGCCCGCCGGGGCAACGTCATCCTTATAAGCCTGATCGTTGTCCGCCATCGGCGGCGGCGAGAGCCTCTCTCTCAATGACGACGGCCTCTCTTCTAGTCTCGCCGACGGCACAGACAAAGGGCGTTGTCAATCCTGACGTGCCTCAGCCAACAGTAGCAGCCGCATCGGCTCCCACGTCCACCCATTCCGCTCATCATCGGCACCGAGTCCGCTAAGGGAAGCTGTTCAGGGGATCCTCTTTGACGCCCGTGCTTGGGGGCCGGCGTATTGGGTTATCGGCCCGGCGGATTCAATCGTTTGCGGAGTCGGGCGACGTCGAAACAATCGCGCAAAAAATCCGCCCTGATTTTGGCGTCCCAGTTTGGTGCGTTGTTCGATTTCGGCACTCTGTTGCTCTCGTTTTTCTATTTTAAGACGGGCGCTAATGAGCTCGTGAACCTTATATGGGACGAGCAGGTGACGTTTGCTGAACTCTCGATAGATGTCATAGTTCGGATTAGCATCCCAAATGAACTGTATGACCTCAAGGAAACCTTCACTGTTCCGCCTAAGAGTGGGATTACTTGTCTCCAGAAGGATGAATGCAGCACGGCGCACTCGCGCATCTTTTGAGCGGAGTAGCTGATAAACACGAGATTTTGACAGTGCGCCGTATTTGACCAAGGTTGGCTCCCGAAGAAGCGAGAGCTTATAACACCAAAGCTGCTTTGTAAGGGTGGGTCTCCGATTTAAGGTGTGCAAAATCTTATCACCAGCGGCTCGGCCGATCGGCTCACGGTCACTGGTGTAACCGCGAGCCTGTCTACGGCAAACGAATGCGCGCGAATACTCAATGGCGCGTCCTTCCGCAACCTGTATCGCGTCCCCAAAATCTGGCGCGCGTGAGAGCCTCGTTCAACCAGTGCGACCGCACGAAGCGGTCGAGAGCCGAAGCCGTGCCGAGCGTCAGCAGCAGAATGAGAATCAATGTCGAGATCGTCATAAGCCCCCCGTTTGTTGTCCCTGGACCGTCCAGTGCTGGCAGAGAATAGGATCAACGGACGACGCTTGGGAACGGCACGGCCTTTTCCGCTGTGGCGCCTTCATAGCGGCCCGCAGTCATCGTCCGTCGATCAATATTCGGAAACGCCCCCCGAACATCTGGAATTAAGTGTAGCAGACGCTATGCGCAGATCGGTGGTTACCCGCCACTTCCTCAAAAATAATTTGACCGGGAGATGAAGCGGATCGAACTTTTTCGGCGCCAGCGCCGACAAATGTGCGCTGGCGACACGTTTGCCACCCAACCCGCGAACCCGCCCAGCGCCGCAACCGCGATGGGCCGAACAGTTGCAGAGTGGTTGCTGGGAGCAGCAAGCCGTGCAGGCGCAAGAGTTATCACCATGGACTTATACGAGGTCGAGCTTTGCCATCGTGGCCGCTGGGGACAGCAAGACGCGCACATTGTCGCAGCCAGAGATGCCAACGAAGCCGCATACAACGTGACCGGGGAGCATCTGCGTAGCGAAGGCGAACGCAGGAAGGTTCGGCTACGCGTCCACAGGCTTGGGAACGGAAGCCCACCGCCGAAGCTGTTTTACACCGGGTGATGGCCCGTCCCGTAGTGCTGGCTTTTGCAGCACGGCATCTGAGATTTCGGATGGTAGGCAGCCGTATCTGCCGCTGACGAAGTAACGCTTCTGCCTCGGACTGGCCGCCAGCCTGGAGGTCTGGCAGATACGCCAGCCGAGCAAGAGCTTCTCGACATTGACTACACTTTAAACGAGCCCTGTGACGGGAAGCACGCGGGGGCAGAAACCGCCTTCTTAGTGATGGCCATCACATTTTTTGTGTGAGGCACTTCATACAGTCCCACCAGGCTGCGCGCTCTAATGCGACGGGGCGGAGGGGCGCTCGATACCCGTCGGGGTCAGGAGTAGCGGTATGACGATGACCCCTTATTTTCCTATAGCTGATGCGCTAACCGCGCGCGAAAGGGAAACCACCAGTCTCGTATCTGTTGGTTTGAGCAACAAAGAAATTCCGCAGCATTTGAATCTGTCAGAAGGAACGGTGCCAATTCACTTGCACAACATTTTTAGGAAACTGCGCGTGAAGAACCGCATGGCCGCCTTGGCAGCTCTTCAAGGAATTTGAACGCTCTATCTTAGTTTCGCGTGCTTTGAACCCGGACAACATACGGATCGCATTTTTTCGCAGAGGCACCCTGACGCAAACAAAAACATCTATGTCACACCCGGACCAAGTCATCGACCAAGAGAAGCCCGACCGGCGCATCGCGGTCTCGGCTCTTGGCGTCACGCAAATTCTTGCCTGGGGCTCGACCTTTTACCTGCTTGGTGTGCTTGGTAATGAGATCGCCCGCAATACAGGCTGGAGCTACGATTGGGTGACTAGCGGCGTCTCGATCGGACTTCTGATGGCAGGTGTGGTCTCGCCGCGTGTTGGGCGTGCTATCAGCAAGTGGGGCGGCAGGCTCACACTGGCTGTCAGTGCCGTCCTGTTGGCAGCCGGTCTCTTGATTCTTGGATCTGCTCAAAGCATTGCGTGGTACTTAGTGGCATGGCTACTTCTTGGCGTGGGTATGGGCTCCGGTCTTACAGACGCCGCGTTCTCCACCCTCGGCAGCATCTATGGCGAGGACGCGCGCGGGCCGATCACTGCGCTGACGCTCTTTGCGGGCTTTGCCAGCACCATCTGCTGGCCTTTGAGCGCTTATCTCGTCGAACATCTAGGTTGGCGAGATGCTTGCTTCATCTACGCCGCGATACAGATTGGTGTCGCCCTTCCTATTTTGCTGCTGGCATTGCCCCGCGGCTCCTCTATCCCACAACCGACTGACGACGGTGAAGGCGCGCGCTCATGGGCCAGGTTAGCGCCAGGGGAGCTGCCAACATTTGCACTTTTGGCGGCAGTGCTCACCCTGAGCGCGGCTATCCTCTCAATGATGGGCATTCACCTTTTGCCGCTGCTGCAAGCTCGTGGCCTCGAACTTTCGGCGGCGGTCGGGCTCGGTGCCATTGTTGGTCCTTCGCAGGTCGGCGCCCGCCTTGTGGAGATGTTAGTAGGGCGACACTACCATCCAATCTGGACGATGACATTCTCGGCCGTCCTGGTGGCGGCGGGAACAGCGCTGTTGTTCGCGGGTTTTCCGGTCTATTCCGCCGCGATCGTGCTTTATGGCGCAGGGAATGGCCTAGGATCTGTGGCGCGAGGCACTTTGGCGCTCGCGTTATTCGGATCCCCCCGGTATTCGGTGCTGATGGGGCGCCTTGCGCTGCCTATTTTAATGTCAATGGCGCTCTCTCCAGTCCTCGCCGCGATTGCTTTTCAAGCCGGAGGGGCAAACTTAACTCTCGGACTTATTACGTTCCTCGGAGCTGCAAACGTGTTGCTGGTCATCTTGCTCTGGAGGCTAATACCAACCCCCTGAAGCTAGTGTCAAAGAACTGCTTCAAATGCCTAATACGAGCAATTCAAGAATGCTGATTGCAATCATCAGCACTGCAAGAGCCACCGAGTCGTAATCGAGCCAATGCCGAGCAGGTATGCGCATTACGATGCCGAGTACGCTTGACTTCATCATAAGAACCCAAACATTGGGACTCCAAACATAGAATTAACCGTTGGGACTAGGGCCAAACCGAGCACGCAATAGCTGAGGGTTAGCGGCGGGACCGGTTGATGAGCATAGCAGCGAGAGCATTCTAGAGCGCCCCTTTGCGACATCGGCAATCTGATGTTAAGATTTTCAAGCCATGAACAACTAGATGAGGTACGACCTCTACGAGCTCCCGGCTGGATGGACCGCATTCCTACGTGTTGTGGCAGGGCCAATGCCGTCGGCGGGTGAGCGTTTTGGAAATCGCTCTGCTCCCTGTCGGCAACTATCAGCATCCGCACCCGAAATTTCTCGTCGCCAATTACTAAATTTGGTCACGGGTGCTGCTGCGCTTCCAGCCTTCTCACGCATCGCTAGAGCGGAAAGCTATCCGTCGCGCCCAGTACGCATCATCGTCGGATTTCCGCCCGGGGGCGCGGCCGATGTCACGGCGCGCCTGATAGGCCAGTGGCTGTCGGAGCGTCTAGGCCAGCCGTTCATCATCGAGAATCGACCTGGTGCGGGTACCAACATTGGGACCGAGGCGGTCGCGAAATCACCCGCGGATGGCTATACGCTGCTACTGGTCAGCGTGGCAAACACGGTCAATGCGACACTCTATCAATCGCTCAATTTCGATTTTATTCGCGACATCGTGCCGGTCGCCGGACTCGTGCGCGGGCCCCTCGTGATGGAGCTCAATCCATCGGTCCCGGCCACCACGGTCCCCGAGTTCATCGCCTATGCCAAAGCCAATCCAGGCAGAACCAGCATTGCATCAGCCGGCATTGGAACCCCAGGCCACATGGCCAGCGAGCTGTTCCAATTATTGACCGGCCTCGACTTGCTCGACGTGCCCTACCGCGGTGGTGCGCCGGCACTGACGGATTTACTTGCAGGGCATGTACAGGTCATGTTCGACAACCTGCCGACCTCCCTTGAATACATCAGAGCAGGCACGCTGCGACCGCTGGCGGTATCCACAGCGACTCGGTCCGATACATTGCCGGACCTGCCAACGGTTGTCGAATTTGTGCCAGGCTACGAGGTTAGCTCGTGGTTCGGCATTGGTGCACCCAGAAACACGCCGACGCAAGTGGTCGATAAGCTTAATGCGGAGATCAATGCGGGTCTCGCCGCTCCGAAGCTGAAGGCGGAGCTTAAGGATTTGGGCAGCACCCCACTTATGGGCTCGCCCACCGCCTTCGGCAAGCTCATCGTCGAAGAAACCGAAAAATGGGGCAAGGTGATCCGAGCGGCCAAAATCAGGCCTGAGGGAGACTGATCCGCTCGCGGCATCATCACCGCTGGCTATACGTGCTGACGGGGCGCGCAGTGGGCCTCGGCACCAACGTGAAGGCCGAGCTCGGTGAAGATGGTGTCAGCGCGTTGCTGCGGCACGGTCCTAAGGCAGTCGTCTGTCGCTGCTTGGTTGCCCATCAAACGGTATCACCATCGCAATCCCGCGCGGCTACGCGCGCGAAGTGCTCACCGCCATAGTTCCCCCCGGATTTGGCGGGGGACGCTAGCGTGCCTTGCGAAGGCATTCCGCAACAGCCCGGCGATGCAGGTGTGAAGATCGTCTACCTACCGGAGCCGTGCCACTCTCTTGAGGACTGGTGCGAGAAGTATGGTGCCCGAATGGCCGACAAACCGGTGCAGTGAAGAGCGTTCGCGTGCCCGGCAATTAACCGGGAAGGCTAAAGCAGCCCAGCTTCGCAGCCGGGGCGTCTCGCCCCGAACGTCGTTTTTCGAGAAGCAATTCCGACGGAAGTCGCCTCCGCCAGCAGCCCCCTGTGCACTGCGGCAATGGTTTTCAGCTCTGTCAAAGTACCTGTTTCAGCGGATACAATGCTGTCTCCTGAGCTTGGGAGCCAACATGCGGCGACGCGAGTTCATAACGCTGGTCGGCGGCGCGACCGCCATGTGGCCGCTCGGGGTGCGCGCGCAGCAGGCGATGCCGGTGATCGGCTTCCTCCACAGCGCATGGGCTGCGGCCTTTGCGGCTCCCTTGGCTGCATTCCGCAAGGGGCTGATGGAAGCCGGTTACGTCGAAGGTCAAAATGTCGCGATCGAATATCGCTGGGCGGAGGACCAAAATGATCGCCTGCCGGCGCTGGCGGTGGAGCTGGTGCGCCGGCGCGTGGCTGTCATCGTGACGCCGGGCGGCACCGCCGCGACGCTCGCGGCCAAGGCGGCGACAGCGACGATTCCCATCGTCTTTAGCCTTGGCACCGACCCGGTGAAGATCGGCCTGGTCGCCAGCCTCAACCGGCCGGGCGGCAACGCCACCGGGATCAGTGACTTCGGCGTGGAGCTGGGGGCAAAGCAGCTCGGGCTCTTGCACGAGCTGCTGCCGGGAGCGGCGCGCTTTGGCGTGCTCGTCAATCCCGACAATCCCTTTATGACCGAGTCCTTTGTCGCGGAATTGCAGACGGCGGCTTCGGCCATCGGGCGGCAAATCGAGATCGTCACCGCCCGCACAAACGGCGACATCGACACGACCTTTGCGACGCTTGTTGAAAAGCGCGCCGATGCATTGCTGGTCGGCCCGGACCCGCTGTTCGTCACCCGCCGCGTACAACTCATCACGCTGGCGGTGCGCCATGCGCTCCCGGCGCTATACTATCGGCGCGAGTTTGCCGAAGCCGGCGGGCTGATGAGCTACGGATCGGACCTTCCGGACCAGTTTCGCCAGACCGGCTCCTACGCCGGCCGCATCCTCAGGGGCGAGAAACCAGCCGAAATGCCGGTCCAGATGCCGACCAGATTCGAGTTCGTCATCAACCTGCAAACTGCGCGGGTGATCGGCCTTGATATTCCACCGATGCTGCTCGCCCGCGCCGACGAGGTGATCGAGTAGGATGCTGCGGTGCGTGAGTCCGTTCCTGGCACTAAGCGGCGGAAGCCAAGGCGGCGAGTTTACGTCAGCTTTTGGGGGATTAGCGGAAGTACATGGACGGACGGCCTCGGCTGCCTTCGACGCTAATGACCCGTTGCGGAAATCGGGTGGGCAAAAATGCTGTAATGCACAACACGGCTTTTTCGACGATGTGGTAGGGTATGATCCTCGCGGCTTGAGGAAGCTCATGCGACGGCGCGAGTTCATCACGCCGCTCGGCGCGTGACCAAATGGCCGTTCGTGGCGCACACACCGCGATGGCATAGACCGTTTGCTTTCCTCACGGCGGGATTGAGGTTCAGGGAAGTGGCATGCTGGGATTGAGTCGCTGGCAAATCTTCAAAACATCAGCTGCGGCTGTGCTTGCAGTAGGCACAATCTCGCTGTTGCTGATCTATTTCATTCCTGCGCCCCCATCGACGGTCACGATGGCTACGGGAAATAAAGGTACCACGTTTGAATACTTTGGCCAGCGATACCGCGACATTTTTGCGCGTTCTCACGTTGAGCTGAAGCTGCGCGAAACTGACGGCGCGGTGGACAACATCGAGCTTCTGAAAAATCCAAACTCTGGAGTTCAGATTGCTCTCGATTTCGGAGGCATCTCTGACGGGGAGCCCGCGCCGGGAGTGCTGTCGCTGGGAAACGCGTACACTAACCCATTTTGGATCTTTTATTCCTCGGATGAGCCGTTGGACCGATTGTCACAGCTCAAAGGCAAGCGCATCGCCGTCGGCCCTGTCGGAAGCGGCACCCACGTTTCAGCGGAACGACTTCTTGGCAGGAGCGGCGTCGATTCCACGACGGCCACGCTGCTTCCTTTCGGAGGAGCAGCGGCAGCCGCGGCACTCAATGAAAGCAAAGCGGATGTCGTGTGGACCGCTGGACCGCCTGATGCACCGACTATCAGCTCATTGCTGCGGAATCCCAAGGTTCGACTCATGAGCTTCCCCATGGCGGACGCCTTCACCCGCGTTTTCCCGTATCTTGTTCGGCTCGTACTGCCACAAGGTGTGATCGATCTTGACAGCATCATTCCGCCCAATGACGTGGTGCTCATTGGAACCACAACGAAGGTGTTGGTGCGTAACGATCTTCATCCACAAATTGTCCAGCTTCTCTTGCAGACAATGGTAGAGGCGCATGGTGGGGCAAATATCTTTCAGCGCGTCGGTGAGTTCCCTAACGCCGCCGATCCAGAGTACCCGGTCGCTATTGCCGCCGGCGACTTTTACAAATCAGGACCGTCGCTGACACAAAGGTATTTGCCCTTATGGCTCTCCGTGCATGCGCAAAGAGCGATCGCCGTGCTGGTGGCAGGACTCGCCATTGGGCTTCCAACGTTCCGCTTTCTGCCGGTGTTTTACCAATGGGTCATGCGTCGCCGCCTGATATACTGGTACGCCAAGCTCAAGGCTTTGGAGGCCTCATTCGACGCCAATGCGAATGCCATATCTCTACCGGAGACGAAAATCGAAGTTGAACGGATCGAAGACGCCGTCAGTCACATCCAGTTTCCGCTGACCTTCACGGACCAGCTATACAATTTGCGCAGTCACATCGACATCGTTCGGCGCAAAATCGCCTCCCGCGCGAATACGCCCGGGGCAATGGCGGCCGAATAATGCCGCCTCGCCGTCGCGGCATCTGGCAAACTGGCGCAACGACCCCCAGCAATTCGGAACCACAGTTTGTGCTGCACCTGCTCAGGTCTCCTCCTGGCACAAAGCGTCGGAGGCCAAGGCGTTGAATTTACGTCAGCTTTTGGGAGAGCAGCGGAAGTGCATGGACGGACGGCCTCGGCTGCCTTCCGAGGCTTATGACCCCAAGCCGACAAAGACCGGATCGAAATCCCGCAGCGCAGCGAGCCCTGACTTGATCCTGCCAATCCATGCAGCCGGCGTGCGGTCGCACGCCACCTCGCGGGCTACTGTAGCCCCTTTTACTCGCTAGGTGAGAGCGCGTAAGCTGCTACCAGCTGCCCTAAATGCGAGACATGCCGAGGTCTTTTGCGGGGCGAATGGGCAGGGGTGCGCCGTCGGCGGGCATTTAACTTATAACGCCCAGCGCTGCTCTTTATCCTGGCGCTGTTCGCAGTCGC
The DNA here is from genome assembly GCA_963841705.1 of uncultured Alphaproteobacteria bacterium. GTDB lineage: Bacteria > Pseudomonadota > Alphaproteobacteria > Rhizobiales > Xanthobacteraceae > VAZQ01. The sequence continues at coordinate 113,649 of CAWJDY010000019.1, forward strand.
GCTGATCCCACAGCGTAGAATGCTTTCATGGAGGATCACATGCCGACATTCATCTTGTCGCTAAACTGGACCGATCAGGGAATCCGTGGGGTCAAGGAAGCTCCCAAGCGCAGCCAAGCCGCGAAAGGTCTTGCCAAGAAACTAGGGGTCGAGATTAAGCAGGTCTATCTTACCTCCGGCGAAAATGATCTGCTCCTCATCGTTGAATCTCCAAGTGGCGATAACGTCGCCAAATTCGCGCTCGCAACGGGTTCGCTCGGGAACGTTCGCACGAGAACCGTAAGAGCCTGGTCCGAGTCCGAATTCGCAAAGCTCCTATCAGAGTTGCCGTGATCGATTTACTCGTTCCAAGGCTTGGCGCGTGAGAGCGACCAGAATCGAAATCTCGCGCTGATCTGGCATTCTAATTTCTAGCGTAATGAGCTCGCTGCGGTCGTCGGCGTCGCGGGCATTAATCGCTATTTGTGAGGGTGCGCAGCGGCCGTATTTGGGATCAAATGTCGACCGAAGACGGATGGCAAGACATATACGTTCTGTTAAGCTTGGCAGCTCTGCACCGCCTGGTTAGAGGACATGTGCATCGGAAAATGGCTGATCATGAAAAACAACTGCATCAAGCGGATCTTTGGTACCGTAGTATGCTGCGTCCTCTGGTTTGGTCCCGCATCCGCCAAAGCTACCGAAACTATCGTGGCTGGGATGATCGGCGCTCCCAATGCACCTAGCTGGCCCTGGTACATCGGCATGGAGAAGGGTTTTTTCGCCGAGGCGGGGATTACGCTCGATCTCGTCTATGTTCCAACTGCGGCCGGTCTTGTACAGCAGCTTTCAGCAGGCTCGCTCGACATTGTCGCTGACGTTGGCGTGGTCGAGCCGATCCACGCGGTCGAGAAGGGCGCTCCAGTGGCACTGTTGCGCATCATTGGCCAAGTTTCACCCTACGCGATGCTGGCCAAGCCTGAGATTACCTCGATCAAGGACCTCAAAGGCAAGACGATCTGCATCGGGGGGTTGCTGGACATAAACCGCGTCTATCTAGAGCGCATTATGCAGGCGAACGGACTTCATAATGGCGATTACGATATCACGGTCGTCGGAAACACCGCAGGTCGTTTCGCGGCGTTAAAGTCAGGGGCGGTCGACGCAACGATGCTGACGCCGCCCGCTAATTTTTTTGCCGAGGACGCAGGCTTTCGGAACGTTGGCATGATCCTCGACTACACGAAGGACTTGCCATTTTCGGCCATGGACGTGTCACTCGCCTATGCCCGTACGCATAGAGATACACTTGCAAAGCTGCTCGTAGTCATGGACAGGAGTATCGCTTGGTTCAATGAGGATGCCCATCGGGACGAAGCGATTGACATTCTTGCCCGGGAAATGAAGTCGCAGCGTGATCCTGTGGCGCGGAGCTACGACTATTTCCGCAAGATCGATTATTTCGCTCGCAGCAATGCAGTTTCGCGTGCGAGACTCCAGAGCCTTGTTAATGAGATGAAAGCGTTAGGTGACATCATGCATGACATTGCCCTGGAACGGGTCGTGATGCCTAACCTTGCCCAACTCGTCGACTGACTGTCGGGGGTGCTGCCTCGGAGAGAGAAATGTTTGGCAAGCTCAATCATCTGGCCATTACGAGCGATCGCTATACCTTGCTCGGAATGTTCTATCGTGCAATGTTCGGGCTGAAGGCGTCGGGTGACACGATGCGCGAGGTGGGCGCAATCTCAGTCGGCGATGGGTACGTCGGGATGACGCTCATCCCGCGGCGAGCAGGGCGCAAAGCAGGGCTTGACCATTTCGGCATCGAAGTCGAGAGCCTGGAAAAGGTCCGGCAGAAGATTGCGAATAAATACCCCGATATCGAAATCGTGAAGCGCCCAAGCAACCGGCCGTTCGCGAGCTACAGCGCGCACGACCCGGCTGGGAATTATTTCGACCTTTCCCAGCCGGGACACGAAAACCGAGCCGAGGTCTATGCTAAAGGCGAGTGGAAGCAGGAAACGACATTCAGCCATTTCGCCATCCGGGCACGTGAAAGCGAACGGCTGGCCAATTTCTACGCGGACGTCTTTGAACTCGAAGCTCGCAATACGCCCTCGCAGGAAGGCGCCTACGACCTGACCGATGGCCGGGTGACGATAGCGATCCTGCCGTGGAAGATTTCAAGCTTCAATGGCGCAGGAATTGAACAACCCGGAATGGATCATATCGGGTTTCGCGTTGAGGATATTAAAGCCTTCGCAGCACATCTTGACGTGGTGGCCAGGACCAACATTCAGCTTGCTCCGAAGCCAATCGATTTCGATTCCGAGGGCGCGGCACGGCTGGGGCTATTGAAGAACTGTTCAAATGGCACCTTGCAACTTGCCGATCCCGACGGCACGCTGATCGATGTTGGCGAAGATCGTGGATAGGGGGTCGGCACCTGTTCCCAAGGGGTGACCGTGCTGCTTCCGCTGCGCGCTGTGTATTCACGGTAGATTGGACAACAGGCAAACCCCTGATGATTTTCCCGGTCTGTGGACCCCGCGGCAGCGCGTGATACCTCATTTGTGTGCAGCGGCGAGAAAGGGAATGCGTGCTAGAACTGCGGCTCGACAAAAAGAACGCCAGAGAAAGACGGACGCGGTGCTGTCAAAACTTCGCCACGAGATTGCTCGGGGCGTCGCACAATCACTGAATTGCGGCTCACCCCGAGTTTGGCAGCAATCTTCGCGGCTGAAAGCTCCTGACCCTCAAGGTGCTGAAGTCGTGCGTCCGTCGTAGGGGTCCAAAAACTCCCTGCAAAATACCGCAGTTTCCTCATGCAGATGCTTAAAACTGATTTGGGCTCCTTAGGTCATTGGATTGTTGATTTTCACCCAGCTTTTGCGGCGTCCACTTCGATACGGGAAATCGCGCCGTGGCTTTCATTCTGCAGCATTGATTGCGACAGATCCCAAGGAACTCCACTGCCGCCCACAACCGCCGCATGTCCAATGGTGTTCAATGAGCCCCGGCCTGACATAGACAGACATGCTCGGCGCCGTGGAACGGCGTCCGCACTCACAGCGGTTACCGCGGCGACGATCAATTGTCGTAAAGACAGGCGCTGATCTTTGGTGTTTCTCCCGCAACGTCCAGAGACGGTCCACACGCCGGTGAAAATGCAAGGGATAAATCACGCTCATGGCAACTTTTCCTTCCGAATTGGAGTCTGGGCGAATGGCGGGTGCTAGCCCTTTCGGACGCTCGCCGCTTCGAAAACATACACCTCACGACCGGCAAAGTGTGCCGCAACGTCGCTGATGGTTTCGGCGCTACTGTTTGAGCTCCGCAGTCTTAGGCGGTGTTAGAATCAGGCCAGTTGGGGATAGTCGGCACGCTTGGTCGGGTGCTCTGTCCCGTCGTAGCGTCGTCGGGTATAGCGGCGGTTTGCGGATGATCGGCATAGGTCCAGAGGACGACGATGCCTGCTAACAGCACAAAGGCGAGCAGTAAGATCAGAGCCCAGTCCCAATTGTAGTCATACCAACTGCGACGAAGGTCTGCTTTGGTTGCAATCATGGCACTCACCTGTGGGGGCCAAGTTTCCCTGAATCGGCGTTTTCTTCGCTCAGACCCAGTTGCGACTAGGACCGCTCAATCGAACACGAACGAAAAGTCGTGATACCGTTCAGTGGACAACCCCTTTGCGTTCGTCATCATTTGCATTGGATCGACCTGGACACCTATTGGAGCGGCAACCGCTGCATCAATAACCATTTGCTCAGTGGTGCCGCGGAGCGTCCAGCCGAAGCCATAGCCCGTCCAATTGAAGCCAACTGCGGTTATGAGAATCGCTCCGGCGATCCCACCCGTAATCAGATCAAAAGGTCGTTTTCCTTGTAGAATTGTAGGAATTTGCATTGGCTTTCCTTTCGCTCGACATGATTCGAAGCGAGGACACCGGACACCCGGATGGGTTCCGGTTCAGCTAGTTTGAATTGAAGACCGAACGCTTTGGGATGGCGTATCGATTGTCATTGGGTTACGCCTTTGTCCGTCCGGAGTTTGAGCAAAATTGCTCACTCCTGTGTTTTTACATTCGTGTGCGGGCGGGCGTTCGCCGCATACGACTTTACCGGTATGCTGGAACTGGTCTACCTTATTTGATTGTCCACAAGGCCGCTTCTATTGGCGATGCGTGAGTCCACTTTTTCTCGCTCACTGGATGGCGCACGGGGTTGAGCAGCACACACGTCCAATTCAGATCTAGGTCTCAGCGCCTTACATCCTCGGATCGAGGCGCTCCCGACGGGTGAAACGGAATGGTCAAAATAGCACGCGTCGTGTGGTCCGGACCGAACCTGTCGGCGTTGTCGATGGCGAGCAGCTCCGAGAGCCGCCTGCGTGCACGATGGACTCGGCTCTTGATCGTTCCTACCGCGGTCTCACAGATCGCAGCCGCCTCCTCGTGTGAGAGGCCCGACGCGCCGACCAGAAGCAGGCCTCGCGCTGGACGAATGGCAGCTTTGCAAGCGCGTCGCGGAACCCGGTATAGGACGATGACGCAGCCTGCGACGATTGCGGCGGGCCCAGGCTCTGCCGCCGCGTGACGGAAGAATGGAACTTTTTTGCCGACATGTTCTTAGCGGGCATCCAGCAGAGTTCTGCTTGCGCGGAGCGGGCCGAAGATTTTTTCGATGAAGATTCGTGCGGGCTACGAGATTTCCTATGACTGCCCACAGCCGACGCCCATGATCCTGATGCTGAGCATCCATCCGTCACGCATTCCCGACTTGCTGACCCCGGATCACATGCGACTTGACCCGCCCATCCCCGCCAACACCTATCACGACGTTTTCAGCAATTTCTGCCACGTGATCCGCGCCCCCGCGGGCCGGTTGAGCATGTCCACGGACTTCCTGATGCAGGACAAGGGCGAGCCGGACGCGATTGTCCCTGAGGCAGAGCAGCATGCACTAGAAGACCTGCCGGTGGAGGTCCTGATCTATCTGCTCGGCAGCCGCTACTGCGAGACAGATCGCCTATCGAATAAGGCGTGGTCCCTTTTCGGACAGGGTCCGAAGGGTTGGCCGCTCGGAACCATCCACGGGGGCCAGGAGACGACGATCCTGACGGCGCTCGTGCCGTTGATCCATCTCGGCATGGTGTTTGTCGGCACCCCATACGCACAGAACCCGCAAATACTCGTAACCGACGGCATCGGTGGCTCGCCCTACGGACCCGGCACCCTAGCCGGAACCGACGGCTCGCGGCAGCCGGTCGAAGCAGAGCTCACAACCGCACGCAACCTCGGCAGTCGCCTTACTCGCGTCGCGGGCCGTCTCAAGGACCTCAGGCTAAATCGTGCGTCCGCGCCATAGCTTGGTAGACCAATCCCACGACGGCGATGAGCTATGGGATCCAACGTTGCGGACGTGTATCGCCAAGTCGGCGTCTACACCGGCCGCATCGTATTGCCTCATCTCTGAATGTTACCCTGATAGCACCGTCGGTGCTGACGATCCGACGTCGACCGATCGAATGAGCCTCATGGCTGTCGAGGCTGGCTCGACGGGAGGGGCTGTGGGCGGGTCGGGCCCTTTATAGCCCGAGCCGTCCAACAGGCCCGGGCAATGGGTAGCGCGTCGCGGCGCAAGGCGGCTTCTTGTCCGGAATCTGGAGCCCAAGCGCCTTGGTGGCGACTTTCAGATTGATCACCAAGCGGTACTTCGTCGGCAACTGCACTGGCAGGTTGGCTGGCTCTCGCCTCTGAGGACGCGATCGACACACGCTGGGGGAAATTGCCGGGATCAGTCAGCGGGCAGGCCAGGCATTCTACAACCCGTTCAGAGGATGGCGCTTTCAATCGCATCGAGGCCGAGTGCACGCGGGAAAACACCCGGCATCCAGAATGGCTGCCGGCAGTTGCGCTCAGATTGAAAGTCTCGCCGAGCTACGAACGCCCGGCGCTGCGGAAGCTCTTCGCCGCCTTTCCGGCGGATTCGAAGGTTGCGTGAGCATCTTTCGACGTCATCGCGACGGTCGTCTCGATATCGGACAAACTGCCTCCCGCGGCAGCGGCCAGTATCGCAGAGGCAGCAGCCTTCTCGTCAGGGAACTCGCCAATAACCAGCCAATCATGGTGGCCGAAGGTTAAGTACCACCCGATGAGCCTGCCTCCCACACTCTTGAAGAGTTTGGCAACCGCTTCCTCACGATTTTCCGGCTTAGCCAGCATGCCCTTGACGGCGTCCGAAGTGAAACGCCCGCGCGAGATGTAGATCGGCATGGCATCTCTCCTTGAAGGAATATTGAGTGCTCAATCTTGTGAGCACCGAACGGTACTGCCGCGGCCGCTACGGATGCAAGAGACCGCTATCGGGCAGGCACACCTGCGCTGCAGGACGCGACATCGGTCGCTTCTGCGGCGACAGTGTTTTGGTACAGGGTGCAGCTGATCAGCAACCAATGCCTCAGTCGGGTCCATCGCGACGGTCACACAACGTTCTCTGTTACTTCCGTTAATCCTCCGAAAGCGGCGCTATAGCGGACATAACGGCACATCGCGTTAGTGCCAACAGCCGACATCGCGCCTCCGGCCCACTCTAAAATAAAGAGGCCGCCAACTGAAGCGGCCTCTAAGCTTGCGAAAAAACACTTGGGCTATTGTGACATAGCCTCGACGATGAACGAACGCGCCTGCGTTGTTTTGCCTCGTATTGCGTTGACCTCTTTCATGTATGCCGAATTGTTAAAGGCTTGTGCTTTCTCAACGCTATCGAACGCATAGGCGATGAAACGCTGCGGCGCAGTGCCATCGAGGGCGGTTATTTTGTCGGTGCGGGCGATGTAATGACCGCCCAATCCTTTAGCAACATCGGCGCCGCCCGTGGGTCTTTGGGTAATGACTTTAAAACCTTCCGCGTCGGTTACTTTGTTAATTTCGATGACTAAGTAAGCGGGTGGTTTGGCCTGGGCATGGAGTCCTTGAACCGCCACTGCACCAAGCCCGATGCCTGCAAGCATTGACAATGCGACCGTGTACTGAGTTTTCATGGTGTCCTCCTGAATTGCTCGCCGATGAGCTGGCGGTAACCTAGGATACTGGGGTTCTCCGCACAGCTCAATGCGTCCCAGAAACGAAGGTGGCTCTCTCCTTAAATGCAGCGATAGGTGAGGCCATTGATGTGGGTCAATGCGTTAATGCGACCTCCCGAAAAACGATTGGGCTATTAGCCTGTCTTATGTCGGCTTGGGGTCAAAAAAGCACGCATTACCGCGCCGCAGCATTGCTGTCCGCTTCACCTCAATGAGCAGACCCCCGACAGGAGGGGGTTTTACGACGCTATGTGCCAATAACCGACATCCCCGGTTGGGGACGCTGCCTTGAAATAGCAGCACGGTTCGCTTACTAAGGCGCCAACCTGAAGGGGATGGGGTTCCCCAAAACCGCTCCTAGGAGCTGATGACCCCTACCGCGTTCGCATATGCGGCGGTAGGGCCTCTCGTGACCCGCCGCCACTGCGGGTTTTTTTGTGCCTGGCACGACGAAGAGGACACCAGCAGCCATGGAAAATATCTGGCTTCAGTCTGCGGTATGGATGGCGTTAGCTCTATTGGCGGCGATCGGCTCGCTCTTCATTACGATTTCAGCCGCCCTGTTCGAAATTGTCGTCGGGGCTATCGCGGGTAATACGGTGGGCCTGCAATTGACGCCGTGGATTGATTACATCGCCAGCTTCGGCGCGATTGTTCTGACATTCCTTGCGGGCACAGACATCGACCCGCACGTCGTGAAGCGGAATTTTGGGTCCAGCGTGACCATTGGATTGATGGGGTTCTTTGCACCTTATCTCGGTTGCTTGCTCTTGGCTCGATACGGCCTTGGCTGGTCGTGGCCTGAAGCCCAGATTGCCGGGATCGCACTCTCCACCACATCCGTAGCCGTTGTTTATGCTGTAATGGTTGAAACTGGATACAATCGCACCGAACTTGGAAAAATTATATTGGCGGCATGCTTTATCAACGACATCGGCACAGTGCTTGCACTTGGCTTGGTCTTCGCGAACTACAATCTATACTTGATGCTGTTCGCTGTCACCACCATCGCCGTTATGGCGGCGCTCCCCTGGGTTGTCCCTTGGGTGTTCGAGCGCATAGGAGGGCGGGCGAGCGAGCCTGAAATCAAGTTCCTGTTTCTGGTTCTGTTTGCTCTTGGTGGCCTTGCGAATTTGGGAAAGAGTGAGGCTGTCTTGCCCGCCTATCTTGTCGGAATGGCGTTGGCACCGTTCTTCATGAAGCAAAAAGAGCTTCAGCTTCGGATGCGCGCTATTTGCTTTGCGTTCCTAACGCCTTTTTACTTTCTCAAAGCCGGCTCGCTGATCGAGGCCCATGCTTTGCTCGCTGGCGCCGGTTTGATCGCATTGTTCCTCGCCATGAAGATGATCACTAAGTTTGCGGGTATTTTGCCCTTAACCCGGCATTTCAATTTCGAGCGGCGTGAGGGGATGTACACGACGTTGATGATGTCAACGGGTCTGACCTTCGGGTCTATTTCGGCCTTGTTTGGCCTGACCAATCGCATCATTACCCAAGAGCAATATACCATTCTCGTGACGGCAGTTATCGGCAGCGCTGTCGTCCCCACTCTCATCGCGCAGATTTGGTTCCAACCGCATTTCGAGCCGCTCGAAGAAGACGCTTAGCTCCGTCCGGTAATGGGATGGTCCGGCCGTGCTCCAGCCCCTCCAGCAAGTTACGCTGGCAAGGGGCGCCAAAGACAAGGAGCGCATTATGTCTCAGAAACTCAACGCTGCAATCGCCGTCGCTGGCATTGATATCGGCAAGAACTCGTTTCACATCGTGGGTCTCGATAAGCGGGGCGCGATCGTGCTGCGGCAGAAATGGTCGCGCGGCCAGGTCGAAGCGCGGCTTGCCAACATGCAGCCTTGCCTGATCGGCATGGAAGCGTGCGTCGGCGCGCATCATCTCAGTCGCAAACTGCAGGCGCTTGGTCACGACGCGCGGCTGATGCCGGCGAAATACGTGCGTCCGTACAGCAAAGGGCAGAAAAACGACTTCCGCGATGCTGAGGCCATTGCTGAGGCGGTGCAGCGCCCGACCATGAAATTCGTCGCCACCAAGACTGCCGATCAGCTCGACTTGCAAGCCTTGCACCGCGTGCGCGAGCGGTTGGTCGGCCAGCGCACCGGCATCATCAACCAGATACGCGCCTTCCTGCTTGAGCGCGGTGTTGCGGTGCGGCAGGGGCTGGGCTTCCTGCGCGCCGAACTGCCCGGCATTCTCGCCAAATGCACTGACGTCTTGTCGCCACGCATGCTGCACATCATCGAGGGACTGCTCGACGATTGGCATCGGCTCGATGCGCGCATCGAAGCCCTGTCCAACGAGATTGGCGCGGTGGCCTGTAAGGATCCGGCGTGCGATCGGTTGATGAGCGTGCCCGGTATCGGGCCGATCATTGCCAGCGCAATGGTGGCGGCGATCGGCGATGGTTCTGTATTCTCGAAAGGGCGCGACTTCGGTGCCTGGCTCGGACTGGTGCCGAAACAAATCTCGACAGGAGACCGTACAATCCTCGGCAGCATATCAAAACGCGGCAATCGCTATCTGCGCGTGCTGTTCGTTCAGGCAGCCTGGGTCGTGCTGACCAGGGTTCGCCCAGAGAATTGGGAGCGCTACGGGCTCAAATCCTGGATCGAGGCAGCACAAGAGCGGTTGCACCATAATGTGCTGGCGATTGCGCTCGCCAACAAGCTCGCCCGTATCGCCTGGGCAGTTCTCAACAAAGGGCGCGCCTTCGAGTGCGTAAAGACCCATGCGACGGCGCCCCGACCTGCTTGATCCTCGCGCCGTGCTCGCGCCCGTCAAGGCGTGGCCTGGCAATGCTGGTGCAAGTGGCAAGCTAAGCGCGACGGCCAGCCTTGACGGCCCCTGCGCGCGACGCGCCTGTGCACCCGCAGGCCGGGACGAAGGAACGGCCGCAAGGCGCGAACAAAGGAACAGCGCGAAGCAAGGAGGCTATTGATGAGGTAGCTAACACCCTTTACCCGCCGAGGTCTGCGAGAGGATGAGACAACGATGGAGATTCGGTCTTCCCGGCGCATGCGAACACTGGTGACCCAAACGGCCCGTTCGAGGCCTGTCCGGTAATGAGATCGCACGCGCGCTGATATCCATGATGGCTCGGAGCACAACACGCTCCAATCAGAAGCCGGATACATTGATGCAAGACCGCATCAGCCAGAGTTGACAAAACCTCTTGCACCGCACGGCCGGACCATACATTGGGGTCATAAGCCTCGGAGGCGATCGGGGCCGGGGGCCGGTCTATGTCCGCAGTACCTCCAATCGCGTCCAAATTTTGTGCACCGCAGTGAAAGACGCCAAGTGCCAACAGGCGACATATGCAGTGCAGCAAAAGCTGTATGGTTATTCGATGATCTCGTCGGCGAGCAATTGGATCGAGTTCGGCACCTCGATGCCGAGCAGGCGTGCGGTCTGCATGTTGATGACGAACTCAAATTTCGTTGACTGCACGACCGGCAAGTCAGCAGGCTTCGCTCCCTTGAGGATTTGACCGGTGTAAACACCGACCTGACGATACACGTCCACAACATCGGTGCCGTAACTCATCAGCCCACCGGCTTCGACAAACTCGCGAAGGGCATAGGCCGTGGGAACCCGATGATGCGCCGCGAGCGTCACAAATTGGACGCGCCGGCTGCTGAAGAACCCGTCGGGGGCGACGAAGAGGGCGTCGGCCCGGTCGCGCGCAAGGGTGGCAAATGCCGCTTCGATCTCGCCGCTGGTGCTGGCGTTAAGAACCTGAATTTGCACTCCAAGGGCGCGTGCCGCTTCCGGGATCTCTTGCAGCATGGTCTCGGCGCTCGAAGCATTGGCCGGATTAATCAGCACGGCAAACCGAACCACCTTGGGCACCAGATCGTGCAGCAGACCCAGTCGCTTGGCCACCACTTCGATGGTCAAAAAATTGATGCCGGTTGCATTGCTGCCCGGCCGGGCAAGGCTGGTGACCAGACCCAACTTGACCGGGTCTTCAGCGACGCCGAAGACGATCGGGATCGTCGTGGTCGCGGCTTTGGCCACCGGGGCGGCAGCGGTGAAGGCGGGCGTGGCAATCACGGCCACGCGACGGCGGACGAAGTCGGCCATGAGTGCCGGCAAGCGATCGTATTTGCCCTCCAGCCAGTGGTACTCGACCATGACGTTCTGGCCTTCGATGTAGCCGGTTTCGTTGAGGGCTTTGCGGAACGCAGCGCCAAGGCGCGCGGAATCCTCGGGCGATCGGGGGCTGACGACGCCGACGATTGGCATCGCCGGCGGCTGCGCGCGCACTGCAAGCGGCCATACTGCCGCACCACCGAGCAACCTGATGAACTCGCGTCGTCTCATGCTCAGTCCTGACGACCGTACCGTAGCATGAAGAGATCTGTCTTGTGCAGCACAGCAAAATAGGTTGGCCAACGTCTGCGGGGGGTCATAAGCCTCGGAAGGCAGCCGAGGCCGTCCGTCCATGCACTTCTGCTGCTCTCTCAAACGCTGACGTAAATTCGACGCCTTGGCCTCCGACGCTTTGTGCCACAAATGGTCATTGGCCGCGCTTTATTCGATCACCTCATGGGCGGCTATTTGGAGGTCTCTTATGTCGTTTCTCGGCCGGAGGACATCGATCTGAAATAATGCTCGGCGTGCTGGTAGTAGTTTTCTGCCCCGACTATATCGCCGGACTGGGCTTGGGCTTGGGCTAGCGCGAGATACCGCTCATAGTTTCTTTGCGCGTTTCCAGAGCCCTTCGGCTCGGGGCGGGCGACATTCGATGTCCACTGCTTCGAGCGGTTAGCAAATGGCCTCGCCGATTTGGGGCGGTGCGTACTCATCATTGTTTTTTGGCCATTCTGCATGGCTCACTCCTTGGTAATGGCAGGTGAAATATGCCCCGGCGGCAGGACGGGAATCAGAGCGAGCGGAATTTACGCCGCCCTCGCTCGTGTGCGACCCGCACTATTCGCAGTGAGAAAATTTCCTCGAGAAAGCGCTCACGATTTCCGGGGTTGATCGGTTCACTCGTCGTGGCGGTACCTGCCGACTACACGCGATATTTATGAACCAATTGTGCATCATTTGGGGGTATCAGGAGGAATTGTCAAGCACGGCAGGTCATGGAGAGAAGAACTCGCCGCGAGCATATGTTGTCCGCAGCACCTCAGTGAGCGGACCCTCCGGCGGGTGGACTGACGGTCGGCACTGAGGAGGTTATTTTTTGCAGGCCGCTGTCCCTGTACACGTCCACTTGCGTCCGTCCTCCACGCACTCACAGTTCACGCGCCCGATATTATTCAATCCTCGGATCATGCAAAGGTCGATTACCTTCTCGATGGATTGCTGGCATGCGTCTCCGCGATCATTAGCTGAAGCTGTAGTTGTCGTGGCTTGTCCCTCCTGGGCAAGCACGATATTTCCCAAAGCAAATTGTAAAAGCACCGTCACCGCAGAAACATAGCTGCAAAATGCAGTTGAAGATGGCATGACTAAAACTGGCTGCCCGCTCGCTGGGACCCGAGCCTACCAAAATCCGCCCGACAGAGGCAGCGCATTACCGCATCGCAGCATTTCTGTCCGCTTCACCCCAACAAGCAGACCCGACAAGACGGGTTGAATGCGGCGCTATGTGCCATAGCACTAAATCGCTACGCGATAGCTGCGAGGTGCGGCTCGACCTGAGTGCTTATCCCCAGGGACGAGATCGTGGGTAGCGGGGGAAGCGCCCTGTCTTGAGGATCGAGGTGTCTACCAACCTCACTCAAGACAGGAGTTGCCTATGACAACCAAGGCTATCACCCCGCTGCGTCAGCGTATGATCGAAGATATGAATGCGCGCAAGCTCTGCGCGGGCACGCAGCGAGGCCACATCCGCAGCTGCAAGCGGTTCGCGGCGTTTCTGAAGCGATCCCCTGACACAGCGACCCTTGAGGATATCCGCCGCTTCCAGCTGCACCTGGCCGACACAGGCGTGAGCATCTGCACGCGCAACTGCATCATGACTGGGCTGCGGTTCTTGTTCCGGGTGACGCTGCGGCGATTGGATCTGGCCGAAGAGGTCTATCACATTCGTGAACCGGAGAAGCTTCCGCTGGTGATGAGCGTCGACGAGATGAAGCGATTGCTGGCGGTAGCCTCAAGCCTCAAAACGCGTGTTCTGCTCAGCCTCGGCTATGGCTGCGGATTACGGGCGAGCGAGATCGTGCGGCTCAAGGACAAGCATATCGACAAAGCACAGAGCATCATTCGCATCGAGCAGTCAAAGGGCCGCAAGGACCGCAACGTGATGCTGCCGCAGGAGATGCTCGGCTTGCTGCGGCAATGGTGGAGGGGGCGTCCCTCGCGTCACGATGCGGGAATACCGCTACAGGAACGTTGGCTGTTTCCCAGCAGAAAGTCTGCTGACAGGCCGATCAGCGCCCGCCATCTCAATCGGTTATTCCATGAAGCTGCCGACGCTGCGGGGATCAAGAAGGGCGTGACGCTGCATACGTTGCGCCACAGCTTCGCCACCCATCTACTCGAACGCCAAACCCATATCAGAACCATCCAGGCGCTGTTGGGTCACACTAAAACAGACACCACGACGCGCTATACGCACGTCGCCACCGGCATGATCTCCGCCGTCGAGAGCCCGCTCGACCACTTGGCGCACGCAAAGGAGAGGCCCAGGAAAGCTGGGAAGAACCGCAAGGAAGATCAGCCGCCGGCGTAATCGCCCGCGGCAATGTTCCGTCCAAAGCTGGAGGTCGCGGATATCTTCCGCGACCATGGGGCGGCGTGGCGTTCTGCCAATGCCGGTCACGTCAGCCTCGACCAGTTGAAGGTGATGACGGCGATCGAGCGCTGCCGCACGGCGGCGCTCGGTGGCCATGTCGAGCGCTGCGAGAACTGTGCTTACACCGTCATCGCCTATAACTCCTGCCGCAACCGGCACTGCCCGAAGTGTCAGGCCGCGGCGGCACGGGAATGGCTCGCCGAGCGCGAGGCGGAGCTTTTGCCGGTGCCGTATTTCCACGTGGTGTTCACGCTGCCCGCTCGGATCGCCGACATCGCCTATCAAAACAAGACGTTGATCTACGATCTCCTGTTCAAGGCCTCGTCCGAGACCATGCTCACCATCGCGGCCGATCCCAAGCAGCTCGGCGCTCGCATCGGCATCTTGTCTGTGCTGCACACCTGGGGCTCGGCACTGACCCATCACCCGCATGTGCACATGATCGTGCCAGGCGGCGGCTTCTCGCTCGATCGCAAGAGCTGGGTCTCCTGCCGGCCGCTCTTCTTGCTGTCAGTGGACGTGCTGTCAGCCTTGTTCCGCGGGTTGTTCCTGGACAAGCTCCGTGCCGCTTATCGGGCGGGTGCGCTGCAGTTCTTCGGCAAGCATACCCGACTGATCGATCCACGTGCATTCGCCGCCTATCTGGCGCCGCTGTGGAACACAAAGTGGGTGGTCTACTGCAAGCGCCCCTTCGGCGGCCCGAAGGAAGTCTTGCGCTATCTCGCCCGCTACACTCATCGCGTCGCGATCTCAAATCGCCGCTTGATCGCATGCGACCAGAAAGGCGTCACCTTCAAGTGGAAGGACTACAGGCTCGAAGGTCCCAAGCGCTACCAGGTGATGACGCTCGCCACCCATGAGTTCATCCGCCGTTTCCTGATCCACGTGCTCCCCGCGGGCTTCCACCGCATCCGCTACTATGGCCTGCTCGCCAGCGGCAAACGCGCCGAGAACATCGCCCGCGCCCGCGAACTGCTCACGCCGCCAATAATTCCCGTTGATGCCATCAAAGCAATCATCCCCAATGCTACCAAGCCCGAGCCGCAAACGACAAATCTCTGCCCCTGCTGCGGCGGCCGCATGGTCATCATTGAGAGGTTCGAACGAGGCGCAACGCCACACTACCGAGCAAGCTCGCCGCCGCCAGCGATCAGGATCGACACCTCATGATCCCGTCACCGCCGATCAACGACTGCTACCTGACCTGCTTTTCTTGCTGGCTTGCCGCCCGCCGCACCCCAAGCTCGCATCTATCTTCGCAATTAGCGAACAGCTGCACGCAAATCGGCTCGCTCAACATGCATCCCGGTCGCTCGGCTCGACCTCCTGATCCAAACTTTAGAGCAAACCGACCACACCACTCGTCACGGCCGGGCATGACCCGGCCCAACCGAGCGTCCAAATCCCCATAAGGGCTCGCGGCGCGCCCGTCAGCTTGCGGCTCCGCCTTCCCACTACCTCCCGACGCGATTTCGTGCCTTGGCGCTTTTCGGCCGCCGGCCAACGGAGCGTGCGGTCAGAGCGTCGGTGCCGGCGTCCGAAAACCTGCACATTAGCCGACGTGAGCAGTTGCAGCAAAACAGTCTTCCTACTCGATTACCTCGTCGGCGGTCATTTGCATGATCAGCGGCACCGTGAGGCCGAGCGCCTTCGCCGTTTTGAGATTGATGACGAGTTCGAGCTTCGTGGGCTGCTGCACCGGAAGGTCGGCGGGCTTCTCACCCTTGAGGATGCGATCGACATAGAAGGCCGCTTGGCGGAACTGGTAGTTTCGGTCAGCTCCATACGAGAAGAGGCCACCCGCATCGACATTCTCGCGGGCTTGAAAGGCCGTGGGCAGTCGCGCCGATTGCGCAAGCTCCGCGATCCTCCGGCCGTGTACGATGACTGTAGGGTCTGCGAGCAGCACCACGCCATCAGCACTCTTTGCGCTCAGCTGGGCGAATGCGCTCTTGAATTCATCGGAGGTTTGAGCGTCAACGACCTCAACCTGCATGTTCAATTTACGGACTGCGTCCTCGGTCTCCCGAAGCATCATGGTCACAACCGGATTGTTGGGATTGCGAACGACGCCGACGCGCTTCATGCCGGGAACCAGTTCGGCAAACAGTTCCATCAGCTTGGCACTGAGATCGACTACGATGTTGGTGAGGCCAGTGATATTGCGTCCAGGTCGCGCCAGACTGGCGATGAACCCGAAACCAACTGGATCTCCGACTGTTACCATGACAATGGGTATGGTCGATGTTGCGCGGCGAGCCGCGATCGTCGCAGGCGTGCCCCATGCGACGATCACATCAACATTGCTGTTAGTAAGCACAACCACAGGACTGGGATCATGCTCGAATGTTCCTTGTGGCCAGCGAACGTCGATGGACAGATTTTGCCCTTCAACGTAGCCGCGCTCGCGCATACCATCACGGAACGCGCTCAACATGGCAGGCATCGGAGGCACGTATGCGAGAACCCCGACGCGCCAGACCTTCGGCTGCTGCGCGCGCACCGCGAGCGGCCACGCCGCCGCCCCGCCCATAGCTGTAATGAACTCGCGCCGTCTCATGTGCTGCCCTCAAATCCGAGAATTGCACTCTACCACACGGCGGCGGGAAATACCGCGTTGTGCATTACAGCAAAATCTGGCAGCCACTGTCTGTTGTGGGTCAAAACGCGAATTTACCGCACTGCAACAGCAACGGCCGGTTCACCCCCAACAGCTGCCGTAACTCGGACAAGGGGGCACTCACGGCATGGGTGAGGCCAAAGCCGTGTCCCAGTTCGTGGATGAGCGTAGAGAGGAAAGGGAAATTCTGCGCCGTCATCAGCCATGACAATTCCAGGAGGTCCGTTGAATGTGCGGCCGCGCGCCTCTCCACCTCAGTTAGTCAGGGATCAGTAGTTTCAATTCTTTGGCACGATCAGCGGTTGTGTTTAGAAGGCATTCGTTGGCGCTCAGTCGCGCGCTGGTGCCCCCTTCGGGATCGCCGTAGAAGTTGCAATTCGCATCACGAAATCTTATCCAGGCGCGCTGGGCGTCAAGCAGCGGTTGTTTTCGCTTGGGAGAGACCTTCGAAGTCAGGTTTTTGTAATTTTCATTGAGCCGAGTGTCCTGACGACTGGTTTCGACAGCAATACAATCAATCATTGCAAATGTAACG
The DNA here is from genome assembly GCA_963841705.1 of uncultured Alphaproteobacteria bacterium. Taxonomy (GTDB): domain Bacteria; phylum Pseudomonadota; class Alphaproteobacteria; order Rhizobiales; family Xanthobacteraceae; genus VAZQ01. The sequence goes on from CAWJDY010000019.1 coordinate 130,635, forward strand.
CCGTTGGCCTTATCAAGGCAGGTCAAGTACTCTTGACTCAGCTCCCTGTCGTTCTCGGCGGCGGCAATGCTGGTGCCCAGAAAATAAGCTATCCCGAGTACCACAAGGTGCGTTGACCTTTGTGAGCAAGATCGATTTGTCACTTTGAACCTACGACTTTGAAGCATTTTGATCATCCTCTTCGCACCAAGCGAATGCATTTCATCGTTGCGGCTCCGAACGAAGTGAGCGCCCCGGAATAACGTAGTACGGGCTGGAGATGGCCTGAGTCATGTAACTCTCCCGTGGGTGTCGTGCCCAGTTCACTGGAGGAGACGATATCACGCTTCCCGAACGGGGGACGAACAATGCTTTTGCGCCGCAAAAGTCTTTCACCGTCCATGTCTCAGATGGGTCATAAGTCTCGGAGGCGATTGGGGCCGGGGGCCGGTCTATGTCCGCAGTACCTCCAATCGCGTCCAAATTTTGTGCACCGCAGTGAAAGACGCCAAGTGCCAAAAGCCGACTAATGCAGTGCAGCAAAATCTACTGATGATGTTTCAGCGCCGCCTCTCCTGCGTGGGCCGGATTGGCAGCCACCACTTCCTTCGGAGCGTCCACAATCCTCGGTAGCCGGATCGTGAAGGTAGCCACGGCCGGGCTCGCTCTCAACCGTGATGTCACCGCCCATCATCTGACAGAAGCGACGGCTGATAGCGAGGCCAAGGCCCGTGCCGCCATACTTGCTCGCCGTGGCGGAAGAGGCTTGCGAAAATTCCTGGAACAGCGTGTCTGCTCCGCTGTCATGCCGATTCCGGTATCAGCCACCGCCAGCGTGATCCAGTCGCGGGAAACATTCGTAAGCCAACCGACGTTCGGGATCTTTACCAGTTGCTCGGAACATATGTTCCGACGCATCTCAACGGTGACACGGAAATGCACGTCACCTACGCCTCTCCGGGCGCGGCTCAGTATTACCGCAAAAACGGGAAGATTACAGCAAAAACGGGTGGGCGACAGACTGGGTTTACGTGCAAGGTTACCCCGGTCCTCAAATCGAAGTAGGCAGAAGGCCCTACGGAAACTCGTTTCTGAAAACGCTTCACAAGGAGAATCGCAATGCAAAAGTACCTGTTGGGAATCGTCGGTGGAGTTGGTGTGCTTGCTGCGAGTTCGTTCCTGTTCAATACGGGACCCGTTGTCGCTCAAAACCAGGAGTACCCTGTGTATGACTCTGCTGGCAGAGTGAAGACGCCAACCGGCTTTCGCGCATGGGTTTTTGTGGGTGCGCCCTTAACTCCCGAGGGCCTCAATGATGGAAATTACAACTGCGACCAGCCCGGAGGCTGTACCAAGTCGAACTTCCCCGAATATCATCATGTATACATAGAAAAGAAAAATGTCGATGCCTATCTGAGGACCGGGTCCTTTCCCGAAGGAACGGTCATCGTCAAAGAGTTGACTCGGGTTCTAAAACCCACTTTTCCAGACAGCTCTCGGAGGGAACCATCTGGGCGCGGGTATTTCAACGGTGAGTACAACGGCATCGACATGACGGTGAAAGACAGTAAGCGGTTTGCTGGGACCAACGGCTGGGGATTCTTCACCTTCGGGCATCACCCATTGCCCTACGATCCGACCGCCGCGGAAAAGCCTGTGGCCGAATGTGCGGGATGCCATATCGCGAACGTCGCAAACACCGACATGACCTGGATTCAGTTCTATCCGCTACTTCGTGACAAAAAAGGGTATTAGGTTTGTCTTACTTCAGCAGAAATGGGAGTGAAGAGAGCGGCACTAAGCTACAGATTCTGAGCTATCGGGTTCACCCCGAACCAGCGCTAGGAAGTTCCCTGGTGTCCTTCCTCGGCTTCGGCATCGCTGCCGGAGGGTCATGGCCAGGGCGGCCCCAGTGTGCAGAGTGGGCCGATACAAGTAACAGCCACTCCCCGTGGCCTGTGAACTCCAGCGGGCGCGACGGGGCACCTCAGCTTGATCCGCCAGATTTGGATTTGCCATGTGACCCTCCCGTGGGGGTCATGCCCATGCAGTAGAGGGACGATACCACGCTTTATCCGGCCGAGCTCACCGGCTACGTGACGGCTTCGCGCAACCGGGGGCGCGCGCGCCAACGCATGGTAGCGGCGGCGGCGGTGTTCTTCTTCGCGCTTGCGGTTGCCGCGACGGGAGCCGGGGTCTTGGCCTACCGGTCTCAACAGGAGGCTGTCCGCGCCAAGCGGCGCGCTGTTGCCGAGCGCGATCGAGCGACGCAAAATTTCGAGATCGCGCGCCGCACCGCCGACAGCCTGGTGGTCAATATCGCCCAGGGGCTGCGCAACGTGCAGGGGATAAGTGCGCAAACCGTGCGCAAGATTCTCGAGACCGCGAAGACGACCTTCGAGCGGCTCGCGGCCTCTGCACCCGATGATCCGGTGCTGCAACGGAGCCGCTCTGTCATGCTGGATGAATTCGGGGATACCTATCAGACTCTCGGGGACTTGGAGGGGGCGCTCAAGGCCTACCGCGAGGGTCTCGCCATCAGGGAGCGCCTCGCCGCTGCTGACCGCAAAAACACGCAGTGGCAGGGCGATCTGTGGACGTCGTACTACAAGGTAGGTGACGTGCTGGTGGCGCAGGGCAAGCTCGAGGAGGCATTCAAGGCCTACAGCGACGGCCTCGCTATCGCCGAGCCACAGGCCGCCGCCGATCGCAGCAATACCCTGTGGCGGAGCAATCTGTCGTTGTCGTACGAGCGGATCGGCAAAGTGCTGGTGACGCAGGGCAAGCTCGAGGAGGCGCTCAAGGCCTACCGTGACAGCCTCGCCATCTATAAGCGCCTGGCCGCCGCCGATCGCGGCTGGCAACGCAATCTGTCGGTGTCGTACAGCCACGTCGGCGACGTGCTGGTGACGCAGGGCAAGCTCGAGCAGGCGCTCAAGGCCTACCGCGACAGCCTCGCCATGCGAGCGCGCCTGGCTGCCACCGATCGCAGCAATACGCAGTGGCAGAGCAATCTGTCGGTGTCGTACAACCACGTCGGCGACGTGCTGGTGACGCAGGGCAAGCTCGAGGAGGCGCTCAAGGCCTACCGCGACAGCCTCGCCATGCGAGCGCGCCTGGCTGCCACCGATCGCAGCAATACGCAGTGGCAGAACGATTTGTCGGTGTCGTACGAGAAGGTCGGCAACGTGCTGGTGACGCAGGGCAAGCTCGAGGAGGCGCTCAAGGCCTACCGCGACAGCCTCGCGATGCGAGCGCGCCTGGCTGCCACCGATCGCAGCAACACGCTGTGGCAGAGCAATCTGTCAGTGTCGTACAGGCTCGTCGGCGACGTGCTGGTGACGCAGGGCAAACTCGAGGAGGCGCGCAAGGCCTATCTCGACGGGCTTGCCATCATAGAGCGCCTGGCTGCCGCCGATCGCAGCAATACCGAGTGGCAGAGCGACCTGTCGTTGTCGTACGAGAGGATCGGCAACATGCTGGTGGCGCAGGGCAAGCTCGAGGAGGCACTGAAGGCCTACCACGACTGCCTCGACATCAGACAGCGCTTGGCCGCGGCTGATCGCGGCAATACCGAATGGCAGAGCGATCTGGCTGTCAGCTACATGAAACTAGCGTCGGTCCATCCACGGCTGGGCAATGTTGCGGAAGCATTGGTCGAATTGCGCAAAGGGCGAGAGATCATGGCTGCGCTCGTCGCCATCGCGCCTGGCAACACGCAATGGAAGGAGGACCTCGCTTGGATCCACGGCCAGATCGCCGACATCGAAGGGCAGGCGCACCAGGGGAGGAGGTAACAAGCGAAGCGTAAACGGTCTTGCGGGCCGATCGATGTCGCGGACAATCCATTCGGGCGGGCGTCGGTGCCATGATGGTTGGCCCATTATTTTGCCGAGCGAGCCAACAGTCAATAAGTGCCGATTTCGTTGCAAAAGTCAGAAGACGCCGGGTGATAAATTTCCCACCAGAAGACGAAACAAGCCACGATCGCTAGATGTAGCGTCAGGCCCGTTACCGAAGTCGCCTGTCCCGCCACAGCGGGGTAGCTGCGCTGCGGGATTGCAACCCGCCTCATGTCGGCTTCGGGTCATTTTCGATCGAGCCGCCCGCCACCTCAAGTCCCGTTATGTCGGCAGTGCCCCCAATAGCGACGGAATTTTGTGCGCCGTAGCGAATGGCGGTCAGTGCGCCAACAAGAGACATTAACCCTGATCAGGATTACAGCTCAGGTGCAGGAATCGTAAACTGAAAGAGAGCCCCCTGTGGCTCGCACCCGCTCGCCCATATCCGTCCGCTGTGGTCTTCGATGATCGACCTGCAAATGGATAGCCCCATGCCCATGCCGCTGGGCTTTGTCGTGTAGAACGGTTCAAACAGACGGTGAATACTGTTCGGACTCAGGCCCGGACCTGTATCCCGCACTGCAACGCGAATGCCTTCCCCAGTGCGCTCGGTACTGATGTAGAGTTCGCGCTCGCCCTCACCGACGCCGCTCATTGCCTGAATGGCGTTGACGGTCAAGTTCAGCACTACTTGCTGGAGTTGGACCCGGTCTCCTTGAACCCGCGGCAGGTCATGTGGCAAACGCGTCTGCACACTGACCCCGTGCTTCAGCGCTTCACCGTTAATCAGAATCATTATATCCAGGATCGCATCGTTGATGTCCAGCAACTCCGTCCGCAGGGCATCCTTTTTGATAAAACCATGAATCCCGCTGACTATAGCGGCCACTCGATCGGCCCCTTTGATGATGCGCTCCGCGCATAGCTTCGCTTGTTCGATGTCAGGCTGGTCTCGCGTGAGCCAACGCAAGCTGGCGTTCGCGCTTATCGCCACTGCGCCGAGCGGCTGCTTGATCTCGTGGGCAATGGACGCCGTGAGTTGCCCCATCGTGGCGACCCGGTTGACGTGTGCCAGCTCCATCTGCACCTCTCGAAGCTGCCGCTCGCGACGGGTACGGGCGAGCTGCAATTTTACGCCTACCCGGGCAAGTAGTTCTCGGGCGGAAAAAGGTTTGATCAGGTAGTCATCCGCGCCTGCCGATAAACCTTCCACCTTGGCCTCTTCGCCCGCCCGTGCCGACAACAGCAGCACAGGCGTGCCGCGCAGTTCGGGGTCTTTTTGAAAGGCTGTCAGTAGCCCGAAACCATCGAGCTCAGGCATCATGACATCGGAAAGAACAAGATCGGGCCTGAGCCGCTGGGCCGCGGCGAGTGCCTTTTTACCGTCCGTCACCGCTTCCACCCGGAATCCCCCAGCGCGGAGAAGCCTTTGCACATAATTCCGCATGTCGGCGTTGTCGTCGGCGACCAGGACCAATTGACCTTCAGCCCCGGCGATGGCAGCAACGTCGCCTGGATCTTCCCACGTTGACGGTGGAGGCGGCTCGGACGTACCGGTGGCGCCATCGGAAAGCCACCCTAGCGCCTCCTCGACATAGGCCTGTGCGCGCACATTGGTTGTGGCCAGCGCCCGCGCTCGACCAATCCGTTCTGCCGGCAAGTGAGCGACGCCGAAGGGGATTGCCACCGTGAAGACGCTTCCTTGCCCGACTTGGCTGGCGACGCGCATGGTCCCACCGTGAAGCTTGACCAATTCCTGGACCAGGGCGAGGCCGATCCCACTCCCCTCGATCGAGCGCCCGCGTGCGCCCTCCACCCGATGGAACCGCTCAAACAAATGAGAGAGCTCTTCGGGCGAGATGCCCGTGCCGGTATCGCGAATGGTGACCTCGGCGCAGCTGCCGTCAGAAGACGGCCTGGTCGCTATGGCGATCTCACCTTCGAATGTGAACTTAAAGGCATTTGATATGAGATTGACAACCACCTTCTCCCACATGTCGGCATCGACGTAGACCGGTTGCGGCAGCGACGGGCAATCGACAAACAGACGAAGATCGGCCTTTTCAATGGCGGATTGGAAGTTGGAGGCGAGTTCTGCTGTAAAGATTGCGAGGTCGACCGGCTCGAAGTTCGCCTGCACGCGCCCGGCTTCGATTCGGGAGAAGTCGAGGAGGGTGTTGACGAGTTTGAGCAGGCGCACGCCATTGCGGTGTGCGACCCGCAAAAGCGACCGATCGTCGGATAGTGGGCTAGTCTCGGGTTTGGCAAGCACATCCTCCAAAGGACCCAGCATCAGGGTCAGCGGTGTGCGGAATTCGTGACTCACATTCGAAAAGAACTGGGTCTTCGCACGGTCGATCTCCGCAAGAGCTTCAGCGCGCTTGCGTTCCTCCTCGTAGGCCCGCGCATTCGATACGGCCGTCGCCAAATGTCCGGCGACGAGATCGAAAAAGCCGCGATACGTGTCGTCGAGCGCCCGGCGAGGATTGATGCCCGCGACTAGGACTCCTGCCGTACCGCCGTTTTGCCCCGGCTTGGCTACGGGAAGCACGATGGCCGAGGTGGTTGGCTCAGGCCACACGCCGCCCGGAAGCTTGCCGAACAGTACGGCGAGATCGCTCACCAGAATGGCGTTGCCTTCACGGATGACGCGCGCGACGCCCCATGGGTCATCCTGGTCGAGCCGGATGGCGGCCGGCGCAAAGGTATCATCGAGTCCGGTTTTGGCGAGCAGCGATGCGCTCGTTTGGTCTTCGTCTAGCAGATACAGCAGCGCAAACGGCAAGTCGGGATTTCCGCCGCCAAGCACCCGCGCAAAGGCCTCGCACGCCGCTTGCACGCTTTTCAATTCCGCGGTCTGCGCGGCAAGTTCGCGCAAGATGCGCAGGCGCCGCTCGCCAAGGACCCGCTCGGTCGTTTCGCTGATGGCGGAGAAGACGCCACCGATGCGGCCGTCGCTGTGTTTGATCGGGCTGTAGGAGTAGGTGAAGTACGCTTCTTCGCGATAATTGTTGCGTTCGATCACTAGCAACAGGTCGTCCGACCAGGTTGCCTCGCCCCTGGTCAAAACACTGTTGAACTGCCCGCCGATGGTGTCCCAGATCTCCGGCCAGGATTCGATGCCCGGCTGCCCCAGGGCCGCCGGATGTTTGGTTTTCCCAAGTATCGGCCGCCAGGCGTCGTTGTAGAACATGAGCAGCTCGGGGCCCCACCACACCGATATGGGGAAACGGGAGTTAAGGCAGATGCTGACAACCATCTTAAGGGCGTCAGGCCAAGTCTCTGGCGGCCCGAGCGGCGTACCGCCCCATGACTTCGCGCGCATGAGCGCGCCCATCTCGCCGCCGCCCGCAAGGAAGTCGGGGGGAGCGGAGATGCCCCGCCCAAGCTTGGCGTTGTCGGCCATTGACGACATGGCTTCCGCGCTCTCGAGTGGTGCCTGCACGGCCTCCCCTCAGTGGGCACCCTTCTTGTATACCACCGGCCGGTGGCCGGCCCAAAGGATAAGTTCCGGATAAGTTCCAGTATCATTACACAGACCGCCCGCGGTCCCGAGCGTGACGCCTCATGCAGCGCATCGGTTTCATCGTGTCAATGAGCTTCGCAGCGTTTCCCGTCTTCGAATTCGCGAACAAGGAGATGGGCGAGCCGGTCTATCAGGTGCGTCTGCTTTCCGCGGCCGGTGGCCAGCGAAGCCGTGGTCGCACTCGCCGCTGGTGTCGACGAACCCTTTTGCCTCCAATTGGTGCTCCCGGGAATGGTCGGCGAAGCGAAGCCGTGCGACGGCGTAGTCTTTCCGATCCGCGCCGAAAACGAAAGCGTGTAGCAGGATGTCCACGCCAGCGCGGCGCAGACTTCGTCCAGAGCGCGCTTGGCTGTTTCCCGGATCAAATAACGCGAAGACGCTGCGGTGGCGCGTGAGCAGCTCTGAGGTTGGATAATGTCCGCTAATGGGATGCTCCGGCCGTGCCCCAGCCGACGGCATGTTTAGTCGGCGCGACCAGTCCCACTTGCCAGCATCGACCACGGCATCCAGCGCCTTGACCATGTCTCTTTCGTGCATCGAACGGCGGCGCACGGCGCGAAGCAATATCGCAAGCGAACGTTAAGCGCAGCAATTTGATTAAAGAATTGGCAGGGACCCGCGCACACATTGAGTCCGCGCGGAACCAGATTGGCGCTTTGCCGCAGGCGCTTCGCACCAAACTGAAAGGAGAATCAGATGCCGATGTTCGATTGCAGTGCCGCTACAGGACGGCTGACGCCAGCCCAAAAGACGGAAATCGCCCAAGATATCGCCGCCGCATATCATGAGGAGACCGGTGCGCCCCGTTATATGGTCCAGGTGATCTTCCACGACGTTGCGCCGGGCAATTTCTACGTCGGCGGCCAACCGGCGCCTGAGGATAAGATATGGATTCGATTCGATACCCGGAGCGGTAAGACCAGCGAGCAGAGGAGCCAGTTGCTCCGACGGATAGTGCGCGACGTCAGCAGGGCCAGCGGCGCCGCCGAGGACGAAGTCACGGTCCTCCTGAGCGAAATTCCCGCAGCGAATATGATGGACTACGGCCGCGTCGTGCCCGACCAGGGGGAGGATTTTGGCGCATGGTTTTCGTCGCTACCCGACGCCTTGCGGGAAAGGCTCAGGCCCTTGACCTGACAAGCTCCAAACGAAGCTGGACTTCGCGACTCGCCTGTGCCAATCGCGAGGCCTGCGCTCGCACTACTCAACTCACGACAAGACGAATCGATGATCGAGCTTCACTACTGGACCACGCCTAATGGCCACAAGATCACAATTTTCGTTGAGGAATGTTTGGTACACCTACACCGGCGCTGTGTCTGACGCGCGTGTAGAATTGGATTGCATTCCCCTCGGCCTTCGCCCTTCGCTCCACCAACTCCGCCGCCGACTGCTCGGCTTTGTTCGCCGGGGTACTACACGTTTTCCTACGTTAAGGATGGAGAGACCAAGAACTTGCCTGCGCGCTACAGCTTTACTTTCGTGAAACGCGGTGACGCTTGGCTCATTGTGGACCACCATTCCTCAGCCATTCCATCGGTGCCGAAATAGTTTTCCGAGCGCTGCATAAGCCAGGTCCTGTGTATTGGCACGGACTTCCGGCCCATCGTGGAGTTATTGAGCATTTGGGGCCAGCGGTGGGGACAAGGGCTGGTCGGTCCCGATGATCGGGCAAAACCAGACGGATGTCGATCCGGCTCTCGCGCAATTCCGCAAAACTGACAAATTCACATCAAGCGGTGTGGGGCGGCCGTGCTCGAACTGGACTACCTTCCTTTTCGTGATCTGTCTGCTGCTGGCGGTGCTTCGTACGCCCAGCATCATCATGCACAGCCGGAAAGGCCAAGCCCACCGCACCGATGATGCCGGCGTCGCCGAGCCCTTGGAGGAAGTCGCGTCTACGCATCGTAGATCTCCACTCCCAGCCGGCGCGTCCGCGAACCGCTGGAGCGCCCCGGGCAGGCCGACAGGGATACGAGGCAATCCATCTCCGCGCGAAGGTCCATGTAGTCACCCTTCTTCACATCGGGATCCGTATAGACCTGGGTCCCGTTTGGCAGCGCGCAAGTCTTCATGAAGATGTTGAATTGTCATGGGCATAGACTTTGCGGGTGTTGTCGAGCGCGTTCCGTCGGGAGGGTGCGATTTCCAAATCGGCGACCGTATCTTCGGCATGGCACGTACGCACGGCGCCTACGCGGAATACACCACGGTCGCACCGGGCGTGCAGACAGAACCGCTGGCCCGCATCCCCGGCGGCGTCACTGATGAACAGGCAGCCGCGCTGCCCATCGCGGGGATAACTGCGCTCAGGTCGCTCGAGCTGCTGGACGCCACCGCGGGCCAGCACCTCGTTGTGATGGGCGCGACCGGCGGGGTCGGCGGCTACACGGTGCAGATGGCGCGCTCCCGCGGCGCGCACGTCATCGCGACCGTTCGCGGCGATGCCGACGAAGCCCGCCGCCTCGGCGCCGAAGAAGTCTACGACACCAAATCTGTCGATGTGGTCGACGCGCTGCGTGCGTCTCACCCTGGCGGCGTCGACGCGGTGCTTGATCTCGTCAACGGTAAGGACGCAATCCGCCGCGACGCCGAGATTCTCAAGTCCGGAGGCAGCCTAGTCTCCACGCTCTACGCCGCAGACGAAAGGTGGTTCGCTGAGCGCCACATAACGGCGCACAATATTGCGTCGAACAAGAATCCCCTGTCATCGCCGCAAGGACTGAACGAGATTGCGCGCATGCTGGCGGTTGGCACGATCACGGCGCGCATCCACTCCGCGGTTGAATTGGACGGCGTGGGCCAAATGCTCGAAAAGCTTCGCCACGGCGGTCTCCGTGGCAAAACCGTTATCCGCCTCTAGCGCAGGCAGGGCGTTAGAGCGGTCGCCAGGCCTAAGCCCAAACGCGCGCCGGTAAAAAAGCCGCGCGGCCTGTCGCTTCGGCAGTCGAAACCGTCGCTATTGAGGTGATCGAGCAACCCGCTGCCGGTGTAATAACTGTCACGGAAGGATCTTAGACGATCGACTTCATGGTTCTTGTCCGTTGCCATCTTGGGACTTGTGGCCGCAAAATGCGGGTACTCCGACGGTCCCATATGATTCGAATTTTGGAAACGCTCGACTAGGCATCGTCTTGCCCAACTTATGAATATGTCGGTAACGTGAATTGAAATACGGCCCCTCGGGGAGTGTTGCCCCCCGCCCACAATCGTCCCTGTTGAGCTTCGATAATCGAACGGCAGATCGACAGCCCCATTCCCAAGCCGCCGAGCTTGGTCGTGTAGAAGGACTCGAACAACCGGTCGGCATTCTCGGGAGCCAGCCCTGGCCCCGAATCGTGCACCGCGACGAGCACGTCTTCCGGTTCGCTCTTCCGGGTGCTGATCAGCAATTCTCGGGGCCCCTTGCTCATTGCGCTCATCGCCTCAATGGCGTTGATCAACAAATTGAGAATCACTTGTTGCAGCTGCACCCGATCACCCCGAACGGTTGGCAGGCTCTCCGCTAGCTGTGTCTGGACCGAAATGGCGTTCTTGGCCATTTCATTTCGGGTCAACGCTATGACTTGCAAGACCGCTTCGTTGACATCCACTCTATCCTTCTGTGGAGGCACCTTTTTGACAAGGGCACGAATTCGATCGATCACGTCACCGGCCCGGACGGCGCTCTCCACGACAAGACCGAGCGCCCGCCGCACCTCCTCCAAATTCGGCGATTGGCGGCTGAGCCAATTCAAGCCGGCGTTGGCGTAAGTGATTGCTGCTCCAATCGGCTGGTTGATCTCGTGGGCAATCGAAGCCGTCAGGTGCCCCATCGTTGCGACGCGATTCGCGTGCGCGAGCTCCGTCTGTACCTGAGTATACGCACGTTCGGCTCTCTTCCGATCGGTCAGGTCGAGCACGAAACCGACGCCCTCATCCGACCCTCCCTCGAAGGCAGCTGCGCCGACCAGCACCGGCACCCGGCTGCCATCCTTTCGAAAATATTCCTTCTCATACGGTTGCGCAGTTCCACTCGCATCTAGCTGTGCTGCCCGGCGCTCGTCTGCGCCACGCCATTCGGGAGGTGTCAAGTCCCGCCAGCTCAAATGGCCAGCGATGAGATCGCCGCGGTCATACCCTACGATGCGCAGATAGGCTTCGTTGGCATCAATGATCCGACCATCAGCACGCCACATGAGGATCCCTATGATGTTCGAGTCGACTAAGCACCGGATCTTGGCTTGTAATCCAGTGGCCAGTTCACGCAGCGCTGTCTCCGCCTTATCGCGCTCGGCGATTTGGAATTTGAGGTCATCGATAGACGCCACAGCTTGATACGCCGCCGACGCGAACCGACCCAGGCTTTCAATCAGCCGCAGGTCCTCGGCGTCGAATTTGCGGCAATCATTGTGGGCGATCGCCCAGATCGTACCGACCGCTTTGCCGTTGACGTAAAAGGGGACGAGCAGTCCCTCTTCGGCAAGCGGTGTCGCCGGGCGCAAATATGGGTAACGCTGCTCCCAGTGAGTGAACAGCATCGAAACGTTGCGGTCGAGCACGTCGCCGCACGGGCCGAAGTCGCGCGGGGTCCCACCGCCGATGTGTGGCTGCCACGCGCCGGCAATGGCCGCCCAGTAGAACCTTTTTTCGTCTTTGGTCAGCAAACTCAGGCCAGCGGAATCGGCCGGCAGGGCCTCCCGGACTTTCTCGGCCAGTGTTTGCAGAATGGTGCCCGGCAAGTCCGCCAGCGCGCTGACCAGCGCCACGAGCGCGCGATTCTCCTTCTCGTAATCGGGCGGCCGCCATGGGCGACGATGCAGTTCCTCCGTGCGGAGGATCGATTCCAGAGGAGCCGCGCCATTTGGAATTGAAGCCTCAAGAGCAATGTCACTTTTCGATTTGGCAGACTCCATCATGTTCCCAACTCCATGGCGGACGTTTACACGGAACCGAGTGCTAAGCTGGCCCTGTTCCCTGCCACGCGGGGTCGCTCATCAAGGGCAAGCCAAATCGAGTTCCTCTCCGTTCCAACCAGAGATCAACTTCCGACCTCCATGCGCGGGCCGACAAGGCGGTCGCGGGCCTCGCCCCCGGGGAACCCGAACGTCAGCATGATCCCGCCCGCCCGCGCGCAAGAACTCCGGGGGAGTAGATAACGTCCGGCTCGGCAATCATGTTCCCGCACTGCAGGCGCGAGATCAGGCGCCCCCCCGCGCCCCGGCGGCCGGAATAACGCATGCGCGGTGCCATGGCACTGGCAGCGGTTCGGGCCGAGCAACTGCCGCCAAAGAGGCGGATAGCCGGTTGCGCTGCACATCCAAGGTCTCCTTCGGGTCATCAACGGCGGTCTAGCGCGGTTCAGCCTCCTCCCACGATGTCGGCAGCACCCCAGTAAGCGGACCCGCCGGGTCAGAGGGGGGGCTCTTTCGTATCAAAACCGGGCTCACGCAGTGCAGCAAAACGGGATCCAATTCTGCTCATGCCGACCGTATTGAGCATTCTCGTGCCACGCACGGCCTCACCGGGTAGTTCCGGGGATTATGCGGGAACGAAGGTCCGGAACTAGCCAGCTCGCTTTGAGTTCCATTTGGTGGGTCCACTCACGTTCGAGCAAAAGCTATGATTAAGAAACGGACGGTACGAAAGCGGGCATGGAACAAAGGGATTGAGGTTGGACAAAAGGATGCGTTCACGCCCGATCAAGTCAAGCGAATTCGGAACGTGCTCGCAAGCCGCGGAGACCAGGGGCTCAGAGATCTGGCTCTTTTCTCGGTGGCGATCGATACCATGCTGCAGGGACCTGAGCTTCTTAATTTAACTGTTACAGACGTACGGCGTTCTGACGGTAATGTACGATCAGTTATTGAGGTCGCGCGCCGAAGGGGAAAGCCACCGCTCCGATCCGCCTTGTCTAAGGTATCAGCAAATGCGCTTCGAAAATGGATTAATAAAGCAGGCAAAAAACGCACAGATTATATTTTCTCCGGACGCGGAAATAATGGGTCTTCTCATCCGATGACGGTCAGGCAAATGAGCCGTCTGCTGAGAGATTGGGTTTCAGACGCGGGACTCGATCCTGAGAAGTACGGCATCGAATCCTTACGGCGGACGAAGGCTCTCCACATCTTGAATGGGACCGGCGATATAGAAACGGTCCGGGCGCTGTTGGGACACACGAAGATCGAGTCCACAGCGCGCTACCTACGCATCGCCAAAAGGTCAGACCCAATCGCAATTTCTCGAGCCTTTAATATCTGATCAAGCGCGCGTTCCAAGGACCGTGTCAATTCGGAAAACAGCCGGTTCGTAATATCGGCATTAACGGAATCGCTTCGCGGATGCAGAAGTCCGGTCCTCATCTGAGAGCAGCCATAACCGGCGCGACGCGGCACGCTCACTTCGGCCGAGTAGGCCCGGGGAATTTCACCCCGAGCCTCTCACAGATCCGGACTTGACACTCTCGCGTCATCCGGCTCGTGCCACCGCACGAAGGCTGCCGCCTTCCATTGAATATCGGGTTCCTCCCGTTGCCGGTTGACCCGAGCCAAATGGCGATGACCTGCTCCCTTCGCTCCACGGGCATTACCCCGCTTCATCACTACTACGGGGCAGTCCGCCCCTAGCCGGCGCATCAGCACTTTCGGCCTCGCGGTTGGAGCCGCTCGTGCCTTGTATGGGGCTTTTCTTGTCAAGGAGTTTCGGCCCGCCGGCGCACCTTTTATCCTTCATCAGGCTCGAGGCGAAATCCCGAGGCTTCTGTCCGCGTTGGACTCGCCAAGTCTCCGGTTCGGAGTTGGTGTCTCGTTTTTATTGCATCCGAGCCGTTTTGTGGCATCGGGCGGCGGCGGCATATCCCAAGGCCGACCGTGGGCTGATCCCGCGCCGTGACAACTCAAACATATTCATCGTCAAAGTATCGATCTTATGCTTCTAAATCGGCAGTCCAATTGGAATTAGGTTGAATTGGACAGTCCGTATGCGCGGGTTGCAGGCCGTTCCGGGCCCTTTCAGCAACAACCGGGGAATTTCAGCAATTTCGCCAGCCTCGTACACGTTATCGATGCCTAGGCCAATCTTGTTGCGCGCCTGCACTGCCGGATCGGGACCGATAAATCCCCCCACGGGGAACGAATTGAACGCATAAACGTAGCGGATTCTGCCGTCCGTGTAAGCTGTCGCTTCTGCCAACCCTCCGCCGAGCGAATGACCGACAGCAATGATTCTTGTGCCGGGGCGGCGGCAGCCAGTAATCGCTGCGATAGTCTCAATTCGTGCCCGAACTTGTTGATAAGGGTCGAATCGTGGAGCCAACCAACGAAGATACAACCAATCGCTCGGGTCCAGTAAATTGACCCCACGAAACGCAATGACGAGTTCGCTGCAAAACGGATCGTCGCGCCTCCACACCTGCAGGTCGGGAATACCGGTTGAATTGCAATTTCGATATCGACGTGGGCATGGCAATGTTTCCGACAGCCCCAACATACAGGTCCACTTCCGTGCCTTCAGTGAGCGCATCCAAGCGATCGCCTCTGCATCTTTCTCGCGATCAAATGACGCAGGTTCGGGACAGAGGTCAGGGTTGAGGTTTTGTCGCCCTGTGTAAGCGAGCGAGGAGATCATCGCATACGAAACATAGAGCGAAGCATAGGGCTCGGCCCGATGCGCCTGGAAGGGTTCGGGCCCTATCGTAACACGGACTTCGTCTCGGGGTTGATCACTGAGGATAGCGCAGGCACCAAGCTGAGTTCCAAGAGCAATTGCAAACGACAGCTTCGCTAATCCGCGGACGGCGATACCGCACATGACTAGCCCCCAGCCGGTTATAGGGCGGCGGCCTTCAGGGAAAATTCGATTGAACTTCGTTGAACTCGCGGATGGCCCTGTCCGCATGACCCCCGCCCCGCGCGATGGTGAGGGAGGTAGTATGGAAGGAGTCAGCGTGGAACGCTGTAGCGGATCAGCCACACCGCGTGGATTTGCGAGCTGTGTAGACTAGCAGCACCTCCAATAGCGGTCGTAAAGCTCAGGCCAACGACCGCCGTTCACATCTGCCGTGAGCAGATGCAGCATTTGCGAAGCGAGTTTACTCGATGACCTCGTCGGCGCGGCTGAGCAGCGTAATCGGGAAAGTAAGACCGAGCGCCTTCGCGGTCTTGAGATTGATGACCAGCTCAATTTTCGTGGCCTGCTGCACCGGCAGGTCGGCAGGCCTTTCACCTTTGAGAATGCGGCCGGTGTAGATGCCGGCTTGTTGCCAAGCATTATGAATGTTCGTTCCATAGCTCATTAGTCCGCCGACGGCCGTGAACTGGGGCCAAGGGTAAATCGCCGGTACGGCATGGCGGGCCGCCAGCGCGACGATTTGGTCGGGATGAGTAAGAAGAAAACCGTCACTACTCACTTGGAGTGCGTCAGCTCGCTGCTGAACAAGGTCTGCAAAGGCCGTCTCGATCTCGTTTGGGCGACTTGCATTCACGATTAGCAGGCGCACCCCATGGGCATACGCCGCAACCTCTAACTCTCTCGTTTCGCTCTCGGCAAAAGCGGGGTTGGTCGGGTTGCGAAGATAACCGATCGACTTGGCTTTAGGCACCAATTCGAGCAACAGCTCAAGGCATTTGCCGGCCGTTTCGGCTGCCAAGAGGCCGATGCCGGTGAGATTTCCGCCAGGCCGGTTGAGACTATCGACGAGGCCAATCCGGACCGGGTCGGCGCCCTGCATGAAAACGATTGGGATTGTTTGAGTGGCCGCTTTGGCTGCGAGCGCACCATTTGTGCTCTCCAGTATAACGATCACGGACACCTGCCGGCGAACCAATTCGGCGATCAGCGTCGGCAGCCGATCGTTTTGACCCTGTGCCCACCGGTATTCGATCGCCACGTTCCTGCCCTCAATGTAACCGGTATCAGCTAGGCCTTCGCGAAAAGTGGCGAGGTTCTCGCGGTTCGTTTCGAGCGATGTGAGGTGAAGAAACCCGATCACCAGCATCGCCGCCTGCTGCGCGCGCCCCGCGAGCGGGCACGTCACTGCCGCGCCGCCAACGAGCATGATGAACTCGCGGCGCTTCATCATTCGATCACCTCGTTGGCGAGCGCGAGCAGGTTGGGCGGAATTTCGAGACCGAGTGCCTTGGCGGTCTTGAGATTGATCACCAGCTCGTACTTGGTAGGTGCCTGCACCGGAAGGTCAGCCGGCTTCTCGCCCTTGAGGATGCGATCGACATAACCGGCCGCGCGTCGAAAAACATCAGAAACGTCGCTACCGTATGACAGCAGCCCGCCCCCCGTGGCAAAAATACGTTCCGGGTAGACCGTCGGCAGTTGGTAGCGGCCGGCAAGTGCAATGAGCCCTTCGCGATAGTTCAACGTACTGACATCCGGCAGCACTATTAAACCACCGTTCGGTTCCCGCGCGAACGCATCGACCGTGTGCTCGAACTCGGCAAAGGTGAGCGCGCCGGCCCAGTTAGGCACGACGGCGAAAGATGGGGCAGCGGCCTCCACTGGTCGCCAGAACAAGTCGGCGAATGGCGCTGTCTGCGGGTTGAAGACAAGCGCGACACGCGTGACTCGCGGCGCCGCCTCCTTGAGCGTCTCCAACCACTTGGTCCCGATCGAGAACTCGAAACTGGTGAAGCCGGTGAGATGACCGCCTGGATGCGCCAGGTTTGTCACCAGGCCTTGGCCGACCGGGTCAGTCACTTGCGTGAACACGATCGGTATGGCGTGGGACTGCTCTTGCAGAGCGGCCATGACGGGTGTGCTGTTGGCCAGGATCAGGTCGGGCGCCATGCCTACCAGCTCGATGGCATAGGTGCGCAACACATCGGGGTTGTCAGCCCAGCGGTACTCGATTCTAAGGTTGTGCCCCTTTATCCATCCCAGTTCCTGCAGTCCATTTTCGAAGGCTGCCACACGCGATTGCGCTTCCGGGTCGTTGACGGCAAAGCTCATGAGCACGCCGATCCGCCGCATCCGCTTACGTGCCTGCCCCCGCGCAGCGAGCGGCCAAGCAGCCACCGCGCCGCCGAGCAGCGTGATGAACTTGCGTCGTTTCATTCGGCACCTCGCCCGCAGGCTATGGCGATGCCAGGGTTTTTCCGACCCATACCGAGAATAGCACATCTCGCTATGGCAGGATGCGCTGCGCTGCGGGATTTCAAACCGGCCTATATCGGCTCCGGGTCAATTGCACGCATTACCGCACCGCAACATTGATGGCCGCTCCTCCCCAGACAGCGGACATAAAGCCGGCCCAGCTATTGGTGCCTGATCGGTAGACGAAGGCTCGCCTTCTGGGCGACCTACTCGGTGTCATCGCCAAGCGTTTTCCCGGTGGTCGGGTTGACTAAATGCACCTGCCGGCGCAGGCAAGGCAGCTGACGGCTTCATAGGCCTCACCGTTACCGCTATCAATCTCGTCTGCGACCCAGCCTTGAACGGTCAGGCCCGTGTTGGGGCAGCGGAATAGGTAGGGTGCCATACCGCGACGAGGGCACCAGAGAGTGTTGACCTATCGCAAGAGGGGTGCCGGCTCCAGGGCTTCGCCGTGCCGGGTACGCGAACGCTCTTCACTGCACCGGCTCGACCTTGCGGAGCGGCCGATTGTACTTCTCCTGCCATTCCTCAATGGAGTGGCACGGCTCCGGTAGCATGACGATCTTCACACCTGCATCGCCGGGCTGATGCTCGGCCATCGGAGGCCTGCCCCATCCTCGGTCGAGGAGGGCAACTGATGCCGCCACTCGCGCGGACTCGCTTCGACCGCCCGTGGCGATCTCGACAAGCGCCTCCAGCGCTTCCGCAGTGTGGGCACGGGCAAGCTCCTGGATCGTGCGGTCGGCCTTAGGGCGTCCAGTTGGGTTGCCCGAGATGCCGGGCGCGAACTGACCTTTTTCGTTACGAATTGAGTCGTCTGACATAATCATCTACTCCAAACTAATAATCACGCAATCCAACCATATATATAGTTATATCGGTCAGATTTTTCAAGACAGCCAACTAAAAGTAGACGCCAATGTTGCAAGCCGCAGCGCGAGTCGCTGGTGTGATTTGGCTGTTTGGATCGCCCGCCCTGGCCGAGCGAGCCTGCAAAGGGTCTAGTAGGAAGGCAGCTTGCACTGGTAAACTGTCCACACTGAAGAGGATAACCCCAATGTGGACGTTGCTTGCTGTTGCTGCTGCCATATCGGTCGCGGCGGGGTTGGTCGCGGTTGGATTTGCTTACTACGATTTCCATCCATGGCAGACAAAGGAACACGGTCGCACGCAGCAGGAAGTAAACTGACCGCGCCAGCTGTATGTATTTCTTCTGAACGGGCACCACTTGGGTTCCCCGCATGGCCCGCAACTATTTTGTATTCGGCGATATCGAGGGCAAGCTCGACGTGCTGCGCGTCGAATGCACAAAATGCGAGCGCAAGGGCCGCTACAATGTCCGCAAGTACGGGCGCAAAGGCCACATGATGAAATGGAAGGCGCAGCTTAACGGTGACTGCCAGAGGCGAGACGCGCCGCAACTGCACGACCGCTGCGACCTGCTCTAAAGGCAGAGCCCCAGCGCTTTGAGGGCCAGGGCTCGCTGCGAGACCGCCGCCCGCACGGGGGATGAGGGGGTGGTATTGGCAGGCAATCTCGTTCCCGCTATCAGAAGCTGGCAGGCGCTAAGCCAAGGCTTGAAGCGATTGCCAAGAAGCTGCGGGCTGTGGGCGAGGCTCCCAGGGTGTGCCCCGACGTCGCCCGAGCGGGTGGCCGTACGTGCGTTATTTCGGGCGCCCTAAGGGTGCGGAAAGCCGCATGCGCGGGGCTCCTAGAACGATACCGCAGGCGTTACCTTTGAAACCGTATTCCACGATTTTTCAGGGTAAAATGGCGTCTTTGCTTTTATCCACTATTACGACGAGAGCAAGAAATAGCGCGCCGAGCTGCTGATAGTTCCGCGAACGCAGGTTGGAGAGCACGCCGTGAAGCTTGCAATACCCGACATGATCTCCAACTCGTATTTTCCCGCGATCGCAGCGATCGATCTGGGGCTTTTCAAGCGCGAAGGGCTCGATGTGGAGCTCGAGCTCATCTACCCCGTGGACAAGTCATATGCGGCGCTGCGCGAGGGCGCAGTCGATTTCGTCGGAGGCTCCGCGCATTCCGCGTTGTCGGCGTTCCCGCGCTGGCAGGGCGCCAAGCTCCTCTGCGCTCAGGGGCAAGGCATGTACTGGTTCCTGGTGATGCATCGCGATCTCGGCGGCAACCGCGGGGATGTCGAGGTCGTAAAGGGCCGGCGAATCGGTGCTGCACCCTGGGTCGATCTCGGGCTGCGACGGCTGCTGATCGAGGCCGGTATCGACCTCGATCGCGACAAGGTCACCATTGCGCCGGTGCCCGGCGCCCAGGGCGCCGGGATCAATTTCGGCGTGACTGCTGCGAGGGCATTGGAGGATCGCAAGATCGACGGGTTCTGGGCCAACGGCATGGGCACGGAGGTCGCCGTTCGGCGGGGAGCAGGCACCGTGGTGCTGGATGTGCGGCGCGGCGACGGCCCAAAACCGTGCTTCAACTACACCATGGCTTCAATCGCCACGACCGAGCAACTGATCAAGCACTCACCGGACGCGGCTGCCGCCGCCGTCCGTGCCATCGTGAGCACGCACGCGGCCTTGAAGGAGGATCCCGCGCGCGCAACGCAGGTCGGCCGAAAGCTTTTTCCGCCGTCCGAGGCCGAGCTCATTGCCGAGCTCATCCACCGCGATGTTCCCTATTATGATGCATCTATTTCCCCGACTTTCGTCGCCGGCATGAACCAATTCTCCCGCGATGTCGAAATTCTCACCGGCGAAGTGCCTTACGAGGACATTGTCGCCGCGCAGTTTGCGCCGCTGTGGAAGCAGTAGAGCAGCAGGTTTGCGTCAATCAGGATCACCGGTGCGCGAACCTTTCGCGTGCTCGATGAGCTCGGCCACCCTGTCCAGGGAGAGTCCGGGCTTGAGATCACCGAGGTCGCGGACCTTTATTTTGAAGGTCTGTCGCTGGGGGGTGATGCGCCGGCTCGTCAGCCCGCGGCGCAGCGTCTCGTTAACGATCTCGCAAAACGGCCGCCCCGCCCGCCGCAATTCCGCTTTGAGCTTAGCTGCCACATCGTCGTCCAGGGTAAGCGTCGTTCGCATGCCTTGATGCTATGACTCGGGCATCATGATTTCAAAGAAGGTAGTTGCAGTCATCGGGCGATCCTGCCGCCGTCGCATGCGGCCGCGACACACGCTTCCATCGACAAGAGCGCGGGCTGGTAGCCGTAGCCGCCAATGATGTTGGTGAGCTTTGCCGAATTGGTCGCAAGCCGATGCCAGCCGTTGGCCTCGGCCATCTCGCGGGCATAGCTCTGATAGAAGCACATGCCGGAGAGAACGGTCCCGCCTGCCGCCTCGATCTGCGACGAGAGCCCCAGCCGATCGGCGTCCGCCTTGACCGGCGGACTGGTCACGACGAGCAGCGGTACCGCCGCGCGGCGCCCCTCCAGCAACGCGGCAACCCGTTGCAGCTCCAACAGGCTCAATTGCGGCGCGGAGAATACGACGAGATCG
Organism: uncultured Alphaproteobacteria bacterium; assembly: GCA_963841705.1. GTDB lineage: Bacteria > Pseudomonadota > Alphaproteobacteria > Rhizobiales > Xanthobacteraceae > VAZQ01. The sequence goes on from CAWJDY010000019.1 coordinate 151,541, forward strand.
ACGCGGTCGATCCCCTCGGTATATCCCTTCTGAAAGGTGCGGATCCCAGCTTCGCCGACACGATGAGTTGCTAGCGTCGCATTGGCTGCGAGGACATCGCTTTCGCGCTGCGCCTCGGAGGTGATGCCGATGATGTGAAACAACGCGACCGAGCCGTAGCTCGCTAGGGCTGCGCCGAAATGCTTGATCTCGTCCGAGGTCGGAATGCGATCGATGCCCGCCAGCGCGGGGACCTGCCAGTAATCCCCCGCGATCCGCCCGATGATGCCGCCCAACGCGCCCCATTCGTCGAGGCTGCGCGGCGTATATGTCACTTCGACCAGAAACGAGGCGCGGCGATGTCCCGCAAGGTGATAGCCGTAGCGCGGGGTGCGGCCGGTCAGCGCCGCCGCCAGGGCGGAAGGTCCGCCTTCGAAATTGGAGCGCGCGCCGCACACGCTGTTGCAATAGATCACCACCCCGGTATCGCCATAGGCCACGTGCTCGCCGAAGAGCGGCGCCATGATGGTCTGGTAGTTCATGCAGGTGTTCGTCATCAGAATGCCGATCGCCTCGAACGCGTTTATGGCCCGGCGTTCGAGCTCGAGCATCCAGGGTTGCTGCTTCAACCGATGCGCGGCGGCAAAGTCGGTGCCGCGCGGGTCGGTGATGGCGGGAATGCGCACCCGCCGCTGATCCCAAGGGAGCGACGCTATCCGCTCGAGCCACTCCACGCCGGCGATGCCGAGCAACTCGGTATCGGCCATGATTCCGGAACGGACGCATCATACTGATTCGCGCTAATACAAGGGTGGGTTAGCCGTACAAGACGGCTGGCAACAGCCGACTTGTGCGCTAACCCACCCTTCTGTAACGGGCCGGTCGGGGTCAACCCTCGTTTTGCGACGTCCTTCTCGCCGGGCACTCGCTTCTGTACGGGGTCGGCGCAAGGCCGCCACCAGATGGAATTCGCAAAGGATAGGTCGTCCGATCTACAGATGCGTGGTCATAGAGCCACATGGGTGGGTGCGGACTGACCTTATCCTCGTCCCCGGCGAGGGGACTTCGCTTCGGGAAGGCTGGTATCGAACCCGCCCGAAACTCTTAATCTCTCCTTCTCAGCTTGTCTGCATTAAGTTGCTCGAACTCAGCTCCGATTGGGGCGATCGCGCTCATGCCGCCGCGGCCTGGTTAGCCAGTTTGTGGTCGAACGGTTTTCCGTCGACCAGCATCCGATGCATGATCACCGCAAGCTTGCGTGCGAGCGCCACTTTCGCCTTCGCCATGCCGATGCGCTTGGCCAGCTGCATGGCCCAGGTCTTGAGTGCCGAGGCCTTCACCGGGCGCGTGAGAATGATGTGCGCGGCCTGATAGAGCGCGGTGCGCACGCTCTTGTCGCCGATCTTCGAGATCCTGCCGGCGTAATCGATTTCGCCCGACTGATATCTCTTCGGCGTGATCCCATAATGGGCGCCGACCTTTTTCGAGTTCTTGAAACGTGCGGGATCGTCGATTGCAGCCGCATATGTCAGTGAGATGACCGCCCCTACGCCGGTCGTGGTCATCAGCAGCCTGGTCCGCTCGTCGTGTCGCGCCATCGTCCGTACACGCTTCTCAAAACTCCTGAACTCACGCAACAGCACTTCGCGTACAGCTAACAACGCATCAGCGATGACTTGCAAATTCGCATGCTCGCTGACCAGCTGCTTGATCCGTTCGGCAAAATTGGTCGGCGTGGTCTTTCCGACCTTCAGACCGAACCCGCGCAGCACCCCGCGCAGGCTCATCTCAACGTCACGCAGCTTCGCTTCGATCAGGCTGCGCGTGGTCAGGATCGCACGCGTCTCTTGCGCAGATATCGATTTGCAATGTACCGGCCGGAACCAGCCCATCCGCATCAGCTCGGCAATCCCGCGCGCGTCCTTGCGGTCGGTCTTCACCGGCATCGTCTTGAACGCATTGCGCACGTGCCGGGTCTCCAACAGCTCGACCGCCAGACCGGCTTGCTTCATCGCCGCAAACAGCCATTGCGACAGAGGCCCCGCCTCCAGCCCGATCCGCGTCATCGCAAGACCGAGATTGCCAAACCACGCAATCAGCGCCTCCGGCTCACTCGCGACCTTCGCCTCGCGAACGATCTTGCCGCCAGCGTCCAACACGCATACGCTTGACTGTTCCAATGACACGTCAATTCCTGCATAATAGTCCATGGTCGTCCCTCGATGATGCTTGGAGCAGGCGGGATTGCCGGACTCCGAATCACTGACACCATCAGTTTGAGGGACGACCAGCCTGCCGCAACTCCAAGTCGCAAGCCGCGAGCGAGCGCGCCATCCATAGCGCCGTAGCGAGCTAGCGGCTGGCGACCTGGCCGGCCGGCCCGTTACACCATCTACGACGATGCCGGATCCATTTACCATGTTGTGGCCACCGGGATGTTGCGGGCAGTCGCCAAAAAGGACAATGAAATCAGCATTCTATAGCCAAATACCCGCCCCCCCGCACCGCACTTTTGTCATCGCATTTTGAACCCAGGTGCGCCTTCGCGCGACCAACAGACGGATCAGGGGGTTCGCCATGAACAAAACATGCCGTCTGGCCAGAGTCGCAGCTCTTGCCGCATTCCTTACTGCAACTGCCTTCGTGTCGGAGGCTTCCGCCAATCCGTTCAACTTCTTCGGTCTGCCGCTCTTCGGCTACGGGCCACCAACCGATAACGGGAACTACGCCCGAGCCGATCTGCAACGCCGCACGGTCGATTTGCGCAGCAACGAGGCGCCGGGCACGATCATCATCGATACGGCGAACACGTATCTCTACTTCATTCTCCCCGGGCAACAGGCGATCCGGTACGGGATCGGAGTGGGCCGCGAAGGCTTCACCTGGTCCGGCGTGAAGACCGTCGAACGCAAGGCCGAGTGGCCGGACTGGACGCCGCCGCCCGAGATGATCGAGCGCTCGCCCTATCTGCCGCGCTTTACCGCGGGCGGCGAAGGCAATCCGCTCGGCGCACGCGCCATGTATCTCAGCGGCTCCTTCTATCGCATTCACGGCACCAACGCGCCGTGGAGCATCGGCAGCCGCGCGACGTCAGGCTGCATCCGCATGGTCAACGACGACGTGATCGACCTCTACAACCGCGTCAAGGTCGGCACCAAGGTGATCGTGCTGCCCGCGACCGAGCAACGCACTGCCAGCGGCTTCCGCGGCTTCTTCTGAGCTTCTCACCGCGCTTTTGCAGGGGCGGGTTTCAAACCCGCCCCTACGCATGTTATCGGGAATGCTCAGCCGCGCGGGAGCACGTGCGCCCATTTCGCGCGGATCGCGGCGTCGAGCTCCTTGCTCGATCGCGCCACAATCGGAAACGTGCCGCGCCGCGACCAGGGCTTGCAGGCATCGATCACGATGCGCGCATTGCGCGGATCGCTGCTGCCATACGCCATCGGGTCAAGCACCGTGCTCCAGCAGCCCCGCAGGATCTCGATCCCTTCGCGCGGCTCCATGCGGGTGCACATCGCCCAGACCACCTGATCCATATCGGCGGGATCGATATCGTCATCGACCACGACCACCACGCGGTTCGCGTAGGCGCCGGCATGGCACTGCGAGGCGATCACGCCAGCCTGTTTGGAATGGCCGCCATAGAGCTGCCTGATGGAGACGGTCAGCCACAACCGGCTGCCTCCCGCCGGATGTGCCCAAACGCCCCTCACTTCCGGCACGCCCGCAGCCTCCAGCTGATTCCAGACGGCACCGGAGCGATAGGTCCCGCGATAAAACGAATCATCGTCGGGTGGAACGCCGGGGATCGCGCCGAGCAGGATCGGCTCGCTGCGGTGCATGAAGGTCTCGATGCGAATCGCGGGCTCCTTCTTATGGCCGCCCGCGTAGTAACCGGTCCATTCGCCGAGCGGACCTTCATCGAGCAGATCATCGGGGTGCACGAAGCCCTCGAAGGCGATCTCCGCCTGCGCCGGAATGGGAAGCCCGGTTGCCGGCCCCTTGATCACCTCTACCGGTTCGCCGATGAGCCCTCCGGCAACGTCGTACTCATTCTTGCGGTATGGGATTTCCAGACCCGCGACCATGAACAGCGCCGGATGCATCCCCGCTACGACGGCGATCGGGCAGGGTTTGCCGAGCTCGTGATAGCGACGCTTGATCAGATCGCCGTGCTTGCCTTTTGAGCACATCACGGTGGCAACGTTCGGGCCGTGCGACTGCACCCGGTAGGCACCGTAATTGATCCAACCCGTGTCCGGATCCTGCATGATCACCATGCAGCCGGTGCCGATGTAGTAACCGCCGTCGTGCTCGTGCCAGCGCGGGGTGGGTATGGTCGCGATGTTCACGTCCTTTCCGGCGTAGACGTTCTCGAGCAGCGGACCTGAGGTGACGGTGACCGGGGGAATGCTGCGCGCATCCTTCATGTATTTGCGCCAGAAGGAGACGAGATCGATCGCAGAGCCGTCAATAGGCAAGCCGAGCGTGACGTTGATGCGCCGCACCGAGGTGAGAATGTTCGCGAGAATGCGGTGCCCGCGCGGATAACCCGGAATTTCGTCGAACAGCACCGCCGGGTTGCCCATCTTGCGCATGTGGAGATCGACGATGCCGCCGATCTCGCGCTCCCGTTCGGCGCCCCTGACCTCCTGAACCTCTCCGGCCGCCCGCAACGCTTCGAGCCAGCTGCGCAGGTCCTGTTTCGATTCCGACTGGACCGTGCGCACGTCCATTTTGGCTGCGCCGCGATTTGGTGCTCTCACATCGGCGATGGTTTGCATTGCGGTTTTCCGTTCAGGATTTGTCTGAGCCGCCGCGGCGTGATCGGCAGCTGCGTTACGGCCCCGGGCAACCCGATCGCCTCATCGATGGCGGAGGCGATCGCCGCTCCGACGCCGGTGATGCCGCTCTCGCCCGCTCCCTTGATGCCGAGCGGATTGAGCGGGCTGGCATAGTCCTCGCGCAAGATGACGTCGACCGGTGGCGCTTCCCGCGCGGTTGGCAGGAGATAGTCGGCGAAGGTCGTGGCCAGGGGATCGCCGCGCTCGTTGAACGTGAATTCCTCCAACAACGCCCCGCCAAGGCCCTGCACGAAGCCGCCGACGATCTGGCCCTCGACCAGCGCGGGATTGATGGCGCGGCCGATGTCGTAGGCAATCACGTAACGCTCGACCTCGACCCCGCCGGTGTCACGGTCGACCTTCACCACGGCGAAATGAATCCCGTAGGGGTAGACCTGGTGCCGGGTGCGAAACCAGCCCTCGGTCGAAAGCCCGGGCTCGCGGTTCCCCAGCGTCTTCGACGTCGGCGCGAGATGCGTCGCAATCTCAGCGAGCGCGATCGAAGGACCGGCCGGCGCATCCTTGCGCATGACTTTGCCGTCGATGATATCGAGCGCATCCGCCGGCGCCTGCATCAGCTCGGCTGCCATGTCGAGCGCCTTCGCCCGCAGCTTGAGCGCCGCATTGTGGGTGGCGGATGCGGTCATCACGGTCGCGCGCGAGGCATGGGCGCCGATGCCGTAAGCGATCCGGTCGGTCTGCCCGTGGGTCACGCGCACGCGGCGATAGTCGACGCCGAGCCCGTCGGCGCAGACCTGCGCCATGACCGTTTCAAAGCCTTGGCCGAGGGAGGCGCCGCCGGTGATGAGCTCCACCATCCCTGCCTCGTCCACCTCGATGCGCACCCCGTCCGCGGGGCCTAGCCCGCTCTTTTCCACAAACATGGCAAAGCCCGCCCCCACCGCCTCGCCCGCGGCGCGGCGGCGTGCGAGCTCGGCCTTGAGCATTGGCCAGCCCAGCGCTTCCAGGAGCTTGTCGAGCAGCCCGGCATAGTCGCCGGAATCGTGCTCGATCTCCTCCCCAAGAGCTTCGAGCGGCCGGTGATACGGCATCTCGTCAACAGCGATGGCATTGCGTCGGCGCACGTCGTTCGCGTCCATGCCCAGCCTGCTCGCGATCGCGTCGATCAACCGCTCGCGCACGAACGTGGTCTCGTAACGGCCCGGAGCGCGGTAGGTCGCTGCCGGTGTCTTGTTGGTCAGACGAAAATGCCCGGTCGCGCGATAGGCCGGCACCCGATAAGGGCCGGGCAGGATAGCGGCCGTCATATGCGGCACGCGCGCGGCATGGGTGCGCAGATAAGCGCCCTGGTCATGGAAATAGCGATCGTCGATGGCGAGGATGCGCCCCTCATTGTCCACCGCGGCGCGAACCTGATGGATCTGCTGGCGCGAATGATTGGCGGCGATGAGGTGCTCGCGCCGGTCCTCGATCCATTTCACCGGCCGGCCAAGGCGCATGGCGGAGACGCAGATGAGAACATCTTCGGGATAAAGCTCGCCCCGAATGCCGAATCCCCCGCCGACATGCGACTCGTGCACATGAATGGACGAAGGCGGCAGGCCAAGCATGCGCGACAGGAGCTCGCGGTTGCGGTGCGGGACTTTCGCTGCCCCGTGCAGCTCGAGGATGGCGCGGGAGGCGTCGTAACGCCCGATGCCGCCGCGCGATTCCAGCGGAACGCCGGAGTGGCGGCCGATGGCAAGCTCGAGCCCGACGACGAGAGGGGCGGAGCGCAGCACCGCATCCACGTCGCCATAGCCCTGGCGGAAGACGGCCACTTCGGTGTTGCGATCAGCAGAGAACTCGCCCGGCGCCGCGTCCGCGGCGAGAACAACGGGCAGCTCCTCGATCTCGATCGCAACGAGATCCGCAGCATCCTCCGCGGTATAGGGATCATGCGCGAATACGGCGGCGACCGGCTCGCCGACATAGCGCACCCGCTCGGAGGCAAGGACGGGCTGCCGATACGGCTCGAAGGCAGGGATCCGGCCCTCGCGGAAATCGATCGGCGGCACCTCGGCGATATCGGCCGCGGTCCACACCGCAACGACGCCCGGCACGGCACGTGCCGCATTAACCTCGATCGCTACGATCTTGCCATGCGCGTGGCTCGAGCGCGCGACCCGCATATGAAGCTGGTGCGGGAAGGAAATGTCCCCGGCGAACCGCCCGCATCCCCTGACCAGCGGCGGATCCTCGAGCCGCAGCACCGACTGACCGATCCATTTCGGGGCAGTCGTCATCCCTGCCATTTGCGCATGCTCATGCGCATCACGGCGCGGCGCGCTCCAAGGCACGGCGCGTTATCGTGCGCGAGAGGTCGCGGCGATATTCGGCGCCGGTAATGATGTCGTCGAGCGGATCGACGGCACTTGCCACCGCGTCGGCAGCCGCCTCGAAAGCGGCGGGGCCGGGCATTTGCCCAGCGAGCGCATTCTCCGCTTGCGCTATCCGACGCGGCTGCGGCTCCACGCTGCCGATCGCTACGCGCGGTTCAGTCATCAGCCCGTCCCTGACGCGGTAGGTTGCAACCGCCATGGCCAGCGCAAAGTCGCCGGCGCGGCGATTGAACTCGTAGAAACCGCAATGGGTGTCCGCCGGCAGCAGCGGCAGGCGCACTTCCGTGAGCAGCTCATCCTCCTTGAGCGCCGTGCTCATGATGCCTTGAAAGAACTCCCGCGCCGGGATCACGCGCGTGCCGGCCGTGCTCCGTGCCACCATCTCGCCATCAAGCGCCGCGACGACCAGGCACCATTCGGATGCCGGATCGGCATGGGCAACGCTGCCGCAGAAAGTCCCCCGGGTGCGTATGGGATAATGGGCGATGTGACGCACCACGGTTGCAAGCAGGCGCCCGAGCGGCCCCTCAACCACCGGCTTGTGAAAGGCGGCGTGACGAACACAGGCGCCGATGCACAGCTTGCCGCCCTCGACGGCAAGGCGCTTGAGCGCCTCCACCCCGTTGATGTCGACGAGATGCGCGGGGCGCGCCAGGCGGAATGCCATGATCGGAACGAGGCTTTGCCCGCCAGCCAGCACGCGCCCATCTTCCCCTGCCACTTCCGCCAGGGTTTCAACCGCCTCATCGATGGTTTTGGGCGCGTGATAGCGAAAGGGGGCAGGCTTCATTCTTCCTCTGGCAGTGCAGGGGCGATCGTCGTCCGAGCTGTGCGCGCTGCTTTTTTGATTGATGCACACCGACTGGTGTATGTAAAGGAGCAGGCCGCCTCCGATATTGCTCATCCATATGAAACCCCCACCCTTTAGCTACCACGACCCCCGAACTGTCGCTGACACGGTCGAGCTGCTGGGCCGGCTGGAAAATGCCAAGCTGCTCGCCGGCGGACAGTCGCTGATGCCCATGCTCAACATGCGGTTCGTGCTGCCCGACCACATCATCGATCTCAATCGTGTGGAGGGGCTCTCCTACATCCGCGCGAACAACGGTACGCTTGAGATCGGCGCCATGACGCGGCAGCGCGATCTTGAGTTTTCCGACGTGGTGCGCGCACAATTTCCCATCATGCATGAGGCGCTGCTGCAGGTCGGACATCGCCAGACCCGCAACCGCGGCACAATCGGCGGCTCGCTCTGTCATCTCGATCCGGCGGCGGAGCTCGTGTCGCTGGCGACCGGCTATGATGCAACCGTGACCGTCGCCGGGCTGAACGGTCAGCGAGAGCTGCCGTTTGCCGAATTCCCGGTGGCGTACATGACACCGGCGATCGAGCCTAACGAGGTCGTCACCGCCGTTCGCTTTCCGTGCTGGGCACCCGATCACGCCCACGCCTTCATCGAGTTCTCGCGACGCCACGGCGACTTCGCCATCACCTCGGCTGCGGTCCTGATGGAGACCGATGCGCGCGGCAAGATCGCGCGGGCATCCGTGACCATAGGCGGAATGGGCACTGCGCCGAGCCGCGCCCGGGAGGTCGAGCAGGCGCTCGCCGGGCAAGCGCCGAGCCCTGAGCTTTTCCGCGACGCCTGCGAGAGCTGCCGCAAGCTCGAAGCGATCGACGACATCCACGCGCCGGCAAGCTATCGCCAGCATCTCGCCGCAGTACTGTCCCGGCGCGCACTGGAGAAGGCACATGCGCGGCTTATGCAAGCGCGCGAGGGGCAGCGGAACTAGGAGAGAGCATGGGTGAGAAGCGCAAGATTGCGCTGACCGTCAACGGCAAGCGCTACGAGGAGGAAGTCGAGGTGCGCGTGACGCTTGCAGATTTCGTGCGCCACCAGCTTGGTCTCACCGGCACTCATCTGGGCTGCGAGCACGGCGTATGCGGCGCCTGCACCATTCTGCTCGACGGGCGCTCGGCGCGATCCTGCCTCATGTTGGCGGTACAAGCCGATGGCCACGACCTCCTCACCGTCGAAGGCATCGCGCCGTCGCCCGACGAGCTGCACCCCCTGCAACAAGCGTTCCACGAGCATCATGGGCTCCAATGCGGGTTCTGCACTCCAGGCATTCTCACGACATTGATCGAATTCCTGCGCGACAATCCCGACCCGACGGAGCAGGAAGTGCGGATTGCCATCTCCGGGAATCTCTGCCGCTGCACCGGATATCAGAACATCGTCATCGCAACGCTCGCGGCGGCGAAGAAGCTGCAGGCCGGCGCGGCACAAAGCTCATAAGCCGGCAACCGGAATGACGGCGTTTTCCGACAAGAAGGTGATCGCCGAGCTCACGGCCAAGATGTTGCTCGAGGTCGAAGCGGTCCGCTTCATGGCGGAGAAGCCCTTCGTCTTCACCTCAGGTTGGGCGAGCCCGGTCTATACGGACTGCCGGCGGCTGATCTCGTTTCCGCGCGTGCGCCGCACGCTGATCGACTTCGCCGCGGGAACCATCCTGCGCGAAGCGGGCTTCGAGCAGTTCGACGCGGTGGCGGGCGGAGAGACTGCCGGGATTCCGTTTGCGGCGTGGATGGCCGACCGGCTCGAATTGCCGATGCTCTACGTGCGCAAAAAGGCCAAGGGCTTCGGGCGGAACGCGCAGATCGAGGGCCATATCATTGAAGGCCAACGCGTGCTGTTGGTGGAGGACATGACCACCGACGGCCGCAGCAAGGCGAATTTCTGCAGTGCGCTGCGCCAAGCCGGAGCCAAGGTGGACCACGTCCTCGTCTTTTTCTTCTACGACATCTTTCCCGACGCGCCGAAGATCCTGGAGGATCTCAACATCACGCTGCATTCGCTCGCGACCTGGTGGGATGTGCTTGCGGTCGCCAAGGCGAGCGGCAGGTTCGATGCTGCGAAGCTCGTCGAAGTAGAAAAATTCATGCACGATCCCGCGGGGTGGTCCAAGGCGCATGGCGGCGTTGCCGCCTTGGCAGCGGAATGAATTCGTTAGCGAGAGGTGCAAGGTGGCGACAGCGAAGCCGGAAGTAATCGTCGTCGGCGGAGGCAACGCGGCGTTTTGCGCGGCGCTCGCAGCCCAGGAGCAAGGGGCCTCGGTCGTCATGCTGGAAGCCGCGCCGGAGGAGGAAGCCGGCGGCAACAGCCAATTCACCGCGGGCTCGGTGCGGGTCGTCTACAACGGGGTCGAGGACATCAAGGCCTTGGTGCCCGATCTCACCGAGCAGGAGATCGCGACCACCGATTTCGGCACCTACACGGCGGATCAGTTTTTCGACGATATGGCGCGCGTCACCCAGAACCGCGCCGATCCGGATCTGGTCGAGCTTCTGGTCACCAGGAGCTTCGATACCTTCTGCTGGTTGCGCGACAAGGGTATCCGCTTCATTCCCATCTATGGCCGTCAAGCCTTCAAGATCGAAGGCAAGTTCAAGTTCTGGGGCGGGCTTACGGTCGAGGCAGTCGGCGGCGGGCCCGGCCTCATCAAGATGCTCACCGACGCGGCAACCAAGCGCGGCATCGAGATCCGCTACCGTACCCGCGCCCTCAAGCTTTTGTCCGACGGGGAGCGGGTGGACGGCGTGCGCATCCGTCAGGACGGCGTGGAAAGCAACCTGCCCAGCAAGTCGGTTGTGCTGGCCTGCGGCGGGTTTGAATCCAATTCGGAATGGCGCACGCGCTATCTCGGTCCGGGGTGGGATCTCGCCAAGGTGCGGGGCACCCAATTCAATACTGGCGACGGCATCCGCATGGCGATGGACATAGGCGCGAGCCCCTGCGGCAACTGGTCGGGCTGCCATGCCGTGCAATGGGAAATGAATGCACCCGAATTCGGCGATCTTGCCGTCGGCGATCAATTTCAGAAGCACTCATACCCGTTCGCGATTCTGCTGAATGCGAACGGCAAGCGGTTTGTCGACGAAGGCGCCGACTTCCGCAATTACACCTATGCCAAATACGGCCGGGTGGTGCTGGAGCAGCCCGGTCAGTTCGCGTGGCAGATCTTCGACCAGAAGGTCAAGCACCTCCAGCGCGACGAATACAAGATAAGGCAGATCACCAAGGTCGTGGCGGACAACATCGAGGAATTCGCCCACAAGCTCGAAGGCGTGAACGCGCAGCAGCTCCTCGGGACCATCGTCGAATACAACGAAGCAGTGCGCACCGATATTCCGTTCAATCCCAACATCAAGGACGGCCGGCGCACCGAGGGGCTCACCGTCAACAAAAGCAACTGGGCAAACACCATCGATCAGCCGCCGTTCGAGGGTTACGCGGTGACCTGCGGGCTGACCTTCACCTTCGGCGGGCTGCGCATCACCAACGATGCCGAGGTGCTCAACACCGACTACCAGCCCATCCGCGGCCTCTATGCCGCCGGCGAATTGGTCGGCGGACTGTTTTATTTCAACTATCCCGGAGGCTCGGGGCTTACTTCGGGAGCGGTTTTTGGCCGCATCGCGGGACGCTCGGCCGCGCGTGCCGGCAAGAACTGAGCGCAGACCATGAATATCTCTCCAGCAACCAAGCCGCGCTCGGGCCACACCGCCGGGCTGAACCGCCTGACCGCGACCGAGGTCGCGCGCGCCATCGCGAGCGGCGAAACGAGCTGCGAAGCCGTGGTGCGCGATTGCCTCGCGCGCATCGATGCGCGCGAGGACAAGATCCACGCCTGGGCCAGCATCGACCCGGAGCTCGCGCTCGCCCAAGCGCGGGCGCTTGACCGCGCTGGGGCGCAAGCCAAGAAGCTGCCGCTGGTCGGGGTGCCGATCGGGGTGAAGGACATCATCGACACCGCCGACCTGCCTACTGAGATGGGCTCACCAATCTATCGCGGTTACCGTCCATCGACGGACGCCGCCTGCGTGGCGCTCGTGCGCGCGGCCGGCGCAGTGATCCTGGGAAAGGCAGTAACCTGCGAGTTCGCCGGCATGACGCCCGGCCCAACCACCAACCCGCACAACCCCGCACATACGCCGGGAGGGTCGTCGAGCGGATCGGGCGCCGCAGTTGCGGACTTCATGGTGCCGGTCGCGTTCGGCACCCAGACCGGAGGATCGGTGCTGCGCCCCGCATCCTATTGCGGAGTGTTCGGCTTCAAGCCCAGTTTCGGCGCTTTCAATCGCAAGGGCGTCTATCCCGCGGCGGAAAGCCTGGACACGATCGGGCTCATCGCCCGCTCGCTCGAGGATATCGAGCTCTTGAGCGCCGTGCTCGAGCTGCGTCCGCCTGCGCCACTGCAGGTTTCCGAGCGCCCTCCGCGTATCGGGCTCTGCCGCACGCCATTGTGGCAATCGGCACAGCCGGAAACCGTCGCGGCCGTCGAGGATGCAGCCGAGAGGCTCGCCAAGGCCGGGGCACAGACCACAAGCGTGACATTGCCCGAGGAGTTCTCGGGGCTACGCTACGCTGCGCGGGAGACCATCAACAACTACGAGCGCGCGGCGGCCATGGCACATGAATGGGCGCACCACCGCGAGCGCATCAGCGAGCGCCTGCACAAGCGCATCGAGCTCGGACGTGCCATGCCGCACGCGGAGTATGTTGCGGCCTTGCGGCTGGGCGAATCCTGCCGCGCGCAACTGACATCCATTTTCCAAGGGCTCGATATCCTGCTTGCGCCTTGCGTCAACGGCGAGGCGCCGCGGGGGCTGGGCGAGACCGGCGATCCGGGCTTCCAGACAATCTGGACCATCCTCCACACGCCATCGCTGAGCATGCCGACCCACCGCGGGCCGAACGGCCTGCCCGTGGGCATCCAGCTGGTTGCCAACCGGCACGAGGACCGCAAGCTCCTCGCCTGCGCGCAGTGGGTGTGGCACTGCCTCGGCGCGCGCGAACTCGTTGGCTGCGCCGCGTAGGGGCACCGATCGAGATGACGGAACATCCTCGCGCTACGCTTGCGCCCGAAGTGCTTGCGGGCAAGCCAGTGATCCGGGGGACGCGGCTTTCGGTCGAATTGAAAAGCGCTCTGGATTGACAGAGGTCAGGAGCTGAATGGAATTCGACAACGCATTCGAGGTGCCGCTGCCTCCGGCGGAGGCTTGGAAAGTGCTGCTCGACATCAGGACCGTCGCGCCTTGCATGCCGGGCGCGGAATTGAGCGAGGTGGTGAGCGCAGACACCTACAAGGGCAAGATCAACGTGCGGCTCGGCCCCGTTGCCCTCACCTTTGCCGGGCTCGTCAAGTTCGACGAGATCGACGAGGCGCATCACACCGCCCGCATCTCGGCCCAGGGCACCGATGCAAAGGGCCGCGGCGGAGCGAACGCGACGTCCGTGTTTCGCCTCGAGCCGGCCGGCAACGGCTCCAAAGTGCTGGTGCATACCAACCTGAACCTCTCGGGAGCAGTCGCGCAGTACGGCCGCGGCGTCGGCATCATCCAGGCCACATCCGCGCAGCTGATGAATCAATTCGCGAAGGCGCTGCGGGAAAAGCTCGCGCAGAGCAGCGCTCTGCCAGCCGCGCAGGCTGCTCACGCGCCCGGAGCTTCGCCGCTCCCGCAATCCTCTCCACCACCTGCAAACCCGGCTGCGAGCGTCTCGACAGCCGCTGGGGCAGCAAAACCAATCGGAGGATTGACTCTCCTTGCCAAGGCCGTCTGGAGCTGGTTTGTTGGCTTGTTCAGGCGCTCATCATCGTAATCAACGCTGCAAGGGCGCATGTTCCTGGTCGTTGGTCGGATGTGGTCTTCGGAACAGCCAGCGCAGCAGGAGTACTGCCAGCCATAAAAACAGAATGACGAGTGCGAGGGCGGCGAGTGGTGCCGCCAGTGTGAGAACCGATACCAGGAGGGCGCCGCCAATCTCCGCGGTCGCGAGGACCAGGTTCCCGATCCCGCCCGTGAAAATAGTGGATTGCGTCCTGAGCATTGCTGTTACCCCCTGGGTGAGACCAGCGATGCCCCCGCCTGCGATAACGGCCGCGGTCCATTTCACCATTGGCGGAAGGTCGGTCATAACCGCCGCGGATACGACGGTTCCTGCTACGAATGCGGCTGGCGTCGCCAAGGTGTCGAGCAGATTGTCGATACCCGGAATGTAATAGGCTGCGATCTCTGCCATTGCGGCCACGGCGAGCATGATCAGTGCGGATGGGGTCCCAAGCCATGCGAAGCTGTCGCCGAGGGAGAGATGTCCGGTATAAGCCGCAATGCTCATAACAAGCATCGGCAAGAACACCCGAAAGCCGGTTGCAGCGGCAAGCCCGATGCCAAGGACAATGGACAGGGCGACGTCAGACATGGAAATCTCCTCACCTTGAGCTTCGTTGAAAGACATAGTGTGTGGACCGATGACCAGCGCCGGCAAGCGCAGGAGCTCAAGCGCAGGGTCGAGAAAGAAAATCTGCATCTCGTGCAACTCGCCTGGGCCGACCCGCATGGCGCATCGCGCGCCAAGGCCGTCACCCCGGCGGTTTTCACCGCGGCGCTGACCAGCGGCTACAACATCAATGTAGCGACCAGCACGCTCGATTCCGCGGGCGCGCGCACCTTTGCCTCGTTTACGCACGGGGGCGGCATGGGACTGCCGGAAATGACCGGCTCCCCCAACCTTGTGGTCGTTCCCGACCCCGCTACCTTCCGCGTGCTCCCATGGGCACCCGGCGTGGGCTGGGTGCTGTGCGACGAATATTTCGCGAGCGGAGTGCCCTTTCATTTCTCGCCGCGGCAAGTGCTGCGCCGACAGATTGAGCGGTTGGGGAGGTCGGGGTTCGAGCTCATCGTAGGCCTCGAGATCGAATGGTATCTGTTGCGCGCCGCCGAAGCGCTCAGCGACGAGCACATCGGCGGCCCTGGAATGCGGGGACGCCCGATCAGGACCGCGCCGGTGGAACCCGGATATTTCCTCAGCGGCGAGACGAACCTGGACGCAATGCAGCCTGTCCTTTCGGCACTGGTTGCGGATTTCGACAAGATTGGCTTGCCGCTGCGTTCCATCGAGAATGAGTTCGGACCCGGCCAGATCGAATGCACCTTCGCCGCGCGCCCGGCGCTGGAGGCAGCCGATCACGCCCTGCTGTTTCGCACGGCAACGCGCCAGATATGCCGCCGGATGGGTTATGTCGCGACCTTCATGTGCCGGCCCGCGCTGCGGGGCTACTACGCCAATGGCTGGCATTTGCATCAGTCCCTGGTCGAGCGCGAGAGCGGGCGCAACATGTTCATGCCCCACACCGAGCGGGAGCACCTTTCCCCTCTCGGGGCCGCCTTCCTTGGTGGCTTGTTGCAGCATGCGGCGGGCTGCACGGCCTTCGCCACCCCGACGATCAACGGGTATCGGCGATTTCGACCGAGCTCGCTTGCCCCGGACCGCGCCACGTGGTGCTACGATCATCGCGGCGTCATGGTGCGCGTGCTCGGAGGTCACGACGATCCCGCGACACGGCTGGAGAATCGGGTGGGGGAATCCGCGGCCAATCCCTATTTGTACGTTCTCTCCCAGATCGTCGCAGGTCTCGACGGGATGGAGAAGAAGCTTGATGCGGGTCCACCGGACGAGGAGCCTTATACCGCCGACCGGCCCCGCCTGCCCCAGAGCCTGCCCGCCGCATTGGATGCGCTCGACAGCAATGCGGTCTTTCGCCAGCAGATAGGCGAGGTGTTCATCGATTATTTCCTGAAGCTCAAGCGCAACGAGGCTGGCCGTTTCGCGCAGTGGCTCAAGGAGCAAGGCGTGGACGACGGCGGAGAGCCGACGCAATGGGAGCAGAACGAGTATTTCGATTTCTTCTAGAGCGGGATGACTTTTCCTCGAATCGTCATCCCACTCTATCCTCTTGCTTGAGCATGTCCTTTTCGCAAAACCGGTTCCCACCTTTTGCGGGACATGCTCTAGAGTGAAGGACGACGCTCATGCTGGAACGATTGAAGGCGGCATCGCCGCGCGCGCAAAGCGGTGCCGAGCGGTACGACTGGGACGAGCTCGTCCAGGAAGATCGCGTTCATCGCCTGATCTACACCGACCCCGCCATTTTCAACCTGGAAATGACCCACATCTTCGGCGCGGTGTGGGTCTACCTCGGACACGAGAGCCAGATCCCGAGCAACGACGACTTCATCACCGTGCGGCTGGGGCTGCGGCCCATCATCCTGTTGCGTGACTCGCAGGGCCAGATCCGCGCCTTGTTCAACCGTTGCACCCATCGCGGCACCACGCTCTGCCGCAAGGACAAAGGCTCTGCTCGCTTTTTCCAATGCCCGTATCATGGCTGGAGCTTCCTCAATACCGGGAAGCTGCGCGCGGTACCGTGGCCGGATGGCTATGCGTGCGACTTCAAGGATACGAAATTCAACGTGGCGCAGGTCCCGCGGGTGGAGAGCTACCGCGGATTCATCTTTGCAACCCTCAATCCCGAGGCGCCGTCGCTGTTGGAATACCTCGGGCCCATCACCAAGCCGATCGATCAATGGCTCGACCGTCAGCCTGGCGGGAAGGTGGCGGTCTGCGAGGCAAACCGGCTGCGGTACAAAGGCAACTGGAAGCTCGCCTATGACAATTCCGGCGACGGCTATCACGTGGTGTTCTCCCATCGCTCGCTGTTGGAGATGGAGAATCGTCAGGCCGACCTCGCCAACAAGGGAATGTCGTATTACAAGGGCTCGCCGGATACCCAACCCATGTACATGGCCTATATGGGCCACGGCCATCACTTCAAGGACAAGCGGCCCAACATCGAGAAGCGTGCAGGCGGGTTGTGGGCCGTCGAAGGCCCGTGTCCCGGGATGGAGCATTACGCGGCCGAGCTGCGGCAGCGTTACGGCAGCAGGGCGGAAGAGATCCTCGACCTCGCATCGTCGGAGCCGGTCAACATCAACGTGTTCCCCAACTTCTCCCTGCTCGGCAACCACATCCAGGTGTTCGAGCCCATCTCGGTCGATGAGACGAACGTCACCTGGTACGGCACGGCGGTTGTGGACGAGGAGGGCGTGCTTGGCGGCGCGGTCAAGGAGATCAATGCGCTGCGCATGCGCACCCAGGAGCAGTTCCCGAATTTCGGCGAGGTCGACGACCTCGCCAATTTCGAGGAGATCCAGCGGGGGCTCGCCTGCCTGGAAGACCAGTGGATCTACATGCACCGGGGTCTCGGCATTCCCGGCCGCATCAAGACGGACGCAAGCGGCATCATCACCGCGCCGGCCACCGACGAAGCGTTCATGCGCGAATACATCAAGGAATGGAAGCGCCTGATGCAGGCCAGCCCCAAGCTCGCCGTGCAGCGCGAGCCGTGACGGCAGCCATGCAGCTCACCCACGATCCCTCGCTCAGCTCCTATTACGTCAATGATGCGCTGTACCAGGAGGTGGTTGAGAGCTTCTCGATCTGGCAACGCGACGAGCTCGTGATCGCTGATCCTTCCGAGCGTGACCGCTTTCGCATGCTGATCGAGCGGGAGGCGCGGCTCCTTGATCAGCTTCGCTTCGACGAGTGGCTTTCGATGTATGCGCCCGAATGCATCTACTGGGTCCCCGGCACCCCGGAAGGCGGCGATCCGCGCCGGGAGATCGCGATCTGCTTCGACGACCGCCGGCGGATGGAAGACCGGATCTATCGCCTGCGCACCGGTTATGCCTGGTCGCAAGCTCCCAAATCGCGCACCGTCCGAATGATCTCAAACGTCGAAGTGTTCGCCACGAGTTAGAGCTCTGTTCGCATGGTGCGATCAAATTTTCTCATCAGCGAATTTCGGGTGGACGGAACGCGTTTCCTCTCGGGGTGGTGCGGTCACCGCCTTGTCCAGAATGCCGACAGCTGGCAGATCCGGGTGCGGCAGGTGAACCTGATCGACTGCGACCAGAACCTTCGCAATCCCAGCATCGTTATCTGAAACTCAGTGCGATGGTTTATGCGCGGTTGCCGATGGGTTACGCCGTGCAAGTCGGCTGTTCCCAGCCGACTTGCACGGCTAACCCACCCTACGCAGCGATCGTGATTTAACTGCATCGCAACGCGCCAACGTGGTCTCATGTTTCGCTCGTGGACAACGCCGTGATACGCTTTAGGCGCAACGAGAATGGGCCGGCGGCACACCGCTGAGCACCAGCAAGACAGGGAGACAGCAATGCACGGGATGGTATCCGGATCGCGCCTGCGGATGACGTTGGTCATCGCATCCGTCATGTGGCTGACGGCACCGTTCGGCGGTGCGCAAGCGGCCGAAGACAAAAGCTATGTCATGAAGCTCACGTTCCCGACCCTGAACAATTCGTTGCACCAGTTCGCCAAGAACTACGCCGCTGCGGTTGCCAGGGATTCGGGCGGCCGCATCAAGACCGAAATCTATCCTGCGAGCCAATTGGGCTCGATCCCGCGGCAGATCGAAGGGGTGCAGTTTGGCGCCATTCAATGCGCGCTCATCCCGCCCGACTTCTTTGTGGGCATCGACGAGCGGTTTGAGCTCCTGGCGGCGCCCGGCCTCGCCACATCGATGCAGCACGGTCAGCGCCTCGCCGCCGATCCTGCCGTGCTCAAGCTGATGCTCGGCCTGGGTGCCGGCAAGGGGCTGCATGGCGTCGGGCTCTTTATGGCAACCCCCTCCGCTTTCATTGCCAAGAGCGCAATCCGGCACCTCGCCGACTTCAAGGGCAAGAAGCTGCGTATCTTCGCCTCGGATTTCCAAACCGTGGCACTCAAGCGGCTGGGCGCGACCCCGGTGGCAATGACACTAGGCGATGTGCTGCCGGCCATTCAACAGGGCGCGATCGACGGCGCGCTTGCCGCGCTGACAGTTTTCACCCCCATGCAGTACCAGGACGCGGCGAAATATGTCACGGAGACCGGGCAACCGTCGATCTTCATCGTTATCGAGCTCAGCAGGAAATGGTACGAGACTTTGCCCACGGATTTGCAGCAGATCGTCGATCGGGATGCGGCGAAGGTATCCATTGCGATTAATCCTTTTGCGATCGATTTCAATGCCAGAGTACGGCAAGGTTGGCTGGACAAAGGCGGCGAACTGATCAGCCTGCCGCCTGACGAGCAGTCGGCCATGATGGAGACGCTCGCGAGCGTGGGCGAGGACGTTGCGAAATCCAAGCCCGATCTCAATGCCGGCTATCAGGTAGTCGTGGAAGCGGCGAGCAGAACGCGATAGGCCGGATTCGCACGCGGCCCGCACCGACTGCAGCTGTCCGCCCCCTGCCTTGGCATTCACGCCGCCGGCAAGCCTCAACCAGTTAACCAATGGTGTGAGCCGTGCGAGCGAATGAATCCGTTGCTTCAGGGGTCTCTTTTCCACAAGGACCAAATGAGATGCCGGCTTAATCACCACGAGACCCAAGCCGCAGCACAGTGCGCGCGATCGGGTGGGATCGCATGCGTATCAACAACCGCCGGCGCGGCGCAGCAACGAAGTGCGAGGGACCGATACTGCACCGGCTCCCGCGCCCAGGCTGAGGCTCGTTTCCTGAGCCTGAGCCCTAGCGGTACTGCGTCACAAGTTGGCCCTCGACGTCATTCCGGGGCGCAGGAAAATCGGCCGTGCCGATTTGCCTGCGAGCCCGGAATCCATAACCCCGAGCAGTAATGTGTGGCACCGCAGCGTAACCACTTTCATCACTGCACGGCCTGTGGTTATGGATTCCGGGCTCCGCTCGCACTCGGACGGCGCGAAGCGCCGATCCGAGCGCTCGCGGCCCCGGAATGACGGGCTAGAGTGCGCTCGCACCGCGGGACGGGACCCGGCCATCTACGGCTTGTCTCCCGCACGAAAACGGTGCTGCGCGGGACAATGGGGGTCCCCGCCTTGGTCGGCAGGCTACCCGATCCCGCGCCTGACGGGGACGGGTCGCGCCCGGCGGCCTGTTCGACCAGATTGCTGCCTTTGTTGTAAGCGAATACTCTGCCCTGTTCCATTGACGGCACGGGGTCATGTCGCTCTGCTTGGGGCGGATCAGTCGTTCACAACCAGCTGCTTGGGTCATCCTCTGCGCGGCGGTGCTCGCTGCGGCACCCGGCGGCGCGGTTGCGCGCGAGTTCCGCGCAAGCGACAACCAGGCCGCCGACTATCCAACCGTGCAGGCGCTCCAGTTCATGGCCAAGCTGGTGGAGGAGCGCACCGGCGGGCGTCACTGGATTCGCGTCTTCCATTCGAGCCAGCTGGGGGAGGAGAAGGAGACCATCGAGCAGACGCGGATCGGGGTGATCGACATCAATCGCACCAACGTCGCGCCGATCGGTGCGCTGGTACCGGCAGCCAGCCTGCTTTCGCTGCCCTTCCTGTTTCGCTCAATAGACCATCTCCACCATGTCCTCGACCAGAGCATAGGCAAGGAGATCCTGGCGGGATTCGAGCAGCATGGTTTTGTCGGGCTGACGTTCTATGACTCGGGCGCGAGGTCGATCTACAACAGCGTGCGGCCGGTGCGCTCGATTGCGGATATGAAGGGGCTGCGCATCCGGGTGCAGCAGTCCGATGTCATGTCGAGCATGATCCAGGCATTGGGGGCCGAGGCTATCCAGCTGCCCTATGGCCAGGTCCTGACCGGGATCTCGACCAGACTGATAGACGGCGCGGAGAACAACTGGCCCTCCTACGTGACAACCAATCATTACAAGCTCGCCCCCTACTATACGCTCACCGAGCACTCGATGAGCCCGGAAGTGCTGGTGATGTCCCCACGCGCATGGGAAAGCCTGTCGAGCGAAGACAAGGAGATCTTTCGCGACGCGGCCGAAAAGTCCAACATCTACATGCGCGGAATCTGGGCCACTTTGGAGGAGCGCTCACGCCAGCAGGCGCGCGCCGCCGGCAACATCATCATCACCGAAATCGATCGAAAGCCATTCGAGGATGCGATGAGCGGCATCTATTCCAAGGTAATGATCGACGACGAGGCACGGCAATTGATCGAGCGTATTCGCCAGGTGCAATGAGTTTCGATTTGATCGCACTCAAGGACGAGCTCTCCGCGCTGTCCGGGCCGCGTCGGACGGTCGATATCGCCACGCAGACGCTGTTGCGGGTCTTGCCGATACGGTGGCGGCTGTTCGCGATCGCCGCGCTCAATGCCACGGTCGCGGTCATCCTCGCCGTGCTCATCTGGAACGGCGCCAACGTGCTCAGCAGCGCTTGGGACGACGTGCGGCGCGTGCGTGAATCCGACCAGCTCCTGGTCCAGCTCAGCAACGAGGCGAGTTGGCTGCAGAGCCTGATCCATCGCTACATCATTGCGCCGAACGATCAGGTGCTGGCGGAAGTGCTGGGATTGCATGGCGACGTTCTGAGCACGTTGCGCAACCGCGGAGCGGTCGATCCCGTTCTCTCCGGCTCGGCCGCCGAGCTGCGCGCGCTCACCGAGCGGTTCCTGCAGGGTTTTGGGGAGCTGCGGGAGTTGCAGACGACGATCTCGCAGACCTACGACAACGAGGTGCTCCGGCCCGCCCGAGATGTGGTCGGCCTCTACTCCATTATCGCGTCCTCGATCGGCAGCCGCGATTCCCTCTTGCTCCCCTCGCTGGCGAAATCACGGGATTCGTTCACCGACAGCTTGCTTGCGGCCAATGCATTCTATTTCTCGCCCGCGTCCGACGCGGGCGACGATGCGCGTGCGAGCATTGCTACCGTGGAGCAGACGATCCCGGTCATGCTTGATCTCGCAGAGAGCGGGCTGCAGCGCAACGCGGTCGCCGCGCTCGCGCAGGGGGCAAGCGCCTTTCGGGAAGGGTTGAAGAGCCTGACCGAGCATTTTGCAGCGCGCGACCACCTGCTGAGAACGGCAATCGACGACAACCAAGCCGCAATGATCGCGGTGATCAACAAGCTTTCCGCCCAAATGGGGCTGCGCGAGATGCGGGCGCAGGGCAGCTTCGATCACACCCTCGCCAACCTTTACCTGCGCGTGGCCCTGGTCGCGGTCGTGTTCCTCACCCTCATCGTCATCGCCGGCGTCGCCATCGCCCGCAGCATCATTCTTCCGCTCAGGGATATCACGGATGCGATGCATGCCGTGGTTTCGGAGAAATACGATATGCCCATACAGGGCACGCAGGCACGCGACGAGATTGGCGACATGGCCAGGGCGGTTGCGGTGTTTCGGGAGAATGCGCTGGCCAAGCGCAAGGCGGAGAGCGAGCTGCGAGCCGCGAAGGATCACGCCGAAAAGACCCTGCAAGACCTGCGCGAGGCGCAGCAGAACCTCATTGCCGCCGAAAAGCTCGCCGCGCTCGGCGGGCTCGTCGCCGGGGTTGCGCACGAGGTGAATAACCCCATCGGCATCAGCCTGACCGTCGCCTCGAGCTTTGCGCGCAGATGCGACGATTTCAGCAAGGAAGTCGCAGCCGGGCCGCTGCGGCGCTCGCGCCTCGACGAGTTCCTGGAGATAGGCCGCGATGCCGCCAACCAGCTCGTGACCAACCTGCAACGCGCCGGCGAGCTCGTGCAATCGTTCAAACAGGTGGCAGTCGACCGCAGCCATGCGGAGCGCAGGGAGTTCGACCTTCGGGAATCGACCGATCAAATCGTCGCCAGCCTGCGCCCCGTGCTGCGGAGATCGCAGATCGCGCTCACCGTGGACGTACCCTCCGGGATCACGATGGAGAGCTATCCCGGGTCCTATGGGCAGGTGCTGACCAATCTTTTTCTCAACAGCGTGATCCACGCCTTCCCTGACGGTCGCACCGGCAGGATTACCGTCGAAGCACGGCAATCCAGAGCGCAGCAAAGCGACGAGATCGAGATCTTCGTTTCCGATGACGGCATCGGGATGAGCGAGGCAGTTCAGCGCCACGCCTTCGATCCGTTCTTCACCACGCGGCGCAGCGAGGGTGGAACCGGGCTTGGCCTGCATATCATCTTCAATCTTGTGACCCAGCAGCTGGGGGGCCGATTGGCATTCGAATCCCGGCTGGGCTGGGGCACGCGCTTCCGGATCACCATTCCGCGCGTCGCCCCCGGCAAGTCGCCTCCGACCCAGCCGAGCACAATGATGGACCAGGCGCATGGCGGATGACGAGATCGTTCAGCTGATCGATGATGCCGGCGCGCAGCGCCCGGCTGAGCAAATCAAGGGCTGGAAAATCGCGATCATCGATGACGACCACGCGGTGCACGATGGCACCCGCTTTGCGCTTGCGGATTATCGTTTGAACGGCCAAGGCCTGGAAATCCTGTCCGCCTATTCGGCCGCCGACGGCCGAGCGCTCATGCGCAGCCATCCGGACCTGGCGGTGGTGCTGCTCGACGTGATCATGGAGACCGATACCGCCGGTCTCGATCTGGTAGAGTTCATCCGCGAGGATCTCAAGAACGAAACCGTGCGCATCATCCTGCGCACAGGGCAGCCCGGGCAGGCTCCAGAGCGGCGCGTCATCGTCGACTATGACATCAACGACTACAAGGCAAAGACCGAGCTCACCGCCGACAAGCTGTTCACGGCGCTGACCGCCGCGCTGCGCAGCTATCAGCAGCTGCAGCGCATGGTGCAAACGCGCCGCGGGCTCGAGATCATCATCGAAGCTGCTTCCGCCCTGTTCGACTTTCGATCCATGCAGCGTCTGGCCGAAGGTGTGCTCACCCAGATCTCATCGCTCCTCAACGTGGATTGCGCCGGCATCCTCGTCCTGCGCGAACCGGAGCACTTGCAGGAAGGCTTCTCGGTCCTTGCCGGCTCGGGCTGTTACAGCCGCTTCATCGGCTCCGACCTGTCGGAAATCCTTGATCAGGACCTGCGGCGGCTGGTGCAGGAGGCATTCGCGCGCCGCCGCCATGAATTTTCCTCCCAGCGCTCGGTCCTTTATATCCAGACGCTCAGCGGCCGCGAGGTCGTCGTGGTGCTCGAGGCGGCCCGCCAGCTTTCGGACACCGACCGGGCCCTGGTGGAGATTTTCTGCAGCCGGTTTTCGATCGCATTCGACAATGTGATTCTGTACGAGCAGCTGCAGCGCGCCAATACCGGCCTGGAGGAGCGCGTGGCGGAGCGCACCCAGGACCTCACGACGGCCAACCGCCGGCTTGCCGCGCAGTGGGCGCGCTTGCGCCAGGCCAACAGCTTCAAGAGCGAGATCCTGGGCACGGTCGCTCATGACCTGAAGAACCCCTTGGGCGTCATTCTCGGCCGCACTGAAATCCTCAAGGAGCTGATTGCGAAGGCGGGCGCGCTCGACGCGGAAGCCCAGGCGCAGATCGCGCATATCCGCGACGCCGCCAACCGCCTCACGGGAATGGTCGATGACCTCGTCGCCGATGCCATGGCCGACGCGCTCGACATCACCGTGCGGCGCGAGGCGGTGGACATCTCGGTCCTGGTGCAGGAGGTCGCCGAGGCGAACCGCCCGCTCGCGGCTCGCAAGGCGCAAACCATCAGGGTTTCAGCTCCCTCCCATCACACGGCGATGGTCGATGCCGATCGCATCCGGGAGGCGATCGACAATCTGGTCAGCAATGCCGTGAAGTACAGCCCGATCGGCGGCGCCATTGACATAATGGTGACACAGGAGCCCGGAAATATCTCCATCCAGGTCAAGGATCAGGGAGCGGGCCTTTCCCCGGAAGATCTTTCCCGACTGTTCGGCCGGTTCCAGCGACTTTCGGCCAAGCCGACGGCCGGGGAGACTTCGACTGGGCTCGGGCTTTCGATCGTCAAGCGCATTGTCGATCTGCACGGCGGGCGCGTCACGGTGGAAAGCGCGGGACCGGCAAAGGGTGCCACGTTCAACATGCAGCTGCCGGTCACATGAGCCAAGGTCAGCACACCACCCAGCACATCGCCGTGGTGGATGACGAGCAGCCCGCGCGCGACATGGTGGGCGACTACCTGCGCATGCACGGGTTCAGCGTGAGCTTGTGCGATGGGGGCGCAAGTCTGCGCCAATCCATTGCGCAACGTGTCCCGGACCTGATCGTGCTCGATCTCAATATGCCGGAGGAAGACGGGCTTTCGATCATCCGCGACCTCAAGCAACGCAACGGCGTCCCGATCATCATGCTGACTGCCACGGCGAGCCCCATCGACCGGGTGGTCGGGCTCGAGCTCGGTGCCGACGACTATCTGGCCAAGCCGTGCGAGCTGCGCGAGCTGCTTGCCCAAATCCGTTCCGTCCTGCGCCGAAGCTCGCAAGCGCAGCCTCAGCTCGAACCTATCGCGGTCAATGGCAAGGCAAAGCCAGCCGAATCAAGGCGCGTGCGGTTCGGGACGAAATGGCTGGACCACGATGCCCAGGTCTTGCGCGATGACAGCGGCAACGAGCATCCACTCACCGCCTCGGAATACGGCCTGCTCAAGGTGTTCGCCGCCAATCCCAAGCGGGTGCTGTCGCGCGACCGGCTGCTGGAGCTTGCCGAGGCACGGGATGCCGAGGCCTTCGACCGCGCCATCGACCTGCGAATCATGCGCATCCGGCGCAAGATTGAGCCCGATCCGACCCGCCCGTCCGTGATCCGGACGGTACGCGGCGGTGGATACCTGTATTCCCCCTCATCTGTGCTGGACTGAAGCATTAAAGTCACACGCGACGAAACAATATACCATACTATAATACCTTTTGTGTCGTCCCGGCCACACCCAAGAAACAATTCTCTTCCGCGACGAAACCATTTTTCCCGGTGACGTAACACGCAAGCAACAGCGGTTTGCTACATACCCTATCTAAGGGCTGAGCTTTCACGAGCTCGTTGATAGGGGATCGTCATGCAAACCGAATACGTGTTGCGCGATATCGCGCCTCCGCGGCTGCGAGCGCCTGTTCAGGACAGCTCCGACGAGGCTTTGATCGGCCTCATTGCCGAGGGCGACAAGCGCGCCATGCAGGTGCTCTATGCTCGCCACAACGTGCGGGCGTACCGTTTCATCCTGCGCATGACCGGAAACCAGTCGCTGGCCGAGGATCTGGTCAGCGAGGTGTTCCTGGATGTCTGGCGGCAGGCGGAGAACTTCGAATCGAAGTCGCAGGTGTCGACTTGGCTGCTCGCGATCGCCCGCTACAAGGCGCTCTCCGCGCTGCGGCGGCGAAACGAGGAGCAGCTCGACGACCAGATGGCGGCGGCCATCGAGGATACCTCGGACAACCCGGAGACCGCGGTCGGCATCAAGGACCGCAACAACATCGTCCAGCAGTGCCTGACCCAGCTGTCATCGGCCCACCGCGAGGTCATCGATCTCGTTTATTATCACGAGAAGTCGGTGGACGAGGTGGCGCAGATCGTGGGAGTTCCGCCTGCGACCGTGAAGACGCGCATGTTCTATGCCCGCAACAAGATGGCGGATCTGCTCAAGCAGGCCGGCGTCAGCGCGCTCTGAGCAAGTTCCGGAGCTGAACAAACTTCGACTGAGGTTCGTCAACGTCTGCGGTTTGACCTAATCTCCCTATAGGTGACGCGGGCTGGCACTTCGGTGCCGGCCCGCAAACGTTTTGGAACTCGGGACCTTATCGGAATATCATCAGATGGCTCACATCCAGAAGATCACGCCGTGCCTGTGGTTCGACCGTAATGCCGAGGAGGCGGTGAACCATTACGTTTCGATTTTTGCGAGCTCGCGGATCGTCACCGTGTCGCGTTATGGCGATGCAGGTCCCCTGCCAAAGGGAACGGTGTTGGTCATCATCTTCGAGCTCGAGGGGCAGCGCTTCATGGCACTGAACGGCGGACCGCATTTCAAGTTCACCGAAGCCATCTCGCTGTCTGTCAGCTGCGATACCCAGGCCGAGATCGACGAGTTCTGGGAGAAGCTCTCCGCCGGCGGGGAGAAAGGGCGATGCGGCTGGCTCAAGGACAAGTTCGGCCTCTCCTGGCAGATCGTGCCCTCCATGATGGGCGAGATGATGCAAGACGCGGAAAGATCGAGCCGGGTCATGGCCGAGGTCCTGCGTATGAACAAGCTCGATATCGCCACCTTGCAACGCGCCTACGAAGGCCGCGCTGCGTAGGGCATTGACGGATTGCGCGACGCTAATCCGCCTTACGGCTGCCTTATCAGATACGGCACGACAACGTGATCGCGATGTAGCAGCTTTTGCGCTACCCAGAACGGCAAGCCATCAACCCAAACCGAGGAACAGGTCCATGCCCAGCAGTCACGGCACATTTGTCTGGTACGACGTTATGACAACCGACACCAAAGCCGCAGAATCGTTTTATCACAAGGTGATTGGATGGGACGCAAAGGATTCCGGCATGCCCGGTGCGGCCTATACGCTTCTCTCCATGGGGCCGACCATGGTCGGCGGGTTGATGCCGATCCCGGACGACGCCCGCAAGGCGGGCGTGGGACCGATGTGGATGGGCTACATCGGGGTTGACGACGTTGACGCTTATGCCAAGCGCGTGAAGGCGGCGGGCGGTGCCATCCGCCGCGAACCCAGCGACATTCCCGGTATCGGCCGTTTCGCCGTAGCCGGCGACCCGCATGGCGCGGGGTTCCTCCTGTTCAAGGGAACGAGCGAGCAGGCACCCGAACCCGCACCCGCCGGTACGCCCGGTCACGTCGGCTGGCGCGAGCTGCACGCCGGCGATCTCGACCGCGCATTCGCCTTCTACTCCGGGCTGTTCGGCTGGACCAAGGCCGAGGCCATGGATATGGGCCCGATGGGCACCTACCAGATCTTTTCTATTGGCGGCGTGCCTTCCGGCGGCATGATGACGAAGCCGCCGCAAGTGCCTCACCCGTTCTGGCTTTATTATTTCAACGTCGATGCCATCGACTCGGCCATGACGCGCGCGAAGGGCGCCGGCGGCCAGATCCTCAACGGCCCGATGGAAGTGCCAGGCGGGAGCTGGATCGCACAGTGCCGCGATCCCCAGGGGGCGATGTTCGCGATGGTCGCACCGAGGCGGTGACTTAAAGTATCGTGCACGCAACCCAGTGCCGGAGTTTGTGCGAGGTGTAGATCAATACCATCTGCTTACCTCGCCGCAGCGATGTTCACTACCGTGGGAGCGTCTGAACGCTCTCCCTAGCCCAGCTCGAAGGTCGTGACCCCGAAGATCTCGCCATATGGCAGGAAAGGTGGCGGGCCGTAGTACATGCGCGCGCAGCCGAAGACCTCACGCATGCGGTGGCGCTGCGCGAGGGCCACGGCTTGCGGGTTGTTTTCCGGCACATCGAGAAAGATGGGCTCGCCCGGCGCGATGTCTCCGAGTGTGCGGAACAGGGCGTCGGCGGTTTCTCCATCCGCGGCGAACAGGGGACCGATCTTAAAACCCTGTCGGCAGGGTCGAACAACGCCGTATCCGCGCAGTATGCCGTCGCGCACAGCGCCCAGCGCGCGGCTCCCCGGCTGGCTGATCCAGGCCTTCAGGAACCGCTCTCTTGGCGCGGGGAAATGCGCAGCATCATAGCACGATAGGTCGGCGAAGGAGACCGCGCCCAGGTCCACCAGCCCCTTTTCCGGCCGATCCGCCGCCCCGATCCCGGCAAAGCGCAGATCGCGGTTGTAGAACACAAAGCCGCCGCGGGCATAAAATCCCTGCATGTCAAACACGCCGTCCATCCCGATCACCGCCGGCAGCTGCAGGCGCGAGATCAAAAGGTCACGGCGATGCGCCCACAGCTGCTCGCCGAGGCCTTGGCGGCGTTGATCCGGCCGGATGATGAACAATCCCATGAAACCGAAGCGCCCAGCATAGGAGACGATCGATCCGCCACCGATCAGCTCGCCCCCCACCTCGGCGGCGACGAACCCCGCCGGATCGGTATCCCAGAATATCTGCCCATCGTTGAGGCCGGGATTCCAGCCTTCATCTGCCGCCCACTGCACCAACGTGTCCAGCTCCGGGCGCGCCATCGCGCGAATAACAAGCTCATTGGTCGCCAAATTGCTCCTCGCTGCCATGGCCTCCAGCGCAGAAAGATCAGCAAGGCATATTAAAACACGGCAAGCCAGTTAAAGCCAAACCGGCAGCAGTGCATAGCTAAGTGTGGTCCGGGCGTGCAAAGCTCGTGGGGCTTCGGCGCAAGGACAACGACAGAAGGAAAATGACCATGAGCAAGATCACGCTGGCGTTTGCATTCGCAATCGCCTTCCTGGCCACGTTGCCCCTTTCCGTCGGCAGCTCGTTCGCCCAGGCCACCGTGCCACAGGGCTCGTGCACGACGAATTACTATGGCACCGGGCCGTGCTAGTCTGAGCGCTGAGCAAGGATCCGAGCCCGAGGGTTGTCATGCCCCGCTTTAAGCGGGGCATCCAGTAATCCCGGCGCGGCCGGGTGAGGCAACCGTGCCAAATTCAACTTTTCCTGATTACTGGATCGTCCGCATACGCGGACGATGACGACCGAGATCATGGTGGCCGATCTTGTTAACGCGGGAAGCCTCAGTGGATCTCCGGCTCCGGTATGCCTCCGCGGCCTTCCAGGAAGTCGAAGTCGCAGCCTTCGTTTGCTTGCCGCACATGCCGAGCGAAGAGCCAGTTGTAGCCGCGCGGATAGTCGCGTGACGGCGGCCGGTACGCTTTCAGGCGCTCGGCAATCTCGCTGTCGCTCAGCCTCACAGAGATGGCGCGAGCCGGCACGTCGACCGTGATCATGTCGCCGGTCCTCACGGCGGCCAGCGGACCTTTCACGTAGGCCTCCGGCGCGACGTGCAGGATGCAGGCACCGTAGCTGGTACCGCTCATGCGCGCATCGGAGATGCGCACCATGTCGCGTACGCCTTGGCGCAACAGCTTCTTCGGAATTGGCAGCATGCCCCACTCGGGCATTCCCGGCCCGCCGAGCGGTCCGGCATTGCGCAGCACCATGACGTGGTCGGGCGTGACATCGAGGTCGAGGTTATTGATTGCCTTGGACATGTCGTCGTAGCTATCAAACACAAGCGCCGGACCGGTGTGCTGGAGCAGCCGCGGATCGGCGGCGGGCGGCTTCATCACGCAGCCGTCCGGCGCAAGGTTTCCATAGAGGATTGCGGTCCCACCCGAGGCCGCGATCGGGTTATTCAGGGGGCGAATGACATCGTCGTTGTACACCTCGGCATCGCCGACGGCGTCCTCCATCGTGCCTCCAGCAACGGTGCGCGCGTCGAGATGGAGCATCGACTTGAGCCGCGAAAGCAGCGCGCGCGTGCCGCCCGCGATGTGATAATCCTCCATCAGCCAAGCGCCCGATGGCCGCAGGTTGGCGATGACCGGCACGCGCGCGGCGAAATCGTCGAAGTCCTTGAGCGAGATGGACACCCCTGCCCGGCGAGCCATGGCGACGAGATGCACCATGGCGTTGGTGGAGCCCGCGAGCGCGCTGTGGACGATGAGCGCGTTCTCGACCGATTTGCGGGTGATGAGGTCCGACGGCTTGAGATCCTCCCAGATCATCTCGACGATGCGGCGTCCCGAGGCGCAGGCCATGCGCGGATGCCCCGCGTCCACTGCCGGGATCGAGGCAGCCCCAGGCAGGCTCAGCCCGAGCACCTCGGCGATGGTGGTCATGGTGGACGCCGTCCCCATGGTCATGCACGTCCCCGCCGAGCGCGCGATGCCAGCCTCCATATCATTCCACTGCTGCGCGGTGATGTTGCCCGCCTCCTTCTCGGCCCAGTATTTCCACACGTCGGAGCCCGAGCCGAGGATCTTGCCGCCGAAATGGCCGCGCAACATCGGCCCCGCAGGCACATAGATGATGGGCAGATCCATGCTGATCCCGCCCATGACCGTTCCCGGCGTGGTCTTGTCGCAGCCGCCCATCAGGACTGCGCCATCCACCGGGTGCTGGCGCAGAAGCTCCTCCACTTCCATTGCCAGGAGATTGCGGTAGAGCATGGTCGTCGGTTTCACGAAGTTCTCGGACAAGGACATCGCGGGCAGCTCGATGGGGAAGCCGCCGGCCTGCCACACGCCCCGTTTCACGTCCTCCACCCTCACCTTGAAATGCTGGTGGCATGGATTGATGTCGCTCCAGGTATTGATGACCGCGACGACCGGCTTGCCCAGGAAGTCGTCGCGCTCGTAACCCATCTGGAGCATGCGCGAGCGGTGGCCGAAGGAGCGCAGATCCGTGGCCGCGAACCAGCGCTGGCTTCTGAGCTCGGCGAGAGTTTTGCGCGGCATTGGACTGCTCCTCCTCGGTCATGCTGCAAATGTAGAACTGCAGGGTAGGCAAAGGCGCGCCCAGCCAAATATTGCGTCGACGCAAAATCTCACGCGCCGTGCCACGCGTTCGGCTTTCATCCAGCAGCTCGCAGACCAGCCGGTCCTCTTTCTTCCACCACGGCCGGCCGCAGCCCGAAAAACGCGAGCACGGCTGAGGCAAGCGCGCACGCCGCAAGGAAGTAAAGTCCCGCCTCGAAGCTCCCGGTCGCGTCCTTGATCCAGCCGACCACGTAGGGTCCAACGAAGCCGCCAAGATTGCCTATGGAATTGACCAGTGCGATGCCGCCGGCGGCGGCGGACCCGGTCAGAAATGCCGAGGGAAGCGGCCAGAACGCCGGCTTCGAACCATAAATGCCGATCGCCGCAAAGGACATGGCGAGGATTGCCCAGTAGCTGCCGGAGAACCAGCCCACAGCGACGAGGCCGACGGTCGCGAGAAGACACGCGACGGTGAAATGCATGCGCCGCTCGTTATGTCGATCGGAAGACCAGCTCCAGGCGAGCATGCCGATCGTGGCGATGGTGTAAGGCAGCGCGGTCGCAAGGCCCGTCCCGAAGTCGGACAGGCCCAAGGCCTTCAGGATGGGCGGCAGGAAGAACGTGATCCCGTATGTTGCCGTGACAATGGTGAAATAGATCGAGGAGAGAAGAAGCACCGTGGAGTTGGTGAGCGCCTGATAGAGCGTGAGCTCGCCATGGGCCTTGACCTTGCTGCTGCGCTCCGCCTCGAGGACTCCTTCGAGCCAGTCTCGCTCCTCGCTGTCCAGCCACCTGGCCTTGGCGGGCCGATCGGTCATCAGAGCGAGCACCGCGAAGGCGAGCAGAATGGCGGGGGCGGCCTCGAGGATGAACAACCACTGCCACCCGCGGAGCCCCAAGATACCTTCCAGCTGCAACAGCGCGCCCGAGACCACCGCCGTGACGGCGTTGGTGCCCGGCACCGCGAGAAACAGGGCGGCGATGACGCGGGCGCGATATTTCGAGGGGAACCAATAGGTGAAATACAGGATCATGCCGGGAAAGAACCCCGCTTCCGCCACTCCAAGCAGAAAGCGCACCGTGAGAAAGCTCACCGGTCCGACCACGAACGCCGTGATGGCCGCGACGATTCCCCAGGTGATCATGATGCGGGCGATCCAGATGCGAGCGCCGGTCTTTTCAAGGATGATGTTGCTCGGCACCTCGAACAGGAAGTAACCGAGGAAGAAAATGCCAGCTCCCCAGCCGTAGATGTAGGCGGAAAATCCCAGATCCTTGTTCATACTGAGCGAGGCAAAGCTGACGTTGGTGCGATCCATGTAGGCGACGAAATAGATCACCACGATCAGGGGCAGAAGCCGCCAGGAGACCTTCGCGATCGTGCGCTGCTCGAGCGTGCGTTCCATGGCTTTACTCCCTTTCGATCTATTCTTTTCGACCTACGGCACGCCCACTTCGAGCAGAGCTGCAGGGTGGGCAAAGGTGCACCAGACCGTTTATCTCTTGTTCGCCTTTCTCCACACCTCGAAATCCTTGCGTGTCTGCTCCTGCGTCGCCGGATAAAGCCCGAGAATGGACCGGCCCTTCAGCACTTCCTCGGTCACGAAATCCTCGAAAGCAGTCATCTCCAGCGTCTCGTCCGCGATCTCGTCGGCGAGGTGCGCCGGAACAACAACAACTCCCTCGCCGTCCCCGACAATCACATCGCCGGGAAACACCGGCGCATCGCCGCAGCCGATCGGCCCGTTGATCTCGATGGCCTGGTGCAGAGTGAGGTTGGTCGGAGCAGCCGGACGATTGTGGTACGCGGGGAATGGCAGCTTTCGCAGCTCCGGCGTGTCGCGAAAGCCGCCGTCGGTGACCACCCCGGCGCAGCCGCGGACCATCAGCCGGGTTATCAGGATCGAGCCGGCGGAAGCAGCACGGGGATCCTTGCGGCTGTCGATGACGAGCACGGCACCCGGCGGACACCGCTCGATGGCCTGCCTTTGCGGATGATTGCGATCGCGAAAGACCTCGATCGGGTTGAGGTCCTCTCGCGCCGGCATGTAACGCAAGGTGAAGGCAATCCCCACCATGGGCGTTGCCGCCGGGTTGATGAGGTGCACGTCCTGGATCCATTGATTGCGCAAGCCCCGCTTGTACAAGGCCGTCATCACGGTCGGCGTCGCGACCTGCTTGAGCTTGTCGCGTGTTTGCGGGCTCAGCTCCGGCATCGACTATCCCTCGCAAGCAGATATGATTGCAGTGTCGGTTCGTGAGGCAGTAGCGCTCGATCGATTTTGCTCCGGGAGGGTAAGCGATCATGGAACAGATTGCACGGCCCGCGGCTACAGATCTGAGCCTCGATCTCCAGACGCATCTCGATAAGCTCGCGGCGCAGGGCCTGCTGCTGCGCATCGACAGGCCCATCAACAAGGACACCGAGCTGCATCCGCTGGTCCGCTGCGCCTTCAGCGGCGGAATGCCGGAGGAGGAGCGCCGCGCCTTCCTGTTCACCAATGTCGTCGATGCTCACGGCCGCCGCTACGAGATGCCGGTCGTGGTCGGAGCCTTGGCGGCATCACCGAGGATCTATGCGATCGGCATGGGGCGACCGGTTGAAGAGATCGGTCCGGCATGGATCGAGGCCATTGCTCACCCATTGCCTCCCGCCCTGATCGCCGGACCTGCGCCCTGCCAGGAAGTGGTCATTGCCGGGGACGACTTGCGTCGGCCGGGTGGCGGGCTTGCCGCGCTTCCGGTGCCGGTCTCGACCCCCGGATTCGATGCCGCTCCTTACCTCACGCTGACGCTGTGCATCACCCGCGACCCCGATACACGCGTGCAAAACATGGGGACTTATCGCGCGCAGCTCAAAGCGACGGACCGGCTCGGCGTTCGCATGTCGACCCGCATCGGCGGGGCCGGCGGCTATGCCCACTGGCAGAAACACCGCCAGCGGCGAGAGCCAATGCCATGCGCGATCGCAATCGGAGCGGCGCCCGTGGTGATCTATACCGGGCCGCAGAACCTGGCGGTGGACCTCGACGAGATGGCGGTCGCGGGAGCGCTCGCGGGCGCTCCGATCCGCACCGCCAAGGCACGCACCGTCGATCTCAATGTCCCGGCCGATGCGGAAATCGTGGTCGAAGGATTGATCGACCCGGAGTTGCTCGAGCCGGAAGGGCCCTTCGGCGAAAGCCACGGTCACGTGGCGCTCGAAGACTTCAATCTGTCGATGCGGGTGACCGCAATCACGCACCGGCGCAACGCCGTGTTCGCCTCCATCATCAGTCAGGTCACCCCGAGCGAATCCAGCGTCATCAAGAAGGTGGCCTACGAGCCGGTTTTCTTGAGCTACCTGCGCGATCATCTGGGCATAGCCGGCGTGCGCCGGGTGGTCATGCACGAGCCGCTGAGCAATATCCGTCCGGTGATTTTCATTCAGATCGCAAATGGCACGCCGCGAACCGAGGTGTGGCGGGCATTGCAGGGCTGCGCCTCGCGCTTTGCCGATTGCGGCAAGATTGTCATTGCGGTGAGCGAGGATATCGACGCCAGCAATACCGATGCGGTGTTCTGGTCGCTCGCCTACCGCTCGAACCCGTCCGAGGACTTGCATGTCCAGCCCTATCGCTCGGCCGGGCATGGGCCGAAGTCCGGCCCGCGCGGCACGGATTCCACCGTGCTGATCGACGCGACCATGAAGCACCCGATGCCGCCGCTGGCCTTGCCGGCACGGGAGTTCATGCAACGCGCGATCGAGATCTGGCAGGAGCTGGGGCTCGGGCCGCTCGCGCTCCGCCCGCCATGGCATGGCTATCATCTCGGCGACTGGAGGGAGAGCTGGACGGAATTCGCTCATAACGCCGTTACGGGCGACTGGGTGAAGAATGGCGAGAATACCTTCTCCCGCCGGCGCGGCGGGATCACGCCCGAGACTCCGGTGCGGATGGTTGAAACGGCGGACAAGCCGGCTGCCGGCGAATAAGAGGAACAAGCCCTGCCTACACGATCCGAACGAAATACGTTGGTGTGGTCGGTGCTGTCGGCCACCAGCGGCAATTTTCTCGCCGCGTTCGACTTTTTCATATTCGGTTACTTCGCGACCGCGATCGGCCGAGCCTTTTTTCCGTCCGACAGCGAGTACGCGTCGCTGATGCTATCGCTGGCGACTTTCGGCGTCGGCTTTTTGATACGACCGCTGGGCGCCATCATAGTCGGCGGCTACATCGATCGACATGGCCGCCGCAAAGGGTTGCTGCTGACGCTCGGCCTCATGGCAGTAGCCACCTTGGTGATGGCGTTTGTTCCTCCCTATCAAGCGATCGGGTTGGCGGCGCCACTGCTGGTTGTGATCGCCCGATTGACCCAAGGATTTTCCGAAGGCGGCGAGCTTCCGGGTGTCGCGGTCTATCTCTCGGAGATCGCCAAGACCGGCCGCAAGGGTTTCTACGTAAGCCTGCAGCCGGCCAGCCAGCAGGTCGCGGTCATCATCCTGTCGCTGCTCGGGGTGGTGC
Organism: uncultured Alphaproteobacteria bacterium; assembly: GCA_963841705.1. Lineage (GTDB taxonomy): Bacteria > Pseudomonadota > Alphaproteobacteria > Rhizobiales > Xanthobacteraceae > VAZQ01. The sequence continues at coordinate 187,221 of CAWJDY010000019.1, forward strand.
TCAGTACGCTGCTGCGGCCCGAGCAGATGGACAGCTGGGGTTGGAGGATTCCGTTCCTCTTCGGCTGCACGCTCATTCCGTTCCTGTTCGTGATGCGGCGGACGTTGCCCGAGACCGAAGAATTCCTCGCCCGCACCCACCACCCTGCTCCGTCGGAAATCCTGCGGTTAATGGTCGTGAACTGGCGGCTTATCATTCTGGGCATCATGACAGTGATGATGACCACGGTTTCCTTCTATTACATCACCGCATATACGCCGACCTTTGGGCGGCAGGTGCTCAAGCTCGCGGCCGCCGATAATTTGCTCGTCACCATGTGCGTGGGATTTTCAAATTTGCTCTGGCAGCTGGTATCGGGGAGCTTGTCCGATCGTATCGGACGCAGGCCTATCCTCATCGTCTGTACCGTGCTCGCAATCCTGACCGCATATCCCGCCCTGTCCTGGCTGGTCGCGGCGCCTTCCTTCGCGCGACTGCTCGTGGTCGAGCTATGGCTGTCGGCGCTTTACGCCTGGTACAATGGGACCATGGCGGTGTGGATGACCGAAATCATGCCGGCGAATGTGCGGGCGACGAGCTTCTCCTTTGCCTACAACGTCGCAGTTGCGCTGTTCGGCGGCTTTACCCCGGCCATCAGCACATTTCTGATCCATGAAACGGGAAACTCGGCCATCGGCGGGGTGTGGCTGTCCGCCGCCGCGGTCTGCAGCCTGGCCGCGGCGCTGTTGATCAGGTTGCCGGAGCCGGAGCCGATCGCTGCTACGGCGACGGGCTAGGCTTCCGGCCCGCTCTCTTTCGCCCGAACCCGCGGAGCGCGGTATGGCGCGCCAGCAAGCGGGGGGAAAACGGCGTCACGCGGCAGTCGCACCGCAAAATATTTGACTCTCGTCCCCAAGCATGGGCGGCACGACACACCCCTCGATTGAGAGAGCGGTCTGCGGAAGATTTATGTTCGGAGCGCATTCCAAAACGCGTAGAACGTGAATCCGTCCGTAAGCGAAAAAAGCTACTTGAACAGCAGATAGCCGACCGGATCCGGCGGCAGATCCCAATTCAAGCCGGCCTCGGCAATCACCGACAGCAGATTGGCCGTTACGATCACGATAAAGGCAAGCGCCGTGACATTGGTGATCCTCCAGGAGACTGGTTGCTCCCTTAGCCAAGTGCTTCCGATCAGCATCAGGCTGCTTGCTGCAATCTGGCTGATGAAAGCAATCAGGGCCCACGCATAGAGGTGAAGGCCGAGCAAGGGGCTGCCGAAGCCCTTATCGCCGGGCAGAATGTGCAGAAGCACCTGGCGCGTAGAGACTGCGGCCCCCAGTAGCGCGGAGATGATGGAGATTCCGCTACCGATGGCGACGGCACGATAGGTGAGCGCGCCGTCGCGTGCTTGCAGCAGCATGTACAACGGGCCGAGCGCGCACAGCATCAGGGCGATCCGCTGAACGACGCACAGCGGGCACGGCGGCTCCCCGAGGACCAGCTGGACGCCGAAGCCGGCGGCCAGAATCAGCACCAGCACCCATACATTAAGGGCGGCTGCGAGCAGATAAAGCCGGGCCATGCCATCTCCTCAAAAGCTCAGGCTAAGCGGCGTGGTCATATCGCGCACGAAGTGCAGGAGAAGCCACGCAATTGTCACGAGGAATAACGGAAGCTGCAGCGGATGCTGGCGCCACACGGCGCCAAGCGTCAGCAGCACCAGGATCATGAATAAGGCGTAGACCATGAGCTCAGGGACGTTAGGCCGATCTTTACTCGATGACTTCGTCGGCCTGCGCCAGCAATGTCGGCGAGATCGTCAGCACAAGCGCGCGCGCCGTCTTCATATTCAAGGCGACCTGGAATTTGGTGGGCTGCTCGACCGGTAAGTCGGCAGGTTTCGCACCTTTGAGGATCTTATCGACATAGAACGCGGCCCGCTCATAGAGTACCGGATAATCGGCGGAGATGGAAACCAGGCCCCCTGCCGCGGTGGTTTCCCGGTTGCTCGACATGTATGCCAACCGGCGCTTGGCTGCGAGCTCCAGGAGAATGGTCGCGTGCGGGTCAAACAGCGGCTGGACGATCACCGCTTGCGCCTGCGCTCCGGCCATTGTTGCGAAGGCACTTTCAAACTCATCCCGGCCGCTGACCAGTACCGGCTCAAGCCGCACCCCGGCTCTTGTGGCGGCCAATCGTATGTTCTCGACGAAAGGCTCGCTAAACGGGTCTGTGTTCGGGTTGGACGCGAGCACTGCAAGCCGGGCAAGATCCGGAATGAGCTCGCGGAGGAGTTGGAGGCGTTTACCTCCAATCTCCGCGTCCATTCCCGACAAGCCTGTGACGTTTCCTCCGGGGTGAGCCAGGCTGTCGATGAAGCCCGATTGCAACGGAGCGCCGGCTGGCGCCATGACAATCGGGATCGTTTGTGTGGCGCCCATGGCGGCTCTGACCGCCGGGGTAAAGTGCGCAACGATCACGTCGACGCCACTTCGGACGAGCTCGTTGGCAAGCTCGCCGGCGAGATCGCTGCGCCCCTGCGAATAGCGGAGCTCGATGGCGATGTTCTGGCCTTCCGTATAGCCAAGCGCGAGCAGGCCTTTTTTGAAGGCATCGGCAAACGGATAGGGGGGCGAGGCGGATACCAGCACGCCGACAAGGGGCAATTTGCGAGACTGCTCGGCGCGTCCCTCGATCGGCCACGCGGCGATCGCGCCGAGAAGCGTGATGAATTCACGCCGTTTGAATTGTACGAGCTGCATCCAATCCTCACCGGCCGGAACGCATGGCAACATACCGAAACCGGAAGCATCAGTCAGCGGGCCATGTGATGCCCAGCGTCTTGACCGTCAGCGTGATATCCTTCCTCAAATTGCAGCAGGAACGATCCCATTTAGGACGGGTCAAATGGTCATCAATATCGGAAGGCGAGAATTCATATCCGCGCTCGGCGGCGCAGTCGTCTCGTGGCCTATTACCGCGCGCGCGCAGCAGCCAGAGCGGATGCGGCGTATCGGCGTGCTCATGGCCCTGGCCGCAGACGATCCCCAAGGGCAGGCCCGCCTCGTGGCGTTCGTGCAGGCATTGCAGGAATCGGGCTGGACCGACCGGCGCAACGTGCGGATCGACACGCGCTGGGCCGCGGGCGATGCAGACCGCTTTCGCAGATACGCGGCGGAATTGATCGCGCTCGCGCCGGACGTCATCCTGGCCTCCGGCGGCACGGGCGCGGGGGCGCTGCTCCAGGCGACCCGCACCGTGCCGATCGTATTCACGCAGACCAACGATCCGGTCGGTGCCGGTTACGTCGATAGCCTGGCGCGCCCGGGCGGCAACGCCACCGGTTTTACCAATATGGAATATGGCATGAGCGGAAAATATCTGGAGCTGCTCAAAGAGATCGCTCCGGACATGGCGCGAGCGGCGGTCCTTCGGGATCCGACCATACCCCAGGGGATCGGCCAGTTCGGCGCGATCCAGGCCGTGGCGCCATCGTTCGGGGTGGAGTTGCGGCCGATCGACGTGCACGACGCGCCCGAGATCGAGCGCGCCATCACCGCTTTCGCGCGCAGCTCGAATGGCGGCCTGATCGTGACAGGGAGCGCGTTGACGGCGGTTCATCGCAATCTGATCATCATGCTGGCGGCCCGGCACAAATTGCCCGCGGTGTATTGGGACAGCTTCTTCGTCACGGGCGGCGGCCTGCTCTCCTACGGGCCCAATTCGATCGACCCACACCGGCGCGCGGCCGGTTATGTCGATCGAATCCTCAAGGGCGCGAAGCCGGCCGACCTTCCGGTGCAAGCACCTACCAAGTACGAGTTGGCGATCAATCTGAAAACCGCCAGGGCGCTCGGTCTCACCGTGCCGCCCACGCTGCTTGCCCGCACCGATGTGGTGATGGAGTAGAGTCGGATGGATTCGTCCGGGCGAACGTCGTAAATTTGCCGGCGTTGGCAAGGTGACTCCGGCGACCGGCTTCCGATGCAAGCAAACCACCAGCGCTCCACCATGCCGCAGACGCTGTTCGACAAGATCTGGGACGCGCATCGGGTAGCGCAGCGCGCGGACGGGCGCGACCTCATTTATATCGATCGCCATGTGCTGCACGAGCTGCACGCGCCGCACGCCTTCGAGCAGATCGAGCGAGAACAGCGCCCGGTGCGCCGACCCGACCTCACCTTCTCCATGCAGGACCATACCGTTGCGACGCTGCCCGGCCGCAACGACGACACCAATCCCGCGGGCGCCGCATTCCTCAAAGCGATGCGCGAAGGCAGCCGGCTTAACGGCATCCGTCTGTTCGATATCGACGATCCCGAGCAAGGGATCTCGCACGTGGTCGCGCCCGAGCTCGGCATGGTGCTCCCCGGCGCCACCCACGCCGTGCCCGACAGCCATGCCAGCACGGTGGGCGGGGTGGGCGCGCTCGCCTTCGGCTGCGGCACGAGCGAGCTCGCGCATATTCTCGCCACCCAGACCATGGCGCTCAAACGCCCGCAGCGCATGCTGGTCCGCCTCGAAGGGCGCCTCGCGCCCCATGTCGGTGCAAAGGACGTGGCGCTGCGCCTCATCGGCGAGCTCGGCGTCGCCGGCGCGCGCGGCCATGCCGTGGAGTACGCCGGCGCCGCGGTGCGCACCATGCCGATCGAAGCACGCATGACCCTGTGCAATCTCAACATCGAGATGGGCGGCCGCTCCGGTTTCGTCGCAGCGGACGAGAGCACGTTCTCCTGGCTCGCAGGTCGGCCATTCGTGCCTCAGGGCGCGCTGTGGGAGCGCGCGCTCGCGCGCTGGCGCTCGCTCAGGAGCGACGAGGGCGCGCCGTTCGAGCGCGAGCACATGCTCGATTGCAGCACGCTCGAGCCGCAGATCACTTGGGGTACCGATCCGAGCCAGGTGCTCGGCATCTCCGGGCGCGTGCCCGATCCGGGCAAGGCCGACGTGAGCCGGCGCGCCGCAATGGAAAGCGCGCTGGCCTATATGGGGCTTGCGCCGGGCATGGCGCTTGCGGGCCTGCCGGTAAACCGCGTGTTCATCGGCTCGTGCACCAACAGCCGGCTCCCCGACCTGCAGGCCGCCGCACACGTGGTGCACGGGCGGCGCGTGGCCGAGGGCGTGATCGCCATGATCGTGCCGGGCTCGACCACGGTGAAGCGCGCCGCGGAGGCGGAAGGCCTCGACCGCATCTTCCGCGATGCCGGTTTCTTCTGGGGCGAATCCGGCTGCTCCATGTGCGCGGGCGGAAACGGCGATCGCGGCGCGCCGGAGGAGCGCTGCGTCTCGACCACGAACCGCAATTTCGAGCACCGCCAGGGATCGAAGGTGCGCACCCATCTCGTGAGCCCGGAGACCGCCGCAGCGACGGCAATCACCGGCCGCATCACCGACGTGCGGCGGCTTGCGGCGGGCGAGGTCTGAGCCGGCCGTTCACGACACCACCGCGCGCAATCTCCGCAGGACCGTTCGAGCGCGGGGCGCTTGAGCGGCATTAAGCGACATTGCAACCGGAATAGTCTCCTGCGTCATCTGATGGTCATCAATTTGCGCTCAAGCTGTCACCGATCTCACCTGTTCCAAGCACAGCGCCAATGCAAACGGGATAGTGCCGTGTCGAAGCACGAAATCGATGACAACCGCGGAGCCCGACTGGCCGCTGACGAGGCTAGGCCAACACAGGATTTCGTTACGACGGCCGCCACCATCGGGGTGATCGCTGCAGGTGTTGCCTTGTTCGAGGTGGCGCTGATCCCAGGCATGTTGATTGGCGGTGCCGCAGTGCTGGCACCCAAGTACCTGCCCAAGCTGCGTCGGAGCCTGCAACCGCTTTTCAACTCAACCGTCCGCCGGCGGATCGAGCCCGTTTTTCCCTTGCCGAGCCAGACTGACGTCAAGGCACTGCTCGCCGCCCCTGGCCGGCTGGTAATCAAACAGGCAATAGCGAAGACCATCACGTTTCGGATCATCGTCACGACCCTGGACTTCACCGTAAACTACGTCGTGCTCGGCGAGCTCGCCGTGGCAGCGGGTCTGTCAGCCTTCACCCTGGTTGTCGGCCCCTTGTTTTATCTTGTCCACGAAACGGCGTGGAATTATTTCGCCGCTTCTGACAAGCGTGTCGACCTCACGGTTATCTTGCCCCTCCAGCCGGATGCAAAGGTGTCACTGGCCGCGCGGGGAGGCTTTACGATCAGTCGGGCGTTGGCCAAGACGATTACGTTTCGCACCCTGGCAACGGTGATGGACTTCACCACGAACTTCGTGGTCGTCGGAGACCTCGTTACGGCGGTCGCGCTATCGGCTTCGGGCTTCGTCCTCGGTCCCTTTGTCTATCTCGGCCACGAGATGGCCTGGGACTATTTTGACTCGCCCGGAGAGGAGCGCGCGCCCGATCTGCCGGCGCCAACCAACCTCCTGCCGGCGCCTGGTTGAGGGTGGCCGCTGCTCAAGCCCGAATGTCTCTCATGAGCGAAAATCGCCGGCCGCTTCAGCTGTTGCGGGCGTCCTTGCGCGCTTGCGCCACTTTACCAGCCTGGGAGACGCGGCCGATCTCTTTCCCGCTTGTTCCCACCCTGATCGGCTGTTGTCTTTTCTTTGGGCGCATCCCTTCAGATGCTGAGCGCCCGGAGTCCGGACGCTGGGAGGCCCGACTGCTCAACTTTTGCTCCAGCGCATGACGTGACAGTTCGGCTTGGCTGGGCTTCACCTTGTTATTTCTTTCGCGGCGGGAAAGCTCTCCGTCAACGCGTTGAAGCGCGTCCAATAGTACTTGCATTTTTGCAATGGAGCCTGTGTTGTCCCGCACGCGCTTGGCACCGTGCGGATCCGATTTTCCACGGATTTCGCGTCGTTGACGGGCGCTGATATCTTTGGCCCGACCGTGAGCTTTTCTGAGTTGATGGACGAGCGCTTTTTAGCTGCGCCACAGATTGATGCTGGATTGCAGGACGCCGGGTGAGGCTCACAATCTCCAACTCTGAGACATTCAAAACCCGATTTTCCGCGTCTGTTCTGGCGCTCATGGGAATGCCTTCCGGGGTTGAACGCCGGTGCGCGGCGCTCTTGCATTTCGCGTCGATCTTGCCGCCGCCGCACCCGGGGTGGACGAAACGTCGGCGGCTCGGACGTCAAAATAGATGATGAGCCAAGCTCGGGGCGAGAGTTAACATTCCTATTATGACGATCGCGCGACGGAGCAGGATCGTACGTTCTTGGCCGCCGAGACCGTCGCGGCCGCTGCCTCGCCGGCGTCTCAATCCCCGATCTTCTCCAGACTTACGCCCGTCGTATCGATCCGGAGCCGCCAAGTGACGATCGCGCCAAGCAGCGAAGTCGCGACAAGGATGTAGAGGAGAGCTTGAGTACCGATATCGGCCAGCAGAATGGGGAACAGAAAAGCAGTCAAGACAGCGCCGATCTTTGCAAACGCTGCGGCGAAGCCGGCACCCATGCCGCGAACGCGGGTCGGAAAAACTTCGCCAGCGAGGAGGTAAGTCTGCGCGTTCGGTCCCAGGTTCGTCATAAAGTTGAACACCATGAAACCGGCGAAGATCAAAATAATCTGGTTCCCGCCAGTGGCATAAGTAGAAGAGGCGGCGATAGCCAGACCTGCGGCACAGCCGATGAAGCCCAGAATCTGGAGCCGAATGCTGCCGACTTTGTCCACAAAAGCAATGGCGCACACGATGCCGACGATCAACAACAAGTCGATGAAACCGGAGCCCTTGGCCGCGAGGACATCGTTGTTAACGAGGTCGGCAAGGCTTCGCACGTGAGCCGTCTTGTGGCCGATCGAGGCGGCGAGGATCGTCGGTGTAAAGATGCCGATGCCGTAGGTCCCGAGGTCTTGCAGAAACCACGGGACAGAGGCGAGAATTGTGGCCCGGATGTTGGTTTTGTTGAACAGCGCAGCAAAATTCCGCTGTGACTGCGCTGCAGCGGGCTGCGCCAGCTGTACCTGCTTGGGATACATTGGATTTCGGGCCAGAAGCCGTACCAGCTGGTTTTCTGCCTCAGTGTCACGGCCCCTCACCAGCAACCAGTGGGCGCTTTCAGTGATTGAAAAACGGGCAATGGTGACGATCAAGGCGGGAATGATGGCAGTTGCATACATCCAGCGCCAAGCGCCGATTTCAGGAATGTTCTTGAGCACGGTATACCCCACCACTGCCCCGATCAGCGCGCCCAAGGCCTGGAAGCCGAATGCACCGAGCACGAGGCGTCCGCGCATCCTGCTAGGTATGCTCTCGGAAATGATCAGATGGGCGGTCGGATAATCGCATCCAAGCGCGACGCCGAGGCCGAACAGGAAAAAGACGAGCCAGAAGTAGCTGGGGCTCGCCACGAGCAGCAAAAGAAAGATCGTAAAAATGACCATTTCCGTGACGAACATGACTTTGCGACCAAAATAATCTGAAAGGCCCCCAAGAGCGATGGCGCCAATGAGGATTCCGAACAGGCTCGCCGCTCCAATCACGCCATGCTGTGTCTTCGTGATATTGAATTCCTCAGCAATGAGCGGCAAGGCGACGCCGGTCATAAAGACGACCAAGCCCTCGAAGAACTTGCCTGTTGCGGCGAGCGTCCAGATGAGCCACTGCATCGCGGTCATTGGCGTCGATTGAAGGGCCGTTCCATCAGCCCAGATCGGCGTCTCGTCGATATAGGTCTGGACCGATCGTCCGTGTGATGAGGTTTCGTGTTCAGCCACGACAGGCGCGCCAGCGCTCATGATGTTTTACCCTTTTCGGCACGCGTCCATCACCGACGAAGCGAGGAGCCGCCGCCGGATGTTTCCAAGGATCGGCCCCCACGCCGGATGAACTTGGTCAATGGAAAATGGCAGCCCCGGGCGCGGCGATATGTCGATATTCACTCCCGATATGAACAGCAGATTCTTGCCCCAGTAAGCGGAATCCCGCTGGATACTGCGACAAGTGCGATCGAATTCCACTTGCGTGGTGAAGCGAGCCGCATCGAGCGCCGGAAGTGCCAACATGGCTGCAAGCTGGCGCGCGTGTTTCATGCCCGGAGACTGCTGCGGTTGCGGCAAACTTCTCGGGACAGAAGCTGCCGTCCGCGTTGCGGCAACCGAAATAGCCGGAACCGATCTCCCAGATGATGTCGCCGCCCATTTCCCGATGGTAGGGGCTGAACCCGCCTTCCCCGGTATCGTGGGCAAAGCCTCCGATCTTTGCGCCGCCATTAAGAGCACGAATGGCGTTCGGGCTCAGCGCGTCGAAGCTCATGGCCGAGATGTTGAAGATCGATGCACAATAGGGCAATGCACAATCAGGGCCGCCGACGGCAACCCGAAACGGAGCGGTTGCATGCGGCCGAGGAGCGATGGAGTGGCGCAGCCACTCGAAGCCGTTGGCATACACGTCGTATTGCGTGCCGAACGGCCGCTTATCCAGGACGTTCTTCGCCCGCTGATAGACGACTGCGCGTTTGTCCCGGCTGAACGGCAGCACATGCTTCTCATCTTCAAAGAAATAATGCCGCATCTCCGGCCGAATTTTCTCCAGCATAAATCGCAGATGCGCCGAGATCGGGTAGTTGCGCAGGACGGCGTGCCGCGTCTGCATCAGATCGATGGTGCCAAGCACGGCGAAGCCCGCGAGCACCGCAATCGGCACGGACAGAAGAGGAAGGAGACCTGGCTGCCAGAAGGCTAGACCTGCAAGCAGGGCAGTGCCGGCGACTGCTATCGTGTAGAGAAGGAAGCGGGGCGCAAATGGCATCAGGACGTGCATCGGACGCCTCCAATTCTGTTCGCTGAAGAAAGAACGACTATGGCACGCCTCATGACGCCGTGATGACGCTCGATCGACGGAGATCGGTCACAAGCTGGTTATAAGACGGTGAAAGGTGGTCACTGAAACTCAGTAGAGAAGGCCCTCATGAACGAACACAGGATGAGGAGCATCACCGATCTGCCGCCAAACATTACGAGAGCTCACCTCACGTCCAGGCCCTTACGTTGGCGATAAGCGCACGACCCGTTGCGATTGGCAGGTGGCGCTCAGCACCTACGATTGACTCTCTGCCGCAAGGTCACGACCCAAAAACATCGCCCCTGCCGAAAGAATTCTCTTGCAAATCATCGCCGTAACGATTATTTCGCGCGTTGCCCAATTTCGCACGTGCCTGTGGCCGTGTGTCGGTCGGTGGGCATCCGGACAAGAGGCCGGACAGCCGCCTGAGGAAGCATCTCTCGCTCCCTTAGCCCCATGACCGGCAGCCGGAGGCGAAACCGGCGTACCCCGCGCTCAACGGGGGACGCGGCTTAAAGCAACGACGGAGCGGGCTTTTTTGGTCTCGTTGGCCCTCCAAAGGTCAACACCGAAGAGGCTTGTCCATCCTTGCCGGCCGTGCGGATCGGGAACTCCCCGCTCCAATCCAAGCCAGCATCTCGGGTGAGAAAATCTGCGCTTGTCGTGTCTCCATCGCACGGCAATTGCGGGGCTCCTCACCAGTGAACGCCGGGCGGGCAACCCCGCGCGTTCAGCAGGACTGACTGCCGGCTTGCGCTGGAGCGCGCCTCGCTCTCCACGCGGTGCCGGTTCGCATCCGGCTGAAAGCGCGTCTCCCCCGCCTGAACGTCAACCCCGCCCGATGGGCCCGTTGAACCCTGGTGAGGAGAGCCCCATGACCGAGCGCATCCGAGAGTTCCTGCGCAACCGTCGCGAGGACGGACCCTGCCTTGTCGTCGATCTCGCCGTGGTGCGCGAGAACTATGAGAGCTTTGCCAAGGCTCTGCCGGACAGCCGCATCTTCTACGCTGTCAAGGCCAATCCAGCGCCTGAGCTGCTCGCGCTCCTGGTCTCGCTCGGCTCCTGCTTCGACACCGCCTCGGTCGCCGAGATCGAGATGGTGCTCGCGGCCGGCGCAGCGGCGGACCGCATCTCCTTCGGCAACACGATCAAGAAGGAGCGCGACATTGCGCGCGCCCATGCGCTGGGGGTGCAACTGTTTGCGGTTGACTGCAAGGCGGAGGTCGACAAGATCGCCCGTGCCGCGCCAGGGGCAAAGGTGTTCTGCCGGTTCCTGTTCAATTGCGCCGGGGCCGAGTGGCCGCTCTCGCGCAAATTCGGCTGCGATCCGGACATGGCCGTCGAGGTACTCGATCACGCTCGCCAGCGCGGGCTCGATCCTTGCGGCGTTTCCTTTCATGTGGGTTCGCAGCAGCGCCGGGCCCAGGCCTGGGACGATGCCCTCAAATCGGCGGCGACGATTTTTCGTGCCTGCTCCGAGCGCGGGATCAATCTTTCCATGGTCAATCTCGGCGGCGGCTTTCCGACCAGATACCTCAAAGAAGTGCCGGCGGTGGAGACCTACGGCCGCTCGATCTTTCGCGCGCTGCGCAAGCATTTCGGCAATCGCATCCCGGAGACCCTCATCGAGCCGGGACGCGGGCTCGTCGGTAATGCCGGCATCATCGAGGCCGAGGTCGTGCTCATTTCGCAGAAGAGCGAGCGTGATGACGTGCGCTGGGTCTATCTCGATATCGGCAAGTTCGGCGGCCTCGCCGAGACCATGGACGAATCGATCCGTTATCCCATCCGTACCCCGCACGACGGAGACCCGCTGGCACCCTGCGTGCTTGCCGGCCCAACCTGTGATTCGGCCGACGTGCTTTATGAGAAGAAGCCGTACGAGCTGCCCATCAGCCTCGAGATCGGCGACAAGGTCCTGATCGAGGGCACGGGCGCTTATACCGCCACCTACGCATCGGTCGCGTTCAACGGCTTCGCGCCCCTGCCGGCGTATCACATCTGAGGCACCGCGCCGGTCGGCGCCAATCGCGAAGCCTGCGCGGCGGGCTTGGCCTGCAACCCCAGCGCCCACAATGAAATTGGATGCGAGGCGAATGAACATGTTCACGATCCAGCACGAGACCCCCTTCGACGCTGCGCTGCGCGAGCCGCTGCTCGATGACGTTCTGGGAGAGGCTCGATTCACCAAGGCGTCGGCGCGGCTGCGCGAGCATCGGTTGCCCGCCGAGGGGCTTTCCTTTGTTGCCCGCGCCGGTCGGCGCGTGATCGGCAGCGTGCAGCTATGGAACGTCTCGGCGGGATCGCAACGGCCGGCGCTCCTGCTCGGGCCGCTCGCCGTCGCCTGCGATTGCCGCAACCGCGGCATCGGGACGGCGCTGGTGCGCCGCGCCTTGAGCGAGGCGCGCAAGCGGGGGCATCGCGTCGTGGTCCTCGTCGGCGACGCCGCATACTATTCTCGTTTCGGCTTCTCGAGCGATAAAACCCAGGCCCTGTGGCTGCCCGGACCGCATGAGCGACATCGCTTGCTGGCGGTCGAGTTTGCAGCCGGCGCGCTCGATGGCGCGTACGGCCTGGTCCACGCAACCGGCCGGCTCATCCCCAAGCCCGAGCTTTCTGTGCTCGTTGCCGGACTCTTTGCGGGTTCTGCGCCGGGCTCGGATTTCCATCGCAATAACGCAGCGCCTTCGCGGCGGGCGGCGTGACCCGCTCACTGGCAAAAGAGTGACCGATATGAACGCAATCACCCGTGTGACCCAATGCTGGCCCGTGCATGCCCGCTTCGACGGGCCGATGGTGATGATCGGCTTTGGCTCGATCGGCCGAGGAACGTTGCCGCTCATCGAGCGCCACATCGGCTTCGACCGATCGAGATTTGTCGTCATTGCACCGGACGATCAGAACCGAGATTTGCTCGATGAGCGCCGGCTGCGTTTCATTGACGCAGCGGTTACGAAGGAGAATTTCCGCGAGCTGCTCGCGCCGCTCCTCACCGTCGGTCCTGGCCGCGGCATGATCGTCAACCTGTCGGTGGACACCTCCTCGGTGCAGCTGATGGAGTTCGCCAAGGACATCGATGCCTTCTACCTCGACACCGTGGCGGAGCCCTGGCCGGGCCTCTATACCGATCGTACGCTCTCGCCCTCGGCGCGCTCGAACTATGCGCTGCGCGAAGGCATCCTCGACCTGCGTCGTCGCCGACCCGGCGGGGTCACTGCCCTTAGCTGCTGCGGCGCCAATCCGGGAATGGTGTCATGGCTGGTCAAGCAGGCCTTGCTCGACCTTGGGCGCGATCTCGACATCGCGCACGAGGAGCCGCGCTCGCGCGAAGCATGGGGGCAGCTGATGCGGCGCGTGGGCGTCAAGGGCATCCACATCGCGGAGCGAGATACCCAGCGCGCGCGCTTTCCCAAGCCGTGCGGGCAGTTCGTCAACACCTGGTCGGTCGAGGGCTTTGTCGCCGAGGGGCTGCAGCCCTCCGAGCTGGGTTGGGGCACGCATGAAAAAAGTCTACCCCCGGGTGGACATCATCACGAGTTCGGTTGTGACGCTGCGATTTATCTCATGCGGGCGGGCGCCGGGACGCGCGTGCGTTCGTGGACGCCGACGGCCCAGGCCCAGCATGGCTGGATGATCACCCACAACGAGTCGATCTCGATTGCGGACTATTTCACGCTGCGGGAGGATGGAAGCGTGGTCTACCGGCCAACCTGCCACTATGCCTATCATCCCTGCGATGACGCGGTGCTCTCGCTGCACGAGATGGCTGGGGCGCAATGGAAGCCGCAGAACCGCTGGCATGTGCTCTCGGAGGATGAGATCGTGGACGGCGTGGACGAACTCGGCGTCCTGCTTTACGGTCATGCCAGGAATGCATACTGGTACGGCTCTCAGCTTTCCATCGAGGAGACGCGCGTTCTTGCGCCCTATCAGAACGCCACGGGATTGCAGGTGACCTCGGCGGTGCTCGCCGGCATTGTCTGGATGCTGGAAAATCCGGATCGCGGCATTGTTGAAGCCGACGAGATGGATTTTCGTCGTTGCCTCGAAATTCAGCGGCCCTACCTCGGGAACATCATCGGTCGTTACACCGACTGGACACCTGCTCAGGGACGTGGCGAGCTGTTCCCGGAGAGCGTCGATCATGCCGACCCGTGGCAGTTCAGCAATGTTCTAGTCGCATGACGGCGTGAGTTTCGACTTGACCCAAACGCGGGCTCGATTTCGGTGCGTTCGCGGGGCCACAGGGAAATACTTGAGCGTGAGATTATCTTCACAGCATCTGCGGTAACCTTGCGCCTTTAGCTATCGTCTGTGCCCGCAGGTCTGAAAAACTAATCACTCAACTGTTCTTGCGGCCCAGCTCGCATGCTGGGTAATTTCTGCTTGGTCCAGAGATGCAACTACGGCGTCCAGCTCTTCACGATTTGCGCTGGTCCCCATGAGTGTCGCTACAAGCTCGACTATTTCGCCATCACGTTCAAAAGCCTCAATCTCGCGAATGGGATAATCAGCGGCTTCCAGTCTGGCCGTCAGCAGCTCTCGCGCCTCGTTCAACTGCTCGGGATGAGTAGCTAGACGGACCTCATAAATGGCCTCGGTTGTCTGTTCATTCATCGGGGTTCGATTGATCGCATTGACCAGAGGACGCAACAACGTATTGCCCGCAAGCACAAAGCCGGCAAGCAAGACAGCTTCAACGGCCAGGTCTGCACCCGCGCAAGCTCCGACGGCGGCGGAGCACCACAGGGTCGCGGCTGTATTGAGTCCCCAAACGTTGCCCCCTTGCTTCATTATGACTCCCGCGCCAATAAAGCCGACGCCGGAAACCACGTAAGCGATGATCTGCGTCGCACCGGGGTTGCCATTGAGGTGCATGCCGATGTCCACAAATGCAGAAGCACCTAGGGCCACCAAAGTATTTGTTCTCAGTCCCCCCTGTCGCTGCCGATATTGACGCTCTGCTCCGATCGCCGCGCCAAGAACAAAGGCGAGAACGAGGCTGACGAGCGAATCAATGAAGTCCGGGAGAGTGAATGAATGGAGCGCCGCCATGCGCAGTCCTCATTTCACAACTGGGCTGGTTGGCGCCGTTTCACGCGATCGGATTGCATGTGTCCCCCCTCTCGGCCATGGCTGAAGGCATGATATCGCATCGGCAGAGATCAGTCAGCAGCACATCACCCAAAGCTATTCGCGGGGAGAGCCGACCGAAATCAGCTTTTTCCACAAGCGCCGTTGTGCCGCCGTCGTGCCGGGATGGAGAAAGAGCGCTGGGCTGAGGTCAGCTCGGCCAGGCTTGGCACGGCTGCGCCTTTCCTATGCGTGGCAGTCCACCAGCGCCAGACAGTGTCCGCGGACACCTATTCGTCTTCGTCTGGCTCTCTGATAACCGCCGGCTCTTGCTCGTCTTCCCCGTCCTCGTCTTCCTCCTCCGTTTCGTCATCATCGGGATCGTTTGGGTCCCGCGGCGGCATTGCAGTGCCGACGAACCAAGGAAAACGGCGTTCGGGGAAGCGTTGGACCATGTCGACTTGATAACCCCTGCCGACCGCCACTGGTTCCGAAAATTTCTCGGCTGACCGCAAGCCGAGCGGCGCTATCGCGGCCGAAAGCCCGCCTCGCGAACGAGCTTCGCTCCATTCTCGCGTTGCTCTTGCAAATATTGGCCGAGATGCGCCGGGGTATCAAACACCGGAACGATACCGATATCGATCAATCGTGCCTTCCGGAAAGTTGGCTCGTTGCCGATCGCCGCTATCTCGTCGTCCATCCTGTCAATAATTGGTTTTGGCACGCCGGCAGGAGCGACGAAGGCGAAATAGACCGGCGCGAGATTCGGGAAGCCCAATTCCTGCAGCGTGGGGACATCGGGAAAAAGCGGCGAGCGCGCCTCCGAATCCACTGCGAGTGCCTTGACGCTGCCGTCGCGAATATACGGGATGAAGTTGGGAAGACCGACGATCGCCACCGGGGTCGTCCCCGTAAGCAGCCCCGTGACCATATCGCCGCCGCCGCGGACCGGCACGTACACCAGATCAGCTCCGGTCTTCTTCTTCCAGTTCTCGATCGTGATCTGCATCGGAATTGCGAGCGCGCTGTAGCTCAGCGTTCCGGGCTTCGCATTGGCCAATGCCGCAAGCTCGTCCAGGGATTTCACCTGCAGCGCCGAGCTCGCGACCATGACCTGCGTATTAATGAAGGCGTTGGTAATCGGCGCAAAGTCCTTTTCCGGATCATAGGGGATGGATTTATAGGTGAACTGATTAAGGGTCAGCGTCTCGTTGGGCAGGAGACAGATGGTATAGCCATCGCTTGCTGCGTCGGCACAGGCGCGACCTGCAATGTTCATCCCGCCGCCGGACCGGTTTTCGATGATAATCGGCTGGCCGAGCCGCTTCATGAGCTCATCGGCAAGCGCCCGGACAAAAATGTCGCTGGTGCCCCCGGCGCTGTTGGCGGTAATGATGCGAATGGGTCTGGTCGGATAGTCTTCCGCAGCCACGGGCAAGTTGAAGGCTACGACTGCCGCAAAGAGTACTCCCGCGATAAGTTTCATGGCATGGGGCCGCCCTGAGTTCCCATCAGTTGAGTTTCAGCAGTCGGCACGCGTTCTGCGAAAAAATCTTTTCCTTGTCGCCAGCCGGAATGTCCAGGTCGCGGATGAGCTTGATGGCGCGCGGCTTGAGCGAGGTCAACGGTGGCGCGTCGCTGCCGTAAAGCACCCGGTCCGGACCCATCCAGTCCAACACCATTTTCACCGCCGGGGCATTGTAAGTGACCGTATCGAGATACATTCGCTTCAAATAATGACTGGGTCGTTCCTTGATCTTCAGCGGAGCGTAGGGACCGAGAAAGAACGCCTCATCCTTCAGCTCGTACGCATAATCCATGCGGCTTATGGTCTCGCAAATGCCGCCGCCGCCGTGAGATGCGACGATCTTCAGGCGCGGAAAGTCTTCGAGAACTCCGCGCACTATCAGGCGCCCCAGCGCCAGACACAGGTCGAACGGGCGGCCGATGCTGGACGCCAGCCGGTATTCCTTCATCCGTTCCTCGCCGAATCCGATATGCGGCGGATGGATCATCACCGGGACGTCGAGGTCTTCGACAAGCTCCCAAAACGCACGCGCCTCATCGTCATCGGGATAGTGGCCCTTGTGGCTGGAGTGAATGAATATGCCCTTGAGACCGAGCTCGCGAATAGCCCGCTCCGTCTCCTTGATGAACGCTGGGCCGCCGCACGGCAGAATCGTTGCAAAGCAGTAGAACATCCCCCTGTACTTTTCCTGTACCTCGGCGGCATAGTCGGTCCAGCGCTGAACCGCCGACAGCTCCTCCTTGTCGCTCTTTCCGCGGAGATAGTGGGCGGCGTTGCTCACGACGCTGATGTCGATCCCGGCGTCATGATGCGCAGCCAGAAAATTTTCAAGCACCATCGGGCAGCCCCGTTCGCCCCACGACGGGCCGCTCTTGCCGTCGAACGTGCGCCGATCGTCCGCGGCCTCTTCCGGCGTATAAATGTGTGCGTGCCAGTCTATGATCATGCTCGATGCCTCACGGGACCTATGCGTCCAGCCAAGCTCGTCGGACCAGAGCGAAAAACGGCGCCAGTGTCACGGGCTTTTTGACTTCGGGGCAAAAATTGGACCCCTTTCTGCACTACAGCCGGCCGTACACGCTGCAAGCGCTGCAACACAGCCCTCCAATTGCACCGCCCGCGGCATATCCCCGCCTCGACTATCAGGCGCGTTTTCACGCATGCTGCACGCAATCAACGCTTCAAAGCATGTCATGCATTTGTTGTGAGCCAGCAAAGTAGGAGCCCATTCCCGACAGGAGTCTCTGCACTGTCTTGCGAGCGTCAAGCTCATACCGATACATTTTGTGGGTTTCGGCTCATCGCCATCAGCCGTTGCCGAGGAGCGCTCGCAAACCGAATTCACGTATGACCTTTGCAGCGATGCACAGGTCTGTACGCAAGACGTTCGTCTTGCCGTGATCTGTGATCCGTCTACCAGGCCTGCTTCTTCGAGGCGCTGGAGATTCTCTCGTGCTTCGGCGTTGTTGAGCGTGGCGGCTCTTTCAAACCAAATCCTGGCAAGCCCGATGTCCCTTTGCCCCCCTCTGCCGTCAAGACAAAGAACCCCGAGATTGTTCATGGCGTTTGCATCGCCAAGGTTCGCCGCCCGCTCAAATAAAGCTTTGGCCGACGCATAGTCCTTTGCTACTCCGGCACCGCTGACATGCAGGCGGCCAAGATCATTGAGGGCGGGTGGATATTCAAGCGCCGCGGCTCGCTCGTACCAGAGTTTGGCTTCGGACAGGTCCTTAACTGTGCCGCGACCGGTTTCAAGCATCGCCCCGAGATTGCGCATGGCGACCCGGCCGTTGAGAGCAGCTCCTTTGACATACCACTCTCTTGCAGTCGCCAGGTCCCGGGCCGCACCGCGTCCGGTTTCGAGCAGTGCACCGAGATTGCCCATGGCGTCGGCATTACCGAGGTCGGCTGCCTTTTTGTACCAGATCCTGGCGGTTTGGTAATCTTGCGCAACTCCCATGCCTCTTTCGGTCAATTCGCCGAAACTATTCATGGCGCTTGCAAGACCTGATTGGGCTCCTTTGAGGTACCAATGCGCGGCAGCAGGCAGATCACCTTCCTGCTTAAGCAGGTTGCCAAGATTGTCCATGGAGATTGCATTGCCGAGCGCGGCTGCCTTCTCATACCAGCGCCTCGCATTTGCAAAATCCTGCGGGGCGCCTTGACCACTTTCGCTTAGCTGGCCTAAATGAAACATCGCCCCGGTATGACCAAGCTCGGCGGCCCTCTCATACCATGCGATCGCAGTAGCCAAATTTTTCGGAACGCCGATACCGTATTCGAACACTCCGCCTAGATCATTCATGGCGCCCGCGTGGCTGCGATCGGCCGCATCCAGATAATATTTGATTGCCTCCAATTGCTTTTTTTCCAGAGTAAGCGCTCTGCCGAGTTGGAACATAAGAGACGAATTGGCCGGATCGGCTGCAAGAGCAGTTCGACACGCTGCCTCTGCTTGAGAACGGTCGATCGTTTTGAACGCTGGAGATTGCAGGGCGACGGCAAAAGGCGCTCCGTCATCGGGCAAGCTCGAGGTCTGCGTGCACGCGATGGCCGCTGGCTGCGCGCTGCCAAGGTGCGCTGAAGAAACCGCGGCAGCTGTCGCCAGACAGACGGGCGCAATCAGCTGCAAAATACGCATTTGCGATTCATCCGGCGAGCGCGTGCCCGCGTCATCGCGGCGGCGTCATGACCAGAACGGCTTCACCTTGGCGAAGTCTCCAAATGCTTGCGTTGCCGCTGCCATCGCGAGCTCCGTGCGCGCATCTTCACGTCCGGTCAGCAGCCCGGCGGCGAAGGCGCGCTTTGGATTTGATCGCCGGGGGCGAATGCCGATTGCGGCGATGCGTTGCTCGTGCACGGCGATGTCATTGAGATCGCCGAGGCCGTCCTGCAGGCATTCGAGGGCGGCGAGGAATTGCTCCCGCCGTTTCGCCGCCCGCTTGCTGGCGAACACACCGGCGAAGAATTCCGCTGCGTAGCGCAGCTTCTTGGCCTGGATGCGCAGCTTGTGCCGGCTGCGCGCGTCGAGCTGCGCCAGCGCCTTGCCCTTCTTGCGCACCTTGCGCCAACGGCGCGCCAGCTGCTCGGCGGCAGAAACCGCGATTGAAAGGTCGCCACGGTCGCGAGCAAGCTTGTCCTGCGGTTTTGTCCAGTGGCCTGCCTCGATCCACGCCGCGACCTCGATCGTGAGCATACGAAAGCGCGCGGACTTGACCGCATCCTGCGCCCGCGCGAGCGCGGCCTCGCGCTTTTCGGCGAGCTCGTGCGAGAGCGAGGGCACGCCGTCCCAGCGCGCGTGCTGCCGCTGCACGGGTGCGAGGACCCGCTTGACCAGCACATCGAGCTCGCGCGCCGGGCCAAGCTCCCCGGTCAGCCATTTAAGCTCGGCCTTGATCGACGCCGTTTGCGCATCGCGCAGTGGAGCGGAAAACAGCGATATCCCCGCGCGCAACCGGCGCAAACCCACGCGCATCTGATGCACGCCTTCGGGATCGCCTTTGATCAGCGCCGCTTCGTTGCCGACGATCTGCTTCAGGCAGGCGCGCCCGACGATCTGGAAACCCTCGCGCGTGTTGGCGGTGGCGGGCAGGTCGACAGCACCGGCCTTGACCGGCGCATCCTGCTTGTCGTCCATGAGCTCGTAACCGCGCTCCGATTTGCTCTTGACCGCAAGATGGGCGGGAACTGCCCGCGTGAGCTCGCGTGCAACATCGAACAGCTCTGCGATCGTCCCACGCTCGAGCTCGAGCTCCACCTCGCACAATGGCGCCGAACGGCTGCCGGTATCGATGGTCCCGCGATCTATCGTCAGCGCAATCGCGCGGGTGTCATCGGCAACCGGATAGACTGTCCGGTGCACCCTGGTCTCGAACAGCGGCTTGAGCTGCCGGCGCAGCTTGGCGTTCACCAGCGGTTCGAGCGCCGTGCCGCATGCAAGGCTCAAATCCGGTTCCTCTCCCGCAATCTCTGCCTCCCATTCGTCGCGCTCGAAAGGCACCGCATTGCCTGCCGCTTTGATGGTCTGCACGCGGCGTTTCCCTATGCGGCGCACGCGCAGCATCAACCCATTCCTGCGCAGCTTGTGCTTATCGGTATCGAAATAGACCGATATCTCCGATGTGCGCTTGGACGGCACTTTGAGCGCGCGCAACAGCGGAACCTTCTTCAGCGCCGGCAGGCTTGCGGGCGCCAGCTCGAGCTTCAGCTCCACTTCCTTTTTCGACATCGGCATGGTTCCATCGGGCAAGCGGACCCATCCTGTGTTAACGGAATCGGACCGGCAGGGTTGCCCCGAAAGATATCACACCCGTAGGTGAGGGTACGACCCTCACCCCATCTCTTCGCGGTTGCGTCTCAATTATTGCTGTCCCTGCTTGGGCTTGGATGAGGGCGAGCGAACGCCTCCCCACGGATCGGCAGGTGCCTTCTTATCAGGAATTTTATCGATCGCCGATTTGTACGCGTTCTCGATGGTTCTTTGCTTTTCTTGCTCTTCCGGCGTCATTTGGCGCTCCGGCGACAAGTTGATACCCGGCATCGGCATCTGAGCGGAGGCGCCCCCCGTCAGGAACGCAATAACCGCCCCGGCGTGGACGATTTTCCACAGTGTGTCCTTGATCGAGCTCACGATGCCGGGAAGTATGCCCCGTTCGGCATCGCTCGCAAGCCGTATCGGCCGCCTACTCAGCGTGATGCTCTTTCTCATCGCTATCATCCTTTGCAAAACCCTGATGCGCCACATCACCGCCTGCTCAGCGGTAATCGATCCAATGCACCATCAACCGCCATTTTGATGGCAAATCCGGCATGGTTTAGGCAGACATGTGGCTCGGCATAAAGGCAATCAGCTTCCTTTTTATGCCGCCGCCGCGGTGCGCCTGCGGTGCGCCCGATGACGATCGATCCACTTATGGCGCTGTGCTAATGTCGCCCTGGAAGGGGCCGCCGCCCTGGTGCCACGGTCAAGCGCGCGGCAACCACCGACGGGGGCAGCTTGCAACGGGAGAGGCGTGATGCCGCCGTTCACGACGCATACCGGCATCGCCGTGCCGCTTCCGGGCGATGACATTAACACCGATCAGATCGCGCCGGTCGCCGCGATGCGCAGCCTCAAGCCCGATTACAAGGCGCTCCTGTTCATGCGCGCGCGCCGGCGCGATGACGGCGGCGAGGACCCGAGCTTCGTGCTCAACAAGCCGCAGTTCCGCAATCCCGGCATTCTCGTCACCGGCCATAATTTCGGTGCGGGCTCCTCGCGGGAGGCGGCAGTCTGGGGGATGCTCGCCAACAACATCCGGGTGATCGTGGCCCGCAGCTTTGCCGACATCTATCGCGAGAACTGCCTGCAGAACGGCCTGCTCCCGATCGTGCTCGCGGGGAAGGATGCCCAAGCGTTCGAGCAGCGGGTGATTGCAGTCGATGGTGCGGCTGCGTTCACCGTCGATCTGAATGCGCAGCGCATCAGCGGGCCCGGCGGGCCCGACGTGGCATTCGAGATTCCCGGCGCCGACCGCATGCGTTTGCTGGAGGGGTTGGACGACATCGGGCTTACGCTCAAGCTTGCAGACGAAATCGCGACCTGGGAAAAGCAAACGGCGATCGACCAGCCCTGGCTGCAGACCGCAACGGACCGCCGGTTGTGACTCGGAACCAACTCTTCCGTCATGGCCGGACTTGATCCGGCCATCCACGCCTTGGCTGCGGCACGAAAGACGTGGATGAATGACGACTCGTCGGGTTGGAGCAAACAATGAACGCGCGACAGAAGTTCAGAGCCATAATGGCCGGCCGGCGCCTGGTGCTGATGCCCGGCGCCTATGACGCGCTCTCCGCCCGCATCATCGAGGCCGAGGGCTTCGAGGCTCTCGCCGCCGGAGGCTATGCCGGGATCGGCAGCATGCTCGCCCAGGCCGATATGGGCCAGTCCAACATGCGCGACTATGCCGATCATTATGCGCGCATCTGCGCGGCGGTGGAGATCCCGGTTTATGTCGACGCGGATACCGGCTTCGGCGGGGTCAACAACGTGCGGCAGATGGTGCGCGCGTTCGAGGCGGCGGGCGTCGCCGGATTCTTCATCAGCGACCAGGTGTTCCCCAACCGCTGCGGGTATCTGCCGGGCAAGCAGATCGTCTCTGTCGAGCAAATGCTGGCGAAGCTCAAGGCCGCACTCGACGCCCGCCGCGATCCCGATCTGTTCATCGCGGCGCGCACCGACGCCGCGGGCGTGGAAGGCATCGAGGCTGCCATTGCGCGCTGTCAACTCTTCATGGAAGCGGGCGCCGACATGGCAAAGCCCATGGGCGTCGACACGATTGCCGAGATCAAGCGGGTGATGCGCGAGGTCGGCGGTCCGCACATGGCGACGCTCTCCCAGGCGGCGGGCGCAAAAGCGCGCAGTCTTGGAGAGCTCGAAACGGCGGGCGTATGCGCTGCAACGTTTCCTTCGCTTCCCCTGTTCGCGGCGGCACAGGCGGTACGCGACGTGCTCGGGATCCTCAAGCGCGAGCGGTCGCTCGCGCGGTGTCAGGATCATCTCATATCGCTCGATGACTACTACGACCTTGTCGGGCTCAAGCCGCTGCTTGCGCGCGAGGAAGCCTACGACCGCGCCGCCGCCGCCCTGGTGCAAAAGCGCGCGGCGGAATAGTACGGGCGAAACTGCCCGATGAGCCAAACTGAGAGATTTCTGCTCGCCGGAGTGATGGGCTTTCCGGTGATGCATTCGCGCTCGCCCAAGCTGCACAATTACTGGCTCGCGCGCTACGGGCTCGCAGGAACCTACGTGCCGCTTGCCATCCCGAAGGAGAAACTTGGCGAGGCCTTGCGCGCACTTCCCCCGCTCGGGTTTGCCGGCTGCAATCTCACCATCCCGCACAAGCAGGCCGCGCTCGATCTCCTCGACAAGCTCGATCCGCTGGCGCGGCGCATCGGCGCGGTCAATTGCGTGGTCGTCGCGTCCGATGGATCGCTGGCGGGCTTCAATCACGATGCCTTCGGTTACATCGAAAGCATCCGCGAGGCGCGCCCGCACTGGCGCGCAGGTGCCGATCCTGTCGTGGTGATCGGCGCCGGCGGCGGCGCCCGTGCCGTGCTGGTGGGCTTGCTCGAGCAGGGGGCGCGGGATATCCGCCTCATCAATCGCACGGCGGCACGCGCGCGGGAGCTCGCATGCGAATTCGGGTCTGCAATCGCCGCAGTCGAATGGGAGCAGCGGCATGCGGCTCTCGAGAGCGCAGCCATGCTGGTCAACACCACGAGCCAAGGGATGGTGGGAGAGCCTCCGCTTGATCTCGCGCTCGATCGGCTGCCGGTCAGCGCCCTCGTCTCGGACATTGTCTATATTCCCCGTGAGACTTCTTTATTGGCGGCCGCGCGCATGCGCGGCAATCCGACCGTCAACGGGCTGGGCATGCTCATCCACCAGGCGCGCCCCGCTTTTCACGCCTGGTTCGGGATCATGCCCGAGGTCACGCCGGAGCTGCGCGCAATGATGGAGGCGACAACGTGAATTGCGCTCGTTATCACCGTCATGCGCGGGCTTGACCCGCGCATCCACGTCTTCGCCGGTGAAAAGACGTGGATGGCCGGGCCAAGCCCGGCCATGACGAAGTCCCGGGATAAGGAACGCCATGGCCCGCGTTGCGCTGATCAAACAGGAGGACCATCCCGAGCTCTCCGCTTCGATCGAAACGTTCCGGGCGGGTCGGCGCGGACGCCTGATCAACATCTACCGCATGCTGCTGCACAGTCCGGCGCTGGCCGAGAGCTGGTTCAACCATTCCAACGCGGTACGCTGGAAGACGACGCTCCCGGGCCGGCTGCGCGAGATCGTGATCATCCGCATAGGCTACCTGGCGCAATGCGAGTACGTGCTGCGCCAGCACGTGCCGTCGCTCGCGCTCGCTGATGGGCTTGCGCGCGAGGAGTGCGACGCGCTTGCGGACTGGCGCAGCTCAGCGTTCTTCGATGCGCGCGAGCGCGCGGCGCTGGCCTATACCGACGCCATGACTCGCGACATTGCGGTCGCCGACGCCGTGTTCGCTCCATTGAAACAGCATCTCAACGAGCGGCAGATCGTGGAGCTCACCGTGCTGATCGGTACCTACAACATGAATGCGCGGGTGCTCCGCGCGCTCGAGCTCGACCTCGAGCCATAACTCGTCATGCGCGGGCTTGACCCGCGCATCCACGTCTTTCGCAACGGCAGCCAAGGCGTAGATGGCCGGGACAAGCCCGGCCATGACGACCTCTGACTCCATCGTGCTGTCGCTTTTCTTACTCCATGTGACCGGTGGCCATGCGCACGAGTTTCTCCGGCTCGGCCGGCGCCTCGGTGCCGCGCCAGACGACATGCATGTCGGGGCGCAGCAGCAGGAGGTCGCAGCCGTAAATGTCGCGCGGTCGCTCGTCCGAGAGGTCGAGCGTCTTGAGCGGCGCGCCAATCGCCGCGAACGCGCGCGCAAGCGCGCTGGTGTCGGCGCGCGTGCGGCCGAGACGAATAAGGCAATAGCCGTGGCCGTAGCCGATGCGGTCCTGCATCGCGCTTCCGTCATCGAGCCACACATGCGGGAGCCGCGCGCCGGGCCAGGTGGTCGGAACATAATTGCGGAAGTCCGATTGCGGCGCGTCTCCCGGCTCGGATGCGATCAACGGCGAGCCGCGATAGCTGTAGCCGAGCTCGGCGCCGATCATCTCGTTGCTCTTGCGCTGCTCGACATCGGCAATGCGCGCGAGGTTTGCACGCGTCGCGGCGCCCTCCGGCGTATTGTCTCTGATGTTCGGCTGCCAGGCCGCGCGCCACTTGCGCCGTCCGAGCGAGGCGTAGCGCGAGGCAGCGACGTTGTTCTCGCCGACCGGGCGGCGCTCGATCTGATAGGACGGCAGCAGCATCGGCCCGCCCCAGCCCTGCAGCTCGGCGGCCAGCTTCCAGGATAGGTCGATGGCATCGCCCACCCCGCTGTTCATGCCGAGCCCTCCGGTGGGGATGACGAGATGCACGGCGTCGCCGGCGAGGAATACGCGACCCCGGCCGTAGGCGTCGGCGAGCAGCAGGTTCTGCTTCCATTCGCCGACGTAGAGCATCTCGAAGGCAAGCGGCATCGCGATCGTCTTCGCGAATTGGCCGAGCATGTCGCCGTCCTGCTCAACGACGGACCAGAGCGTGAAATGCCGAGTTGAATCCTGCAGGATCAGCTGTGTCGCGTGCTCATCCACCACGTGATAATGCCGCCCTTTGCCGATGGGGATGCGCTGGTAGAGCTCGTCGCAACGGTAATGAGCTTGCCGGAGCCTGAGGATGTCGCCCTCGCCGTGCAGCGCGATCCCGAGCTGCTTGCGCACCGGACTCGAGCCGCCGTCGCAACCGACGAGATAGCGCGCGCGGATCTGTGAAATTACGCCATCGCTGGTCCGCACATTTGCCGTGACGGATTCCGCCTCCTCAACGAAGTCCAAAAACTCGCAGCCGTAGCGGACCGAAACCGACGGCAGTTGCTCGGCAATGGATTTGAGCAGCGGCTCGAGCGTGTATTGCGAGATGAGCTGATAGGGCTCGAGCGGGAGCGCGCCGTCGGTGCACGCCGCGATCTGCTTGCGCGCCTCTTCGACCGAGGGGTAGGGCAGATGCAGGAGCGGCGGCTCGATCAGCGAGAGCACGATGAACACGTCCATCGGGCAGTGCGCCGGCAGCCCGGCCGCCCGCACTTTCTCCGCGATCCCCATGCGGCGGTAGATCTCCAAGGTGCGGGCGTTGCAGCGCTCCATCTTGGGCAGGAACTGCGGCGCCTCTTTTTGCTCGATAATGGTGCAGGCAATCCCGCGCAGGCCGAGGTCGACGGCAAGCGTCAGGCCGGTCGGGCCGGCACCGATGATGAGAACCGCAGTGTCCATGCCCGGATGGTTAGACGATTTCTCTTTCTCTTCGTAGGGGCGGGTCGGGTTCCCCAAAAAACGCAAAGCGTCTTCGGGCTGCCCGCATTGCCTCACCCTCGTAGGGGCGACCCAATGGTCGCCCCTACGCAACATCCTTAAGGAGCGGCGAGATCCTCCGCTGCGGGGATAAAGTCGGCAAGCTCGGCGCCTTCCTGGACCACATCCCCGACCGCGCATTTGAGCGCCTCGAGCCGACCGTCGGCGGGAGCGCGCAGCGTGTGCTCCATCTTCATGGCTTCGAGCACCAGGAGCGGGGCGCCGCGCGCCACTTCCGTGCCCGCCGCGGCGAGAATGCGGATCACGGTGCCGGGCATCGGCGCCACGATCCGGCCGTCGGCAACGCCCTCGCCCACATCGGCGGCGAAGGGATCGGTCCAGTGCAGCGAGAGCGGGCCGCGTGGGGTGATCAGCTCGAGGTCGCGGGCGGACCAGGTCGCGGTGCTCGCCTCGGTCGCCTCGCCGAGCGTGACCTCGAAGCTTCCGCCCTGGCGGGGCGCGACGCGCAAGGCGTGGCGGGCGCCGGCAAACTCCACGCTCATGCCGCCGCGCTCATACCACAGCACCACATCCCAATGCTCGCTCTGCCGGCGAAAGCTCAGGCGGCGCGTGCGGCGGCCGGCGAGCATCCAGCCGTCGCTGCGGTTAAAGGGCGAGTTCAACGGCGGCACGTTCTGTTCGGCGCGCTCGCGCAACAGTACCGCGGCGCACGCCGCCGCCATATCGAGCGCGGTGACCGCACGCGGAGAGCGGGTAAGCGAAGCAAGCTCGCGCTCGATGAGCCCGGTATCGATCGCGCCGCTTGCCACCTCGGGACGCGCCAGCAGCGCCTGCAGGAATGCGAGGTTGGTGGTCACCCCCGCGATCTCGAAGGCGCCCAGCGCGTCGCGCATGCGCGCGAGCGCCTGCTCGCGATCCTGCGCCCAGACGATCAGCTTCGCGAGCAAAGGATCGTAATATGGCGTCACCCTGTCGCCGGCGCGAAAGCCGGTATCGACGCGCACCCCCTCGCCCGCCGGCGCGCGCCACTGCCGGATCGTCCCGGCCGCGGGGAGAAAGCCTTTGTCCGCGTCCTCGGCGTAGACGCGCGCCTCGATGGCGTGGCCATTCGCGATGATCGCGCCCTGTGCCAGCGGCAGCTTCTCGCCGGCGGCGACGCGCAGCTGCCATTCCACGAGATCGGTGCCGGTGATCATCTCGGTGACGGGATGCTCGACCTGAAGGCGCGTGTTCATCTCGATGAAATAAAACCGCTCGGCGTCGGCGATGAACTCGACCGTGCCCGCGTTGACATAGCCCACGGCCTGGGCCGCGGCGCCCGCGGCCGCCGACATCTCGGCACGGCGGGCCGGCGTCACCGCCGCCGAGGGCGCCTCCTCCACCACCTTCTGATGGCGGCGCTGCAACGTGCATTCGCGCTCGTAGAGCATGACCACATTGCCGTGCGTGTCGCCGAACACCTGGATCTCGATGTGGCGCGGTCGCGCGATGTATTTCTCGATCAGCAGCGCATCGTCGCCGAATGCCGCCTTGGCCTCGCGTCGCGCGCTGGCGATCGCGTCGTCAAGCTCGCCCGGCGCCTCGACGCGCCGCATGCCCCTGCCGCCTCCGCCGGCGGATGCCTTTATCAGAACGGGATAGCCGATGCGTCCCGCGGCGTCCCGCATCGTCGCGGCGCCCTGATCGGCGCCGTGATAGCCGGGCACGATCGGCACGCCCGCAGCCTGCATGCGCGCCTTCGCCTCCGCCTTCGATCCCATCAGGCGGATCGTCTCTGCCGAGGGCCCCACGAATATGAGATCCGCATCGGCACAGGCCTGCGCAAACGCGGCGTTCTCGGCGAGAAAGCCGTAACCGGGATGCACCGCCTCGGCGCGGGTGTCGCGCGCGGCTGCGATGATCGCCGCGATGTTAAGATAGCTGTCCTTCGCCGGCGGGGGCCCGATGCACACCGCCTCGTCCGCCAGCGCCACATGCATGGCGTTGCGATCGGCCTCTGAGAACACCGCCACCGTGTGCAGCCCCATGCGCTTTGCCGTGCGCATGATGCGGCAAGCGATCTCGCCGCGATTGGCGATCAGAAGCTTGTCGAAGCGTCGGACGAGCACCACAATCAGCGATCCTATTAAAAGAAGTCATGATATCAGAGAACGCAAATGGCGGCCTTATACCTCCCCCTGAAAGGGGGAGGTCGACAGCATTTGCCCCGGCCTTGCGCCGGGGCAAATGCTGTCGGGTGGGGGTGGGCCGTACCGCGCTTCTCAACGATCGATCGGGCTGCGAGTGGACCCCCACCCGGCGACCCCCGATCAAATCGGGGGTCGCCGACCTCCCCCTTTCAGGGGGAGGCGTCACATCCGGAAGATGCCGAAGCGGGTGGGCTCGGGCGGCGGCGCATTGAGCCCGGCCGCGAGCGCGAGGCCGAGCACCATGCGGGTGTCGGCAGGATCGATGATGCCGTCGTCCCAGATGCGAGCGGTTGCGTAATAGGGGTGGCCTTGCTGCTCGTATTGCGCGCGGACGGGTGCCTTGAATGCGGCGTCGTCTGCGGCACTCCAGGTGCCGCCCTTGGCTTCGGCCGCCTCCTGGCGCAGCAACCCGAGGACGGTCGCCGCCTGCTCGCCGCCCATCACGGAGATGCGCGCATTGGGCCACATCCAGAGAAAGCGGGGGCCGTAGGCGCGCCCGCACATGCCGTAGTTGCCGGCACCGTAGCTTCCCCCGATGATCACCGTGTATTTTGGCACGGCGCTGGTTGCGACCGCGGTGACCATCTTGGCGCCGTCCTTGGCGATGCCGCCCGCCTCGTATTTGCGGCCCACCATGAAGCCGGTGATGTTCTGCAGGAAGAGAAGCGGGATGTTGCGCTGGCTCGCGAGCTCGATGAAATGCGCGCCCTTGAGCGCGCTTTCGCTGAACAGGATGCCGTTGTTGGCGAGGATGCCAACGGGAAAGCCGTGGATGTGGGCAAAGCCGCAGACGAGCGTGGTGCCGTAGAGCGCCTTGAACTCGTCGAGCTCGGAGCCATCCACGATGCGCGCGATCACATCGCGCACGTCGTAGGGCGTGCGCGGATCCGCCGGCACGATGCCGTAGAGCTCCTCCGCGGGATAGAGCGGCTCGCGCGGCGCGCGCAGCTCGAGATACGCATGCCGCACGCGATTGAGGTTGGCGACGATGCGGCGCGTGATGCCGATGGCGTGGCTGTCGCTGGTGGCGTAATAGTCAGTGACGCCGGATTGACGGCTGTGCACCTCGGCGCCGCCCAGCTCCTCCGCGCTCACCTCCTCGCCGGTGGCCGCCTTCACCAGCGGCGGGCCGCCGAGAAAGATCGTGCCCTCATTGCGCACGATGATGCTTTCGTCCGACATGGCCGGAACATAGGCGCCGCCCGCCGTGCACGATCCCATCACAGCCGCAATCTGTGGAATACGAAGCGCGGACATGCGCGCCTGATTGTAGAAGATGCGGCCGAAGTGTCGCTCGTCGGGGAAGATCTCGTCCTGCAGCGGCAGGAAGGCGCCGCCGGAATCGACGAGATAGACGCAGGGCAGATGGTTATCGCGCGCGATGTCCTGGGCGCGCAGATGCTTCTTCACCGTCATCGGATAGTAGGTGCCGCCCTTGATGGTGGCATCGTTGGCGACGATCATGCATTCGCGGTTGCTGATGCGCCCGATCCCGGTGATCAGGCTCGCGGAGTGCACGTCGCCGCCGTAGAGGCCGTAGGCCGCAAGCGGCGAGAGCTCGAGGAACGGCGTACCGGGGTCGATGAGGAGATTGACCCGCTCGCGTGCAAGGAGCTTGCCGCGTGCGAGGTGGCGCGCGCGCGCCTCCTCGCTGCCGCCCTGGGTGGCCGCCGCGAGCTTCTCCCGCAGGTCGGCAACCAGCGCCTGCATGGCCGCGGCGTTCTCGACGAACTCGCGCCCATGCGGATCGATACCGGATCGCAGCGCGGTCATTGCGTCGCCCATGAACCCGACGCATCTGTGCTCAGCGGCGCAGCAAACTCCGTAACACCTCCCCCTGAAAGGGGGAGGTCGGCGACCCCCGACTTGATCGGGGGGAGCCGGGTGGGGGTCAACTCGCGGCCGCGATCACCGCTGAGAGCGCGCACCGAGGGCCGACCCCCACCCGACAGCATTTGCCCCGGCGCAAGGCCGGGGCAAATGCTGTCGACCTCCCCCTTGCAGGGGGAGGTATGGCGCCGAGTTTGCTGCCCGCACATCGCACTACGCCCCGCAACGCGCATCGCCTACCGCGTCTTGTCGAACAGCTCACGGCCGATCAGCATGCGCCGGATCTCGCTGGTGCCGGCGCCGATCTCGTAGAGCTTGGCGTCGCGCAGATAGCGTCCGGTGGGATAATCGTTGATGTAGCCGTTGCCGCCCAGAAGCTGCACCGCGTCGAGCGCGATGCGGGTCGCGTTCTCCGCCGCGTAGAGAATGGCGCCGGCTGCATCCTCGCGCGTGGTCTCGCCGCGGTCGCAGGCGCGCGCCACCGCATAGACGTAGGACTTGGCCGCGTTCATCGTAACATACATGTCGGCGACCTTGCCCTGCACCAGCTGAAACTCGCCGATCGCCTTGCCGAACTGCCGGCGCTCGTGGACATACGGCATCGCCACGTCCATGCACGCCTGCATGATGCCGAGCGGGCCGGCCGCGAGCACCACGCGCTCGTAATCGAGGCCCGACATGAGGATGGTGACACCGTCGCCTACCCCGCCGAGCACATTCTCCTGCGGCACCTCGCAATCCGTGAACACGAGCTCGCAGGTATCGGAGCCGCGCATGCCTAGCTTGTCGAGCTTCTGCGCGGTGGAGAAGCCCTCAAACCCCTTCTCGATCAGGAAGGCGGTGATGCCGCGCGGACCCGCGTCCGGATCGGTCTTGGCGTAGACCACCAGCACCTCGGCTTGCGGGCCGTTGGTGATCCACATCTTGCTGCCGTTGAGGACGAAACGGTCACCTTTCCTGTCGGCGCGCGTGCGCATGGAGACCACGTCGGAGCCCGCGCCCGGCTCCGACATCGCAAGCCCGCCGAGATGCTCGCCGGAGATGAGCCGCGGCAGATAGCGGCGCTTCTGCTCGGCGCTGCCGTTCCGGCGGATCTGGTTGACGCAGAGGTTGGAATGGGCGCCGTAGGAGAGCCCCACCGATGCGGAGGCGCGCGAGATCTCCTCCATGGCGACGCAATGCTCGAGATAGCCGAGCCCGGCGCCGCCCCATTCCTCCTCGACGGTGATGCCGTGGAGCCCGAGCTTGCCGAGCTCGGGCCAGAGGTCGCGCGGGAAGGTATTGCTGCGGTCGATCTCGTCGGCGCGCGGCGCAATCCTGTCGGCGGCAAAGCCGCGCACGCTCTCGCGCAGCATGTCTGCCGTTTCGCCGAGGCCGAAGTCGAAGCCGCGGATGTCGTTCACGCGCATCTGGCCGGTTCCGTTGCGCGACGCCGCATGCCTGATGGACGAGCGCCAATTAAACCCGATTCCCGTCATTCCAGCGCGCCGCATGGCGGGGCGGGCTTGAAACCCGCCCCTACGCCGCAGCACACGCGGGATTAATGCACGCCGGCATTCCGTCGCGCAATGTTTCGGCGTGAATAGCTTCTCACCGTCATGGCCGGACTTGTTCCGGCCATCCACGCCTTTGCACCCGGCAAGTAAGACGTGGATGGCCGTGACAAGCACGGCCATGACGGAGCGCATCCGATACCCATTTCCCGGAGAGGCGAACTGCCGTATCAACGCTGCGATCGCTGCCGCTGAAAAGGTGCGCCCATGGCCGATACGGTTGCCGCGCTGAAGCTCACATGCGAGGGGGCGATGAAGCTCCTCAACGCCGCCATGGCGAAAGCAAGCGCGATGGGGGTGCCGCAATGCATCTCCATTGTCGACACGGGCGGGCACCTCCTCGCCTTCGCCCGCATGGACGGCGCGTTCGTGCTTTCGATCGACACCTCGCTGATGAAAGCAAAGACGGCCGCGTTCTACGGCAAGCCGACCGGGGACATCGAGGCGGGGATCGACCTCAAGCTCGCGATTGCCACCCGCGGCAAGCGCATCAACCTGCCAGGCGGCTTGCCGGTCATCGTGGACGGGGATGTGATCGGCGGCATCGGCGTCGGCTCGGGCACCGGCGCGCAGGACCGCGAGGTGGCGAACGCAGCGCTCGCCGCATTGCCCGGCGCACGCAGGTTCGATTAGTTTAGGTCAAGCTGCCCTTTCCGACTTGTAGGGCTTGTTTAGCCAATTGCGTGGCGATGCGACGTTTAGGTTCCAGCGTGTCGTAGGCATTCTGAAGTCGACGTCATTCCGGGGCGCAGGAAAATCGGCCGTGCCGATTTGCCTGCGAGCCCGGAATCCATAACCCCAAGCAGTGATGTGTGCCACCACAGCGTAAACCACTTTCATCACTGCACGGCCTGTGGTTATGGATTCCGGGCTCCGCTCGCACGCGGACGGCGCGAAGCGCCGATCCGAGCGCTCGCGGCCCCGGAATGACAGCGTAGTTTGTGACGCAGTACGGGTAAGTAATCTCCCGGATGTCGCTTGCTCGGATTCGTGATAGAATCGGCGGTCAAAAGAAGCAGGCGCGGGCGCTACGCCTGAACGCCGAGGGCGTTGCTCGCAACGCCGTGCTAGGACGGGAGGAAATCAATGGACACTACCTTGGGCAAATCAAATACGTGGCAGACCACGTTGTTATGGATAGCGGTTGCTCTCCTGGGCGCCGTTGCGTTTGGCATTGTTGCACTGCATCGGGGCGAGGCCGTCAATGCCGCATGGCTGGTGGTCGCCGCGGTGTGCATTTATTTCATCGCCTACCGGTTCTACGGGTTGTTTGTAGCCAATCGGGCGCTGGGCGTTGACGCAACGCGGCCCACCCCCGCCTATCGCCATAACGACGGCCTCGACTACGTCCCAACCAATAAATACGTGCTGTTCGGCCATCACTTTGCGGCCATTGCCGGCGCGGGTCCCTTGGTGGGTCCGGTGCTTGCCGCGCAGATGGGCTATCTCCCCGGCACGCTGTGGATTCTCGCCGGCGCCGTGTTTGCCGGCGCGATCCAGGACATGACGGTCCTGTTTCTCTCGACCCGGCGCGACGGGCGCTCGCTCGGCGACATCGTGCGTGCCGAGATGGGACCGATTGCCGGGACGATTGCCGGCATCGGCATTCTCCTGATCTGCGTGATCGTGCTCGCGGTGCTGGCTCTCGTCGTGGTCAAGGCCCTGGTCGGCAGCCCCTGGGGCACCTTCGCGGTCTTCTGCACCATTCCCATCGCACTGCTGATGGGCATCTACAATCAGTTCATCCGCCCCGGCCACATCGGCGAGATGTCGTTACTCGGCTGCGTGCTGCTGCTCGCCGTGCTGGTCTACGGAAGGACCGTATCCGAGACTCCCGCGCTCGCCGCCTATTTCGATTACAGCGGCGAGACGCTCGCGCTGACCATCATCGGCTATGGATTCGTCGCCTCCGTGCTCCCGGTGTGGCTCCTCCTGGCGCCGCGCGACTATCTCTCGACCTTCCTCAAGGTCGGCACCATCGCGCTCCTGGCGGTCGGCATCATCATCGTCCGCCCCGATCTGCAGATGCCGGCCGTGACCAAGTTCATCGACGGCAGCGGGCCGGTGTGGGCGGGCAGCGTGTTCCCGTTCCTGTTCATCACCATCGCCTGCGGATCGGTCTCCGGCTGGCACTCGCTGATTGCGTCCGGAACCACGCCCAAGATGATCGAGAACGAGCGCCAGATCGTGCTCATCGGATACGGCGGGATGCTGATGGAGTCGTTCGTGGCGATCATGGCGATGATCGGCGCAAGCGTCATCCATCCCGGCGTTTATTTCGCGATGAACAGCTCGGCAGGGCTGATCGGCACCACCGCGGACCACGCCGCGCAGGTGATCTCGTCGTGGGGATTCGTAGTGACGCCCGCCGAGATCGCACAGACGGCGAAGGATGTCGGCGAGAGCTCGATCATGTCGCGCACGGGCGGAGCCCCGACGCTCGCGGTCGGAATGGCGAGCATCCTGTCGTCGTTCCTCGGCGGCAAGACCTTGATGGGGATCTGGTACCATTTCGCCATTCTGTTTGAGGCGCTGTTCATCCTGACCACGGTCGATGCCGGAACCCGCGTCCTGCGCTTCATGATCCAGGACCTGGTCGGCAATGCGGTGCCGGCGTTCCGGGAGACCACGTCCTGGACCAACAATCTGATCGGCTCCGGCCTCGCGGTCCTGCTGTGGGGCTACTTCCTCTATGTCGGCGTGATCGATCCGTTCGGCGGCATCTGGACCTTGTGGCCGCTGTTCGGCACCGCCAACCAGATGCTCGCGGCCATCGCACTCACGCTGTGCACCGTCGTGCTGTTCAAGATGAAGCGGGAGCGCTACGCGCTGGTGACGCTCGCGCCGGCGGCGTGGCTCGTCGCCTGCACGACGACCGCAGGACTGGAGAAAGTGTTCAGCCCCGATCCGAGCGTCGGCTTCATCAGTCACGCGTTCAAATACGGCAACGCGCTCGCGGCGGGTCAGCTGCTGGCGCCGGCAAAATCGGCCGCCGAGATGACGCGGGTCGTGGTCAATGACTACGTCGATGCGGCCCTTGCCGCGCTGTTCGTGCTGGTCGTCGTGGCGACCGTGGTCTATGCCGTGATCACCATCCGCAAGGCGTGGGGCAGTCCGCAGGCGACCGCAGTCGAGATCGGGCTTGCCGGCGCAGTCGCAGGAGGCAGCCATGCCTGATTTGCAGGATCTCTTCGACCGCTCCGCGCGGGCGGCGGGCGCTACGCTCTACTGGACCGCGCGAACGGCGCGGCTGATGGTCGGTGTTCCCGACTACGAGACATATGTCGCACATCGGCGCGCCAATCACCCGCAGGAGCCGATCATGACCTATGCCGAGTTCTTTCGCGAACGCCAGCAGGCGCGCTATGCCGTAGGCAAGGGTCGGTTCCGGGGCTGCTGCTGAACCTTGCGTAGGGCGACGCATTGCGTCGCTCTCGATCCGCCCGGCGGATGCTGAAAGAGGGCGAGGCGGTGTCTCGCCCCTACGAAGAGAGAGCCTTTTGTCGGGGCGGGTTTTCCGTACTGCATCACAAACTACTCTAGCCCGTCTTTCCGGGGCCGCGAGCGCTCGGATCGGCGCTTCGCGCCGTCCGAGTGCGAGCGGAGCGCCGGGTAGGTGAGGATGTTACCACCCTCACCCCCCACGGACCCGGACGTGCAGGATTACCGCTTCCGGTTCTTCATGAGAGAGCCTGGCTAGCGGTGGCGTACTGATGGACGATGCGAGGTCGCGGGAGGGGATGGCGGGCGAGGAAGGCAGAGAACCGCTCCCATGAGAGAGGCTCCGAGCGCGTCCGCCGTTCCAGCCACTTCCTCCACGTCCTTGTGATCTGATGAGCGTAGGTGGCGAGTTGCCGGCTGTTCCCCGTGATACCGTAGTAGGCATAGTGACCTACCAGCTTCTCAGACAGCCGCTTGCGCTGATCGAGGATCGGCAGGTGGCGGTTGAACCGACACCACTCCTTCGCCGCGAGCAGCGCGCGAGCGAGCCGGCTCTTGGCCGTCCGTTGCCGTACCACGTTCTGCCCCTTGAGTGACTTCGCCCAGGTGTGGGTGAAGCCCAGAAAGTCGAACGGCGGTTCGGCGCAGTCCGGATGCGTGCCACCTTTGCGCTCGGGGCGGAAGTCGACGAACCGGGTCTTGTCGGGATGCAGCGTGAGCCCATACCGTGCAAGCCGTTTCCCCAGCACTTCCAGAACCCGTTTGGCGTCGCGGTGGTTCTTGAACGTCATCACGAAGTCATCGGCAAAGCGCACCAACGTACACTCTCCCAGCATGCGGGGTCGCACCTCTGCCTCGAACCATTCGTCCAGCACGTGGTGCAGGAAGATGTTCGAGAGCATCGGTGAGATGACGCCGCCTTGCGGGGTACCTTCAGTCGCAAGGCGCAGGGTTCCATCTTCCAGGACCCCTGCTTTCAGCCACTTGTCGATCATCCGTCGGATCACGCCATCCGTTACTCGCTGGTCGAGGAACGCCCGAAGTTGCGCGTGCGGAATCGAGTCGAAGTACTTGCGTATATCGACATCCAGCACCCAGTGCTGTCCATGCCACGAGATGGCGCCATGCAGTTTGCGCAGCGCCTCATGGGCTGAGCGTCGCGGTCGGAAGCCATACGAGCAAGGCATGAAGTCCTGCTCGTAGATGGTCGCCAGAACCATGACAATCGCCCGCTGCGCCACCTTGTCTTCAAAGGTCGGAATGCCGAGCGGCCGCTTTGAGCCGTCTGCCTTCGGGATGTAGGTTCTGCGCACCGGCGGTGCTTTGTAGCTTCCGGACTTGATGCGATTGAGCAGGTCCAAGAGATTGGCCTGCAGCTTCGCTTCATATTCCTTCGCGGTAACACCGTCGATGCCAGTCGCTCCATCCTTGCGGGTCAGCCGGTAGGCTTTCAGCATCCATTCCAGATCGATAACGTGGTGCAGCGAGAACAGCACCTTCTTCGGCTTCGCTCTCGCCAGTTCGGCTATCCATTGTCGTTTCGTGTACAGGTTCGCGAGGTTCATGTCCCCTCCCGTGTTTCCCGGCAATGGTTCTCTCTCACGACGCCTCCCTTTCCTCCATCGGGTCCCAGTGAGCCCAGTTCCCCGCTCTCGTCGGTACTATGAAGGCGCTACGACTTCCCACCCGCGTATCAACGGTCACTTATTGGTTCGCTCCCGCCGCCCACGCGATCCTCCTGGTTCGTGTCCCGCCGTGGCGCTCCTGAAGGAGCGGAGGTCTCCTCCAGGCCGGGGCTTTTGTTGCCGGCTGCCCTGCTCCGGTTCTCGCACGTGGACGCGAATGGGATCTCTCAGGTCTTCAGGCGATCCATCCCGTGCCTCTGCTCCGTTCCAGGACCCCGGTCGAACCAACGTGCCCTCGCCAGTGACGGCCACGTCGATGCTGCCCCCGCATTCCGGACTACGAAGGCTTCAGCGAAAATGATTTCGGGGCTAACCCGCAGCTTCAGCACCTGCTACCGTACGCTTCACGCGTGACGTTGCCGCACACGTGCAAGGCTCGCTTCCGGCTGGCGGGCTGCGCCTTTGCCGGGAGGGAGTCGAACCCTCTGGACCGCTACGAAAGGTTTCAGCTCGTTTTCACGATCGTCCTCCTCTCCTGCTCTCCTGACGCTACCGGAATCCATAACCACAGGCCGTGCAGTGATGAAAGTGGTTAGGCTGCGGTGGCACACATTACTGCTTGGGGTTATGGATTCCGGGCTCGCAGGCAAATCGGCAGGGCCGATTTGCCTGCGCCCCGGAATGACGTCGAGGGGCAATTTGTGACGCAGTACCAGTTTTAAATCCACCCCTACCTACAATAAGGTCGACACGTCGTCCCGAAGGAGACCTCGCATGGGTACCAATCGCATTCACCGCATCGCCGTCATTCCCGGCGACGGCATCGGCAAGGAGGTCATGCCCGAAGGCGTGCGCGTGCTCGAGGTCGCGGCAAAAAAATTCGACTTCGAGCTCCGCCTGGACGATTTCGATTTCGCCAACTGCGACTACTACGAGAAGCACGGCCGCATGATGCCGCAGGATTGGAAGGAGCAGATCGGAAAGCACGATGCGATCTTTTTCGGCGCCGTCGGCATGCCCAACCGCGTGCCCGACCATATCTCGCTATGGGGATCGCTGATCCTGTTTCGGCGCGAATTCGATCAATACGTCAACCTGCGCCCGGTACGGCTGATGCTCGGCGTGCCTTGTCCGCTCGCCAACCGCAGACCCGGCGACATCGACTTCTGGGTGGTGCGCGAGAATACCGAGGGCGAGTATTCCGCGATCGGCGGACACATGTTTGCCGGTACCGACCGTGAGGTGGTGGTGCAGGAGACGGTGATGAGCCGGATCGGCGTCGACCGGGTGCTGAAATTCGCCTTCGAGCTTGCCCGTTCCACGCCGAAAAAGCATCTCACCTCGGCCACCAAATCGAACGGCATCGCCATCACCATGCCGTACTGGGACGAGCGCGTGCGCGAGATGGCAAGATCCTATCCCGACGTGAGCTGGAACCAGTTCCACATCGACATTCTCACGGCGCAATTCGTCCTCAATCCCGACCGGTTCAACGTGGTGGTCGCTTCAAACCTGTTCGGGGACATCCTGTCCGATCTCGGCCCCGCCTGCGCCGGCACGATCGGTATCGCCCCGTCCGGCAACATCAATCCCGAGCGCGCATTTCCCTCCCTGTTCGAGCCGGTGCACGGCTCGGCACCGGACATCAGCGGCCAAGGCATCGCCAATCCGATCGGCCAGATCTGGTCCGGCGCGATGATGCTCGATCATCTGGGGGAACCTGACGCCGCGCGCGCGATCGTCGCCGCGATCGAAACAACGCTCGCCGAGCCGAAGTTGCGCACCCGCGATCTCAAAGGCCCCGCCGATACGGTCACCTGCGGCAAGGCGATCGCCGCCGCGCTCGGTTGACGGGTACGAGACTGCATCGGGATCGGTTCTCGCCAGCATTTGCTCCTCCCGTTACTCAACTCACTTCGAATCTTTCAGGACATCGAGCCGCAGCGGCAACACCGCGCCAAGCCAGAGAGCATGCCGTGCATGATCCGCGTAGGCGTCACCCGTGTCCGGATGGACAAGAATGGTCAGTCCGGAGCGGTTGAGCATGAGCCATGGCAGGAGCGCCGAAAGACGATCCGCCGGAAAGGCAATCTGATACATGGCCTGCGGGTGCGGCCCGACCGGTTGATCATGCCAACGCCCTAGCCTGGCCTCGGGGAAAGTTGTCGCCACCCGCTCCCGCAGCAGCGCCGCGCGGTCACGGCTGCTGGCGGGGTCGTAGTAGACATGCGCGTGATAGCCGCTGATCCGCGCCGGATCATGCAGCGCGGTATCGACCTCGGCGTCCGGGGAGCTGGACATGCAACCATAATGTCGCAGTTTCTCGCCTGGGGTCCAGACCCATCCAATGAGCTCGCCGCCATT
Organism: uncultured Alphaproteobacteria bacterium; assembly: GCA_963841705.1. GTDB lineage: Bacteria > Pseudomonadota > Alphaproteobacteria > Rhizobiales > Xanthobacteraceae > VAZQ01. The sequence goes on from CAWJDY010000019.1 coordinate 226,515, forward strand.
GCGCTTTGAGAGCCATGCGCGCTGTGGCTCAACGCAGAAGCTTGTGATGTGATACCGAGGCACACAGGGCGAACGGATCAGGCCATAACGGAGGGCGGGTCAATGGCAGCAGCAAAGAAGTCGGCAAAGAACGGCAACGCGCGCGCGAGCGGGCGCAAGTACCGCGACATCCTCTATGCGGTCGAGGACGAGGTGGCGTGGGTCACCATCAACCGGCCGCGCGTGCTGAATGCCTTCCGCGAGCAGACGCTCGACGAGCTCACCGACGCGCTGCGCTCGACCCGCGAGGACCCGTCGATCGCCTGCGCGGTCATTACTGGCGCGGGAGAGAAGGCGTTCTCCGCGGGCGGCGACTTCCACGCCATGAAGCGCCTGACCTGGACCAACGCGGCGATGTGGAACGACCGCATGCTGGCACTCGCCATGGCCATCCGCGGCCTGCCCATCCCGGTGATCGCCATGGTCAACGGCTGGTGCGTGGGCGGCGGGCACGAGCTTGCGCTGTGGTGCGACCTCGTCATCGCCGCAGACGATGCGGTGCTGGGGCAGACCGGCGCGCGGGTCGGAGCCTGCCCGACCGTGGGCGCGACGCAGTATCTCCCCCGCATCATCGGCGAGCGGCTGGCGCGCGAGATGATCTTCTGCGCCCGCCGCTTTCGCGCCAAGGAGGCGGTCGAGATCGGGCTCATCAACAAATGCGTGCCGGCGTCCGAGCTGCGCAAGGAGACGCTCGCCTGGTGCGAGACCATCAAGGGCCACAGCCCGCAGACGCTGCGCATGACCAAAAAGAGTCTCAATTTCGAATCCGATCTCCTCTATGCCTCCTGGCAGCACGGCATGGAATTTCTTGCCCACGTCTGGGGCTCGGAGGAAAGCCTCGAAGGCATGAACGCGTTCCTGGAGGGACGCAAACCCGACTTCCAGAAATTCCGCATGCGCAGCAAGCGCGAGCTGGAAGAGTATCTCGCCGGCTGCGCGGCGGACCTCAACGCGCCTCGCTCCATGCGCCGGAAAGCGCAATGAGCGGGGAGCGCTCTCTGATACCTCCCCCTGAAAGGGGGAGAGCCTGCCCCGGACTTGATCCGGGGTCGGCAGCATTTGCTTTGCAAATGCTGCCGGGTGGGGGTCGGTACTTGTGGCACATTTTCAGCATTCATGGTGTCGCCGGGCGGACCCCCACCCGGCTCGCCCCGACAAAGTCGGGGCGAGCCGACCTCCCCCTTTCAGGGGGAGGTATCTGCGAGTTTGCTGCACCACTGCCGGATGGCCGGCAATGAGCGGAACAAACAACGCGCGCGGCCCGCTGGCGGGCATCCGCATCATCGATCTCACCCGCATCCTCGCCGGCCCCCTCTGCACCATGATGCTGGGCGACATGGGCGCCGACGTCATCAAGGTCGAGCCGCCGGGAGCAGGCGATGACACCCGCCGCTGGGGGCCGCCGTTCGTGGGCGAGGATGCGGCGTATTTTCTCGGGGTCAACCGCAACAAGCGCTCGCTCACGCTCAACATAGCGGCACCCACCGGGCAGAAGATCCTCGCCGGCCTCATCGCGGAGGCCGACGTGCTGATCGACAATTTTCGGCTCGGCACCCTGGAGAAATGGGGCTTTACTGACGCGTGGTTCGAACAGGCCGCGCCGCGGCTCATCCGCTGCTCCATCACCGGCTACGGATCGAGCGGCCCGAAGGCGGCGCTTCCCGGCTACGACTTCGTGCTGCAGGCGGAATCCGGGCTGATGAGCATCTGCGGCGAGCCCGACGGCTCACCCACCAAATACGGCGTGGCGATCGTCGATGTGTGCACCGGCATGCTCGCCGGCAACGCCATCCTGGCGGCGCTCAATGCGCGCCACGCGACCGGCAAAGGGCAGAAGGTCGACCTCTCGCTCTACGAGACGTCGCTGTTCATGCTGGTCAATGTCGCGTCGAACTATCTGATGGCGGGCCGCGACGGCGGCCGCTTCGGCAACGGCCATCCCAGCATCGTGCCGTATACCACCTACCAGGCCGCCGACGCGATGATGGCGATCGCGGTGGGCAACGAGCGGCAGTTCGCGAGCTGCGCCGAGGTGCTCGGCCATCCCGAATGGGCGAAGGACCCGCGCTTTGCCACCAACCGCGCGCGAGTGGAGAACCGGACGGCCATCGACGGCCTGATCAATGCTGCGCTCTGCCACGACAAGACCGAGCACTGGATCGCCAGGCTCAAGGCGGTGGGCGTGCCCTGCGGCCGCATCAACTCGGTCGCCGAGGCGCTCGACGACCCGCACACCGCCGCGCGCGCAATGATCGAGACGGCGGAGCACCCCGCAATCGGCGCGCTGAAGATGCTCGGCATCCCGTTCAAGTTCTCCGATACCGAGTGCTCGGTGCGGCGCCCGCCGCCGAAGCTGGGGGAGCACAGCGAGGAGATCCTGGCGGGCGAGCTGGGATACGCCAGCGAGGCGATTGCGCAGCTGCGGCGGGACGGGGTGATTTAGGGGGGCGGACGCCTCAGGAACGCCGAGTCGGTAAGATGAGCTAGATGTAATCCGGAAAGCTGCAAACACCGCAACGGATCGGTCTGCCCTTCATCGCCAAAGACAGGTCCGCGGGCCTTGACCTCGGATGTAACCGAACATATCATTGCATGATATGATATGGATGATGAACAGGCCGATCATACTCTCGAATTCCTGCTGGCGTTCGATGGGCGCGTTCATCATCTTGAGGGGGGCTACTGGATCAAGTTCGAGATCAAAAAAGTCGGCACACGCAAGAGCAGGCCGCACGGGCTATCCTACGCATTTACCGTGCACGCGCCCGACGGAACGCGCTGGATCGGCTTCGATAATGCACATAGAGCGCCTGCCACAGGTTCGCGATTCAAAAAACGACCGTCTGCAAGCGATCATTGGCATCGTAGCGAGAATGATCTGGGACGACCATACGATTTCAAGGACGCGGACACATTGATTCAGGACTTTTTCCGCGAGGTAAAGCGGGTCTTAAACGAGCGCGGAATTTCAGAGGATGTCCTTCGAGTCGAGGATAAAAGGACGTAACGACATGAAGCGCTATAAGATTCAAAGCTTGGCCTCTCTTGAAGGAGAGATGAGGGCGGTGGCCCGCGGCGAGCGCGCTCCTCCTCCTGACGCGGGCAAGCCAAGCTTCAATTCGGTGGAGGCTTTGATCCGGTTGCTGACGCCCGAGAACCGGCAGCTGCTTGCACTGATTCGGGACCGCAAACCTGGCTCCATTGCCGAGCTCGTTGCTCTGACCGGGCGTGCTCAGCCCAACCTGACACGAACCCTGGCAAAGCTGGAGGCGGCGGGGTTCATCAGAATGAAGCCGGTCGGCCGCCGCAAGGCGCCGAGTGCCGCGATCAAAAAGATTGTGGTGGAAATCGACCCGTTTTCGCAGCACGATCGGCTGCTGGTCGCGTAGGGCGCCAGAGCTTTGTGCGCTCCCGGATCTGCAGTGCATAAGAAGTCCTGGGGATTGAACGAGGTGCCACGGCGGGTTACGCGCCCGATCTCGCGAAGCGAGCTCGGCCGCTAACCGTACTGCATCACAAACTACTCTAGTTCGTCATTCCGGGGCCGCGAGCGCTCGGATCGGCGCTTCGCGCCGTCCGAGTGCGAGCGGAGCGCCGGGTAGGTGAGGATGTTACCACCCTCACCCCCCACGGACCCGGACGTGCAGGATTACCGCTTCCGGTTCTTCATGAGAGAGCCTGGCTAGCGGTGGCGTACTGATGGACGATGCGAGGTCGCGGGAGGGGATGGCGGGCGAGGAAGGCAGAGAACCGCTCCCATGAGAGAGGCTCCGAGCGCGTCCGCCGTTCCAGCCACTTCCTCCACGTCCTTGTGATCTGATGAGCGTAGGTGGCGAGTTGCCGGCTGTTCCCCGTGATACCGTAGTAGGCATAGTGACCTACCAGCTTCTCAGACAGCCGCTTGCGCTGATCGAGGATCGGCAGGTGGCGGTTGAACCGACACCACTCCTTCGCCGCGAGCAGCGCGCGAGCGAGCCGGCTCTTGGCCGTCCGTTGCCGTACCACGTTCTGCCCCTTGAGTGACTTCGCCCAGGTGTGGGTGAAGCCCAGAAAGTCGAACGGCGGTTCGGCGCAGTCCGGATGCGTGCCACCTTTGCGCTCGGGGCGGAAGTCGACGAACCGGGTCTTGTCGGGATGCAGCGTGAGCCCATACCGTGCAAGCCGTTTCCCCAGCACTTCCAGAACCCGTTTGGCGTCGCGGTGGTTCTTGAACGTCATCACGAAGTCATCGGCAAAGCGCACCAACGTACACTCTCCCAGCATGCGGGGTCGCACCTCTGCCTCGAACCATTCGTCCAGCACGTGGTGCAGGAAGATGTTCGAGAGCATCGGTGAGATGACGCCGCCTTGCGGGGTACCTTCAGTCGCAAGGCGCAGGGTTCCATCTTCCAGGACCCCTGCTTTCAGCCACTTGTCGATCATCCGTCGGATCACGCCATCCGTTACTCGCTGGTCGAGGAACGCCCGAAGTTGCGCGTGCGGAATCGAGTCGAAGTACTTGCGTATATCGACATCCAGCACCCAGTGCTGTCCATGCCACGAGATGGCGCCATGCAGTTTGCGCAGCGCCTCATGGGCTGAGCGTCGCGGTCGGAAGCCATACGAGCAAGGCATGAAGTCCTGCTCGTAGATGGTCGCCAGAACCATGACAATCGCCCGCTGCGCCACCTTGTCTTCAAAGGTCGGAATGCCGAGCGGCCGCTTTGAGCCGTCTGCCTTCGGGATGTAGGTTCTGCGCACCGGCGGTGCTTTGTAGCTTCCGGACTTGATGCGATTGAGCAGGTCCAAGAGATTGGCCTGCAGCTTCGCTTCATATTCCTTCGCGGTAACACCGTCGATGCCAGTCGCTCCATCCTTGCGGGTCAGCCGGTAGGCTTTCAGCATCCATTCCAGATCGATAACGTGGTGCAGCGAGAACAGCACCTTCTTCGGCTTCGCTCTCGCCAGTTCGGCTATCCATTGTCGTTTCGTGTACAGGTTCGCGAGGTTCATGTCCCCTCCCGTGTTTCCCGGCAATGGTTCTCTCTCACGACGCCTCCCTTTCCTCCATCGGGTCCCAGTGAGCCCAGTTCCCCGCTCTCGTCGGTACTATGAAGGCGCTACGACTTCCCACCCGCGTATCAACGGTCACTTATTGGTTCGCTCCCGCCGCCCACGCGATCCTCCTGGTTCGTGTCCCGCCGTGGCGCTCCTGAAGGAGCGGAGGTCTCCTCCAGGCCGGGGCTTTTGTTGCCGGCTGCCCTGCTCCGGTTCTCGCACGTGGACGCGAATGGGATCTCTCAGGTCTTCAGGCGATCCATCCCGTGCCTCTGCTCCGTTCCAGGACCCCGGTCGAACCAACGTGCCCTCGCCAGTGACGGCCACGTCGATGCTGCCCCCGCATTCCGGACTACGAAGGCTTCAGCGAAAATGATTTCGGGGCTAACCCGCAGCTTCAGCACCTGCTACCGTACGCTTCACGCGTGACGTTGCCGCACACGTGCAAGGCTCGCTTCCGGCTGGCGGGCTGCGCCTTTGCCGGGAGGGAGTTGAACCCTCTGGACCGCTACGAAAGGTTTCAGCTCGTTTTCACGATCGTCCTCCTCTCCTGCTCTCCTGACGCTACCGGAATCCATAACCACAGGCGGTGCAGTGGTGAAAGTGGTTACGCTGCGGTGGCACACATTACTGCTTGGGGTTATGGATTCCGGGCTCGTCGGCAAGTCGCTGAAACCGACTTGCCGACGCCCCGGAATGACAGCGTAGTTTGTGACGCAGTACCGCTAACCCGCCCTACATTATGGGCTCTGTAGCTGAGCGGCGGGCGCGAACGAGCAACTGGGCTTTCGAGAGAGAAGGCAAGGCCATGCCCCATGTCGAGATTCCCGGCGCCAGGATTTTCTACGCGCTGGAGGGAGCGGGCAGCCCGCTGCTGCTGATCCCCGGCCTCGGCATGGATCATTCCTATTACCGGCTTGCCGTTCCGCTGCTTGCCGCCCGCTACAGCGTGCATGCACTCGACCCGCGCGGGATCGGCAAGTCGACAAAGTCGCCGCCGCCCTATTCGGTCGAGGCATGGGCCGACGATTTCGCGGCGGTGATCGGCGCGCTCGGTTTCGGGCCGATCCATGTGCTCGGCTCCTCGCTCGGCGGCGCCATGGCGCTGGCATTGGCGGCACGCCATCCCGAGGCGGTGCGATCGCTCGTCGTGGTCGGCGCCTTCAGCGAGCTCGATCGCGCGACCGAGCTCAATTTCCGCCTGCGCCTGCGACTGATCGAAAAGCTCGGGATGAGCGACGAGGTCGCCGACTACATGGGGCTGTGGACGCTGACGCGGAAGTTCATCAACAGCGATGCAGGCTACGCGCTGATGCGCGCCAATCAGGCCAACATCCGCAACAACTCAGCGGAGCTTATCGCGCCTTCGTCGAATCGCTGTTGCGCTGGGGCCGCTGCCAGCCCGGCCAGGAGCGCGAGCCGAAATTCACCGAGCAGCTGGGCGCGATCGGCGCGCCGACGCTGGTTGTCAGTTCCGACAACGATCACCTCATCCCGGCGGAGCTGAGCGAGCTGATCGCGGCACGGATCAAGACGGCCAGACTTGCTGTCATGCCCGGTGCCGGGCACATCCCGTTCATGGAGCAGCCGGGCAAGGCCGCGGAGATCGTGCTCGACTTCCTCGACCGGCTACCAAACAGCCATGAATGATATCTCGGCAGCAGCGAAACAGGTTTTGGTGCGATAGATTTTCCAGCGAGACAAATGTTGCTGAAACAAATGTTGAAACAAAATTTTGCGAGAAAATTTGCTTGACAATGTAAGCGAGACTCATGTATAAAAGCTGCATTCTTCAGGCAGCGTGTTCAGAGCCCGGCGCGGGTTACTGCGCCGGGCTTTGTTCTTGGCGCGGCGCGGTAGGATGAGGGTGACTGTGATGGCAGCGATCCCCTAAGGCCGCTGCTGGCCGGATGGAGCAAGGGACATGCGCTCGCGGAATCACGTGATTTGCCGGCTCAACTTAAAGGAGAAAATCATTGCAAATTTCCTGTTGTTTACAATGGGAGCACCAATGGCTCACCCATCAGTTGTACTTGCAAACGAAACTCGGGGACCACTGGAAGGAAGCCGGCCGATTGCGGCCATCCGTCGTCTACTCGCGGCTGTTTGGTTGGCGCAACCATCCTTGGCCATTTTCCGCGAACGAAGCCAACTTCCGCGAACGAAGCCAACGGCAAAACCATAGTGAAAACAACGTTTGAACATGAACAACACGAGGCTTGGCCAAACCAACCCGACAGAGCGCGACGCAGAAGAAAGCATCTTGGCCAAACAAACCCGAGGCTACAGTATCGAGAGCTCGTCCGCCTTTTTCATGCGCACCCTGCGCCCGTAGGTTTTACGTTTGTGCCTGGCTTGCGCGGCCTTGCCGTTGCTGCCGGCCTGCGTCGCGGCGATGGCATTGAGCTCATCGCGCCCCGGATATTTGGGCCGGCCGACGAGGAGCAGCGGGGAAGGTCCGGGCGCCTCGCGCAGGCGATCCTGCGCCATCTGCACGTAGGTCGGGTTGATGTCGATGCCGATATAGCGGCGGCGCATCTGCCTCGCGACGACGCAGGTCGTACCGGTGCCGGCAAAGGGATCGAGCACGATCTCGCCGGGAAAGTTGGCCGCGGCGCCGTAGGTGTAGAGCCGCATCAGCCGGGCCGGCAGCTTTTCCGGGAACGGCGCCGGGTGATCGCCCCCGCGCTTCACGTCGTGGGGATACATGAACCAGACCTGCTGGGTGAGATCGAGCCATTCGGCGCGGCTGATGGCATTCGCGTCCTTCACCTGCGCGCGGAATTTCGGCGGCTTGCCCGGCTTCACGTACACGTTGATGAACTCGATCGTGTTGTTCTCGATGATGTTGCCGGGATAGGGATAGCTGCCGAACATCATCTTGGACGTCTGCTTCTGCCAGACGAACAGAGCGTAGCGCTGCAGCTCCGTCTGGCGGAGGATCGCGTGCTCCAGGTCGAAGGCAATGTTCTTGAGATGCCGGGTATGCTGAGGGATCATCGCCTTCGGGATCGGCATGATTGGTGCGTTGATGCACAACTTGCCGTTCGGGCGCAGCACCCGCGCGCATTGCGTCCACACCGACAGCATGTCGGCGAGATAGGCCTCATACGAGCTCCAGGGATTGGCAGCGCGATCGTATTCCACCGCCGTCCAGTAGGGCGGCGACGTCACCACCAGATCGATGCAGCCCGCGGGAAAGCGGGCAAGCACCGGCGCAGCGTGGCCGGTGAGCAGACGGCCGACGATCTCGGGAAGCGCCAATCGCGGCGCGGTTTCCGCGGCAGATGTTTGTTTGCTGGGCAGGCTCATGGGATGGCGCGAATCGGCGGCAGCATCACTCTAGCCCGGATGGAGCACATCGCGCGACATCGGGGGGCCGTCCCCCCATGATGCAATGACATCGCGTGTCCCGGACGAGCGAGCCGGAGCTTGCTCCGGCGAGCGAAGATCCGGGACCCAGGGCAACAAGCGCATCCAGGTCCCATCACAACCGCAGCGCCTGTGGTTATGGATTCCGGGCTCCGCTCGCTATGCTCGCGGCCCCGGAATGACACGGCGATTTCTGACGCGGTAGGGTGAGCCATTTCGAGGAGGCGAGCGGAAAGGGAGAATGGCAGCATGAGAAAGCTTCGGACGCAGCGCGACAGTCAGCAATGGATGCTCGACCTCGCTCTGAACATGCGCGGCCGGGTGCAGAATTTCGAACGCGACGACCTGGAAGTGCCCGCTGGCAAGCGCGCGCGCAATTATCGCATGCTGCCGAAGGTGTGGCGGGAAGCGGCGGAGCGGCACGAGGCGCTCGCCAGGCTCGCGCAGAAGCAGGGCGCCAACACCACCGCGACCACCCATTACGATCACGCCATCGAGGCCTACCGCATGGCGCAGCACCCGATCTTTTACGACGACCATCCCGTCAAGATCCGCCTCTGCAACAAGCTCAACGAGATGGTGGATCGGCGCAGCGAAGTAGCGGATTACCTGATCGAGCGCGTGGAAGTGCCGTTCGACGACGGCAAGACCATCTCCTGCCTGCTGCATCTTCTCCCCGACTGCCGCAAGGCGCCGGTCGTCATCTATGTGCCCGGGATGGACCAGACCAAGGAGGTGTTTCCCAAGGGGGCGCACAACATCGCCAGGGCGCGCGGGGTCCACGTGCTGGCGATGGACGGCCCCGGCCAGGGTAATTCCAACATGCAGAAGATCCGCGCAGTGAAGGACAACTACGAGCGCGCGGGCGCGGCGGTGATCTCCTACCTGGCCAAACGTCCCGAGGTGGAGGCGGACCGGATCGCGATCTACGGCATCAGCATGGGCAGCTACTGGTCGCTGCGGCTTGCGAGCTACGACCGGCGCGTCGCCGCAGTCGTGAGCGCGGTCGCCTGCTTCAACCCGAACAGCACGATCTTCTCCCAGTCCTCCCCGCGCTTCAAACAGATGTTCATGTACATGGCGGGTTACGAGGACGAGGCCGCCTTTGACACGGAGGTTGCCGCCGGGATGACCGTGCGCGGCCAGCTCGGTACCATCGCCTGCCCGACCCTGCTGATCACCGGCGAGTTCGATCCGCTCTGCCCGCTCGAGGACGCGATCGCCGCCTACCACGAGCTCACCACGCATAAGGAGCTGTGGGTGTTCGAGAACCAGTATCATCCGCTGTGGTCGATCGGAAATCTCGGCGGGCTTGACGTGCACGACTATGCGCTGGACTGGCTGCAAGGCCTGTTCTCCGGACGCGTGCAGCCGACCCGGCAAGGGCGCATCGCCTACATCAGGGAAGGCGGCAGCGGGCCGTGGAGCGACTGCGAATGGGAGCCGCCGGTCGGCCCCGCGCAGGCATATTTCTAACCAACCGTGCTCGGAGACGATTGATGCACGCTCGCGCAACAAACTCGGACAACTCCCTCTCCCCGTAAGAACGGGGAGAGGGAGCAGACCGAGCTTGTGTGACTCAACGCGTGTCGCGTTTGCGGCGGAGGTCATTCCCGGGCAAGCTCGGTCCGGGTTTTCATCACTGGAGAGAAATCATGAGGCATCTGGTTCTGGTGTCGGCGCTGCTCGGCGCCGCTCTTGCCACCGCCCACGCACAGGACGCCATTCCCGATTTGAGGGGGACGTGGACGGGAAAGGGCAAGGCGGTCGTGTTCGGCAACAATCCTCATCATCCCGGCAGCCAGACCACGGCGGAGCCTCCGCGGGTGCATGAAATCGAGACCACCCACGTGGTCGAGGGCCAGGACGGCCGTCTCGCCTGGGGTCATTCTTCCTCCACGACCGCCGACACCAAGGAGCCGTTCGCCTGGGCCATCTCGGCGGACAACGAGACCGTCGTCGGGGCCGATCCGGATGGCTACTTTCAGATCACGCTGCTTTCGGCCGACCAGATGGAGAAATGCTATCTGCAGAACGAAAACGGCCCCACGCACTCGATCGTGGCCACCTGCTACACCATGAACCGCGTGAAATAGGGTGAGAATCAGAAGATGAAAATCAAGCGGCTGGAGCCGATTGCGGTCAGCATCCCGATGCAGAAGCCGGTGGTCATGGCGGGTGTCGAGATCAGGACCGCGGACAACGTGCTCGTGCGCATGGAAGCAGACAACGGCACCATCGGCTGGGGCGAGGCCGCATCCGCTCCCACCATGACGGGCGAGACGGTCGAGAGCATGATGACGGCCGTCGCTTATCTTGCGCCCGCAGTGGAAGGCCGCCCGGCGCACGATATCGCGGGCACCGTGACGGCCATGCGGGAGCGCATGTACGCCAACACCTCAGCCAAGGCCGCAATCGAGATGGCGCTGCACGACATTGTCGGCCGCGCTACCGGCGCGCCCGCCCATGCGCTCCTCGGCGGCAAGCAGCGAAGCCGCATGCCCATTCTCGGCGTCATCGGCACCGGCGAGCTTGCCTCCGACCTGCGCGAGGCGGAGAGCAAAAAGGCGCAGGGCTATATCGCGTTCAAGATCAAGGTCGGCATCGACAAGCCGCTCACAGATGCCGAGCGCACGCGCCGCATCTGCGCGCTGCTCGGATCCGGCGCGCTGATTTCCGCCGATGCCAACCAGGGCTGGAGCACGCAGGAGGCGGTGCAATACCTGCGCGCGCTCGCAGGCTCACGCCTCGACTTCTTCGAGCAGCCGGTGGCGGCGGAGGACATCGCCGGGATGGCGACCGTAGCCAAAGCTGCCGCCGAAGGCGGCGCGACGGCGATCGGCGCCGACGAAAGCATCCATTCGCTGGACGATCTCCGGCGCTTCCATGCGCAGGGTGCCGCGCGCGGGGCGAGCCTCAAAACCATCAAGCTCGGCGGCATGCGCGCGGTCATGGAGGCAGGAAGGCTGTGCGAAGAGCTCGGGCTCAAGGTCAATGTCGCCGCCAAGACCGGCAAGTCGAGCATCGCCTGCGCCGCCGCCGTGCATATTGCCGCAGCGCTGCCGCAGATCGCCTGGGGCCTCACCCTGTCCAACGAGGGGCTTGCGGATGACGTGACCGCGCGTCCCATCCGCATTGCCGGCGGACACGTGGAAGTCTCCGATGCTCCCGGTCTCGGCATCGAGGTCGATGAGGACCGGGTGCGCCGCTACCGCCGCGATGTGCCGCTGCGCTACGTGGCGTGAAACATTTGTGTCGTGCACGTACATACCCCCAGCATAAACCCGCAGGAAGCAGCAGGAGCTTGCATTTCCCCCATAGGACGTGTTACTGCACATTTGTAAGTACCGCACAAGCCATGGCTAGCTAGCAGGACCGTGCTTCCCATGTGCTTCCAAACCAAGGGGGACTATCATGCTCAACCCAACCCTGCTGACGCTACCTGAAGGCAAGACCGACTTCATCCACTGGGACCCAGACGTGCCTGGCTTTGGCCTGCGCCTGCGGCCCAGCAAGGGCGTTTGGATTGCGCAGTTCCGCATCGGCAAGCAGCAGCGTCGCGATACTATCGGCGACACCCGCAAGGTCACCTATGCCGCTGCGCTCAAGATAGCCAAGCAGCGGTTCGCCGAGGTTGAGCTCGGCATCGACAGCAAGGCCAAGCAGCGCGAGGCCGCTGAGCGGTTGACCTTCAAAGCAGTGACCAAGCGCTACCTTATCGACAAGCGCGCGAAGCTACGCACCAGCTCATACAACGCGACCGAGAGATATCTGCTCGACCACTGGTCGCCCCTACACAGCCGCCCCATCGACAGCATCAAGCGCAGCGACATTGCAGCCTTACTGCAAGACCTGACGAAGACACGCGGGCGCACGTCGGCACAGCGCGCGAGGACAGCCCTCGGCGCAGCATTTGGTTGGGCGATGCGAGAAGGGTTGTGCGAGATCAACCCGGTCATCGCCACCAACGACCCAGGCGAGGGCATCAAGGCGCGCGACCGTGTGCTCAGCGACGACGAGATACGCACCGTGTGGAACGCGTGTCAGGATGATGCCTTTGGTCGCGTGGTCAGGTTGTTGTTGTTGACCGGCTGCCGCCGTTGCGAGATAGGCGACTTGCAGTGGTCAGAGATAAACCTCGGCACGCTGCGCATCGATGGCGCGCGCACGAAGAACGGCAAGACACTTGAACTACAATTGCCACGGATGGCTATCGACATCCTGGAGGCCACGCCGCGAACCGGCGACTATCTGTTCGGCCCCTTTCGCAGCTGGGGCGCCGGCAAGGACCGGCTCGACATGTGTATCGCCAGCGGTGTGGGGAATTTCCCCAGTTGGCGACTGCACGACTTGCGGCGAACCATGCGCTCCGGCCTCGGTCGCCTCGGAGTGCCCCCGCATGTTGCCGAGTTGGCCGTCAACCACGTGAGGAAGGGCGTGCAGGCGGTCTATGACAGGTATCAGTACCAGCCCGAGATAAAGTCCGCGCTGGCAACGTGGGCCACGCACATCGAGACGGTGCTCTCCGGCGCGACCAATGTCACCGTCACCGCGCTGCGGCGGGCGTGAGCGTCGTGCCCAGATATCTTTCCTTCAAGGAGGCCGTTGGGTTCCTCGCCCTCCGGTTTGCTTGGCACCCCGAGAAAGCAAGGGCCAGCCTGACGGCCGCCTGGAACAACGGCGACATCCCAGGGACCACCGACGAATATGCAATTCGGCGGGATGGGGATGCTGCTGTCAGGAAAGCCCTAAGCCAACTGGCAATCCCACCTACAGGGGGTGGACTGCTGGAGATGGAGCGTCTCAAGGCAGAGGTGCGCAAGGAGGCACGCTCAAAATTCATCAGGGCCCAGCCAATAGAGAGGGTCCTGTTCATCGAGGAAGACCTGCTCCAATTGGCAGAGCGTTTCCAGCCTCCGCAGCTGGAGCAGCCATCCGAGCCGCCACAGATATCAGAACCCAAACCGGAAGCCACGAACCTGGCCAGCGCGGAGAAAATCAAAGAGATAGTTACGCGCTACCAAGAGCAGCTGGGGGAAGACCGGCCATCCAAAGACAGACTTGATTTGTTTGCTCGTGACAAATACGGGCTCATCGGACACCGCGATGAGCTGAGAGCTGAATACGACCGGCGATGGCCGAACCAGAGGGGCGGCCGCACCAGGAAAAATTCTGCCAAATAATTCTGCCAAATAAATTCCGCCGCAGAATTGCAGAATTTGACGGCAGAATTTCGCGAGGCCACCTCTTGCGCATCGAACAACGCGCAGGAGGTGTTCAATGGCCCGCGACGACGACGATGATGACCAGGTCCTAACCTGGTTTGAGTGGCTCAAGCTCAACACGCTGAGCGAAGACACGGGGCGCCGGCTGCGAGCATCAGGACAGGGGCCGCGGTTTGTCCGGCTCTCCGACCGCCGCATCGGTGTCACCCGCGCTGAGAACCGTCGATGGCTCCGTAGCCGGATGATGGAGACCGTCGCTTAAAGGAAACGCCCGGGATGAGACATTGCCCGGGCGTTTCGCTTTTCAAGGGCGCGGTCATCGGTAGACGGCACCAAGGCCCATCACGCCACGCGGTGCTTCCGGCTCGACCCCGGACGCGTCCACCAAACCACAGCATCCCGGAGGGACGGGAACGCAATGTCACAAATATCCAAGCTTGCAGCCGAACGCAAGCCACCAAATCCTAACCGCCATCTGCTGACCGTGTTCTCGGGTCGCGCCGTGCTCGGCTTTCTAATCCGCCGCGGCCCGGCTGGAACCGAAGCTTACAACCAGAACGACCAGTCGCTCGGGTTGTTCGAGAACGACGACATTGCCGCGAACGCCGTCTACCGCGCCAGCCAGCAAGGGGGTGCTGCACCATGACCGCGAAGCACCGTAAGTGCATCTCCTGGCGCAAGGCGATCGAGCTGATGCGGCGGCCCGATGTCCGCATGATCAAGCAACAGACCGCGTTGGGCACCGACTACTACGTTGTGCCTGGCGGGTTGGTCGAGCCGGAAACGGCAAAGCGGATAATGGAGCATCCGCAAATCGCAGCTGGCAAAGACGGGCTGTTTCCGGGCCATGACCAGACCTGGAAACACATCCACGATACCGCTGCGAGCATCACCATTGAGCACGACACCGCGACCGATATCGTCGGCATCGTCGTCAAGCTCGACCGCGATTGCGACCGCGTGAAGCCTTGTTGCAGCAACACCGCCGTCATCACCGCCGGCACCGAACAGCATGCCGCCGGGCTTCGGTGTGCGAGCTGCAACAGACATCGCGGTTGGCTGACGCGCGAAACTCTCTCGTTCATCGGCAAAACGCTTGCTCGGTTTGGCGCACCGAGCGAGCCGATCACCGTGCGCCAACAACAGAAGGAGGCCAGCATGGCTTTCGAACAGCGACCAAACAGCGGCGCGCTCTTCAAGGACGACAAGAAGAGCAAGCCGAGTGACCGCGACTACAGCGGCTCGATCAAGACCGAAGACACCGAGTATTGGCTCAGCGGCTGGATCAAAGAAACCAAGAACGGCCAGAAGTATTTGAGCCTCGCGCTCAAGCCGAAGATCGAGCGACCCGACGAGCGTCCGTTGCGGGAAGCAATGGGCGGAGATGCGGTGCCGTTCTAACAACAAGCGAGAAAGGCCCAAACGGGCCTTTCTTGCACTCCGCTGTGGTACTCGTAGAGTACCAAACAACACGCCGAAACTGTACAATGAACCGGGCCGAATACGACCGATACTTGAGATCAGATAAGTGGCGCGATCTGCGAGAGCTTGTGCTGCAACGCGCTGGTGGGATCTGTGAAGGTTGTGGCCGGAGGCGGGCAATTCAAGTTCATCACCTCACTTATCAGCACGCCGGTGCTGAGTTCTTGTGGGAGCTGCGCGCGATTTGCGGCAGCTGCCACAAGCGCATCCACGAGATCAAGTCATGACTGAAGCCGCCGTACTCACCCCCGACCTTGACCAGATCGAGATATTTGTAGACGGGCTCTTTCGTCACGCCGGCAACCGCGGGTTCGTGTCGCTGCGCGCTTTCCATGACAACGGTTCCAACAAAGCTTTTCGCATTACCGCGGTCCCGCTGTCGCTCGGGCTAAAGGCGCTGACCAACACCGCCTATGAGCTCGCGGGCGAAGCTGCCAATTATATTACCACCCCGATCGTGTTCTGTCCGCCGATCGCTGGTTTTGCGATCGCTGAGCACGCCAGGGAGCAGGATACGATCGAGGGCTATGCATTGTCGATCGAGTGCGATCAGAACCCGAGCAAGGCAATTGCGGTGCTAGAGCAGATCATCGGCCCGGCCACGATTACGGTCGCGAGTGGCGGCAAGTGGGTGAACCCGCAGACTGGCGCGACCGAAGACAAGCTGCACGGGCACTGGCGGTTGGCTGTACCGGCGCGCGATGAGGCTCTGGCTAAGCTGAAGAAGGCGCGGGCGTTGGCGGCTGGCATCGCCGGGGGTGATCCATCCAACAAGCCGGTGTGTCATCCAATTCGCTGGCCAGGTTCATGGCACCGCAAGAGCGAGCCGCGGTTGTGCAGTATCGTCGAGCAGCGGCCGGACAGCGAGATCGACCTCGATACCGCGCTCGCGTCGCTCGAGACCTTCGCCCCGAGAATGTCGAACGGCAAAGGGGGCAGCTCGAACGGCGCCGGGCACGATTGGGCGGAGATGATTAAGGGAGTGCTCGCGGCAGAGAATTACCACGAGGCGTTAGTTGTACTCGCGGCCAAGCTGATCGGTTCCGGCGTGTCGAGCGACATAGCAACGGCGATCCTGCGCGGGCTCATGGAGAGCAGCGTAGGCGCGCGTGATGCACGCTGGCAGCAGCGGTTTGACGATATCCCGCGCGCGGTCTCGAGCGCGTGGAAGAAATACGCTGTGCCGCGCGAGGAAGAGGCTGCACAGCCGGACGACGCTGCGGCGCATCTGACCGAAGATGCATTGGCCCTGCGGTTCTCGGAGCTGTTCGCGGACAGGCTTCGCTATATCGCCCTCAAGGGCAAGTGGCAGGATTGGGACGGATCACGTTGGTACGGGGAGGAGACCAACCTTGCCTTTGATCGAGCGCGAACCGTCTGCCGCGACGCGTCGCGAGGATGTAACGGAAGACCGCCAAGTTCAATCCTTACCGCAAAGACCGTTGCCGCAGTCGAGCGGCTGGCAAAGGCGGACCGGCGCCACGCCACGACCCTCGAGCAGTGGGATGCAGACGACTACTTGCTCAACGCCATTGGGGAAACAATCGATCTGCAATCCGGGATTGGCCATGCGCCGGATCCAAACGACTACATCACGAAGATCGCGGCGTGCCGTGTAGCTCCGCCCGGAACACCGCATCCGGTGTGGACCGCGTTCCTCGAGCGCGTTGCCCCCGACCCCGAGTTGCGCGGTTTCCTTCAGCGCTATGCCGGCTATTGCCTAAGCGGCGACACCGATGAGCACAAGTTCATCTTCGCCTATGGCACCGGGGCCAACGGCAAGAGCACGTACATCAACACGCTTGCCGGCATCATGAACGACTACGCCACGATCGCGGATGTCGGCACCTTCATTGCCTCCAACACCGAGCGTCACCCTACCGACGTGGCCAAGCTGCACGGCTATCGACTGGTCGTGGCACAAGAGACCGAGAAGGGGCGGCAATGGAACGAGACCAAGATCAAAACCATGACCGGCGGTGACAAGATGACGGCGCGGTTTATGCGCTGTGACTTCTTCGACTTCGTGCCGAAGTTCAAGCTGTTCATCACTGGCAACCACAAGCCGAAGCTCGAGAACGTGGATACGGCAATGCGCCGCCGGCTGTTGCTGGTGCCGTTTACCGTGCAGATCCCGGTTGAGGAGCGCGACCTCGACTTACCGACCAAGCTCAAAGCCGAATGGCCGGCGATCCTGCGATGGATGCTCGAGGGCTACGCGGAGTGGCAGCGTATCGGGCTCGCAGCGCCCGCGGTCGTCGCCGAGGCCACCGAAGAGTATTTCGACGACCAGGACACCATCAAGCAATGGCTCGAGGACTGCACCGAAGACGGCGGTCCCTTTGGTTTCACCAAGAGCGGCCAACTGTTCGCGTCCTGGAAGCAATGGTGCGACAGGCACGGCATCCAAGTCGGGAGCGAACGCGCCCTCTCCGACACGCTCACAGATCGTGGCTTCAGCAGGAAGAAAGGCGCCAAGGGGGCGCGGGGTTTCAAGGGTATCGCGATCAAGCGCGCCCCGGCAGACACCGCCACAGAGGCCGCAGAGGAGGAGAGTTATCCACGATGACCACCGAGCTGGAAGAGAGTACCCCTCTGGGCTGTCGGCAGGATCGGCAGAAGGTGGGTGGCACAGGGTGGCGCAGCCTCCGGTTATGACCGTATCGCGCGCGCGCGCGCAGAAGCGATAGACGGTCAAAAGCGTTTCCTACGCCACCCTACGCCACCCGCGGCGCTGCGGGGGGCCTCCGCGGTCCATGCAACACTCTATGTCGAAACTCCGCGATCCATGCAACACTGTATATCGAAAGATACACCCATGCTGGCCGCGGGATTTCCCCGCTGCTCGCGGCTGCTGCTGATGGCAAAGCTATCGATGCCTACTCCATCTCAACTGCCTCTCGCGCCTCGCCTTCCCGCACACGGGAGCGCAGCGCATCGGTATGGTGCAGAGCATGAGATAGGTATCCGGGAACCTTCACAAGGTTCCCCTTTGCCCCGCACATTCTGGTGCCACAGGTTACGCTGCGGCCATTGCCCCTGACATTGCTGGCGAAATGGGCCTAGCTAGTCCGCGCATGACCGCTGGGAAGCGGCTGGGAAGCAGCCGGGCTCGATTGCACCTCGGCAGACGATCGTGGTGACGTTCGCTCTAACTGCTGCTGCTGTTGCTGGGGAATGCGCCCCTGCTGCTGCTGCTATCGCGGTTCGGGGCAACGTCGGGGCAACGGGCGCCGCGGTTCGGGGCTCTGACGGCCTGGCCCCTCGACCTCGGCGAGCCGGGCGAAATGCCCCTCGCGCTTGGATCTCGCGGGCTCTCCTCAATCAGCGGGTCCCATCAGGCCGGTGGGGGTGGGCGTACCCAGCAAACTCGCGCAGAATTATCAGATCGACGTCCGAGCTTGGCACACGGCGGCGGTCCAGAAATCCGTCTTCGGGGAGCCGCAGGCGAGCGGCGGCGGCCGGCCTGAAATTCATGGCCCTCCTCTGACTTACAAATACCCGCCCATCGCGTTTTCGCTCCGGGCCGCCACCACACCACCCCGGGCCCTGTCCGCGAACGCACCCCCAAGGGCTTGTGGAACCCGGCTTGACGCACGCATATCCGCGCTGCATATGAATGCCATGCCTCGGGGAGGGTAATCCATTGGAAATCGTGGCGAAGCTCAGCAGCGCCAAGGCGTACGATCAATTGATAGATGCCTTCCGCGCCCGGATGGCCGCGCTGGAGACTACCGGCGAAACCGTGGATCACGTCTCGGGCTCCCCGGTCGGTTACACCACTAAGATCATGGCGCGGGTCCGCAACCTTGGGCGCTGCTCCTTGCCGGCGCTCCTCTGCACCCTCGGCTTGCAGATCGTGCTGGTAGAGGATCCAGAGTTCGACGCCATTCGCAAGCGGCTCAAGCGGTCCACTCACCGGCGCTGGTTCACCCGCCCACCGCCACCCAGTTGCCGCCAAAGCCCGAGGCGGTCACGCTTCTCGATCCGCACCCGATGGGCTCGGATCCAGGGCCGCACCGGCATGGCGTTTCCATCAGCGGCGCTGCTCGGGCCCGAATAGAAAAAGGCCCGGATCTGCTAGGCCGTGTACTCATAAATCGCGATTGCTTCGGCAATCGCTGGCTGCCGCAAACGACGTGTGCGAATTGCGCTTGATGCTTTCAGGCGATTTTCTGACGCCGTCGCCACCAGGCGAGAAGACCACCGCTCGCCAAGATCAGGCCAGGAAGGCCAGCACTCCTCAAGCAAACGGCTGGCTACCACATGGCCAGCACGCTCAGCGTCGATCAAACCTTACGGGGTTTCAGACGACGAGCTTACGACGGCGTCGCACCAAGGCGAGAAGACCAGCGCAAGCCGCTACAAGACCCGGCAATCCCGCACCCACAATCGGCCCCGGCACTGCGGTCGAAACTGAGGTCAGCAGTTCATCCCCGGTCACGGCTTGAACCGCGACGCCAAAGCGAGTTTGACCCGGAGGCGCATCCCAACGGCACTCGTCCGTTCCCGCCACTGAGCCGCCCGGGAAGCTGCAGGTATTAGAAATCACCCCACCCAGCTGGGTGAATGCCCCGCCCGCGGTGGTTTGGACAAAGAAGTTGAAGTCTTCGCCGGCTTGCACCGAGGCGATCAGCGCATCGGTGATTAGCGTGCTGCCGGAACGGGTCACCGAGACGGATTGCGGCGGGGAGATCTCGCAGTCGGGATTGGTGCATGTGATCGCCGTATTGCTGGACTGGACCCCGAGGCCGCTTTCCGAAGGAACATCAAGCGGGAGCGGCTTCAGCGTCAGGTTGGCGTTTCCCAGCGCGGGGCCCGGTGCCCCGGTAAAGCCGTGCGCGACGACCGTGTCGCCGCCGAAGGTGAAAGTCTCGTCCTCGCCGCACACGCTGCCCGGTCCTGAGACGGGCCCGCATGCGGGGGTTGGGGTTAAGCTGCCGAAGATAATATCGGCCTTTGCCGCGGGACTCACGACATAGAGGGCGCCCGCCAACGCAGTGGCGGCAGTCAGTACCAACGCTTTCATGATAGCACCCCTTAGGTAGACTGTAGACCTAGCCACAAGGTGGTATGGAAAACCTCAAATCTGTCACTGTCAAGTGCCGCTCTCCGGGGATGGGGTCCATGCCGCCCTCGCGGCACGTTTGGATGGCACCCTCTCAGCGGCGTGATTTTGCGCCGCGGCTCAGGCGCAATTAGTACATGCCTGAAAACGCAGGCTGCGGCTCCCGCCAATCAAGGCATTTTGCAAGAACGGATTGCGAAATACTGCAACTGCTATGCCCTTGCCTTAGCTGACATAATCAATGGTCAGGATTACGAGGCAATGGTCGCCGGTCAGATCTCTGAAAGCCTACGTGACAAGATCAAAAGGGCGTCGGCCTTGTGCGCCGATTGATCCCTCATGCTTCGCGTGTAAACTCAAATGCCAGCATCACCATGCCCAATTGCGGGCGTCTCGCAGATGTCGGATTGTTCCTTTCCGGTCATTCGTGACCCCCCGTTGTAGTACGGCCATTAGCCGTCGTTCTTGTGCGCTGACGCCGTCCCGCTGTGGCGCCATATTCACCCCATGAAGAATGTCGCGCGCTTCGATCTGAAAATGAGCCCCCACCAGCGGGACGCCCTCGCGGCTCTTGCCACCGAGGCTGGTCTCAGTTCGGCCGACGTGGTGCGGTTGTCGGTCAACTGGATGCTGGCGCATCCCGAGGCCCTGATGCTGCGCTCGGGTACCACTGAGCAAACGAGGGCGGCATGAGGAGCGCCATGGAGACGACGACGGAGCAATGGGGCAAGCGGTTGCGGCGTGACCAGCCCGCGAACGTGTTTTTCATCGATGATGAATTGCGCGTGCCGCTGCGCGCCGCTGCTGAGCACAATGGAATTTCAGTCGCTGGTCTCATCAAAAAAATCGTCAAGGCTTGGCTTAACGATTACAATCACAGGAAGGCTTGAACAGATGATGGGTCTCAACGTACCGCTGACTACGACCGCGATCAGCGAGGGTCTAAGTTTGCTTGCCGCGATGGCTGATCCGGCAGCGGTTAAACAGGCATTGACCGATATTGCGGAACAGACTGCTGCCCTCAACAAGCTGCGGGGCGAGGTGGCGGCATTGCAGCAGACAGCCCAGAAAGATCGCGCTGATGCCGACAAGGCGATGGCGGAGCGTGCCGCCGCCCTGGATGCGCGCGAAGCCGCGCTCGCCAGCAAAGAAGCGGCGTGGGCGGCCCGGCACGCCGAATTTAAGCGGTTTCGAGAGTTGGCTCGCGACTACCTTCGATCGAATGCCGCTTGATGGAGCACGATCGTTTGCAAGCGGCGGGCGCGGTATGAAACACCGGCATTCCCATTCCCGCGCTGAGGTCCGCGCAAAGCATTTGCGGATCGATAGGGTGCACGAACATCGTGAACAGGAAATGCAAGCCGCGCATGATCGGCGCAAGCAGCAACCCACAAGCACGCTACTCCGCGAGCGCCTCGAAGCCGCTATGCGAAGGGAGCCACCCGCACATGAGTAAAGTCACGACCAGTGATCGATTAAACACCACCCGCGCTGCGCTTGCCACGGCCGAAGAGCAAACTCGCGAGCTTGACACGCAACGCGCTGCTGCGCTGCTCGCTGACGACGACAAAGCTGCAGTAAAGCTGTTTGGTGAGCTTGAAAAGCTCCGCGCAGCTATTGCTGGTTACCGCGACAAACTTGAGCTGCTTGAACAGGAGCTAGCCCGCGAAGCCGAAGCCGAACGCGCCCGCGAGCGTGAAGCACGGCTGCGCAAGTTCAAGGAGCTGGCGAATACGCCCGAAGCGTGCGGCGTCAAGTTGCAGGAAGCGGTTGCCGCTGTCGAGCGGGAGTACCGCGCGACACTCGAGGCTCGGGCTGCCTTGCACCAGATGTGGCCTCGCGCTTCCAGCCATATGGATGCCGTCGCGATTAACGCTGGGGGAGTGGCATTTACGAGCGGGGCTATTAGGGAGTTGTTGGAATATGAATTTTACCGTGTCAGTAAGCAGCCGCCGTCTGCTGAGCCTGGTGCCCCTGCTCCGCCGTCGCTGCCAGGGTCGCGAGCACCATCGTTAAATCTACTTGGTAACCCCGGGGCAATTCTACCGCTGTCTGAGAAACTGAAGCAGGCCGGTGCTTTCGCTGTTCAAACTCTTCGCAGCGGCGCATTCGTCCCGCCGCCCGTGCCGCAGCCCGAGGTGGTTGGGTCTAATGCTAATGTGTTTTTCGGGGGGGCGCCCGAGGTGGCACCGTCCGCGCCTGCGGCCTCAGCCGCTCCTGCTGCGCAGCCTGCTCCACGCGCGGTAGCACCTACCGCACGGCCGGCACCGTCGCCGACGTTCGTTGCAGGCACTGAGGACACCAAACGAATGACCGAGTTGAGCATGAGGCTGGCATCACTCGCCAATGATGTTTCTCCCCAAGGTGAGATTGCTTACCAAAATTGCCTCAAAGAGATCCGTCAACACGAAGAGGCAATGCGCGCCAAAATGGCGGTAGCTTAAGGAGCAGATGATGGCCGACGATGTATTAGGACTAAACGCCGCCGACAGCGCGGCAATGCTGGTCTCGATGTCCGCAGCGTATGCTGCCGCTAATCCACTGGAGCGTGAGCCTACGCCCGAGCAGGCGGCTCAACGTCTCGGCGAAATGACCCGGGCCTATCATGAAGCCCACAAGCCCGCCCACTCGGCGGCCGACGAGGCTCTTGTCGGTGCGATAAAGCCTGAGGGTTTCACGGAGACCATCACGTTTCCCGGGATCTCAACCCGCGACAAGCTGGGCGTGATCGATCAGCTCCGACAACTGGACTTCGCTGAGAAGAACGTCGCGACCATTATCAGCGGCGAGGGTTTCACTCAGGGCGAGGTTGATCAGGCCAACGCCTGGGTGCGGCGAGCTGAAAGCGATCCCGAGTTGCGCAAGCTCATTCTGGCCGGCGACCCCGACGCCAAAAGGCTTCTCGTGGCCGCCAGCGCGATCCGAGCCGCCGGTGTAAAACAGTGATGTCGTCTGATGGTCTCAGCTGTACAGCGCCGTGCCAGAGAAGCCGAGATCTGGGGGGAACTCGGTCCTGCAATGCGCGCGTTGCCGAACGACCGCTGGCGGGCATTCGTCGAGTTCTACTGCATGGAGCCGTTAGGGTATGGCGCTAACGTCGGTGCACTCCGCAGGGCGGGATTGGACAAGAACTATTCCCCCGAAATCGCAGCCAAGATGGCGTGGCACCTTCTCCAGGACGACCGGATCATTGCCGCCATTGCCGAGGAGGCCCGCAAGATGCTGCGTGCCGGCGCACCAGCTGCGGCCAAGGCACTGCTCAATTTGATTGCCAATCCAGACCATCGGGATCACGGCCGTGCGATCGGCATGGTCTTAGCCAGAACCGATCCCGAGGTGCAGCGCATTGATCAAACAATCACTCATCGTGTGATCGACCCCGATCAGGAAGCCCTGGAAGAGTTGCGCGCTGCTCGTGCTCTCGGTGCCGATCGAACGAAGCTGATCGAATTGTTCGGCGAGAACTACTACCCGAAGCTGGAACGCCTGGAAGCGCAGCAGGCTGAGAAAGCCAAGGTGATCGAAGGTGAGGCGGTAGAGGTGTCGTAAAAATGGACGACCAGCCTGATCCGACGAAGCTGCTGCAGCTCGCGCGCAAGACGATGTCGAGCGCCGAACGCCGGCGGAAGGATCGGCAGGCAGATTTTTGGGGACCGACGCGGTGGTATCCGACCCAACTATCGTTCCTCGCCGCCGGCAGCTCCGGCGTGCATCAAAGACTGGTTTATGGTGGAAATCAGGTCGGGAAAACTTGGTTGTGTGCATTTGAAGCCGGCGCTTGCCATCTCACCGGAAATTACCCGGATTGGTGGACAGGCTTGCGCTACAACAAACCCATTCGCGCATGGGCGACAGGTGAAAGCAGCCAACTAGTTCGTGATACCTTACAGGCGCAACTCTGCGGCCGCGACGAGTTGGGCACCGGAACGATCCCGTTGGAGAGTTTCGTCAAGAAGCCGGTGATGATCCCCGGCGGCACCGGTGCAATTGACACGATCTTCGTTGCGCATTGCACCGATGGCAAGCCCGATGGTGTCAGCACATTGACGTTCAAATCGTTTGAGATGAGGCGGGAAAAGCTGCAATCTGAAACAGTTGATCTGATTTGGATCGATGAGAAGCCGAGTGAGGAGATCTATTCCGAACTGCTCGCGCGTACATCCGCATGCAACGGGCACATCATCGTATCGTTTACGCCGGTCGGCGAAGGCGGCGCTTCTGGAATTACGTACCGGTTTCTATCTGAACCGTCATCTGATCGTGCGGTGTTCCGCATTCCCGGCCACGAGGCCAAGCACATCTCGCCGGAGCGGCGCGAGGAGTTGGCCCAAGGCTATACCGATGCTGAACGCGAGACCAGATTGGAAGGCGTTCCGCAGCTCGGAACCGGTCCGGTGTTTCCGATTGAGCTGCTGCCGACGATCATCAAATCGTTTGATCCGGAGGAGGAGGTCCCGTCCTGGGCGCGGCTGATCGTAGGCATCGATTTTGGCTTTGATCATCCCTTCGCTGCAGTGTTGATCGCCTGGGCGCATGATCTCAATCGGATCTGGGTCACCGATTGTTTTAGGATGGAACGGTCCACGCCGCTGTATCACGTCCAGCGCATCCACAGCATGACCAGAGGTCTGAAGGTGCCGATTGCTTGGCCGCATGATGGTGCGACTGATGATAAAGGCAGTGGCCTGACGCTGTCCGGGCAATATAAACAATTCGGAGCCGCGATGCTGCCCAGCCATGCGGTCAACCACGGCACGGTCCACAACTACATCGAGCCGGCGCTCGAAGAGATCAGGGCGATGATGTACGAGGGGCGCATCACCATCGCGCCGCACTGTGGTGAGCTGATTGATGAGATCCGCCACTATCACCGCGACGAGGACTATCGAATCGTGAAGCAGCGCGACGATCTGGTCTCGGCAATGCGATACGCCATCATGATGCGCAGATCCGGTAAGCCACGCGACGCGATCGACGGCATCGGTTTTGGCAACATGCCGTTTGCGGGTCAGCGTGCCGATCAGAGATACACCCCGCAGCTCGCCAAGAACGCAGATTTCAACGTGTTCAGCGGTGAGGCTCACGAGTGATCAGCTGAAACCCCAAAAGGGCCAGATCACAATGCGGCCCGTCTGATTATCCCGGACCCTTACGCAGTCCCTTGCCTCGCCGCTCGCCTCGTAACTTATCCCCGGTAATCCACAACCCCTGACAATCCACAGGTTGGTGGACAGCGCGGCTTTTCTGTGGGCTTCCTGTGGGAGCGATCTGAAAGTCGCTTGCCGGCCCAGCAATCAATTCTAAGGTGACATCTGAAAACGCAACGGCCCCGTGTTTGCTGCACGAGGCCGGAGCTGATCACCTAACACCGTGGAGCCGGTGCCGTGACTACGGAAACCTTACCACATTCTGAGATCGAGCGGAAGAACGCCGACGCGCAACCGGTGCTGACGGCTGCTTCCGCGCTGTGCCGGCAGTCGTGCCGCGCTCCTCCCCTGCCAAGTCATTGTTTTTGGTCACCTGTGCCGGTGTGCCGGGAAATCGATCGATGACCATACCTCCTCCGAGCGTCTGCCGCCGGATCCGCAAGCTGCATGCGATGCTCGGTTCGTCCAACGAGGGCGAGCGCAACGCCGCGCACAAGAAGCTGACGAACCTGCTGATCGAGCACTCGCTCAGCTGGAACGATATCCCCGAGCTGCTGGCCGTTGCTGCCGAGGACGCAAAAAGCGCGGGCGGCATGGGAGCGCCCCCGCAGACGCCACCGCCGGACGACACGCTGAAAGACGTGAACCCGCTCGATCTCTTGTTGGTGTTAATCGAGCGCCACATCGCGGTCTCGCCGGAGGAGCGTATGGCGATCGCGCTGTGGACCCTTCACGTTCCGGTCTACGACAAGTTCAAGGTCACGCCACGGCTGGCGCTCATGTCGCCAGTTCGCGGCTGCGGGAAGACGACGGTGCTTCTTCTGATCGAAAAGCTTGTCGTCCGTCCTTGGCGTGTTGATGATCTCACCCCGGCCTCTCTCTACCGCTACCTCGATCACAATCCTAGCGCTTGCCTCTTGGTGGACGAAGCGGACAACGCCGACCTGCTCCACAGCAGCGCGCTGCGCAAGATCTTCAATTCCGGCCATCTGCGCGGCGGCTCTGTGGCGCGTGTTGACCGCGGCCGGGTTCGGCGGTTCCCCACCTTTGCGCCGCTCGCTCTCGGTGGCATTGGCATGTTGCCGTTGCCACTGATGCATCGCAGCGTGGTAATCAACATGCAGCGCGCCGCCGAAGACGCGCCGATCGAGCCGCTGGAGGATGGACCCGAGTTCGCTGCCGCCCGCGACCTGATCCGCAAGT
This sequence comes from uncultured Alphaproteobacteria bacterium, assembly GCA_963841705.1. Taxonomy (GTDB): domain Bacteria; phylum Pseudomonadota; class Alphaproteobacteria; order Rhizobiales; family Xanthobacteraceae; genus VAZQ01. The sequence continues at coordinate 253,088 of CAWJDY010000019.1, forward strand.
GGGCGATGGGTCCAGGGCAACAGCTGAACTCGCGTCCTGATGTTCCGCTGAAAAACCGCCCCGCCGACAATTGGCGTGTTCTGCTCTCGGTTGCTGACAGCTTGGGCCACGGAGAAGCGGCGCGCACCGCGGCTGTGGCGTTGAGCAAGGATAGGCCCGACGAAGATGCTGGCGTGGTGCTGCTCGAGGACATCCGCGCGGTGTTCCTCAAGCTCGACATCGATAGGATCGCGAGCGAAGACCTTGTGAAAGAGCTTCACGCCGTCAGCGACTATTGGCTCGACTGGCGCGATGATCGCCCCGGCCACAAGCTGAGCCAAGGCGACGTTGCACGGCTGCTGCGCCCATTCAAGATCAAATCGAAATCGATATGGCCCGCGCACCGCACGCCTAACAGCAGAAGCCGCAAGGGCTACACCCGCGATCAATTCGAGGACGCGTGGCGCTCCTACTGCGGAGCCGGCACAGCGGCACACTCGAAGCGGAACATTCACTTAGTCAAGAGCTGAAGGAGCCGAAGCAATGCGCCCACCCTTGACCGCCGAAGATCGAGCCCGAGCGACTGCCGGGATCGAGCTGCTCGCCAAAGCATTCCCGCATTGCTTCGCCGTCTACCAGGGGAAACGTAGGCCGCTTAAGATCGGTATCCACCTGGATATCGTCGCCAGGCTTCCGAACGGGAGAGCATTCGCGGCATAGCAAGAGATCCCAATGCCGCCGGGGTAATCGGCGGCAGTACAACAGGAGCGACGACCATGACGACATTACAGGATGCCACCCGTGAGCTGGAATATGTCATTCCGACCGACGTGACGGCGAAGGACGCAACACCGAAGGATCCCTCGGCTTGTGCGGTCGCGAACAGGATTGGATCGCAGCTAGGCGAGAACGGCGAAGTTCGCGTGTTTCGGACTATGACGCACATCCTCGGGCTCGACGGCATTTGGCGGAGATATCGCAATTGCCGCGCCATGGTGCGCGAGATTGCGCGCTTCGACGATGACAATATCGGCTTGTTTAGGGCTGGCATTTACTATCTGTTTGTCCCCGGTGCAGGAGGGAAGCTTGGCGACAGAGCCAAACGGAAGAAGCACTCCAAGACCAAAGGCCGCAAAGGCTACAAGCGCCCGCGGGATTTCACGCGGTATCATAGTTACCTAAACCACGTGTAAGCTGGCGAAATCAGCCGATTGGTGTCCCCAGCGTTGCCAAACATTCCGATGGCACAGCTGCTTGGCCCCAACTCGCCCGGGCTTACCGATGCCGAGCGCGCCGAGCTCGTGACACGGCCATTGCTGATAGAGGGACAGGTGGTCGAAGCCGAACAACCGCCGTCCAAGGGCACCTAGCCCCCTCGCTTTTCCAAACCTGCTTCCCACTTGCTTCCAGCCTGTGTCTGGGAAGCAACCATGGCACAGAAACCCCGATAATATAAGGGCCTTCTGGCGGGTAGCACCGCCCGTTGGCCTTTGTGTCGTAAATGTGCGCAGCCGCTGAACGCCGCATGAACGCGTCAGCCATGTGCCGTTCCAGATCGCTGCGGTAGGAAGAGTGCAATCAGTCGAGCGGCGCAACACCGCCGTTTCGTGACTGAGAAATGCAAGGCCCGTTGATCCTCCGAGCGTCAGCTCGGGAGCTAAAGACGGGCTCTTCCAGAGAGGAACTCATACCCATGTCTACCCATCGCGTTCTCCTGGGCGCGTTCATGCTCGCGCTCCTGTCGGCCCCTGGCTTCGCTCAGGACAACAAGCCCTCGACCGTTCCGGCGCCAAAGCTCACAGCACCGATGAGCGCTCCCAAGGCTTCGACCACCGGGGCGGCGACCACCGCGGTCACCGCGAAGACCAATCTCAACAGCGCAAGCGAAATGGATATCGGCAAGCTGCCGAAGATCACGCCCGCGCAGTCGAAGGCGATCGTGGAGGCACGCGCCAAATCGAAGTTCAAGAGCTGGGAGGACTTCGCCGGGCGCAAGCTGGTGCCCGCCGACACCGCTGCCGCGATCAAGGATTCCGTGAGCTTCTGATCAGCCGCGTCGGAACCTTCACGTGCGTAGGGGCGGGTTTGAAACCCGCCCCTACAGTTGTGAACCTCGATAGGGGCGAGGCGATGCCTCGCCCCTACAAGAAAGGATGTGGCAGGGGTTTGAAACCGCCCCGCATAACAAATAGCCCGTCATTCCGGGGCCGCGAGCGCTCGGATCGGCGCTTCGCGCCGTCCGAGTGCGAGCGGAGCGCCGGGTAGGTGAGGATGTTACCACCCTCACCCCCCACGGACCCGGACGTGCAGGATTACCGCTTCCGGTTCTTCATGAGAGAGCCTGGCTAGCGGTGGCGTACTGATGGACGATGCGAGGTCGCGGGAGGGGATGGCGGGCGAGGAAGGCAGAGAACCGCTCCCATGAGAGAGGCTCCGAGCGCGTCCGCCGTTCCAGCCACTTCCTCCACGTCCTTGTGATCTGATGAGCGTAGGTGGCGAGTTGCCGGCTGTTCCCCGTGATACCGTAGTAGGCATAGTGACCTACCAGCTTCTCAGACAGCCGCTTGCGCTGATCGAGGATCGGCAGGTGGCGGTTGAACCGACACCACTCCTTCGCCGCGAGCAGCGCGCGAGCGAGCCGGCTCTTGGCCGTCCGTTGCCGTACCACGTTCTGCCCCTTGAGTGACTTCGCCCAGGTGTGGGTGAAGCCCAGAAAGTCGAACGGCGGTTCGGCGCAGTCCGGATGCGTGCCACCTTTGCGCTCGGGGCGGAAGTCGACGAACCGGGTCTTGTCGGGATGCAGCGTGAGCCCATACCGTGCAAGCCGTTTCCCCAGCACTTCCAGAACCCGTTTGGCGTCGCGGTGGTTCTTGAACGTCATCACGAAGTCATCGGCAAAGCGCACCAACGTACACTCTCCCAGCATGCGGGGTCGCACCTCTGCCTCGAACCATTCGTCCAGCACGTGGTGCAGGAAGATGTTCGAGAGCATCGGTGAGATGACGCCGCCTTGCGGGGTACCTTCAGTCGCAAGGCGCAGGGTTCCATCTTCCAGGACCCCTGCTTTCAGCCACTTGTCGATCATCCGTCGGATCACGCCATCCGTTACTCGCTGGTCGAGGAACGCCCGAAGTTGCGCGTGCGGAATCGAGTCGAAGTACTTGCGTATATCGACATCCAGCACCCAGTGCTGTCCATGCCACGAGATGGCGCCATGCAGTTTGCGCAGCGCCTCATGGGCTGAGCGTCGCGGTCGGAAGCCATACGAGCAAGGCATGAAGTCCTGCTCGTAGATGGTCGCCAGAACCATGACAATCGCCCGCTGCGCCACCTTGTCTTCAAAGGTCGGAATGCCGAGCGGCCGCTTTGAGCCGTCTGCCTTCGGGATGTAGGTTCTGCGCACCGGCGGTGCTTTGTAGCTTCCGGACTTGATGCGATTGAGCAGGTCCAAGAGATTGGCCTGCAGCTTCGCTTCATATTCCTTCGCGGTAACACCGTCGATGCCAGTCGCTCCATCCTTGCGGGTCAGCCGGTAGGCTTTCAGCATCCATTCCAGATCGATAACGTGGTGCAGCGAGAACAGCACCTTCTTCGGCTTCGCTCTCGCCAGTTCGGCTATCCATTGTCGTTTCGTGTACAGGTTCGCGAGGTTCATGTCCCCTCCCGTGTTTCCCGGCAATGGTTCTCTCTCACGACGCCTCCCTTTCCTCCATCGGGTCCCAGTGAGCCCAGTTCCCCGCTCTCGTCGGTACTATGAAGGCGCTACGACTTCCCACCCGCGTATCAACGGTCACTTATTGGTTCGCTCCCGCCGCCCACGCGATCCTCCTGGTTCGTGTCCCGCCGTGGCGCTCCTGAAGGAGCGGAGGTCTCCTCCAGGCCGGGGCTTTTGTTGCCGGCTGCCCTGCTCCGGTTCTCGCACGTGGACGCGAATGGGATCTCTCAGGTCTTCAGGCGATCCATCCCGTGCCTCTGCTCCGTTCCAGGACCCCGGTCGAACCAACGTGCCCTCGCCAGTGACGGCCACGTCGATGCTGCCCCCGCATTCCGGACTACGAAGGCTTCAGCGAAAATGATTTCGGGGCTAACCCGCAGCTTCAGCACCTGCTACCGTACGCTTCACGCGTGACGTTGCCGCACACGTGCAAGGCTCGCTTCCGGCTGGCGGGCTGCGCCTTTGCCGGGAGGGAGTTGAACCCTCTGGACCGCTACGAAAGGTTTCAGCTCGTTTTCACGATCGTCCTCCTCTCCTGCTCTCCTGACGCTACCGGAATCCATAACCACAGGCCGTGCAGTGATGAAAGTGGTTACGGTGCGGTGGCACACATTACTGCTTGGGGTTATGGATTCCGGGCTCGCAGGCAAATCGGCACGGCCGATTTTCCTGCGCCCCGGAATGACGTCGAGGGGCAACTTGTGACGCAGTACCAGAAACCCGCCCCTACATCGCAGCCCGGCATGCGCTAGAATGGTCCCGGTCATCAGCCCGGGAGCATCGGCCATGAACATTCAGGATAGATCGCAGTTCCAGAAGGCCGATCTTGCACCCGCCACTCACGCCTCAAGCTACATGTCGGGGTTCGGCAATTCGTTCGAAACCGAGGCGCTTGCCGGCGCCCTGCCGGTCGGACGCAACTCGCCGCAGCGGGTGCGCTACGGGCTCTACGCCGAGCAGCTTTCCGGTTCGCCCTTTACCGCCCCGCAGGGCAGCAATCAACGCTCCTGGCTCTACCGCATCCGCCCGAGCGTGAAACATTCTGGCCGCTTCCGGCGCGTGGATAAGGCCCTCATCCGCACCGCACCCGAAGCGCGGCTCGAAAGCACGCTTCCCATCGCTCAGATGCGGTGGGGACCTATTCCCATCCCGGAGGAAAACGTCACGTTCGTGCAGGGGCTGCGCACCATGACCACCGCGGGCGATGCCGAGACCCGCACCGGCATGGCCGCGCATGTGCTCGTCCTCACGGCATCGATGCGCAGCGAATATTTCTGCAACGCCGACGGCGAGTTCCTCATCGTCGCGCAGGCGGGCAAGCTGCGATTGTGCACCGAGCTCGGAGTGATCGAGATCGAGCCCGGGGAGATCTGCGTCATCCAGCGCGGCATGATCTTCCGGGTCGAGCTCGTGGACGGGCCTGCGCGCGCCTATGTGTGCGAGAATTACGGTGGCGCCTTCACCCTGCCCTACCGCGGTCCGATCGGCGCCAACTGCCTCGCCAATGCGCGCGACTTTCTCACCCCGGTCGCCGCCTATGAGGACGTTGAGGCGCGCTCGACCCTGTTCATGAAATGGGGCGGCGAGCTCTATGCGAGCGATATCGATCAGTCGCCGCTCGACGTCGTCGCCTGGCACGGCAACTACGCGCCTTACAAATATGACCTGCGGCGCTTCTCGCCGGTGGGCGCGCTCCTGTTCGATCATCCCGATCCCTCGATCTTCACGGTGCTGAGCGCACCGTCGGAGACACCGGGAACCGCCAACGTGGACTTCTTGATATTCCCGGAACGCTGGGCCGTGGCGGAGGATACCTTTCGTCCGCCCTGGTACCATCGCAATCTCATGTCGGAGTTCATGGGCTTGGTGTACGGCGTCTACGACGCCAAGCCGGAAGGCTTCGTGCCCGGCGGCATCTCGCTGCACAACTGCATGCTGGCGCACGGGCCGGACGAGCAGGCATTCGAGGCTGCGAGCAGGGCCGAGCTCAAGCCGGTGAAGCTTGCCAACACTATGGCGTTCATGTTCGAGACCAAATATCCGCAGCGACTGACGAGATACGCGGCCGAGATCAAGGAGCGGCAGGACGATTACACCGACTGCTGGCGGGGCTTGCGCAAGCACTTCGATCCAAGCGGGCATCCCTGATCGATGAACGACATC
>CAWJDY010000020.1:0-59745 GCA_963841705.1 uncultured Alphaproteobacteria bacterium
CCCTCAACGTTTCGACAACGTATCAGCTGGCGTTTGCTCCAAAGACGTCGTCGAGGCCGTTGTCCTCGCCCTTGGCGCAGTTTCTCCGTTTCCGACCGGGGACCGCCGGTTGCGACGATGGCGATCCATCGACGTTGCCCAGGATGGTCGGTAACCCGTCCTTGCCGCTGCGCAAGCGCGCCCAATGCCATGGTGATGGAAAATACCGCTGGCATTGCGACCGGGATCGACGCGACGAGCAGAACAAGGACGAACTGCAAAATGCCAAGTGCGTCTTCCATCGCCAATCGTCGGCGATGACCATGTCATGATAAACCCTGACGGCGACCATGATCAGCGCCAGCGTGACAGCGACAACGATCAGGAAGTTCCCGATCTGAAACATCGCCTTCTGTGCGTGGATTATGGCACCGGCTCCGGCCACAAGCTTGGCGGTGCGGCCAAAAAAGTATTGGCTCCGGTTGCGATGCCGACGGCTTGCATCTCGCCCTGCTTGACGATGCTGCCCGAATAGGCCTCGTCGCCGACCTTCTTTGCGACCGGAAGGTGCCGCCATGGCCAAAGGCTCCGCGAGTGCTGAGCCGTTGGTTGGATCAGGATATGCTGATACATACGCAGGATGACGAGCGGCCGTATCTACAAATCTTCGAAGGCCTAGCGCCCGGTGCCGATCGGATTATCGCCATTCCACTCACCATGGAGACTCCTGGCCCTGGCGTGGTCAGCCACAATTGGGTCGATATAAGCGCCTCATATTACCGGTGGGTCCTGTTCTGTGCAGGGAGACGAGCCATGGTCATCGGGCACTCGATCATCATTGATGGTCACAAGACGAGCGTGAGCCTTGAAGAGGCGTACTGGAAGGGCTTACGAGAGATCGCTGAAGAGCGCGGGGAGACCTTGGCCCACTTGATCGTCAGCATCGACACCAATCGGCAAAATGCAAATTTGTCATCTGCCATTCGGCACTTTGTGCTTGGCTTTTATCGCCATCAGCTCGATCTGAGCCGAATGGTTACCTAGTCGCGACGCAATCCGCTGTTCGCATCGCGCCGATCCTGCTTAGCCTACAGAGACGCCACTGCGTGGCTGGGCTGAGAGGACTCGAACTCCGGAATCCGTTCGCAAGCCATGTATTTGAAAATACGTGACAACTCGCGGCGGTCCGGCCAACGCCCGTCAAGTCGGGGTGGGGCTGACGATTTCGCGCAATCATCGAACTGTCGGCACGGGCTATATGTGCTAAATTGGACGTTTAAGCCGAGGAGGCAGCCATATTCCACACGGTATCGCGGCTTCTTCCGGAGCTTTGGCTAATTTTTCTGACCGCTGTCGCTACGCATTTGGTCATGTCATTTGCGCAGACGCTGATGCATTACAAGCTCGGCCACCATCCAATAGGCGGTAAGTTCTTCCGCAACCACATCAACTTCCACCACACCTATTATGCCAAAGATATCTCGTCTCACCGACGTACCTCGGTGACGAAGGCAACAATACGCCCTTCTTCTTCGTTCCTGTGTTTCTGGTGGGAGCGTGTACATACCTCCTATTGCCACTCGACCTCTTCGTGGTTCAGGTAGTCGCATGCGCGGCGTCGTTCTACGCACACGTCTTCTTCGATAAGGAGTACCACGTAGAAGGATCGCAACTTCAGCGGTTTGCATGGTTCAGACGGAAACAGGAACTGCACTTCGTTCATCACCGGCACGCGAACAGCAATTTTGCGGTGATCCATTTCTTCTGGGATAGAATTCTTGGTACCTATAGGACGCCGGGCTGCCCCTGAGCAGCAGTGTCTCCGCTGGCTCGATGCCGGGATAAGCGGCGCGAGACCGTCCAACATGGTATAAGCAGGCCCTATCAGAGCGGAGGATTTGCAATGCCGCTGCAACGAGGAGAGATACTAGGCTACGACTTCAATCGGATGGTCGTTGATTTCACGATGCTTAATCAGGGCGAGACAGTGCGGTGTGCGATCAGCACCGCGGCGATGGACGATCTTGAAGGCACGCGTGATGTGAAGGCAGATCAGCGAGTAGATCAGTTTGTGCGGCTGCGCGATGCGATTGAAGAGCGAGCAGCGCGAAAGTTCTTCGAAGAGCTAGCAGAGACTAAAAGACCAGTGGTGTTGCGGTCTAACGATTTCTTCAAATAGCTGCCTCGTTGCTCCCTCGGCGGAGTGACGATGTACATGGCGATCCGCTGGATCGCACCGACCGTATGATCGACGATTTCTCGCTGCTCAGGCGCAGTCGAGGGGGGTGAGGCGCCGAACAAGGATTGCAGTGCTTCAGTCAGCGCGTATCGGAGAGATTTCGCATACCGCTCACCCACTGGTGAGACGAGCGTATGACGGTGGTCAATTGCATCGAGACTCCCACTTCCGCTTTACTTCCGCTGATCCTCCGAAAGCGGCGGCATAGCGGACATGGCGCCACATCGCGTTCGGCCGAGTAGGCCCGGGGAATTTCACCCCGAGCCTCTCACAGATCCGGACTTGACACTCTCGCGTCATCCGGCTCGTGCCACCGCACGAAGGCTGCCGCCTTCCATTGAATATCGGGTTCCTCCCGTTGCCGGTTGACCCGATCTCAAAGGCGATGACCCACCCCCTTCGCTCCACGGGCATTACCCCGCTTCAACACTACTACGAGGCAGTCCGCCCCTCTCCGGCGCATCAGTACTTTCGGCCTCGCGGTTGGAGCCGCTTGTGCCTTTTCCCTTGGCATCGCCGGCCAGGTTCTCACGTTCCGTACAAGAGCCAGATTGAGCTTCGCGCCGCCTCCATGCCGGATGCCGCTTGGGCAGTCTCAGTGCATCCCCCAAGCTGATCCCGGAGGAATGGCAACCCCCCGGTTTTGACATCGTCTAATCGGCTTTCGACACGTCATCAGCGGTTCGCTTGCGCTCGCCTCTCTCAATCATACCTGCCGAAATCTCGTTCCGACTTTTCCGCAACGTTCACCACCATCGCTTTTGACGACAGCAGCTTGCGGTGGCTTGAGATCAACACCTGATTGCCGACCTCGAAGGGCCTTCCTTCATCTCTCGTACAGTTACGCACCGCCGTGTGGACCGGCGATCCTCGTGACACAAGCCGAGTAGGCCCGGGGAATTTCACCGAGCCTCTCACAGATCCGGTCTTGACACTCTCGCGTCATCCGGCTCGTGCCAGCCTCGAAGGCTGCCGCCTTCCATTGTATATCGGGTTCCTCCCGTTGCCGGTTGACCCGATCTCAAAGGCGATGACCCACCCCCTTCGCTCCACGGGCATTACCCCGCTTCAACACTACTACGAGGCAGTCCGCCCCTCTCCGGCGCATCAGTACTTTCGGCCTCGCGGTTGGAGCCGCTTGTGCCTTTTCCCTTGGCATCGCCGGCCAGGTTCTCACGTTCCGTACAAGAGCCAGATTGAGCTTCGCGCCGCCTCCATGCCGGATGCCGCTTGGGCAGTCTCAGTGCATCCCCCAAGCTGATCCCGGAGGAATGGCAACCCCCCGGTTTTGACATCGTCTAATCGGCTTTCGACACGTCATCAGCGGTTCGCTTGCGCTCGCCTCTCTCAATCATACCTGCCGAAATCTCGTTTCGACTTTTCCGCAACGTTCACCACCATCGCTTTTGACGACAGCAGCTTGCGGTGGCTTGAGATCAACACCTGATTGCCGACCTCGAAGGGCCTTCCTTCATCTCTCGTACAGTTACGCACCGCCGTGTGGACCGGCGTTACTCGTGACACAATGCCATGAGCCGACATATGCAGTGCAGCAAATTGCGGCCTATTCGATAATCTCGTCTGCGGCGGCCGATAGTCCGAGCGGCACGTCCAGGCCGAGCGTCTTCGCGGTCTTGAGATTGATCACAAACTCGAACTTGGTCGATTGCATCACCGGAAGGTCAGAGGGATGGCGACCTTGTAGTATCCTGCCGGTGTAGATGCCGGCCCAATGAAATGCGTTGGCAAGGCTGGCTCCATAACTCATCAGGCCGCCAGCTTCGACGTACTCGCGCAAAGGATAGCTTCCTGGCAAACGGTGGCGCGCAGCGAGCGCGACGATTTGATTTGCCCGACTGTTTAAGAACAGATCAGCGTCGACGAAGAACGCGTCAGCTTGTTGTTGGACAAGAATTCCAAAGGCGCTGTCGAGCTCTCGATCAGAGGTGGCTTTCACCACAAGCAGTTTGACGCCTAGCGTACCGGCCGCCGCCTGCACATCTCGCGTGTCGGACTCCGCAGTCGGAGTGCCCGGATTCATGAGGAAGCCGATAGTATGAGGTTTGGGCACGAGTTCATGCAGAAGCCCAAACCGCTTCGCCGGCACGATATTGGAGAACCAGTTCACACCCGTGATATTGCCTCCCGGTTGGTTCAAACTGGTGACAAGGCCAAACTTGACCGGATCGACGCCAAGTACAAAGACGACCGGGATTGTCGTAGTCGCCACCTTGACCGCAAGTGCTGTGGGAAGGCCCCCGGCTATAATTACAGCCACGTGACGGCGAACCAGTTCGGCCGCCAATTCCGGTAGGCGATCGTAGTGCCCCTCCGCCCACCGATATTCCGTCGCAATGTTTTGTCCCTCAATATAACCAGTTTCTTTGAGGCCGTTGTGGAACGTGATAACAAGGTGGGCATCGGCAGTCTGCGTCCTGCCCGAGAGAAATCCGATTACCGGCATCGCGGGCTGCTGCGCGCGCACCGCGAGCGGCAACGCTGACGCCGCTCCGCCAAGCATCGTGATGAATTCGCGGCGTCTCATTGCCTCCCCCGAGGCTCAGAACCACGCCAAAGGGCGGCGAAAGGGTACCACACCCTGGCCGACGTTGAGAGGGGGTGGACCTGGGTCAGAGGGCGAGAGTGCAATGCACCATTCCTGCGCCGCTAATCTCCGAGTTGGGTCAAAACCCGAAACCCTCTCTTGCAGTCGCATGTCAGCTTTCGCCAGCCGCGGACATGCCGCCGCATCGGCTATAGGCTGCTGACAACCCGATATGACAAGCTCCCGGTCAACTATCTGGCCTTCATCAATCGCATCCGTCCGCATTTGGTTGCGTGCTAATGTCCGCGCCCTAGGCACGTGCTCGCCCCGACCACCACGCGATGGCGAACAGCACGACTGCGACCGCCGCAGCGACAATACCGTGCTTGACATGCACGCGCGTGCCGCCGGCCTCGAAGCCGGGGAAGAAACCTGGGAGCGAGCCCGCCGGCACCAGCCAATAGACGACTGTAATGACTGCGAAAATCAGGCCCAGAACGATTACCGCCGTTCGCATTCAACCCTCCTCCGATCCCGTCAATACTGGGATCAGAATGCCGGAAGGTTTCCTGAAACGCTAGAGCACGACGCACTGGTCAATCGACGCTGATGTCGAGGCTACTGCGGTTGTTCGGACTCGCGCAGATAGCGACCAAGGGTCGGCAGGAATAGATCCTCGACCGGCATCACTTGTTTCGCGATGCCTTGCTCGTGCAGGTAGCGCGTGAGCGCCTCGAGAGTGGGTCGGTTGGGCTCGATACCGTAGGGCCAGGCGTCGCCGCCGAATACCTCGTCGAGCTCGTCGATGTCGGCGGTCATCCACGGCAGCATGTACTGCAGCGTACCGACATCGCGCATGCGCAGCCGTGCCCGCTCTTTCGATGTACACATCGCATCAAACAGGCTGCTGGCAATGAACGGGTTCTCCTCGTACACGTCGCGGCGCAATGTAATCAGATGCATGATGGGAAAAATCCTTGTGCGCTTGTAATAATCCTTTTCAACCTCTCGATAGTTTGGAAACAGCCGCACGATATCCGGATTGCGACGGATCGCATCCGGCAGCACCGTGCCGATGATGGCGTCTATTCCCCCGCTCTCCAGCAAATCGCTCAGCGACCGGTCGGATGTGTTGCGCTCGATCGATATGGGGCGCAGCAGCGGCAATAGACTGGGATGGCCGTGAGATCCCGGCTGATTGATCGCGCCTTCCACCCAATGAATCTTGCCGAGATCGACCCCGTAATCGTGCTGCAGGTGTCCGCGCATCCACACCGCAGCGCTCATGGAATAGATCGGCACGCCCACCCGCCTGCCCTCCAGGTCCTTCGGGGATTTGATCCCGGAGCGCCGATTGATGCTGAGCATCCCGTGCCGGAAGACGCGGGAGGGAAACACCGGTAAGGCAACCAGAGCGGAAAGCCCGCAGGACTTGCGCGCAATGAATTCCGAGCTCGACATCTCGGCGATATCGAACTCGAGATTGCCGGCCATGCGATCGAAGATCTCGCGCGCTCCGGCCGATCCGTCCATGGGAATGAAGTTGAGCTTGATTCCGTCCGGGCGCACGTCCCCGCGGTAGAGATCGAGCATGCGGTCGTAGAGACCGCAGGCCATGGTAAGTCGCAGCTTGCGCGGCATCGCTCGTTCACACGCTTATGGTAACGTAGGCGGCCCGCCCTATGGCCACGAGCCGCCTCTGGTCATCGGCAATGCGCACATCGACCACCCCTATGGTCCGCCCGAGCTTGATCACGGTCGCCACCGCAACGAGCTCCGTTCCGCCCGCGAGCCGCAGATAATCGACGCGCATGTCCACTGTCGCGACCGTGTGCAGGACCTTGGCCGCGATTGCGGCATGGCCGGTGATGTCGACCATCGCCGCAACAATCGCGCCGTGCAACTCAGGCCGTCCGGGCAGGCGGCAGAACTCGGGGCGAATGGGCAAGCGAATGGTGACGCTGCCCTCCTTCTCATTCACCTCCAAGAGCTCCGGCAGAAGCCACTGGTGAAAGGGGGTGGCTGCGATGTTGTCGCGAACGAACTCGAATGTGCTGTGCGCCATGGACTAACCTAACCGGACCTGCGCACGGGCCGGGGTTTGAGCAGGCCTTGGGCGACCATTTCGACCAGACGGCGCTTGAGCACCTTCCCGCTGGCAGTGAGCGGAAACGCATCGAGCTCCAGAAAGAATTCCGGCATATCGTATTTCGACAAGCCCTGGTCATTGAGGTGTTGGAGCAGCTCCGGCGCCGCGGGTGCGGCATTCGCCCGCGGAATAAATGCGAGGCAAACGCGTTCCCCCAGCCGTTCGTCGGGGACCGGAAAGGCGGCCGCCTTCGCCACCCCGGTATGTCGCAGGGCATAATCCTCGATGCGCACGGGATAGATGTTGTGACCACCCCGGATGATCACATCTTTTTTGCGCCCGGCGATCTGCAGGTTCCCCTGCTCGTCGAGGCGCGCGAGATCGCCGGTCATGAACCAGCCGTCGCGGTTGAAGGAGAGCTCGGTCGCGCCCTGATCGTCGAAATAGCCGAGCATCAAAGAGGCCCCCCGCACACCCAGCTCACCGATCTCGCCTTGCACAACTTCCCGGTCCGGATCGTCCTCACGCCAGAGTTTTATCTCCATTCCGTCGGCCGGGCGGCCGCAAGTGGACGCGATGGTCTCCGGCAGATCGACCGGACGGGTATATTGGAACGAGTGGTTCTCGGTCATGCCGAAGGCGTTCTGGATCTTTACGCCTACATCCATCAATCCGCGCACCGTCGTCGGAGGAACAGGCGCGCCGCCGAGCTGAAACGCCTTCACGCTCCCCAGCGTGGCCATCCCTCGCTGCCGCATCTCGGTCAAGAGGTCCATGGCGTGGGTAGGTACGCCCAGAACATAGGTTGCGCCGGTCTCGACGATGCGCTCGAGCATGCGAGAAGCATCGAGCGGCGTGTGCGCAACGAATTCGCCGCCGCAAACGGCGGCAACGGCCATCCCGACAATGCCGATGTTGTGGCTCAGCGGACTGAACGAATACACGATCGTATCCTGGTCGAACGCCCAGTCCTTGGTGATGGCGCGTCCATTCGCAAGGATGGTGTTGTCGGAATGCATGACCCCTTTGGGCTGTCCGGTCGTTCCCGAGGTAAAGGCAAGATAGACGATGCGATCGGGGTTGCTCGCAGGCGGAAGGAGGCTCAGGGGGCCTTTCCGGATAGTGCCAAGCCCAATCGGCCGCTCGCTCTCCGCGATGCCGGATCGAAGCGATTCGATCTGGTAGACCTTCTTAAGACGCGGCAAGCCGCCCAGCAGCGCAAAGATATTACTTGCCGCAGCATCGGCGCCATAGCCCGATTGCGCGAAGCAAGCCGCCGATCCCGCTCGCTTGAGCAGCGCGAGGATGTCGTTGCAGGTGTAATCGCGGTGCAGCGAAGTGTTGCAGACATACCCCATGCGCGAGCAGGCAAAGAAGATGAGCGCAGTCTCGATCCGGCTGGGCAACCAGATCGAGACGCGGTCCCCGGAGCGAAGCCCGGCCTGGTCCAGCTCTTGCGCTATCGCATCCACCCATTGGAGCGCAGCACCATAGGTCAGCCGCGTATTGCTGTCCCGAAAGGCGAACCGGTCGGGCGTCGTCTCGGCCCATTGCCGCAGGACGTCGTAGAGCGTCTCGGAACGCCAATAGCCGCGCTCGTAGAACTGCTTGGCGCGCGCGACATCCTGCAAGGTGAGCAAGGCACTCATGGGCTGCTCGCTAATCGACCGCGCCGTCCTTGACCCCATAGGTTATGCGCGCCGCTTCCGCGCTGACCAGATCGCGCCTGAGATCGCGCCGGACAAGGTCGGGATCGCGTTCCTGCGGCGGGCCATACCCGCCGGCCCCGGCGAGGCGAATGCTGACGATGTCGCGGCGCTCGAGCTCGCGCCGCTCTTTCGAGCCGAGCGCTATGGTTTGGCCGTTGCGCATGAGAATGGTCTCTCCTGGCCGGCCCGGCTGCCCGCCGAACAGGCCGTAGGGGGCAAAGCGATGGCGGTCACCAAGCAGCGAGACGGTGGCGCCGGCGCAGAGCATCTCAACATCCTTGCGGATACCGCAGCCACCCCGATGTCGCCCCGCACCGCCGGAGTCGGGGATGAGCTCGAAGCGATGGAACAGGACCGGGTTGTTGGCTTCGTGCACCTCGATCGGCAGGTTGGCGGCGTTAAACACCGGGCAAAGCGCCTCGGGGCCGTCCTTGTCGAACCGTCCGCCATAGCCGCCGAAAATGAGATCGTACATCACCCATGGCCGGCCGGTCTCGTCGTGCACTCCGCCGAAGATCGGATTGGCCCAATGCGAGAACGCGCCCATCACGCGCTCCGGCAGCGCCTTGGCGAGCGCGCCATTGATGGCGTCGAAGATGCGGATCTGAATATTCGCCCTCCCGCTGCTGGGAGCGGGATATTCCGGATTGAAGAAGCTTCTGCTCCGCGCCACGGTCCTGATCGGCCGCTCGACCCCGTCATTGTGCGGCACATCCACTTTCGCAAAGGTGCGGATGCTGAAGGTCGCATAAGCGCGCGTATAGTTGATGTAGGAGTTGATCCCGGCTTTGACCTGGTCGCTGCTGCGGGAGAAATCGACAACGGCTTCATCGCCTTTGATCGTGACATCGACGCAGACGTGTACCGGGTCGGTGCCGGGGCCGACATCGTCGAGCACGTCATCGAAGCTGTAGTCGCCGTCCGGAATGGCCGAGATCAGCTCGCGCGTGCGGTGTTCCGATCTCGCCAGGAGCTCCTCGATCGCGCCATGCACAACGGACTTTCCATGCGCGCGGTAGAGAGCGCGCAGGCGCTCGGCGCCGACATGATTGGCATTGCGCTGCGCGCGCAAGTCGCCCCGCATCTTTTCAGGAATCCGGACATTGCCGAGGATGACGCGCAACAGGTCCTCATCGAACTCCCCCTTGCGGATGAGCCTCACTGGCAGAACGCGGAGGCCTTCCTGAAAAGCCTCGGTGACACCCTGGACGGTCTGCGACCCCGGCGCTGCGCCTCCGACATCGACGTGGTGCGCCGTGTTCACGACGTATCCGAGCAGCTGGCGCTCCGCGAACACCGGCGTCACCATGTAGAAATCAGGATAGTGGCCTCCGCCGAGGTAGGAATCGTTGGTGACGATTGCGTCTCCCGGTTCAAGCTGATCGAGCGGGACGTAGCCTAGGACGTTCTTGACCACGTAAGGCATGGCACCGAGATGGCCCGGCGTATTGTTGCCCTGGGCAACCAATCGCGTGGAGGCATCGAACACGCCCGCCGAGAAGTCCTCGCCTTCGCGAACCGCCTCGGAGAACGCGGTGCGCCGGAGCGCTCCGCTCATCTCCTCTGCGATCGAGATCAAAGAATTCCAGACAAGCGTGAGCGTGATCGGGTCGATCTGCCGGTCCGCGTCACTGGGCATGGCGGCTTGCCCGGTCAATTTCGATCAGCAGATGTCCAAGCTCATTTACGCCGACCACATCGCCGGGAAGGACCACGGTCGTGCATTCGCGCTCCTCGACGAGACACGGACCCTCGAAGACGTCCGCCGGCTTCATCCTGTAGCGGTTGATGACCTTGCTCGGAATCATGCCGCCGCACTCGGGAAAATAGGCCCTGCGCTCGTTCACGATGGGTGAGCCATGTCCGTCCTCGACGCCCGCGGCGTTGATCACCCCGGAGCGGGCATTCGCGAGGGAGGCGACCACGTACCAGTCCGTCGCCTCGACCGCCGCGTCGGGATCGATGAAGCCGTATTCCCGCCGATACGTGTCGTGAAAAGCCTGGCGCATCGTGTCCTCATAACGCTCATCCACTGAGCCGCTCGGCAGCGCGACCTGGACATCGTAGCCCTGCCCGCAATAGCGCATGTAAGCCGAACGCGAAATGGACAGCGCGCCTCCGAGCTTCAGCCTTGCCGCCTCAGCGCGCGCCCTTTGCTCCAGTTCCTGCAAAATCGCCGCGATGTCGTCACGCGCACTGCCGTCGAGCTTGAGGACCCGAGTGGCGCCCGCGTCGACCTTGTGGTCTGCCACGAGAAGCCCGACCGCCGAGCCGACCCCGGCGGCAAACGGAACCACGACCCTGGGAATGCCCACGGCGCGCGCGAGCCTGCAGGCGTGCAACGGGCCCGCTCCGCCGAACGCGACCAGCGCGTAATCGCGCGGGTCGCGGCCGCGCTCGATCGAGATCACCCGCATGGCGCGTTCCATGTTGCTGTTGGCGATGGAGTGGATCCCCCACGCCGCCTCGGTAAGCGACAGCCCTAACGGCTTGGCTATGGCGGCCTCGATTCCCGCGGCAGCGCCCGCCACGTCGAGCGTCATTGCCCCGCCGTTGAAATAGTCGGGATTAAGATAGCCCAGAACGAGGTTCGCATCGGTAAGGGTCGGGCGTGTCCCGCCGGCGCCATAGCAAATCGGGCCGGGCACGGCACCGGCGCTCTGCGGACCCACGGTGATCAAGCCCATTTTGGTCTCGGCAATGCTGCCTCCGCCCGAGCCGATCTCCAACAGCTGGATGGCGAGGACATTGAGCGGCAAGCCGCTGTTCTTCCTGGCATTGATGGTGTCCACCTCATAGGAGGCGGTCACCATCGGCTCGCCGTGATCGATGATGCCGAGCTTTGCGGTGGTCCCGCCCATGTCGAAGGACATCACGTGCTCATAGCCCAGTTGCCGGCCGACCTCCGCGCACATCAGCACTCCGGCTGCCGGCCCCGATTCGACGATGCGGATGGGATAGCGCCGCACCAGCTCGGACGAGACGAGCCCGCCGTTGGATTGCATCACGGCAAGCTGCGAACCAAAGCCTTTGTCCGCGAGCGAGCGATCGAGTGCATCGAGATAGCTCCGTACCAAAGGGCGCACGTAGGCATTCGCAACGGTGGTGCTGGCGCGCTCGTATTCGCGAACTTTCGGGGAAACGTCGCTCGACAGCGTGGCATCGAGATTGCTCGCCCGCAGGATCTCCGCCATCCGCCGCTCATGTGCAGGATTGATGTAGGAGTGCAGGAACATGATCGCGACACATTCATAGCCGCCGCCGCTGATGTGTTGCGCCACTGCGCGAGCACCGGTTTCATCGAGCGGCGTAATGACGCTGCCGTTCGCGGCGATGCGTTCCCTCACCGTGAAAATGTCCGCCCTGTCGACCAACGCCGCCGGCTTGTCGAGATAGAGATCATTCATGTCGTAGCGCTTCTGCCGCCCGATCAGGATGATGTCGCGAAACCCCGCCGTTGTGATGAAGGCAGTGCGTGCGCCCTTGCGTTCCAGAATGGCATTGGTGGCGACCGTCGTGGCGTGCATGACGCTGGAGACCTGCTCGAAATCAAGATCGCCGGCCGCAATCCTGTCCGCCAACGTCGCGTTGACCCCTACCGCGGGCTCGCGGCTCGTCGGTACTTTCCAGATACGAATGCGGCCCGTGCTCTGGTCATGGAGAACGTAATCGGTGAAGGTGCCGCCGATATCGAAGGCCAAACGCAGCATCAGAGCCCGTTTTCTGTGTAGCTTGACAGCCGTTCGACTGGCATGATGGCGTTGTCGCCGCAAGGAGAGGTAAAGGCAATGACCCCGTTGACTGTATTATTGGGTCAATTCGTTTCCGAGCTTGCTCTCAGCCACGTGCCGTTGGAAGCCCAAGCCGTCGCCAAGACCGGCTTCACCGACTGCTTCGGCGTGATGATCGCAGGCGCCCGCGAGCCGGTCGTCGCCCTGGTCGATCGCGAGTTGGCCGGCGCCGAGGCCGGCGCGCTCGCCTCGCTCATTCCCTCCGGCGCACGGCGCAATGTCGAGGACGCCGCCTTGGTCAATGGCGTTGCAGCCCACGTGCTCGACTACGACGATGTCACGCTTGACGGCCATCCCAGCGCCGTCCTCGTTCCGGCGATTTTGGCGCAAGGCGAAGCGCTGGGATCGAGCGGATCGGAGATGCTCGCCGCCTACGTCGCCGGGTATGAAACCTGGGCGGAGTTGCTGGTGCGCGAGCCGGTGCCGCTGCATCAGAAAGGCTGGCATCCCACTGCCGTGCGCGGCACCGTGGCAGCCGCCGCGGCTTGCGCCAAGCTCCGGCGGCTTCCTCCCGCGCAGACAGCAACGGCACTTGCAATCGCCAGCTCCATGGCCGGTGGCCTGGTCGCGAACTTTGGAACTCTGACCAAGTGCTTTCAGGTGGGCCGGGCAGCACAATCCGGGGTGATTGCGGCCCGCTTGGCGCAAGCCGGGATGACGGCCTCAGCCGATGCGCTCGAGCACCGGTCCGGCTTCCTGGCGGCGTTCTCGCCCGGCGGCGCACCTGATCTGTCGCGCACGCTGGATCCTCGGCAAAAGGAATGGCACCTGGTGCGCCAAGGGTTGAACGTGAAGCGCTATCCCGTCTGCTACGGCGCCCATCGCGCCATCGACGCGACCGTCGATCTCGCCACCCGGCATGACATCAGACCTTCGGACGTCCACGGCGTCCATGTCTCGACCGGCGCGATGCAGATGCTGATGCTCCGCAACGAGCTGCCGCAGACCGCGCTGGAGGCGAAGTTCAGCCTGCAGTTCGCCATGGCGTCGTCGCTGGTGGCGCGAAAAGTCGGCCTTGCGCAGCTAAGCGATGATTTCGTCCGCAGCCCTCCCATCCAGTCGCTGATGCCGCGCGTCTCCACCACAACAACCTCTGAGACCATGGCCGGGTCAGCCTTCGCACCCTCGGAAAAGGTCGAG
The DNA here is from genome assembly GCA_963841705.1 of uncultured Alphaproteobacteria bacterium. Classification (GTDB taxonomy): domain Bacteria; phylum Pseudomonadota; class Alphaproteobacteria; order Rhizobiales; family Xanthobacteraceae; genus VAZQ01. Next base: position 13,493 of record CAWJDY010000020.1, read on the forward strand.
ATCACCACAGTGCAAGGAAAGGTTCTCGCCAGCGAGCCGATCGTATTTGCCAAAGGCAGCAAGGAGCGCCCGCTCTCGCAGGATGAGCTGCAGGAGAAATTTTCCGATTGCCTGGGCAATGACTTTGCCGGCGCAAACAAGACCAAGGCCTTCGAGAAACTGATGAACCTCGAGCGCCTCAACTCGGCTGCTGACCTTTTGTCGCTGTAGCTTCTATCGACACGTTCAAACCGGAATGGGTATACCCTGAACCGCACGGGGGGGGCGCGTCAGGTTGGACGATGTCTTTGACGGATTCGATCAGCCTCCGGCTGCCTGGGCGCGAGCGATTGCTTTCGCATCTGTCGCCGCGGGTGCTTCGCCGCAATCTGCGAATGGCGTCCGGTCTTGTTCTTTTCACGTACATCACTGCGCATCTCGTCAATCACGCGCTTGGCCTCGTCTCGCTGAATGCTGCCGAAGAGGCCCTCGGCTACGCGGAAGAGCTCTGGGACAGCCTGCCGGGGACGGCGCTGCTGTACGGCGCTGCGGCGGTCCATTTTGTTCTCGCGCTGTGGGCGATCTACGAACGGCGCACCTTTCGCCTGCCGCCGGCGGAGCTGCTGCGCATTGCGATGGGTTTCACGCTGCCGCTCATCCTCATCAATCATTTCGCCCACACGCGGCTTGCCTATGAGGTGTTCGGACTTCCGGTGGATTACACCCGCGTCATCAGCAATCTGTGGGCGGCCGATTCGCAGGGGATGCAGCTCGGTCTGCTCGCGCCGGGATGGATACATGGCTGCCTTGGGCTGCAGTTTGCGTTCAGCCGAAGGCCGCTGTACCGGCGATTTCGCTTCGTGCTCTTTGCCGTCGCGCTGCTCCTGCCGGCGTTCTCCGCCTTCGGCTTCATTGCCATGGGGCGTGAGCTCAAGGCCAACGCAGAAGCCACCGCCGAGGCGCAGGATTTTTTAGGCCCGTCACATGCCGCCGAACGGGCCGGCATCGCGCGCTGGCACAACGGACTCCTCATCGCCTATTTTTCCCTGATCGGTGCCGCCTTCGGCGCGCGTTCCGTTCGCAACGCGCTGGAGCACGGTCGCCGACGCCTCATCTCGATCTCCTATCCGGGGCGCACCATCCGGGTGCCGCGCGGCTGGTCGGTGCTGGAGGCGAGCCGCAGCTTCCATTTGCCCCACGCCTCGATGTGCGGCGGACGTGCCCGCTGCTCGACCTGCCGGGTGCAGATCACGGCGGGAATGGAGCACTGCCCGCCGATTGCCGGTGACGAGCAGGCAACCCTTGAGCGCATCGGTGCAGCGCCCGACGTACGCCTCGCCTGTCAATTGCGCCCCTCGGGAAACATATCGGTTGTGCCGCTGGTGCGCACCGCGGTGCCGGTCTATCGACCCCCGGCCCGCGAGCGCGCCGTCGAGCGCGACATTGTTCTGATGTTTTGCGACTTTCTCAATCGCAAACAGCTGGCGGAAGAACAGCTGGCGCAGGATCTGCTCTATCTCCTCACGCTCTACGGTGAGGCGGTTAGCGAGGCGATCCGCACAGCGGGCGGGACGCTCGCCACGGTCGGGCTGGACGGCATTAGCGCTTTGTTCGGGCTCGACCACCAGTCGGCGCGAGCTGCGCGGCTCGCGCTCCAGGCGGCAGCGGCAATAGAGCGAGCGATCTCCGAGCTCGACAGCCGGCTTGATCGCGAGGGGAACCGCACGCTGAAGATCGCTGTGACCATTCATGCGGGGCGCGCCGTGGTCGGCGAGATCGGGTCTCACGACGCGCCGGCCCTGATGACGGTGGGCGAGGCCGTGGACGCGGCAAATGAGCTGCGCAAGGAGCTGAACAAAGCGGCAGCCGCCCACGGCAGACAATTCGCGATCTCTGAGCCGGTCACCACGGCAGCGGGCGTCGATCCTGCGGTTGGGGATAAGGTGACCGTTCGCGCGCAGGACCCTGGCGCGCCGATCGTAGCGTCACTCTCCACCTCGCCACCGGCCCTGCCGCAGTCGCGCCCACTGCTGATCGAGCGGGGCGCTGCGTTGCAGCGGTTCTGGAAGGGCTGATCGCCGCCCCGCGGCCAGGCCTCTGTGCATTCCTGGGCTAGCGATGCTGGCAGGCGTGCACCCGGATGAGCTCGCGAGTAGCCACCGGGACGGCACTGTCGGCCTCGCGGCTCGTCGTCGCGGTTTCGCATGAGAGCCAGAAATAACCGGCGTTTGGATCAACCACGAGGCGCCTGGGTGCCATCCCGGGTGCCACTAGAACGGATAGAAAGTGCGTAGTCGAGGACCACGCGAGGCGGTTCAGCGCGGGATTGATCCTTTCCGATGAGACGAACCGCGAATCTCCGAGCGCTGGATCGGATGCCGTGCTGGTGGCGAGTGCGCGTACCGCTGACGTGTAGTGCGTCCAAGTCCGAATGAATTTTGCGGTCTCGACCGCGTGCACGAGCAGGACAACCAACACTGCGCCGGTCACCGCCCGTGCTGCCACGTCGCTGGTGAAAAGCTCCATCAGACGCGACGCGACCGGCAGTTGCAGCCGCTCCTCCGCAGCGAGCGCGCGCACCACCGCCAGCACGCCGAGGATCGGGGTGGCGACCAGCACCACGGTCCGCAGATAGTATCTGTTTTCCGCATGCAGCGCATGATCAAACCACATCCAGTAAGCGCTTAGCATCACAACGACGATCGCGCTGGCGTAAATGTCGGCTTTCGCCGGCGCGAGCCGCCGAAGGAGCAGGAAAGCAGCGGCGTAGCTCGCGAGCGCTGCAGCCAACAGCAGGACCAGGTCTCCGGTAACGATGGAGGGATCAAAGACGTGCCATGCGGCCCGGCGGAGCACATCGGCGACATAGTCGTCCGGGGGAAATGTCGCGTGCGCAATCACCCAGATCGCAATGACCAGCAAGAGAGCGGCCGCGCCCCGCAAAAAGCTGGCATGCTGCCCTCTCCGCAGCAGAAGAGTGGCCACGATCGCGACTGCGAAGATCAGCGCGCCTTCATGGGTGAAGACAAGGGCTAGCAGGACCGCGAATACCAGCGCGGTAGCGCCGATGCCGGGCCTCGCATAGTGACAGACGGCGAGGGCCGGCCAGAACAGCGAATGCGCGATCCATATCTCGCTCGGGAAGCCGAAAACCAGCGGGCAAAGACAGGCGGTAGAGAGACAGGCGTAAGCGAAAATGATGCGGCCCTTCGAGCGGTCGACTGCAAAGGTCGCTACCAGGCCGAGGAGCGGCGCGACGAAGAACAAAAGTCCATAGAGATCGATCGCGTCACGGGCGCGCCCAGTGATCTCAAGATAGAGCTCCGCAGGTACGTAGGCGAAGAGAAAAACAAAGACACGTCCGATGATGTTTTGCCAATGGAACGCCCAGGCGTCTTCCACAGCGACCGAATAAGAGAACATCGATCCATCGCCGTACATCTGCAGCTCGTAATGCAGCCCAAGGACGACGAAGAGCACCGACCAGCACGTCCCTGCGGCGACCGCGAGCGTGCGCAACAAAGCAGCCCTGTCGCTCAAGAGGGCGCTCTGATCACTCCACGATGCCGATGAGCTTGGCGAGTCGGTCCGCATCGGTCCGGAGCGGTTCCGATTCCCCATCGTAGACGACGCGCCCCTTGTCGAGAATCACCGCGCGCGCGGAGAATGTCAACGCTACGCGGCTGTTCTGCTCGACGAGGACGATCGAAAGCCCGCTCTCTGCCCGCAACCGCTTCAGCACCGCAGTTAATACCTCGACCAGGACCGGCGCCAAGCCCTCGGTGGGCTCGTCCATGAGCAGGATCGTGGGATTGGTCAACAGCGCGCGTGCGATCGACAGCATCTGCTGCTCGCCGCCGGAAAGCTGATTGCCGGCGTTACCGAGCCGTTCCTCAAGCCTCGGAAACAACTCGAAGACGCGTGCGAGCGTCCAATGTCCGGGGCGGGCGGCAATGTCGAGATTCTCGCGCACCGTCAGCGAGGGGAAGATTTCGCGCTCCTGCGGCACAAAGCCAAGGCCGGCAAGCGCCCGGCGGTAGCAGGGCACGCCATTGAGGCTTTGACCATGCAGCAGGACATCGCCGGAGTGCAGCATGGTGTGGCCCATGATGGTCGCCAACAGCGTGGTCTTGCCGACCCCGTTTCGCCCGATCACGCTGACGCACTCGCCGGGCGCGAGCGTCAGATCAACCTCCTCGATCACGACGGTCTCGCCATAGCCGGCCGAGACGTGGCGGAGCTCGAGCGCGCTACTCATGGGCGGCCTGCCCGAGATAAACCGCACGCACCTGCGGGTTAGCCTCGATCTCCCGCGGCGTGCCTTCGGCGAACAGGGCGCCGCTCACCATCACGGTAACGCGCTTGGCAAAGCGGAACACGACATCCATGTCGTGCTCGATGATGAGCACCGCGAGATGCTCCGGCAATCGTTCGATCGCGTCGAGAATGATGTGGCTTTCGGCGCTTGGCACTCCGGCGGCAGGTTCATCGAGCAGCAGCACTTGAGGCTTTAGCCCAATCGCGATCGCGATCTCGACCAGGCGCTGGCGCCCATAGGGCAGCTCGGACACGCGACGGCCGGCATCCGCCGTAAGCTTCAGCATCCCCAGAAGATGCATCAATTCTTCGATGACGTCGGTTCGTCTGCCGAGCGGATAAATCATGGACGGCGCCGCGCCAACACGCTCGGCGACCGAGATGCAGACATTCTCCAGGACGGTGAGCCCGCGAAACAGCCGGTTGATCTGGAACGTGCGCGCGAGGCCGAGCTTGACCCGCTCGGCCTGTGACTTGTCGGTGATGTCGTGGCCCTTGAGCAGCACGCGCCCGCGCGATGGCGACAGCACCCCGGCGAGCAGATTGATGAATGTGGTCTTGCCGGCCCCGTTGGGGCCGATCAGCGCATGGCGCGCCCCGGCCGCCAGCTTGAAGTCGATCGCCTGCACGGCCATGAGAGCGCCGAAATAGCGGCTCAGCGTACGCGTCTCGAGCCGGATCTCGGTCATGAGCCTGCGTGTTCGGCGCGATAGCGCCGGCACAGCGCTTCGCCTAGCCCCAATATTCCGTTGCGCGCGAAGAGCGCGACCAAGACCAGCAGGAGCCCCAGCTCGAGCTGCCAGGCAGTCGGATAGATGCGCGCCACGAAGTGCTCCAGCGCCATGTAGGCAACGGCGCCGACGAACGCGCCATAGAGGCGCCCGTAACCGCCGAGAATCAGAATGATCAGCACGGTCGCGGCACGATCGAGATCGAGCACGCTCAGGTTGACATAGGCGTTGGTCTGCGCCCACAGCCCGCCGGCGATGCCGGCAATCGCCGCCGAGATGGTGTAGCAGATCACGAGCCGGCGCCGCACCGGCGAGCCGACCGCTTGCATGCGCAGCATATTCTCGCGGATGCCGGTCAGGCTTTCGCCGAACGGCGAATAAACCACCGTGCGAATGAACACAAAACAGACCAGCAGGAGGGCCAGCGTATAGAGATATTGCGTATCGGCGTAGAGCGGGTTGAATTCGAACTTGCCGAACACCGGCGCAATGTCGAGGCTCGGCAGGCCGTCGAAGCCGCCGGTGTAGTCGTGCGCCATGTTGGCGGCTTCTTGCAGGAGCGCCATGGTGCAGAGAGTGAGCATAAGGAGCGTGAGGCCCTTCGTGCGCAGCAAAACAAGGCCCGAGCCGAACCCGACCGCGGCCGCCGCCGCGGCGGCGATCAGCAGGCTGGTGATCGGCTCCGCCCAGATGCCGTGAAAGGCCAATAGTCCGACGGCATAGGCTCCGGTGCCGAAGAATGCCGCATGGCCGAGCGTGATGATGCCGGCATAGCCGAGCGCGAGATCGAGCGAGAGCGCAAACAGTATCAAAACCAAAAGCTGGGTACCGAAAGCCAGATAATCGGGGAAGGCGAAATAGAAGCCTGTGGCGACAATCCAGGGCAGCCCCTCCCACCAGCGCAGGCGATGCCGCCTGATCAGGACACGCGCCGCCGGATGGTCGATCGAGGACGTGGTAACCGCCGGAACGGCAGCGGAGCCGGCGCCGTTCACGTCTCTTTCCTTCCGAACAGTCCTTGCGGTCGCCACAGCAGAATCAGAATGGTGAGCGCGTAGATGAAGATCGTGCCTCCCTTCGGCAGATAGAGCTTGAGCACGAAATCGAGCACGCCGAGCAGCAGCGAGGCGCAATAGACCCCTACCACGCTGCCCAGTCCGCCGACCGACACCACGATCAGGAAATACACCAGATATTTGAGCGCGTACTGCGGATCGAGGCCGAGAAACTCGGCGCCAAGCCCACCACCGATCGCTGCCATGCCGCTGCCGAAGGCAAACGTCATCGTGAACAGCCGATCGACGTTGATGCCGAGGGATTCCGCCATGCGGCGGTTGTCAACAGTAGCGCGGATCTGGGCCCCGATGTGGGTGCGCTCGAAGCCGAGCCAGATGCCGGTCACGATCAACAATCCCACTACGGTCAGGAACACGCTGTACGTACGATATTGCATGAAGCCGAGGTTGAGCTGGCCGCCTAACGCCCTTGGCAGGGTGATCGGCTGGCTTTCCGGCCCGACCGCAATGGTGATCACGGCGATGAAAATGAAGATCAATCCGATGGTGAACAGAACCTGGTCCAGCTCACCCGCGCGGTAGAGCCGGCGATAAAGGAGCCGCTCCAGCACCATGCTGAGCGCCGCGGTGGAAACAAAGCCGAGCAAAAGCGCCACGCCGAAACTCATTTGCCAACAATTCATCGCCAGCACGATGACGTAGCCGCCAAACATGGCAAAGGCGCCGTGGGCAAGGTTGACGAACCCCATCAGGCCCATCGTGACCGAAAGCCCGACTGAAACGATGAACAGCACGGTGCCGGCGGACAGCCCACCCAACACGATGCTGGCAAAATTTACACCGAGATCCACGGGCAGTCCCCCCTGCCTACCCTCTGTTCGCTCAGAGCTATGGCATTTGGCCCCGACGACGGCGCTGCCGCGTCATGCCGCAAACATCCGTGCCTGTCATTCCGGTCGAGCGAGCGGGACTGCGCGAAGCTGCCCCCGGGTGAGCAGATGAGCAGCCTCGGTCATGAATGATCGTCAGTGCGCTCGCCGATCACTTTTTCGAAGCGCAGGGGCCGATCGCCAACGCCTTGCACTCGTCCTTCACGTGATCGATTTCCGCAATCTTCTTCTGATGGAGCTTGCCATCAGGACCCTTCACGACCTCGGAGAGGTACTCAGTCATGATTATGTCGCGCGTTTGCGGGTCGATCATTATCGGCCCCTGTGGACTGTCGAACTTCCATCCCAGCAGCGACTTCACGGCTGCGTCACCATCCATCTTGCCCTTCGTGGCCTGCACTGCGTGCACAATGGCGGCCATGCCGTCGTAAGCGCCCACAGCGGTGAAGTCGGGCGTCGAATCCTCGCCGTATTCCTTCTTCCAGGCGGCGACAAAGCGTTTGTTTTCGGGATTGTCGAGGTCGGCATTGTAGTGATGCATGGTGATGAGACCGATCGCCGCATCGCCCATGGCCTGCAGCTTGAAGTCCTGGGTTATGTCGCCGGGCCCGATCAGCTTGATGCCGGCAGCGCGCATGCCGAGCGCGCCATAGGTCTTGACCACCGCCACGGCATGATCGCCGGCCGGCACGAACACAAACAGCAGGTCCGGCTTCTCATCCTTGGCGCGCTGAAAGAACGGCGTGAAATCCGGAACGGCACCGGGCCCTCCCGCCGGGACGGCATCGATCACCTTGCCGCCATTGGCCTCGAAGCCGGCCTTGAAGGCGTCGAGGCTGTCCTTGCCGGGTGGGAAGTCGGAATAGGCCACGACGGCAGTCTTGGCATGCAGCTCCTTGGCGCCGGCCACGCCCAGGGCGTAGCCGGCATGCCACATGCTGAAGGATGTGCGCACGAATTCGGGCGCGAGATTGGTGATGAATGCCGTGCCAGCATTCATGATCACTGCGAGCTTCTTGCCGGCAGCGATGAGCGGCGCCGATGCGATGGCATTGGGCGAATAGACCCATCCCGCAAGCGCATCGACCTTGTCCTGGGTGAGTAGCTCCTGGACCGCGACCTTGGCATCGGCGCCATTGGGAGACTTGGAGTCGCGCTTGATGAAGGTGATCTTGTAAGGCTTTACCTGGTCGGCATTGAGCTTGAGGTAAAGCTCCATGCCGCGATCCATCTGGCGGGCAAATTCGGCCCCAATCCCGGTATAGGGGAGGACGACGCCGACCTTCACCTCCTGCGCCGAGGTGCCGCCGGCAGAAATGGTCAATGCGACAATGGCCGCAGTCAGTCGTTTGGACATGAGAAACACCTCCGGGGGTAGTTCCGTTTGCGTCGATTTTAATGCTTTTCTTCCTGGCGCTCGATACTACACTACTTCCCGCTTCGGCGTCATTCCGGACGAATATGCGGGCTTAAGGCCCGTCCCTACCTGGCCCGGGATGACGGGTACTGCGCTTCTCCGTGTCGCGGGAAGGCAAGAGTGACCTCGCCATCCAGTTCCCAGCCTGATGTGAGGCAAAAGCGGATCCTCGTTGTGGAGGACGAGCTGATGATTCGCATGCTGCTCGAGGACATGCTGGAGGAGCTCGGCTGCACCATCGCTGCGGAAGCGACCCGTATCCACGACGCGCTGGAAGCGGTCCGCAACACCGAGTTCGATGTCGCCATTCTGGATGTCAATCTCGGCGGGGAGCCGATATCGCCGGTCGCAGACGCCCTCGCCGCACGCGGTACGCCATTCGTGTTCGCCACCGGCTATGGCGAGCGCGGGCTGCCTGAATCGCATCGCGAGCGGCCCACGCTGAAAAAGCCTTTTCAGTTGGACAGCCTCAAGCGCACGCTTGAGGCTGCGATGGTGGGCACGACGCTGTAGTTACGAGCTGTTGCAGTCGGAAGATTGCAAACCACTGCCCGCCTTCTCCTGGCGGTCCTCGCCTGGTGTTTGATCAAATAATCCTGCCAATCGCCTCATGAAAGGATCATCGGTCATATCGAGCCGCAATGGGGTTACGGCTATGCGATTTTCCGCCAGCGCAGAGAGGTCGCTTCCATCGGCGGGCGGCATTGCGCGACCGCGCACGTACGCGATCCAGTAATAGGCGTTGCCGCGACCATCCTGGCGCGCGTCGATCTGCAGCCGGTCTTGTCGGTTGCGGCCCTGGGCCGTCACGGCGATTCCCTTTACCGCGTCCGGAGCGCAGTCCGGAAAATTGATATTCACCAGCACGTCGCGCGGGATACCGGCCTTGAGCACGCGCCGGATGATCTCGGGCGCGAAACGCACCGCAGTCGCCCAGTGCGGTTGCCGGCCGTTGCGCGACCGATAGGCCTGGGAGAGCGCGAATGAGGGGATGCCCAGGATGGTGCCCTCCACCGCACCGGCGACAGTCCCGGAATAGATCACGTCCTCGCCCGCATTGCGCCCGCGATTGACGCCGGAGAGCACGAGATCCGGCGGATGATCCTTCATCAGGTGACGCGCCCCCATGATGACGCAGTCCGTGGGAGTGCCCTTGACCGCGAACCGCCGGTTGCCGATCTCGCGCAGCCGCAGCGGATCGTTGAGCGAAAGCGAATGCGACACTCCCGACTGGTCGAACTCCGGCGCGATTACCCAGACGTCCTCGGACAGGGCGCCGGCGATCTCCGTGCAGATGTCGAGCCCCTCGGAATGGATGCCGTCGTCGTTGGTGATAAGAATGCGCATGCTCAAATGCAGCGGTCACTCAGCCGGTCGAATCACGTCGAGGTTTCCCATGTATGGGCGCAAGGCCTCCGGCACTGCAATCGCCCCTCCGTCCTGCTGGTAGGTTTCCATGACGGCGATCAGCGCCCGACCCACTGCCACGCCCGAGCCGTTGAGCGTATTCACGTGTTGCAGCGCACGGCTCGCTTTTCTGCGAACCCGTGCATTCATCCGCCGTGCCTGGAACTCCCCGCAGGACGAGCACGATGAGATCTCGCGATAGGCGCCTTGACCTGGCAGCCAGACCTCTATGTCGTAGGTTTTTTCTGCGGCAAATCCCATGTCACCTGTGCACAAGGTCATCACGCGGTAATGCAGGTCGAGCCGGCGCAGCACTTCCTCCGCACAGGATAGCATGCGTTCGTGCTCATCCTTACTGTGCTCGGCGGTGGTGATTGAGACGAGCTCCACCTTGGTGAACTGGTGCTGGCGGATCATGCCGCGGGTGTCCTTGCCCGCCGCCCCCGCTTCCGCTCGAAAGCACGGGGTGCACGCAGCAAGGCGCCTGGGAAGGGCTTCCTCGTCCAATATTGACTCGCGTACGAGATTGGTCAGGGGAACTTCGGCGGTAGGGATCAGTCCCAGGCGGCGATCGAGCAGGCTCGGGCCTTCATTGGTCCTCTCCTGCCGATCCGGAGCTGACACCAGCGCGTGCATGCTTTGTCCCGGCAAAGCGAAAAATTGATCATCCTCGAATTTTGGCAACTGCGCCGTCCCGTAAAATACCTCATCTCGCACCAATAACGGCGGGGCAACTTCCGTGTATCCATGCTCGCTCGTGTGCAGGTCGAGCATGAATTGACCGAGCGCGCGCTCCATCCGCGCGAGACCACCCTTCAACACCACGAAGCGCGCGCCGGACAGCTTCGCGGCAGTCTGGAAGTCCATCTGCTCGAGCGCCTCACCCAGGTCGAAATGTTCCCGAGGCGCAAAGCCATACGTTCTCTTCGCTCCGAAATGGTGACGCTCCACATTGTCGTTCGCATCGCGGCCGTCGGGGACGTCTGCGAGCGGCGAATTTGGAATGATCGCGAGAGTGTCGTGGAGCTCGTTCGACAGCTTCTTCTCCTCGGCTTCCAATTCGGGGATCTCGACCTTCAGACTGGCGATCTCGGCCAACAGCTTCTGCGCCGCTTCCTCCTCATTGCTTTTCTTCGCCGCCCCAATCTCGCGTGAGATCGCGTTGCGGCGGGCCAGGGCCAATTCCATTCGCTGGATGGCAGCGCGACGGCGGTTGTCGAGCTCGAGCAAATTCTTTGCCGCAGGGGGGAGCCCACGACGAGCCAGTGCACGATCAAATGCGTCGGGCTGCTCGCGAATCCATTTGATGTCGTGCATCCTGGTTCACTCAGCGTCATTCCGGAACGTCAACGCAGGCGAGCTTGCGCCGCCCCCGCGTAAGCCTGGCTGCGTGCGCCGAGCTCCGAATCGAGTAATCTCTGGCGTGATTACTGGATTCCCGGTTCCCTCGCTACGCTCGGAGCCCGGAATAACGATGGTGGTCGCCTGAGGGCAGCGGCGGCCTCACTCCGCCGGCTTCGCCGCGGCACTGGCCGCATCCGAAGCCTTGGCAGCAGCCGCCTTTTTCTCCACCCACCGCACCGACCAGATTGAAGCCTCATACAGCGCCAGCAACGGCAGAGCGAGCGAGAGCTGGCTGAGCACGTCGGGCGGCGTCAGGACTGCCGCAATGACGAACGCACCGACGATGAAGTACCGCCGCTTGGCCTTGAGCTGGTCGGAAGTGATGATGCCCACTCGCCCAAGAAGGGTTAGGATGACCGGCAACTGGAAGGCTATGCCGAAAGCCAGGATCAGCTTCATCATCAAGGTGAGGTAGTCCTCCACCTTGGGCAATAGCTCGATTGCCGCCTGTCCCGCTCCCGCAGCCTGTTGCATGCTGAGCGAGAAGCGAGCCAGCATCGGCCAAACCAGAAAATAGACAACGAACGAGCCCAGCAAAAAGAAGATCGGAGTGGCCACCAGGTAGGGTAAAAACGCTTGCCGTTCATGCCGATAAAGCCCCGGTGCAACGAACATGTAGATTTGTGTCGCAACCACCGGAAAAGAGATGAAAGCTGCACCGAACATGGCGAGCTTCAGCTGAACGACGAAATACTCGAGCAGCCCCGTATAGATGAACTTCGAGTTCTCCGGGCCGGCTACCCACACGAACGGCCAAGTGAGGACGTTGTAAATTGTTTTCGCGAAGAAAAAGCAGCCGACAAAGGCGATCCCGAAAGCAATCAGTGCCTTGATCAGACGCGAGCGCAACTCGATCAGGTGATCCATCAGAGGCGCCTTGGTCGCCTCGATGTCCTCGTGGGTCATGTCGCCTTGCCTTCCGCCTCATGCGACCCGGAGCCGCTCTCCCGCGGGGGCGTCTGCGCTGTCGCGCCCGCGGGGATAGTAACGTTCGAGGTATCGGCAAGGTCTGAGGCGGCAGGCGGCGCACCGGGCATGGGCACTGCCTCGGTGGTGTTTGCGGCCGGCGTGACGTTCCCCGCAACGGCTGGAGCAGCCGGTTCCGTGGCGGGCTTCTCAGCCATCGTGCTCTCGATCTGAGACTGCGTCTTTTCCAACTCGCGGCGCACGTCGCTGACCGGATCGAAGCTACCGTAACTCCGGACCTCGCTGGTCACCTCGTCGACCTGCTTCTTCAGGTCAGCCAGTTCCGCTTCCCGCATCGCTTCATGGAACTGGTTCTGGAACTCCGCCGCCATGCGACGGAGCTTGGCCGTCCACTGCCCCACAGTGCGCATGACCGTCGGCAGCTCCTTCGGACCGATCGCAACAAGCGCGACGATGCCGATGATCAGAAGCTCACCCCAGCCAATGTCGAACATGTGAGGCCAACTCCGAGCGACGCACGCTTCTGGCGTTGCGCCCGCGCTCCGATGCTCGCCGCCGGCCCAAAACCAAATCAGCCCGCTTTGCGCGTCTCCGCGGGCGTCCCCGATGCGGTGGGTGCGGGTTGATGGTCGATCGTCTTCATCTGATCGGGCTTGGCCGGCGGCTCTGGCTCGGCTTTTTCATCTTCCGCCAGCCCCTTCTTGAACGATTTGATGCCTTTGGCAAAATCGCCCATCAACTCGGAAACCTTGCCGCGGCCGCCGAACAGCAGAAGACCGACGGCCAGAACCAGAATCCAGTGCCAAACGCTCATTGAACCCATTGCATACCTCCGCCCGGACGAGGGCGGCCTCGTCTGCCGGTTTCAGGAGAAGTTAGGCGCCGCGCGACGCAAAAACAAGGAGAGCGTCGTGGCCGGTTGGAAACCGGCCCCTACATCCGGAACCCGCACGATCGCGCTATTCCGAAGCAGTTCGTTCCGCTGGCGGAGCAAGTGCCAGATCGAGGTCCCCCGGCTCCAGCGGCTCCTCATCGTCCCGTAAAGCCGCATCATCCGAGGGCGCTGGCACCGAGAATTCCGGTGGAAGCCGCCCGTCCAGCAATCCCGACCCTTTGAGCTCCTCCAGGCCGGGCAGATCCCCGATCGCGTCAAGGCCGAAGTGCGACAAAAATTCTTCTGTCGTCCCATAGGTTATCGGCCGGCCCGGGGACTTGCGACGCCCGCGCGGACGGATCCATCCAGTCTCCAGGAGCACGTCGACGGAGCCCTTCGAAGTGGTCACGCCGCGAATGTTCTCGATTTCCACGCGCGTGGCCGGCTGGTGATACGCAATGATCGCAAGGGTCTCGATGGCCGCGCGAGAGAGCTTGCGCGGCTCGGTCGTCTCCTTGCTCAGCAACCAAGCAAGATCGGTGGCGGTGCGAAACGTCCACTTTCCATTGATCCGCACGAGGTTGACCCCGCGCGAGGCATATTGCTGTTGCAGCTCGCGCAGCGAGGCGCGCAGATCGATCCCTTCCGAGATTTGCGCCGCGAGGGTTTTTTCATCGAGCGGTTCAGCCGAGGCGAACAGCATCGCCTCCAGGATGCGCAGCTCCTCGGCCCCGACCTCTTGCGGCGGCACCGTTTCCTGAGGGCTCGTCACGACTTTCAAGTTGGGCATTGCGGTAAGCTCTCCATTTCGCTTGTGCTGCTGATAGCGCGCGGTCCGCGCCGTCAAGCCTTCCCCTTAATTGGTCTGCTGATTCTTGCGTACATACAGGGGCGCAAACGCCGCCTGCTGGTGCACCTCCATCACACCCTCGCGCACGAGCTCGAGGGTCGAGGCGAAGCTCGATGCGAACACGGTACGGGCGAGCGTGGGATCGATGACGAACGAAAGCAGGTACTCGTCGAGCCGCGCCCAGTCCGCCGACTGCCCGATCAAACGTTCGAGCGCCTCGCGTGCCTCCGCAAGCGACCAGACGGTGCGCTGAGCGACCTTCACGTGCGAAAGCGCGCTGCGCTGCCGTTGAAGGGCATAAGCGGAAAGCAGATCGTAGATGGTCGCCGTCCATTCCGGATGTTTGATATGAGCGATGGGCTCCGGCTGGCCGCGACGAAATACATCGCGACCGAGCTGCGCACGACCAAGGAGCTGCTCGGCGACGGTGCGGATGGCCTCCAGGCGCTTGAGGCGAAGGGCAAGCGCACTAGCCATTGCGGCGGCGTTCTGGCCTTCCTCCGATGTGACATCGGGCAGCAACAGCCGCGACTTCAGATAGGCCAGCCACGCAGCCATAAGAAGGTAGTCGGCCGCCAGCTCCAGCCGCAGCTTGCGAGCCTCCTCGATGAAGGCAAGGTACTGGTCTGCGAGCGCGAGGATGGAGATCTTGGCGAGATCCACCTTCTGCTGACGGGCCAGCGCCAGCAGAAGGTCGAGGGGCCCCTCGAACCCTTCGACATCAACCACGAAGGCCGGCTCGCCCGTGGCTCGCTCGTTCGAAAGGGGCGTATCGAGCGCTTGTCCATCCGAGGTCATGAGGCATCCATCTGCATGAGCATCGTCCATTCGGCCCGCAGCTTGGCTGTGTCCTCCCTGGCAGCGACGCGCCGGCGTTCAAGAGCCGCATGAGCCCTTACGTCAGCCGCTGCCGACATGGGAGGGACAGCTGCTGCCACTTCCTTCATCTCATCCATGTTTCCGGTGCAGTGGAGAACGAGGTCGCACCCTGCCGCAAGGGCTGCGCGGGCGCGCTCCTGCAATGGGCCGGATAGTGCTTCCATCGAGATATCGTCGCTCATGAGCAGCCCGGAAAATCCAATCGAGCCACGAATCACGTCACCAACTACAGTTACCGAAGTTGTGGCCGGAGCAACAGGATCTATCTCGGCATAGACCACATGAGCCGTCATTCCGAGGGGCAAGTCCTTAAGCGGCTGGAACGCGGCAAAATCCGTGGTCAGAAGCGTGAGCCGGTCGACTTCGACCACCGGAAGACGATGGTGGCTGTCGGCGGTTGCGCGGCCATGGCCTGGAAGGTGCTTGAGGACCGGCAGGACGCCACATTGCAGCAGCCCCGCCGCCATGGATTCCGCGATGGCTGCCACTTTCCCGGCTGTCTCGCCGTATGCGCGATCGCCAATAACACTGCTTGCGCCGGCCACCGGAACATCCGCGATCGGCAAGCAATCGACATCAATCCCGACAGCCATCAGATCAGCGGCCATGAGGTAAGCACCCAGGCAAGCGGCTCTTCGAGCTCGTTCCGGGCTCTGATCGTACATCCGGCCATAGGCCGCGCCGGCCGGATAGGAGGGCCAGTGAGGCGGGCCGAGACGCTGCACACGACCGCCCTCCTGGTCCACGAGGATCGGGGCGGAGCGTCCCAACGCCTCGCGTACGGATGCACTCAAGCGCTTGAGCTGTTCTGGGTTCTCGACGTTCCGCTCGAATAAGATCACACCCCACGGATCAGCGTCGCGCAGAAACAATCGCTCCGAAGCCGACAAGGTTTTATCGCCGATCCCCGAGATAAATGCGCGCGGGGACATCGCAACGCCTCAGTCAGTATGCAACCCGGCGCGGAAACGCAACTCAGTGGCTGGGAACCACACAGTGGCCGCCTGCGACCTTGTAGCTCGCACAGAACTCATTGGCATCCTGTGCGGAAGCAAACGGGCCGACCATGGTTCGGTAAAATACCCCCTTAGACCCGAGGTCCGCTCGCCGTACGATGGGCCGTCGACCGCCGAGCTCGTTCGGAAACTTGGCTTGCAGGCTGCGGAATGACGCGGCCGCTTCGGCCTCGGTCTTCTGCGAGGAGAGTTGCACCAGGAACCCGCTCGATGCTGCGCTGGCACTGACCGGCTCCGACGAGGACGCTGCGGGCGCGGTCGCCATTCGTGCCCTGGGTGCCGGGGGAGCCGGTGGAGGGGCCGCTTGCGGCTCAAGCGATAGCGGCCCAGAGCCGCGCGCATCGGGCCCCCCGCGTGGGGAACCGGGCGCACCGGTGGGCTTGCCGCTCACGTCGGTGCCCTCCGGTCGAATGGCGACCGTGTGCACCTTTTTAGGCTCGTTCGAGCCGGGTGCGGCAGAGCTGGAAGATTGTTGGGGGGCCGCTGTGGGGGGTGCCGGCGCAACCGGGGCGGGCAGAACCACCCGCGGCGCGGCCTGTGTCCCGAGGTCCTTTAGGGCGATCGGTTCCTCCTGCTTGGAAATGACTTGCTCCCTGCCGGCATTGGCCACCCGATCCTGGATCACCTTCCCGGACTGCAGATCGCTGGCGGGCGCCGGCACGATCTTCGTCGGGGTTGAAGTGTCCGCGGTGATCACCGGCGGGGGCTGCGCGGATCCTGGCTGGGTATAGTAGCTGCGGTAGGCATACGCACCTGCCGTGCCGAGCACTGCACAACCGATCAGCGCCAGTGCCGTCGCTAACCCGCCATGGCGGCGCGCGCGCGGCGGGTCGTCGTAGATCTGATCCTCCCCATTGTCATCAAACGCAGGGTGATCGTAGCGCTGATCCCTGTCGTAACCATCCTGCTCATCGTAGCCCCCGTCGTGAGCCTGCTGCTCATCGTAGCTCTCCGAATGAGCGTACGCCGCCTCTGGTGCGGCACTCGCAAAGCGTGAGTCCCGGTAGTCGTACCGATCTCCCGAAGCCCACTCCTCCTCCTGGCGCGGAGCATGCGCCGGCGGCAAGTCTTGGCTTCTCAAGTCTTGGGTCCTCAAGTCTTGGGTTCTCAAGTGTTGGCTTCTTTCGTGGTAGTCGGCGGGATGCCGAAAGCCTTCGTCGTGCTGCGGCTCGTAATCCTGTTGCGCAGACAACTCATAGTGCCGGTCGCCGTACCTATCGTCCCGCACATACTCCGCCGTCGGATCGTTCTCTTCCGGCTGTTCCGGATGCGGCTCCCTCAGGCCGAATTCAGCGTAGGGATCATTTTTTCCGATCAGCCGTGCCAGCTCGGCGAGCGGATCGTCACTTGGCCGCGCCGATTTGTCAGGGCGCCCGTAAGGGCTGCCGGGGCGAGTGGATCGAAACGTGCTGTCGTCCGCCATACGCGCGATCTTTGTGCTTGTTGTGGTCGTTTCCGGTACTCAGGTCGCCTTCGATGACCGATCACCCTCGATCTATCGCGATGCTCCCTCGAAAGGGGCCATGTTTGTCCGCCGCACCAAGCAAGATCACCGCATCTCGTCAGGCGCGGAAACGCCGAGCAAAGATAGCCCGGACGCGAGAACAATCAAAACGCCCTGCACCAGCGCGAGGCGTGCCAAGGTCATTTCTGGATCATTCTGGATAATGAAGCGTAAATGTGGCGCGTCTTTCCCGCGATTCCAGTGCGCGTGAAATTCACTAGCAAGTTCAAATAGATAGTAGGCAATGCGATGCGGCTCATGAGCCTGGGCGGCAAGTTCCACCAGCCGCGGGTAAAACGCGAGGCGTTTGACCAGAGCAAGCTCGCCAGCATCGTCGAGGCGCTCAAGCGCCGCGCCGGCAAGCGAGGCTGCACGCTTGCCGGCATCGATCGGCAGCTCTGGGACGATTTCCCGCGCATTGCGGAACACCGATTGTCCCCTTGCGTGCGCATATTGGACATAGAAGACGGGGTTCTCGCGGGACTGCTCGATGACTTTGACAAGGTCAAAGTCCAGAGGAGCATCATTGCTGCGATACAGCATCATGAACCTGACGGCGTCGCGACCAACTTCGTCCACCACCTCGCGCAGCGTCACAAACTCCCCTGCCCGCTTCGACATCCTTACGGGCTCACCGCCCCGCAACACCCTCACCAGTTGGACGATCTTGACGTCGAGCTCGGCGCTACCGCCGCTTACCGCCTTCACCGCCGCCTGCATGCGCTTGATATAGCCCGCATGATCCGCCCCCCAGACGTCGATCATCAACCTGAAGCCGCGATCGAACTTGCTCTTGTGATAGGCGATATCCGAAGCAAAATACGTGTAGCTTCCATCCGATTTGATCAAAGGCCGATCGACATCGTCGCCAAAATCGGTCGAGCGAAAAAGAGTCTGCTCGCGATCTTCCCAATCCTCGGTGGGAGCGCCCTTGGGCGGCGGCAGCCGGCCTTCATAGACTTCCCCCTGCTCGCGCAATGCGCTGATCGTTTGTGCAACGAGATCGTTTTCTCCCTCGATCAGCGAGCGCTCGGAAAAGAAAACATCATGCTTGACGTTGAGAGCGGCTAGATCCTCGCGGATGGCGGACATCATCAAATCGACGGCCTTGCGGCGAATGGTGGGCTGGCGACGATCCTCCGGCCAGTTCAGCAATTCTCGCCCATACTCCGCCGCGAGCGCTGTTCCGATGACTTTGACGTAATCGCCGGGATAAAGGCCTTCCGGAATGGTGCCGATCGGCTCGCCGAGTGCTTCGCGATAGCGAAGGAATGCCGACTGGGCGAGCGCGTCTATCTGAGCACCTGCGTCGTTGATGTAGTATTCGCGCATCACGCCAAACCCCGCAAAACCGAGAAGGTTGGCCAGCGCATCGGCAAACACGGCGCCACGGCCGTGACCCACGTGCAAAGGACCGGTCGGATTGGCAGAGACATATTCGACGTTGACGGCGGTACCCTTCCCCACCTCGCTGGCTCCGTAGGCCGGACCGGCGTGGAGAACCGCGCGCAGCGTCTCGATCCATGCAGCACGTGTAAGCGTGAGATTGATAAATCCTGGCCCTGCTACCTCCACCTGGGCCAACAACCCATCGTCACGCAGCTTGACGGCGATCTGCTCAGCCAATTGGCGCGGCTTGGTACCCGCCGCCTTCGCGAGCACCATCGCCGCATTCGTGGCCAAGTCCCCATGGCCAGCCTCGCGCGAAGGCTCGACCGCGAGGCGCGATTGATCAATGCCCGAAGGTAGAATGCCTTCCGCGATCAGCGTATTTATCGCAGCCCGCACTTTCTGCAGCTGGGTGGCAAAGATGTGCTGGCCGCTATGCTCGGGCATGTTTGCTTTGATTGCGCGGCGCCTAACGCAATTCCGGGGTTGAGTCAAAAAGCCTTGCATGCTCGATGAGCGCGTAGCGGTCCGTCATGCCGGCGATAAAATCACCGATGCGGCGCACGTTTGAAGGCTCCCCTAATGAGCCCTCATGCGCCCACTCCGCCGGGATCGCGGCCGGATCGCGGACGTAACGCATGAACAGGTCGGTAACCACCTGTTCGGCGTCGGTCATGATGCGCACGATACGCGCATGCCGGTAGAGGCGCGGAGACAGAAAGTCCTTGATGTCGCGATCAGCCTGCGCCATCGCGGTGGAGAAAACGCCAACCGGCGCGTGCGCTTCCCGGATCGCATCCACGGATCCTGCTGACAGCGCATTCAACCGGTTGCGCGTTGCAGTAATCACGTCTTCGATCATCGTGGTGATCATCCGCCGAAGCAGCTCATGGGTCAGCCGCGCCGAATCTACTTGCCTGTATCGCGCCTTTATCTCCTGAAGAATCTCTTTGAGCAAAGAAACGGCGGCGAGCTCGTCAAGAGTGAAAAAGTGCGCGCGCAGACCATCGTCGATGTCATGGGCATTGTATGCGATGTCATCGGAAATGGCTGCAATCTGCGCCTCGAGGCTGGGGAAGGTGCCAAGCTTCAGATCATGCACTTTGACATACTGTTCGATCGCCGCCGGAATGCCACGTTCGCGGTAACGCCAGGCAGGACTCCCGTCGCGAAGAACAAGCGGGCCGTTATGCTTCACGAGACCTTCGAGCGTCTCCCAGGACAGATTCAATCCATCGAATCCGGGGTAAGGCCGTTCGAGCGCAGTGACGACGCGCAGCGACTGGGCATTGTGATCGAAACCTCCGCAATCCCCGAGGCACCGATCCAGCGCGCGCTCGCCGGCATGGCCAAATGGTGGATGGCCGAGGTCGTGCGCCAGTGCCAGCGCTTCCGTGAGATCCTCGTCAAGACCGAGTGCCCGCGCCAGCGAGCGCGCAATCTGCGTAACCTCGAGCGTATGTGTCAGTCGGGTGCGAAAGTGGTCCCCTTCATGGAAAACGAACACTTGCGTCTTGTAGGCCAGGCGACGGAACGCCGTGGAATGGATGATGCGATCGCAGTCGCGGCGGAACACATTGCGCCTGGGGCTTGTCGGCTCGGGATGCAGCCGACCGCGGCTCCTGCCCGGATCGGATGCATACGCGGCGCGTGGGGCCGGCACCGCAACTGCCATGCGAGTATCCAATTGACCGAAGGGCTGCTGGCACTTACCTAATGGGCTGGCCCTGTTGCAATCACGGATTTGCCATGGAGCACGTCACTGTCAGCGAACGCGCGGCGCGCCGGATCAGCGAGATTCTGGGCCCGGAGGGTCCAGGTGCGGCGTTGCGGGTCAGCGTGGAAGGGGGCGGCTGCTCGGGCTTTCAATACAAGTTCGAGATCGGTCGCGAGCGGGCCGAGGACGACATTGCCGTCGTGCGCGACGGAGCGACCGTACTGATTGACCAAGTGTCCATCGGTTATCTCAAGGGTTCAGAGATCGATTTTGTCGACGACCTCATCGGGGCGTCTTTTCGCGTCGTCAACCCGCTGGCCAAGGCCTCGTGCGGCTGCGGCACCAGCTTCTCGATTTAGCCCGCCTCCCACGCACAGGTGCGTAAGGTGGGTTAGCCAGAAAAGTCGGCTGCCGAATTTTCTGGCGTAACCCACCATCAGGGTCGTGGGCGGCGGGATGACGGCGGGTTACGCCATCGAGCCGGCTGGAGGTCGGCTCGATGGCCGACCCGTCCTACGGCGTGCGGATCACTCCGCGGCGACTGCCGTGGGCCGCTGCGGGTGCTCCGGTAGCTCCCGCAGCTGTGGCTCGAGCCGGTGCTTGAGCACGCGGTCGATGCGATCGAGATAAATGTAGATCACCGGGGTGATGTAAAGGGTCAGCAGCTGCGAGACCAGCAGTCCACCGACAACGGCAACTCCCAACGGCCGCCGCAGCTCGGCACCGGCACCGGAGCCGAGCGCGACCGGCAGCGTGCCGAAAATCGCGGCAAACGTTGTCATCATGATGGGACGGAACCGCAACAGCGCAGCCTCCCGGATCGCAGCCTGGGCTGAAAGTCCCACGCGCCGCCGCTCGATTGCAAAATCTATCATCATGATCGCGTTCTTTTTCACGATACCGACCAGCATCACGATGCCGATCATGGCAATCACGGATAGATCCATCTTGAACAGCATGAGGACGAGCAGCGCCCCGACACCCGCGGACGGCAGTCCGGAAATGATCGTGATCGGGTGGATGAAGCTCTCGTACAAGACGCCGAGGACGACATAGGCGGCGAAGACGGCTGCCAGCACGAGCAGGCCTTGGCCCCTGAGCGAGTCCTGAAACACCTGCGCCGAGCCTTGGAACCCGGTGCTTACGGTGATCGGCAGGCGCGCCTCGCGCTCGATCTCCCGGATCGCATCGACGGCCTGCCCGAGCGAATAGCCCGGCGCGAGGTTGAACGATATGGTCACCGCCGGCTGGTTTCCCTGATGATTGACCTGCAAGGCACCCACCGACGGCACCATGCGGGTCACGGCCGAGAGCGCAATAGACTGGCCTGACGGCACACCATTCCCATTCACGCCGGCGCCGGGCCCCGAGCCGGTACCGGCTCCCGCCGAATTGGTCTTGATGTAGATATTCTGCAGCTGGGTGGGATCGACCTGGAACCTGGGCTGACTTTCGAGAATGATCTGATAGTCGTTGGTGGGGGTGTATATACTCCCCACTTGCCGGGCCCCGAAGGCGTCGAAAAGCTCCTGCCGGATCTGGTCTATGGTGATGCCGTAGACTGCCGCTTTCTCGCGATCCACGTCGATCGTCATCTGCGGGTTCGTGATGTAGAGATCGGTTGTGACGTCGCGCAATCCCTCGATCTGCGCAATTCTTTCCCGCATCTCCGGCGCGACCTTATACAACATGTCGGTATCGCTGGACTGGAGCGTGTATTGATACTCGCTCTTCGTAATGCGGCCGGTGATGTTGATGTTCTGGATGTTCTGAAAATACACCGCCATCCCGGGAACAGTGTTGGCGGTGGCTCGAAGCCGCTGGATCACCGCAGTCGAGCTTTCTCCGCGCTCCTTCCTCGGCTTGAGCGCGATGAACATGCGGCCGATATTGAGAGTGAGGTTGGGACCGCCCGCGCCGATGGTGGAGTTGGCGTAATCCACTGCCTTGTCAGCACGGATGATGGCAGAGACCTGACGCTGCAGCGTGCGCATTTGGTCAAATGATACGTCCGAGGATGCCTCGGTCGAAGCGGCAATGAACCCCGTGTCTTCCGTCGGGAAAAAGCCCTTTGGAATGACGAAGTAGAGCCAAATGGTAGCTCCCAACGTGACGAAGGTTATCATCAGCATGACGAGCTTGTAGGCCAGGACCCTGTTGAGCGACCATTCGTATGCGCGCAAGCATGCCCTGAACATCGCCTCGAACATTCGCAAGATGATGTTCTGTTTTTCGTCCTCACGGTGCTCGTGCAATACGCGGGCGCACAACATCGGCGTGAGCGTGAGCGACACAAATCCGGAGACGATAATCGCAACCGAGATGCTTACCGCAAACTCGCGGAAGACCCGTCCGACCATCCCGCCCATCAGAAGAACCGGGATGAACACCGCGATCAACGAGAAGGTGATGGAAATGATCGTGAAGCCGATCTCGCGCGCGCCTTTGAGCGCGGCCTCGAACGGCCGCATGCCGCCTTCGATGTGCCGCACGATGTTCTCGAGCATGACAATCGCGTCGTCGACGACAAAGCCGACCGACAGCGTCAATGCGAGCAGCGTCATGTTGTTGATCGAAAAACCGAACACGTACATCGCTGCACAGGTGCCGATCAGAGAGACCGGAACCGCCAGGGCAGGAATAATGGTGGCGGACACCTTGCGCAGGAACAGGAAGATGACCATCACCACCAGACAGATCGAGATCGCGAGCGTCTCCTGCACATCAACGACGGATTCGCGAATGGATATGGAACGATCCATCAGCACTTCCATCCGGATCGAGGGCGGCACCAGCGCGCGGTATTGCGGCAAATGGCTGCGGATCGCGTCGACTACCGCCACCGTGTTGGCGTCGGGCTGGCGCTGAATGGCGAGCACGATCGCGCGGTTGTCGTTGAACCAGCTTGCGATCTTGTCGTTCTCCACGCTGTCGATGACGTGCGCAATCTCATCGAGATAGACCGGAGCGCCATTGCGGTACGCCACGACCACCTTGCGGTATTCCTCCGCTTTGGTCATGGCGGCGGAAGCCGTGAGCGTCACGCTCTGCTTGGGTCCGTAGAGCGTGCCGACGGGGGTGTTGGAGTTGGCTTTGGAAATGACCGAGTGAACGTCCTCGAGCGAGATGTTGCGCGCGGCAGCAGCCACCGGATCCACCTGCACCCGCACGGCGAATTTCTGCGCGCCATAAACCAGCACCTGGGCCACGCCGGAGATCTGTGAGATCTGCTGGGCGAGCGTGATCTCTCCGTATTCGTCGATCACGGACAGCGGCAGGGTTGGTGAATTCAGGCTGATATAGAGTATGGGGAAATCACCAGGGTTGACCTTGCGAAAGCTCGGCGGGATCGTCATCTCGACCGGGAGCTTGCGCGCTGCTACCGACAGGGCTGTCTGCACGTCCAGCGCAGCGCCATCGATATTCCGGTTGAGGTCGAATTGAATCGTGATTGAGGTAATGCTCAGTGACGATGAGGATGTCAGCGACGTGATCCCGGCGATTGTGGAAAGCTGCCGCTCGATCGGCGAGGCGACCGAGGCCGCCATGGTCTCTGCGCTGGCCCCGGGCAGCTGCCCCGTAATGTTGATCGTCGGAAAATCGACGCTTGGAAGCGCCGCGACCGAAAGCAGACGGTACGCAAAGACCCCCAGCACGATGATGGAGGCAGTGATGAGGGTTGTTAGAACCGGGCGCCGGATGCAGGTCTCGGATAGGGTCATATGCTCCTACGTCCCCGCCTTCGGCTCGCGTATCTCCACCTTGGTCCCGCTGGTGAGCAGAAGCTGACCAACGGTGACCACCGTCTCGCCGCCTTGAAGGCCGTCGGAAATTACGGACTCGCTGCCGACAATGCGCGCGATCGTGACGGGCTGAACGTTTGCCGCCCCATCCTTGACCACGAACACATAGCTGCCGGCTTGACTGACCTGGACGGCTTCGGATGGCACGGTCACAGCCACTTCCTCGCGGAAAGTCATCTGCACGTTTACGAGCGTACCGGGCCAGAGCAGCTCGTCGGCATTCGGCATGGTGGCCCGAACAGGCACGGTGCCAGTGGGCATGTCGACCGTGTTCTCGATCATCGTAACCTGGCCCGCAGCGCGCCGGGGATCGCCGGGGATCACCGCTTCAACGCTTGCACTTTCGTTCACCAATGCCTGTCGCAACTCCGGCAGGTAGGACTGCGGCAATGCAAACGTAACGTAGACGGGAGCTGTCTGAATGATTGTTGCGAGCGGCGCCGTATCGGCCTGACGCACGAAGTTACCGACCTTCACGGCGGCCATGCTGGCACGACCGCTGATCGGCGCGCGAATAGTGCAATAATCGATTTGAATCCTGAGATTCTCCAGTTGGGCAGTATTCGAATCGACGGATGCGCGCCAGATGTTGACCTGGGTTCTCGCGTTCTGCAGCGTGACGATCGTGGTAGCGCTCTTGGCGACCAGCTCGGTGTAGCGGGCGACGTCGCGTTCGGCCTGATCGAGATTCGCCTTGGCTCCGGCAAGCAAGCCCTCGATCTGCTTGGCTTGCGCCTCAAGAGCGCGACTGTCCAAGCTGAACAGCAGGTCGCCTTTCTGCACCATGGCACCGTCACGGAAATGCACCTCGGTAATCTCGGTGTCCACGCGCGGCTTCACGGCGACGCTGGCGATGGGGGTGACCGACCCGAGCACTTCAATCCGGACAGGAACGGCTTTCTTCACGGCAGCCGCCACCTCGATCGGCACCGCTTGCGGGGCGTTCAGGCGGGGCGCTTGCGCCTCTGCACCGCCGGACCACAAGCGGCCGCGCGTGGCAGCGACGATACCCGCCGCGGCGAGGATCGCCACGCCCCCCAACAAGAACGTGCGTTTCTTCATCGGTGCTGTTAACCGTGCATCCGGTAGGTCGATCCCGCGCCCACGGTTAAGCTATTTCTGGTCATGGGTTCTTTTGGTATGCCAGTCCGGCCTTGTAGCATAATGAAATGCAACGTACATCATCGGCGCGGTCTCCAGCCTAAAGACCGCGTAAATCCTCATCCCTCACCCCTGCGCGCCCATACCGTGGGCGCCTCGCCTGCCCGCTCGAATGCGCATTGCCACCTGGAACGTCAATTCCATCAAGCAAAGAATGGACCACCTGACGGCTTGGATCGCGGAGCGATCGCCGGATGTCGTCTGCCTGCAAGAAACAAAATGCGTGGACGACGCCTTCCCGCGCGAGCCCTTGGAGGCGCTAGGCTACAATGTTGCGGTGCACGGGCAGAAGGCCTTCAATGGAGTCGCGGTGCTCTCGAAGCTGCGCTTCGACGAGGTCACGCCGAAGCTGCCGGGAGAAGACGCCGACGACCACGCCAGGTTCATCGAAGTCATTGTCTCCACGCCTTCGCGCCCGCTGCGCTTGGCGTCGCTTTATCTGCCGAACGGGAATCCGCCGGACAGCGATAAGTACTCTTACAAGATCGGATGGATGGACCGGCTTATTCGTTACACCTGCGACCGGCTGCGCTTCGAGGAGCCGCTGGTGCTCGCGGGTGACTTCAACGTGATCCCCGCCGACGCCGACGCGCGCAATCCGGGGCGCTGGGTGAGCGATGCTCTGTTTTTGCCGGCAACGCGCGCGAAATTCCGAAAATTGTGCAATCTCGGCTTGACCGATGCTGTCAGGGCGGCAAGCGATGGTGCGGATCTCTACACCTTCTGGGACTACCAGGCCGGCGCCTGGCAGAAGAATGATGGGATCCGAATCGATCACCTGCTGCTGTCGCCGCAGGCAGCCGACCGCCTCCAGGCCACCGGCATCGACAAGCAAGTTCGCAGCTGGGAAAAGCCGTCGGACCACGTTCCGGTATGGATCGATCTCGCACTGGACGGGTGAATGGCAGGGCGGGTTGGTTTAGCGAGCAGAGCCGGCTTGACCGGTCTGCGGGCGTAACCCACATTTCAAATTGCGGAGCGGGTCAGCGCTTGAGCAGGAAGCTGTCGAGGATGCCCCAGGGCAGCTTATAGTTCACGCCCACGCGCACGATGTGATCGTCCACGGTCACATGCTGGTTGCTCGCGAACGCGGGGGTCGGAGCCGGGTTGAAATACGACTTGTCCTGCAGTCCGA
The DNA here is from genome assembly GCA_963841705.1 of uncultured Alphaproteobacteria bacterium. Lineage (GTDB taxonomy): Bacteria > Pseudomonadota > Alphaproteobacteria > Rhizobiales > Xanthobacteraceae > VAZQ01. The sequence continues at coordinate 39,909 of CAWJDY010000020.1, forward strand.
CGTAGAGGTATTCAACCTTTGCCGACCAGTCCGACGTGAGCCTCATCTCGACGCCGCCACCGACTGTCCAACCCCAATGCCAATGCTTTTCTGAAATCTGCCCTGGCGGACCGGTAAAATCGTTTTCCACCCTCGCCAGAGCACCGCCCGCGGTGGCATAGACCATCCAGTTGTGCTGCGCGTAGCCAAGGCGGCCACGATAGGTCGAGAGCCAAGGCTCTTTCACTTCGTTGGTGAAAGCAGCGTTGGGCGGGAAATCGAAAGCACTGCCTCGCTTGCTGGTGATGGACGTATCGCTCTCGTACCCATAGACGGCAGCGCCGTTCTGGAAATTGAACCCGGTAGTGATCCCGACGATGCCGCCGTGCAGATCGAGCTGAGGAGTTTGGTCACCGGTGAAGTCGTTGTGGATTCCCGCGGTCCCCCACGCCCCGCCTCCCGATACCCCGATATACGAACCGGTCCAGTTCGTAACGGCGGCAGGAGGCCGATAGATCCGAGCAACGCCTAGGTCGGCGGCAAGCGCCGGGGCATGCATCGATGACGCAAGCGCAAACGCAGCCGCGCTGACGCAGAGGTAGTTCGAAGTCGCTCGATGCCTCACGTTCATTTGGGTTCAGGAGTACGCCACAAGCAGATACGCGTCCATTACCATCGCGGCATCACCAAGCCGATTTCGGTCAATTGTGTCCCGCAAAGCACAGATCCTATTCCCGGCGCTTTTTCAGCCAGTCTTCCAGGTACTTATGAGCAAGAGCTCGATCGCTTTCGTTGGCCTGAGCGAGCGCCGTGCTGTACATGGTGGAAATCCATTCCTCTTCCGGACCGGCACCGTCCTTGGCCATGATCAGCCAGAACAACCCAAGTGCTGCTTGTCGGGAAATCTCATCCCCCTTGAACAGCATCCCGCCAAGCAATGCCTGGGCCCGGTGGTCCCCCTTGTCGGCCGCGAGATTGAGCCAGCGCGCCGCCTGAATGGGGTCCTTGTGGGCTCCGCCCTTGCCGAAGAGATAAAGCCGTCCGAGATAGTACTGCGCCTCGGGATCGGCAAAGTAGGACGCGGCGTAGCGAAACATCTCGCGCGCGCGATGGGGATCAGCCTCCAACCGGGCGGGGATACCCTCCAGGTAATACTGACCCAACATGACGAATGCATTGGAGACGTAGCGGGCATTGGGGGTGCCTAGGCTGTCGTCGCCGTAGATCATGGTGAGGCGCCGGAAATACTCGAAGGCACGCGCCTTATCGACCGGGATCCCATCGCCCTCCGAGTACATGCGGCCGAGCTTCCAGATCGCGCCCGGCACGCCTTGATCTGCTGCGTATTCGAGCTCGGCCAAGGCTTGGCCGGTCCTGCCTTGCCGCAATGCCTGCGTCCCGGAGCGGAATGCTTCGAGCGGGGAGGCCGGCCCGGCTGGCCGCGTCGGTATGATTTCCGGCGAAATCGGTACAGCCGCCAACGGCGTTGCGCTCCCCAGCGGGTTGGCAGTCGGGTCGTAACTCGAGCCGCCCGGCCCTTGCAGCGGGACCGCCACGGTCGTGCCTTCGGGCGTGCGCGTGCCGTCGAAGCTTACGGCGGGCGAGAGCCCCACGGCCACAGCGAGCAAGCCGAGGCTCAAAACGACATCAGCGGTCCGCATGGCACGTCTTCCCGGCTGCGCCGGCGTGGGTCACCACGACGAGGCGCGTTGGCCCAAGCTGCCGGGCACCATGGAGGGCTGCGGTGGTGGAGAATATTCCTCGCATCCCGGGGCCGCCTCGCGGCCCTCGGTACTGGATTACGAGCACTTCACCTTCCCTGTACTTCCTGTTTTTGACCGCCCCGAGGCGCGCTTCCTCCCCATCAAAGCAGCGCGCCGGACCGGTAAATTGCAAGTCCGCCATCCCAGCAACCTTACCTCTTGCGCCCTCGGTCGCGAGGTTGCCTTTGAGCCCGACGACGCCGCTGGTGGCGGAGAGCGGCTTGTCGGCGGGGCGGACCACGGATTGGTCCTTGTTCCAGTTCACCCGCTTGAGGTTCTCGGCAACGGTACGCCCCCCCACGGTCGAGCATTCGCCGTGTAGATAACCGTAGTCGAGCAGCCGCCTCATCAGGAGCGGAACGCCCTCACCTTCGAACAGGTCTTTGGCAACATAACGGCCGACAAGCTTCAAATCGGAGATTGTCGATTTGAGCTGGATCAGATCGCGCGTGAACGCCAGGGCGTCGAAGGAGTGATGGGATGCCCGGTCGGGTCCCCCAACGAGCCGGGTGGGGAGCTTCGCCTTTAGATTGAGCTTGGCGTCCATGTGAGAGCGGCGTCCCGGCGAATCTCAGTGGCGATTTTGCTTGCTTCAGAGGTGAAAACCTGCGTTCCGGTCTTGATCTCGCGGGATCGTATGGCCAAATCGCGGCACGGCCCGGCCGGATTCTTGTCAAGGTACCAATGTTTTAGCTCTGTTGCAGAGCGGCCACAGCGTTAATGATTGGTTAACAAAAAAGGTCACAGTCGAGGCGAAAGTTGGGATTGAAGCCGAGCTCGGCGCGCGCCTTGTCGATGGTGACTGCACCATCGTCCTCGGCAATGTTGTAGATGCCCGGCCTGCCACGCGTCAGCGCGAGAGCCGCGGCCTCAGCTGCCGCATCGACATGCAGCGCGGGCTTGCGCGCAGGCGCGGCGTACCAGGTGCCTGGTCCGTAAAGCAGCCCGTAGCGCAGCACGATGCCCTCGAGTGCATGCTCCTCCAGGACTTGGCGCTCCATATCCGCCGCACCTTTTACCGTCACTGCCCGCGTGGGATCGGCCAGATTGAGGGGATCGGTTTCAGGGTGCGGCTCATCTCCGGGCGCATACGCGAAAGCGATGCTCTGAACGATGAACCGGCGCGCTGGCGCTGCCCGGGCCGCTGCGAGGAGATTGCAAGTGCCCTCGGTTCGGATGCGCGCATTCGCAGCATAGGAGGCCGATATGCGGGCTTGGTCGAGCTCTCGCGGCAGATCCGTGAGCTGGTGAATGACCACCTCCGGTCGAGAAAAGGATAGGGAGTCGATTACGGCTTGGCGGTCGAAAACGTCGAGCACCACCGGGTTGACACCTGCACGCGCAAGCTCCGTTGCTTTTTCCTGGGAACGCGTCGTGCCAGTAACCTCATGGCCCGCCCGAATGAGCAGCGGTACGAGGCGGCGACCGATGGCGCCGGCAGCGCCGGCCAAAAACACACGCATGGCGGAATTGCTAGTGCTGTCCTTGGCCGTCGTCGAGAGCAGGGTGCCTGTCATTGCGGCCGACCGATCTTTGCCCGGCGAGCGAGAGCCGGAATCCAGTACCCAAAGCGGTTGGTGCATTCTCGCCAGCCGTGGATTACTGGGTCCCGGCGCGCGCGAGTCCGCTTGAGGCGGGCTCGCTTGGCCGGGACGACAGCCAAATGCGATATCCTTGCCGTCGAGAGGGATTGACCACAATGCCGCTCGGACGCCGCTTCTTCGCGCGCAGCGTGCATGCGGTGGCGCCCGAGCTCATTGGCGCCACGCTGCTGACCGACGGCGTAGGCGGTACCATCGTGGAGGTCGAGGCCTATCACCACACCGATCCGGCCGCACACTCTTATCGCGGCCGCACCGAGCGCAATGCCGTGATGTTCGGTCCGCCCGGCTACGCCTACGTCTATCGCTCCTACGGCATCCATTGGTGTCTTAACTTCGTGTGCGAGCGGGAGGGGTCGGCCAGTGCCGTGCTCATCCGCGCGGTCGAGCCAATCTATGGGATTGCGACCATGCGTCGCCGCCGCAAGCTGGCAGACGAGCGCTTATTGTGCTCGGGGCCGGGGCGGGTGTGCCAAGCCCTGGCGATCACGCACGCTCACAATGGGCTCGCGCTGGATCAGCCCCCGTTCGAGCTGCGCGCAGCAAGCGCAGAGCTCGAGATCACAAGCGGTCCCCGCGTTGGGATCACCAAGGCCGCGGATGTTCCGTGGCGGTATGGCGTGAAAGATTCGCGGTTCCTGAGCAGGCCCTTCAAATGAGCTCCACGTTCAGTGTTACCGACCAGGCATCATGAGGCAGAGGACTGCTGATGTGAGAAGCGCATAGCCGGCGCGACCAGCAGCAGCGGGAGCGTGCTGATCGCGATCGGCAGAAACGCAAATCGCGCGTCTCCCATGAGGTCCCAGCTCATGCCGCTGAGCACGGAAACAATGAGGCCTTCGCCGTAGCTGATGGTGAACATCGCAGCCGACATGCGCGCCACGTCCGACGGCGCAGTCAGCAGCGGCGGCAGGGCAAAGCCGAGCGTGAGCACCACCGCACAGAGAGCCCCAACCCCGGCGGCAAAGGCGATGGTCCATGCGCCTGCGGTCATGACGATCCCGGCGAGACACACGAGCATGAGCGCCCCAGAGAGCACGAAAGGCAACGCCCGCCGCTCGAACCGGGTGGAGATCGCAAGCAAAACCAGCGATGCCGGCAGCTGGCCAAAGTTGAGCGCCGTGAGGGCAGCGCCTATCAGGTCGGGTCGGCCAGCCCCGGCGAGATGCCCTGGAAGGAACGCGTTGCTGCAAAAATAGACGCTGTTCACGCTGCCAAATACGAACCCGAGCTGCCAGATCTGTTTGTTGCGCCAGTGCGTTCGTGAGACCGGCGACAATGCCGGTACGGAAAGAGCAGGTGCCGACGATCGCGGTGCCAGCACAATGAACGCGGCCGCTATCAGGAAAATCGGAAGGCTCCAGAGCGCAAGCGCGCCCCGCCAGGAACCGTGCACGAGCGGCAGGACCACAGGGATCGTGAGCATAACGGCGATGACCTCGCCCACCAGCAGGCCGTTGGTGAAGACCGCGGTGGCGAAGGTCACGCGCTTCGGCAGCCACTCGCGAACAAGCGGTGGCAGCGATGGTTGCATGATGGCTACCCCCGCGCTCATCACAATCGTGGCGGCGTACAGAACCCAGATGTTGAGGATGGCGCCGCGCAGCGCCGACGCAATTGCCGTGACCATCAGGCCGGCGATGAGCGTCGACATCGCCCCGAACCGGCCGACCAGCACCGATCCAGGCAGCGCCGCCGCGCCAAAGAGAACGGTTGGGAGCCCGGAGAGGATGCCGATCTCGGTGCCTGAGAGCTGCAAATCCCGCTGTATCATCGGGATGATGGGCGGGACTGCCAGCAGCGTGAGCCGCAGCGCCACCCCTGCAAGCCACAGCAGAGAGAGCTCCGTCATGCGCGGGCTTGACCCGCGCATCCATCTTCTTCGAAAGAAGAGTCTGATGAAAGCGCGCTTGCCGCCTCGACTCCGGAGAGGGTAAGAGGGGAAATACCCGCGGTCATCGGGTTATTTCCTCATAGAGGTCCTTCCAATCGGGATTGATCGAGAGAATGAGATCTATCTTCCATTCGCGCGGCCAGTGCTTGATGTTCTTTTCTCGCTGAATTGCAGCGACAGCCGTGTCGTGGCGCTCGTAGTAAACCAGCATCTTCACTCCATAGCGCTTGGTGAAGCCGGGCACGAGGCCTTCCCGGTGCTCGAACATCCGGCGGATCAGATTGTTGGTGACCCCGACGTACAGAGTACCGCCCCGACGGCTTGCAAGAATGTAAACCCAAAATCCCATTTGCTGCTCAAAGTGATCACCGCCTCATTGGCGTCTCTGAACCCGAACGGCGGGTTGACCATCAACGCGCTTCATCAAGATTCTTCGTTCGAAGAAGATGGATGCGCGGGTCAAGCCCGCGCATGACGGAGCACCTGCTGAACGCAGCTCAGGCGGCGCCTTTGAGCCGCTCCAGCGCTTCCATGATCTTGCAGCGGCGCGCTGCGGCCTCCTCGCGCTTCTCGCGCTCGCCCTCGATAACCTCCTCGGGCGCGCGCCGAAGGAAATCGCCGTTGGCAAGCTTGGCATCGATGCGAGCGATGTCGGAAGCGACACGCGCCATTTCTTTTTGCAGGCGCGCGTTTTCGGCTGCGAGGTCGATCACTCCCGCGAGCGGCAGAGCCGCGATCTCGCCGCGAACGATGAGCTGCACCGCGCCTTGCGGCGCGCTGCTTGCCTGAGAGATGCGTGAGATGCGCGCGAGCCGCTGGATGGTCTCGCCCCAGCGCTGCGTCCTCCTCTGCGTCGTTGCCGACGACGTGATCAGGACCAGAGGCATCTCGACCGATGGCGCCACGTTCATCTCCGTACGCACTGAGCGGATGGCGCTGACGAGATCGATGACCCATCCAAGCTCGGCCTCAGCCTCGACATCATCGAGCGTGTCCAGACGCGGCCAATCCGCGAGCGCCAGCAGGGTTGCGCGGGCAGGCCCGGCCTGTGCCGTCACCCGCCACAACTCTTCGGTCACGAACGGCGTGAAGGGGTGCAGCAGCCGCAGGATTTGATCGCGCACCCAGGCGGTCATGGCACGTGTTTCGTCCTTGGCCGGGCCGTCGCCGCCTTGCAGCACCGGCTTTCCGAGCTCGAGATACCAATCGCAGAAGATGTTCCAGACGAACCGATAGGCGGTGCCTGCCGCTTCGTTGAATCGGTACGATTCTATCGCCTCGGTGATCTCGCGCGCGGCCTTTGCGGTCTCGTGCGCAATCCAGCGGTTGAGCAGCTCGCGCACGCATTTGGGATCGAAGCCGGGCACGCTGGTGCAGTGATTCATCTCCGCGAAGCGGCAGGCGTTCCACAGCTTGGTTGCAAAATTGCGGTAGCCCTCGACCCGTTGCGTCGAGAGCTTGATGTCGCGCCCTTGCGCCGCCATGGCGGCGAGGGTGAAGCGCAAGGCGTCGGCACCATACTGGTCGATCAGCGCCAGCGGGTCGATGACATTGCCTTTTGACTTCGACATCTTCGCGCCGCGCTCGTCGCGCACCAGCGCGTGAATGTAGACGGTGCGGAACGGGATCTCCTGCATGAAATGCAGCCCCATCATCATCATCCGCGCCACCCAGAAGAAGATGATGTCGAACCCGGTCACCAGGACATCGGTCGGGTAATAGCGGGCAAGCTCCTTCGTCTGCTCCGGCCATCCAAGCGTGGAGAACGGCCACAGCGCCGAGGAGAACCAGGTGTCGAGCACATCCTCGTCGCGCCAGATTGCAAACCTTGCAGCCTTGCCGCCTTCCTGCGGCGCGCAGACCTTATCTGCCGCCTCACGCTCACTCGCGAGCACGAGCACTTCATCAGCGCCGGAGTAACGGCGCGCTTGCTCGGTAGCCTCCTGTTCCGACGCAGCGACGAATGTCTTAAGCACGGGTGTTCCCTGCCGCGGAGCGCTTGAGAGCACGTTTCCCTGCTCGTTGCGCGCATAGCCATACCAGGCGGGGATCTGGTGCCCCCACCATAGCTGGCGCGAGATGCACCAGGGCTGGATATGCTCCATCCAATTGAAATAGGTCGTCTCCCAGTTGCGGGGCACGAATACGGTCCTGCCATCGCGAACGGCGGCAAGGGCCGGCTGCGCAAGCTTGCGGGCATCGACGTACCACTGGTCGGTGAGATAAGGCTCGATCACGACACCTGAGCGATCCCCATGCGGCACCGTGTGGGCGTGCTGCTCGGCCTTGGCGAGCAGTCCCGCAGCATCCATGCGCGCAACGATCTTCTCGCGCGCCGCGAACCGGTCGAGCCCATGATAAGCGAGTGTCAGCTCAAGCTCGGCCGAAGGCGGCACCTCACGCAGAAAAGCTTCGTTGCCCGCGAGGTTGAGCCGGCCCTCCACATCCAGCACATTGACCAGCGGAAGGTTGTGGCGCTTTGCGACCTCGAAATCGTTGAAGTCGTGGGCGGGCGTTATCTTCACCGCGCCGGTACCTTTCTCAGGATCGGAATATTCGTCGGCGATAACCGGTATACGCCGTCCCACCAGCGGCAGGATGGCATTGCGGCCGACCAGATGCCGATAGCGCTCGTCATCAGGATGCACGGCAACAGCGGTATCGCCGAGCATGGTCTCGGGCCGCGTGGTTGCTACAGTGATGAACGCATCCAGGCCCTCAATCGGATATCTGAAGTGCCAGAGGTAGCCATTGACCTCGACCTGCTGCACTTCCAGATCGGAGATGGCGGTCAGCAGCTTCGGATCCCAATTGACCAGGCGCTTGTCCTTGTAGATGAGCCCCTGGCGATAAAGATCGACGAACACCTTGAGCACCGCGCGCGAGAGCCCATCGTCCATGGTGAAGCGCTCGCGCGACCAGTCGCAGGAGGCGCCGAGCCGCTTGAGCTGCGCCGTGATGATGCCTCCCGATTCCGCCTTCCATGCCCACACTTTTTCCAGAAACTTGTCGCGGCCCAGCGCGCGCCGCCCGGGCTCCTGCCGCTCCATCAACTGGCGCTCGACCACCATCTGGGTGGCGATGCCGGCATGGTCGGTGCCGGGCTGCCACAGCACATCGCGCCCGCGCATGCGTTCGAACCGCGCAAGCACGTCCTGAAGCGTGTTGTTCAACGCATGCCCCATGTGCAGGGACCCGGTCACATTCGGCGGCGGGATGACAAGGCAATAAGGCTTCGCCTCAATTCGCTCAGGTCGGCCGCAACGAAAAGCACCGGCGTCCTCCCACGTCGCGTAGATGCGGGCCTCGATTGCGGAAGGATGATACGTCTTGTCCATCATCGTCATTGGGTTCCGGCGATTTCGCCGTAAGAAGCTTGCCGCACCCGACCTGTCAACGCCGTCTCCCGCACATGCAGCAAGTCCCCACGCGTTCCATCGTTCTGCTGGCCTGTGCCGGCTTTGCCAGCCAGGCAATGGTGCGGGTGACGGATTCGCTTTTGCCGCAGATTGCCGCCGATTTCGGAACTTCCGTCGGCGAGGCATCGATCGTGGTCGCGGCTTATGCCGTCAGTCACGGCTCAATTCAGCTCATCATCGGCCCGGTCGGCGACCGCTTCGGCAAATACCGGATGGTCGCCGTGATGTGCGCGCTTGCAAGCGTGCTGGTGGCGCTCTGCGGTACGGTGCACTCCCTCTCGGCGTTGGCGCTGACCCGCTTCGCGTCCGGCGCGGCAGCGGGTTGGATCATTCCGACCTCGATGGCCTATATCGGAGACGTCACGCCATATGAGGGACGGCAACCCATTCTTGGCCGCTACCTTTCGGGACAGATTGCAGGTCAGCTGTTTGGTCAGGCAGCCGGCGGAGTGCTGGGGGACTTTCTCGGCTGGCGCAAGGTATTTTTTGTGCTTGCCGGAATGTTCGCGATCGCGACAGTGGGGCTCGTTTTCGAACTCCTGCGCAATCCGCAGACCCGCATCGCGCCGCGAGCGGACGTCAGATCGCGTGGCTTCATCGCCGATTATGCTGCAGTCTTTTCCAGCCCCTGGGCTCGCTTCATCATCTTGGCGGTGTTCATCGAGGCCAGCATCGGCTGGGGGGCGTTTGCTTATGTGGGTGCCGATCTGCACGCTCGCTTCGGCCTGAGCTTCGCCGCGGTCGGCCTCATCGTTGGCACTTTCGGAGCTGGTGGGTTGCTCTACGCCGCCTCCGTGCAGCAGCTTGTAGACCTGTTTGGTCAGCCCGGGCTTGCAGTGTTTGGCGGAACGATGATGGGCATCGCCTATCTGGTGCTGGCGAGCGAGGCAGCGTGGTGGCTCGCCCCGCTGGCCGTTACCGCCATCGGGCTCGGGTTTTATGCGCTCCACAACACGTTGCAGACGAACGCCACGCAGATGACGCCGCAAGCGCGGGCTACCGGCGTGGCGATCTTCTCATCAGCCATCTATCTTGGTCAGATGCTTGGAGTTGCAGCGGGTGCCCCGATATTCGACCGCTTCAGCGCCGTCCCTTTGTTCATCGTGACGGCGATCGCTTTGCCCGCGCTATCCTTCTGGTTCGCGCACAAGCTGCGACGGCGGGTGTGACCTCACACCTACCCGCGCCCGCGCGAGACGCGCTCGATCTCGGCGCGCACCAGCCGCTCCACCATTCCCAGCAGATTGTCGTCGAGCCAATCCTTCAGCATCGGCCTCAGCATCTCCCGCACGAGGTCCTCGAGCGTGCGCCCGTTCTGCACCAGAACCGTTTGGGCAAGGGTGTTGAAGGCGGAATTCACGGCCGCCGTCGTATTGTCGGATATCAGCGCCTCGTCAGCGACGTCCGGCTCGTATGGCCGTTGAGCATATGCGGGCTGAGCGCCGGCGCGCGCCTGAAGCTGCGGTTGCGACGGAGCGGCAATAGGCGGCGGAAGCTCCTCCTGCGGCTCAGCCTGGCTTTGCTCCTCTTCGTCTTCCTCGCCAATAGGCTCGATAACGTCATCCGGTGCCGCGAATTCGGGATGATCCGGTGCCGCGAATTCGGGCTCGGGCAAGGCGTCTGTAGCCGCGATCCGGTCTGTCGTGTCGGCACGCTCGTCCGAAGCTTCGCTTGAGCTGCTTCCAAGCTCCGCCAGAAACGCCTCGATCTCTTCCCGCTGCATCCCCGGTTCGGGTGAAGGCGACGCATGCGGCGCCGTTGGGCGACCAAGCATTGCCGACGGCCGCGTCTCGGGGAACATGCGGGACGGCTGGGGGAGTTCGGACTGAGCTTCCGGCAAAGCAGGCTCGTCCTCGGCGGCGTCATTCTGCGGGATCCGCGCAACCGCCACCTCCAACCGAGACGTGGCGCCAGAGAGACCCTGGTCCGGCGATGTTCTCCGCAGCGAGTTGCGTCCACCGACAATGCGGGTGGCTCCGCTCTGGACGGTGTCGGAACGCAAACCGTCGCTGCGCGGGGTCTTCGGCGCGTCGTCGGCAATGATCCTGCGAATGGAGGCCAGAATTTCCTCCATTGAAGGCTCTAGACCCTTTGCAGGCTGCGTCATGGGCCTTCCCCGTCTCGTCGCCCCGGTGCCGGCGGGACTCACAATCCCACCGAATCGCCAAACAACCTAACCGCCGGAATGGAACGAGTATGGCATGTCACTGGCGGAAGTGAAATGTTGCTTTCAGCGCGCGCTAGCGCCCATTCCGCTCGAGTGGAGACGTAGGGTGGGTTAGGTTAGCCATCGAGCCGGCTTCAGCCGGCTCGATGGCGTAACCCACCGATACCCGCCGGCGTTCCCATGCGTTTGACGGTGGGTTACGCCGTCCAAGTCGGCTGTTCCCAGCCGACTTGCACGGCTAATCCACCCTACGCAGCGCAGCGATCGTCGCAATAGCGAGCGCGCCTCCTGCCTTCGACAACCAAACGCGAACCCGATGCGACATCCGCTGCCCCAAGCGCAACGCCGTGCTGCCCCTGACGGTCGCGCCCCTACCCACGCAGGAACGGTGGTCGGGAAAATAACCCAAATTACGGCAAGGGGAGTGCGGGAGACCCTGAAATCACAGCTGTTTTCCGAAAAAGATGGGAGCTGGTGTTCTTCCGCCACACAAGCTCTAGCAACGACTCGCATCAGAATACGAACTCGGCGGGTGCAGCAAAGCCCGGGAGAATCGGGGCGCTCGCATCGAAGACCGGCCAGCCGCTCACGTCGCCGCCGACCGAGCGGTATAGAACGGCGCGTGCAGCCGGCGGCCGGCCGACAACGGCTATGAGCCGGCCTTGGTCCTTGATCTGGTCGAAGAGCGAACGCGGCTCGATCTCGCTTGCGCCATCGATAAAAACAAGATCGTACGGGGTGCGCGGGGCAAACCCTTGCGCGAGCGGTCCCTTGACCACCTCCACCTTGCCGCCGCCCATTGCCTTGAGGTTCTCGCCGGCAGCCGCAGCGAGCGCAGGATCCTCTTCGAGCGCGATGACGGATCCCGCCAAGCGGGCAAGGAGCGCGGCCGAGTACCCGGTGGTACAGCCTACATCGAGCACGTGATCGCTCGCGCGCACCCCGGCCGCTTGCAGCATCTTCGCGAGCACCATCGGCTTGAGCAGGCAGCGCCCTGGAGCCACTCCAGGAGCGCGCAATGGAATGTCACGGTCGAGATAAGCAAGAGCCGCATCGCTCTGCGGCACGAAGCGTTCGCGAGGAAGCTCCAGCATGGCGGCAATGATGCGCAAATCGGTGACGTCGCTGGTGCGCACCTGGCTGTCCACCATGCTCCGGCGTGCGGCGGCGAAATCGGTCATGAGCAGGGTCCGGAGTGAACGCGCACGCAGGCGAGCGCTATAAGGGACCCCGTGCTAGCCAAACCCGACCGGCCAAGGCAAGCAGGAATTGCTGCTGCCGTGGCCGGCAATATGGCCGCTCGGGGATCGCGAGCTACGGCTACGGCTTCGGCTTGGCGGGACTGGCCGAAGATCTGACGGATTACCAGGGATCGTTCGAGACCTTCGCGGTGGGCGCCGTTTTTTTTAACACCTCTTTGTAGTTGCGCTCGATCTCCTGCGCCTGCCTGAGCTCTTCCGCCTTCTCTGCCTCGGCCTTCTGGTTGGGCCCCCAATCCTCATCCTTCTGCTGCGAAAACGCCGGGCCCATCAACAGCGCGAGCACCACGCCTATGCCCATCAAGTAACGCATCGCGTCCCCCTCCTCTCACGATTGCGCAGCTGGGATAAGCCGCAATTAGGGCCACAGCTCGGCGACCAGGCCGCGGACGTCATTTTCCACCAATTGCCGAGCCGGCTGCAAATCGCTAATTACCTTTGTGGGGCCACGTGGCGGAGTGGTTACGCAACGGTCTGCAAAACCGACAATTTCGCCTTATCGCTCAATGCTGCTTCTGAAAAATCACCAAAATTCAACCCCAGTTCGGCCAATAGGTTAGCTCGCGTTTCAGAATGCAAGTTGCGCCTGTTCGCCCTGCCGCTAAACGATCACCCTGCCAGCCTACGCCACCACGGTCGCGACCGCAGGGCCGATAGCTCGCCTGCCAGCCGGGCCGCGGTTTCCTTGCGCCCATCGTGTCAGCCGTCGCCCGCAGTAGCTCCGCCATTAGCCGGTCGGCATCCTCACGCTCGCGCTCAAAATCCGCCCGGTGCCAGCCGCCGAGGCTTCGACCTTGGCCAACTCCGCCTGCAACGCCTCGACCGGACTTTAACCGCGTTAGAAAACGGTTAACGAACAGTTGAAAGCAGAACGCCCCCACAGAGGAGGCCCACAACCCATAGAAACAGAAGGTGTCCGGTGGGGGCTGGGAGCATTCGCCGCCATGACTGAGGCTGCGCGGGTGCGGGTTCCTTCCGCTGATCCGTGATCGCGAGTGCCGCCACCCGTTCCGCCTGCTGCTGCCAGCGGTCCCGTTGCTCGCGGATGTCGTCGAGCATCGATTTGAAATCGGATAGTCGTGGTTCGGCCAGGGCGGCGCGTGCATTGGCTTCGGCGAGCGCCGTTTCACCGCCGGTGACGCCTCGTTCCCCCGTACCGTTCCCCGTATCCGCGTCATCCGTGAGGGCCGGGTAAACCCGATGTAACTCGCAGGGCTCGATGGCCCATTGGCCGAACTCATCTCGCCCTGCACTGATCCTGCCCGCCTTGATGCTTCGCAGGATCGACGTCTTCGACATGCCGACGGCTTTCGCGGCCTGCCCGAGGGTGTAACCCATGTGTTGCTCTCCGTTCCCTGAACTGATCCGCGCAACGGTGCAGGCGGAACGGTTGACGCGAGGTTAACGGCTCGGCGCGGAATACCCGTTGCCGACCCTCCTCGACCATCTGGCGATGCCGGGTTGCACGAAGATCAAAAGCCAATGGGATTCGGTGCGGCGTCTACGAGCGCGCGCTACATCCGTCAGAAACGACCCATGTGGAGTTCATTTTTCGCGGCATAGGCCAAGCCAGAGTTAATGCCCGTGGCTCGCTGTCGGCCCTGCCGAATGGCCTTGATGCCGCTCGCACCGGCATCAAAGGGATGAGCTTGCCGGCATGATACCGGATGATGACGAGACCTTGGAAGGTACAGTGTCGGTATTCGGGTTCCACTCCGTCTGCTACCCTCGCGTGTCGACGTACACGGTAAAGATTGCATCTCGCGGGAGGGTAAGGTGTCCCGGACCAGCACAGGGGGAAACGATGGCGAGGTCCTTGGTTTCGGAGGAAGAGGCACCGCAGCCCGGTCGGTAGCGGACAAGCCGCCAGCCGTCATCGCGCCTTCCATTCTCAAGCACTATCCCGATCTCAACGATGCTCAGAAAGAGATCGTGGGCCACATCGACGGACCTCTCCTAGTCATTGCGGGGCCGGGATCCGGCAAGACGTACAGCATCGTACTGCGAGCGCTGAACCTGCTCCTGCTCGGCAAAGCGGCGCCGAAGCAGATGGTCCTCTGCACGTTCACCGAGAAGGCGGCATTCGAAATGCGTGACCGCCTGGCTGCCGCAGCGCGGTTGATCGGATACTCCAATGACCTCTCCGAGCTGACCGTTTCCACCATCCACAGCTTGTGCAATCGGGTGCTGACACAGCACCGTCACCGCACTCCGCTCGGCCACGGGTTTGAGACGCTGGATGACCTGACGCAGCTCCTCTTCATATTCGACCACTTTGACGAGATCATCGGTCCCGCGGAGAACGATCTGTTTCTCAATCGCTGGAAAACGCGGTGGACCGCCATCGAGGGCGCGCGCGGGTACTTTGATAAGATCACTGAGGAGCTTGTCGACGGGAAAGCGCTCCTCAAGTCGCGGGACCCGTTCATCGTAGCGATCGGCAAGGCGTACATCGCGTACGAAAAGGCGCTGCTCGATTCCAATCACATCGACTTTTCGCACCTTCAGCGCTCTGTGCTCGACCTCTTGGAGGCGCCCGAGACGGGGCCGGCTCTCACGGGCGAGGTCAAATACGTACTGGTCGACGAGTATCAGGACACGAACTTCCTGCAGGAGCGGTTGCTGCTGAAGCTCACCGAAGGCACGCGCAACCTGTGCGTGGTCGGCGACGAGGACCAGAGCCTCTACCGGTTCCGCGGCGCGACGGTCCGGAATATCCTCGAATTCCCACAGCGCATGCCGGGCTGCGCCCAAGTCAAACTCACGACCAACTACCGCTCGCACAAGGAGATCATCGAGCGGTATGACGGATGGATGGCGTCGGCCGATTGGACCAACGCCAGCGGCGCGCCCGTTTCGGTTCGACAAAACCATCGCGCCGGACCCGGCCTCAAGCTACCCGTCCTATCCTGCCGTCTTCGCGATCTGGGGACAGGATGCCCACGACGAGGCGAAGCGTTTTGCCGATCTCGTTCAGTACCTGAAGAGGAACGGGGTGATCGAAGACTACAGCCAGGTCGCCCTCCTGCTCCATAGCGTGCGACAGGACCACAGCGGCCCGTATCTCGACGCCCTACAGGACAAAAATATTCCGGCGTTCTGCCCCCGCGCTCGCGCGTATTTTGAGAACGAGGAGATTCGCGATCTCGTCGGCTGCTTGGCGGTGATCTTCGGCTGGTACGGGAATGGGCGCGGTCAAGTCGCGGGCGCGGTTGCCGAACTCGCGGGATATGTCGACGATTGCATCGTGCAGCTTGGCCGGCGGTACGGGGTGCCGCATCCGCTCGCGAACTCATTGCGCGAATGGACCGACGACATTGCGCAGCTAAAGGAGCGCCAAGCGCTCGATATGCGGCCCGCCGACTATCTGTACCGCATGCTCGCGTTTGAGCCGTTCCGGAGCGCGGTCAAGAATGAGAACGCGGCCCGCAATCTCGCGATCTTCTCGCAGCTCCTGAACGCGTTCCAGACGTACTACCACTACACGGTCGTTACGCATCGGAACCGCGAATTCCTGCGATTTCACATCTTCAACAGCTTTCTGCGGCTGCTTCACGAAGGAGGTATCAACGAGTACGAGGACCCGAACCAGCCGTTCCCGAAGGGCTACGTCCAGGTGATGACCATCCATCAGGCCAAGGGTCTCGAGTTCCCGATCGTGGTGGTAGGCTCGCTTTCCAACCAGCTCTCAAGTGCGAAGCGGATCGACCGTGATCTCACACCTTTTTACCGGCGCCCCCCGTTCGAACCCGAGAATCGTGTTACCGGCTTCGACCGGATGCGTCTGCATTACGTAGCGTTCTCGCGTCCGCAGAAGATGCTCGTCCTTACGGCGCACGCCCCGCCGAAAGACCACTTCGCGCCGATCTGGCAGGGGCTGCCGCAATGGCCATACGTCGAGAAAAAACTGCTTGCCGCCCAGAGCTTCGCGCTGCGCGCGCGGATGCCGGTCAAGCGGTCGTACAGCTTCACTGGCGACCTCCGCATCTACGAGACCTGCCCACGGCAATATCAGTTCTTCCGCGAATATGACTTCACGCCCTCACGATCGGCAGTGATCTTCTTCGGCCTGCTTGTGCATCAGACGATCGAAGATATTCACCGCATCGCACTCGACCGGAAGCTCGATGGCTTGAACGAGAAAGGTATCCGCGAGCTTTTCGAGCGGACGTTCCGGTTCCTGTGCCTGAGCGATGTTCACCCCATCGGTGACACCGCAAAAAAAGCGGCATTCCAGCAGGTCGTGAACTACTTCGGCCAGAACCAGGCCGAGATGCGCCGCGTCATCCAGACCGAGGTCGACGTCTCGCTGGAGAAGGACGGCTACATCCTTACCGGAAAGGTCGATCTTCTCCTCGGCGGTGACGGCAAGCTGGAACTGCTGGATTTCAAGACATCACCGCGGCCGAAAGACAGTCCGGAGCTAATCGCGAGTTACGAACGACAGCTTTGCACCTATGCGCACATAAGCGAAGCTACCGGTTCGCAGTGGCGCTACATGCGCGTTAACCAGGCGGAGTTTGATCCATCAAGGGCAAATGCCTTGGGGAATCTGATTGATGACCTGTAATCGTAGGCACTGCATTAATCGCTACCGTGCTATCTGCTCCTTCGAACTCGAACGGCGTGTCAGGAGCACGGGCCAGGAAAGACCGGCCCGTGGACGATGATGCCTGGTTTCAGTTCACTCGCGTTCACCTCACCCTAGTGGAACATTGATTGGCTTAAGCACTGGAGGCGGTTTCATGAGGGGGACGAGCTTCAAAGCACTCTTCGAGCGCTGGCGGAGCTTATTTTCGGTGTTTCCACGCTCATTCTATGAGAGCGCCCACTGCAAATTAATTTCAGCCAGCCCGCCGCAGAATGTCAGAGACTTGGACGGCCGTCCATTCACCACCGCGTGCCGTCGGGATACCGCGCGCTGCCAATGCCCGCGCAATGCCGCGCAGCGACTTGATGCCACTCCGCTGAATTTCTTGGATCACCGGCAAAACATTCGCCGAATAGCGCTCTGCACTCTCCTTTCTAGCCGCGGCCGCATGCCGTCGGGCCTCAGAGAGTTTTGGATTACCGAGACGTTTGCCGCGGGCCTTAGCAGCCTTTAGCGCAGCCGATGTCCGAGCGCTGATGATCTCGCGCTCGTGCTCGGCGACCGCTGCCAGGATATGCAGGGTCAATCGGGTCGCATGCGGATTATCCACGGCCACGAATTCTACGCCCGAATCCATCAGGGTCGCTATGAATGCCAAGTTACGGGACAGGCGGTCGAGCTTGGCAATGACGAGCTTGGCTTTCTGCTTTTTGCAAGCCGCGAGGGCCTTCACCAGCTCCGGCCGGTCATTGCGCTTGCCGCTCTCGACCTCGGTAAACTCATCGACGAGCGTCCACCGACCGCCGTTCAAGTAGTTCATGACCGCCTCGCGTTGCGCGTCGAGGCCCAGGCCTGATTTGCCCTGCCTGTCCGTGCTGACCCGAAAATAGGCGACAAACTTACCGTAATGCGCTGACATTGGTGCCCTTTTCGGCTGCTGTAAGGACACTATACCAGCGTTTAGAACACTTACAATACTCCCAAGGGCCACTTGAACGCTTTCGTGGGTTTTATCCACGGCGAGGGGGCACTGTCTTCGAAGCCCTACGTCCTCGCCTGAGCGGTTTGGGTGCGGGCGTACCCTTCATCGGTTCCGCAAGGAACTCCGACACATGGACAGAAAGCGTGCGCGCAAGCCGGTCCAGCAAATCAACAGTGGGATTTTCCTCTCGCCGCTCCAAGCCTCCGACATACGACCGATCTACACCTGAATCGAAAGCCAGCCGCTCCTGAGAGAGGCCCCGCGTGACCCTTATCCGTCGCAGATTCCACGCCACCAATGCGCGCGCTCTCATGAGCTAAGGCGCGCAGGTCACGGGCTATTAAACCACTGGCTATATTCCGCAAATTATGCTCGGCTAAGTCGCTACAACAGCTTTATTAGCGAGGATCACGGCAAGGGGCCCCCAATGCCGGCCAACGTTCAAACAATGGCTTACTACAGAGACGTGCCCTGGCACGGGCTCGGAACTCGAGTCCCCAAAGGCGTCACCGCAGAACAAATGATCCGCGCCGCTGGAATGGATTGGCAGGTTGAGCTGCGCCCAGCTCGAGGCGCGCAGCGGATCAACCGGAAGGGAGAGTATTCCCGCTACGAGGTGATCCGTGTGCCGCGCCCATGCACTAGCGAAGCCGAAGTCCTGCTAGGAGTTGTCAGCCGACGGTATCAACCTTTGCAGAACGTTGATGCCTTCGAATTTTTCGATCCGATCGTGGGAGAAAAGAAGGCGTATTTTGAGACAGCCGGGGTACTCGGAGGAGGCGAGCGTGTTTGGGTAATGGCCAAAATGCCGGAAGCAATGCAGATCGCACCGGGCGATGAGTGTCTTAAGTATCTGCTACTTTCAAACAGTCACACCGGAGAGGGATCTGTCTCCGTGAAATTCACTTCGGTGCGGGTCGTCTGTCAAAATACCTTGATGATGGCGATGGACGATGGACAGAAAGCCTACCGCGTCAGGCACAGCAAAAAGATGCAGTTCAGATTGGAAGAATTGGCGGATTTCCTAGCTATTACGCAGGAGGTGTTCTTAAAGGCCGAGGAATGCTTCCGTAGGTTGGCAAAAATCCAAATGATTGAGAATCGGCTGGAGCGTTACTTTGAAGCAGTGTATCCACGGAGCCTAGTGCAGAAGAGGAAAGAGGAGGACCCGTCGCGCTGGGACTTCTTGCGCAAGATTTTTGAGGGGCAAGCTGACCTGCAAACACCTGGCGTCCGGGGCACACTCTGGGGCGCTTACAACGCCATAACCAGGTTTGAGGATTTCAAACAACCGCAGCAGGAAGAACGTCAGGATCAACGTCTGGAGCGAACGTAGTTTGGTGGCGGAGCGGACATCAAACTGAAGGCACTTAGTAAAGCAAAAGAGTTGTGCGCAAATTGGAATTGAGAAGCAGGTGCGGGAGTACTACTCCGCGTTCGCTTATGCGCACCACCAACATCCGTTGTCTGAGGATGGTTCGCGGATCACTGGCTGGACGACATCGCCAAGATGATCGGGCGCATCGCCGTGGCGGATGTCTGGATCGACTGCTCCAAGCGTCCCGGTACCATGGACCGGCGCAAACCGGGCTGGTGGGCAACCTTCTAGGATGCAGCCTATGTCGAACGCCGGCGCATCGCCAGGCACATCATCAACTCGCCCCGGTTCACGGAGACCGAGGAGCGCGAGGACACGCTCGGTGCAAAGTACAACCGCGTTGTTGCCGCCTAAACGGCGTGACCGGCGGTGTTGGAACCGCTTGGCGGCGCAGCAGTTCACTGGCCATGGTCGGCAGCCGATCGTATTGGCCCTCTGCAAAGCGATACTCGATCCCCAGGTTGCGTCCCTCAACATAGCCTGCCTCCGCGAGGCTTTGTCGGAACGTCGCAGTGTCGGGGGCAGTTGTTGCCTGCAAGAGCGCGCTAAGAAATCCGATCACTGGCATCGCCGGCTGCTGCGCCCGCGCATCGAGCGGCCAAGCGGCGGCAGCGCCGCCAAGCAGCGTGATGAAGTCGCGCCTTATCACTCGATCACCTCGTTGGCGGCAGAGACAAAATCGGGTGAAATCGCAATCCCAAGGGCGTGGGCAGTACGTAGGTTGATAACGAAATCGAATTGCGATGAGGCGTTGATGGGAAGATCACCAGGGTTGGCTCCGCGAAGGATACGATCGACGTAACC